>CAWGIW010000003.1:0-342470 GCA_963822825.1 uncultured Actinomycetes bacterium | reverse complement strand
GATGATCCGGGTCATCTCGTCGCCGTCGATCTCTACGACGGGGTTCTGTACCTTGATCTTGGGCATGCCGCCGACTTCCCTTTCGTTAACCTGCGTCTGACTGCCAAGTGGTCTATCACCACTAGGACGGTGTCGGCAGCACGAGACCAGCGACCAGCAGGCCGGTGGCCAGGACGGCCAGCGCCGTCACGTCAATGAGACGCCGCCTGGAGGCGAGCATCCCCGCCCGCCGATCCGGCAGCACCAGCCTGGCCAGCGCGGCGACGAACAGCGCGCCCGCCATAGCCAAGGTACCGCCCCTGACGTATTGCTGGCCCTGCCATGCCCAGGCCACCCCGCCCACGGCTACGGCCAGCACGACGAAATAGGGAACCTGCGCCCCCCTGGCCGCCCGGCGCCTGCGCGCCCGGCGGGTGCCGGGCTCCGCGTCTCGTTCCGTGCTGATCACCGCTGGGCCAGTGCGGTCCAGGTGAGGTCCCGGTCGCCGATGTACTCGCTGTCCGGCCGGATCAGCCTGTTGTCCGCGTGCTGCTCCATGATGTGGGCCGTCCACCCGGCCATCCGGCTCACCGAGAAGACCGGGGTGAACAGGTCCGTGGGGATACCGAGGTAGTGGTAGACGCTGGCGGCGTAGAAGTCCACGTTCGGGTACAGGCCCTTCTCCGCGAAGACCGCTTCCTCCATCCCGTAGGACATGCGGTAATACGTGGCGTCGCCGGACGTCTCCGCGAGTTCCGCGGACAGCTGGCGCAAGTGGGTGGCGCGCGGGTCCTCGGTCTTGTAGACCCGGTGCCCGAAGCCCATGATCTTCTCGCCCCGCCCGAGGCGCTCGCGGACCACCGGCCCGACCGCCGCCACCGGATCGCCGGCCGCATCGGCAATGATCGCCTCCAGGCCCCGCATGACCTGCTCGTTCGCGCCGCCGTGCAAGGGCCCCTTGAGGGTGCCGATCGCGGCGACGACCGCGGAGTGCATGTCCGAAAGGGTGGCGGCACAGACCCGGGCGGCAAATGTGGACGCGTTCATGGTGTGGTCGGCGTGCAGCACCAGGCAGATATCAAGGATCTCCGCCTCGCGGGGAGACGGCGCCGTCCCGCGCATCTGGAGCAGGAAGTTGGCCGCGATCCCGAGTCCCGGGTCGGGGGGCAGGCTCTCGCGGCCGCGCCGGGCCGCCTCATACGCGGCCACCAGGATCGGCTGCTGCGCGGTGAGCCTGGCCGCCTTGCGGGAGTTCGCATCCGGGGTGTTGGAGTCCTTGTCCAGATCGTCGGCGCTGGCCAGCGAGACCAGGGTGCGCATCGCCTCCATCGGTTCCTGGCTGGACGAGATCTCGGCCAGGCTGGAGGTGACGAGTTTGCCCAGGGTGCGGCCGGCGGCGATCTCGGCCCGGAAACCGTCGAGTTCCGCCGCGCCAGGCGGCGATCCCCGCTGCAGCAGGTAGGCGATCTCCTCGAACGTCGCCGCCCCGGCCAGCTGGTGGATGTCGTATCCGCGGTAGAACAGGCGGCCCGCCTGGCCGTCGATATCGCTCAGCGCGGTGGACGCGGCGACGACGTCAGCCAGGCCCTTGGACGGCTTGTCCGCCATTTCGTGTTCCTCCCGATGGCTCGCTCGGCAGTGTACTTCCGCGGCCGCCTCCTGGTCGCCAGCGGCCCGCTTCTGCGCTACGGGCGGAAACCGCATCGCCCAAACACGGTACGACACGTCCCCGAGAGGGTAACTGCACCGAGAGACATCAGTGACTGCTCGGGTAGACAGGAGGAACGGCCGTGGAGGGGCCCTTTATTCGCATTGAGGACACCGGGGCCGTGATCCCGCTGCGCGAGCAGGTGACGACGATCGGCCGGGGCAGCGGCGTCGACGTGCATCTGGGCGATCCGAGCGTCTCTCGGCTGCACGCCGAGATCTTCCGCCGCGGGCCGTATGCCTACGTCACCGATCTTGGCTTATCGCGAAACGGCACCCGGGTCAACGGGCGCCCGGTCGCCCGCCGCGTCCTCGAGGACGGGGATGTGCTCACCTTCGGGGCCGCCCGCTGCCGGGTGGGCGGGATCCCGCACGAAGATTTCGCGGCCGAGGTCGAGCTGCGGCGTTCCGCCAGCCCGGAGCTGACCCGCCGGGAGCTCGACGTGCTCACCTCACTCTGCCGGCCCTCCCTCTCCGACGAGGCGTTCGTCGCGCCCGCGACGGCCCGTGAGATCGCGGGAGACCTCGTCGTGACGGAAGCGGCCGTCAAGCAGCACCTGCTGCGTCTGTACCAGAAATTCCGCATTCCCGAAGGCCCCAACCGCCGGGTCCGGCTGGCCAACGAGGTGGTCGCGCTCGGGCTCGTCCGGCCGTTGCCCCCGACCGGCCGCGCGGAACCACCGCAAGCCCCGGGCCGCGCCCCGGCCACCGCGGGCCCGGCCCGCGTCAGCGCGGGCGCAGCCGCGGTGGCCTCGAGCGGGGCGGCAGGCGCCGCCGGCGGCACTCCGGCCAGCCCGGCCAGCCCGGCACCGAGTTCGCACGCTCCGGCCGAGCGCGGCCTGCCCGACCGGCAGGCAAGTTGACGTTGAGGCGCTTTTTCTCTTGATCTTGATTTAGAACCACAGGTGCGGGCGCCAGAACCGGAAATGCACCAGCTGGCTAAGCACGTGCCAGCCCGGCAGGTGCGCGGTGAAGCCGGTGGGCGGCACGAGCGGCCAGTAGGCGGGCGAGGAGGAGATCGCCGCCGCGACCGCGGCCAGCGCGAGCGCCCACAACGCGATGAGCGCGACGGCCTCCGTGGTGCGGGTGCCGATGATCGCACCGAAGATCCGGTTGAGCTGCTTGCGTGACTTGCGCGAGCCGGGGCCGAACCCGTAGAACGCGACCAGCGCCCCGGCGGCGTAGGCCACGGCCCGCGGGCCCGGATCCACCGGCGCGGCCACGATCGTGATGATCGCCACCGCGGCCGCCACGGCGAGCGCGAAGGGTGCCCGCAGCAGGGTCGAGATGACCGACCGGATCAGGAACCAGGGGAAGCCGGCCACCGCGACGAGGCCGCTGGCCGCCCGCCCCCCTCCGTCGGTGCGTCTCTGGTTGAACACCGCGCTGGGCCAGCGCGCCCGCGCGCAGCAGCACCAGGACCGCGAGCGCGGCCAGGGTGCCCGCGACCGGGAGGAGCACGCTGACGCTCGCCGCGATCACCATCGTGGCGATCACCAGCAACGGATACTGGTGACGCGCCCCGGCTGGGCCAGCCGCAGCCGCCCCCGGGCCGCCGGCTGGCCAGTCCCGGCGGGAAAGCGTCCCGGCCGGGCCGCCGTTACCGGCCGCCCGGCCGGCGACGGCGGCGGCCCCGGCCGGCCCGTAGCTGACCGGCGGCAGCATGTCGGCGTAGTCGCCGGGCCGGAATGGCGCGGCTCGGATGGGCCGGGTACCCGGGGCGTCGCCCGCCGCCCCCGCGAAACCTGGCGAGGTGATACCCGGGCCGGCCAGACCCGGCGCGGCCGAACCCGGGCCCGCGAAACCCTGCGCGGTCCATCCCGGGCCGACCTTCTCCCCGGACGCCAGGCCCGGCCCGGCGGCGCGCAGCGGCGCGCCATCCGCCCGCGTGCCAGCGGCGGTCATGGCCGCGGCCAGCGGTGCGCCCACCCCCGGCCCTCCAGCACCAGGCCCCCCGGTACCCGGCGCCCCAAACGAGGTCAGCGCGGGCGAGATCAGCGCCGACGGGTCCAGCGCGGCCGTCGCCGCGCCGAGCTGCTCCGCGGACGGACGGTGGGCCGGCTCGCGGCCGAGCGCCGCGGTCAGCAACGGCAGCATGGGCCCGGCCACGCCGGTGAGATCCGGGCTCCCGTTCACGATCCGGTAGAAAATCGTCTCGTAGGAGCCGGTGCCGAACGGCGGACGCCCGGTGGCCGCGAAGGCGACCGTGGCGCCCCAGGCGTGCACGTCGGACGCCCGGCTGCTCTGCTGGCCCTCGATGACCTCGGGCGACAGGTAACCTGGCGTGCCCATGAACATGCCGGTCATGGTGAGCCGGGTCGAATCCAGCGCCTGCGCGATCCCGAAGTCGATGACGACCGGCTCCCCGTTCACCATCATCACGTTGCCCGGCTTGAGGTCCCGGTGCACCACCCCGGCCCCGTGCACCGCGGCCAGCGCCTTGGCCAGCCCGCAGGCCAGGCGGGCCAGCGCGGCCCCCTGCACCGGCCCGTCCTCACGGACGACGTCGTCCAGGGTGCGGCCCGGAACGTACTGGGTGACGATGTAGGGCATGTCGCCGGTCACATCGGTGTCGAGCACCTCAGCCACGAACGGGCTGCGTACCAGGCGCATCGTCTCGACCTCGCGGGCCAGCCGCCGGCGGGCGTTGGGGTCGCCCGCCACCGACGGGCGCAGCACCTTGATCGCGACGCTGCGGTGCTCGGCGTCGCGGGCCAGATAGACGACACCCATCCCGCCCTCGCCGATGCGGTCGAGCAGACGGTAGGGTCCTAGCCTGTCTGGCATCCGGTCGTCTGGTGTCATCGCCCTCCCAGCCTACGAACTACTGGGGCGCCGCTCGGTGCAGACGGCGCAGGACGTCGCCGGCTGTTCACAAGTGTCCCGGCCTAGGTCCCGGTGACAAGCCGACGCAGAGCCTCCGCAGCCTGGGCATTCTGCTCCGCATAGCTGACCAGCCCCCGGGCGAGTTCGGCCGCCCATTCCTGGATTTGCACCTGCTGGCGGGACAGCACTACCCCGCGCACCTCGCGGCATACCTCCGCGAGGGGCTGACCCGAGCGTACCGCCAGCGACATGACCCGCTCCCCCAGCCGGACAGTGATCCTGGACACTTCGCCCGGACGCCCGCGCATCCGGTCGGACACGCTCCTGTCCCGCTCGATCGTCACGACACCGGGCGGCAGCGACCCGCCCAGCGACTCGGTGAGCACCCGGGCGTACACGGCCACGTCAGCGCTGTCCGCGCGGAGCGCGGCGGTGACCATCTCCAGGTCGGGCCCGTCTGCTGGATCCATCATGTCTCGCTCACCGCCCGGCGAATGTAGCCTGGCCCGGCCCATTCTCAACGAAGCTGCGCATTCCCGTGCGCTGGTCCTCGGTGGCGAACAGCCCGGCGAAGTGCAGCCGCTCGATCTCGAGCCCGGTGTCGAGATTCACTTCCAGCCCCTCGTCGATAGCCTGCTTGGCGGCCCGCAGGGCCGCCGCCGGGCCGCCGGCAAACCGCCTGGCCAGGCCGCGCGCCGCCTGGTAAACGTCCGCGTCCGCGACGACCTGGTCCACCAGGCCGATGGCGAGTGCTTCCGGAGCGCTGACGAACCGGCCCGTGTACACGATGTCCTTGGCCCGGGCCGGGCCGATCAGCCGGGGCAGCCGCTGGGTCCCCCCCGCGCCCGGGATGATGCCCAGCAGGATCTCCGGCTGGCCGACCCGCGCGCCCTCACCCGCGACCCGGAAATCGGCGCAGAGCGCGAGTTCCAGGCCGCCGCCGAGGGCGTACCCCGTGATGGCCGCGATCACTGGCTTCGGAATCTTCGCGACCGCGGTGAACGAGTCCTGCAACCGCCGGGTGTCCGCCGCCATCTGGCTGTAACTGGCCTCGGCCATCTCCTTGATGTCGGCGCCGGCCGCGAAGACCTTCTCCCCGCCGTAAATGATCACAGCCCGGATCGTCGCGTCGTCCGCCAGTTGCGCGGCGGCCGCGGCGATCTCCGCCTGGACCTGGGCGTTCAGCGCGTTCATCGTGGGCCGGTCGAGCCGGATCGTGGCCACCGCCTGGTCAACCTCCACGCGGACGAACTCACCCATGCCGCACCTCCATGCCCGGGCCACGATCCTACTTGCCCCGGGTATGGCCCCGACGTGGTGGCTACTCCCCGGCTGCCCTGGGCAGCGGCACCCGCTGCGGATCATCCAGGAATTGCTGGATCTCCGCCTCGCTGTAGCGCCGATGACCGCCGAGCGTCCTGATCGAGTGGAGCTTGCCCTGCTGGGCCCAGCGGGTGACGGTCTTGGGGTCTACCCGAAACAGGGCCGCCACCTCGGAAGGAGTCAGCAGTCGGTTTTCGGGACGGATGTCTGGCCTCACGATGACAGTGTCCTTTCACGTGCGGGAGAGCCTGCGCAAGGAACGGAAAGTGACACGACTGCATCACGCGGTTGGCATAAGGCGATGCGGAATGTCATGGCCCCCCCAAGGGCTTAGCGGATACCGCCTGGCCCATCACCGCACCGATGGCGGCTGAGCAGGCTACGTAAGTTTAGACGCCATACAGGGCGCAACGGTTTACTCGCACCAAGTAACGCTCGCGGTGACCGCGTCAGCGCAAGTCGCCGGTGGTCATCCCGGCCGGCATCTCGGGCAGGGTGACGAGTCCCAGCTCCGCGGACGAGGCCAGCAGGGGGTGCCGGGGCACCACCCGGACCGTGTACCCGAACGGGCCGGGACGGCCGAGTGCCGCCTCGCCCGCGTACCGGGCCACCCCGTCCTCCCCAGGCGGCCCCTCGATGGTCAGCGCGTTGCAGTCTGGGTCGAGGATCTCATCGTCGTCGCCGACCCGGCCGTAGACCACCTCCACGGCCACGTCGTCGGGAATCAGCTCGCCCAGCCGTACGCTGGCCCGCACGACCAGCTTGCCGCCGGGAACCTGATCACCGTCGAGCGCCTCGACGTGCTCGACGGCGACCCCGCTCCACGCCCCGGTGACCCGCCGCTTCCAGATCGCGAGTTCCCGGGCGGCGGCGAAGGGTTCCCCGCTGCCGTCGGTGAGCGCGCGCGATGCCCGCGCCGCGGGCAGATAGAGCTCCGTCACGTACTCGCGGACCATCCGGGAGGCCTGGACCCGCGGGCCGAGGGCGCGCAGCGTGTGCCCCACCATCTCCAGCCAGCGGCGCGGCAGCCCGTCCTGGACAGCGTCGTAGAACAGCGGCGCCACCGTCTGGCCGAGCAGGTCGTACAACGCGGCCGACTCGAGCTCATCCCGGCGGTCAGGGTCCGCCACGCCGTCCGCTGAGGGGATGGCCCAGCCGTCGGCGCCGTCGTACCACTCGTCCCACCAGCCATCCCGGACAGAAAGGTTCAGGCCGCCGTTCAGCGCGGACTTCATCCCCGACGTGCCACACGCCTCCAGGGGGCGGAGTGGGTTGTTCAGCCACACGTCGCAGCCCTGCACCAGGGCCCGCGCCATCGCCATGTCGTAGTCGGGCAGGAACACGATGCGATGCCGAACCTTCGGGTCGTCGGCGAACTTGACCATCTGCTGGATCAGCCGCTTGCCGCCGTCGTCGGCCGGGTGCGCCTTCCCGGCGATAACGATCTGTACCGGCCACTCCGGGTCGAGCAGCAGCGCGGTGAGCCGGTCAGGATCGTGCAGCATCAGGGTGAGGCGCTTGTAGGAGGGAACGCGGCGGGCGAAGCCGATCGTCAGCAGGTTCTCGTCGAGAACCTCGTCGGTCCAGGCGAGTTCCGCGTCGCTGACCCCGCGCTGCCGCCAGGAGGCGCGCACCCGCCGCCGCACCTGCGCCACCAGCTGGGAGCGGAGCGCGCGGCGGATCTCCCACAGCCGCGCCGGGGCCGTGTGCGCCACGCGCTCCCAGGCGTGCCCGTCCTCCGGCAGCATCTCAGCGCCCGGCGCCGGCTGCGTGCCCGCGGTGGCCAGATCAAGGATCCGCCTGGCCACCCAGCTCGGGGCGTGCACCCCGTTCGTTATCGACCCGATCGGCACCTCAGAGGTGTCGAAACCCGGCCACAGGCCAGCGAACATCTCCCGGCTGACCTGGCCGTGCAGCTTGCTCACGCCGTTGACCCGCTGCGCGAGCCGCATCCCCATCACGGCCATGTTGAAGACGGCCGGGTCGCCGCCCGGGAACGTCTCCGCGCCCAGCGCGAGCACGCGGTCGCAGGGCAGGGCCTGGTCCGCGGCCGGGCCGCTGAAGTGGTTCGCCACGAGTTCGCGGGGGAACCGGTCGATGCCCGCCGGGACCGGGGTGTGGGTGGTGAACACCGTGGCCGCCCGGCACAGCTCGATCGCCTCGTCGAAGCCGACTCCCTGGCGGGCGTACTCCCGGATCCGCTCCAGGCCGAGGAAACCGGCGTGGCCCTCGTTGGTGTGGAAGACCTCGGGCGCCGCATGCCCGGTGAGCCCGCAGAACGCGCGCACGGCCCGTACGCCGCCGATGCCGAGCAGCAGTTCCTGCCACAGACGGTGATCGCTGCCGCCGCCGTAGAGCCGGTCGGTAACCTCACGCAGAGCGGGCTCGTTCTCCTCCACGTAGGAATCGAGCAGCAGCAGCGGAACCCGGCCCACCTGCGCGAGCCAGACGTGGGCAGCGAGCACGCGGCCCGCGTCCAGGTCGACGGTGATCCGGATGGGCGACCCCCCGGAGTCATGGAGCAGCGACAGCGCGAGCCCGTTCGGGTCGTTCGCCGGGTAACGCTCCGTCTGCCAGCCCGCGGGGGTCAGCGACTGGGTGAAGTAGCCGTGCCGGTAGAGCAAGCCCACGCCGATGAGCGGCACGCCGAGGTCGCTGCCGGCCTTGAGATGATCTCCGGCCAGGATGCCGAGCCCCCCGAGTACTGCGGCAGCGCCTCGGTGATGCCGTATTCCGGGGAGAAGTAGGCGATCGCCGCGGGCGGCGGCCCGTTCACCGTGGATCCGCCCGCCGCCTGGACCGCGCTCACCTGGTACCAGCGCGGCCCGGACAGGTACTGGCGCAGTTCGTCGGCCGCGTCGCCCAGCCGGTGCAGGAAAGCCTGGTCGCCCGCGAGCGCCGCCAGCTGGGCCGACGGCACCTCGCCGAGCAGGGCCACCGGATCATGTCCGGACGCCTCCCACCCGGCCGGATCGATCGCGGCGAACAGGTCACGTGTCTCGGCGTGCCAGGACCAGCGCAGGTTCAGCATGAGCTCACGCAGTGGGGTGAGCGGCTCGGGCAGCGCGGTGCGCACGGTGAAGCGGCGAATGGCTCTCACGGAGACAGCTCCTGACGAACGTTTGCGTCGTGGACCCGCAGGTCAGTACGATGTCGATCTTGATGGCAAGGGCCAGTTCCCCACATTCTGCCGACCAGTGAGGAAGGACTGATCATGGCCCGCGTGAAGCGTATCGGCAGCTTCACCGCCATCTACCGCGACCCACAAGGCAAGCAGCGTAGTGCAGGCACCGACGCCTCGAAGGCGGAAGCCCGGGCTGAAGGCCGACGCGCTGAGCTGGGTCGCAGGTGCTGGCCCGGTACGGCACCGAGCCGCGGTGAGCATCGCGCAGGCAATATGCCGGGCAAGCATTCGACAAGATCTTCGGAAGAGTCGTGGGTTGGATCGAACAGACCTGCGATATTGATGCCGTGACCCCATCACTCATCTCGTTCGCCCCGCCGGTCTGTCCGTACGGTCACCGGCTCGGGCCGGGGAAGATCACGGTGGGCTGGCTGGCCTGCTTGTGCTGGCAGGTTGTACCGCAGCATGGTGCCGGTCACGTCACAGTCACCTGTATCGCTTGCGATAAGGAGGGCCGGGAAGTCATCTTCTATGACCCCCCGCACGATCCCGGGTTAGTGGCGGTGATCGTGCCGAGGTCAGCGAGGGTGGCCGTCCTGACTCTTAAACGGGAGACGTGCCTGCCCCCGGGACAATAGCCGCGGAAAGCTACTGGCCAGGCCCCCCTCGCGCTGACGCCGGCCGACTCGGTAGCGTTTGGTGGTGATCGGACGAATCCCCATCCTTGACATCGAGCCCACCGTGGACTGCGGGCGGCGTCCCGCCAAGGCGGTATCTGGCGAGACGTTCCCCGTCAGCGCCACCGTGTTCCGTGAGGGACACGAGATGCTGGGGGCCGCCGTCGCGCTGATCAGCCCAGAGGGCCAGCGCGAGCCGCTGGTCATCATGCGTGAGTTGGTGCCGGGCACCGACCGGTACGGCGCGGACGTCACGGTCACCTCGGAAGGGCTATGGCGCTTCCGCGTGGAGGCGTGGGGAGACCCGATCGCGCACTGGCGGCACGACGCCACCATCAAGATCCCGCGCGGCCAGGACGTGGACCTCATGCTGGCCGAGGGGGCCCTCCTGTTCGACCGCGCGGCGAAGTCGGTGCGGGCGGTGACCACCAGCCAGCGCCGGACGGCCGGCGCCCGCTGGGTGAACACGGCGCGGGCCGCCGAGGTCGCGCGCGCCGCCCGGTCCGCGCTCGCGGCGGTAGCCGCGCGGCTCCGGGATGCGGCTCTGCCCCCTTGGGACCGTCTGGCCGCGGCGACCGACGAGAAGATCACGGCAGTCCTGGCCGACTATCCGTTGCGTGATCTAATCACCCGATCGGCCAGGTTCCCGGTGATCGTGCACCGCGTGAGGGCCCTGTACGGCTCGTGGTATGAGTTCTTCCCGCGCTCAGAAGGGGTGCAGACCGACCCGATGGGCCGGCGGGAGCCGATAGGCGGGACGCTGCGCAGCGCCGCTCGCCGCCTGGAGCCGATCGCAGATATGGGGTTCGACGTCGTCTACCTGCCGCCGGTTCACCCGATCGGGACCACCGCACGCAAGGGGGCCAACAACGGGCTGCACGCGGGCCCCGGCGACCCGGGCTCGCCGTGGGCGATCGGCTCGCCTGAGGGCGGGCACGACGCGCTCCACCCTGGCCTGGGCACGCTGGCGGACTTCGACGCGTTCGTCGCCCGGGCCCGGGAACTTGGCCTGGAAGTCGCCCTCGACTACGCGCTGCAGACCTCTCCCGATCATCCCTGGGTGTCCAAGCACCCCGAATGGTTCACCACCAAGGCCGACGGAAGCATCGCCTATGCCGAGAACCCACCCAAGAAGTACCAGGACATTTACCCTCTCAACTTCGACAACGACCTCGAAGGGCTCTACGCGGAGGCGCTGCGGGTGCTCCGGCACTGGATGGCGCATGGGGTGAGGATCTTCCGGGTGGACAACCCGCACACCAAGCCGCTGCCGTTCTGGGAGCGACTGCTCGCCGAGGTGGCCCGCACCGACCCAGACGTGATCTTCCTCGCCGAGGCGTTCACCCGCCCGGCCATGATGCGCACCCTGGCCAAGATCGGCTTCCACCAGTCGTACACTTACTTCACCTGGCGCAACAGTGCCGCCGAGATCATCGAGTACATGGGCGAGCTGGCCGGTCCCGCGGCCGCTTACATGCGGCCCAACTTCTTCGCCAACACCCCGGACATCCTGCACGAGTACCTGCAGCACGGCGGCCCCGCCGCGTTCAAGATCCGAGCTGTGCTCGCCGCTATGCTGGCGCCGTCCTGGGGCATCTATTCCGGCTACGAACTGTGCGAGAACGTCCCCATCCGGCCGGGCAGTGAGGAATACCTCAATTCGGAGAAGTACGCCTACCGGCCCAGGGACTGGGCTCAGGCGGAGATACCGCCGCAAGGCATCGCGCCGTTCATCAGTCAGCTCAACGCGATCAGGAAAGCCCACCCAGCGCTGCACTGGCTGCGGAATCTGCGGTTCCATCACGTTGACCAGCCTGACCTGGTCTGCTTCTCGAAGCGTGCGGCGCAGGAAGGGGATACCGTCCTGGTCGTGGTGAACCTTGACCCGTATCAGCCCCGGGAGGCAACGGTCTGGCTTGATCTGCCCGCTCTTGGAATGGATAGCCACACCGGCTTCGTTGTCACCGACGAATTCTCTGGTGCGTCCTACCGGTGGGGCCAGGCCAACTACGTGCGCCTCGACCCGGCGACGGAGCCCGCACACATCTTCAGCGTCACACCAAACCCGCATGGCTGATGGCGCCCGATCTATCCGCAGGAGACGTCAGTGGCCACAGAGCCTGAGCCGGGCCGTCCCGGCCCCGGGGGTCTCTCGCTCCCGCCGAACGTGCCAAGTTTCGCGACGGGTCCGGCTGAGCCCATTCCAGATTCCTTCTCCTTTGAGAAGCCACGGGATCAGCAGTGGTACAAACGTGCGGTTTTCTACGAGGTCCTGGTCCGCGGGTTTCACGACTCCAATGGGGACGGCACCGGGGATCTGCGCGGCCTGACCGCCCGGCTCGATTACCTCCAGTGGCTCGGGATCGACTGCATCTGGCTGCTGCCGATCTACACCTCGCCGCTGCGCGACGGCGGATATGACATCTCCGACTTCACCTCCGTCCTGCCGGATTTCGGGCATATTGGGGATTTCGTCGAATTGGTTGACGCCGCCCACGAGCGCGGCATGCGGGTCATCGCCGACCTCGTCATGAATCACACCAGTGACCAGCACCCCTGGTTCCAGGCGTCCCGCAGCGACCCGGAGGGTCCCTACGGCGACTTCTACGTCTGGTCCGACAGCGACGACCGGTACGCCGACGCGCGGGTCATCTTCGTGGACACCGAGCAGTCCAACTGGACCTACGACCCAGTCCGCGGCCAGTACTACTGGCACCGGTTCTTCGCCCACCAGCCGGACCTGAACTACGAGAACCCGCGGGTCCAGGACGCCATGATCGAGGTCCTGCGGTTCTGGCTCGACCTGGGCATCGACGGGTTCCGGCTGGACGCCGTCCCCTACCTGTACGAGCGGGAGGGCACCAACTGCGAGAACCTGAAGGAGACGCACGAGTACCTCAAGCGGATCCGCGCCGAGGTGGACCGGCTCTACCCCGACCGGGTGCTGCTGGCCGAGGCCAACCAGTGGCCAGGCGATGTGGTCCAGTACTTCGGCGACCCCGAGACCGGCGGCAATGAGTGCCACATGGCGTTCCACTTCCCGCTGATGCCGCGCATCTTCATGGCGGTGCGGCGCGAGCAGCGGTACCCGATCTCGGAGATCATGGCCCAGACCCCGCAGATCCCCGGCAGCTCCCAGTGGGGCATCTTCCTGCGCAACCACGATGAGCTGACGCTGGAGATGGTCACCGACGACGAGCGCGACTACATGTGGTCCGAATACGCCAAGGACCCGCGGATGAAGGCGAACATCGGCATCCGGCGCCGGCTCGCCCCGCTGCTCGACAACGACCGCAACCAGCTTGAGCTGTTCACCGCGCTGCTGCTGTCGCTGCCCGGCTCGCCGGTGCTCTACTACGGCGACGAGATCGGGATGGGCGACAACATCTGGCTCGGTGACCGGGACGGGGTTCGCACCCCGATGCAGTGGACGCCCGACCGGAACGCGGGCTTCTCCAGCTGCGACCCAGCCCGGCTCTACCTGCCTATGCTCATGGACCCGATCTACGGCTACCAGGCCCTGAACGTCGAGGCCCAGCAGCACAACGCCGGCTCGCTGCTGCACTGGACCAAGCGGGTGATCGAGATCCGCAAGCAGCACCCCGTTTTCGGCCTGGGCGGATACGAGGAACTCAGTTCCTCCAACCCGAGCGTGCTGGCGTTCGTCCGGGCCTACGACGGGAACGGCCACTGGCCAGAAGGCATGGACGTCACCGACCGCATCCTGTGTGTCAACAACCTCTCCCGGTTCCCGCAGCCGGTCGAACTGGACCTGCGGCGTTTCCGGGGGGTCACCCCTGTGGAGTGCATGGGCGGGGTCAGCTTCCCCCCGATCGGAGAGCTCAGCTACCTGCTGACGCTGCCCGGCCACGGTTTCTACTGGTTCCAGCTGCCGACGGCCAAGGCAGAGCACCCACGTTGACGCCGGGGGAAGATCACCGCGCCGGGTGTGGCACGGCCGCACATTCAGGGAAGGGTGATCTTCGACCGCCTGCATGTTTGCCGTGGACGGGGTAGACCGGAATCATGACATTTGCGGACGGGGTAGACGGACGGGGTAGATCGGAACTATGAGATTCGAGGAAACGCTGGCGGAGTGGATGTCCACCCGGCGGTGGTTCGCTGGCAAAGGAGCCAGGATCCTGGACTTGGCGATCGTGGCTGATACGGAGCTCGTGGCCGGTGACCCGGGGATGCGGCACCTGATCATCGACGTGTCGCAGGGCAGCAGCGTTGACTCATACCAGGTCTTCGTCGGCCTGCGGGGACACATCCCGGACCGGCTCGAGCACGCCGTCATCGGCAGCGTCGGCCCCGATGCCGGGAGCGGGGGCAGCGGGGCAGCCGCCAGCGGGGGCAGCGGGGCCGCCCGGAGCGGCAGCGGGGACAGCGGGGCCGCCCGGAGCGGCAGCGGGGACGGCACGGTGACGGCCTACGACGCGCTGCACGACCCGGATCTCACCAGGCTGCTGCTCAGCGCCATCGCCAGCGGCGAGCAGGCCGGGCCGGTGCGCTTCGCCCGGGAGCCCGGCGCGATGATCGATACCGGCCTGGACAGCCTGGTGCTCACCGGCGAGCAGAGCAACACCAGCCTGATGTTCGCCGAGACCAGCATCCTCAAGGTCTTCCGCCGCCTTTCGCCTGGCCCCAACCCCGACCTGGAGGTGCCGCGCGCGCTGGCCCGGCTCGGCTCGCCGCACGTGGCGGAGCCGCTGGGCTGGATCGAGACACGCATGGACGGCGCGCCGACCATCCTCGGCATCCTGTCCAGGTACCTGCGGGCCGCGGCGGACGGCTGGTCGCTGGCCGCGACCAGCGTGCGCGACCTGTACGCGGGCGACGGCACGCACGCGGCGGAGGCCGGCGGGGATTTCGCCGGCGAGGCGCACCGGCTCGGCGTGGCCACCGCCGAGGTGCACCAGGACCTGGCCGAGGCCTTCGGCACCGACGAACTCCCCGCGGAGGCGGCCACCGACCTGGCCCGGCAGATGTTCCACCGGCTGGATATGGCCCTGGCCGCTGTCCCGGAGCTCGCCAGGCACGCGGACCTGATCGGTGCCGCCTTTTCCGACCTGGCCAAGCTGGGCCAGCCACTGCTGGTGCAGCGGGTCCACGGCGACTACCACCTCGGGCAGGTTATGCGCACCCAGACCGGCTGGGTCGTGCTGGACTTCGAAGGCGAGCCCGCCGTCCCGCTGGCCCAGCGCCGGGCGCGCTCCCCCGCGCTCCGCGACGTCGCGGGCATGCTCCGGTCGTTCGACTACGCTGCCCGCCATCAGCTACGCTCGCACGCCGACCAGGCCCGCGTGCGCGACGCGGCCCGCGAATGGGTGCGGCGCAACCAGTCCGCGTTCTGCTCCGGGTACGCGGAGGCGGGCGGTATGGATCCGGCCGCGCACGCGACCCTGCTGCGCGCACTCGTCCTCGACAAGGCGGTCTATGAGGTGATGTACGAGGCCAGGAACCGGCCCGACTGGCTGGACATCCCGCTCGGCTCGATCGCCGACGCCTGAGATGGCCAGCACCCCGGACCGGGCCGCGCAGGTAAGCCTGGGAGAGATCGACCGGATCGTGGCCGGAACCCACCACGACCCGCATTCCGTGCTGGGCGCGCATCCCGCCGCAACGCACCCCGCCGCAACGCACCCCGCCGCAACGCACCCCGCCGCAACGCACTCCGCCGCAACGCACGCCGGGCCGGATGGTGGCGTCATCGTGCGCGCGCTGCGGCCGCTGGCCAAGTCCGTCGCGGTGGTCCTGCCGGACGGGACACGCTTCCCCATGGACCATGTCCACGAGGGCGTCTTCGCGGTGACCCTGCCGGCGCAGAAGGTGCCCGACTACCGGCTCGCGGTCAGCTATCCCGGCCCGGACGGCGGGACGCTCCCGGAAACGCTCACCGATGACCCCTACCGGCACCTGCCCACGCTGGGCGAGGTGGATCTGTACCTGATCGGCGAGGGCAGGCACGAGCAGCTCTGGGAGGTCCTGGGGGCGCACGTGCACCGGCCGGACGGGACCGCGCCGGCCGCCACCCCGGGATTCGAGCCGGTGGTCGGCACGTCGTTCGCGGTCTGGGCGCCGAACGCGCGGGGGGTGCGGCTGCTCGGGGACTTCAACCACTGGGACGGCCGCGGGCACCCGATGCGCTCGCTCGGCGGGGCCGGGATCTGGGAGATCTACCTGCCCGGGGCCGGCGAGGGCGCGCGGTACAAGTTCGACGTCTGCGCCCCGGACGGGCAGTGGCGGCGCAAGGCCGATCCGATGGCGAACCTGGCGGAGCGCCCGCCGGCCACCGCGTCCGTCGTGTACCGCTCGGACTACGAGTGGGGTGACGGGGACTGGCTGGCGGCGCGGGCGCAGGGTGAGCGGTCACGCGAGCCGGTCAGCATCTACGAGGTGCACCTCGGATCGTGGCGCCCGGGCCTGTCCTACACCGACCTGGCCGAGGAACTGACCGGCTATGTGGCCAGGCTCGGATTCACCCACGTGGAGTTCCTGCCGGTCGCCGAGCACCCGTTCGGCGGCTCCATGGGGTTACCAGGTGACCTCGTATTACGCGCCGACCGCCCGATTCGGGACACCCGATGAGTTCCGTTACCTGGTGGACCGGCTGCACCAGGCGGGCATCGGCGTCATCCTCGACTGGGTGCCCGCGCATTTCCCGCGTGACGACTGGGCGCTGGCGCGCTTCGACGGCACCCCGCTGTACGAGCACCCCGACCCGCGGCGCGGCGAGCACCCGGACTGGGGCACGTATATCTTCAACTACGGGCGCAACGAGGTGCGTAACTTCCTGGTCGCCAACGCCCTGTACTGGCTTGAGGAGTTCCATGTGGACGGGCTCCGGGTGGACGCGGTGGCCTCCATGCTCTACCTGGACTACTCGCGGAAAGATGGCGAATGGGCGCCGAACCAGTTCGGCGGCCGGGAGAACATCGAGGCCGTGTCCTTCCTCCAGGAGGTCAATGCCACCTGCTACCGGCGGGTCCCGGGGGTCATGATGATCGCCGAGGAGTCCACCGCGTGGCCCGGCGTGACCCGCCCGGTGCATCTGGGCGGCCTGGGGTTCGGCTTCAAGTGGAACCTGGGCTGGATGCACGACACGCTGAGCTATTTCTCGCACGATCCGCTGTTCCGCCACTATCACCACAACGAGATCACGTTCTCGTTGATGTACGCCTTCAGTGAGAACTTCATCCTGCCGCTCTCGCACGACGAGGTCGTACACGGCAAGGGGTCGCTGATCGGCAAGATGCCGGGCGATGACTGGCGCCGTTTCGCCGGGCTGCGGGCCCTGCTGGCCTACATGTGGGCCCATCCGGGCAAGCAGTTGCTGTTCATGGGCTCCGAGTTCGGCCAGGGCGCGGAGTGGTCCCAGGAGAACGGCCTCGACTGGTGGGTGCTGGACGACGACTACCACTCCGGGACGCAGCGCCTGGTCCGCGACCTCAACCAGGCCTACCGCAGCGCCCCCGCGCTGTGGGCGCTCGACTACTCGCCGGAGGGGTTCGGCTGGATCGACGCGAACGACGCCAAGGGGAACACCCTGTCGTTCCTGCGCTTCTCCGGTGCCCCTGCGGCCGGCGCCCCGGCCTCGGGCGATCCGGGGACCGGTGCCGAAGGGGCCTCGGTCCTCGCCTGCATCGCGAACTTCTCGGGAGACCCGCATTCGGAGTACCGGGTCGGGCTCCCGCACGCGGGCCGGTGGGTCGAGGTGCTCAACACGGACGCGGCCGGCTACGGCGGCAGCGGAGTGGGCAACCTCGGCGTGGTAGATGCCGTCCCGGAGCCGTGGCACGGCCGGCCAGCCTCGGCTGTGATCACCCTTCCGCCGCTCGGCGTCCTCTGGCTGGTTCCCGAGTCGTGACCGGGCGCTGAGCGTAGCTGAGCAGATCCCCGGGCTGGCAGCGGAGAGCGTCGCAGAGCCGGGCCAGGGTGCTGAAGCGGATAGCCCGAGCCCTCCCGTTCTTCAGGATCGACAAATTAACGACGGTGATCCCAACCTGCTCCGCCAGCGCAGTCAGCGTCATCCCCCGCTCCGCAAGCAGGTCATCCAGGCGGATCTGGATCGGGGATGGCTGCTCGTCCCCGCCATCGGCTGCCCTCACACGGTCGCCTTGATCTCGTCATCCATGGCAGCGCCGAGCCTGATGATCCGGGCGAAGGTGATCAGCGCCGCGCCAGCCAGGAGAGGCACCGGCAGCAGGGCGTACAAGACTGCGCTGAACAGGTTGCCGGGCGATTCGGCGGGCTGCGTCAGCATGGAGTTGACCAGCATGCCCGACGCAAGTTGCTGGATTCCGCCCGCGGTCACGGCACCCACAATGACCAGCCACCCAAGCAGTCGCATCGTCGCGGCCACTCGCAGCGTAAAGGGGCCGTCGCGCCGCGCCGCGCGGATGAGGCGCCAGAGCAGCAACAGAATGCACGCGTACAGGAGAACCGTGGGCAGGCTGGTCAGCGTGTCAAGGACCCGCTGCGCCGCAGTCGGGTGACTGGTGCACGCGCGGAGGTTGAAGTCGGTGTCGAAGGTGGAACCGGGTCGCGTGCGGTACGGCTCCGCGCTGGCATCCCCGGATGTGGAGGTGCCGATATACGGGTCGGTGGCGCAGATGAACCGGGAACCTGCCCCGAATCCGCCGATGGAGCCCTGGCCGACGACCGCGGTCACCGCGCTGAGCAGGATAATGGCGGCAAGTCCGAGGCCGATGAACTGGGTTGTCTGCGCCAGGGGGCTGGTCAACCGTTCGTTGTCAGTGCTCATCTGCCGACCCGCCTCCCGCGCCGCAGCGGCCCCTGGCGCAAGCCGCCGATGTAACCATTCTGCATATCGAGAAACGATAGTATCGAAAATCGACATGGTGCGTCAATGGCGCTGGTCAACGGTAAGCACTCAGGGCGAGCTTGACCGCGAGGGCGATGCCGCAGCAGCCGATGAAGATGCGCAGCGCCCGCCCCGGCAGCCTGCGCACCAGGGCTGGGCCGATCCACCCGCCGATCAGGAAACCCACCGCGAGCGGTACCACGAACGCCCAGTGCACCGGCCCGAACAGGGCGAAGCCCGCCGCCGCGACCGCGTTGGCCAGCCCAGTGAGGACGTTCTTCACGGCGTTGGTCCTGGCCATCGACTCAGCCAGCACGGGGGTGAGGATGGCGAGCAGCATGATCCCCGCGGCCGCTCCGAAGTACCCGACATACATCGCGACGCAGAACAGCGCGGCCACCAGCAGCGGGCTGCGCTCGCCACCGGCCGACCGGGGCTGAGGGGCCCGCCGCGTCTGCCAGAGCAGGACCAGCGACGCGCCCCCGATCAGGAGCGGGGCCACGTCCTCGAACGTCCGGGCCGGCGTGGCCAGCAGCAACGCCGCACCCGCGGCCCCGCCGGCGGCGGTGACCAGGCCGAGGCGGCCCGCCCGGCGCCACTGCCCAGCCAGTTCCGGCCGTGAACCCACCGTCGCACCCACGCCGGTGAACAGGAGAGCGACGGTATTCGTCACGTTCGCGGACAGCGGGGGGAGGCCGAGCGCGAGCAGCGCCGGATAGGAGACCACGGACGCCAGGCTCGCCACCGTGCTCACGATGCCCGCCATCACGCCCACCCCGATCAGCGCGAACACCTCGGCAACGGTCACCTCCCGACCCAAGCACAACCGGAGCCCCATCCGCCGTGACCTGCCCCACACCCCGGACCTGACCCGCCCCCCCGGACCTGCGATGCCGCCGTGACCTCGGCGAGTATGGTGCGAATGTGACCGACGCCATGACCGCTGCCGTGCCGAGGCTCACGCGTGGCGTGCGCTCCTCGTTCAATGAGGAACTTGACCCGGGGCAGCGTTCCGCCCTGCTCAGCTGGCTCGCTTTTACGGCGACCTTCGCGGCGACCCGCGGCATCACGTACGCGATCAGGGCCGGAAAAGGCCCGTTCCGCAACTTCAGTGCGGGCGGCGAGCACCTGCATCACTACCTGTGGGGAATCGGGATGCTCACCGGAGTGGGCGCCATCGCGGTCCGCGGTGAGGACGTGCACCGCAGGCATCCTGCAGTGGCGCTCAGCTACGGGGGCGGGCTGGCGCTCATTGTCGACGAGTTCGCGCTGCTGCTGGACCTCAAGGACGTGTACTGGGCCAAGCAGGGACGCATCTCGATCGATCTCGGGGTCGGCGCCAGCGCACTGGCCGGATCCTATTTCGCAGCCCGGCCGGTTCTGCGCGCCACCAGGCCATTGCTGCGCTCGGTAGGGCGCGAGTGCCTCAGGGCCGCCCGCCGCCGGAAGTTCACCGCGCCGGAACCATCGGCCTGACCGCTCCGGCCCATTGACTGGTCCCGGGCCGGGTGATGAGCTGTTACCGAGCGCTATCGACAGGCACCGCAACGCCCATCTTGATCTGCGGTGATGCGCCAGGGTTAAGCCATCGCATGATCTTCAGTAGCTCGTCCTTCGGCAAGGCCACGCAGCCCGCCGTGGGCGTGCCGGTGCTCACGTGCAGAAAGATGGCGCTACCGAGCCCGGGTGTGCGGGCGGTGTTGTACCCGATGATGGCGCCGTAGTCGTAGGCGGACACGTCCATCGGCTCAGGATCCGTGCCAGGCCTGGCATACCGATCATCCACCCACTCGTTGTAGAGCGGGCTCGACGGGTCGTCGT
The DNA here is from genome assembly GCA_963822825.1 of uncultured Actinomycetes bacterium. Lineage (GTDB taxonomy): Bacteria > Actinomycetota > Actinomycetes > Streptosporangiales > Streptosporangiaceae > JAWWPY01. The sequence continues at coordinate 322,186 of CAWGIW010000003.1, read as the reverse complement.
CCCAGAAGTCAAAGCCATGCACCACCCGGTACGGGAATCGCACCCCTGGGTCCGGGGCGACTCCGAAAGAGGAACCCGAAGCCGAATGTCCCAGACGGCGTACTGCCATCGCCTTCTCGCTTGGCGCCCGGCCGGGCCATCCCGTTACGGCCGATCCACGCCGGCCACGGCCCGAAGCTCCGCCGCCATCGCCCGCTCACCTGGTGGTAGGCGGAGAGTTCGGCCTGCGCCGCCCCGTAGGACGCCGCCGTCACCGTGACCAGCTGGCGGCCGGTCCCGGCGGCGGCGAGCGTGACCGCCGAGCCCCGCCGATCCTGGCCGCCGTCAGAGGAGGCCGAGGAGCCAGCGAGGCCCGGTAACGGCCGCCCCGACCTCCACGCACCGGCGGCGCAGCTCACGGTCGGCGGTTACCACCAGGCGGCGGCCATCGGTTTCCGCCGCCAGCGCGGCGATCGTGTCGTCACCACTGCCAGGCGCACTCACGACCAGAACGCCGTCTGCCAGGCGGCGGTTCGCCAGGCGGCGGCTGGCCGGGCTGTTGCTGGCCGGGCTGTTGCTGGCGGGGCTTCGGTTCCCGGCCGGGCTGCGGTGCGCCGCAGCCGCCAGGCGGCCGGCGGCGGCCCGGGCCGCTCCCTCGATGACCAGGATGATCTGCGGGAACCAGCGGTCCAGGGCCACACCCGCCACGCCATCGGGGAATGACGGCACCCCGCGGGCGCTCAGGGCGGCCAGTTCACCGTGCAGGCGCACAGCGGCGCCAGCCCGGTCTCGCCACCATCCGTCGGCGCGCGCGCCCACCACGTTCGCGCCATCCACGATCACGGTGACCGGTTCCAGCGCGTCACGGAGAACCGGCCAGGTGCGTGCGAAGCCGGGATGCAGGGGCAGCGAACCGACGTCGGCCACCGGCACCCAGGCGGCCTCGATGCCCTCCCGGCTCGCCGCGCGGACCGGGAAAGCCGACTGAGCGTCCGCGATCACCGTCGTGTAGGACCAGCCCCTGTGATCGTCGCGCAGGATGCCCTGGACGCGGACCGCGCCGGGAGGCACACCGCACTCCTCGGCGGCCTCGCGCAGGGCGGCGGCCACCGCAGACTCGTGGCTGTCCCGGGCGCCGCCCGGTGGTCCCCAGGTGCCGCCATGCTGGGTCCAGCTGGCCCGGTGCAGCAGCAGCACACACGGCCGTCCGGCCTGGTCATGCGCGTAAACCAGCAGGCCAGCAGCCCCGTGGGTGCCCCAGTGCCGGTGTCCCAGGCCGCACTCGGCCCAGCCGTTGCCATCGCCTCCGGCCATCGTGACCGACGATAGCGCAGGTCCGGCGGGTCCTCCCGGACGCCGGCGATCCATCGCCGACAGCGGGCGGCCCATCGCCGACAGCCGGCCACAGCGCCCGCACCGAGCCGTAAGCTGGTTCGCATGGTGAGTTCGCTGCTTCCTGACCGGATCACCAGGCTGCGCCAGCGCAGGACGGCTCCGCTGATCCTGGAACTGGACCTGACGGAGGGAATCGCGGAGGAGCCTCCCGCCGATCCTGTGTCGGCGGTGCTGACGATGCGGCGGACCAGGCTGGCCGACGTCCTTGACGGGCTCCGCCGCGCCCGCACCGACGACCGGGTCAGGGCCCTGATCGTGAAGGTCGGCGGCCGGGGCATCGGGCTCGCCCAGGTCCAGGAACTGCGCACCGCGGTCCAGGAATTCGCACGTTCCGGCAAGCTCACGGTGGCTTGGGCGGAGACGTTCGGCGACTTTTCGCCAGGCAACGTGCCGTATTACCTGGCGACCGCGTTCGACCGCATCTACCTGCAACCGTCCGGTGACGTCGGGCTGACCGGGATCAGCATGGAGAACTGGTTCTACCGCGGCGCAATGGACAAGCTCGGCATCGACTTCCAGGTCGGCAAGCGGCATGAGTACAAGAGCGCCGCCGAACGGCTGACCGAGCACGGCTTCACCGAACCGGCCAGGGAGGCCATGCAGCGGCTGGCCACCTCGATCGTCGAGCAGATCACCGAGGCGATCGGGCAGCGCCTCGAAGTCCCGGTGCGCGAGGCCAGGGCGCTCGTCGACCGCGGCCCGTTCCTAGCCGACGAGGCGCTTGACGCCCGCCTGGTTGACGCGCTCGGCTACCGCGACGAGGTGTACGCGGAGGTCCGCAAGGAAGTCGGCCCGGACGCCTACCTGCTTTATCTCAGCCGCTACCAGCGCTCGCGGGCGCTCGCGCAACGCGCCCGCAAGCTCCCGAACCCGGGTGAGGATGTCATCGCCCTCATCTACGCGACCGGCCCGATCCGCCGTGGCCGCAGCGGCCGCGGACCGCTGGCCTCCGGCTCCATGGGGTCTGACACGATGACCGCCGCGCTGCGCGCCGCCGCGGCGGACCACCGGGCCCGGGCGATCGTGCTGCGGGTCAACAGCCCGGGCGGCTCGTATGTCGCGTCCGACTCGATATGGCGCGAAGTGGTGCGGGCCCGGGAGGCGGGCACGCCCGTCCTTGTCTCCATGGGCGATGTGGCCGCCTCCGGCGGCTACTTCATCGCGATGGCCGCCGACGCGATCGTCGCCGAGCCCGGCACCGTGACCGGCTCGATCGGCGTCCTGGCCGGCAAGCCGGTGCTGAATGGCCTGCTGCAGCGGGCCGGGGTGAGCACTGACTCGGTCCGCGAGGGCGCTCACGCGGACATGTTCGCCACGAGTCATCCGTTTAGCGAAGACGAGTGGTCGCGGGTCAACACCTGGCTGGACCGGATCTACGCGGACTTTACTGGCAAGGTCGCGGCCGGCCGCGGCATGTCCGCCGAGCAGGTGCATGAACTCGCCCGGGGCCGGGTGTGGAGCGGGGCCGATGCCGCGGACAACGGCCTGGTCGACGAGCTTGGCGGGCTGGCGACGGCGGTGGCCTTGGCCAGGCAGAAGGCAGGCCTGCCGGATAGCGCTCCGCTGCGGCTGTACCCGCGGATCCGTCCGCTGGACCGGGTCCGCCCGCCGGAATCGAGCGACGACCGATCCGCCGCGCACGCGGGCCTGTTCGCCGAGAGCTGGGGCCCGGTCTGGCGGCTCGCGGCCAACGTCGGCCTGCCGTCCTACGGACCGCTGATTTTGCCTGGCCCGTGGACCATCCATTGACCGGACGCTCGGTATCCGCCCCGGTCGTGCCCGCCCGGCGCGTATCTGGTCCGTGCCGCGGATGCCCGGGGATGACCCCGGGCCCGTGATGCCCGGGGATGACCCCGGCGGGCGGCTGGCGGAGGCACTCTCGGTGTTCGCGTCCGGCGTCACCCTGGTCACCGTGAGCGACGGCCGGGATGACATCGGAACGACGGTCAGCGCGTTCTGCCCGCTGTCGCTCGCACCTCCGCTGGTGGTCGTGTCGCTGATCGCCGATTCGTACCCGGCCGAGGTGCTCAGCCGGGTCAGCCGGTTCGGGGTGACCGTCCTGGCCGCGACCCAGCGCTCGCTCGCCGGACGGTTCGGCGCGGCGGGCCGGCCGAGCGCCCGGCTGCTGCTCGACGGTGTGCCCCATTTCCGCGGGGCGCAGTCCGGGGCGCTGATCCCCGAGGGTGGCCTCGCGGCGCTGGAATGTGAGGCCAGCCAGCGGCTGGAGGCCGGCGATCACCTGCTTGTCATCGCATCGGTACTCGGTGTGTCGTACGTGGCTGACTCGGGTGAGCCGCTGATCAGGTTCGCTGGCCGCTACCCGGCCTTGCGGCCCGGCTGATCCGGCCGTCCGCCCCGGGCTGATGATTTAGCGGACGAACCGCTCTCCGTGGTGCTCGATAACCCGGCATAGCTCATGGCCAGGCGCTCGATCGCAGGGAGCAGGGGTTGCAGTTCGACTGCGGATGTGGCCTTGCCGGCGACTTTGACGCCCAAATAGCGCTGCCAAACCCAAACCAAGCAACGATGGATCTTCTGCCCGAATCACCTTAACGCCATGTGGCCGCCCGAGGTATCTGATGTAACCTTTGGGGCACGGGTCCTGACGTCCGGATGGCAGGGAGGCCGGAATGTCCGCGGGATTCAGCGTCGATCTTGCCGCGTTAGAGCAAGCTGCTGCGGGCGTGAACGGCACGCTGGACGAACTGAGCCAGCAGAGCGTGAGTGACATCCCGCATGACTCGTCGGCGATCGGTCATGAGCGCCTGGCGAGCACCGTGACGGACTTGCGGATGGAGAAGCCCTTGAGTACCGTCGTCGATTCCCTTCCTGCCCGGTACCGGTCGGTGTTCAGTGAGGTGATCGGTAAGAAAGACACCGGCCTGCTGACCGACCTGCTCAGCCACGAGGAGCCGAGCCGCGATGAACGAGTCGCGGTGATGAACGTCTTGTCCACCGAGTTCTCCAACCATCTCCGGTCCGACGATGAGCCCACCGACCGCGGCCGCGATATCGACAATGCGCTGGGAGCCTTTCTGACCCGCTGGCCGATCGAGAACGAGTAGCCGTTAAGTCGTAGGTTTCGGCCAACCCGTCCAGCCACGGGCCCGCGGCAAGAATCCCAACTGTTCTTCGTTCTCCACCACCAGATGCGAACTAGATCGTTGATCGGGTTTAACGGCTGGCGGGAGGCGTGTTCGGCGACACGCCGCGCAGGGTTCGTGACCTGAAAGGGAAGAGTGTCCAGGATTCGGCGTGTCTACACACGTCTGACCTTGGGAAGCCATCGTGATCGCCGACCTGGACACTCTCCTGACCGCACTTTACGTGGAACTGACGGACCGCATCATCCCCGCGCGGGGATTCGCCCGGCGCGGGCCGGGCGGCCGGCCCGCGGTGACCGACGCCGAGCTCGCGTGCATCGCCGTCGCGCAGGTGCTGCTGCGCTACGACGGCGAGCGGCACTGGCTGCGCGCCGCCCCGAAACTCGTCGGGCACCTGTTCCCGCGGCTCCTGAGCCAGGGCGAGTACAACGCCCGGCTGAGGCATCTCGCGCCGCTGATGGAGGCAGCCCTGCGCTGGCTCGCCGATCACACGCCCGCCACCACGGAGCTGCTGCGGCTGATGGACGCCACCCCCGTCCCGTGCGGCACCTCCGCGGTCACCGCGAAACGCTCTGGCCTGTCCGGATACGCCGGATACGGCTACTGCCCGAGTCATTCCCGCTGGTACTGGGGCAGCAAGCTGCTGCTCATCTGCACCTGCGACGGCACCGTCACCGGGTTCAGCCTCGCGAACCCGAAACTGCACGGCGAGCGGGACCAGGCCCGGCAGACCCTGGAACGCCAGCCCGCGAACCGGCCCGCCCCCGGCAGCACCGTGGTCACGGACAAGGGCCTGTCCGGGCAGGACACCGAGGACTTCTTCGCCGGCGGCGGCCTGGACCTGACCCTGGTCCGGCCCGCCCGCAGGGACGAGAAACAGCCCCGCCCGTTCCCGGACTGGCTCCGCCAGCGCGTCGAGGCGATCATCTGGACGCTGAAGAACCAGCTCGGCCTCGAACGCCACGGCGGCCGCATCCCCGCAGGCCTGTGGGCCCGCATCATCCAGCGGCTCCTCGCCCTCAACGCGGTCATCTGGCACAACTGGCTCATCGGCGCACCCGTCAAGCGGTCCCTGATCGCCTACGACCACATCTGACCTGCCCGCATTCCCCGATCAACGATCTAGCGGGGATTGCCGCTACCCGGCCCTCCGCTCCGGCTGATCGTGTAGAGGACGAACTGCTCTCCGTGGTGCCCGATAAGCCCGGCGTCGCCCATCCTGAGGCGCCCCATGACCGCGCGGGACCGCCGGTTGTGGATCTCGGTGAAGGCGACCACCTCCGCAGCGCCGAGCTCATCCCAGGCGAATGACAGGCTGAGCCGGCCGATCTCGGTGGCGTAGCCGCGCCCCCACAGGTCCGCGCGTACCGTCCAGCCGACCTCCAGGCGGTCCTGGCCGGCCAGCCACACCCGGGACAGGCCGCCACGGCCGACCATCTCGCCGGCGCCGCGATCGTACGCCAGCCACTTGCTGACCCCGTCAGCCTGCCACGCCCGGCCGAAGGCCGCCGCCCGCTGCTCCGCCACCTGCGCGGTCCAGCGGCCGCCGTACCAGGCCGCTACCGCTTCGTCCTGGTGCAGCCGGTAAAGATCGCCCGCGTGGGCCGGCCCGATCGGCTCCAGCCGCAGCCGCTCGGTGAGCCGGATCCGGGCAGCGTTCGCGGCGATCTCATGCGGCCGGCGATCGTCGTCGGCCCGGCCCGGATCGCGCACGCTAGAAACGGTAGCTGAGCCTGGCCAAGGCCGCCATTCCGGCCGCTCCCCGACCTCCGTCCCGCCACTCCCCCGGCCCCCGTTCGGCCGCTCCCCGGCCCCCGTCCGGCCGCTCCCCGGCCCCCGTCCGGCCGCCATCCCCGCCGCGCGACCCCGCCCCCGCCGGTCCCGCCTCCCCGAACGCGGGAAGGTCAGCCCGGAAGGCGGGACGACCGGAGCGGCTGCCCCGCCTGCCAGACGGCGGCGACCAGCGGGACCCCGGGCCGGTACGCGAGGTAGGTGTGCGACGGCGCGTCCAGGATGAGCAGGTCGGCGCGGGCGCCGACGCCGAGGTGGCCCACGTCGGTCCTGAGCAATGCCCGGGCGCCGCCCGCGGTGGCGGCCCAGACCGCCTGCTGGGTGGTCATCCGCAGCTCCCGGACGGCCAGCGCCACGCAGAATGGCATGCTGGAGGTGAAGCACGATCCCGGGTTGCAGTCAGTGGCCAGCGCGACCGTGACCCCCGCGGCCAGCAGCCGCCGCGCGTCCGGGTAGGGCTGCCTGGTGGCGAACTCGACGCCCGGAAGCAGCGTGGCGATCGTGCCGCTGGACGCGAGCGCGTCCACGTCAGCGTCGGTCAGGTACGTGCAATGGTCGGCTGAGGCCGCACCCGCCTCGACCGCGACCCGCACGCCAGGTCCCGGGCCGAGCTGGTTGGCGTGCACCCGCGGGATCAATCCCGCGGCGCGGCCGGCAGCGAGCACGGCGGCCGCCTCGTCCGCTCCGAAAGCCCCCTGCTCGCAGAACACGTCGACCCAGCGTGCGTACGGCGCACAGGCGTCCAGCATCGCGCCGCAGACCACGTCTACATAGCCGCCCGGATCGCCCTCGAACTCGGGCGGCACGACATGCGCCCCGAGGTAGCTGACCTCGGGGGTGACCTCGGCCGCGAGCCGCACGCTGCGCTGCTCATCCTCGACCGTCAGCCCGTACCCGGACTTGCACTCCAGCGTGGTTGTCCCCTGGCGCAGCATCTCGGTGGTGAGTCTGCGCAGGTTCGCGCGCAACGTCGCGTCCGGGGCAGCCCTGGTGGCCGCGACCGTGCTCCGGATGCCGCCAGCGCGGTAGGCAGCACCAGCCATCCGCGCGGCGAACTCCGCGCTCCGCTCCCCAGCGAAGATCAGGTGTGCGTGGGAATCGACGAACCCGGGCAATACCGAACGCCCCTGGCCGTCGGTCATCTCGTCGGCGGCGGGTGCCTGCCCGGCCGGCCCGGTCCAGGCCACCCGGCCGGCCTCGATGACCAGCGCCGCATCCTCGATGACCGCGAATGCGCCAGGACCCGGCCGCCCGCCGTCGCTGACGCCGTCCGGCTCATTCGTCACCAACTCGCCAATGTTGGTGATCAGCCTGCTCACGGGATCTCAGAGTAGCCGCGCGGCTGGGCCGCCCGGTCTCAGGAGGCGGCCGACCGGGGTTAGCACCACAGTAAGGAACACCACCACCATGATCGCCGCCGCGGCGTGCGGCACGCTAAGAACACCAAGAACGCGTGGCGGGAGTGGGTCACTCCCGCCACGGCGTGCGGGACGCTCAGAACACCCAGGAACGCGCGGCGGGGATGGTCACTTCAGGGGATCTGGATGGAGCGCTTGGCCAGGCCGTACCAGAAGCCGTCGATCATGGTGCACACGCCGGTGAGGTCGCCATCGGAAGCGCCCAGGGTGACGAACAAGGGCGCGAAGTGCTCGGTACGCGGATGCGCCTGGCGGGCGGCCGGGGCCTTGTGCTCGAAATCCAGCAACGCGTCCAGGTCGCGGTCGGCGAGTGCTTCGCTGCCCCAGTGGTCGAACTCGGACATCACCGACGTGACCCGGCCGTCCATGCTCAGGGCGTTCAGGTTGTGCGTGAAGAAGCCGCTGCCCACGATGAGCACGCCGTCGTCGCGCAGCGGGGCCAGCTTGCGGCCGACCTCGTACAGCTGGCGCGGGTCCAGGGTCGGCATGGAGACCTGCAGCACGGGCACGTCGGCGTCCGGGTACATCTCGACCAGCGGCACGTACGCGCCATGGTCCAGGCCGCGGTCACCGGTGTCGTGCACCGGGGTCCCCGCCGCCCGCAGCAACTTGCGGACATCGTCAGCGAGCTGAGGTGCGCCCGGTGCCGGATAGCCAACCTGGTAGTACTTCTCGGGGAAGCCCCAGAAGTCATAGACCAAGGGCACCGTCGTGGTCGCGCCGAGGGCCAGCGGCGCGGCCTCCCAGTGCGCCGAGATCATCAGCACTGACTTGGGCTTGGGCAGCGCCTGGGCCCAGTCGGCGAGCTGCTTCGTCCACAGCGCGTCGTCCGCCAGCGGCGGTGCGCCGTGGCTCAGGTAGATCGCGGGCATCCGCCCGGTAACGGAATCGGCGGACATTCGGCGCCTCCACAGGGGTCTCGCTACCCGGAAGCCTAGGCCGGCCGGTGGAAAACGCCCTAGCCCGGGCGGTTCCGCTCGAAGGAATCAACGATGTCCCGGGGTGCCTGGCAGCGCCAGGCGTCGATGATCAGCTCCGCGAGTTCGTCGGCGTCGATCGCGGGCAGCCGGACGAGTACCGCGGGGAAGCCGTTGTAGTGCGGCTCGGTGAAAAACTTCGCGTCGTCCGCGGCCAGCAACGCCTGCTTCTCATGCTGGTCGGCGACCCGGACCGCCAGCACATCGGGCCTCGGGACGCGAGGCTTCTTGGGCTGGACGCGCTCCGCCCAGACCCAGGCGAAGCCCTTTTGCTTGCCCTTGTTGTCGACGGAGAACGCGAACCTGTCCTCGGCCTCGCTCGTCCCGGGAAGGGACAAGGCGACGCGGCGGACATCGGACTGGTCAGCCACCGGCGCCCGCCCGTGTCATGGCAGCTGTGCCTCGATGACGCTGACCACTTCGGGGGCGTCCGGCTGCGTGCCCGGCCGGAACCTGCTGACCACCGAGCCGTCGGGCGCCACCACGAACTTCTCGAAGTTCCACTGGATGTCGCCGGCTTCGCCATCGGCATCGGGGACCGTGGTGAGCTCGGCGTACAGCGGGTGCCGGCCCGGCCCGTTCACCTCGATCTTCTCGAAGAGGGGGAACGTCACGCCGTAGGTGGTCGAGCAGAACTCCTCGATCTCCTCGGCCGAGCCCGGCTCCTGGCCGCCGAACTGGTTGCAGGGGAAGCCCACCACGGAGAACCCGCGGTCGGCGTAGGTCCGCTGCAGCTCTTCGAGCTTCTCGTACTGCGGTGTCAGGCCGCACTTGGACGCCACATTGACGATCAGCAGCGCCTGGCCGGCCAGGTCGCCGAGCGACGCCTCGTCGCCGAACAGGGTGTGCAGCGGTATGTCATGAACGTTCATGTCCTCGTCTCTCTCAGGTTGGCCAGCAGCCGCGCCTCGGCCCGGGTTCGCGGCCGGTCAGGGCAGCACAGCCCGGATGGCGGCGGTCAGCGCGCCGGGAACGTCAGGCACCAGCAGGTGCCGTCCATCCCGGACCACGTCCCGCCCACCGATCACAACGTCGCGCACGTCCGCGGAAGTCCCCGCGAAAATCACCGATTCCAGCGCGGTGGCGGCCGAGGTGCCGGCCAGCCGGGGTGTGTCCAGCGAGACGGTCACCAGGTCGGCCAGCGCGCCGGGCGCGATATCCCCCGCGTCCGGCCAGCCCAGGCAGGTGTGCCCGGCCAGGGTGGCCGCCCGGGCCAGTGCGCCGGCGGTGAAGTGCCCGCGCCGGCCGGTGGCCAGCCGCTCGCCGAGTTCGACCCGGCGTGCCTCCTCCAGCAGGTCGATGACGGCGTGACTGTCACTGCCGAGGACGAGCGGGCAGCCCGCCGCGGCCAGGGCCGAGGCAGGCCCGATCCCGTCGGCCAGGTCAGCCTCGGTGGTCGGGCAGAAGCAGGCGGCGCTGCGGCTGCCGCTGAGCAGTTCCACATCAGGCCCGGTGAGGTGGGTCGCGTGCACCACAGTGCTGCGCGGCCCGAGGGCCCCAGCGCCGTCAAGCACCCCCGTGGGGGTGGCGCCGTAGGCCGCGAGGCAGGCCGCGTTCTCGGCCGGCTGCTCGGACAGGTGAACGTGCAGCGGCGCCCCGTACCGGTGCGACCACGCGATCACCGGCTGCATCTGGCCGGGCGGCACGGCCCGCACCGAATGAATCGCCACCCCAGCGCGGGCGTGCGGCGCCAGCACCCCGTGCTGGTCAGGCCCGTGCTGGCCAGCACCGAGCCTGGCCATCCGCTCGGCCCACCGGTCGCCGTCCCCATCGCTGAATCGCAGTTGCGCGCGGGCGAGTGGCTCCGCGGTGCCGTCGGCGGCCAGGCCGCCGGACAGGTAACAGGCGTCGAGCAGCGTGATCCTGATGCCCGCCTGCGCCGCCGCCTCGATGAGCACCCGGCCCATCTCGTTGGGATCGGCATACGGGGTGCCGCCTGGCCCGTGGTGCAGATAATGGAACTCGCCGACACAGGCCACCCCAGCCAGCGCCATCTCCGCGTAGACCGCCCGGGCCAGCGCCAGGTAACTGCCCGGATCCAAGCGCTCGGCCAGTTGGTACATCTGCTCCCGCCAGGTCCAAAACGAACCATGGTCGGCCTGCCCAACGCCGCGCAGTGCGCGGTGGAAGGCATGAGAGTGGGCATTCGCCAGGCCAGGCAGGGTGAGCCCGGCCAGCGCGACGGTGCCCGCGGGGAGATCACCGGCGGAGACCCCGGGCGTGACGGCGCTAAACCGGTCGCCGGCCGCCTCGATCAGCACCCCGGGGCGGACGCCGCCAGCAGGCAGCCAGGCCAGTTCGGCGTGCCACCGCCGGACAGTTCGGCCTGCCGCGCCGGTCACTGGCCCGCAAGCTCCGCGATCACCGCGGCCAGCGCCTCGACACCCGCCGCGCAGTCCGCCTGGTCGGCATGTTCGGCGGGGGCGTGCGAAACGCCGGACGGGTTGCGCACGAAGAGCATCGCCGCGGGCAGCCACGCGGACAGCACCCCCGCGTCGTGGCCCGCCCCGGTCGGCAGCACCGGAGCCGTGATACCCCGGGCGCTGAGTGAGGCGGCCACCCTCTCGCGCAGGCCGAGGTCGAAGGTGACCGGCGGCGTGATCGATTCCGGCCGGACGGCGAACGTCACCCCCTGCCGGGCGGCCGCCCGCTCCGCCACGGCCAGCACCTCGCCGACCGTGGCGCGCAGCGCGGTCTCCTGCGGGGCGCGGGCATCCAGCCAGGCGGTCACCGCCGAGCAGACGGCGTTGGCGGCGCCGGGCTCGGCGATCACCTTCCCGAACGTGGCCAGAGTCCCGTTCGCGGCCGCCGCCTGCCGGGCGGCCAGTACCGCGGCGGCGTACGGGAGCATGGGGTCGTGCCGGTCGGCGAGCACCGCCGTGCCCGCGTGATCGGCCTGCCCGGTGAAGTCAAGCCGCCACCGGCCGTGCGGCCAGATGCCCTCGGCGATCCCGATCGCCGAATCCAGGCCGGCCAGCGCCCGGCCCTGCTCGATGTGCAGTTCCACGTACGCGCCGATGCTGGCGAGGAGGTCCTCGTCGTGACCTAGCCGGCCGGGGTCGTGGCCGGCCGCCGCCATCGCCTCGGCCAGGCTGATCCCGTCAACGTCGCGCAGGGCGCGGGCGGCATCCGGGGTGATCGCTCCGGTGAGCAGCCTGCTGCCCAGGCAGGCCACGCCGAACCTGGCCCCCTCCTCCTCGCAGAACGCCGCCACCGCAACGGGCCGGGCCGGGATGAAGTCCCGCTCCCGGAGCAGGTCGATGGCGGCGAACGCCGACGCGACACCGAGCGGCCCGTCGAACGCGCCCCCGTCCGGCACCGAGTCGAGATGACTGCCCGTCACCACCGCGGCCGCGTCATCGGGGGCCTCCGGCGAGTCCCACCACGCCCAGAGATTGCCATTGCGGTCACCGTGGGTGCGGAGGTTTCGTTGGGTTGCTGAATGTGTGAACCAGGCCCGGCACTGCTCGTCTTCGGCCGTCCAGGCGAGCCGCCGGTACCCCCCGGTCGAGTCGTCGCGCCCGATCGGCAGCAGCGAGTCCCACAGCCCGGCGAAACTCATACGCCGCGCATCGGGACGCGGACGCCGCGCTCCACCGCCACCGCCTCGGCCTCCTCGTACCCGGCATCCACGTGCCTGATCACGCCGGTGGCCGGGTCGTTGGTGAGCACCCGCTCTAGCTTCTGCGCGGCCAGCCGGGTGCCGTCGGCGACGCACACCTGCCCGGCGTGGATCGACCGGCCGATGCCCACCCCGCCACCATGGTGGACACTCACCCACGACGCGCCGGAGGCCGCGTTGACCAGCGCGTTCAGGATAGGCCAGTCGGCGATCGCGTCCGAGCCGTCGGCCATCGCCTCGGTCTCCCGGTAGGGCGAGGCGACCGATCCGCAGTCCAGGTGGTCCCGGCCCAGCACGATCGGCGCCTGTACCGTCCCGCGCGCGACCAGGTCGTTGAACCGCAGCCCGGCGAGGTTCCGTTCGCCGTAGCCGAGCCAGCAGATCCGGGCGGGCAGGCCCTGGAAGTGGACCTTCTGCTGGGCCATCCTGATCCAGCGGGCCAGCGGCTCGTTGCCGGGAAAGAGATCAAGGATGGCCGCGTCGGTGGCGGCGATGTCCGCCGGGTCACCGGACAGCGCGGCCCACCGGAACGGGCCCCGGCCCTCGCAGAACAGCGGCCGGATGTAGGCGGGGACGAACCCAGGGAACGCGAACGCGCGCTCGTAGCCGGCCAGTTCCGCCTCACCGCGGATCGAGTTGCCGTAGTCGAAGACTTCCGCGCCCGCGTCCATGAAGCCGACCATGGCCTGGACGTGCGCGGCCATGGATTCCCTGGCCCGCGCGGTGAAGCCGGCCGGGTCTTCGGCCCGGAGCGCGGCCATGTCCTCGAACGGGACGCCGCGGGGCAGGTAGGTGAGCGGATCGTGGGCCGATGTCTGGTCGGTGACGATGTCCACCGGCGCACCCATGGCGAGCATCTGGGGCAGCACCTCGGCCGCGTTGCCCAGCAGACCGATGGACAGCGGCTCGCCCGCGTCCCGCGCGGCGGTCGCCCGCCGCAGCGCGTCGTCGATGGAGTCGGCCGCCGCGTCGAGGTACCCGTGCTCGATGCGCCGGGCGATCCGCGACGGGTCGCAATCGACACAGATCGCCACCCCGCCGTTCATCGTCACCGCGAGGGGCTGCGCGCCGCCCATCCCGCCCAGCCCCGCGGTCAGCGTGATGGTGCCGCCCAGTGAGCCACCGAACCGTTTCGCGGCCACGGCGGCAAACGTCTCGTAGGTGCCCTGGAGGATGCCCTGGGTGCCGATGTAGATCCAGGAACCCGCGGTCATCTGGCCATACATGGTCAGGCCCAGCGACTCCAGCCGGCGGAACTCCTCCCAGGTGGCCCACTGCGGCACGAGCAGGGAGTTGGCGATGAGCACCCGGGGCGCCCACTCGTGGGTGCGCAGCACGCCCACCGGCTTGCCCGACTGGACCAGCAGGGTCTCGTCATCGGCCAGATCCCGCAGCGTGCGCACGATCGCATCGAAGGCACCCCAGCTGCGCGCCGCCCGGCCCGAGCCTCCATACACGATGAGCTGGTCCGGATGCTCCGCCACCTCGGGGTCCAGGTTGTTCATCAGCATCCGCATGGCCGCCTCCTGCGGCCACCCCCGGCAGGACAGCGTGGTGCCGCGGGGAGCGCGCACGGGGCGCGGGCCCGCGGCGCCCCCACCGTTGTCGCGCCCTGAACTTGCCGCCGAACCTGTGGCCATCGAGGCACACTCCTCGCCGAAGCGGTATCCGGACGACCTGCTTGCCGCCCCTGTGCTTCATTCCCGCGTTCATCATCCCCCGTCCGGCGAGCAGCGCCGTACGGCACCTGGCGCTGGTCCCGCCGGTGCGTTCCTGCCGTCTGCCTCAGCCGAGCCGCAGGCCAGCCCCCAGATTCCCGACCACAGCAGCAACCGCCAGCGTGCTACGTAGTGCTGGCGCGCCCGGGGCCATCGCTGCCTTCGGCCGACGGCGCGGGCACACCGGATTGCCGCAGCGCCGCCCGATCAGACCACACCCCCTCTGGCGGGCCACTCATCGAAGACCAGCCCTGAAGAGCGAAGACTCCGCTCCAGATATGCACCCGCCGCGGGATCACCCAGCGCACAGCGGCAATGTGCTGCGGCTCAGCCGCTGCACGGCGCAATTCTTCCTCGCCGTGGGCCACAGTGACGAACACGACCTCCCGCGATCTCCAGCGCACCACCGAAACCGCATTCAGCTGATACCCCCTCAAGGCGAGCGCCTTCACCAATCCGCGGTACTTCCGGACGGCGCGTCCGACATCTAGCCTGTGCCGCAGTTTGATGATGGTCACCGAAACCGCACCAGGCGCCTGCCGTGTGTCACCGTGCTCTTCCCGGTCTATCATCGCCACGACTTACCTCCGGCCAGCCAGGGCATGCCATTCTTGCTCGGCGGATGTCTATAGCTGCGCTCAGCCTGCCAGGGTAACGCCCAGGACGACAGCGCTGACTCCGAGCGCCACAATCCCCAGCCCACGCCTGCGCCGGACCATGCGTTCCTCCGGTATGAAGATCGTTCTATTACGCTTCATGCCAACGAAAAGCGTCGCCGAGTACGCCACAGCCCCAAGCAGTCCTACACCAGCCGGCGCGCCCACCACCAATATCATGATGCCGACCCAATATGCTCTGCTCACCCGGAACGTGGTAAAACCAAGCCCGATATCGAATCCCCAGATGAGCTGAGCTGTTCCCGGGCCGACATAGGCCAGGGCTGCCCCATAGGTCTGCCGCATCGGGAACGTCAGGCCACGCCGACTGAACACGTCGCACGCAGACAACGCCAGGCCAGCCACGAGAACTGCCACTGTGACCGGTGCCGGGATGCTCGCTGTATATCTCATTCCAGCGACCAGGAGTCCTCCGGTCACGCAGCTCCCGGCGAGCAGTCCGGCAATGAGCCAGCCCTGCCTCAGATCACGATGACCGGAAACTCCAGTCAGCGACAGGCCTCAAGGGCTCCATGCCTGCCGGTAGCCGACAATAGCCAGCAGGGCAGCTCCAGCGAGGCTTGCTATCAGCCTGGCCATCACCGGCGGGTACCCGCCGTCAGCGTCGCGCTACCCGCTGCTTCAATTGCTGTTGCACCGCACCGGGCCGCCCGTGTACACGTACGTATAGGAGCACGAGCCGTAATAGCACTCGCCGCAGAACCGTTGCTGCGTGCTCGACACCCGGCAGGTCCACCACCACTTCCCGGTGGGATAGCCCACTTCGTCAGTACTCGACAGGCAGTTACCGCAGCCTTGACTCCAGGCTTGGCCGCTGCAGTAGTAGCTATAGGCAAGGTTGCAGCATCCGCCTGCGAGGTCAGTACTTGCGGAAGCCCGCTGGCTACTTCCGAGAACCACCCCTGCCGCCGTGACGGCCAGGCCGATGCTCCACTTTCCCATGCTCGATAGGGCATTTCGCCGACTAACGCCTTCGCCGACTGGGGCATCCGTTGTTCCGTACGCGTCGATATTCTTCATATTCTTTATACTCTTCATTGGACACCGCTCTTTCTCTCTGAAGTTTCCATGCCAACTTCGGCCTTGATTCGCTCATGATCTTCGATGGCCCAGGCCAGCTGTCCTCCCGAAGCTGTGGCATACGCCTTGGCTATCAAACCTCGCCTGATCAGCAGGGTGGCCGGAAAGTCAGTCACCCCGATCGCCCGCGCCCGCTCGCCGACGACGTCTACCTGGTACTTGACGCCCTCGAGCTGGCAGTCTGCTTCCACGAACTCACGGCCACGTTCTGTGGTTGGCGCCACTACGAGAGTTCTCGCGCCCGCTGCCCGCAGCGCGTCCCCCGACTCACGCAATAGAATGCGGCATGTTGAGCAGCTGGTGGACACCAGAAGAATCAGTCCATCATCTACGAGAAACATGTCGCGTAGCATGACGTCGCCGTCTGCCGTAGGCACCGGATAGTCGATGATAGACGCCAGAACCTCTTCGACAGGCTGCCCCAGCGTACTGATGCTTATCTCCTTTGCCTCTGTCTTCTGCAGCGGAGCCGCACGAGGCTGAGCCAGTCGCATCTTCATCGCTATGGTTCCGACGGCGATGAGGCTGATCAATGAGATAGCGAGTGCGGCGATCGCTATCAGGATGGCAATGGTGGTGGTCAAGATGCTGCTCCATCCATTTCTAGCTGCCTCTGGTGTGTGGCGCGAAGGATGCCGACACGCGACTCCGAAGGTCGAGCACGACGACTACGATGACGGGTGCAATGGCGATTAGCCGTGGCTGATATGAATTGAGGATGGCTATTTCTCCGAGGCTTCCGTTCCAGGCCAGAGCCACCGCTCCGATGAATAGCGCAGCTGCTACGGCAAGGGTACCGCCGGACAGCACTCCGCCGCCAAGGCGGCCGAAGCAATGACACGTGACACGGTAGGGCCTGCGCCGGGCCAGGAAGAAGGCGCCAGCGAAGGAGCAAGACAGCAATGCTGCGCCTATAGCGCTATACAGGCTCAAGCGCCTTGGCAGCACGATCAGTGCAACCGCTGTCGCTAGCTCAAGCGCTACGACGGAGCAGGCGATGACGCCCGCCGCGAGACGAGAAACGGACGGCAATAAATCCCGGACGGTAAGGCGGATGCTCCACGGGTCCAAGAGCTTCGCTGCCGCAGCCGACAGGAATACCCCGCTTAAGATAAGCGCCACCATACAGGCCCCCGGATCGCTTTGCAGCGAAAAATTACGGCTGAGAGGCTTCAGCCGTCCGGACTATTTCGCGCCATTCTAGCCTGGAGGCGAGCCCCTTGACCAGATGCCAGCGGCAGATTTTTGGGGAATGGCTGGCTGAGCTGCGCTGCTGCGCCAGATCGCTGGGAGTGGCGGCCATTGACACCGGCCATCACCTGGGGCAGCGGCCATTGACACCGCCCATCACCCTGGGGCAGCGGCCATTGACACCGCCCATCACCCTGGGGCAGCGGCCATTGACACCGCCCATCACCCTGGGGCAGCGGCCATTGACATCGGCCATTGCCTGGGGGTCGGCGTGCGGTGGCACGCCGACCCCCAGGCGGTCAGCTGACGGGCCAGGTTGAGCCGTCTCAGCGGCAGCCTCAGCTCAGGCCGACCGTCTTTAGAAAGCCGGCCGCGACCGTCGAGTAGTTGTCGTGGTCCAGGATGACCGCCTTGTCCATGGCGAGCAGCGCGGTCGTGCTCAGCTGGGCCGAGACAGCGTTCAGTGTGCTGGTGATCGTCGAGGTCATGGCCTTCTTGTAGACCAGCGGGGTCACGTTCTGGGCTGCGAACAGCGACTTGGGGTCGGACAGCGCGACCAGGTGATCGGTGATGATCTGCGGTGTCGTCGTGAACACGTCCGCCGCCTGCACCTTCCCGTCCATGAGCGCGGCCAGGGTCACCGGGCCGGACTCATCCAGCGGAGAGAACGACTTGAAGGTCAGCCCATAGATGGTCTGCAGCCCGACCAGGCCCTCTTGACGCGTCTTGAACTCCGGCGGCCCGCCGATGACCATAGTCTTCGCGTACGCCTTGAGGTCGGAGATCGAGCTCAGGTGATCCTTCGTCGCTGTCGCCTGGGTGACCGTGACGCTGTCCTTGTCCTGCGCCGCGGCAGAGTTGAGGAGCTCCACGGAACTGGGCAGCTTCGCCTGCAACGCGGCGTTCACCTGATCGGTGGTGGCAGCGGTGCTCTTCGGATCGACTGAGGTGAACAGCAGCGCCCCGTTGTACTCGGGCAGGATGCTGATTGCTCCGCTTACGACCTGCGGGTAATAGACGTTGCGGGCGCCGATGTTGAACTTCGAGGTGACTTTGACGCCCTTGCCCTGGAGCGCGAGAACGTAGATCTCGGCCAGCAGTTCGTCCTCAGGGAAGTTGGCTGAGCCGACGACCACGGTGCCTTTGGCGGCACTGGACGCCAGCGGGTTGGAGCTGGTGCTGCCGCTGCTGGCCTTCCCGCTGCTGCCACACGCGGCCAGCGCGACGCTGGTCAGGACGGCCAGGCCGCCGACCGCGCCCGCGCGCAGCGGGGAGGTAATCGCGGCGAGCCGCGAGATCGGAAACATAGGGATTTCCTTCCATTCAGATGGGTAAAGACGGCATCCTATGACTGCTGGGCCTGCTTCCGCAGGCCAGCTGGGACGACCAGGCGTCGCAGGCCGACGAAGACAACCTGGACCGCGAGGGCTAGCAGGGCAACGAGTGCCGCGCCGCCAGCTACCTGCCCGTAATCGTTCACGGCGAGCCCGTCGATGATGTAGCGGCCAAGGCCGCCCAGGCCGATGTACGCGGCGATCGTCGCGGTGGCCACCACGAAGATCGCCCCCGTCCGCAAGCCGAGCATGATCAGCGGCAGGGCAATCGGGATCTCGACTTTGCGCACCTGCTGCCACGGGGTCATGCCCATGCCCCGGGCCGAGTCCCTGATCTCCGGGTCAACGCCGGCCACCCCCTCGTAGGCGTTGACCAGGATCGGCGGGATCCCGAGAACCACCAGCGGGATCAGCCACGCTAGCGGTGAGAAGCGCAGCGTGATCACGTCGAGAACGAGCAGGCCGAGGGTGGGGATCGCCCGCCAGGCATTCGCGATGTTGACGACGGCCAGCGCGCCACGCCCGGTGTGCCCGATGAGAACGCCTAGCGGCACCGCGATCAGCGCCGCGATCAGCAGGGACAGCCCGCTGTACCAGAGCTGCTCCAGGATGCGGATCGGTATCCCGCTGGAGCCGTGCCACTGTGCGGGCGCGCGCAGCCAGTTCCACGCGTAGCTCAGGAAGCTCATGCGGCGCTCACCCCGCCGGGCAGTTCCCTGTGCCCCCGGCCGACCGCAGCCACCCGGATATGCCGCTCCGGCCCGGCCTGCCAGGGGGTCAGCAGCCTGCGCGCGATCACGAGCAGGACGTCGCAGACGAGCGCGAGAGCGATGATGAGCACGAGGCCGACGATGATCTCGGTCGGGAAGTCACGCTGGTACCCGTCGATGAACAGGTACCCGAGGCTGCTGACCCCGATGAGCTGGCCGACACTGGCCAGGCTGATGCTCGACACCATCGCGATCCGCAGCCCCGCGATCACGATGGGCACCGCGATCGGCAGCTCCACCTGGACCAGGCGGCGCAAAGTGCCGAAGCCCATGGCCGTCGCGGCCTGCCGGACCGGATCAGGGACCGCGCGGAGCCCGTCCACCACATTCGGCAGCAGAACGCACAGCGAGAACAGCGTGAGCGGGATGATCACAGTGGTGTCGGTCAGCCCCGTGTAGGGGATCAGCACGATGAACAGAGCCAGCGACGGGAGCGCGTACAGCACGCTGGTGGCCGACAAGAGCGGCGGGTACAGCCATCCCCAGCGCACGCAGGCGATCCCGAGCGGCACCGAGATGACCAGGCCGAGCAGCGCCGGGACTATGCCCAGATAGGCGTTTTCCAGGGTGAGCTGCCTGATCAGCCCCGCGTTGCCGGGAATCCAGGACCAGATCATGGCTCGGCGACCGCTTCCGTGACCTCGGCCTGCGGTGACTCGGCGTCCGCCGCGAGAATCGCGGTGCGCAGCCGGTCGTAGGAGGTCACGCCGACGACCCGGCCCAGGTCGTTGACCCCGGCAGCCTGGCCGGCCGGGGACAGGACAGTCGCGTCCAGGGCGGCGCGCAGCGAGTCGGCGTTCACGTCGAATGTGTGGCCGTAGGCCGTCAGCCGCGCGTCGCCGGCCTTGGCGTCCACCGGGAACGACTCAAGCTCGTCCACGGCGGCCCAGCCCAGTGGCTTGTGTTCAGCGTCCACGATAAGAAGCCAGGACTCGCCGACGTTCCTGGCCGCCTGGGCGGCCTGCGACGCAGGCGTGTCGGCCGAGACCACGGCGCTGTCGGAGAGGTTCAGGCCGGACGCAGCGAGGAAGGACAGGCGGCGGATGCCCCGGTCGAAGCCGAGGAAGTTCTCCACATAGCTGTCCTTCGGCGCGCCGAGGAGCCGCTCCGGGGTATCCACCTGCGCGATCTTGCCGCCCGGCCGGAAGATCGCGACCTGGTCCCCGACCTTGATCGCCTCCTCCACATCGTGGGTGACGAGCACGATGGTCTTGTGCAGTTCCGCTTGGAGCCTGATGAGCTCATCTTGCAGGCTGGCTCGGACAATCGGGTCCACCGCGCTGAACGGCTCGTCCATCAGCAGCACCGGCGGGTCCGCGGCCAGCGCCCGCGCCACGCCGACGCGCTGCTGCTGGCCGCCGGACAACTGGTACGGGTACCTGCTGGCGAGCTGCGGCTCGAGGCCTACCAGTTGCATGAGTTCCCGGGCGCGGGCGCGAGCCCGGGACTTCCCCCAGCCGATCAGCAGCGGCACCGTCGCGATGTTGGCCTCGATGGTCCGGTGCGGGAACAACCCCGACTGCTGGATGACGTAGCCGATGCCGCGCCGCAGGACCGGGGGATTGGACTCCTGGATGTCATGGCCATCGAGCAGGATGCGGCCACTGGTCGGGTCGATCATCCGGTTGATCATGCGCAGTGAGGTGGTCTTGCCGCACCCGCTGGGCCCCACCAGGACCATCGTCTGCCCGGCCGGAATCTCCAGGTCGAGGTGATCCACGGCGATCGTGCCACCTGGATACCGTTTCGTCACGCCCTCAAAGGTGATCAAGACGTGGCCTTCCGGTGCTCCCCGCCCGAAGTCCGGGGTTTTCGCTGGACTTGCTCACTACCCTGATTGTCCCGGCGCATTTCCGACACCCGCTGCAAGATCAGCGTAGCCGCCCACTGGCCCGGAAGGCCGAGTGAGACACAACCGTTAGCCGACGCGCGGATCGGGGCAGATGGGCGGCCCGTCAGTCCCGGCGAACGATAATGACCAGGCGCTGGCGAGGCATCACGAGATGACGGGGCATCACGAGATGACGGGACATCACGAAGTGACGGGATATCACGAGATGACGGGACGGCACGAGATGACGGGCATCACGAGATGACGGGACATCACGGGCGACGACGGGCATCACGAGATGACGGGCATCACGAAGTGACGGGCATCACGGGCGATGACGGCGTACCAGCCGGTGGCCGGCGCGCGCACGCTGGCCGCGGCTGAGGACCTCGGTCCCACGCTGATCGGCGAGGTCGCCGCCGGGCGGGCTGTGCGGATCGGGCCCGAACTGCTGAGCCGCGTCCAGCAGCGCTGCGCGGCGGCCCGCGAGGTGCTCAGCCGCGGCGCCCCCGTGTACGGCGTGAACACCGGCATGGGCGCGCTCGCCGGGGTCCGCCTCACCGAGCCCGAGCAGGCCTCGCACCAGCGCAACCTCCTGCTGGCCCGGGCCACAGGCGGCGCCCCTTGGCTGGACGCCGCCGATACCCGGGCACTGTTCGCGGTCCGGCTGCGCACGTTCCTGTCCGGCGATGCGGGCGTCTCCGGTGAGCTGTGCCAGCGGCTGGTGGACTTCCTCGACGCGGGCATCGTCCCGGCGGTGCCGCGCACCGGCGCGGGGAGCGCGGGCGAGATCATTCCGCTGGCCCACGCGTTCGGGCCGCTGGCCGGGATCGGCTGGGTGCTCGGGCCGGACGCCTGCACCAGGCCCGCCCGCGACGTGCTGGGTGAGCATGGGCTCGCCGAGTTCGTGCTCGGCCCCAAGGAAGGGATCGCGCTGCTGGCCGGCGTGCCCGGGGCGACCGCGCTGTGCGTCCGGCGCTACGCGGAGGCCGTCGCCCTCCAGGCCCGGATGGAGGCCGCCGCGGCCCTGTCCATCGCGGCGGCCGGTGCGCCGCGCGACCCGTACCTGGACGTCTGCGCGCGCGGCGACGAGATCCTCGGGAAGCTACTGCGGCGGCTGCGGCAGGCCATCGGGGACGCCCCGGAGCGGAGCGCCCCGCAGGCACCGGTCTCGTTCCGGGTGGCCGGTCCCGTCCTCGCCCACCTGCTGCGGTCCACCGACGGGCTCGCGTCCGCCATCACGCGCGCGCTTACCGGGGTGACCGACTCGCCGGCCTTCCTCGAGGGCCGGTTCGTCGGCACCGCGGGATTCCATGGGCTTGACCTGTCGGCCCACTGCGATCAGCTGACCGCGGCGCTCGCGCATGCGTGCGAGGTATCGGCGGCGCGCATCCACCGGCTGCTTGACCCGCGGGTCACCGGCCTGCCCGCGCAGCTGGCCGCGGTCCCGGGGCCGGACACCGGGCTGGTTGCCGTGCACAAGCGCGCGGCCGGCGAGATCCATGCCATGCGGCGGCTGGCGATCCCGGCGGCGACCGGTCTCATCGAGACCTCGGGCGGCCAGGAGGACGTGCAGTCCTTCGCCTGGGAGGCCGCCGAGGCGTTGCGCCAGGCGTTGCGGCACGCCCAGGCGGTGACCGCGTGCGAACTCCTGGCCGGTTATCAGGCCACGGCGCTATCCGGCCGGGACGCCCCGCCCGGGTGCCGCAGCGTGCTCGGCTGGCTGGCCGGTCTCATCGGCCCGATCGACGCCGATCGGCCCTTTGGCGAGGACATCGAGCGCCTCCGGTGTGCGGGCTGGCCGACTCGCTGACCTGGCCCGCCCGGCGCCCACCTCGCGCGCCCTGGCGGGCATAGCATAGAAGCCCCGCAAAGGAGGTCGCGTGTCGCTGGCCACGGTCAACAGCCCCGACGGTGCAGGCGCCGAGCGGCCGGGCCAGGGCAGCGCCGGACTGAGGCCAGGCTGGGGGGTAAGCCCCGAGCGCCAGCAGGCGATCGTGGACACGCTTCATGGCATGGTGCCGCGGGCGGGGCGCCTGTCCCCGGCCCAGCTGCGGGCGATAACGGTCGAGCTGGCCGGGCGTCCCGGGCTGTGGGCCGACCTGGTCATGCATGACCCCGACGTGCGCTGGTATCTACCGTTGCATCGGTCGAACGCGTGCGATGTCTGGCTGCTGGCCTGGGAGCATGGCCAGGACACCGACTGGCACGACCATGGCGGGTCGTCCGGCTCATTCGCGGTCGCCGAGGGCAGCCTGGTGGAGCAGTACCGGGTGCCGAGCGGGCGGCGGCTCGGCCGGCGGCGCCTGCGCACCGGCGAGGCGGTGGCCTTCGGCCCGGCGCATGTGCACGACGTGGCCCACGGCGGCGATGGATCCGCGACGAGCATCCACGCCTACTCGCCGCCGCTGGTGGCGATGACCTACTACACCGGCACCGACTACGGGCTGATCGCCAGGGAGACCGTGGCGATCGATGGCCCGGAAGGGGCCCGCGGCCGGGGCGGCGCGGACACGGCGCTGGCCGACGCCACCGCGTCGGCGGCGGAGCTCACTTCCGACGCCCTCCCGGTGGGCGCCCCCAGCATCGACCAACTGGTGTCCGAGGCCCGCGGCGGCCTCCGGCGGCTCCGGCCCGAGGCCACCCTGGCCGCCCTCACCGACGGTGCTGTGCTGGTTGACATCCGGCCGCTCGAGCAGAGGATCGTGGAAGGCGAGGTCCCCGGGGCGATCATCATCGGCCGCAACGTGCTCGAATGGCGGCTGGACCCGCGCAGCGAGGCGCGGATCCCGGCACTGGCCCGCGCCGATGCGCGGATCATCGTGATGTGCTCGGAGAGTTACGCGTCCTCGCTCGCCGCGGCGACGCTGCGGCGGATCGGCCTGCGCGAGGCGACCGACCTCGAAGGCGGTTTCCAGGCCTGGAAGGCGGCCGGCCTGCCGACGCGCCCCGCACAATCACTGGGCTGAGCGGCCCGCGCGGCCCGCGCAGTCACTGGGCTGAGCAGCCCGCAGCCCCGGGCCGTACTGGCCACCGGGAATCCGCCGGGAATAATGGGTGCCAGCGACTCGTTGGCGAGAGGCTCCGGCGCCCGAAGCGAACCGACTCGCGACCCCGCAGACCGGGGACCACGCCGACCTCCAAGGATCCATTGATGACTGCCGCCAGCGACACGCACGGTGAGGCGCATGGGCACGGGCACGAGCACCGTGATGTCTCGGGCGGCTGGCTGCGGCCTGCCGTCTTCGGCGCCATGGACGGGCTGGTCACCAACGTATCCCTGATCGCCGGGGTCGGTGGCGGCGGCGCGACCACGCACACCGTGATACTGACCGGCCTGGCCGGGCTCGCGGCCGGCGCGTTCTCCATGGCGACCGGGGAGTACGTCTCGGTCTCCTCGCAGAACGAACTGGTCGCCGCGGAGGTCAACAAGGAGCGCTCCGAGCTGGAGAACCACCCCGAGTCCGAGCGCCGTGAACTGGTGGCCGTGTTCCGCAAGCGCGGCGTGGACGCCGATCTCGCCCGGAAGGTAGCCGAGCAGATCTCGGCCCACCCGGAACAGGCCCTCACCATGCATGTCCAGGAAGAACTCGGGGTGGACCACCGGGAGCTGCCGTCGCCGTACACCGCCGCGGGCGCCTCGCTGGTCACGTTCGCGGTAGGGGCGCTGATCCCGTTGATCCCCTACCTGGCGGGCCTCGGCTCACTCGCCGCCGCGCTCGGCCTGGCCGCCGTCGCGGCGTTCATCGGCGGCGGGCTGGTGGCCCGGCTGACCGACCGGCCGTTCCTCCGCGGCGCGCTGCGCCAGCTGATCCTCGGCGCCGCCGCGGCCGGCATCACCTACGGAATTGGCAGCCTGGTCGGCCACATCGCGACCTGACGCCGCGCCTTCCCAATCACGGAAGATTTTGGCACATACGGCGGTGTGCCATGTCGCCGGGATAGCCCAGCTTCTGACCCAGCCCGGCTGCGCCTCAAGCGCCGTAGGCAGCCGCCGGACGGCCATCATCCCGGCTATGCGCAAGGTGCCGGGATCCAGGACGCCGGGGTTTCACGGGCCGTGACCCGTTGAATGCCACCGCTTCGCCTCTGCGGCACGTTTCGCCTGACGCGCTGCCGATGTCTGCCTTGTCTGCTCGCGAACCAGGCGGCGATCACGCAACCGGCCAACCCACCGAGCAAGCCTGGTCTTCACCATTCCCGCCTTCCCTGGCCCTCATGGAAGAGCCAAGGCCAGCCAAGCTGGCCGCTCCCCTGCCCCGCCTGCTGATTCCCCGACTTGCGACACCTGCCGACGTCAGCGTACAGACGCAGTTCAGATTTTAAAGCGTACGCCCGCAGAACAGCGCCGACAGTATCGCCAACGCGGCGAAACACATTCCGTGCGCCGCTTCCCGGCACATTTCGGGATAAGCCGGGCGTGCGGGCAAACCCCACGCCTCCGCCGACTGCTGCGCGGCAAAGAAGGCGACGAAGTGGCCTGGCCCCAGAGCGCGGCCGTCCCAACGACACCAATGGCGCACCGGTGCCGTCCCAGCGACACCAATGCCGCACCGGTGCTGTTGCCGCCGCTGGCGGGGCGGCGCCACGGCCAGGCCGGCCAGCGCGATCACCGGGCCGGCCAGCGCGATCACTGGGCCGGCCAGCGCGATCACCGGGCCGGCCACGGCCCAGAAGGTGACAGCGCACCCGTGCCACCGCCCCGCAGCCAGAGACACAACCCGTGTCAACGGCGGCCTAACGTGGGCCCACATACGGCTGAAGATCTCCTGTGATCATGAAAGGCCACAGATCAGGCGGCCGGCATACCACGGGGAGCTACCAGGCCTCCAGGCCGAACGAGTCGTCTTCATGGCTGCCCGGGGTGGACAGGAGTTTCAGGTCGGACTCCACCATCATGGTGATCAGCTCGTCGAAGCCGATCTTCGGTTCCCAGCCGAGCCGCTCGGCCGCCTTGGACGGGTCCGCGCACAGCTGGTCCACTTCGGCGGGCCGGACGAAGGCGGCGTCGCAGACCACGTGCTCCCGCCAGTCAAGCCCGGCGACCCCGAAGGCCCGGTCGACAAGCTCCTCCACGGTATGGGTCAGGCCGGTGCCCACCACGTAGTCGTCCGGGTCGCCGGCCGCCAGCATCAGCTGCATGGCGTGCACGTAGTCGCCCGCGAACCCCCAGTCCCGGCTGGCCCACAAGGTGCCGAGCCGCAGCTTGCGCTCGTGACCGAGCTTGATCCTCGCGACACCGAGCGACACCTTGCGGCTGACGAACTCGGCGCCGCGCCGCGGCGACTCGTGATTGAACAAGATCCCCGATACCGCGTACATGCCGTAGGACTCGCGGTAATTCTGGGTGAGGAAGTGCCCGTACGTCTTGGCCACACCGTAGGGGCTGCGGGGATGAAACGGGGTGCGTTCCGTCTGCGGGGACTCCCGCACCTTGCCGAACATCTCCGAGGACGACGCCTGGTAGAACCGGATCTGACCGCCGCCGGGGGTCCGTGAGGCGCTGATCCCGCTGCACACCCGGATCGCCTCAAGCACCCGCAGCACACCGAGACCCGGTCACCTCACCGGTCAGTTCGGCCTGCTGCCAGGACATGGGTACGTAGGAGATCGCGGCCAGGTTGTAGACCTCGTCGGGCTGGACCCGCTCGACCGCGGAGATCAGGCTGCCCTGGTCGAGCAAGTCGCCACGGACCAGCCGGACATCCCCGAGCAGCTGACGGACCCGCCGTACCCGGGGATTGGACTGCCCCCGCACCAAGCCCCAGACCTCGTAGCCCAGCGCCGAGCAGATGCTCGGCGAGGTAGGACCCGTCCTGGCCGGTGATTCCAGTGATCAGTGCACGCCTCGTCAGCGGAGTCTCCGTCCGTCCACGTCATGCGAAATCGGGGTACGTTGCCGCAGCTTACCGAGCACGCCAGGGCAGCGGTCCGGTCCCGGGTGGCGGGCGGTCCGCCACCGCCGGAAGCGGCTCTTCCCCGATGCCAGGCACGCGGCTTACCCGATGGTAATGTTCGCTGCCTAACAGGCCACGCGGGCAGGCCCTCGGGTACACCGGACGGCCAGCGGCGGACGAGGAGGCTGACCTGCGTGATGAGCACGGATCGGCCGCTTCGCGTCGCCCTGCTCTCCTACCGCAGCAAGCCGCACTGCGGCGGCCAGGGCATCTACCTGCGGCACCTCTCCCGTGAACTCAGCGCGCTCGGGCACCACGTTGAGGTGTTCTCCGGTCAGCCCTATCCAGAGCTCGAGCCCGGGCCGCTGCTGCGCCCGGTCCCGAGTCTGGACCTGTACCGGGACGTGGACCCGTTCCGCTAGCCGCGCCCGTCGGAGTACCGGGACTGGATCGACGCGCTGGAGTTCGTCCTCATGCGGTCGGGCGCGTTTCCCGAGCCGCTGACGTTCAGCCTGCGCGCGCTGCGCGATCATGCGGCCCGCCGCGCCGACTTCGACCTCGTGCACGACAACCAGGTGCTCGCCTACGGGATGCTCGGCCTCGCCCGGGCCGGGCTGCCGCTGGTGACCAGCATCCACCACCCCATCAGCGTGGACCGGCGGATCGAGATCGCCGCCGCCACCGGTCTGTCCAGGCTGGCCAAACGGCGCTGGTACAGCTTCGTGCGGATGCAGGCCCGCGTCGCGCGCCGGGTCGGCCCGATCCTGACCGCCTCTCAGTCGTCCCGCGCCGACATCTGCCGTGACTTCAAGGTCGCGCCGGGCAGCGTGCACGTGATCCCGCTCGGTGTGGACACCCGCCTGTTCCATCCCCGCCCCGCGCCCCGGGTCCCGGGCCGGATGGTCGCGGTGGCCAGCGCGGACTCCCCCCTGAAAGGCGTGGCCACACTGCTGCAGGCGTTCGGGAAAATTACCGCCGAACGAGAGGCGCAGCTGATCGTGGTGGGCAGGCCGGCGCCGGGCGGCCCCACCGAGCGGCTCGCCAGCGACCTCGCCCTCGGCGACCGGGTCCGCTTCGTGCACGGGATCAGCGACGAAGAACTCGCCGACCTGACCGCGAGCGCCGAGATCGCCGTGGTGCCGTCGCTGTACGAGGGTTTCTCGCTGCCGGCCGTGGAGCACATGGCCTCCGGGACTCCCCTGGTGGCCAGCGACACCGGTGCCCTGCCCGAGGTCACCGGCGATGCCGCCGTGCTGGTCGAGCCCGGTGACGCCGAGGAACTCGCCGCGGTGCTGCGCCGCCTGCTTGATTCGCCGGAGGAGCGGGCCCGGCTGGGCACCGCCGCCTGGCAGCGGGTCCAGGAGCGGTTCACCTGGAGCGCGGTCGCCCGGGCCACCGTGCGGCATTACCGGCAGGCGATCGATGACGCCGCCCGCCCCGCCGCCGCCCGCCCAGCCGCCGCCGCCCGGCCCGCCGGGACCGGGCGCGCCGCATCGGAGGGAGCGGCGCCGGAGGGGGCCACACCAGGGGGGGCTGGGTCCTGCTGACCATCGACTTCAACCGCCTGCCGGTCGGTCCCGGTGACCGCGTGCTCGATCTGGGCTGCGGCGGGGGACGACATGCGTTCGAGGCGTTCCGGCGCGGCGGCCGGGTCACCGCGTTCGACGCGGACGCCGGCGAACTGACCCAGGTCGGCGGGATGCTCGCGGCCATGCGAGAGACGGGCGAGGCGCCCCCCGGAGCCGGCGCCGCCACCGTGCGCGGTGACGCCACCGCGATGCCGTTTGCCGACGGCGGGTTCGACCGGGTGATCGCCGCCGAGGTACTTGAGCACATCCCCGACGACCAGCGGGGACTGCGGGAGATCGCCCGGGTGCTGCGGCCCGGCGGGATCGCCGCGATCACCGTGCCCGCCTGGCTGCCCGAGCGCATCTGCTGGAGCCTGTCCGACGACTACCACAATGTCCCCGGAGGGCACGTGCGCATCTACACCCGCCCCGAACTCGAGGCGAAACTGCGGGCGGCAGGCCTGGATGTGGGCGGCCACCACCACGCGCACGGGCTCCACTCGCCGTACTGGTGGCTGAAGTGCGCGGTCGGTGTGCACGACGACGATCATCCGCTGGCCAGCGCCTACCACCGGCTGCTGGTCTGGGACATCATGAAGCGGCCGAAGCTCACCCGGCTGGCGGAGCGGGCCCTGGACCCAGTGATCGGCAAGAGCCTGGTCATCTACGCGCACAAGCCGCAGTCGCCCGACGCCGCCCCGGTGGTGGCCCAGCCTGAGCAGGCGTATGCGGCCAGCTGAGATCCCGGCCGTGCCAGGCATCCTGACCGCGGCCGACGTCCTGGCCAGCGGTCAGCGGCTGGCCGCCGACCAGCAGGCGAGCGGCGCGATCGGCTGGCCGGACGGCCACTGCGACCCGTGGAATCACGTGGAGTGCGCGATGGCGCTGAGCGCCACCGGGCTCACCGAGGCGGCCCGGCGTGGGTACGAGTGGCTGCGGATCACCCAGCGGCCAGATGGCTCGTGGCCGAAAAAGACCGTCGGCGACGTGGTCACCGAAGCCGCGGCCGAGAGCAACCAGGTCGGCTACGTGGCGGTGGGCACCTGGCATGAGCTCCAGGTCACCGGGGACGAGGCTTTCGCCCGGCTGATGTGGCCCACGGTGCGCCGGGCGATCGAGTTCGTGCTCGCCTTGCAGGCACCGCGCGGCGAGATCGCCTGGGAACGGGCCGCCGATGGCACGGCCGCGAGCTACGCGCTGCTGACTGGATGCTCCAGCACATACCAGAGCCTGCGCTGCGCCATCTCGCTGGCGGACCACGTAGGCGAGCCGCAGCCGGGCTGGGAGCTGGCCGCCGGCCAGCTCGGTCACGTCGTGGCCTGCCACCCCGAGGCGTTCGCCGACAAAAGCCAGTTCTCGATGGACTGGTACTACCCCGTCCTGGCCGGGCCGGTGCGCGGGCTCGCCGCGGCTGAGCGGCTCGACGCGGGCTGGCCGGAGTTCGTGGTGCCCGGCCTGGGCGTACGGTGCGTCAGGGATGAGCCATGGGTGACCGGCGCGGAAACATGTGAGCTGGTGATGGCGCTCGACGCCATCGGCGACCGGCCCCGTGCGCTGCGGCTTTACCAGGACATCCAGCAACTCCGCGACGCCGACGGCAGTTACTGGACCGGCTGGCAGTTCGTGAACCGCGCCCACTTCCCCGCCGAGCGCAGCAGCTGGACCGCGGCGGCCATGATCCTGGCCGCCGACGCGCTGGCCGGGGCGACCGGGGGCGCAGGAGTGTTCCGGGCGGCCGGGGCGGACGAGCGGCTCAGCTACCCGGCCGACGCCACGGCCTGCGGCTGCGGCGTCGCCGCCAACGGCTGACCGCGGCCGAATCCGGCCGCGGCGGGGGCGGTCAGCCGACGCCGTCGCCGGTCCGCTCCAGGACCCGCAGCGACCCGCAGCTGGCCACCTCGGTGAACGCGGCCGACTTCAGGGCGCGCAGGTAGATCTCGTAGGGCGGCCGCCCCCCGTCCGCGGGGTCCGGGAACACGTCGTGGATGGCGAGCGCCCCACCGCGGGCCACCCAAGGCGCCCACCCCTGGTAATCGGCCTGAGCCGCGGCGTCGGTGTGCCCGCCATCGATGAATACCATCCCCAACGAAGTGCCCCACAGCCGCGCCACATCGGATGACGTGGCCACGACGGCGATCACGTGATCATCCAGGCCCGTCTCGGCGAGCGTGGCCCGGAAGTGCGGCAGTGTGTCCAGCCGCCCGGTGCGCTGGTCCACCAGCGCGGTGTCGTGGTACTCCCAGCCGGGCTGGTTCTCCTCCGAGCCGTAATGGTGATCCACCGTGACGACCAGCTGGCGGGCGGGCCGGGCCGCGGCCGCCAGGTAGATCGTTGACTTCCCGCAGTAGGTGCCGATTTCCAGGATGGGGCCGCGCTGGGCGTAGGCGGCCGCGGCCCGGTACAGCGCCAGGCCCTCCGCGGGCGGCATGAAGCCCTTGGCCGCCTCCGCCGCCAGCCGCAGTTCCTCGGGCATGGGCGGCAGTCCCTCGGGCATGGGCGGCAGCTCACCGGGTATGGGCGGCGGCAGTCCGTCGGGTATGGACGGCAGCCCTTCGGGCATCGGCACTCTGTCGTTCATCTCTCCGGCCTGGTTTTGGGCGTGCGAAAGCCGCTCGATGTCACATCGATGGCGTGGCGAGGCCGATACTACTGGGGTGAGGAGAATTCCGGGATGAAGGTCACTGTCGATCACGATCTGTGCGAGGCCAATGGTGTCTGCGCCGGCCTGGCACCGGAGGTCTTCGATCTGGATGACGAGGACCACCTGCACATTCTGCTGCCCCAGGTGCCGGCCCGGCTGGCCGACGTCGCCCGCCGCGCGGTCGGATCGTGCCCGAAGACCGCCCTGCGGCTGGAGGATTGAACCGGCCTCAGCCCGGTTCCTGCAGTTCGATGCGGTTCCCGGCGGGGTCGGCCAGGAACGCCTGGCGGCCCCGGCCGACCGCGACCGGCTCGGTGACCGCGACCCCCTGCCCGCGCAGTTCCGCCACGGCGGCGTCGAGATCGGTCACCGCCAGGGCGAAATGCTGGCCGAGCGACGGCGGGACGTCCGCCTCGATGAGGTGCACCTGCTGGTTCCCGGCATCAAGCCAGGCCCCGCCGAAACTGAAGTCAGGACGGTCCGTGCGCTCGGTCAGGCCGAGCAGCCGGGTGTAGAAGTCCCGTGCCGCAGGAACATCGCTGACGTTGATCGATACGTGGTGCAGCGCAGCCGGTCGCATGGCAGCAGTCTCCCAGCCGCAACGCTCGCTCGCCAGTGGCCGGTCAGCCGGCGAGCGGGTTGGTGACCCGGCCGAGAAAGAGCGGCAGCCCGGTCCCGACGTCGGTGATGGCGAACAGGAACGGCCGGTCCACGGTCACCACGATCGGCGGGGACGGCTGGAAGACGGCCACTCTCCTGGACATCACGACGCCGGTCGCCGCGGCGGCCTCGGTCCCCTGCTCGTCAACGTTGATGAACGCCTTGTGCATGGCCGCCCCGATGGACAGCGGCTCGGCCGTGGTGATGCCACTGAAATCGGCCTTGTCCCGGTCGAAGGCGGCCGCGACGCCCAGTGACGTCAGCGCCGGTCCGAGGCTGAAGCTGGCCATCGTCGTGAATCGCGGCAGGGCGAGGCTGACCTGCTGCGCCGTGGCGCCCGTCAGCAGCCCCCGGACGCCCGACTCCGCCAGCCGCGCCTCCAGCGGGCCGAGCGGGCCATCCGGCAGTACCACCACCATCGCGAGCAGGTTACCCGCATAGGGCAAGGTCACGGTCTGGTAGTCGGCCCCCCGCAGGTAGCCGAGCCGGGCGGTGCGGTGCATCATGCGGACGACGACCGGATGGCCCGGACCCGCGCCGCTGGCGCCGCCCGAGCCCCCGCCACCCGAGCCCCCGTCACCCGAGCCCGCGTCGCTCGGACCCGCGCCGCCCGAGCCCGCGGCGCCCTGGCCCGCGGCGCCCGGGGCCGGGTAGAAAGGCGCGTCGTCGGTCGCGGCGGGCGGGAACGGCTGCGCCCAGGCGGCCTTCAAGTAGACCGCGTTGGCGAGGACGAGGCGGGTGAGCGGGCTGACCGCCCGCGGCGGAAGCAGGTCGGCGATCTTGCCCGCGGTCTGCTCCGCGATGACGCCGTTGATCTTCAGCCGGGCCTGCTCGGCCGCGTGCGCGAAGTCGGCGTCCCGCACCGTGGCCGCCATCCCGGCGCAGCGCGGCGGTGAACTCCGGCCGCAGTGACAGGCCGGCCTGCACCCACATGGTGTTCGGCACGCGGCAGGTCACGTCGCCGCGGCCGAGCCGCGCCAGCCCGGCGGACAGCACCCGCAGGCCGTCTCCCGCGCCCGTGGCCGGGGCCAGGTGCAGGGCGGCGGCCAGCTGGGCCGCGGTCTCGCCGCGCGCGCCGAGCAGCGCCATCTGCAGCGCGGCGGCGATGCTCGCCGGCGAGAAGATCATGTTTCCGCGGCCGGTGCCCACCTGGCGGTACAGGTCCGCGCCGAACGCGTCATCCGCCTGGACGGCCGCCAGCGCCACTGCCGCGTCATCGGTCACGGGCCATCCCCATCACGGGCCATCCCCATCACGGGCCATCCCGGCCAGGCGGGCCAGCGCCGCGCGGAGGACATCTTCCCTCTTGCAGAACGCGAACCGGACCTGGGTCCGCCCGGCCTCCTTGTCGTCATAGAACACCGAACTGGGGATGGCGACCACGCCGGCCCGGCGCGGCAGTTCGCGGCAGAAATCCATGCCATCCCGCGTGCTGAGCCCGCGAATGTCGGTGGTGACGAAAAAAGTCCCGGCCGGCCGGTACACCTCGAAGCCCGCCCCGGCCAGGCCGCCGCACAGCAGATCGCGCTTGACGCGCAGGCCGGCACTGATCGACGCGAAGTAGGCGTCGGGCAAGGCGAGCGCCTCGGCGACCGCGTACTGGAACGGGCCACCGGTGACGTAGGTCAGGAACTGCTTCACCGTGCGGACCGCGGTCACCAGTTCCGGGGTGGCCGTCACCCAGCCGATCTTCCATCCGGTGAACGAGAACGTCTTCGCCGCCGAGCTGATCGTGACGGTGCGCTCCCGCATGCCGGGCAGCGAGCCGATCGGCACGTGCTCGCCCTCGAAGACCATGTGCTCATATACCTCGTCGGACACCACCAACAGGTCGTGTTCGCAGGCCAGCGCCGCGATCTGGGCCAGTTCGGCGCGGCTGAACACGGCGCCCGTCGGGTTGTGCGGCGAGTTCAGCAGGATGAGCCGGGTGCGCGGGGTGATGGCGGCGCGCAGCGCGTCGAGATCGGGCCGGAAACCGGGCGGACGGAGAGTGACCGGCACCCGGGTGCCCCCCGCCATCGCGATGCAGGCGGCATAGGAGTCGTAGTACGGCTCGAAGGCGATCACCTCGTCCCCCGGCTCCATGAGCGCGATCAGCGCCGCCGCGATCGCCTCGGTCGCGCCGGCGGTCACCAGCACCTCGGTGTCCGGGTCCACGTCCTGGCCGTACCAGCGCCTCTGGTGACCGGCCACCGCCCGGCGCAGTTCGGGGATGCCGGGACCGGGCGGGTACTGGTTGCCGCGCCCCTCCATGATCGCCGCGGCGGCGGCCGCGGCGATCTCCGGTGGCCCGTCGACGTCCGGGAAGCCCTGGCCGAGGTTGACGGAGCCGGTGTCGGAAGCGAGCGCTGACATCTCCGCGAAGATCGTCGTGCCCATGCCGGCGAGCCGCCGGTTCAGCAATGGTCGGTTCACCCCGTCATGACATCACGTCACCGCCCCGGAGGTCTGGGCCCCGGGTGGCTAACCGCTGCGGTGGTTTACGCTGCGGGCATGCGAGTCGCGCTGGGCCAGATACCGGTCAGTCCTGACCCGGAAGTCAACATCGGCCGGGTGCGCGCCGCCCTGGCCAGCGCCGCGCGGCTCGGGGCCGACCTCGCGGTCTTCCCGGAGGCGACCCAGGCCCGGTTCGGCAGCGACCTTCGGGCGGTGGCCCAGCCGGTTCAACGGAGCGTTCGGCCGCAAACTCGCGGAAGCGGCCAGGGCCGAGCACATCGCGCTCGTGGCTGGGGTGTTCGAGCCAGCGCCCGACGGGCGGGTCTTTAACACCGCGGTGGCCTACGACGCTGACGGGGTGCTGGTGGCGGCCTACCGGAAGATCCACCTGTTCGACTCGCTCGGGCAGACCGAGTCCGACCTGGTCGCTCCCGGTTCCGAGCCGGTCGTGGTCACCCTGGCCGGGATCCGCACCGGCATTCTGACCTGTTACGACATCCGCTTCCCGGAACTCGCCCGGGCACTGGTGGACCGGGGTGCCCAACTGCTGGTGGTGCCCGCCGCCTGGGCTGCTGGGCTGTTCAAGGAGGAGCACTGGGTCACGCTGGTGCGGGCCCGCGCCATCGAGAACACGGTGTGGGTCGCCGCCGCGGGCCAGGTGCCTGACCCCGCCTCCCCGCCGACCCGGGCGCCGACCGGGATCGGCCGGAGCATGCTCGTCGATCCGATGGGCACCGTCCGGCTGGACCTCGGGCCGGACCCGGGGGTCGCGGTGGCCGAGGTGGACAGCGTGCTGACCGCGCGGGTCAGGGCCATGCTGCCGTGCCTGGAGCATCGCCGGGACGATGTGTTCGGCCCGTCCGCGGCGGTCCCCCGCTAGGACACCGGCACCCGGCTGGCACTGGCGTCGATCACCCGGCTGGAACTGGCGTCGATGACGGCGCTGAGCAGGCTTTCCATCTCCTCGTCGCTGACACGCTCCAGGAAGCGGCGCATCGTGACGTCCTCCTTCCCGCCCGACCGCAGGACCTCCGCCATCAGCCGGGCGTCGTGTTCCTCCCTGGTCTCGGCCGGCCAGTACCGCCACGCTCGCCCGTGCTTCTCCCGGTGCAGTACACCCTTACGATGCAGGATGTTCATCACCGTCATCACCGTCGTGTAGGCGACGGGACGGCCGTAACACATACGCTCGCGGACCTCACGCACCACGTAACGCTGGTCACCGGCCCACATGACGTCCATGATCGCCATCTCGAGTTCACCGAACTCGCGCACCTTCAGCCACCTCCCAGTCACCAAGACGTCACCATGCTAGACGTGAGCGCGGGCCCGGCTGAGCGAGCCGATCGGCGGCGGGAGAGGAAACCCGCACCGCAGCGACGATTTCCCGCACCGGGTGCAGCAACCCCTGTCGCCGAGGCGTATCCGGTGGGTATTCGGCCTGCTATGCGCCCTTAGCGCTGTGCGCCAGCACGGACGCGGCGATGGCGGCGCACGGTCCAGACCGCCGCCCCGGCCACGACCAGCACCGCCACCGCGATGGCGACACCGGTGCCGACCCGGGCCTGGATGGCGGCATAGGCGGATCCGGCGGCATAACCCAGCAGGCAATAGCCGGCCCCCCAGACGACCCCGCCCACCGCGTTGTAGATGAAGAAGGTGCGGTACGACATCTGGGCCGTGCCCGCCAGCGCGGGCATCAGCGCCCGCAGCACGGCGACGAGCCGGCCGATAAGAACGGCGGTGCCGCCCCGGATGCGCAGCATCTCCTGACCCCGCTCGACCTGGCCCGACACCCGGCGCAGCGCCCGGCTGGCCACCAGGCGCCCGCCCAGGCGCCGGCCAACCTCGTAGCCGACCAGCGGGCCGACCACCGCGGCGACGACCACGACCAGAATCAGCAGCGGGAGCGAGACGTGTCCGCGGCTGGCCAGGACGCCCCCCAGGACCACGGCCGTCTCCCCGGGCAGGACGAACCCGATGAACAACGCGGTCTCACCGAAAACGAGGCCCGCCACGGCCAGGTAGGCGACCAGGCCGCTCAGATGGACCAGGCTGTTTGTGATCGAGCTCACTCAGATTGCCCCTTTCCGCTGCTGGTCCGGGCCTCGGTGCGATGCTAGGGCGTGCCGCCCGCGACTGCGCCACTGCCCGTGGGGTTTACCGGCCGATCTGATTCCGTTGAAGTTGAAGAGGAGCGTGATGCGAGCTACTGCTCTCACGGGCTCTGAGATTTCCCCGGAAGGGGCATTCGTCCGCCAGCCGAACACATTCACCGCGCGGATCACCGCCGATGGATCGAGCGGATATCTCGTGGAGGCCGGGCGCTACCAGCTTTACGCGTCGCTGGCCGATCCGTGGGCCCAGCGTGCCCTGATCGTGCGCAGGCTGCTCGGCCTGGAGCGAATCATCGGGCTCAGCTTGACCGACGCGCTCAGCGACGAGCGGGGCTGGCGCTTCCCGGCGGGAGGGCGCGACCCGGTCACCGGCGCCCGCTACCTGTCCGAGCTGTACCGGGTCAGCGACCCCGCCTACCAGGGGCGGTTTACCGTTCCGTTTATCTGGGACATCCGCACCCAGCGAATCGTCACCAACGACTTCCCGCAGATCAGCACCATGTTCGAAACCGAGTTCCGGGCCTTCCACCGGCCGGGCGCACCTGACCTCTACCCGGTCGCGCAGCGCACCGAGATCGACGCGCTGAACGCGCTCATCTACCACACGATCGGCAACGGGGTCTACAAGGCGGGCCTGGCCGCTGGCCAAGCCGCCTACGAGGAAGCCTTCGATGCCCTGTTCACCACGCTGAGCGCGCTCGAGGAGCGACTGGCCCGCCGCCGCTTCCTGCTCGGCGGCCAGATCAGCGAGGCCGACGTGCGGCTGTATCCCACTCTGGCCCGGTTCGACGCCGTCTACCACACGCTCTACAAGTGCAACCTGCACCGGCTCATCGACTACCCGAGCCTGTGGGGCTACGCGCGCGACCTGTACCAGTTGCCGGGTTTCGGCGACACGACCGACTTCGATCAGATCAAGCGGCACTATTACCAGACCCAGGACTGGATCAACCCCACCCGGATCGTGCCCAAGGGCCCCTATGTGAACTGGCTCTCACCGCAGGACAGAGACCGCCTTTCCGCGCGAACATGACTTTGTGGGACCTGCTGGCCTGGGTTTCAGGCTCGGCCCCGGCGGTAGCCTGGTAGCCGGGGCAGAGATAGATAATCGAGCTAATCAACTAATCAAGCGTTTGGAAGAGGGCGATGTCCGCCGTGTCTTCTGAGTTGCCGCGCGCAGGCGCGGATCTCGCCGAGGCAGAACACGACCACCCCGGCGATGGGGCTGCTCCCGACTATCCGTCGGACGGGCCGCCCGCGAGCAAGGACTTCGGGCCAAACGAATGGCTGGTGGACGAGCTCTATCAGAGGTACCTGGCTGATCCCGGCTCCGTGGACATGGCCTGGTGGAACTTTTTCTCCGACTACCAGCCCCCGAAGGGGGGCGCGCCCCGCGGCGAAGGGCAGCCCGCGGCGCCGAGCCCCGCGCGCCAGGCCACCGCGGACGGACCGCCGCCGCAGGCTGGCACCGAGCCGGCCGACGCGCCGCGGGTCAGTTCGCCGGCGGCTCCCCGGCGGCCGGGCCGTACGGCGGCGGCCGATCGATCGGCCGGGCCCGGATCAGTGGGCCCCGCATCGGCCGGCCCCGGATCGGCCGGCCCCGGATCGGCAGCCGGCCCCGGATCAGCTGTCGCTGGATCGGCCGGCCTGGCCGAGCGGGACGGCGGCCAGCCGGGCGGTGCCACGCCGGGCGGCGGGCCGCCGGGCGCCGCGACGGCGGTCTCAGCCCAGGTGCCTGGCGGTGCCACCGCGATCCGGCTGCGCGGCGCCGCCGCGCGGACCGCGGTCAACATGGCGGCCAGCTTGGGCGTGCCCACCGCGACCAGCGTGCGGTCCATCCCGGCCAAGCTGCTGATCGACAACCGGATCGTCATCAACAACCACCTGGGCCGGGGACGCGGCGGGAAGGTCTCGTTCACGCACCTCATCGGGTACGCGGTGCTGCGGGCGCTCAGTTCGGTGCCGGAGATGAACGACTCCTACGCCGAACTGGACGGCAAGCCTGCCATCGCCTCGCCCGAGCATGTCAACCTGGGCCTGGCCATCGACGTGACCACGCGCGACGGATCGCGGCAGCTCCTCGTGCCCAGCATCAAGTCCGCGGAGTCGATGGATTTCCGCCACTTCTGGATGGCGTACGAGGACGTGGTCCGCCGGGCGCGCAACGGCAAGCTGACCGTCGAGGACTTCGCGGGCACCACGATCAGCCTGACCAACCCGGGCACGATTGGCACCGAGCACTCGGTGCCGCGGCTGATGCCCGCCCAGGGCTGCATCGTGGGCGTCGGCGCGATGGAGTACCCGGCCGCTTATCAGGGCGCGGCCGCGGAGACGATGACCAGGCTGGCGATCAGCAAGACGGTCACGCTCACCTCCACCTACGACCACCGGATCATCCAGGGCGCCCAGTCGGGGGACTTCCTGCGCCGTATCCACTCGCTGCTGCTCGGCGAGGAAGGCTTCTACGACGAGATCTTCAAGTCGCTGCGGATTCCCTACGAGCCAGTGCGCTGGGTCAAGGACATCCCGGCCGGGCACGAGGACGACATCACCAAGTCCGCCCGGGTGCATGAGCTCATTCACGCCTACCGGGTCCGTGGGCACCTGCTGGCCGACACCGATCCCCTGGAGTACCGTCAGCGCAAGCATCCGGACCTGGATATCAACCAGCACGGCCTCACCCTGTGGGACCTGGAGCGCGAGTTCGCGACGGGCGGCTTCGGCGGCAAGTCGTTGATGAAGCTCCGCGAGATCCTCGGCGTGCTGCGTGACTCCTACTGCCGCACCGTCGGTGTGGAGTACATGCACATGCAGAACCCGGACGAGCGCGGCTGGATACAGGCCCGGGTGGAGCGGCCGCACGGCCGGGCCGACCACGACGAGCAGATGCAGATCCTGTCCAGGCTGAACGTCGCCGAGGCGTTCGAGATGTTCTTGCAGACGAAGTTCGTCGGGCAGCGCAGGTTCTCTCTCGAGGGCGCGGAGTCGCTGATCCCGCTGCTCGACGCCGTGCTGACCGAGGCGGCGGTGCAGCATCTCGACGAGGCCATGATCGGAATGGCGCATCGCGGCCGGCTGAACGTGCTCGCGAACATCGTCGGCAAGTCGTACGGGCAGATCTTCGGCGAGTTCGAGGGGAACCTGGACCCGCGGAGCACGCACGGGTCCGGCGACGTGAAGTACCACCTCGGCGCGGAAGGCGTGTTCACCGCCAGCGACGGCTCCACCATCCCGACATCGCTGGTCGCGAACCCGAGCCACCTGGAGGCGGTTGATCCCGTGCTGGAGGGGGTCGTCCGGGCCAAGCAGGACGTCATCGACATGGGTGAGCCCGGGTTCACCGTGCTGCCGGTACTCATCCACGGAGACGCCGCGTTCGCCGGCCAGGGCGTGGTGGCCGAGACGCTCAACCTGTCCCAGCTGCGTGGGTACCGGACCGGCGGCACCGTGCACATCGTGGTGAACAACCAGGTCGGCTTCACCACCGCACCGGAGTACTCCCGGTCCAGTGTGTACTCAACGGACGTGGCCCGGATGATCCAGGCACCGATCTTCCACGTCAACGGTGACGATCCCGAGGCGGTGGTGCGGGTCGGCAAGCTCTCCTTCGAGTACCGGCAGGAGTTCAGGAAAGACGTCGTCATCGACCTGATCTGCTACCGGAGGCGGGGCCACAACGAGGCCGACAACCCGTCATTCACCCAGCCGCTGATGTACGACATCATCGACGCCAAGCGATCGACCAGGAAGCTCTATACCGAGTCGCTGATCGGCCGGGGCGACATCACCCTGGAAGAGGCCGAGCAGGCGCTGCGGCACTACCAGCAGCAGCTTGAGCGCGCGTTCACCGAGACGCGGGACGCGTCGAAACGTCCCGCGGAGCCGGGCGCGGTGGTCAGGCCCGAGGCGGTCGCGCCCGAGCCGATCGATCACGATGGCACGCCCACCCCGGTCCCAGAGGAGGCCATCAAGCGGATCGTGGATTCGCAGCTGAACCTCCCCGAGGGTTTCACCCCGCATCCGCGGCTCCAGCCGCTGCTGCAGCGGCGGGCGACGATGGTCGCCGAGGGCACGATCGACTGGGCGACCGGCGAACTGCTCGCCTTCGGGTCCGTCCTGATGGACGGGCACGCGGTCCGGCTGGTCGGCCAGGACACCAGGCGCGGCACGTTCGGCCAGCGGCACGCGGTCCTGGTGGACCGGCACACCGGGGCGGAGTACACCCCACTGCGGCAATTCAATTCCGGTACCGCCAAGTTCTACGCCTATGACTCGCTGCTGTCCGAGTTCGCCGCCGTGGGTTTCGAGTACGGGTACTCGGTCGCCCGGCCCGACGCGCTGGTCTGCTGGGAAGCCCAGTTCGGCGACTTCGTCAACGGCGCGCAGACGATCCTGGATGAGTTCATCAGCTCCGGCGAGCAGAAGTGGGGCCAGCGCTCCAGCGTGGTCTTGCTGCTCCCGCACGGGTACGAGGGCCAGGGCCCGGACCACTCCTCCGCGCGGATCGAGCGCTTCCTGGGCCTGTGCGCGCAGGACAACATGACCGTGGCGATTCCGACCACACCGGCGAACTACTGCCACCTGCTGCGCTGGCAGGCCTTGTCCGGGCGGCGCACGCCGCTGATCGTCTTCACGCCCAAGTCGATGCTCCGGCTGAAGCAGGCCACCTCGGCGGTCGCCGACTTCGCCACCGGGTCCTTCCTCCCGGTGATCGGCGACAGTGCGGATCTCGATCCGGCCGGCGTCCGCCGGGTGCTGCTGTGCTCGGGAAAGATCTACTACGACCTCACCGCCCGGCGGGCGAGTGCCGGCCTCACCGACAGCGCGATTGTCCGGGTGGAGCGGCTCTACCCGGTGCCTGCCACCGAACTGCGAGCCGCGCTCGCCCGGTACCCGCACGCGGACGAGGTCGTCTGGGTCCAGGAGGAACCCGCCAACATGGGGGCCTGGCCGACCATGGCCCTCAAACTCCCGGACATCCTCGGGCGCCCGGTCCTCCGCGCCTCGAAGGCCGCCAGTTCGGCACCGGCCGCAGGCTCGGCCAACGCGCACTCGGCCGAGCACCGGGCGGTCATCGACGAAGCTCTGCGCCAGGGCGAGGGCTCTACAGGCTAAGGACGGCGGGTGTACTTCACCGACCGCGGTATCGAGGAACTTGAGGACCGGCGCGCCAACGACCGGGTTACCCTGGGCTGGCTCGCGGAGCGGCTCCGGGAATTCGTGGACCTGAACCCCGAATCCGAGTCGACGGTGGAGCGGCTGGCGACCTGGCTCGCCCGGCTCGACGACGACCCGGACGACGATCCGGAGGGCGATGACGACCCGGCCAACGTCGCGGTCGCGGACACATACGACGACGCGGACGTGTAGGCCTCCCAGCCATGGCGCTCGCGGCCCCGGGGCTGGAAGGCCCGCGGGCGTTCGCGATACATCTTGACTTATAGTTAACGCGACATATCGTGTCTAGTACCGGCCTTACCGCTGGGCGGCCCGCCTGGCGCCCACCCCGGACGGGACGTGATGGACGTTCCGGCCGCCGGAACCTGCGAGAAAGGAACACGCGATGACGCGCTGGACCATCGACGCCCCGACCACGCTCGACCTTGACGGGGTTGCCGCCTTGAGGGTCCGGATCATCTCGGGCTCCGTCGCCGTGCTCAGCACCGACGAGCGACCCTGCCTCGATATCGCCAACGTGTCCGGCCAGCCCTTGCTGGTCAGCCATGAAGGCGGCATCCTGACCGTCAGCTACGAGGACCTCACCTGGGAAGGCCTTCTCGGCTGGCTCCGGCCGCAGCGGCACTCGGCCGCCATCACGATCACCGTGCCGACGGACTGCCCGACACAACTCGGGGTGGTGAGCGCGAGCGCCATCGTGTCCGGGATCTCCGCTAAGACATCGGTCAGGAGCGTGTCCGGAAACATCACGCTGGACGGCGTGACCGGCAGCGTGGACGCGAAGACGGTCTCGGGCAACATCGAGGCACAGGGAATCGACGGCCGCATCGGATTCAATTCGGTATCCGGGGACCTGACCCTGGCCGACGGCACGGTGCATAACCTGGATGCGAAGACGGTGAGCGGACGAGTCACCGCGGACATCGACCTGGAACACGACGGCGGGCTGCGCGTCGGCACGGTCTCGGGCGCGGTGGCGATCCGGCTGCCCGCGAAGACCAGCACCCGGGTTGACCTGCGGTCCACCACCGGACGGGTACTCAGTGAATTCAGCGGCCTGCACTCATCCGACGGGCCCGGCTCGAATGTGTTGACCGGGACCCTCGGCGCGGGCGATAGCGCCGGCCATCTGTCCGTTACGACCATGTCAGGCCAGGTCACGTTGCTTCAGCGCACTCCACCCGGACCGCCGCGCGACGCGGCAGACGCGCCGGCCGAGGGCACGGACTCCCCGAGTGAGACCCGATGAGCCCGGTATTCCGCCATGGGCGGCTCCGCCTGTACCTGCTCAAGCTCCTCGACGAGTCGCCACGGCATGGCTACGAGGTCATCCGGCTTCTGCAGGACCGGTTCATGGGCGTGTACTCGCCGTCGCCTGGCACCATCTACCCGCGGCTGGCCAGGCTTGAGGAGGAAGGGCTGGTCACCCACGGCGAGTCAGAGGGCAGGAAGGTCTACCGGATCACCGACAAGGGCCGCGAAGAGCTGCGGAATCGGTCCGATGACCTGACCGAACTGGAGGACGAACTGACCGCGTCGGTCCGCGACA
The DNA here is from genome assembly GCA_963822825.1 of uncultured Actinomycetes bacterium. Lineage (GTDB taxonomy): Bacteria > Actinomycetota > Actinomycetes > Streptosporangiales > Streptosporangiaceae > JAWWPY01. Next base: position 279,253 of record CAWGIW010000003.1, on the reverse strand, counting down.
TCGCCCGCGAGGTCACTGAGGATGTCCGGGAGACGGTCCGCAGCCTGCGCGAGGAACTGACCTGGGCGGTGCGGGACATCCACGGGCAGAACCAGGCGCGGGGCCGTGGCCGGGCCCGCGGGCCCGCCGATCGGGGCGCCGGAACGGCCGGGCGGAGCGCCGGGACGGCCGGGCATGGCGCGGGGACGGCCGGGCAGGGCGCCGGGACGGCCGGGCAGGGCGCCGGGACGGCCGGCAGGGCGCCGGGACGGCCCGGCGGCCTGGCGACGACATCCCGGACACCCGGGCCGCGGGTGACGACGCCCAGGCTCGAGCCCAGGCCGCCCGTGACCACGCTCGGGAGCAGGCCCGGGCGGCCCGTGACCACGCCCGGGAAGCTAGCGCGGGCAGCCGGGAAGGCGCGCGGCAAGCTCGCGACGACGCCCGGCAAGCTCGCGACGACGCCCGGCCTGCTCGCGACGACGCCCGGCCTGCTCGCGACGACGCCCCCGGGCCGTGGCCGCGATTCCATGCCTGGCCGCGAGCGGGGCGAGGGCAGCCGGGGCGAGCAGGGCTGGGGTAACTGGCCAGACTGGCAGGCGTGGGCCGACTGGCCCGGGCGGCGAGGCTGGCCCGGACCGCCGGGATCGTCCGGCTGGGCCGATCCCAGCACGTACCGGGACCTGGAACGGCTGGCCCGGCGCTTCACCAGCGAACTGCGCACCGCGGCCACGCAGGCGCACGCGGTGAGCGAAGATGCCCTCGGCGACCTCCGGGCGATCCTGGACGACGCTCTCGCCCGGATCAAGAGCGAGATCTTCGGCGAAGGACCGCACGAGGCACCACACGACGACACCGGCGAGCACGGTCACGACGCCTGAGCGCAGGCCCCGGCGGGACGCGGCGGGACGCGGCGGGACCCGGCGGGAGTCCCGCACCAGGTGGGGCGGGGCGGGGTCAGACGGTAAAGACGATCTTGCCGAAAACGTCCCCGGCGAGCAGCGCGGCGAATCCATCGGCGGCGTTTGTGAGCGGCATGACCCGGTCGATCTTCGGTCGTACCCCCGTCTGCGCGCAGAACTGCAGCAGGCGGCCAAACTGGTCGCGGGTCCCCATGGTCGAGCCGACGACCGACAACTGCAGGAAGAACACCCGGTTCAGGTCCGCTGGCGGCACCGCGCCGCTGGTGGCGCCGCAGATCACGATCCGCCCCCCGGGCCTGAGCGCGCGCAGTGAGTGACCCCACGTAGCCTCGCCGACGGTCTCCATCACCGCGTCGACTCGCTCGGGCAGCCGGGCGCCATCCGGGAAGACCTGGTCGGCGCCGAGTTCCAGGGCACGCTCCCGTTTGGCCTCGGTCCGGCTCGTCACCCAGACCCGGTAGCCCGCGGCCCGGCCAAGCAGGATCAAGGCCGTGGCCACGCCCCCGCTGGCCCCCTGGACGAGCACGGTGGCCCCTGGTCCGACACCGGACCGGGCGAACAGCATGCGGTAGGCCGTCAGGTAGGCCGTCGGCAGGCACGCCGCCTCCTGGAACGACAGCGCCGCGGGCTTGGGCAGCAGGTTCCGCCTGGGTACGGCCACCCGCTGCGCGAACGTCCCGTCGTAACGTTCGGAGAGCAGTGACCGCCGCGGATCGAGGGTTTCGTCGCCGTTGTACGCACTCGGATCGCCGATGACCGCGTGCACCACGACCTCGTTGCCGTCCTCATCCACCCCGGCGGCGTCACAGCCCAGTACGATCGGCAGACGGTCCGGTGAGATCCCGACACCGCGCAGCGTCCACAGATCGTGGTGGTTGAGCGAGGTGGCCCGGACCGAGACGGTGGTCCAGCCCGGTTCGGCGGACGGCTCCGGGTGCTCGCCGAGGGCCAGGCCGGCCAGCGGATTCTCGGCGTCGATGCGTGCGGCAGTGACAGCGAACATGGCCCGCACCTTACCCCCTGGGGCGCGGCTGAAAGTTAGCTGAGGGACCCCGCAGAAGAGCAGGCCGGGCCCCGGAGTCTGTGCCATACTCGGGGCGGGAAGCGGCCCCCTGACATCCCCACGCACCCGAAGGACTGGAGTGGACTTCACCTCCTACGCCGAGCTGGCGGTGCGCTTGGTGAACACCGATTGCCCCGATCACGGACACCGTGACGGGCTTGTTTCTGTCAACGGCTACCGCGCCTTCACGGCGGGCCTGCCCCAGCTGAATTCGCGCGTAACACCGGTCGATCTCGAGGCGCTCACGCACCTCAAGGCTGATCTGCGGCCGATCTTCACGGCCGCGGCCGATGGAAAGAACGAAGAGGTTGTCGAGCGCCTTAATGCGCTCCTCATCCGGTACCCGTTCCATCCGGAGATCGCCCAGCACGATGGCCAAACGTGGCACTTGCACCTCGCCGAGAGCGGTTCCGCGGCGGACAAGTACGCGGCCCGGGCCGTCGCCGGCCTGACCGGGATCGTCACCCAGATGGGCCCGCAGCGCCTCGGCTCCTGCGCGGACGCGGGCTGCCAGGGCGTGTTCATCGACGCCAGCACCAACCGGTCCAGGCGCTTCTGCTCCGACCGGTGCGCGGCCAAGGTCCGGGCCAACGTGACGGCCTTTCCTGGCCGCCGGCGTAATCACGACGCCACGCGCGCGTCCACCGCCGCGGGCTGACCTCGCGGCTGCCCGGCCACGGGCGCGGGAATCGCGCCCGTGTTCGACGTCGGCCAGGTGCCAAACCGGAAGGGAACTGACCAGCTCTCCGTGAGCCTGGCCGTTACCCGCGTTACCGAAATGACGCCAAGTGACTTCTTCTCAGGCTCCTTGACGATCATTAACATGAGGCCTACTCACGAGCGTATGGCCCGCGTATGCAAGCCAGCGCTCGCACTGCGAGTGGCTTGTTTACAGCTCGATGCTGATCGGGAGGGAATTCATGGCTGCGACCGCCCCTGGCGTAACGCCGGTAGGTCCCGGGGAACACCACCTGCGCCGAGCGGTGGGCCTTCGCGGGCTTACCCTGATATCGCTGGGCTCCATCATCGGATCGGGCTGGCTCCTCGGAGCCCTCACCGCCGCCAAAGTCGCCGGCGGGGCGTCGCTCCTCTCGTGGGTCCTGGCCGGCGCCGTCCTCGCCCTCCTCGCGCTGGTCCACGCGGAACTCGGTTCCACCTATCCGGTGTCTGGCGGGACGGCCAGGTTCCCGTTCATGGCCTTCGGCTCGCTCGGCGGATTCACCGGCGGCTGGATGGCCTGGATCCAGGCCGTCACGATCGCGCCGATCGAGGTCGAGGCGACACTCGGCTACCTCAACTCGAAATTCACCGGCCTGAACCTGGTCAAAGCCAACGGCACCCTCGACGGCAGGGGCATCCTGATCGGCGCCGGGTTCATGCTCGTGTTCGCCGTGATCAACACGCTGGGCGTCCGCTGGCTGGCCGAGACGAACTCCATAGCGGTGTTCTGGAAACTGCTCATCCCGACCATCACCATCTTCGCCCTGCTCTTCACGGTCTTCCACTCCAGCAACTTCTCCGCCGGGGGCGGGTTCGCCCCTTACGGCTTCCACGGCATCTTCTCGGCGCTCCCGCTCGGCGTCGTGTTCGCGCTCGAAGGATTCGAGCAGGCCATCCAAGTCGGCGGCGAGGCCGAGAATCCGCAGCGGAACATCCCCCGTGCGGTGATCATCTCCATGATCATCGGGACGCTCATCTACCTGCTGCTCGAGGTCGCGTTCGTGGGTGCGCTCAACCCGGCCAACCTCGTGCACGGCTGGGCGGCCCCGATCTCGGGCGTCAAGGCGTTCGGTCCCTACGCGACGCTGGCCACGACGGCGGGCCTGGGCTGGCTGTCCACGCTGCTCATCATCGATTCGGTCGTGTCGCCGGCCGGCACCGGGCTGGTCTACCTGGGGACGTCTTCCCGCCTGTCGTACGGGCTGGGCCGGAACGGCTACTTCCCCCGGATCATCAGCAAGGTCAGCAGCCGCGGCGTCCCGTTCGTCTCCATCTGCATCGCGTTCGTGGTCGGCATGCTCACCTTCCTGCCCTTCCCCAGCTGGGCTGGCCTGGTCGGGCTGGTCACCTCGGCCACCGTGCTCATGTACGCGATGGCTCCGCTGTCCCTGGCCGGGCTGCGCAAGCAGGACCCCGACCGCCCCCGGTTCTACCGGCTGCCCGCCGCGGGCGTGCTCTGCCCGCTCGCGTTCGTCTGCGCGAACTGCATCGTGTACTTCGCCGGGTTCAGCACGATCTTCTGGCTGTATGTTTTGGTCGTCATCGGCTTCCTGGCCTTCGCCGGCTATCAGGCATCCATCCCGGCGGACCGCCGCACGATCATCGACTGGCGGGCGTCGCAGTGGCTCTTGCCCTGGCTGGCGGGCCTCATCATCATCTCCTGGCTGGGCCGGTACGACGGCTCGCCCCCAACGGTGTTCGGCCTGACCCTCCTGGCCACCAAGCACCTCGCGAACTGGTTGGACCTCGGTGTCCTCGCCGTGTTCAGCCTGGCGATCTACTACTGGGCTGTGGCCAGCACGATGTCGCGCGACAAGGTCCAGACGGCCGTCAGGGACGTGGAGGCGGAAGCGGATATCGAAGAGCTGAAAGTCGCCGGCTGAGCGTAAGGAGAATGAGCTTCAATGAGCACACCTTCCGGGCAAGGACGGATCGTCATCGGGATCGACGGTTCGCCGGAGTCGGCTAGGGCGCTGTCATGGGGGATCGAGGAGGGGCGTCTTCGCGGACTCGGGCTGCGCGTGGTCTACGCGTTCCCGGCCCTGGTCTCGATCCTCGGCGACACCGCCCACGATTACTACCCGCAGGTCGAGCGGGAAGCGGCCGCGATGTTCGAGAAGGCCCTCGCGGCGGCGCCAGCCATGGATGACCTAGATGTCGAGCACCGCATGCTCCCGGGGAACCCAGCCCAGGTGCTGGTCAATGAGAGCCGGGGAGCGACCCTGCTGGTCGTCGGGTACCGCGGCCGGGGGGGTTTCGTCGGGATGCTGCTGGGCTCGGTCTCGATTCACTGCGTGCAATACGCGCACTGCCCGGTCGTGGTGGTCCGCCAAGACGGCTGAGCATTCGCTGGCGGCCGATCCGGGCCCGCAGCCTGGATCACTGGACGCCGAACCGCCGACAGCCGCTCAGGGCGGGCCGGACTTTCGAAAGTCCGGCCCGCCCTGAGTAATGCGTCCGATGCCCGATTACCTCACCGGCGCGCGCTCCCCGCGGCCCGGCGCAGCGGCCGGTATCGCCACAGAACGCGGCCCTCGACCAGATCAGGGTGCGGCCGGCCCGAAGCGGCGGCTGTCCACCGCGCCCGCGGAGTTACTGTCGGACACAAGCCACCAGCCACCGCGTTCCCACCTCGCGGCCCGCTTGACCAGCAGCATGGCCGGGCGCTCCGGGTGCCGGGTGACCACCAGCTGACCCGGATGGATCCGAATCGGCCGTCCGGCCTGCACGGAGCGGCGTACTAGCAGCCAGTCACCAGGCAGCAGCGTCGGCTCCATGGACCGTTCGGTCACCGCCACCCGCCACAACGGCCAGCGCATGCACCCTCCCCTGTTTGCCTCGCGCCGACGGGGTAGTGTCGGACTCCGGTACCCATGATCCGACATGAGAGAAGGGGATCGATGAGGCTGCTCGCACGTCTCCTCGAGCCGAGGGCCACTGCGCATGCACACTGCGACCTGCCCTGCGGTGTCTACGATCCGGCCCAAGCCCGGATCGAGGCCGAGTCCGTTAAGGCCATCATCCAGAAGTATCACGACAACGACGACCCGGCGTTCCGGACCCGAGCGCTGCTGATCAAGGAGCAGCGGTCCGAGCTCGTCAAGCACCATCTGTGGGTGCTGTGGACCGACTACTTCAAGCCGCCACACTTCGAGAAGTACCCACAGCTGAACCAGTTGTTCAACGAAGCTACCAAGCTGGCTGGCGGTGGCGGCGGCACCAAGAGCAGCACCGACGTGGCCACCGCGGACGCGCTGCTGGCCAGGATCGACGAGATCAACAAGATTTTCTGGGAGACGAAGCAGGCCTGACGTCCCCCGGGAGAGCAGCGATCGCGCAGCACCGAAGCCGCGCGGACTCGGTCCGCGCGGCTTCGCGCATTTCCCCCGGCCTCTGAGGCTTCGTCCCAGGTCAGAAGTGATTTTGATACTCAGAAGCGCGGCGTTGCGTCAGCCCGGGACGCAGCGGGCGGTAGGTTGCATGGCAAGAAGATGATGGCCGCGAGCCACGCAGGACGGCCAGCGGCAGTGGAGGGCAGACGTGACCGAGAAGACGACCGCACCGGCCGCTGCGGGCACCGGCGTAGTTGCGCACGGGGACGAGCACCCATCCGAGCGCGAGGCCGAGGATCAGGTGACGATCCGCATGCCCGCCGAGGGCGCCTACCTGTCGGTGCTGCGCACGGCGACCGCGGGCCTGGCCGCCCGGCTCGATTTCACGCTGGACGAAATCGAGGATCTGCGCATCGCGGTGGACGAGGCGTGCGGCATCCTGCTCAGCCAGGCCGCGCCGGGGGCCAGCCTGTCCTGTGATTTCACCCTGGCCGAGGAAAGCATGACCATCGCCGTGTCCGTGCGCAGCAAGCGGGCCCAGCCGCCGTCCCGTGACACGTTCGCCTGGACGGTCCTGTCGGCGCTGGCCGGGACCGTGGACGCGTGGGTCGGGCCGGGAGGCAAGGTCACCGTGTTGCTCCGGAAGAGCCGTGAGCCATCGAGGTCCTTGTGACCGAGGAAATCGAGGTCCGCATCACCGGGCATATCGATGCCCGGGGAACCGGGGAAATCGACATCCAGGTAACCAGCGAGATCAAGACCGTGCCCGACGAGGAAATCGCGGCCGCTCCGGCGAGGATCCAGCATGCGGTGCAGGACCGGGGGCGCGCCCGGGAGCTGTTCGGGAGGCTGGCCGACCTGCCCGCCGACGATCCAGACCGGCTGCGCATCCGGGGCGAGCTGGTCGAGCTGCACCTGCCGCTCGTGGAGTACCTGGCGCGAAGGTTCCGCAACCGGGGGGAATGGCTTGACGACCTCACGCAGGTGGCGACGATCGGCCTGATCAAGTCGATCGACCGGTTCGACCTGGAGCGCGGGGTCGAATTCTCCACCTACGCGACGCCCACCATCGTGGGCGAAATCAAACGGCATTTCCGCGACAAGGGATGGGCCGTCCGGGTACCGCGGCGGCTGCAGGAGCTGAAGCTCGCGCTGACCAAGGCCATCGGGGACCTGGCCCAGCGTCAAGGCCGCGCGCCGACGGTCGCGGAGATCGCCGCCCACCTGCAGATGACCGAGGAGGAAGTGCTCGAGGGCCTGGAGTCGGCGAACGCCTACTCCACGGTGTCGCTGGACGCCCCGGACTCGGGGGACGACGACGCGCCCGCGGTCGCCGAATCGCTCGGGATGCTGGACGACGCCCTGGAGGGCGTGGAGTACCGGGAGTCGCTCAAGCCGCTGCTTGAGCAGCTTCCCAGCCGGGAGAAGCGGATCCTGCTGCTGCGCTTCTTCGGCAACATGACGCAATCCCAGATCGCCAGCGAGCTTGGCATCTCCCAGATGCACGTATCCCGGCTGCTGGCCCGGACGCTCGCCCAGCTCCGGGACGGGCTGACCGCGGAGGACTAGGGCGTGTCTCGCCCTAGCGGCGGGGGGACGCGGAGCGCTCACCGCCCAGGGCGCGCAGGCTCGGCGGGGCCAGCACAGCGGCGAACCCGGCCACCGCCAGCACCAGCGCAGGCACGCCCCATGCGTACCGATGGCCCTGAACCAGGTAGATGCCGACGATGCCGACGAACAACTGGGTGAGCAGCGCAGGCGTACGGCTCCACCGGCGCGCTCGGGCCAGCCCGGCGGCGATCACGGCCAGCATGGCCGCCGTACCCAGCCCGATCACGGTCAGCGCGATCCCGCTCGCCAGCTGGTATGACTGCCCAGTGGCGGTATCTACCCCGGCCAGCACGCTGGCCGCGCAGACGATCGCCGCGTCCGCTGCTTGCACTCCGGCCGCGCCTAGCAGGCTGAGCGGACCCTGCGGCATTTCTGCCTTCCTTCTCACGTCGCTACCCTGAGCGCGTGCGTGCGCTTCTGATCGTCAACCCTCGTGCCAGCTCCACGACCCAGGTGCGCCGGGACGTCATCGCGCATGCGCTGGCGTCCCTGGCCGAACTGGACGTCGTGGAGACACGGTACCGGGGCCACGCCGCTGCCCTGGCGGCGGCGGCTGTCGCGGATGGCCACCGCCTGCTGTTCACGCTCGGGGGCGACGGCACGGTCAACGAGGCGGTCAACGGGATCGTCGCCTCCGGGCGGGACTCCGCCGGACCGCACGCCGCCGACCAGCTGCCCGCCCTGGCCGCCCTGCCGGGCGGGAACGCCAACGTGTTCACCCGCACGCTCGGGTTGCCGGCCGACCCGATCGACGCGACCGGACGCATCCTCGACGCCCTGGGCTGCGGGCGGCACCGCGTCATCGGCCTGGGCCTGGCCGGGGACCGGTATTTCATCGTCAACGCCGGCATCGGCTACGACGCTGAGGTGGTGCGCGCGGTCGAGGGCCTGCGCGCCCGCGGGCGGACGGTCACGCCCCGGCTGTACCTGCGGACGGCGCTGCGCCAGTTCTACGGCGTCACCGACCGCCGGAAACCGGCTCTCATCCTGGAGCGCCCCGGGGAGCCCGCGACCGACGGCGTGTTCTTCGGGATCGTCTCGAACACTGCGCCGTGGACCTACCTGGGGCGGCGTCCGGTCAACCCGAGCCCGGGCGCGGGCTTCGACACCGGCCTCGACCTCTTCGCGGTCAGGGGTATGGGCACGGTGGGCACGCTGAACGCACTGCGCCAGATGTTCGCCTCCCGCGATCAGCCCCCCGACGGCAGGCACGTGCTCGGCCTGCACGACGAGCCCGAGTTCACGCTGCGCTCCGACCGGCCAATGGCGCTGCAGGTAGACGGTGAGTACGTGGGCGAGCAGGAGGCTGTCCAGTTCCGGTCCGTTCCGCACGCATTGAGGGTCATTGTCTGACACACCCGGAACGGGGGATAATGTGATCCATCTGACACTGAAATCAGCCCGAACCTTTGCCCAAGACCCTTGCGTTTGATCCGTCCGCTTGACAGGCTTGAACACGGTTCGGGTAAGCGGCGTTATGTCACTCGCCGTCACCAAGTTGGGTCTTGGTGAGTGCGCCATCGACCCAAAGGCCCTGGGCCAGGGGGCCCATCGGGGCCAGGCTTCATGATTTGTGATTGTTCATACCCCGGGACTGGAACGGGTCCCGACATATGGTCTAGTTCGTGAAATCATTCACAAGCTCGCGAGCGGGGCCTGCGAATCCGGGCTGCGGCCTGGTTTGAAGGAGGAGTGGACCGCATGGACTGGCGCCATCACGCCGCCTGCCGTGACGTGGACCCGGAGCTATTCTTCCCTATAGGTAACACTGGGCCCGCGCTGCTCCAGATCGACGAGGCCAAGCAGGTGTGCCGACGTTGCCCGATGATAGACCCGTGCTTGCAGTGGGCCATCGAAAGTGGCCAGGACGCAGGCGTCTGGGGCGGGATGAGTGAGGACGAGAGGCGTGCGCTGAAGCGGCGCAGCACCAGGATCCGGGCTCGCGCTCACGTCTGACCAGGCCCACGTCTGACCGGCATGGCTTGCGGCGTCAACCGCGTCTGGGGCGCAAGGCCCGGATGCGGCTGGTGCTGCTGGGCTGAGGCGGGGCGCTGAGGCGGAGCGCAAGGCCCGGGATGCGGCTGACGCTGCTGGCGGGGCGCTGATAGCGAGGCTAAGGCTCCCCAGCCGGGAGTAAGGGCGCCAGCGGCAGGTCGACAACGGCTTCTGTGCCACCACCGGCCCGCGGCCGCACCTCAAGGCGGCCCCCCAGTTCCGCGACCACCAGCGTGCGGACGATCTGCAGGCCAAGGCTGGTCGCGGAGCCGAGATCGAAATCCTCCGGCAATCCCACGCCGTTGTCACAAACCCGTACCACAAGGCGCTCAGGTCGCCTCAACACCACCACTTCCAGGTTTCCCGCCGACCCCAGGGCCAATGACTGGGCCAGCCCATGCTGCAGTGCATTCTGGAGCAACTCGGCGAGCACCAATGCCAGCGGCGTGGCCACCGCTGAGGGCAGCTTCCCGAAACGTCCCAGGACGACCGGCTTGATCTGGGCTTCGGACGCCGACACCTCCGCTGTCATGGCGGCCACCCGGTCGGCGATGTCGTCGAAGTCCACGATCTCCTCGGGGGTGTGCGAGAGCGTCTCGTGCACGGTCGCGATCGAGCCGACCCGGCGTACCGCCTCTTCGAGCGCCGCGCGCGCCTCCGGTGCGTCCAGCCGCCGGGCCTGCAGCCGGAGCAGCGCGGCGACGGTCTGGAGGTTGTTCTTCACCCGGTGATGGATCTCCCTGATCGTGGCGTCCTTGGTCATCAGTTCCCGCTCACGGTGACGCAATTCGGTCACGTCGCGGACCAGGATGAGCGCGCCGGTGCGGAGCCCGTTCACGACGAGCGGAATGGCGCGCAACTGGACGACCGAGCCATTCCCCTCCACTTCGGTTTCGCGCGGCGCCCGCCCGCTGGCCGTCGCCATGAGCGAATCGTCGGTGGGCTTGCCGGGGGCGGCCAGGCGCGCGGTGATCGGCCCGAGATCGGCCCCGACCAGGTCGGCGGCGAGGCCGAGCCTGCGGTAGGCGGACAGGGCGTTCGGGCTCGCGTAGCTGACCTTCCCTGAGCGCCCGAGACGCAGCAGCCCGTCGCCCACCCGCGGCGACCGGACCAGCGCCGGCTGCTGGCCAGGCCAGGGGAACATGCCCGACGCCACCATCTGGGCCAGGTCGTCCGCACCCTTGAGATAGGTCAGCTCCAGCCGGCTCGGCGTCCGGGCGGAACTCAGGTTGGTGCTCCGCTCGATGACCGCGATGACGTTGCCTTCCCGCGTCACCGGGATGGATTCACGGCGCACGGGCACGCCCCGGGTCCACTCCGGGTCGCCCTCACGGCAGATCCGCTTCTCATGCCGGGCCGCGTCGAGGAACGGCCTGGTCCCGACGCTCGCGAAAGAACCGACCACGTCGTCGTGGAACGTCGTCGGCCCCGTGGTGGGACGCATCTGGGCGAGCACGACCCAGCCGGAGCCGTCCTGCAGCGGTGCCCACAGGACGAGGTCGGCGAAGGACAGGTCGGCGAGCAGTTGCCAGTCGGACACGAGGGCCTGCAGCCAATCAACGTCAGCCGCCGTCAGAGCGGTGTGGCGGCGGGCCAGGTTAGTCAGCGTGGGCACCCTGTTATCATCGCCGACCAGGCCCAGTGCCCGCGCCTGCGCAACCTTGCTGGCAGTATTCCCCCATGTCTGACGTCCGTGACCCACTGTCCCGGCTGGCCGCCGCCGCCGCCAGCCGGGACGCGGCCGGGCTGCGCCGGGAGCTGCGGCCTCGTGATCCCGGACCCGACGGCGTCATCGACCTGGCCTCCAACGACTACCTGGGTCTGGGCCGGGACCCGCGGGTGGTCGAGGGGGCCGTCACCGCCGCGCGGCAATGGGGCGCGGGCGCGACCGGGTCACGCCTGGTCACCGGCCACACGGGCTTGCACGCGACACTGGAACAGGAACTCGCCGGGTTCGCCGGCGCCGCGGCGGCCCTGGTGTTTTCCTCCGGCTACCTGGCCAACCTGGCAGTCGTCACGGCCCTGGCGGCCGCGCTGGCCCCCCGCGACGGGCACCGGTCCCCCCGGACCCTGGTGGTATCGGACGAAGCCAACCACGCGTCCCTCATCGATGCCTGCCGGCTGTCCGGGGCGCGGATCGAGATCGTGGGCCACCGGGACGTGAGCGCCGTCGAGCGCGCGCTCGCCCGCCGCCGTGAGCCGGCCGCGCTTGTCGTTGCGGAATCTGTTTTTTCTGTGCATGGCGACCTGGCCCCGGTGGGCGCGCTGCATGAGGCGGCTCGCGCCCACGGGGCGATGCTGGTCATCGACGAGGCGCACGCGTTCGGCGTGCTGGGCCCGGGCGGCCGCGGGGCGGTCTGGGCCGAGGGCATCGCGGGCGAGCCCGACGTGGTCCGCACCGTCACCTTGTCCAAGGCCCTGGCCGCCCAGGGCGGGGCGGTGCTGGGTGCGGCCGAGGTGATCGAGACGCTGATCAGCACCGCACGGTCGTTCATCTTCGACACCGGCCTCGCCCCACCGGCCGCAGGCGCCGCGCTGGCCGCCCTCCGCGTGCTCACGGCCAGCCCGGAGGTGGCCCGCCGCGCGACGGGCAACGCCCGCCGACTCGCGGACCTGGCCCAGCGGCACGCACTGGAGACGTCGCGGCCGTCCGCCGCGGTGATCAGCGTGCTACTCGGGGCGCCGGAGACGGCGGTGGCCGCGCAGCGCCTGTTCGCGGCCCATGGCATCCGGGTCGGCTGCTTCCGGCCTCCCTCCGTCCCCGCAGGTCGGTCCTGCCTGCGGCTCACGGCGCGGGCGAGCCTGTCCGAGACGGATTTCGGCACCGTGGCGCGGGCCATGGCCGCGGTGGCGGATCATGTCCGGATAGCCGTGCCGGCGGGAAGGAACCGATTGTGATCGCCTCCCCAGCCATGAGCGACAGCGACGGACCCCGGCCGGGCGGCCGGCTTCCCCGGATCCCCAAGTACTACGCGGTCAAGCGGCAGCTACTCGACCTGATCGAGACGATGGAGCCGGGCAGCCCGGTTCCGCCCGAGCGGGAACTCGCCCAGCGGTACGGCACGTCGCGGACCACCGTGCGGCAGGCCCTGGCCGAGCTGGTCGTCGAGGGACGGCTGCTGCGGATGCAGGGCAAGGGCACGTTCGTGGCCAAGCCCAAGGTCGCGCAGCTCCTCGAGCTGGCCAGCTACACGCAGGGCATGCGGGCGCACGGCCTGCACCCGCAGACCAGGATTCTGGACACCGGCTACGTCCCGGCGGACGACCAGCTGGCCGTCCTGCTCGGCATCCGGCCCGGCAGCCGCGTGCTGCGCATCCACCGGCTGCGGCTCGCCGACGGCGAGCCCATGTCGACCGACGTCTCGCATCTGGCCGCACGGCGTTTCCCGGGACTGCGCCGCAACCTCGACCGGTACACCTCCCTGTACGAGGCGCTGGCTACCGCGTACGGGGTCCAGCTGGACGAGGCGGTGGAGACCATCGAGACTGTCCTCGCCGATCCCAAGGAGGCCCGGCTGCTCGGGGTGGACGTGGGCCTGCCCCTGTTGTTGCTGTCCAGGCAGGCGTTCGATGTCTCGGGAACCCCGGTGGAGTGGGCGCAGTCCAGGTACCGCGGTGACCGGTACAAGCTGGTGACCCGATTGCACCGAGCTAGTCACCACGGGCCATGAGCATCGTCGTCGTCAGCGGCACGGGCACCGGCGTGGGCAAGACGGTGGTCACGGCGGCCCTGGCCGCGCTGGCCCGGGCCCGCGGCGAGAGCGTCGCGGTGGTCAAGCCCGCGCAGACCGGCCTGCCGCCCGGGGCGCCCGGCGACCTGGCCGACGTGTCCCGGCTGGCCGGGATCACCGACACCCACGAACTGACCAGGTTCGCCGACCCGCTCTCCCCCGAGGCCGCGGCCCGGGTGGCCGGCCTTCCGCCGCTGGACCTGGCCGCCGCCGCCGAGACCGTGCGGGGCCTGGCCGCGACCCGGCAGCAGGTGCTGGTGGAGGGGGCCGGCGGGCTGCTCGTCCGCTACGACCCGGCGGGCGGCACCCTCGCCGACATCGCGCTCGCCCTCGGTGCTCCGGTCCTGGTCGTGGCGGCGGCCGGGCTCGGCACGCTGAACCACACCGCGCTGACCCTGGAAGCGCTGGCCGCCCGCGGGATTACGCTGGCCGGGCTGGTCCTCGGATCATGGCCAGAAAACCCAGGAATTACGCAACGAAACAACTTCAGCGATCTCGAAGTTCTGACCGGCCGGCGGGTATACGGCGTGCTCAAAGCGGGTGCGGGGCAACTCGGCCGGGCCGCGTTCCTGAGCCTGGCCCGTGGCGGCCTGGCCCCGTCTCTGGGGGGCTGTTTCGATCCGGCAGTATTCGGTGAAACCAATGCATGGCAGAAGGAGCGGATGTGAGCGACGTAGACGCTGGCGTGGACGACGGGGCCGGTGCGAGCCGAACCGGAGCGGATGGGCGCGACGACATCCTGGACGCCGCGCGCGGCCAGGTCCTCGGCCAGGGCCGCGGGCTGGACGAGCCGCAGATCCTGCGGTGCCTCGAGCTGCCCGACGACCGGCTCAGCGACCTGCTGTCGCTCGCCCATGACGTGCGGATGCGCTGGTGCGGTCCTGATGTAGAGGTCGAGGGGATCGTGTCGGTGAAGACCGGCGGCTGCCCCGAGGACTGCCACTTCTGCTCCCAGTCCGGCCAGTTCGAGTCCCCGGTGCGCTCCGTCTGGCTGGACATCGATGAACTCGTGGCGGCCGCGCGGGAGACGGCGGCCACCGGAGCAACCGAGTTCTGCATCGTCGCCGCGGTCCGCGGGCCCGACGAGCGGCTGATGACCCAGATCGCCGCCGCGGTCCGAGCGATCAGGGACGAGGTGGACATCAACGTGGCCTGCTCGCTCGGCATCCTGACCGACGTCCAGGCCGGCGAGCTGGCCGCGCTCGGGGTGCACCGCTACAACCACAACCTGGAGACGGCGCGCTCCTACTTCGGGCACGTGGTGACCACGCACGGGTGGGAGGAGCGCTTCGCCACCTGCGAGCTGGTCCGGTCGGCGGGCATGGAACTGTGCTGCGGCGGCATCATCGGGATGGGGGAGACGGCGGCGCAGCGCGCGGAACTGGCCGGGCAGCTCTCCGCTCTGGAGCCGGACGAGGTGCCGCTCAACTTCCTGAACCCGCGTCCGGGCACGCCGCTGGGTGACCGGCCGTTGCTCGGGGGCACCGAGGCGCTGCGGACGATCGCCGCCTTCCGGCTGGCGCTGCCCCGGGCGGTGCTCAGGTACGCGGGCGGGCGCGAGCTGACCCTCGGCGACCTGGGCACCGAGGCCGGGATGCTCGGCGGCATCAACGCCATCATCGTCGGCAACTACCTCACCACCCTCGGCCGGCCAGCCCAGCAGGATCTCGACATGCTCACCAGGCTCCACATGCCCATCAAGGCCCTGTCTTCCACCCTCTGACCACGGTCTCTGACCACGGTCTCTGACCACGGTCTCTGACCACGGTCTCTGATTACGGGCGTCCGACCACGGGCGTCCGCTCTCTGACCCGGACGTCTCACTCTCTGACCACAGGGCGTTCACTCTCTGCCTACCGGCAAACCACTCCCTGGACCAGGTTTATCCCTCGTCACAGGAGACGGCTGTATACGGGATGCACAAACCGCCCCCGCAAACCGTTGCACCGGCCGGGATTCCGTCGCACCATTGACGGCAGCAACGTGACAGAAGTCACCCGCGCGTCTCCGCCCGCGCTGCTGCCTGGCCGGTACGCGCGTCCCGCCCCGACGGAAGAGGACGCAATGACGCACCAAAGTCCGCGACGCAGGCATACCGCGGCCTGGACCTTAGTCACGATCCTGTTGGTTATCGCCGTGGGCGGGACGCTGGCGGTCCCGATCTACGCACGCACGACCCCCGTCCTCGCCGATTTCCCGTTCTTCTATTGGTACCAGCTTCTCTGGGTGCCCGTGGTCGGGGTCATCACCGGGCTCTCTTATCTGATCATCAGGCCCGCCGACGCCGCCGCCGCCGCCGCGGCGGCCGAGCGGGGGGGCACGGCCAGTCCGGCGGCCCGTCCTGACAACGCCGAGGGGACGCTATGACTCACGTCAATGCGGTCTCCTTCACCATCCTCGTCGTCCTGTTCGCCTTCGTCACCGTCGTCGGCTTCGCGGCCGCCCGGTGGCGGCGGGCGGAAGACCTGATGCACCTGAACGAGTGGGGGCTGGGCGGCCGCGGCTTCGGCACCTTTGTCAGCTGGTTCCTGCTCGGCGGCGACCTCTACACCGCGTACACGTTCATCGCCGTGCCGGCCCTGGTCTACGCCACCGGCGCGGCCGGGTTCTTCGCCCTGTCCTACACGATCATGGTGTTCCCGATCGTGTTCGTTTTCGCGCCGCGGCTGTGGTCCGTATCGCGGGTGCACCACTACGTGACGCCGGCCGACTTCATCCGTGGGCGGTACGGCTCGCGTGGGCTGGCGCTGGCCGTCGCCATCACCGGCATCCTCGCCACCATGCCTTACATCGCGCTCCAACTGGTCGGCATGCAGGCGGTGCTCACCGTGATGGGGGTGGGCGGTAACTCATCGAACACGTTCGTCAAGGATCTGCCGCTGCTGATCGCCTTTGCCATCCTGGCCGGTTACACCTTCTTCTCCGGGCTCCGGGCGCCAGCGCTGATCGCATTCGTCAAGGACACGCTGATCTACGTGGCGATCATTGTGGCGGTCATCTACATCCCCATCCGGCTGGGCGGCTGGGGCCACATCTTCCACTCGGCTGGCACCCACCTGGCCAAGACCAACCCGAAGACGGGCAAGCCATTCGGCAGCCTCGTGGTGGCCCCGGCGGGCGAATGGGCCTACGCCACCCTCGCCCTGGGCTCCGCCCTGGCCCTGTTCATGTACCCGCACGCCATCACCGGCGTTTTCGCCGCCCGGCGGCGCAGCGTGATCAGGCGGAACATGGCCATCCTGCCCGCCTATTCGCTGGTGCTCGGCCTCGTCGCGCTGCTCGGCTACATGGCCCTCGTCGCGCCGGGCGTGCCCGCGGCCGTCAAGGCCGGCGGCGGCAACGCCCAGCTGTCGGTGCCGCTACTGTTCCAGCAGATGTTCCCCAGCTGGTTCGCGGGCATTGGTTTCGCGGCGATCGTCATTGGCGCCCTCGTCCCCGCGGCGATCATGTCGATCGCGGCCGCGAACCTGTTCACCCGCAACATCTACATGGAGTTCTTCAACCCCAACGCCAGCGACGCCAACCAGACCCGGGTCGCCCAGTTCGTCTCGCTCCTCATCAAGGCGGGCGCTCTGGCCTTCGTGTTCGCCCTGAGCAAGTCGTTCTCGATCAACCTCCAGCTGCTGGGCGGCATCTGGATTCTGCAGACGTTCCCGGCCATCGTGGTCGGACTGTACACGCGCTGGTTCCACCGGTGGGCGCTGATCATCGGGTGGGCCGCGGCGATGGTGTACGGCACCATCGCCGCCTACCGGGTCCCGGTGCCTGGCACACCCGGCTCGCACTTCGGCGCGTCCACCAACATGGCGCCGCTCATCCATCACACCGTCTACATCGGCGTCACGGCCATCATCATCAACCTGGTGATTTCCGTTGTTCTGACGCTTGTCTTCCGTGCCGCTCCGGCTGCCCGCCGGGGCGGATGAGACCTTGCCCGCCCACTACCTCGCCGATCCGGAGCCGAGCAGCGCTTCGCCGATCCCCGTCGTGGCCGGGGCGGAGGCGGCCTCCTAACGACCGCGGGGTCCTCTGGTTCGTGGACGATGGGTGCTGTGTGGCCAGCACCCATCGTCCACGAACGCCGCCTGGGTCAGTTCCTGCCCTGCGAGTGGTGATCGGTACCGCACAGCAATGATCGTCAGGGGTACTCGGG
Source organism: uncultured Actinomycetes bacterium (assembly GCA_963822825.1). Taxonomy (GTDB): domain Bacteria; phylum Actinomycetota; class Actinomycetes; order Streptosporangiales; family Streptosporangiaceae; genus JAWWPY01. Next base: position 261,746 of record CAWGIW010000003.1, on the reverse strand, counting down.
CTGGCTGATGTCGGCGACGACCGCGTCCGCCGCGCGGACCAGATCACCGGGAGCCAGTTCGATCTCCAGCCCGCGCCGGCCGCCGCTGCAGAAGACCGTGGCGAAGCCGAGCGCGGCGGAGTCGATAACCACCGGCATGCGCCTGCGCTGGCCCAGCGGGGAGATGCCGCCGACCACGTAGCCGCTCGCCCGCTCGGCGGCCTGCGGGTCGGCCATCCGGGCCTTCTTGCCGCCGGCCGCCACCGCCAGCGCCTTGAGGTCGAGGTGGTTTGCGACCGGGACCATGCCGACCGTCAGCCGTCCGTCAACGTCGGCGACCAATGTCTTGAACACCCGCTCCGGCGGGAGGCCCAGGGCATCGCTCGCCTCCAAGCCGTACGAGGCACGTCGCGGATCATGGTCGTAGACGTGCACGGTGTGCTTGATGCCCAGCCTGGTCAGCAGCGCCGTCGCCGGGGTACCGCGTCCTGCCACCGGGTCACCCTAATCCAAAGGGGTGCGGCTCGTCCGGAGGGACTGGCTGACCTGCAGAGTTGATGGTTGGGCTGCTGCCGGCGCCGGCTGCCTTTACTGGTCGCATGGCCGCAGCAAGGCGGAGCCGGGTGCGATGCCCGCCTAGAAATTCTCCGCCAGGTCGTCGAAGCCCCCCGCCGCAGATACCGCGGCAGGGGGCTTCTCCTTGTCCGGTGCCATCTGTTATCGCGCGCGGCGAGCGACGGCGAGGCGGCGAGTCACCACCGGGATGATGATCGCGGCGGCGATCAGGTGGCCACAGGCCAGCGTGACCTTGGTCGCGGCCGTGGCGTGTGCGGTCAGCGGGCCGGTCAGCGACAGCGTGAGCAGTGGCAGCGTGGTGGCCAGGAAGGCCCGCGCCGGCCGTGCTGCGCGGCGGGCGAAGACGACCGCGAGCATGGTCCCCCAGAACGTGCCGAGGGCCACGCCGAACGCCAGCCATCCGGCGTTGACCTGGGTGGCGGTGTGGGCGCCGAACGCGGCGGCCCGCAGTGGGACGCCCGCGGCATGCGCGATCGCCCCGTAGGCCTCGATGACGGCCAGGGTGGCTGCCCCCGCGGCGATGCTCACCTGGGACACTGGCCGCCGGGTGCGGACCGCGGTGCCGCCGGGCGTGCTGGCTGGCATGGTGGTGGTGGTGGTGGTGGTCATTTTCTGGCTCCTTGCTGGATCGGCAGGGTGTCTCGCCTGGTAGTCGGAGCCCGCGGCCAGCATTCGACATAGGCTCCGGCGGGATAACCGGCGGGCGGGGCGTGTCGAGAACCGGGGCGTGGCTCCGACCGACGGGTGACAGCGACCACGTGAACCCGCACGGAGGGATACCGAGATGAAGTACCTGATGCTGATCTACGGGAACGAGGAGAAGTGGGCATCGTTCCCGGCCGAGGCCTGGCCGGAGGCGATCGCGAAGCAGGACGCGTTCAACAAGAAGTACCAGGACACCGGCGAGCTGCTCGGCGCCTACGGGCTGGGCACCGCCGTGCAGGCCAAGCTGGTGCGGCGCGATCAGGCCACCGGGCTGCCGGCCGTCACCGACGGGCCGTACCAGGAAACCAAGGAATACATCGCCAGCTTCTACCTGCTCGACGTGGAGAACGAGGAGCGCGCGCTGGAGATCGCCGCAAACATGCCATTCGCGGAGCAGGAGCCGGTCGAGCTCTGGCCGGTGCCGCACGAGTCGAAATCCGATCTTTGACCAGCCCAGGCACAACCGGGGACCTGCTGCGCGAGTTCGCGCCGCAGGTCCTCGCCGCGCTGCTCCGCCGGTACGGATACGGCCAGTTCTACCTGTGCGAGGATGCTACCCAGGAGGCCCTGCTCGCCGCCGCGGTGCAGTGGCCGGCCGACGGCCAGCCGGGTAACCCCCGCGGCTGGCTGGTCACCGTCGCGACCCGCAAGCTGCTCGACCAGGTGCGCAGCGAGCAGTCACGCCGCCAGCGCGAGGAACGGATCGCTGTCGCCGCACCGCAATCCGAGCTGCTCGCCGCGGCACCGGACGCGGACGCGCCGCCGGGCACGGACGACTCGCTCATCCTGCTGTTCGGCTGCTGCCACCCGGCGATCAGCACGCCGAGCCAGATCGCGCTCACGCTGCGCGCGATCGGCGGCCTGTCCACGGCGCAGATCGCCGCGGCGTTCGGGGTGCCGGAGGCCACGATGGCGCAGCGGATCAGCCGCGCCAAGCAGGCTCTGCACCAGGAGGACCTCGCGCTGCCGGCAGGCGTCCGTGACCGGCTCGCGCCCGTGCTGCACGTGCTGTACCTCATCTTCAGCGAGGGCTACACCCCGTCAGATGGTGACGCGGTCACCGTGCCCGCGCTCTCCGACGAGGCCATCCGCCTCAACCGCTGGCTGCGCCGCCTGTTGCCAGACGAGCCAGAGGTGGCCGGCCTGCTCGCGCTCATGCTGCTCACCGACGCGCGCCGGCCCGCACGCACAGCGCAGGACGGTGTGAACCTGGTCCCGCTCGCCGAGCAGGATCGCTCCCGCTGGGACCGGGCCAAGATCGATGAGGGCACCGCACTGATTACCGCCGCCCTCGCCCAGGGCAGCACCGGCCCGTATCAGCTGCAGGCGGCGATCGCCGCCGTGTATGACGAGGCCGAGACGATGGACGACACCGACTGGCCGCAGATCCTCGGGCTCTATGACCTGCTGGAACTCGCCGCGCCGAGCCCGTTCACCACGCTCAACCGGGCCGTCGCGGCCGGCCTGGTGCACGGCCCGCGGGCAGGCCTCGACCTGCTGGACACGCTCCAGCAGGACAAGCGGATGGCGAAGCAACACCGGCTGTTCGCCGCCCGGGCGCACTTGCTGGAGCTGGCCGGCGAGCCGGCCGAGGCGGCGAAGGCCTACGCACAGGCGGCCCGGCTGTCCACCAGCACACCCGAACGCCGGTACCTCGCCACACAGGCGAGGCGGCTCAGCTCAGGGGTCGAGCCGACGCCGTTATGAGATGGGATCTCCGATGGGAGCGGCTGGAGAGCCGCACCCAATCCAAAGTGCCGCCGGAACTCCAGGAGACATCAGATCTCTAGGCCGCCTAGGGCCGCCAGGCAAGATCGGGGTGCCGTACCCAGGGCCGCCGGGCGCCTGAAGGACTTGGTATCAGCTATCACGCTCACTCCGTTCGGCACAGAAGCCCGCACTCGTGGACGGAAACCCTCGTCTGACAGCCACTGCTGTCACAGATCCCCCGCCTGAACACATGCACCAGTCCCTTGCGCAATGCAATGGACTGCTCACTCTCAGCAGGCGAAGGTCATTCGTCATACGTCTGAAAGGGTTTTCACATGTGAAGTGCCTTTACCATGCTGAATTAGCAAGATCAGTTGGCCTCGAGCAGGGGGACCACACATGAAGATGGGGACTTTGGCCGTATCTCGTACAAGTCCGCGCCGTTCAGCCAGTGGATAGCGCGCGCCGACGCAGGCCGGGCCACCGCCATCGGCGGTCCGGCGAACCGCCCCAGCGGCGGCCACCATTCGGCGCGCCGCGCCAGCATTGGTGGGGCGATGAGTCGCAATGGTGGCTCGACGAGCCGGGTGAGCCCCGGCTGCTCGACGAGCCAACTAAGTACGGGTTCCTCGACGAATCGGCTCATTTCCTTGATGAGCCGGTCCGGCAACGGTTGCTCGATGAACCGGTTGGGCACGGGCCGCTCGACGAGCCTGCCCGGCGCGGCCGGCTCGACGCGGAGACCCGGGGCGACCGACTCGACGCCGGGGTCCGGCGCGGCCGGCTGGACGCGAGGATCCGGCCGCGCTGGCTCGACGCGGCGATCTGGCCGCGCTGGCTCGAGGCGGCGACCAGGCACCCGTGGTTCACCGCGCTCGGGGCCGGGGCCGGATTCTTCGTGCTGGCTAGCGTGATCTTCATCCTGCCGAAACAGCACCCCAGCGCCATGATGACCGACTGCGGGGTGGTGCCCTGCACGGCCCGGGGCGGCACCCGGCCGAGTGGCCACGGGGCCAGGCCCCGTGCGACACACGGCCTCAGCGGGCCGGCCACGCCGCCTGCCGGTCCTTCGCCGACACCAGCCACCAGCACCCTCCCGGCGGCTGCGCCATCCCCCGCGCTGTCCGCCCCGCCTCCGGCCGTCCCGCCCTCGGTCACGGTCACCTACGCGCTCATCACGCGCTGGGACGGAGGCCTGGTGGGTGAGTTCACCATCACCAATTACGGCCGCACCGACATCACCGGATGGGAACTGACCGCGAAGTTCCCCGGGGATCAGATCCAGGACACGTGGGGTCCCGCCGGCACGGACACCGACGGCGACACGCTGGTGATGGAGGCCCAGCCCAACTGGCCGGAGATCGCACCGGGGACCAGCCAGTCCGGTTACTTCGTCGCCCGGGGAGACACGACCTTCCCGTCGAACTGCACCTTCAACGGGGCCGCCTGCCCTAGCTGACTACCGGCCCCTGATGCCCGCCGGCCGCTTCCAGCTCCTCACGGAGCAGGTCCATCAGCAGCCCGTCATGGAACTGGCCGTCGGCGCCGCGCTCGTAGCGGCGCATCACGCCGACGCGGCGGAAGCCGACTTTCTCGTAGCACCTGATCGCCCGGAGGTTGGCTGCCGCTGGGTCGATGGTAAGCCGGTGATGCCCGCGCTGTTCGCACAGGAACAGGGCCAGCAGGCGGACCGCCTCGGTGCCCACGCCCCGGTTGTGGTGGCGGGCGGTGACGAAGATGTCGATCCCGGCGTGCCGGTACATCGGCGTGTTCTCCTCGTGGAACTGGATCCCGCCGGCGACCTGGCCGTCAATCTCGATCACCAGGAGCACCGAAGAATCGTCGCCCAGCAAGTCAGCCGCGATCTCATCGGCGGAATCCGGCTCACCCCACCAGCACGCGACCGCGGGCTCGGCCAAGATATCGCGCAGCGGCGGCACGTCATCCCGGCGGCCCGGACGGATCCTGACACGATCGCCGACCAGCGTCGGACGGCCATCTGCCGCAGGTGGGTATTCACGATCAATCATCGGGTGCCGAGGATAACCCGTCACCGGCGGCCGGCGACACGCATTTCCCGGGTCCGGTCCGGTGCCACTTATCCGTCGCCTGGTCCGGGGCCACTTATCCGCCAGGCCGCTTCCTACTAGCTGGTAACGTCACGGCATGACTGAGGGCAGGCAGCAACCGGAAGCGGCGGCGCACGGCGGGGTGCTCGCCGTTGCGGCGGCGCGCACGCACGGTGTATCCACGATGTTCACCCTGTCTGGGGGGCATGTCTTCCCCCTGTACGACGGGGCGGTCAGGGCTGACCCTCCGATGCGGCTGGTCGATGTCCGGCACGAGCAGACGGCGGTCTTCGCCGCCGAGGCGACCGCCCGGCTCACCCGGGCCCCCGGCCTCGCCGTGCTGACCGCCGGGCCCGGGGTGACCAACGGCGTGAGCGCGGTCACCACCGCCTACTTCAACGGATCGCCGGTGGTCGTGCTGGCCGGCCGGGCCCCCGACCACCGGTGGGGGTCGGGCAGCCTACAGGAGTTCGATCATCCGGCGCTGCTCGCACCGATCACCAAGCGGGCCTGGACGGAGCACGAGACCGCAAAGATCCCAGCGGCGGTGAACGAGGCGTTCCAGCTGGCCAGCGCGCCGCACCGGGGACCGGTCTTCCTGGACATCGCGCTGGAGGCGCTGTTCGGCCAGGCTCGGCTCGATGGGACAGCCGAGGGGACAGCCCAGGGGGCAGGCGAGGCTGACGAGGCAGCCGGCCCCGGCGCAGCACCGGCGGCCGACGATCCTGACCAAATCCACCGGATCGCGCAGCTGATCGCGGAGGCCGCCCGGCCGGTTCTCGTGCTCGGCTCGGACGTGTGGACCGGCGGGGCGGAACACGCCGCGCGCCAGGCGGCCCAGGAGCTCCGGCTGCCGGTGGTCACGAACGGCCAGGGCCGGGGGATCCTGCTGGCCGGCCATGACCTGCTCGTCACCCGCGCCCGGGCGGCGGCGTTCCGGGAGGCGGACCTGGTCATCGTGGTCGGCACCCCGCTGGATTTCCGGCTGGGCTACGGCGAGTTCGGCGGGCAGGACGGCGCGCCGCCCGCCCGCGTGATCCATGCCGCTGACTCACCCGGCCAGATCGCTGGGCACCACCCGCTCGCCGCGGCCTACGCGGGCGATCTGGCCGGCTTCTTCGCCGCGCTGATCCCCGCGGTAACCGGCGCCGCCCGGCGGGGCCGCCCGGCCTGGGAGGAATCCTGGCTGCCCCGGCTGCAGGCGGCGGTCAAGGACGCGATGGCCGCCGACAGCGCCCTGCTGACCAGCGCGGCCGACCCGATCCATCCGATGCGGATCTACGGCGAGCTGGCCCCGCTGCTCGACGACGACGCCGTAGTCATCGGCGACGGCGGGGATTTCGTGTCGTACGCCGGCAAGTACATCGAACCGAAGCGGCCCGGCGGCTGGCTCGATCCCGGCCCGTATGGATGCCTGGGCACCGGGCTCGGATACGCCATCGCCGCGCGCGTCGCCCGGCCATCCGGCCAGGTGGTGCTGCTGCTGGGCGACGGTGCCGCCGGGTTCTCGCTGATGGACGCGGACACCCTGGTCCGCCACCGGCTGCCAGTCGTGATGATCTGCGGCAACAATGGGATCTGGGGCCTGGAGAAGCACCCGATGCAGGCCATCTACGGCTATGACGTGGCCGCCGACCTCCAGCTGGGGTGCCGTTACGACGAAGTGGTCGCGGCCCTCGGCGGCGCGGGGGAACTCGTCACCAGGCCCCAGGACATCGGCCCGGCGCTGCGCCGGGCCTTCGACTCGGGGGTCCCATACCTCGTCAACGTGATCACCGACCCTGCCATCGCCTATCCCCGCTCGACCACCGGCATCTGACCGGGCTTGACGCACCGGGGTTACGGCGTACCCTCTCGGGCCATGGGTAGCCCCGACTACTGCGAGCGTTGCGGCGGGCCAGCCGGCGCGGAGGAGCACTCGGCGTGCGCAGGCGCCCGCGTGCTCGAGCCGCCCCGGTACTGCGCCCAGTGCGGACGGCGGACCGTGGTCAAGGTGACACCGCACGGCTGGTCGAGCCGCTGCTCCCGGCACGGCCTGACCACCAGCGCCTAGCGGCGGCCCGGCGCACCCTCACTCGAGGATGGCGATGAGGTCACCCTCCTGGACCACGTCACCCTCGGCGACCGCCAGCGTGGTGACCGTCCCCGGGCTTTCGGCCAGGACCGGAATCTCCATTTTCATCGATTCGAGGATGACCAGGATGGCGCCGTCCTCGACCTGCTCGCCCTCGGCCGCCACCACCTTCCAGACGTTCGCGACCATTTCCGCGCGGATTTCGGCCACCCGCCACTCCTCTCGGTCAGGGCCGCAGCCGTGCCACCACTGATGTGTCATAGGAACCGCTGGCGAATTCGCCGCTGTCGAGCAGTTCGGCATGGAACGGCAGGTTCGTTTTGAGACCGGCGATGCGGAACGACGCTACCGCGTCCCGCGCCCGGCTGAGTGCCTCCGCGCGGCTCGCCCCGTGCACGCACAGCTTGGCCAGCAGCGGGTCATAGAACGGGGTGACCTGGTTTCCGGCCCGGTAGCCCGCATCCACGCGGATGCCCGCACCAGACGGCTCGGCCCATTCCGTGATCGTGCCCGGGCTCGGCAGGAAGCGGCGCGGATCCTCGGCATAGACCCGCAATTCACAGGCATGCCCAGAATACTCAACGGATTCCGTGTCAAAACTCACGTTCTCCCCCGCGGCGATCAGGAACTGCTGCTCGACAAGGTCGATTCCGGTGACCATCTCGGTAACCGGGTGCTCCACCTGGAGCCTGGTGTTCATTTCCAGGAAGACGAAATCGCCCGCCTCGGTGTCCACGAGACATTCCACGGTCCCGGCGCCGCGGTAGCCCACGGCCTCCCCGGCCCGGACCGCCGCCTGGACCATCCGCTCCCGCAACCCCGCGCTGACGCCCGGGGAGGGAGTTTCCTCGGCGACCTTCTGATGCCGCCGCTGGACGGAGCAATCCCGTTCGCCGAGAGTCAGGATCCGAGCGTCGTTGAGGCCAAGAATCTGGATTTCCACGTGCCGAGCGCGCGCCATGTACCGCTCGAGCAGTATGGCGGGGCTGCCGAAGAACCGCTGAGCCCGCGAGCGTGCGGTCTCGAACGCGGCCCGCAGTTCCGTCTCGCCGGAGGCCGCGCTCATCCCGATGCCGCCGCCGCCCGCCGCGGCCTTGACCATGACCGGGTAGCCGATCCGCCGGGCCGCCGCGACCGCGTCGTCGGCGTCGGTGACCGGCTCCGGAGTCCCGGCGGCGACCGGCACGCCCGCCTGCGCCATCAGGTTCCTGGCATTGATCTTGTCGCCCATCTGCTCGATCGCGGAGGGCGCCGGACCCACCCAGATCAGGCCCTCGGCCGCGACCAGCCGGGCAAACTCCGGGTTCTCGGACAGGAAGCCGTAGCCGGGATGGACGGCCTGGGCCCCGGTCTTGCGGGCCGCCGCCAGGACGGCGCCGACGTCAAGGTAGCTGCGGGCCGGCGGCGGCGGCCCGAGCAGCACCGCCTCGTCCGCCTCCCCCACGTAGGGCAGCTCCGCGTCGGCTTCGGAGTAGACGGCGACCGCGCGGATGCCCATCCGGCGCGCGGTCCTGATCACGCGTCTGGCGATCTCACCGCGGTTGGCGACCAGGACTGACTCGAACACGGCCGAAGCCTACAGGCGCCCCGGACGCAGGCGGCCGGTGACCGTGCTCAACGCCTCGACGACCCTGGGGTCGTACTGCGCCGCGGTATCCAGCCGGAGCCGTTCCAGCGCCGCCCCCGCGGCGTCCCGGTCGGCGCAGGCGCCTACCAGGTCGTCGAACGCGTTCGCGGCCCGGACGATCCGGCTGCCGACCGGCGGGCCCGGCCCCGTGCCGCCCGGTTCGGCGCCCCGCCACGGGCGATTCTGGCAGCGCACGATCTCCGCGACCCGGTCAAGGACGCCGGCCTGCTGAATGACGCCCGCGCCCAGCTCGGCGATGCGCCGCTGGTCCTCGGGTGAGACGAGCACGGTGGCGCCGCCGGGGATCGGGTCCGGCAGCGACAGCTGGCCGATGTCGTGCATGAGCGCCGCGTACTCGAGCTCGAGCAGGTCGGGCTCGCTCAGGCCGAGTTCGCGGCCCACCGCCACGGCGAGCCGGCCGACCCGGCGCGAGTGGCCGTCTTCGACGTACCCGCCGACCTCGGTGACCCGGGCCAGGGCCCGGACGGTCTGCAAGTAGGTGGAGCGGATCCCGGCGTACCGGCGGAACGCGACCTGGGTCACCAGGAGCGGGGCGATGAGGATGGCCAGCGCCACCAGGCCCATAACGTCGGCCGCGAGCGCGATGAGCATGGCCGAGGCCCCGACCGCCGCGCCCAGCTGCCACTGCACGCGGACTTCGTCCACGAGCGTCACCTTGAACTTGGCCCGCAACGCATCTGCCCTGATCAGGGCCCTGATCACGCACTCGGCGAACCAGCCGACCACGATCAGCACCGCCATCACCGCCATGGCCAGCCACACGCGCTTGCTCTGGCTGAGCATCGTGAGGTCGGCGACCGGCCGGAACGTGAAGGCCACCAGCGCCACCGCGAGGAGCCGCGATGCCATCCCGGCCACCCCGGCCACGGCCGGCCGCCAGATGCGGCAGCGCGCCCACGGTCATGGCGACCGCCGTGACGGCGACGACCTGCATGGCGGGCTGACGCGCCTGAGCGAAGCCGATCTGCAGCACGAGTGCGTAGCCGAGCGCGCCCGCACTGCCGACCGGGGCGGCCTCCCGGTCGCCGGGCAGCGAGAGCCTGAGCAGCTCGCCGAAGGCGATGAGAGCGCCGAACGCTATGGCGTCGCGCGCTTGCGTCAGCCCGACGGCGGCGGTCTTGGCCACGGCCGCGACGGCCAGCATGCCCGCGGCCGCCAGGAGCAGGAGCTGGCCGGAATCCATCGACGGGGGGCGCCGCTGCGCCGTCCGCGTCGTCTGCGTCGTCTGCGTTGTCACGGTCCCCGGCCGGTCAGCGGCTCTCGATCACCCGAAGGGGCGCGGTCGGATCGTCATGGTCCTGCGCGGTCATCCCGCCGGTGAATTCGGGCGGCACCACCGCGGGGCGGGGGCGATGCCAGCCCTCCCGCTCCAGCGCGCTGACAAAGGCGTCGACGAGCACCGGGTCGAACTGCGTGCCCGACCACTTACGCAGCTCGGCGATCGCCTCGTCGATCCGCCGGGCGCCCCGGTACGAGCGGGTGGAAGTCATCGAGTCGAACGCGTCCGCGACCGCGATGACCCGCGCGAACTCGGGGATCTCGTCCCGGGCCAGGCCCAGCGGGTAGCCCTGGCCATCCACCCGCTCGTGGTGATGCATGATGCCGGCCAGCGCTTCCTCCAGGAAGCCGATCTGCCGGACGATCTCCAGGCCGCGCATCGGATGGAGCTGGATGGCGGCCAGCTCCTCCTCGGTCAGCGGGCCCGTTTTCTGCAGCACCTTGGTCGGCACGCCCAGCTTCCCCACATCGTGCAGCATGCCGGCGTACCGGATGGCCTCGACCCGTTCCGCGTGCATGCCGACCTGGCGGGCCAGCATGGCCGCTCCCTTGGACACCCGCTCACTGTGGCCCCGGGTGTAAAAGTCCTTGGTCTCCACGGCCTGGCAGAGCGCGGCCATGGTCGCGCTGTAGGCGCGTTCCTGGGCCGCGAACTGGCCGATGGCCCAGCGCGCGACGAACAGCGGGACCACCACGAGGACCGCCGCGAAGACGCTGACCACGCTCCACAGCGCGGCGATCAGCAAGCCCAGCGTCGCGTACCCCAGGTCGGCGGCGAGCAGCATCGGCAGGTGCACGTCGAGACGGGCCCGGCGGGCCGATTCGGGCGGCGGAAGCAGCAGCAGCATGCCCGAGAGCAGCCCGTGGTTGACGATGACATGGACCGCCGCCGCGGCGGCGAAGGGCGCGATGATGCCCGGGAAAGATGACTTGTGCGGTACCCCGAGCGTGCCGCCCAGCGCCAGGTAGGTCTCGCCCGCCGCGAACGCGCTGAGCGTGTACATGGCCGCGTTGAACGCCCGCTGGGCCAGGTAGACCCCGCGCCGCATGCTCAGCAGGGACGTGGCCCCGACCAGCGCCGCGCCGAGCGGGCCGAGCATCACCACCGCGGCCAGGGTGGCCGTCGAACTCGGGGACCAGGCCGACTGGCGCGAGGTGAGAGTGGTCGGCGTGGAGTCGCAGACCAGGAACAGGATCGCCAGCACCAGCAGGGTCTGCACCCACCGGCCGACGCCCGCATCCAGCGGCTGGCGGGCGTCGAGCGAATAGGCCAGCCAGGCGGCGGCAGCGGCCAGGACCGCCGTCATATAAAGCCAGGCGGCGCGCGAGAGCCTGCCCAAGGATCCCCCCTCGCAACTTGCACTGGGCGCTTTACCAGGCACTCAGGGTAACGCCATAACCCCGATCCGCGTAGCCCCAAACGCTAGCATGGGCGCTAAGTAGCTGGTTAAATGCGTAAAGTAATCACAATGACCACACATAATGGCTGACCGGTGGACTGGATGGGTCGGCCGGAACGCGGCTGGGCGGGCCTGATCGGGCTGGCGGGACACGGCCGGGCGGGACACGGCGGGCGGGCCTGAGCCGGCTAGGTATCAGTCGGCTGAGATCTCGGTGATCTCGGTGATCTCCAGGGTCGCCCGGACCTGCCGGATGCGGGTGAGCACCTTGACGCGCAGTTCGCCCGGCACGGCGTCGTGACCGCAGTGCTTATGCACGAGCCGTTTCACCGCCTCCTCCAGGCCGTACTCGCGCAGACAGGGGCCGCACTCATCGAGGTGCTGGCGGATCTTCGCCCGCGCCGCCTCGTCGGCTTCTCCGTCCAGGTAGGAGTAGACCCGCTCAAGTACCTCACTACAGGGCACCTCATGAGGCTTTCCGCAGCTCATGTTGCGTCCCTCCCCGGCTCTTGAACCTCGGGCGACGACTCGGGTCCGGTAGCAGAGGCCGCCCTCACCAGGCCACGGTCGGCCGCGTAGTCCTGAAGCAGTTCGCGCAATTGCCTGCGTCCGCGGTGCAGCCGCGACATCACTGTCCCGATCGGTGTGGCCATGATGTCGGCGATCTCCTTGTACGCGAAGCCCTCCACGTCGGCCAAGTAGACCGCGATGCGGAACTCCTCGGGGAGGGCCTGCAGGGCACGCTTGACGTCCGAATCGGGCAGCCGCTCCAGCGCCTCGGCCTCGGCCGACTTCAGCCCGGATGACGTGTGCGACGCGGCCCGGGCCAGCTGCCAGTCCTCGACTTCCTCGGCACCTGACCGCTGCGGCTCCCGCTGCTTCTTGCGGTAGGTGTTGATGAACGTATTGGTCAGGATCCGGAACAGCCAGGCCTTCAGGTTCGTGCCCGGCTGGAACTGGTGGAACGACGCATACGCCTTGGCGAACGTCTCCTGCACCAGGTCTTCGGCATCCGCCGCGTTACGGGTCATCCGCATCCCGGCCGAGTAGAGCTGATCGAGGTAAGGCAGCACGTCATGCTCGAAGCGCTCGGTTCGCTCCTCGAGTGTCTCTGGTACCGGACCCACCCCCTCGGAGATCTCCGTCACCGGCCACGGGCGTTGACCGTATGGGCGGGAGGATACATCCCCGGGATCCCCCGGCTCGAAGCGAGCCATCATCGGCGCGCTTGCCTTCGGGGTGAAGTTAGCTACGACCACGGTGGTTGCAACATGCGGCTCAGCCGCTTCATTCCGTCATTCCCGGAGCGCGCTCCGGGAACCGGTGCGCGTCCTCGCCGTTAAGTCAGGTGAGGGTAGGGCAGTGACGGGGAAGATATCCGTAAGGAATGCGCGAGCACCTGCCGTCGCGGCGACGCTTCGTCCCCGCCACTACGGCGGGCCGCCGGCGCGGCGCGCGCAGCCCGCGGTGGATGGAGTCACGGTGGCGGTAAGTACGACCAGTCCCCTTGCCGTCCTCAGGTCAGGCCCGCTGACCGCCTACTGGCGGTTCCAGCGGGCCGTGGCGGCGGCGCAACTCAGCGCCTGGCTGCCGCGCAGTAGCCAGCGTCTCGTCAACATCTCAGGACTGCGGTCGCCCGGAGCGGTCCAGGCCGCCGCCGCCGGGCACGTCGTGCTGCGGGTCACCGCGGCCGCCCCGGAGTCCCCGGCGATGATCCGGGCCCGCGTCGGGGGCGGGCGGATCGCCACGGTGGTGGCCGATCCCGGGAACCTGTCGTTCCTCGCCGACGGCTGCGTGGACGGCGTGATCGCCGACGATGGAGCGCTGTCCAGGCACCTGGTGGCGGAGGATCTCGCGGCCGAGATCGCCCGGGTGCTGCGGCCCGGCGGCCAGCTCTTCGCCTGCGTGGACTCGCTCGTTCTCGGCATGGCCATCCTGGCCGAGCAGCACCACTGGGCCGAGCTCACCGACCTGCCCGACGCCGAGGTCGTGCTCGTCCCGTGGCCAGACGGCACCATCACCCGGTGCTTCGGCTCCCAGCACCTTAGGGACTTGCTGACCGAGGCCGGCCTGGAGGTCGGCTGGATCCGGCCGCGGACGGTGCTGTCCCCATCCACGGTGGACCATGTCCTGCACCAGGATCCCCGCTCCATCACCCGCCTGATCCGGGCCGAGCTCGGCGCGCTCGCCGACGACATCGCCAGCGACGAGTCGTTCGGTATCTACCTGCTGGCCGCGGCGCGCAAGCCAGGCCCCTAGTGGCGGCGGTCCCGTTTCGACTGGCAGTTGACGCAGCGGGACGCCTCCGGCCGGGCCTCCAGGCGCCCTTCCGGGATGAGCGCCCGGCAGTCCACGCAGGTCCCGTACGTGCCCTCCTCGATTCGCCGCAACGCGTTCAGGACCTCGCTGCGCTGGAAGCTGGCCGACGCGAGCACGGCCTCGGTGCGATCGGCCTCCGACAGCCTGGTACCCGCGTCCGCCGGATCCTGCGGGGCGTCGGCCACGTTCCCATCCGGCTTCTCCCCCCGCAGCACCGCGATGGACCTCTCCAGTTCGTCACGAGCCTGCTCCAGGCGCTTGCCTGCCGTAGCGGTGTCCACGGGGGCCCCACCCTCCTCTCGTCATGGCTCCGGCAGCGCACTGAACCGGCCCGGCCGGCCGCGCTGCAGGGGTCCGTCAGAACAACTTGCCAGCGGTGCCGTTGGAGGCGTCGCTGTGTTCCCCGTCCACCGGCTCGATCAATCCCGGGCCGTTGTGGCGCACCGAGTTGACCTCGGTGGAGACCGGATAGGAGGCAAGTCCGCCGGAGGCGGCGGGCGCCAGCAGCGCGTGCAGCCTGGCCTCGTCCGCCTGCCCGGGATCCAGCCAGTCCGACCAGCGCTCCGGATCGATCACCATGGGCATCCGGTCGTGAATCCGGCCGACCTCATCCTCGGCCCGGGTGGTGATGATCGCGGCTGTCCACAGCCACGCATCCGGGTCATCGTCGGCCGCGGCGTCGTCCCGCCAGAGCTCGTAGATGCCCGCGAACGCGAGTACGCCGCCGTCCGCCCGGTGGATGAAATACGGCTGCTTGTGGGCGCCGGGACGGTCTGCACTGGCACGGGGATCGTCCTGGCGGGCCGCGGGCGCCTGCCACTCGTAGAAGCCGTCCGCCGGGAGCAGGCACCGGCGCCGGGCGAAGGCCCGGCGGAACGCGGGCTTCTCGGCGACCGTCTCGGCCCGCGCGTTGATCAGGCGGCTGCCGATCTTTACGTCCTTGGCCCAGAACGGCACGAGCCCCCACCGGACCACCCGGAGCTCGCGGACCGGGCCGCCATCCGGCGGCGCCGCGCCGCCAGCTTCCGGCTTTTCCGGCTTCTCGGGCCGGGTGAGCACCGCGTAGACCGGCTTGGTCGGGGCCACGTTGTAATCGGGCGGCAGGGACTCGGCGACGCGGTCGCGCTCCACCTGGAACTCCTCAAGGAGGTCCTGGCGCTTCCGCGCAGACGCGTACCGACCACACATGTCGTATTCCCGTCATCACATTGGCGGCTGGAGTGGCCCAGCACTACTGGCACAGACCCTGGGTAGCACAGATCAGCGGAATTACAGAATGTGCCCATTCATAACCACGATCCCGCTTGGCCAAACCTGGCCGGTCGCTCCCCGCCGGGCGGCCCGCGAAATACTGATCGTTCCCTCCTTACGGACTTCCACTCCCTGGCTGCGCCAGGAACGGCACGGACTACGCTCGCAGCATGAGCGGCACGCGGGAAACTGGCCACGCAGCGGCCCCGCACTGGCAGGCCCCGGTGGCGGCCGGATCGGTGCGGGCGAGCCTGCGGCTGCCGGGCTCCAAGTCGATGACCAACCGCGCTCTGGTGCTCGCCGCGCTGGCAGACGGCCCGAGCATCATCACCAGTCCGCTCCGGGCCCGGGACACGCTCCTCATGGCCGGCGCGCTCACCGCGCTCGGCGCCAGCGTCGAAGAGGACCCGGCCGAGTGGCGCGTGTCGCCCGGCTGGACCACCTCGGACGCGCGGGTGAACGTGGGAAACGCCGGCACGGTCATGCGCTTCGTCCCACCCGTAGCCGCCTTGACCAGGTCCGCTGTCGAGTTTTTCGGCGACCCGCGGGCCTCGGAGCGCCCGATCGGCCCGATCATCACCGGCCTGCGCCAGATCGGGGCGGTGATCGACGACGGGGGGCGCGGGGCCGTCCCTTTCACCGTGCGCGGCACGGGGTCGCTGGCCGGCGGCGTGGTCACCGTGGATGCGTCCGCCTCCTCCCAGTTCGTGTCCGGGCTCCTGCTCGCGGCGCCCCGCTACGACAAGGGCCTGGAAGTCCGCCACCGGGGCCCGCGCGCCCCGTCCGCCCCGCACATCGCCATGACCGTGCGGATGCTGCGCGACGCAGGCGCCGAGGTCGAGACGGACACCCAGCACGCCGCCGGCGGCCGTCCCGGTGACGGCGAACTCCCCGACACCTGGTTCGTCCGCCCGGGAACCATCGGCAGCAGCCAAGGATTTTCCGTTGAGCCTGATCTGGTCAATTCGGCGCCGTTCCTAGCCGCTGCTTTGGTCACCGGGGGCACCGTCACCATCCTCGACTGGCCCGCGACGACCTCGCAGCCCGCCGGGCTGATCCTGGACATGTTCACCAGGATGGGCGCGGCGTGCGAGCTCACGGCGGGCGGGCTGACCGTCACCGGGACCGGTGCCATCCAGGGAATCACCGCCGATCTCAGCGATGTGAGCGAGATCTCCCCGGTCCTGACCGCGCTGGCGACGCTGGCGGACTCCCCCTCGGCGCTCACCGGGATCGGGCACCAGCGGCGGCAGGAGACCGACCGGCTCGCGGCGCTCGCCCGGGAGATCAACGCCCTGGGCGGCTCGGTCACCGAACTGGCCGACGGGCTGCAGATCGACCCGGGCCCGCTGCGCGCGCGCCGCGTGTTCGCCAGCTACGACGACCACCGGCTGGTGATGGCCGCGGCCGTGCTCGGCCTGGCCGTGCCGGGCATCGAGGTGGAAAACGCGGCCACCGTCGGGAAGACCTTCCCCGAGTTCACCGAGCTGTGGGCGGCGATGCTGGCCGGGCCGGAGAGCGCACCC
Source organism: uncultured Actinomycetes bacterium (assembly GCA_963822825.1). GTDB lineage: Bacteria > Actinomycetota > Actinomycetes > Streptosporangiales > Streptosporangiaceae > JAWWPY01. The sequence goes on along the minus strand of CAWGIW010000003.1, from coordinate 245,211 downwards.
TGACGCCGGCGGACTGGCCACGCCGGCCTGGACGAGGACGACGTGCGGATTCGGCCGGGACGGGGCTCACGCCCGCGAACCCGGGTCAGGCCCGCGCACGAGGGCGCGGTCGGGGGATTTGTCGCCACCGTCGACCGCGGACGGTACGGCATCGTGGTCGGCGACCGGGTGGTCACCGCGATGACCGCCCGTGAGCTGGGACGGCACGGCGTCGTGGTAGGCGACCAGGTCGCGCTGGCCGGGGACATCTCCGGTGCGCCGGGCACGCTGGCCCGGGTGGTCCGGGTGGAGCCGCGCACGTCGGTGCTGCGCCGCTCGGCCGACGACACCGACCCGGTGGAACGCATCGTCGTGGCCAACGCGAACCAGCTCGTCATCGTCACCGCGCTCGCCGATCCGCCGCCCAGGCCGCGGCTGATCGACCGCTTCCTGGTCGCCGCCTACGACGCCGGGCTCAGCCCGCTGCTCTGCCTGACCAAAGCCGACCTGGCCCCGCCGGACTCCATCCTCGCCGTGTACGGGCCGCTGGGCACGGCGCACGTGGTCCTCGGGCGGCCGCTCACCGACAACGCCCTCGACCCGCTCCGCGACGCGCTGGCCGACCGGGTCAGTGTCATGGTCGGCCACTCGGGGGTGGGCAAGTCCACCTTGGTCAACGCGCTGATTCCGGGCGCCGACCGGGCGGTGGGAACGGTGAGCCCGGTCACCGGGCGTGGCCGGCACACGTCCTCGTCCGCCGTCGCGCTCCGGCTGCCCGGCGGCGGCTGGCTGATCGACACGCCCGGGCTGCGCGGGTTCGGCCTGGCCCACGTGTCACCCGACCGGGTGGTGCGCGCGTTCCCCGACCTGGCCCCGGGGACGGCCGCCTGCCCGCGCGGATGCACGCACCTGGAGCCCGACTGCGCGCTCGATGACTGGGTGCGGGACCAGGGCGGCGACGCCCGGCTGGTGACACGGCTTGACTCGCTGCGCCGCCTGCTGCGCAGCAAAGAAGGCGACGAAGCGGCCTGACGCACCGGTGCCGCTGCCGCCGCCGTCCCAACGACACCAATGCCGCACCGGTGCCGTTGCTGCCGCCGTCCCAACGACACCAATGCCGCACCGGTGCCGTCCCAGCGGCACCAATGCCGCACCGGTGCCGTTGCCGCCGCTGGCGGGGCGGCGGCACCGATGGCGCACCGGTGCTGTTGGGGGGGTTAGGGGGCGGAGCGACGGCGCAGGCCGAAGGCGGCCATGGCCAGGCCCGCCAGCGCGATCACCGGGCCGGCCACGGCCCAGAAGGTGACGCCCGACATGGCGCTCCCGCCGATGGCGCCCACGCCCTGCAGCGTGAAGATGACACCGGCGAGGACGATCAGCGCCCCCAGGCCGACGAGCAGGCCCCTCTTCATGATGGTTGCCTCTTCTCCGTGATGGGTGCCGCTTGTCCCTAAGCCGCTTGTCCCTGAGCCGCTTGTCCCTGGGCCGCGCGTCAGTGGGAGCACCTCCAGGTCATCATCCCCGAAACGGCCCTGCGGCTGGAAAGGTTCAGGCCTGCCGACGGGCTGGACCTCCATCGAGGACAGCCGCGCCACGCTCGACTGCGAGAGCAGCGCAATCACGAAGGTGGTCTATCGCCGCGTGATCAGTGACAAGCTGACCAGAGCGCGTGCCGCCGGGCATCCGATTCGCCAGCCGGGGGCACCGCGTGAACGCCACTGGCTCCCGAGTTAGGCTCCAGGATCTATGCCACAGCACGCTGAGCAGGGAAGCGAATGGTCTGACGACCTGCGTTTCGCCCATGTTCTCGCCGACGCGGCGGACGACATCACCACGCGCCGGTTTCGCGCGCTTGACCTGCGGGTGGAAACCAAGCCTGACCTCACCCCAGTGACCGACGCGGATCGGGCGACCGAGGAGTCGCTGCGTAACGTGCTGCGCCGGGCCCGCCCCCGGGACGCGGTGCTCGGCGAGGAGTTCGGCCGGGTCGGCAAGGGGCCGCGGTGCTGGGTGATCGATCCGATCGACGGAACCAAGAACTACGTGCGCGGTGTCCCGGTGTGGGCCACGCTGATCGGGCTGATGGACGGCGACGAGGTGCTCGTCGGCGTGGTGTCCGCGCCCACCCTCGGCCGCCGGTGGTGGGCCGCTCGCGGTGGCGGCGCGTGGACCGGCCGGGGCCTGACCAAGGCGAGCCGCTGCCGTGTCTCCGAGGTCGCCAAGATCGAGGATGCCTCGTTTTCCTACTCGAGCCTGTCCGGCTGGGAGGAGCAGGGCCGGCTCCAGGGTTTCCTGGGGCTCACCCGCTCCGTCTGGCGCTCCCGCGCCTACGGGGACTTCTGGTCGCATGTCCTGGTCGCCGAAGGGGCCGTGGATATATCAGCCGAGCCGTCCGTGTCGTTGTGGGACCTCGCCGCCCTGCAAGTGATCGTGGAGGAGGCCGGCGGCACCTTCACCGACCTGGCCGGGAACGCCACACCCGAAGGCGGCAGCGCCGTGTGCACCAACGGGCGCTTCCACGATGAGGTGCTCGGCCACCTCGCCGGTCCGGCCGCCTGAAACTCAGGGCCCGGCCACCTGGGGGTTACCTTCGGCCCGGCCCAGGGGGGTTGCCCTCGGGCGCGCTATCGCGGATGCTGTAGAGAACAGGCTGTCACAAGAGCACAAGCTCGGCTTTCGTAGCGAAACGCCACCGGATCCCGGGCCGTCGCTACGGCCGGGCCCACCTCTGCAGTGCCGTTGGGAGTGATCCATCATGATGGTTCGGGACGGCATGTCCAAACTGGTGCTGACCATCGGGCCCGCGCACACGCTGCGCGAGGCGGCCCGTCTGATGTCAGCCCGCCGGGTGGGCGCCGCGGTGGTGATGGACTCCGAGAACGCCGGGATTGGCATCCTGACCGAGCGGGACATCCTCGACTCCATCGGCGCCGGGCAGAACCCGGACACCGAAGTCGCGGCCCAGCACCGCACCGAGCACGTGGTGTTCGCGTCACCCGACTGGACCCTCAAGCACGCGGCCGAGACCATGGTGCAGGCCGGCTTCCGGCACCTCGTGGTCGTCGACGGAAACGAGGTGACGGGGCTCCTCTCGATGCGTGACATCGTCCGCTGCTGGGCCGCCCCCGAGACTGCCGCGCACGGGGAGCGCGCCACCGCGACCGCCTGACAAGCCACCTTGCGATCGCGCCGCGGGTGCGTCAGAGTGAGGCGCCATGCGGCTCCGCGGCGCCGTCGCGCTTGTTACCGGGGGAACGTCTGGTATCGGAGCCGCCACGGCCCGGGCTCTGGCCGCCGCGGGAGCCAGGCCGTTGATCGCCGGCCGGGACCGCGGCCGGCTCGCGGTCGTGGCCCGGCAGACCGGCGGGCTCGCGCTCGAGGCCGACCTGGGCTCGGCAGACGGGCCGGCCGCCCTGGCCAAGGCGGCGCTTGAGGCCGCCGGGTCGCTCTCCCCCGAGTCCGCCGCGTGCCCCCGGGCGCCCGGCATCGACATCCTGGTCAATAGCGCGGGGGTCGGCTGGTCGGGCCTGACCGCGGAGATGGCCGAGGAGAAGGTCGCCGAGCTCGTGGCGGTCAACCTGACCGCGCCGATCCAGCTGACCCGCCTGCTGCTGCCCGGCATGACCGAGCGAGGCCGGGGCCGGGTGGTGTTCATCTCCTCCATCGTCGGCATCACGGGTGTCCGCGGCGAGGCCGTGTACTCGGCGGTCAAGGCCGGCCTGGGCCCCTTCGCCGAGAGCCTGGCCCACGAGCTGGGGGACGGCGGCGTCGGCGTGTCCATGATCGTGCCGGGCGTGATCGACACGCCGTTCTTCGAGCACCGCGGCGCTCCCTACCGGAGAACAAAACCGCAGCCCCTTCCAGCCGAACGGGTGGCGCAGGCGATCACGGCAGCAATCGCGCGGGACCGCAGGCTGGTCTATGTTCCGCGGTGGATGCAGCTGCCCGCCTGGCTGCATGGGGCAGCGCCGGGCGCATTCCGGATCCTGGCCGCCCGGTTCGGCGACCCCGGCTAGCCTGAATGGGCAATTGCTGGCGCTTGGAGCGAAACGTGACCGCAGCGGACGGTTCGGCTGGCGCGGCGGGAACGCGCGGACGCCGATGGCAGCCACGCGAACGGCACTGGCTCACGGCGGTAGCGCTCGCTGTCACCGCGGCCTGCCTGATCCCCCCGGTCAGCACGTTCGCGCGGCGTTACGTCTTCGTCGAGTCGGTCCAGTTCGCCCTGTTCGCCATGGCCGTGCCCGGCCTGCTTGTGCTCGGCGCGCCGTGGCGGCTGCTGCACCTGTCGCGCGGTGAGCCCGCCGGGACCGCCAAGCCGGCCGACCGGCTCGCGATGGCGCGCGCGCGGCATCAGTCCTTCGTCCGGTCCATGGCCTTCCTCGCGCTGTTCGCGGGCCTGTCGGTCATCTGGCGGCTGCCCGCCGCCGTCGACGCGCTGGCGGGAAACCAGACGCTGGCGGTGTTCGAGATGGCCAGCCTGGTGATCGCCGGGACCGGGCTCTGGCTCGAGATCACCCCGTCCCCGCCGCTGGCGCCGCGGGGTCCGGGCCCGCACCGCGCCTTCATCGCCGCGCTGGCGATGTGGTTCATCTGGATCATCGCCTACATTCTCGGCTTCGCTACCCATGCGGTGTTCCGCGCCTACCAGCACACGGGCCGCGGGCTGAGTCCGGTCACCGACCAGGCGCTCGCGACCTGGTCGATGTGGCTGGTCGCCGGGCTGTGCTTCGCACCGGTCGTCTTTACTGCCGCGCTCGGCTGGTTCCGCGACACCGAGAATCCCGACGCCGAGCTGGGGCGGGTGGCGGATGCGGTCAGCCTGCCGGCGGTCAAGGGGTGGGGCCATCCGCGCCGCTGATGCCGGGCCGATGACCATCAGATGGCCGGTGCCAGCTCCACCGCCGTCCACCGCCGCGGGGAGCGGAGCCGGCGGCGCGGTCCTGGAGGCTGGGCTCGCGGCCGGCCAGCACCGCGATCGACGTGAAGATGCCCGTGTCCCGGTCACCGACGAGTTCCCAGGCCCGTGCGATTCCGATGATCAACGCTGCGACCAGGATGTTGCTGAGCAGTTCCAGAGCGCCGGTGCTGCGCGGGTTCACGAGGAGCCTGATGCCGGCCACGAGCTCGAAGCCGAAGGTCGCCAGGAGGAGGATGATCAATGAGATCTGCCCTCGCAGATGGCGCCGCGCCGGAGGGCTGGAGACGATGGATCGCGTCCCGGCGGCGGTGAAGAAGATGCCGACGACGGCCGTCGCGGTGGCCGGATACCCGACCGGGTTCCCGGGTACCAGGCCGAACAGCGAGACCGCCAGCACATTGGTGAACGCCAAGATCGAAGAGGCCGCACGGACCTGCCGGATGACGGGCGGAAAGTCGGCCGGGCTATGGCGCGGCGCAACGGACATGGCGACGAACAGCAGGCCGGTCAGCGCCGCCGCGGAGCCGGCGATCGCCGTGAACAGATCCCGGTAGGTCCCAGTCAGCACCGGGCTGACACTACCGGCCGAATTCAAGGCCAACCACGGCGGGCCTGCGGACGTCCTACCATTCACACGGCTCGTGGAGCCGCCCTTGGGCAGAAAGACACTCGCGATGACTGCATCTCCCCGTTTGGCCCGGCTAGCAATGGCCGGAGCCGCATTCACCTGCATCGCGGCGCTCGCCGCGGCCTGCGGCACCTCCAGCCCGTCTGGCGGGCCGGCCACGACAACGCCGGCCAGCTCGGCCACCTCGGCCGCGCCGTCCAGCACGCCCGCGGCCAGCAGCGCCGCGGCCAGTCCCTCCCCCGCTGCGTCGACGGCGGCGGCGGCACCGGCCGCCGCGGCCGGTGCGTCCCCGTGCCCGACCCGTTATCTCGGGGCCAAGATCGGGGTCTCGCAGGGAACCGCCGGCAGCATCTACACCGTGATCGACTTCACCAACATCGGCAATGTCACCTGCACCCTTTACGGCTACCCCGGCGTCTCGCTGGCGGGCGGCAAGCCCGTCACCCAGATCGGTCTCGCTGCCACCCGGAGCACCGCCACCCCCAAGAAACTGGTCACCCTGAAGCCAGGCGCCGTGGCCAACGCCCTGCTGCAAATCGTTAACGCCGGCAACTACCCCCCCTCCACGTGCGGCCCCACCACGGCCACCTACCTCCAGATCTACCCGCCGAACCAGACGACCCCGATCTACCTTGGCTACAAGTCCCAAGCCTGCTCGAAGTCAGTCCACCTGCTGACGGTCAGCGTCGTGATGCCCGGAGCCGGCAGCTCGTCATAGCCACCAGCCAGAGCTGTACCTGGCGGCTCCTTGGCCGCCAGGTACGGTCCCGGCGGGGCGTCTGACCCGCGGGAAACCCGCCGTGCCATGCAAAGCCTTCCCTGGGGGGCCAGAATCGTCACAGACCCTGGCCGGCATGGAAGGAGGGGAGACCCTGTGAGGTGGCGCAAGGTCTTCCCCGGCCAGGAGAATCAGGTCCGCGAGGTCCGCAGGTTCGTCGGCGAACTGCTGGCTGACCATCCGAACTGCGACGACATCGTGCTCTGCGCCGCCGAACTGGCCACGAACGCGATCCGGCATACCGCCAGCGGCCGGGGCGGCTCCTTCGTCACCGAGGTGAGCTGGACGGGGCGGACCGCCCGGGTCGCCGTCGCCGACGAGGGCTCCTCCACGGCCCCTTTCTGGCGCCCGCCCAGCGCGGACATCATGGCCGAAACCGACCGCGGGCTCGACATCCTCGCCCGGCTGTCGGCTAGCTGCGGCTCCGACGGCGATGAGCGCGGGCGGGTCGTCTGGGCTGAGTTCCGCCCGGCCGAGGGAAGCGCCCCGCCCGACGCCGCCCGGCCGCTGTCCCCCCAGCCGGCCACCAGCGCGGACGAAGCCACGCTGGCCGGGCGATACGCCGCATGGCACACGTGGTTCGGGCACTGGACCGGCCAATGGTGGGCGTTGCCCAAGCAGCCGTCCGGCCCCGTCGTCCTGATCGCCGAACCGACCGCCGGGGCCCTGGCCCGCCGCCTGGACGCCCTGCAGGGCGACTCCCGCTACGCCGGGCAGCCGCCGGGATCCTGACCACCGCACGGCCGGTCATCGCAGATATGACGCACTACGGCTCAGGCGTCGCGGAGCTTGAGCAGCAGGCCGCCCGCGAGGAGCGCCCCGGCGGCCCATGCGGCGAGCACGCCGAGGCCCGCCCACGGGCTCAGAGGCAAGCCGCGCAGGCCGGTGGTGGCCTGGATGTACAGCCCGGCTGTCATCGGCCCGATCTGCTGGAGGTGCCGCTGCCAGTGCGGGTCGTGGACGGTGAGCGCGGCGATGATCGGGAACAGGTAGAGCAGGCCGAGGACGACCCCGATGGCCGTCGCGGAATCCCGCACGATGGTGGCGGCGCCGAGGCTGAGCAGGCCGATCAGGGCGAGGTAGAGGACCGATCCGGCGGCGGCGCGCAGCACCGGCCCGTCGGCCAGGGACAGCAGTGCGAAGCCGCGGGCGGGGGTGAAGCCGTGGCCGGGCAGGATGAGCCGCCCGGCCAGCACGGAGCCGAGCACGGCGATGGTCCCCGCCGCCAGCACCAGGCCGGTGAGGATGGCGGCTTTGGCGGCCAGCACGGTGGTGCGGCGCGGCATCGCGGTGAGGGTGGTGCGGATCATGCCGCTGCTGTACTCGCCGCTGATGGCCAGCACGGCCAGGATGGCCACGATCGCCTGGCCGAACTCGATCCCGGTGAGGCTGAGCTTGACCGTGTTGACCGGGCAGGTGATGCCGGACGGGCATCTGTTGGCCGCTGTGGCCGCGGCGCTCACCGCCACGGTCGCCGCGATGGTGGCGGCCAGCAGCCAGATCGTCCCCGGCACGGTACGCAGCTTCGTCCACTCCGCGTGCAGCGCGTCGCGCATGGTCCCCCACCGCGCATCCGGCACATTCCTCCGGCCCGCCGGTCCCGCGTGCGGTGCTTCCCCCAGGGCCACCCGCTCCGCGGCCGAGGTCCGGCTCATGCGTCTCTCCGGCGCAGCAGGAAGACGGCCAGGCCCAGGGCGATCGCGGCGTAGCCGCACAGTACGGCGAAGCCGGCCCATGGCGCCAGCGGGAAGTAGCCGGCCACTGGCGTGTAAGGGGCGGCAACCTGCGGGTACGGGGGCATGCTCTGCTGGATGGCGAAGGCGGCCGCCGGGGTGAGCCGCAGCAGCCAGTCTGTGGCACCCGGCGGCAGCACGGAGGCGATCCCGAGCACATACGGCAGCACGATGGCCACGATGACCGCGGTGACCGCGGCGGCGCTGCGGCGCGCCATCGCGCCGATGGCCAGGGCGAGGACCGCGGCGACGGCCAGCAGCGCCGCGGTGCCGACGATCACGCGCACCTCGGTCAGCCAGCTCACCGGGAGCACATAGGTTCCCTGGTCGCTGGACAGCCAGGTCCCGACCGTGACGCCGATGATGGCGGCGGCCAGCCCGGCCACGAAGCTGACCAAGCCGATCACGATGGCCTTGGCCGCCAGGACCCGGCCCCGCCGTGGGCTCGCGGCCAGGGTGGTGCGGATCAGGCCCCGTCGGTACTCGGCGGTGATGAACATCGCGGCGATGACGACCATCGCGACCAGCCCGGCGAACGTGCCGGTGAGGTGGTCCTCGATGGTCCCGTCCTGGAGGGCTGACCCTGGTCCGGCCACGAGCGGCGCGATGTCGCCGGACCCGGTCACGGTGAACCGGCCGCCGGCCTGGTGGAGCCCGGCGACGGAGGGTGGAAGACCGGAGTTGTCACCCACCTGGCCGCCGGTCCATCCGCCGCTGGGCGACCTGCCCTGGAGACTGACGTGGTCGAAGACGGCGGTGGCCACGCTCGGCCCGGTTTGATTGGTGGATCCGCCGAACGACGGTGACGTCACCGTGTACTGCGGGGAGGTGGCCAGCAGCCCGGCTTGCACGGTAGCGGGCAGCCCAGCCAGATTGACGGTGCCGACCTGGGTCCAGTGGGTGCCGTCGGCCGACTCATAGCCGGTGACCGTGCCGCCGGAGCGGGTCAGCCGCAGCCAGCGAGGGGACGCCGCCGTGACGGCGCCCGCCGAGCCCGGCTATGTCGTGGGTGAAGTCGTACTGCATCCGCACCCCGTGGTCGCCGGTGACCACCATCGCCACGTAGGCCGATCCAGGCTTGGTGCTCGCCTTGATGATGATGCCGGCCTTGGCCCAGGGCACGACGCCCTTGGTCATGCCGGCCAGTGGGCCTTGGAAGGCCTGGGCGTTGCCGTTGGAGTGCAGGCCGGTCAGCGAAGTCACCGCCGCGGTGAGGCTGCCGTTTCCGGCCAGCGGCTGGCGGACGAAGTAGAAGGTGTCGGTCACCGCCACGCCGCCCGGCCCCAGCGGGATGGGCGGCAGACAGGCCTTGCCGCTCAGCGTCGGGGTGCCCGGGCCATTGCTGCACTGGCTGTTGCTCTGGCCTCCGGCGAACAGCCCGAGCAGGACCATGACCAGGGCCGCGATCACCATGCCGATGACCCAGCCGCGGACCGTCCTGAACTTGATCCATTCCGCCCGCAGCAGCTGCGGGAAGCCATCCCGCCCGGCCCGCAGGTCCGGCCGGTACGGCGTGATCGTGGGAGTAGTCATTGCGCCACCTCGCCGGCGGGCTCGGCCCGGAACTCGACCGCGTCCCTGGTCAGTTCCATGTAGGCCTCCTCCAGCGTGGCCCGGTGCGCCGACACCTCCGAAAACGGCACCGCACTCTCGCCGAGCAGGGCCACGACGCGCTCGGCGGCCAGCCCGGACACGGTGACCGTGTCGTGGTTGGTGGCGGCGACGGTGGCCCCCGCATGGGCCAGCACCGTCATCGCCTCCGACCGCGCGCTCGTGCGCAGCGTGACCCGGTCACCAGACGCCGCCATCAGCAGCTCCGCCACGCTGGCATCCGCGATGACCCGGCCGCGGCCGGCCACCACGAGATGATCAGCGGAGTCCTGCAGTTCGCTCATCAGGTGGCTGGACACCAGCACCGCCCGGCCCTGGGCGGCCAGCGCCCGCAGGAACCCGCGCATCCACACGATGCCCTCCGGGTCCATCCCGTTGAACGGCTCATCCATCATCAGCACCGGCGGGTCCCCGAGCATCGCCGCGGCGATCCCCAGCCGCTGCCGCATGCCCAGCGAGTAACCGCCCGCCTTGCGCCGGACCGCCGACTGCAAGCCCGCCTGCCCGATCACCTCATCCACCCGCCTGGCGCCCAGGCCCTGGGAGTGGGCCAGCCACAGCAGATGATTGCGGGCGCTCCGGCTAGGCTGCAGCGCGGCGGCGTCCAGCAGCGCCCCCACGTGGCTCAGCGGATGCCGCAGGCTCTGGTAGCGCTGCCCGCCGATCAGCGCCTGTCCCTCATCCGGCGCATCCAGGCCCAGGATGACCCGCATCGTGGTCGACTTCCCCGCGCCGTTCGGCCCGACGAAGCCGGTGACCTGCCCCGGCGTCACGGTGAACGACATCCCATCCAGCGCCAGCGTCGGCCCGAACCGCTTGCGCAGCCCGGTGACTTCGATAGTTGCTTCCATGCCAGGAAGACTAGGGAGCCGGGACCCGGGCGGTCGTCACGCCGGGGAGCCGTCTTCGCCGCCGCTGGCTTGGGGGATGCCCGCTAGGGCGCATCCCCCGCACGGGGGACGGCGGGATTCCTGACCTGGGGGACGCCAGCGGGCTGGCCAGCGGCGACAATGAGCAGCGTGGGCCAAGTGGGTGACAGACGCGGCGGGTGGGCCGGGACGGCACGGCGGATCGCCGCGGCCCGGCGGGGGCCTGCCCTGGCCGGGATCCTGCTGGCCCTGCTAGCGCTGGCCGAGGTGATCACCCGGCTCACGGTGGCCCCCGAGTCGATCAGGCCCCTCGTGGTGCACAATTCGGTTAGGCAGAGCACGGTCGCGGGCGGAGGCACGCACATCGCGCAGACCGCGATCACCGGCATAAGCACGCCGCAAGCCGCCTTCGTACTCATCCTGCTATGCCTGGCCGCCACGCTGCCGCTGGCCTTCCTGCGCCCGGCCGCCGCCGCCGTCGCCATCTCCGTGGCCAGCGTGGCGTCGCTCACGCTCTTCCAGGTGCTCACCGTCGCGGGCCTGGCCGCGCAGCTGATCGTGCTCTACCGGGCCGGCCGCAGCGGCGCACGGGTCCTGGCCGTGGTGCTCGCCGCGGCGTTCCTGGTGCTGGCGCTCGCCCGTCCCGTCCATTCCGAGACGGCCGTCCTCGCCGTCCTGCTGGGCTCGCTGGCCCCGGCGGCGGCCCTGGCCGGGATCGCGCGGCGAGCGCACACCGATGCCCGGGTGCACAGCACGGCCCGGCAGGCCATCGCCGGCACCCTCCTCGAGCACACCGCACGCGGGGAACGGGCGCGGATCGCCCGCGAACTGCATGATGTCGTGGCCCACCACATCTCCATGGTGGTGGTGCAGGCCGAGACGGCGCGGCTGACCACCCCGGGGATGCCCGCCGCCGGGGCGCAACGGCTGTCGGCGATCGGCGACACCGCGCGGGACGCGCTGACCGAAATGCGGCGGCTGCTCGGTGTGCTGCGCGAGGACGCCCAGACAGATGCCGCGAGCCGGCAGCCCCAGCCGGGTCTCCGGCAACTCAACGAGCTGCTCGACGAGGCACGGGATGCGTCAGGGACGGGCACTCGGCTCATCCTGCGCGGGACGCCGACCGCCCTCGACCCCGGCGTGGAGCTAGCCGCCTACCGCATCGTCCAGGAGGCCCTCACCAACGCCCGGCGTCACGCGCCGGGCGCCGCCGTGGACGTGGAACTGCACTACGCCGACGATGCGCTGCGGCTGGTCATCCGCGACAACGGACCCGGCCCGCCGGCCGGACCGCCACCCGCCGGCCACGGGCTGCTCGGCATGCGCGAACGGGCCGCGGCCGTCGGCGGTGAGCTGCGCACCGGCGCCGCGGCCAGCGGGGGCTTCCTCGTCAGAGCCAGCCTGCCCACCAAGGGGGAAGCGGCCGGATGAGCGCCCCGCCCCCGGCCATCCGGATCCTCGTCGCCGACGACCATCAGGTGGTCCGCGGCGGATTCGCCGCGCTGCTGGACACCCAGCCGGACTTCACGGTCGTCGGCACGGCCTGCGACGGGGCGGAGGCGGTACGGATCGGCCTGGAGCTGCACCCAGACGTCGTCCTCATGGACATCCGGATGCCGGGCATGGACGGCATCGAAGCCACCAGGCAACTCATGGGCGCGGGCCGCGCCCCGTCGGAGGGTGCCCCGCCGGAGGGTGCCCCGCCGGAGGGTGCCCCGCCGAAGGCGGGCCGCCGGAGGGCGCCCCGCCTGAGGGCGGCCCGCGCATCCTCATCCTGACGACCTTCGATCTTGACGAATACGTCTACGACGCCCTGTGCGCCGGGGCCAGCGGTTTCCTGCTCAAAGACGTGACCGCAGAGCGGCTTTTCGACGCGGTACGCGTCGTCGCGGCCGGCGAAGCGCTGCTCGCGCCGACCGTCACCCGCCGCCTCATCAGCGAGTTCGCCCAGTTGCGCCCCAGGTCGGGGAGCCCGCCGGTGGCCGCGCTGGCCACGCTCACCCCGCGGGAAACTCAGGTCCTCCGGCTGGTCGCCGAGGGCCTGTCCAACCCAGAGGTAGCGGCCCGGCTGGTGGTCACCGAGGAGACGGTCAAGACGCACGTGAGCCGGGTGCTGAGCAAGCTGGGGCTGAGGGACCGGACGCAAGCGGTCGTCACCGCGTACGAGTCAGGGCTGGTCGTGCCGCGCTCCCGGAGGCCGGGGTAGCTCAGAGGCGGCCTCGGAGCCGGTCCCGCAGGGGACGGCCGTCCGGGTCGTAGACGATCCGGTACAGCGGGGTGGCCCACAGCCGCTGCACGGCCGTGGGGCCCGGGCGCCGATGCGGCATTACCCGGCCGGGAGGTCTCGGCCCGGAGCGGCCCGCCACGTGCCACGCCGCGAGCCGCTGGGCCTGCTCGCGGAAGGCCGCGAAGGCCTCGGCTGGATGCAGCAGATCTTCCACGTCGTCCGCGCGGCGGTCGAGGTGCTCGCGCCACAGCCGGAGGCGGACATCCCGGGCGAACCTCCGCGCTCCGTCGCCGAGACCAGCGGGGTCGCGGGGTTCCCGGATGTCCGGCTGCGCGTCGAGCACGGCGATCGACAGCTCGCTGTCGTGGCTCCACGACCTCCGGTTGAGGTTGTCCGAGCCCACCATGGCCCATACGTCGTCGATGACCACCACTTTGGCGTGCACGTAGACCGGTGTTCCCTGGTGGTTCTCCACGTCGTACACGGCGAAACGCTCGCCCCCCGCGGCGGTGCAGGCCCGTATCACGTCGTGCTGGCCAATTACGGAGGGTATTTGAGTGATAGCACCGTCCTTGTCGGGGTAGCGCGGCACGACCGCGATGACGTGCAGCTCAGGCCTCTCCCGCAGGGCTCTGGCGATCATGCCGGCCACCGGGCGCGACCACAGGTACTGGTCCTCCAGGTAGACCAGGCAGCGAGCCCGGGCGAGCGCCTTCCGGTAGGCATGCGCGATGCTCCGCTCCCCGAGCGGCGCGAACGGGTAGCGGCGGACACGAGCCGGATAGGTGCGCAGCACCTGGACCGCGTGTGTGCCCGGACGGGCCCCGGTGTCGTCGGTCGGCTCGGGCAGCGGCCGGCTCGTCATGGCACCCATGTGGTAGGCCCGGTCGTAGAGCTGGCGGAGTGGGCTGGGCAGGTCGAGGACGCTGCTGCCGTACCAGCGCTCCCGGAACGTGTGCTCGAGGTCGTGCACGGCGGAGCCGTGGACCTCGGCCTGGATGTCGTGCCAGGGCGGCCGCTGGCCATACGCGTCGGGAAACGTCATCACCTGCGGATCGCCCGGGTGCGTGGAGTCGTCGTTGCGGCTGTAGCCGAGGTCGATACCGCCGACGAACGCGACGTCGCGCTCGGGAGCGCCGGGATGTCGCACCACCACCAGCTTCTGGTGATGGCTGCCGCCGCGGCGGGTCCGGGCATCGAGCAGCAGCTGCCCCCCGTCCTCGTCGATCTGCCGGACGAACTCCGCGTTGGCCCCCTCGGACTGCTGGAGCGCCTCGGGCTGCGAGCGCCACAGCAGGCCGAAGACCAGGACTCCGCGGCGCGCGGCCTGGCTCAGCAGCTCGCCGATCTCCGACCCGGGACCGTCCAGGCGCTCGTCAAGATCACCCCGGAAGTCAACCAGGTACACCTGGTCGCCCGCCTGGGCCGCCTGGAGCTCAACACACAGCCTGGCGAAGTAGGAACGGCCGTCCACGAGCGGCTTGACCAGGTTTCCCGTGGTGAAGGCCCTGAGATCGGTAGCCGGATTGGCTCGGTCACCCTCGGCCAGGAACCACGACACGATCCCCGGATCGTCCACCGCGTGATCAGGCGCATCCTGCTCAAGCGGATCATCCGGCGAGTCGCCCGCATCTGGAAGCATGCCCGGATTGTGCCACCCCCCGGGGGATGGGAGCGGCTTGTTCCGGACCTGCCCGCCTAACCGACGTCGCGCGTACGGTAGATCGCCAGGCCAGCGAGAAAGGACACGGTTCCGACGCCGAGAAAGATCGCAAACGGCCAGATCGGATCGTTGAGCGCGACCGCGACCACGGTACCCGCGGCGGCAGTGATCACCATTGCCTGCCCGGCGAATGATCGTGCCCGCATCCTGAGAAGGTTCTGCCGCTCGTCAGCGCGGGAACCGATCATCGCACCCAGGTCGCTTTCCCTTCCGCCCCACACGTAGTAGCCGATCGCCCCAGCAACCACCACTAGCTCCGGGGGGATGCCGTGTACCCAGCGCCCTCCCTGGGCGGCGACCACGATGACAGCGACCCCGTACCGGCAGTGATCGCCATGATCGGCGCTCGCAGACGAGGGTGCTTGATGCTCTTCATGGGCCCACTTCCTCCTCTGGGTGGAACATCTTGTCGGCCGTCGAATCAAAGAACCGCGCGATCCGGAACGCCAACGGCAGCGACGGCGAGTAGCGGCCGTTCTCGATCGAAATCACCGTCTGGCGGGATACTTCCAGAGCCGCCGCGATCTCAGCCTGGGACATCCCGCGCTGAGTGCGCTCCTCCCGGAGCCGGTTCCGCACGATGTCAAGGTACCTTGACAGCTTATGCGATGTCAAGCGACCTTTACCTGCCGGCCAGACCGCGGCGACCAGCACGGATGCTCGGCAAAGCCGTTCGGGGGCGGTTGCGGGGGCGGTTGCGGGGCCGGTGACGGCGCTGGTTATTTGCTGGTCGTGCAGGTGCCGAACGACAGCGTCACTGGGATCGGTCGCTTGCTCGCTCGCGTCCGGACTTCGAGAGTTACGCAACGGGGGCCCGCGACCAGGATGCCAATGTAGAACTGGGTCAAACCCGCTCCGTATATCGAATTCTGATCGGAGCAGCCGGCGAAGGTGGCCCCGGCCTGGCCGTCGCGCAGTGTGTAGTGATCCGTGCTATTGAAGCCCGGCAAGAACCGGAAGTATCGCTGCCCTGCCCCAGTGGGCTGCACGTGCGCGATCGCGTTGTCCCGCACCATCACGATGATGGGGACAGCCTTGAGGGTCCCGTCAGAGTTGTAGAAGTTGAAATCGGGGGCGATGCCCGCGTTGATAAACCACAATGGGCCGGCCTGCGCGGCGCCGCGGCGCCACTGTGCCCAGAGCCCGCCGTATGTCTGCGCGTCACAGCCGTAATACTGAGCGGCAGGCGGGACCGGAGCGGACCGTGGCACGGGCCCGGGCCGATCCGGGCCAGAGGATGTGGACCGAGTGGTCGCGCCCAGGAGCGCCGCCCTGGTCGGCGAGACCGCGGCCAGCAGCGCCGCGACGACCGCGACCGCGGCCACGGCGACCCGAGCCGCGTGCCGCCGATGACGTCTCCGGACGCGCTCGACCAGATTTCCCGGCGGCTGCTCGCGAGCGACCGCCGACTCCATCGCGGCCCGCAGTTGACCCTCGAAATCAGTCATGACAGCGAACGCCTCCAGATCTGGGCGGCCTTTGGCCCGGCTGGTTCGGCTGGTTCGGCATCGGGCTCAGCCATCTCGCGCAGCCGGGCCAGGCCGCGTGAAGCCTGGCTTTTGACCGTTCCGGCGCTGCACCCGAGCGCGTCGGCGATCTCCGCCTCGGACAGGTCGTTGAAGTACCGGAGCACGAGCACGGTCCGCTGCCGCGGCGGCAGCCCGGCGAGAGCGCGCATCAGGAAATCACGCTCCGCGACCGCGGTGGCCTGGTCCGGCGTCACCGGAGCCGCGTCACCCGGGTGCAGCGGCCGCTCGGGCCGGCGGCCCGCCCGCCGCCACCGGTCGTTCGATGCGTTGGCCAGGATCCGCCGCACATACCGCTCCGGCTCGTCCGACCGGCAGACCCGGGCCCAATGCCGGTAGGCCCGTTCCAGCGCGAGTTGCAGCAGGTCCTCGGCCGCCGGCCGGTCCTGCCCGGTCAGCAGCAGTGCGGTCCTGAACAGACGCGGCGAGCAGTCCCGCACGAACTCCTCGAAGGACACGCTCACCTCCGGTGCCTGCTGGCCCCCTTACCCACCTGACGCTCTGGCCTCACCGAAGGTTGAGTCACCTCCCCAAGGGACGAGCGGTCGCCGCCGGTAAGGGCTCCCCCTCAGCCGAGGCGGGCGGCGAGGACGTCGGTCTAGATCTTGACCCTCCCGTACCCGCAGTCATCGAAACAGTGCGTCATCAAGTCACAGCACGCCTCGGCGGGCTCAGCGGCGTGGGCACCATGGACCAATGAAGCGAGTTAGGCGTCACGTGACGAGTCACCGCCCGGCGGCCGCCATCGCGGCCGGGAGCCTGGTGCTGGTGATCCTGCTGGCCGGCTGCGGGGTCCCCCGCTCCGCGCGCCGGGCGGCCCAGCCGGGCATCGGGCCAACGATCCCGGTCGGCACCTCCAGCCATGCCATCTCGGTCGGCGGTATCGGCCGTACCTTCCTGGTCTACCGGCCCGCCGCCCGGCCGGCCGCAGCTCCCCTGGTCGTAATGCTGCACGGCGGCCTGGGGAGCGGGGCGCATGCGGAGAAGACCTACCACTGGGATACCGAGGCCGCCCGCGGCCACTTCGTCGTCGCCTACCCGGACGGGCTGTACGGGGCCTGGAACACTGGCGGCGGCTGTTGCGGCGCGCCCGGCAGCATGAATGTCAACGATGTCGGGTTCATCACCGCGATGGTGTCCGCCATCGAACACGGGGTGCCGATCAACCCCAACCGGGTGTACGCCACCGGCATCAGCAACGGCGGCATCATGGCCTACACCCTGGCCTGCCACACCACGATCTTCGCCGCCATCGGGCCGGACGCGGCCACCGAACTGGGCAGGTGCCCGTCCCCGGCGCCGATCTCGGTCATCCACATCCACGGCACAGCCGACACGACCATCCCCTACAACGGCGGCGGAGGTGACGGGGCGGCCCGCGGACCCGCTGTTCCGGCGCTCAACGCCACCTGGCGCGGCATCGACCACTGCGCCGCACCGGTGATCAGTACCGCCGGGGTGGTGAACACCTCGATCGCGAATTGCCCCGCCGGCCGCACGGTCGAACTCATCGCCATAGCGGGCGCAGGCCACCAATGGCCCGGGGCGGTACCGAACGGGCTCGGGGACCCACCGTCCGCCGCGCTGAACGCGACGCAGGTCATCTGGCAGTTCTTCGCGGCTCACACCCTCCAGCGCAGACGATGATTCCCCGCAACGGCAAGAGCGTTGGTGGCCGTTACAAAACCATGAGTCCCGCTTGGGTGGGCCTGAAGCAGCAACTGCCGACGTAGAACGGGCCCAGGTGATCCTCGAAGTCAACGTGAAGCCACTGGCACCCGGCCGCGTGTGCATGGTCCGCGGCGATGGCGGCCAGCCTGGTCCCAACCCCCTGCCGCCGCACTCGCGCGGCTACGAGGACGTCGAGGAGGAACGCGTGAACGCCCCCGTCCCAGGCGACGTTGACGAAGCCGATCAGGTCATGCCCGTCCCACGCGCAGACCCAGCCCAGGCTGTGCCGGTGCACCCGGGCCCGCCAGTCGTCGTCCCGGACCTCGTGGCCGAAGCCTTCGGCGTGCAGCGCATTGAGCGCGGAGTTGCCGAAATCGCCGCGCCACACGTAGGTGATCACCTGGCTACCGTACGGAAACCATGGACTGGGGACGACCGGATTTTGTGGGGCCGAGACCCGTGGGCGCGGTGCTGCCGTCGGTAGCTGGCCATGGCCTTGGCCGCGGCCGGGAACCTGCGGTCATACTGGAGGAATGATGATTGCTGTGCTGTCGTCGTGACGACGTTCCCCACCGCCGGCCGACTCTGAGGTGGCCCAGGTGCTCGCTGCGGTTGGCATTGGCGTGTGCGTCGGCACGGTCGTGCTCGTGTGGGTGGCCGGTGCGCTGTACAACACCTTCCACACTCCGCATAACGACTCTCCTGCTCCGCAGGAGCGGACCCAGGGCCAGTCCGGGTCGATAGCGCTCACCGTCGTGGCGGTGGCGTGTGCGGGCCTGGCGATTGTCAGCCGCAGCCACTTTGACGGCCTGGCCGTCGGGGCCTCGTGGGTCCGGGTCCTCGGGTTTGCCGTGCTGGTCGCCTCGACCGTGTTCACCCTGTGGGCCCGGCTCTCGCTCGGCACCAGTTGGAGCGTCGCGCCCAAGGTCACGGGTGATCACCGGCTCCGCACTCACGGGCCGTACGCGGTGACACGTCATCCGATCTACACCGGGATGCTCGGGATGCTGCTCGGCGCCACGCTGCTCAGCGGGATCGGTCAGTGGGTCGTGCTCTTCCCAGCCGGCCTGGTTCTGTTTGAGGTCAAGATCCGCATGGAGGAGCATCTGATGCTGGCGACCTTCCCCGACGAGTACCCCCGGTACCGCCGCCAGGTGCCCCAGCTCGTTCCCGGCCTCTTCGCACTGCGCCAACGCCACTCAGCCAGCTCGTAACCCGGCGCTTCCGGGAAGGTAATGCTGGATGGTCTGCCCAGACGGTATGACCAGTTTGCCGATCGGGTGATCTCGCTGGCCAGGGCCGACTCTGCGATCATGGCCAACACCGTAGCTCCGCAAGTTCATACTCACCGGCACGCAACCGCAAGCAGGCCTCGTGAAGATCAACAGTCAGTGCCAGATAATGCGGTCTGACCTGGGAGCCAGCTTGGGCGCCCCGAGCAGGACTTGAACCTCCGACCTACTGCTTAGGAGGCACGCGGGCCTGAGCACTGTACTGACCTGCGACAGCGCAGGCCAGCCAGGAACGAAGCCCCAGTGGCATTCGTTCCCTGAACGATCTTCCGGGCTGATCAACACAGTGTGCCTGGCGCGAGAGCACCCTGTTTGTCGGCCGGCGCGCTTAAGCTGGCCTCTGACTCCGACCCACCGGGAGCTGCCGATGACCGCACCGCATGCCGGGCACCCCCAGATCCTGGCCCGTCCCGCGTGCACCCCGTCGGCGATCCGCACTGTGCTGGCCGCCAATGCCGACGCCGCAGTGTTGCGGCGTTATGACGATGAACTGGACGCGGCGTTCGAGGAGGCCCGCGAGCACGGCGACCTTACGCCCCTGCTAGAGACGGTCCGGCGCTGGTGGTTCGAGGCCGACGCCTGGCGCGACCCTGACGCACAGCGCGAGTTCCTGGCCCGCGTCGAGCGCTACCAGCGTGAAGGGCCACCACCTCCCTCAGAACGCACTAGCTGGCAGGAGATCCGGGCGAAGTACGGTCTTTGACGCGTGTACCGCTGGGACTTCGACGACCCTGCGCGGCAGCACTTCGCCAGCCTGAGCTCAGCAGGCCGGGAAGAGTTGGCGGCTTTTATGAACGCGGCTGTCCTGGTCAACCCAATCGAATATCAACGCCATCCTGGCGAGCCCACTGACCCAACCAAGTTATTGCGCACGCTACATTTCGGCAGACATCACGAAGGACTCGTCACGTTCCTGGTCTACCCACCGGATGACCTCGTGCTCGTTGTCCAGATCCAGTGGCTCGGCGAATGAATAGATCATCAGCCACCTATGCCACAGGGGCAGGCACACTGGACTGCGGGCTGGCCCGTGCGACTGGACCCCGATGCGGATGAGGCTTTTTCAAGGTGAGCGCCGATGTGGGGTGACCGCGAATCACCGCCGATCCCCGTTCGATTGGGCACGCAGCGGGCACGACAATCCGTAGCAAGATCAAGGCTGTCCAACCTTCCCGGCCCCGACGCACCGCGGAAAACGTCGTACCAGGGTGGCCGAAACGCGCCAGTGTCGCAGATCACATGGCGGAGGAATGTCGCACGTCAATCGCCGGAGGAGACCGCAGATCAGCCGACAGCGCCGCGACGGCCTGCTCGGCCCAGCGGAGGCTAGCGAGGTGGATGGCAATCCCGTGGTCGAGGGCAAGACGCGGGTGGCGGCCGGGGAAGTCTGCGGCTGCTGCGTACTGTTTCAGCTGTGCGGTGAACCCCGCGAGCGTGTCCGCGAGGTTCTGCAAGAACGTGAGCACCTCTTCGGGCGGAAGCAGGTGTTCCATCATCACGAAGCGCATGAGGTGCAGGCCGAGGTCACGCGAGACCGTGGCTGGTTCTACCGGTGTGCGCAACCAGTTCAGGTGGGCTGCCCGGCCGGTCTGGGTGGGCTCGTAGACGCGGCGATGCCGGGCTGACTGGCCACCCTGGCCGGATGGGGCCTGAGCCTTGACTAGCCCTTTTTGTTCCAGGCGGCGCAGCGCCGGGTACAGCGTGCCGGAGCTGGGCTGGTAGATGCCCATAGGCGTGGTGGCGAAGATCCGCTTGAGGTCGTAGCCGGACGACGGCTCGGTGCAGATCAGGCCGAGCAGTATGTGCTCGAACGGGGTGAGTTGCCGTCCGGTCATGACAAGATCCTACCTTGCCGCATAGATCGAAACGACCTATGCTTGGACGGAACACACCGGACCGGCTGGGCAGGCGGTCTTCGCACCGTCACGAGAGGCGGGTTCAAGTGGACACCAGTGGTGATGCCCGGAGAACCGCCGGAACGGCCGGTACTCACGTGCCGTTAGGAAATGACCCGGTCGTGCCGACTGTGCATGAGGAGATTGCTCAAGGGCTCAAGGACCATCCCGCCAAGAAGGGGATGTCCTTCAACGCTCTGGTCACCTTCATAGAGATCGGCGGCAGTATCGGGCTGTTCCACCTGGCCAAAGGGCTAGGCGCGAGCGACGTTGTCAGCTACCTGGTCGGCAGTATCGGCCCGGTCGTGGGCGGGCTGGCGATCTGGATCAAAGCGCGCAAGTTCAGCGGCGCTTCGGCGTCGATCTTCGCATTTACCACCATATCGGCGATCATCGCCCTCATCGGCAGCACGAATCCCAAGGTGCTGCTCTACAAGGATTGCGCGACCACCGCCCTCATCGGCCTGATCTTCCTGGGCTCGTGCGTCCTGGCCCGGAAACCGGTGGTCTTCTACATGGCTCAGCGGTACGGCACGGACGGCACCCATGACGGCATGGCGACCTTCGGCAAGATGTGGAGCACTTACCGGGAATTCCGTACCACGATGTATGTCATCAGCTACTGGTGGGCGGCCTTGTTCCTGATCCAGGCCGCGGTGACGGCGCTCATCATCCGCCAGGCTGTTTCTCGACCGCCTATAACTACGATCAGATCTTGCCTCTGGTCGCGACCGGACTGGGGATCCTCGGATCGGTCGCGCTCGGCCGGTACTCCGCCAGGAAAGGCCAGCCACGCCGCGACGCCGCCAGCGCCGATCTCCCCGGCCCGGCTTAACCGGCAGCCGTTGCGCTTCTTCCTGGCTGATCTCGCTCGCTCGAAGGCTGGGCGCCGACGTGCTGGGTGGTAAAACGATGGAACGCCTCCGGCGGGTACGGGTCAGCAGCGAGGTCTGCCACGGCAGCGCCGATACTTCGCATGCCGTCCTGATCGGATAAGTAACGCCATGCCGAGGCCCTCGCCGCCGCGCGACCACTCGATCCTCACTGGTCGCCGAGCAACTCCGCCATCGCCACCTCATGGGAGACAGCCCCAGGGCGCCCGGCAGCCACCCAGTCCCGATGAGCTGACAGGGTCGCCTCCACCTCGGCGTCCTCTAGCAGCTCCGCCGAGGCGTGACGCTGCACAGCCTGAAGTCGCCGCAGTTCAGAGGGGGGGACGATGGCCGCCGCCTCCCCGCCGAGGTGGATCACCTCATACGAACTCAGGTCGCCGTCTGGCTGAGCGGTCATGGCAGACACGTTACCGGGACTCAGCGACATCCACACGCCCAACGCGCTCGCGACGCGAGGCTCCATGACATCCGCACCGAACGCTGCCCGCGCATGGCGCTGCCATGATCACTGAACAGCGAGGAAGCCAATTTCCAAATTGCCGTAATGTTAAGCAACGGGAATAGAGTAGTAGCGCCTTCCTTGATGCACGTTCATGCAGACATGACTGAGGATGATTTGGCCGCGTTTCTGACCGAGCACGAAGGTAAACTAGTGCGCCAAGAGCTCGCTGGTTCGCCTTCAACACCCGTCCTATTGCCCAACCGACGGTGGTGGCGACGGGCGAATTGAGCGGCCGATCATATTGGAAAGCGTAATTGACCGCTTCAGGCCTGGCGCCCGGCGGCGGCCGACAAAGGCGGTCTTGGTCCAGTACGACCTAATTCGGCGCTGGATCGCTTACGTGCTCGCTCCGGATCGTCGGGAGGGCCGACGATATGCGGTCCGACCTGAGATAAAGGGGAGCGCCCCGAGCAGTGTCCAAATATCAAGGGCATGCGAATGCGGCGCCCCCAAGGCGCCCCGAGCAGGACTTGAACCTGCGACCTACTGCTCAGGAGGTCTTGGACGAGGCCGCCCTGACCTGGCCCGCCGCAGGTCAGTGCCCGAGTGGCATACCCGTGAGTGACCGTGATTCACCGCTGATCACCGTGCAATCGGGCACGCTACGGGCACGCTGACGCCCGTGCGCCAACTGTCCTCGTAGCGCTGGGTCGTGGCTCGGGTGCATGATGTGAGTAATGGAGAGGGATGTGTCGTGGCTAAGAGGAAAGATCCGGAAGATGTCGTAGCTAGTATCCAGCGATCGATTGAGGTGAGCCCGAAGGGTTCGCGGCGGGTGCGGTGTCATAGCCTGCGTGAGTTGTTCGGCTTCCAGGCCTGGACAGGTCAGCGCAAGGATCTAGTGACGGGGCTTCTGGAATCGTCGGGGCATACGTGCTCAGCCTCTGGTCAGCGAGGCCGGGCTTCACGACTGGATAGTGCTCAGCCTGCCGGTGATGCCGACACCAGATGACTCAAGCCCGGACCCAAGGCCTTCGGAGGAATGGTTTGAGCAGTTGATGTCTGTCCACCTCGACTCTGAACGTGAGGTCGAGATGTACTTCGCCAGTCCCTTGCTCCATGGTCTGGGTTATAGCTCCGAGCATGAAGCTGCTGGCTTCCGGTTCGACATGTGGGAGGGCGTTACCCGCCGGAGAATCGAGGCTGACCTCGTCTACTTCGCGGATGAACATCACTCGCTCGCCGATGGCGTGCCCCTGGTCTTGGTGGAGGCCAAGGGCTCAGACCAGGCTCCCGATGCGGGAACAGGACAGGCCAAAAGTTATGCCTACTGGCTCAAGCCCGCGTACTACGTCACGACCAACGGTGAAGTTGTCGTTGTTTACAACTACCAGGGCGGCGCGGTTCCAGACGTGAAGGTGCTGGACTTCAAGCGATCCGAATTGCGTGAGCAATTCGATGACCTTTACCGCGTGCTCAACCCGAAGGCGGCTGCCGTGGCCCGCCAGGCGAAGATCGACAAGCTCAGAAGCCCTGCGCATCCGTAATCCAGCCCCGTCGGCAGCCGCTTAGTACTCCAGCGACACTTCGTGACCCGGACGCTTGGCGGCGGTAGACGGGACGCGGCCGCCGCCCGATGATCCGAAGGTGTGTGGACTACAGAAGATCGTGCGGTGGCCGCTGGCCTCAGCGTAGACCTGGATCGCTGGCGGCAGGAATTTGATGAGCTGATGCTGCGGGTGGGCGGCCGGTTCGCCCGGGTTGAGCCGCGCAGGCGGATGGTGTCGTTCGTCCGGGGCCTGCTGGCGGGGCTGGCGCGGGTGAACTGCTGGACGATTGCCGAGCACGCCGGGGAACGCTGCCCGCGGGGAATGCAGCGGCTGCTGTCGGCGGCGGTCTGGGACGAGGGCGGGGTCCGGGATGACCTGCGCGATTACGTGCTGGAGCACTTCGCCGACCCTGGCGCGGTCCTGGTGGCGGACGAAACGGGGGACCTCAAGCACGGCACTGCCACGGTGGGCACCCAAAGGCAGTACACCGGTACCGCCGGGCGGACCGAGAACGCCCAGGTTGCGGTCTACCTGGCCTACGCCGCCCCGGCCGGGTCGGCGTTCATCGACCGGGCTTTGTACCTGCCCCGGTCCTGGACCGGGGATCCGGCCCGGTGCCGCGCTGCCGGGGTACCCCAGGACACGGCGTTCGCCACCAAGCCCGCGCTGGCCAGGCAGATGATCACCCGCGCCCTGGACGCCGGGACACCCGCGGCATGGGCGACCGCCGACGAGGTGTACGGCCAGGATCCGGCCCTGCGTGCTGCGCTGGCCCGCCGTGGGCTCGGTTACGTGCTGGCCGGGGCCAAAAGCCACCCGGTCACCACCGCGATCGGCCCGCGCCCTGCGGCCAAGCTGGCCCAGCTGCTGCCCACCCGGGCCTGGCAGCGGCTGTCCGCCGGACCCGGCGCTAAAGGACCCCGCTGGTATGACTGGGCCTGGATCGAGGCCGCCGACCCGGCCATCACCGAAGGCAGCGGCCCGCACTGGCTGCTGACCCGCCGGCGGATCAGCGACGGAGAATACGCCTTCTACCTCGCCCACGCCCCGCATCCTGTGCCGCTGGCCCAGCTGGTGAGGGTCGCCGGATCGCGGTGGAAGGTCGAGGACGGATTCGCTGCCGGGAAGGAACTGGCCGCGCTGGATGAGCATCAGGTCCGCCGCTGGACCTCCTGGCACCGCTGGACCATCCTGGCCCTGCTTGCCTGCGCGTTCCTGTCCGTGCTGGCCGCGGCCCAAGCCGGCAGCGACCATACTCGCAGCGGCCAGCTGATCCCGCTGACCCGTCATGAGATCCGCAGACTGTTCACCGGACTGCGCCAGCAGCCGCCTGCGCCCGCCATGCAGCTGCATTGGTCGCGATGGCGACGGCAGCATCAGGCCACTGCCCGCCGGTGCCATTACCAGCGCCGCCAGACCCCTGTCCCTGGTCCTTAGCAGCGAAATGCGGTTGCCGCACGGCCCTCACCGGATTAACGTCCCGCCATGGCAGTCCCCGGCCTGCACAGCGGCCTGATGGTCGAGGTCCCAGAAGCCGAACCCGCCGTGGCGCGGCACCGGGAACGCCTCGACGCCAGTGCCCGGCTCGGCGTCCCGGCCCACATCACCGTGCTCTCCCCGTTCATGCCGCCCCAGGCAATCGGCCCGGCGGAGCTCACCCGGCTTGAGCACCTGTTCGCGGCGTTCAGCCCGTTCCGCTTCCAACTCGATCGCACCGCCTGGTTCGGCGATGAGGTGCTCTGGCTCGCCCCGTGCGATCCCGGCCCCTTCCGTGCCCTGACGCGCTCGGTCACCGACGCCTTTCCCGCCTTCCTGCCATACCAAGGCCAGTTCGGCGACTCCGCCCCCCACCTGACCATCGGCCACGGGCGCCCCCTGACCGACCTGCATGCGGCCGAGGAGTCCGTCCGGGGCTGCGTGCCAATCGACGCACAAGCCACCGCAGTCGCCCTGGTGACCCAGCAATCCATTGAAGGACAGTGGACCAAAGCCGCCACCTTCCCCCTGGCACGCCAGCAACCGGCACATCACGAAGTGTCGCTGGAGTATTAGGAGTGCTCTAGATCAGCCGACGGCTTTACAGACGGCCGAGGATAATCGCCAGCCCACTGCCGTTGACCTGCGCCAACCCTGTCGTGCGCATGTAACTCGGCTGAAACGATCCAACATATATCCCGCACGAGTAGTCATGGTGCCGATGACCGGTGGCAAGCTGACCCGGACCGCAGGGAGCGAGGACCGGAAGCTGCGCGGCAGCCAGATCATGGACGTTGGTGGGTGAGTCGCTGGGGGGACTGAACCCAAATCCCAATGCGTGCTGACCAGCGAGTTTGTCCTCTGAGGCAGTACGCCCAACACCGAGCACCTGCTAGCTCGCCGCCACCAAGGTTGGAGGTCGGCAGCCAAGCGCGGCTGCCGAAGCGGGTCGTGGTGGCACCTGCTAGCTACGTTGCCGGGCTCAACCCAACCCCCCGCTTGGCCCGAGCCATCCCGCCAGAACGGAGTAGCTCGCAACGAGGGAGGCCGCCAACTTCCGGCCGCTGAACCTAAGCGCGATGCTCCTCATAAGCACCACCCTGCCCTTCTTGACTCCATCAGAGTGAGAATGCTTGTACGAGACAGTGGGGACGAGCATGCAGATGACGAACAGGACATAGGTACTCATCAGCGTGGGGGTCGAGTTCAACCCAGCACCGCCGGTTTCAACGATCGAGCCCCGCCATCTGTTCCGTAGTCTCGCGCCGAGCGTCCGATGAGTCCTGCATGGTCCGGATGCGCAGGTCAAGATCCATCAGCTATCCGGCCGAAGCTGTTGAGTCCAGCTTCGGATCACCAGTCTGTGAGAGGGCGTGAGAGAGCGACCCGAACAGGATCTGCGTGTCTCGCAGTTCCGGTCACTGGCTGCCTGGCAGGCGTCGGACGGGTTCTGTCAAGTGTGGCCGCAGGCCATCCCGGAGGGACGCGAAGCGCTCTTGACAGGTTCCGGGAGACATCCATCTTTGACCGGAGGGTGAGGGGTGATGTCCCCCCTCACCCTCCGCCTAGGAGGCCGCTGAAGTAAGGGCTGTTTCAGCGGCGCGGGTAACAGGGCCTGGGTCTGTGTACCTGGCTGGCATGGCAGCAGGCGCGGGCTGGCGGCGTGGCCGTGTGACGGGGGCTGGGGATGGTGGTCCTGGGGTTCTGCGGCGTGTGGGCACAGGGCGGCGGCGGTGCTGTCAGGGCTCAGGTTGCCGCCAGTACCCAGCCTGTCTCGTCGTGGCCGAGCCCGAGGACGGCCAGGCGGGCCCAGTTGATGGCCCCGGCGCGGGCGCACAGATCGGTGGTGATGCGGGCCAGCCCGCGGGTGCGGGCTTTGCGGCCGCCCCAGGCCCGGCGGGTGAAGTGGGAGATCTTGCGTTCGACCAGGGGCCGGTCTGCCCGGTAGCGCTGCTGCCAGGCGGGGTCACGCTGGATAGCGCGGGCTTTTTGCAGGACGTCCTCGTGCGGGTGGATGGCGATCGTGCGGCCCCGGCGGGCGCTGGTGCACGCCGATCGCAGCGGGCAGGCGCCGCACCAGGGCCGGAACGATGCCCTGCCGCCGCCCTGGCCAGCCGGGACGATGCTGGTGACCTGCCCGGCCGGGCAGGTCACGGTGCCGCGCTCCAGATCGACGGCGAAGCGGTCCTTGGGGAACCGGCCGCCGGCATTGCGGGCCGGCGGGCACTTCGCGGTGACCGTGAACCCCTGAGCCTCCAGGCCCGCGCGGGTGGCCGCGTCCCCGTAAGCGGAGTCGCCGACGACCTCCGGCTTATCCCCGGCACTGGCCAGCTCATCAAGCAGCTCCCCGGCAGCGTCCCGGTCCGGGGTGTTCGCCGCAGTGGCGGCCACCTCGTCGATCAGCTCGGAATCGGGGTCCACGGACAGGTGAGCCTTGTACCCGTCGAAGTGGCGGTTGCGGGACTTGTGCCCGTGCCGGGCCTGAGTGTCCACGGTGGAGATCACCCGGTCCCGGGCGGTTTTGCGGGCGATCCGGAACACCCCGTCCCCGCCCTCCTCCACGTCCTGCCCGGCGACCAGGGCCAGCAGGTCAGCAGCCTCGGCCGCGGGAAGCGGCAGCTGCTGCCCATCGAGTTCGCCCAGCGCCGACAGCGCGTCTTTGACCAGCTCGTCCACCAGCGCTTCCCGGGCGGCCGGGCCGTCCCAGTCACACGGCGGCTTCCCCGGGCCGGAGTAATCATCATCACGGCGCAGCACCCGCCGGACCGCAGCGGCCACCGGGCTGCCAGCCTTGTCCAGCGCGGACAGCACCTTGCGGATCGCCGACCGCAACTGGGTAACAGTGTCCTGGGTAGCCACCGCGTCATACACCGCAGTCGAGTCCAGCACCCGGGCCCGGTGCTTCATCGCACCCGTGGCCCGGGCCGTCGCCCTGGTGTCCTCGAACAACCGCCTCGGCCGGCCCGAGGCGCGCAGCTTGTTACGCATCCCCACCAGCACCGTCGGGTGAAACCCCCGGTACCCGGCATCAACCCCAGCGGCGGCCTGCCAGCGCAGATCTACTTCCAGCCGGTCGGCAGCCTCCCGGTCCGACAAGCCCTCGAACGCCTGCAGCAACATCACCGTGGCCACTACCCGGGCCGCCACCGTCGGCCGGCCCTTCGCCGAATCGGCATACAGGTCGGCGAAGTAACCGTCAGGGAAGATCAGGTGCCCGTGGTCAGCCAGCAGCCGGTAGAGGGAACCCACCCGCAGCCGGTCTCCCAGCAGATCCCGGGGATTATCAAAGCCCAGCCCAGCCTGTGCCCTGCCCAGTGCCATAGACCAATTCTCCCAGGCCAGCCCATACTCCGCAGGCCATGACACGCACCTGCGCCCAGGCCCGGCGCCAAAATCCAGACACCCAGGACGCCAAAGACGAAACCGACTACTTCAGCAGCGTCCTAGCGGCGAGCGTCTGCTTTTGATCTTTCCCCCGATGAAGCCGCGGCTTGGCCGCGTCGTCCTGGTGCCCGCTGCCCCTGGCCGTTCGTGCGCTCGCCAGCTTGCGCGGTCGCCCTAATGAGACGGCAAAGAAACGGTATGGTCAGCCAGGCAATCTCTGATCCGCTTTGCCGCATCTGCCGGAAGAATAGTACTCACATCAATCTTTACAGTGTCAAGCGCATCGTATAGCGGTATCGCCGCTACGCTACGCTCTATGATGTCCGGTTCCCGTTTTCCTGCTGCAATGTCGTGGCTCAATCTTTCCGACAAGGCCTGTTTATTGCTGACGAGCGAAAAGCAATGTATTGTGTAGCCGTTATGGTTCAGCCTGGCAATAAGGTCGTCCAATATCTTCTGCATATTAAGCACCCAGCAGAAGATAACGTTCTCAAACTCCGAGCAATCGAGAAAATTGTTGAGTAGATGAGCGATATTGCCCTCTACCATCTTTTTCGTTTCATCTGTGACCACAAATGGACGCATATCCCAACACCAGTCGCCGTCGAGAAATACGTTCCGCGGGAGTATTTTCTGCAATTCGCGGCACGTTGTGGTTTTGCCAACGCCCGCCGTACCGCCTACGATGATGAGGTTTTTCATAAACCTAGCATTTCATAGACGATCATGCAGGACTACTCATTTGTCCCCCGCCCTCGCCCGAAACGTCCACGGACGCCGAACGCTGGCTATCTGCCGTTGAGAGCGACTGATCTTGCCATGGCGCCCGGCCAGCCTCGCCCGTCGTGCCGCGCCGGGTCGGCCCGCCAGGGGCCGCACGCCCGGCGCGAGTGCGACGGGCACGGCGGCGCGCAGCGCTGCCGCTTGATCCAATACGGCACAATTCGGCAGTACTCGGCCGCTAGACATGTCCTGTCCCGGTAGATGCTTGTCACTGCAGTCCCACCAGATGGCTTACAGGTGCCCTGTGAGTCGGCTTTCCTGTCGCATGTTCGCTTGCGGGCGTCATGGGGTGGGGAGCCGGGATTGGCACTGGTCGAGTTGTCGGTGGTCGAGCAGCGGTACCGGGCTGTGCTGGATGCCGCAGCCGGGGTTCCAGTAACGGAAGTCGCTGACAGGTATGGCGTATCGCGGCAGAGCGTGCACGCGTGGGTCCGCCGCTATGAGCAGGGCGGCCTGGGCGGGCTGATGGACCGGTCCCGGCGTCCGGAGTCGTGCCCGCACCAGGTCAGCGCGGAGGCAGAGGCGGCGGTATGCGAGCTGCGGCGGGAGCATCCGCGGTGGGGGCCGCTGCGGCTGGCTCACGAGCTGGGCCGGGCCGGGGTGACGCCGGTGCCCTCGCGGATGAGTGTCTACCGGGTCCTGGTCCGCCATGGGCTGATCGAGCCGCAGCCCCGCAAGCGGCCGAAAGACAGCTATGTGCGGTGGGAGCGGGACGCCCCGATGGCGCTGTGGCAGATGGATCTCGTGGGCGGGATCTTCCTGGCGGACGGGACCGAGGCGAAGCTGGTGACGGGGGTGGATGATCATTCCCGGTTCTGCGTGATCTGCCAGGTCGTGGTGCGGGCGACTGGCCGGGCGGTGTGCCTGGCGTTCGCCGTCGCGCTGCGCCAGTTCGGGGTCCCGGGCGAGGTGCTCACGGACAACGGCAAGCAATTTACTGATCGTTTCGGGAAGGGCGGAGAGGTGCTGTTCGACCGGATCTGCCGGGACAACGGCATCGTCCACCGGCTGACCCAGCCCCGCCATCCCACCACCACGGGCAAGATCGAGAGGTTTCACGGCAGCCTCCGCCGCGAGCTCCTCAACGACGCCGTGCCGTTCGCGAACCTGGCCGCCGCCCAGGCCGCGATCGACGGGTGGGTCACCGAGTACAACACCACGCGGCCGCATCAGGCCATCGGGATGGCCGCCCCGGCGGACCGGTTCAGCACCGCGGCCGCGCAGGCTGAGCAGCAGCTGCTGCCGCTGCGGCTGCCCGCCGTCATCGCCCTGGCCCCGGTCCCGCCAGCGCCTGCAGGCCCGGCGCAGGCCGCCGCGGAGGCGGTGGCTCCAGATGGCCGTGGCCAGCCCTACTGCGGTGGCCCCGTGGAGTTCGAGCGGGTGGTCCCGGCGAGCGGCAACATGCAGGTCGCCCGGCGGCAGTTCTGGCTCGGGCCGCACCGCTCCGGGATGACAGTCACCTTCTGGGCTGGCACCGACGTCATCCACCTGACGATCGGCGGGACCCGGGTCAAGTCGCTGCGCTCCCACCTGTCCGCCGCCGACCTGGCTGCCCTGGCCGCTCAGGGAGGACGGCCTGCCGGGCCGCCGCCGCTGCCCCCGGCCGAGCCCGGAGCCGCGATCGAGGTCGACCGGATCGTCAGCAGGAACGGCGCCGTCCACCTCGGCAGCCAGTACGTCGCGGCCGGGGAGATCCTCAGCGGCCGCCAGGTCGGCATCCGCATCGAGGACAAGACCCTGATGTTCTTCGATCCCAAGACCCGCGAGCTGCTGCGCACCCGGCCCAGCCCGCTGAGCTGGGACCAGGCCCGCAGGCTCCGCGGCGCCCGCCCCGCCGGGCCGCCACCGCGGCCATCAGCCGAGCCGGTCACCGTGCAGCGGGTCGCCAGCAACACCGGCATCATCATGGTCGTCGGCCAGAAAATCGCCCTGGGCCGCATCCACGCCCGCCAGGTGGTCACGGTCCACGTCGCTGCCGACACTCTCACCATCGAGCTGGCCAGCGACGACATCCGCACCGTCCGCCGCACCACCACCCAGCCGGTCCGCAGCATCAAGGCCCAGCAGCCCCGCAAGGCTGCCCATGTTTCCTAGGCCATCTGGAAAGCATGTGGTGGGACTGATCCGTCAATCATGTGGGGGGACTCGACATCTCGGCCGCTAGACATCGCCGCTAGACAAGGCCTGACAGTCTTGGCCGTGCTCGCCGGTGCGCCGCTGTGTCGTTGCGGCCGGGGTGTCGCCGCAAGTGTGGACGCGTTAGCGTCGTGGCCGTGACTGATGCGCGCGAAGGATCGAGCCGGTGGAAGATATTCAGCGAGCGGACGATCTACGACAATCCGTGGGTGTGGCTCGGGCAAGTCGATGTGGAGCTGCCGGACGGGGAGCGCTTCTGGCATCACGTGGTGCGGTTGCACCGGGCGGCGATGATGGTCCTGGTGGACGGCGAGGATCGGGTGCTGTTGATGTGGCGGCACCGGTTTGTGCAGGACCGGATGGGGTGGGAGCTTCCCGGGGGCCTGATCGACGAGGGTGAGGAGCCGGTTGAGGCTGCAATGCGGGAGCTGGAGGAGGAGACGGGTTACCGCGCGGCCAGTGTGGAGCATCTGATCACGTTCCAGCCGATGGTCGGCATGGTGGATTCCGAGCATGTGGTGTTCGTCGGGCGGGGTGCGGAGCGGATCGCGGATCCTGTCGAGGCGAACGAGGTGGAGCGGATGGAGTGGGTGCCGCTGGCCTCGGTGGCCGCCCTGATCTCGTCTGGGGAGATCTGGAACTCCGGGACGCTGGTAGCGCTGTTGCGGCTGCTAGCGAAGGGGTTCTAAGCGGCGTGGCCGATGCGCTGGGCCAGGTCGGCGATGCGGCGGCGCTGGCGGGCGGAGCCGGTGAGCTGGGCGAGTTCGCGGGCGCGGGTGAGATGGCGCCGCGCTTCTTCGGGTTCGCCGGAGACGTGGAGGGCGGCAGCGAGGTCGCAGCGCAGTCCTGCCTCAGCGCGGGTGAAGGTGCCGTCCATGCCTGCGAGTGCGGCAGCGAGTTCGGTGGAGGTCGCGGGGTCGCCGAAGTGGATGAGGCAGTTCCCGCGCCACCGGGCCAGGTGAGCGGTGTTGAGTGCGAGGTAGGGCAGGTCCTCGCCGCTTGGCCCGTGGCTGATCTCCGTGGCGGCGAGATCGAGGGCGTGGCGGCAGGCGCTCTCTTGCCCGGTGGCGGCGGCCATCTCGGCTTCGGCGGCGCGGAGCCAGGCGCGCACCTGGTGCGGGATGGCGGCGTGGGTCTGGTCGTAGGCGGCCCGGACCACGTCGAGGGCTTCGGCAGGGTGGCCGAGGTCGAGCAGGACATACGCCTGCTCTCCCGCTGCGAACGCCAAGAGGCAGTTGTCACCGGCTTCGCGGGCGGCGGAGGTGGCGTTCTCGAAGTGATCCCAGGCTGCTGGGAGGTGGCCCATGTCGATGGCTTGCCATCCGGCGAGAGCGGAGGCGTCGGCCAGAACGCCTGCGAGCTGCTGACGGCGGCTGGGCAGCAGTGAATGGCGCAGGCCCGCTTGGATGTGGGTGATGTGGGCTTCAAGTTTGGCCGCGACGGCGGGGGCGCCGAGTCGCCGGTCTAGGAGGCGGACTGCGTCGGTTTCGTTCTGCAGAACCTGGATAACCGAGGGGTCGATGTTGCGGGCGCTGGCGATCCTGCGCAGCAGCTCATTTTCTGGTTCAGGGTCGGCGCCTGGAGCAGGGGCTGGACCGGCGGCGGGCTCTGGGGCTGGCTGGCGGGGCGCGAGTCCGAGGCACGCGCGGGCGTGATCGGGCATGTCGAGGCCGTCTGCGATCCTGGCGAAGATCACCAGGGAGGTAACGACTCGCTGGTGGCGGGCGATCTCGCTGACGCGGCCCTGGGCCATTGCGGTGGCGGTGGCGATCCGGGTCTGGCTGATTCCTGCCCGCTGGCGCAGCAGCCGGAATAGCTCGGCCATGTCGCGGCAGGCGAGGGCATGCCGGACGTCGGGGCGTTGCCAGAAGCCGTCCGGTAACGCTGGAGGGTCGAACGCGCTTTCCCGCATCGCGAGTCCTGCCCGGAGCCGGTAGCCGATTGGTGAGGCGTGCGGTTAGCAGGGTACCGCGTTGTATCACGGTGATAACCCACTGTGTGATGGGTTCGCCGTGAGCAGGCGCGGATCGTGGGGGCATGGCGCAAGGTGACCTTGACCCGAAACCGTGCCGAGCCTGCCGTGGCCGTGGCTGGAAGTTCCGCCGTTCGCGCCGGGTGCTGGTGGCCGGTGCCCTGGCCCGCGGCACGGCGGAGCCTGCCCGGCACAGGTGCTTGGACTGCAATGGTTCTGGGCGGCGGGTGAGGCGGCGGTGACCCAGGCCGAGTGCGGGTTCCCGGGTGAGGCGGCTCAGGTAGGGGCCGCACGGCGGTTTGTCGCCGAGCTCCTTGGCGGTGAGTGGCCGATCGTCGATGAGGCTGTGCTGCTGACCAGTGAGCTGGCGACGAACGCGGTTCTGCATAGCCGCTCGGGGCTGCCCGGCGGGAAATTCACGGTACGCGCCGAAGTGTGCCCCCGCGACTACGTGTGGCTAGAGGTGGAGGACGAGGGCGGCCCGTGGCGAGAATCTAACGGCGATGGCGAGCCGGGACATGGGCTGGACATCGTGAGCAGGATCGCGGATGACTGGGGCAAGGACGGCAGCCCTGCGACGGGCTGGGTCGTATGGGCCCGGTTCGACTGGCCCGGCATGGGACCAGGGAGCACGGCTGGCGGTACCGGGCGGGAGTAACTGACACGGGGCGTGACAGCCCGGCTGGTTGGGCAGTAGTCTGCTTGAGTAAGCAGGTCGCCGAATGCAGCCGAGTGAGGCATGGCCATGGCCTATGAGTACACGCCGCCGAAATACGCGCAGGTGATCGACGAACTTCAGCGGCGCATCGAGAACGGTGAGTACCCCCCGGGGTCACTGCTGCCCAGCGAGCACCAGCTCTCCAGCGAGTTCGCGATTGCCCGGCCCACTGTGGTCCGGGCGCTGCGGGTGCTGCGGCAGGACGGGTGGATCGAGACCCAGCAGGGCAAGGGCAGTTTTGTGCGGGGCCGCCCCGCACTGGCCGCGATGTCGTCTGCGCGGCGAGGGCAGGCTGAGCTTGACCGGGACGAGTCACGCGAGGCCGGGGAACTCATCACCGCTGGGATGACCACTCCCCCGCCACGCATCGCCGCGTTGCTCGGTTCCCCGGAGGGCGGAGAAGTGCTGCACCGTCGGCGGCTGGTCCGCCAGGACGGCGAGGCGTCCGAAGTGGTGACGTGGTGGTTCCCGCCGGGCCTGGCCGAGGGGACCAGCCTGGCCGAAACGGCTCCCCTGGCAGGCGGGGTCCGGGGGCACCTGGCCAAGCGCAAGGGAATCCGCGTGGATCACGTGGTCGAGCAGGTCACCGCGCGCCACCCGGCCCCCCACGAGGCCAGGCTGCTCGGCATCACCAGGTCCGCGCCGGTCCTCGCGCTGTACGTAACGGCCCGGGGCGCTTCCGGCGATGCCCTGTTCGCCCTGGATGTGGCGATGCCAGGCGACACACACGAGCTGGAAGACGCCTACCCGGCCGGATAGCCAACCGGGCACATCTCCTGATTACTTGACCAACCAAGTCCATTCGACTAATCTGGCTCTAGCTTGCATATCCAAGCAATCAAGCATTCATCCTCTGGAGATCAGATGGCGGTACAGGGTCCGATCCCCGTCGGGTGGAAAGGCCGCTGGGAAGCGATCGGGCACGCAACGGGCACGCAACCGCAAGCAGGCCTCGTGAAGATCAACAGTCAGTGCCAGAAAGTGTGGTCTGACCTGGTAATCGAGCTAAGCGCCCCGAGCAAGATTCGAACTTGCGACCTACTGCTTAGGAGGCAGTCGCTCTATCCACTGAGCTATCGGGGCTTGACCGGAGCCGCTGGCGTCGAGGCCCGGGCCCGACCAAGCGTAACCGGTCTCCTGCCTGATCGCATCGGTCGGCGGGCAGGCCGACCCAGGTCGGCCATAGGGTGGAAGCCAGCCGGCGGCGTAGGGACTATCGAGGAGCACAGCGCGGTGCAGGTACGAGATGTCATGACAGAGGCCACGGTCACGGAGACGGCGTCGGACAGCCTCCGTTCGGCGGCGGAACGCATGTGGCACCAGCAGACCGGGTCGCTGCTCATCATCGATGAGGAGCGGCTAGCGGGGATCATCACGGAGCGGGATGTGCTCCGGGCGGTCGCGCTCGGGGCCGATCTGGTGAGGAGCACCGTGGACGAGGCGATGACCACGGAGGTGTTCACCGTGCCGCCGGACATGCCGTTGCACGAGGCGGCCAGGGAGATGGCCACCCGGTGGATCAGGCACCTGCCGGTCGTGGAGGGCGGCAAGCTGCTGGGCGTGGTCAGCATGCGCGACGTGACCGGGGTGTTCGCGGCCCTGGCGCCGACCAATGTGGACGTGGAGCACGAATTCGACCAACTTGTCCGTGAGCGTCGGCTCGCCCGCATTGAACACGGCGACCTCGACTAGGTTCGGCGCCGACTTTCCACGCGTTCGGTGGCGCAGACCAGGACAACCCGGGCGCGATTTTGGTCGTAACGCGTGGAATGTCGGATGGGCACGCTGTGCCCGAGCCCGGGGCGGGAGGGGAGGGGCGTTCGCGAAGGGGGGGCTAGGGGAGTTCGAAGGGGAGGGTGATGCCGCCGAGGACGTTCGGGCAGGGGCAGTCGCGTTCGGCGGGCAGGTCCTTGATCACGGTCATCACGAGTTCCCGGAGCCTGGCCACGTTGCGGGCGAAGAACCGGAACACCTCGTCCTGGGTTACTCCCTCGCCCTCCTCGATGCCCGCGTCGGTGTCCGTCACCAGGGCGATTGGCGTGTAGCAGAGGGCCAGTTCGCGGGCGAGCACCGCCTCGGGATGGCCGGTCATGCCGACCAGCGTCCAGCCCTGCGCCGCGTACCACCGGGACTCGGCGCGGGTGGAGAAGCGGGGGCCCTCGATGACCACGAGCGTGCCCGAGTCGGCCAGGTCCCAGCCGGACGCGCGGGCGGCCGAGATGGCGTGCAGCCCGGCCCACCGGGCAGTACGGGTCCGCGAACGGGACGTGCACCGCGTGGCCTTCGTCGTAGAAGGTCTGGGCCCGGCCGCTGGTCCGGTCCACGAGCTGGTCGGGAATCACCAGCGTGCCCGGCCCGTAAGAGGCGGTCAGCGAGCCCACGGCGGTCGGCGCCAGGATCTGCCGGACGCCGAGCGAGCGCATCGCCCACAGGTTGGCCCGGTACGGAATGCGGTGCGGCGGAAACCGGTGATCACGCCCGTGCCGTGGCAGGAAGGCGACGCGCTGGCCCGCCACGTCGCCGATCACGATGGGATCACTCGGCAGGCCGAATGGGGTTTCCACGGTCACTTCCCCGACCGGCTCAACGAACTCGTAGAACCCCGACCCGCCGATAACGCCGATGCTGGCCTGGCTGGGCGCCGGACTGGTCATGGGCGGCTCACGCGACTTTCGTGCCGGAGGACGACGCGCGGCTCGCGCGCGATGACTCCGACTTCTTCTCCCCCGCCGACGATTTCCCTGACGACTCCCCGGACTTCCCGGACGACGACTCGCCGGACTTCCCGGACGACGACTCGCCGGACTTACCCGACGACTCGCCGGACTTCCCGGCCTGGCCAGACCCTGACTCGCCCGGCTTCGACTCGCTCGGCTTCCCGGACGACGACTCGCTGGACGAGCCACTGCCCGACTCCGCGGACCCCGCATCCGAGCCGTTCGCCTTGGCCGCGCCGGCTCCTACCTCGGCGCCCTTCCGGCTGTCGGTCCGGTAGAAGCCGGACCCCTTGAACACAATGCCGACCGCTGAGAAGACCTTGCGGAGCTTGCCGCCGCACGCGGGGCAGACGGTCAGCGCGTCATCGCTGAACTTCTGCACGGCCTCGAGCGGCTCGCCGCAATCGGTGCAGGTGTACTGGTACGTCGGCACCGGTCCTCCCTCCACGCTGTCCTGGCACTCGCCGCTTAAGACTGCTAAGTCAACGGCCAAATAGTAGCTCATCGCGGTGGCAACCTGGTGATTCCCTGGGATGGCTGGGCGGCCAGCCGGACCCGCTGGTCATGGCGGCCAGCCGGGACCTTGTCCAGCAATTCACCCTCGTAGAGCAACGCCACGGTGAGAATCGGCGCCCCGATCCGGGTAAGCGCCCGGTCGTAGGAACCTCCGCCGCGGCCGAGCCGCCACCCCTGGCGGTCAACTGCCACTGCTGGCAGCAACACAAGGTCGGCGCTGGCAATTCCCAGCACGCCCCGCGGCGGCGCGGCGGGCTCAGCGAGGCCGCGCGGGCCGGCGCGCAGCGAATCCGGGCCCTCGTACGAGGCCCAGTCCAGGTCGCCGTCGGGCAGCAATATCGGGAGGAGCACGTACGTACCGCGCTTCCACAGCGCGTAGACGAGGCCGTGGGTGTCGGGCTCCGTCGCCACCGAGTAATAAGCAGCGACCGTGCCCGCCATCTGCGCCTCCGGCAGTGAGAGCACCGCGTCGCGGATCGCCCGCCCCGCCACCGCGCGCTGCTCCGGGGTGAGCAACGCCCGCGCCGCCAGCACTGTTGTCCGCAGCGCGGCCTTGTCGCGCTCCAGCGCGCCCACCTGGCCGTCGACATGGAGCGCGTCAGACCCATCGAGCGCGGCCGCCCTCTCAGGCCCGTCCGGCACATCCGGGTCCATCACGCATCCTCACGGGTTGGCCGGGCCGCGGGCCGTCCAGCCTGCCGCTCCGGCTAGGGTAACGAGCATGCCTGACACTGGCCCCGTGACCAAGGCGGTCGTCCCGGCGGCCGGCCTGGCACCACGTTTCCTGCCCGCGACCAAAGCCACGCCCAAAGAAATGCTGCCGGTCGTCGACAAGCCCGCGATCCAGTACGTGGTCGAGGAGGCGGTCGCCGCCGGGCTCGACGACGTGCTGCTCATCACCGGCCGGAGCAAGCGCTCGCATCGAAGACCACTTCGACCGCGCCTACGAGCTCGAGGAGGCGCTCACGGCCAAGGGCGACTCCGAGGGACTGGCCCTGGTCCGTGAGTCCAGCGACCTCGCGAACGTGCACTACGTGCGGCAGGGCGCCCCGCTCGGCCTCGGCCACGCGGTCTCTGCGCGGCGCAGCACGTCGGCCACGAGCCCTTCGCCGTGCTGCTCGGCGACGACTTCATCGACCCCGACGACGGGCTGCTCCAGCGCATGCTCGAGGTCCGGGCGCAAGTTCGGCGGGACCGTGCTCGCGCTGATGGAAGTGGACGCCGACAGGTGTCCGCTCTACGGCTGCGCGGCCATCGAGCCGACCGAGGACGATGACGTCGTGACCGTCACCGACCTGATCGAGAAGCCTGACCGCCGAGCGACGCGCCGAGCAACTGGATCTTGATCGGCCGCTACGTGCTGCGACCCGTCGGTCTTCGACGTGCTCCGGGAGACGCAGCCGGGCCGGGGCGGCGAGATCCAGCTCACCGACGCGCTCAAGGTGCTGGCCGCAGCGCGACCCGGCCGACGGGACGGCGGCGGGGTGCACGGCGTGCTGTTCCGCGGCCGCCGCTACGACACCGGCAACAAGATCGACTACCTACGCACCCTCGTCCAGTTCGCCTGCGAGCGGCCCGACATCGCCGACGAGTTCGTCCCCTGGGTCCGCAAATACCTCGACAACCTGCAGTAGCCAAAACCCGTGACCAGACGCCAGCGACCAGACAGCCAGCGAGCCCGAGCCCAGCGAGCCACCACGCGGCGGATCACCATGCGGGCGCCAGCATGGAGTCGGTGGAAAGCCACCTGGCCGACGTGCTGGCCACGATCCGCCCGCTCCCCCCGGTCACGGTCGGCCTGGCCGAGGCGGAGGGAGGCGTGCTGGCCGAGGACATCACGGCGGGCACCCCGCTGCCGTCCTTCGACAACTCGGCGATGGACGGCTACGCGGTCCAGGCCCGCGACCTCGAGGGGGCGACCGACGCGACGCCGGTGACCCTGCCGGTGACCGGCGAGATCGCGGCCGGTGACACCGGTTCCCATGAGGTCACCCCGGGTCGCTGCGTCCGCATCATGACGGGCGCGCTGCTGCCCGCGGGCGCGGACGCGGTGGTCCCGGTGGAGCTGGACCGACGGAGGCACGAGCCGGGCCACGTTCCGCCGGCCGGCCGCCCCGGGCGACGCCATCCGGCGCCGTGGTGATGACGTGTCAACGGGAGACGTCCTGCTGACGGCGGGTACCCGGGCTCGGTTCCGTTGAGCTGGCTCTGCTGGCGGCGGCGGGGGTGGGATCGGCTCTGGTCCGGCCGCGGCCACGGGTGGCGATCATCTCGACCGGCAACGAACTCGTCGAACCCGGCACGCCGATCGTGCCCGGCCAGATCTGGGAATCGAACAGCTTCATGCTCGCCGCGGCGGCGCGGCAGGCCGGCGCGGTCGCTCACCGTAACCGGATCAGCGACGACGCCGCCGGTGTGCTGGCCGCGATCGAGGACGCAGCTGCCGCAGGCCGACCTGCTGATGACCACCGGCGGCGTCAGCATGGGCGGCGAGCACGACGTGGTCAAGGCGGCGCTGGCCGGGCTGGGCACCGTCACGTTCCGCAAGGTCGCCATGCAGCCGGGGATGCCGCAGGGCTTCGGTGTGGTCGGGCCGCGGCCGACCCCGATCTTCACCCTGCCTGGCAACCCGGTCAGCGCGTACGTGTCCTTCCAGCTGTTTGTGCAGCCGGCGCTCCGCGCACTTCAAGGCCTGCCGACGCAACGGTTCCTGCGGCCCGCGCCGGCACTGACCGGCGCGGTGCGCTCACCGCAGGGCAAAGGTCGTTCCTGCGGGGCGTCCTGGACGCCGACGAGGGCGACGGTGACCCCGCTGACCGGCCAGGGCTCGCACCAGCTTGGTGCGCTGGCCCGGGCGAACGCGCTGATCATCGTGCCGGAGCGGGTGACGTCGATGGACGCCGGCGACCCGGCCGAGATCATGCGCCTGCCATGAACGAGCCTGCCGTGAACGATCCTGCCGTGAGTGACGCCGGTCAGCCTCTCAGTCATCTCGACGCCAGCGGGCACGCCCGGATGGTCGACGTGTCGGGCAAGGACGTTACCGCCCGGGAGGCCCGCGCGTCCGGGCGGGTGCTGCTGTCGGCGGAGGCGATCGCCGCGCTGCGGGCCGGGCGGGTGCCCAAGGGCGACGCGCTCGCGGTGGCCCGGATCGCCGGGATCCAGGGCGCCAAGCGCACGCCGGACCTGGTGCCGCTTGTGCCACCCGATCGCGTTGCACGGGGTCGACCGTGGACCTGGCGGTCGGCCGACGACGCGGTCGTGATCGTGGCCGAGGCGCGCACCGCCGACCGCACCGGGGTGGAGATGGAGGCGCTGACCTCGGTGACGGTCGCCGCGCTCGCGCTGATCGACATGGTCAAGGGGGTCGACCCGGCCGCGGTCATCAGCGACGTCCGGGTCGAGGAGAAGACCGGCGGCAAGACCGGATCGTGGCGGCGGCCGTGACCGAGCCGGGTGTGTCGGCGGGTGCGCCGGAGACGGCGGGCGGCCCGGAGACCGCGGGCAGGCCGGAGACGGCGGGCAGGCCGGAGACGGCGGGCAGGCCGGAGACGGCGGGCGGGCCGGGCTGATCCGGGCGCTGGCGATCACGGTGTCGAACCGGGCGTCAGCGGGTGTGTACGCGGACAAGTCTGGACCGGTGCTGGTCGGGCTGCTGCGCGGCACCGGGTGCACGGTGGACGGGCCGCTGGTGGTGCCGGACGGGGCGCCGGTGGAGGCCGCGCTGCGCGCCGCCGTCGCCGACGGGTACGACGTGGTGGTGACGACCGGCGGCACCGGCCTGACCCCTGGCGACCGCACCCCGGAGATGACCCGGCGCGTCTGGACCGGGAGATACCGGGCATCGCGGAAGCGATCCGCGCCGCGGGCGCGGCGGCGGGGATCCCGTCGGCGATCCTGTCCCGCGGCCTGGCCGGCCTGGCGGGGCCGGTGCTCATCGTCAACCTGCCCGGATCGACCGGCGGCGTCCGGGACGGCATGCGCGTGCTGGCCGCCGTGCTGAGCCACGCCGTGGACCAGGCCCGCGGCGGGGATCACCCGCGGCCCGCCTAGGGTGTGTCTCGTAGATCTTGGCCGTCGCGAGCGGCCGTCCGGCGGGATGCCTCGCAAGGCGGAGGAGGAGCCGATAGCGGAGCTATTGGCGACGACGACAACGCCGCGAGGCGCCCGCCGGCGGACGCGCAGCAGGCTGAAGATCTGCGAGACACACCCTAAGATGGCCCCTGTCGTGGGCTGCTGAGATGGCCGCAGACTGCTAACTATGACGAATCTGCGCCGCATGGCGTATTCGTCCGGTCACGGCGTAGCGTCCCCATCGGGAACAAGGGAATGATGGGCAACGTGGGACGTATGCGTGGGTGGCCGGTGACGATCGTCGAGCCAGCCCTGCTTGACGCGACGATCGGCCTCCGCCCGGTGCGGGCCAGGGACGCCGGCACGTGGCGCGACTCGCGCGTCCGCAACGCCGAGTGGCTCCGGCGGTGGGAGCCGACCAACCCGGAGACGCCGCTCTACCGGTCGACCATCAGCCCGTACGTGGCCATGGCGCGCACCATGCGGCGCGAGGCCCGGCAGGGTCTGGCGCTGCCCTGGGTGATCACCTACGGCGGGCGGTTCGCC
The DNA here is from genome assembly GCA_963822825.1 of uncultured Actinomycetes bacterium. GTDB lineage: Bacteria > Actinomycetota > Actinomycetes > Streptosporangiales > Streptosporangiaceae > JAWWPY01. Next base: position 203,151 of record CAWGIW010000003.1, on the reverse strand, counting down.
GGCCAGCTGACCGTGGGCAGCATCGTCTGGGGATCGGCCCGTTCCGCGCAGATCGGCTACTGGATCGATGAGGCGTACGCGGGCCGGAACCTGACCCCCACGGCGGTGGCCATGGCGATCGACCACTGTTTCTTCGTGGTCGGCCTGCACCGCGTCGAGGCCAGCATCCGGCCGGAGAACCAGGCCAGCCGGCGGGTGGTGGAGAAACTAGGCTTCCGCGAAGAAGGCTTGCGGCGCAGGTACCTGCACATCGACGGGGCCTGGCGGGACCATCTGTGCTACGCGCTGACCGTCGAGGACGTGCCGGGCGGGTTGCTGCCGCGCTGGAGAAGCACGCTCGCCGGGTTGCGGTCGGGAAGCCCGCGTCCGGGTGCGGCGTGAGGCCCGCGTCCGCCGTCGCGCCGCATAACGCCTAGCCGCCGGGGTCCCTTTTGACTACTTGACGGGGTCCGCAGCGGTCGTCACGATAGTTTTCTCGCCAGCTTCCGGTCAGCCGATCTTGCGACACACCGGGCCGAATGCTCGTCAACGCCAGCTGTGGCCCCTACCGTGCGTCACGTGAGCATGCCCGCGATGATGCCATCCGCGCCCGCGGGGTGGGTGGGCCGTTGAGCAGCGCCATCCTTTATCTGGCAATTATCGCCATCTGGGCCGGGGTGCTCGTGCCCCGATGGCTGCGCCCGGCGCAGGCCGTCACGCGCAGTGCCGATAACCGCTTGGCCGACGCCCGAGCAGCAGATTCCCGCTCGGCGGATGCCCGCGCGGTCGGTGCCCGCAGCGCAAATGCCCGCGCGGCTCACGCCCGCCAACGCGAGGACGCCGACGAGCCCTGGCACGATTCCGACTCCGACACCGAGCCGATCCCGGTCGTCAGGCCGGAGCGCGATCACGTAGCGTGGCGGCCGGGGCCATCCACCGCGGCGCACCGCCACATGATCTTGCAGGCCCGGCGGCGCATGCTGGTCCTGAACGCCCTGCTGACCGCCGGAGCGGTGGGGCTCACGGCGATCCACGTGGCCGCCTGGTGGGCCATCATCCCGCCGGGGACGATGCTTGGCGTTTTCGTCCTGCTGCTGCGCGAGGCCGCACGCACGGATGCCACGCGGGCCCGGAGGCTGGCGGCTCAGGCCTCGGCCGTGCCGCCGGTTCGGCATGATGCGGTTGAGAGCGCCCCCGCGGCAGAGGCGGAGCGGCCCATGGTCGCCGAGCCCGAGCCGACCCGGACCGCGGAGGTCATCGATATCTCGGCCCGGTACGGCGACCAGCTCTACGACCAGTACGCCGACGCGGCAGTGCGGGCAGTCGGCGACTGAGGCTCGCGGCCTTCCGATGCTTGGTCCGGGAGGTCGTCGAGCAGCAGCGCCATCAGGCCCGGCGTCTCGGGCTCGCGGGCATGAGGCGGTGCAGCAGCCGGTTCAGCGCCACCGCTTGCGCCGCCAGATCACGGCGGGCGGGCGCGCGGCCGGCGCTGGCCAGATGGCCCTCGTTGAACACGAGATAGATGACGGCGAGCACCTCATCCAGCCGGCCGCCGAGCTGGTCAGGATCGGGGATGCGCACAATGGTGCCGGTGTCCCGGAGGGCTTCCGCGCCCGCGGCAACCGCTACGCCATCGTGGGCTCGCTGGACAAGACGCGGCCGAAATCTCGGCCGTGGTCAGGCCGCATACCGCCCGTAGGGGCCGTGGCCAGGCGGCACACAACCCGCAGTGTGAGTGCGATCTGCGATTCCTTGGCAGCGACGGATGGCAGCACGCGACGATGAGCCCCAGCAGCTCATCCGCCTCGTCCTGGCCGGCCAGGTTAGTTGTGCGGCACGACCCCCCGTAGGCCCATCCCCCCGTTCGTGACTGGGACGGAGATCTCAACCGCGCGAGCAGTCGGCTTAGTTTGCTACGCTGACAGCCGTTCTAGGGGCTGTAGCGCAGTCCGGTAGCGCACCTCGTTCGCATCGAGGGGGCCAGGGGTTCAAATCCCCTCAGCTCCACCCAGAACCGCAGGTCACAGGCTCGCAAGAGCCTGCTGACGCGGCACCGAAGATCATTTGCCACCCAGATGTCACCCGGATCAAGCGTCAGAAGGTGACACTGTGCGTTCCAGAACGTCCTCCCCCGAACACGTGCTGGCATCTTGCTGTGGCCCCCTCCTGACGGTCCCGATGCGATATGTGCTCGGCTGCCAGCAAGCGCCCTAGCGGTTTCGAGACCGGCGATGAAACAGGCTTGACCTGCGCAGACACGCTCGGCAGCGAAGATTTGGCCACGTATCTGCCGCTCAGCCCGTAGCCGCTTTACTGTGATCGCCGCTGGGCCGACCGCCAGATAGCGGATGGTCGGCTACCGGTTGTGTCTGACGCTGGCGGCCGACCCCAAGGTGCCAGGGTGATCTTCATTGTTCGGCCTGGCTGTCCGCCTGCTCGGTCCAGTGGGCGAGGTTACCGCGGGTGGTCAGGGTGTCGGGGTGCTCGGCCGGCTCGGCGAGCGGTCCCGTGCCGCCACCCATAACTCATTGGACGGGCATGGCTGGTACTTGCGAGGATTCTCGTCGTGCCTGCCAGCCGCGACGGCCTCGGCCCGTTCTACCGGGACGTCATCGCCGTCGATCCGCTTGAGCCCTGGGGAATCGCGTCTGCCGCGCACCGCCTTGAGCTGCTGGCGCGCACGCTCCCTTTCCCGGTCGGCGGCGCCCGGCTTGTCCCCAGCAACAACAACGACGTATGGCGGGTGGAGGCCGGCTACCTGCGGGTGGCGTGGCGCGGGGACCGGGGCCGCCTCGCTCGCGAGGCCGAGCTCCTGTGCAGGCTCCGGGGGGCCGTTCCCGTCCCGGAGGTCCTGGACTGCGGCGGGGACGACCGGCTGTCATGGTCGCTGACGGCCGCGGTGCCGGGGACTCCGCTCGACGGCCTGTGCACGTGGCCCGCGCCCGCCGGGCTGCGGGACATCGCCAGGGAAGTGGCCGGGCTGCTGCGGGCGCTGCATTCCTGGCCGCTGCCTGCAGACCTCGCCGGGATGCTGGGGCGCCCCGTGGCAGATCCCGACCCGCTGCGCCGCGCGGGGGCCGAGGTGGTGCTGCTGCCGCCCTCATCGGCTCTCGGGCTGATACCGGCGGCCAGGCAGCTCCCGTTCGTGGACCACGGCATGCTCGTCGCGGCAGCCGGGCGGATAAGAGACCTCGGGGAACTGGCGGACACCGGCGGGGGCGTCCTGCTGCACGGGGACTTCTACCTGAGCAACGTCCTGGTCCGCGATGGTCATGCCAGCGCGCTGATCGACTTCGAGTTCGCCCGCACGGGGCCGCCGGACCTGGAGCTCATCTCGGTCATCAGGGCCCTCGACGTGGAGACCCGCTTCGGCGTCCCGCGGCCGCCGCTGCTGGCCTGGCTGGCGCAGGACTACCCTGAGCTGTTCGCCGCCGCTGACCTGCACAGGCGCCTGTGGCTGTATGCCATCGCCTACACCATCCGGCACATCATCTTCTGGCCCCCTGACCGCGCCGAGGCCGACGGTCTGGATGCGGGTCACCCGCTGCACACCTTGCGGCGCCTGGTTAACGCCCCGCTGCCGCTCCCAGCCGGAGACTTCTCCGGGTAAGCCGCTGGAGTCACTCAGGCAGCCAGGAGGAACAAGGACGGCAATCACGGAACGCTATCCGTACGCCAGCCAAGACTGTTCACTTACCTAACGGCCAGCCTGCCGCCAGCTCCGCGAGGACCGTTCAACTACAACGAACACCCAGCCCAGCGTGTTCAAGTTCACGCGATCCCTACAACCTGCACTTCCCCAGCCTGCTGGTTGCGCCTTGCTTTTGCCGCACGCATCGACCGGACTAACCCGTAGCCTGCACTGGATGCCCTACCCACGCCTGCCGGTGCTCGGAATCTTCAGCACAGACCATCATGATCAACGACCGGACGATGCACAGCGCCGATCCGCAAAAGTCCTCGTGCCTCGGCGGTGCCCAGGGCACCGCCGAGGCTTGGCTTTACCCGCAAGTGCGCGACCCGAACCACGCCGCCAGCGCAGCGGTCACGCCCAGTACGAGGTACACCATCAGATACGCCCTTGGCAGCGGCGCCCAGAGCACCGCCGCCACCGCTACGGTTGTGAACGCGAAGGTTGTGAACGCGAACGCGAATGTCGCCGCCACGGGGTGAATGTCCCACCTACGGTCCGAAGGTACCGGAGGTGCTGAAGCGGGACGCCGTATGAAAACAATCAATTCTTTTCTGCTTTTCAATTCTGCCATTTTTTTACCTTTCTATTTAACCTCACTTTCCGCCGGTCAGAACGACTGGCGCGGCTGGTCCGTGCGAAGCGGTTCAGTGCGGTCATCATGTGCTCGGTCATCTCATCGCCGCCCCGGTGGCCGGTCCGCACCAGATGCAGTTCGGAGCCCGGCCAGGCCTGGTGGAGGAGCCAGGGCACGTCTGGCCTCAATCGTTCAGGGTTCTCTGAGGTCCGGTTACTGATTGTGCTGCTGCCCGGTTTCGGGTGTGGTGTCTGTTTGCTGGTGGCGGCGGTCGCGTGGTGGTGCCCGGTGTGCCCGGGTGCGCACCGGCTCCGACCGCGCCGGGGCTGTTCCTCCTTTCGCGTTGCCGGGGTGGTTCGTGCTGGTCAGGCGGGTGCTGGCAGGGCGCACAGCCGCTGCCAGCAGGCGAGGAACGCGTCCTTCCATGGCCAGTCCGGGCTGATCTTCAGGATCGCGCTGGCGGGCGTGGACGGGCGAGGCGGGCGGGGATGTGCCAGATCCGGTAGCGGAGCGTGTCCGGGTCGGCTTCCCGCAGGTCCTCGTCGTCGTGGAGGCCGAGGAGGCGGGTCCAGGCGGTCAGGTCGGCGGCGATGTTCGCGGCGATGACCCAGCCGCAGTTGACCTGCCAGGTCTTCGAGGGGAGGTTCCGCAGGCCCATGGCCTTGGCGGTGCGGACGCCGCCGGTCTCGACGACGGCGTGCTCGCGGTGGACCACGTCGATGTACTGCGGGTGGTGGCTGCCGGGCACGCCGCCGATCCCGGCGTCCGGGATGTTCGTGCAGGTGATGGAGTACTTCCAGCCGGTCTTCTTCTCGTAGTCCGTCAGGTTCCTCAGGTGGCGGCGGGACGGCTTCACCCGGCGGGCGATCCAGCGCAGCCCGTCGGGCCAGTTCCCGGCGCGGCTCATCAGGTCGCGTGATCTCCGCGACGTCCTTGTCCTCCTCGATCGCTGCCGTCCTGGGCGATGCCGGGCTTCCACGCGCCCGCGGGGACCTGCCGGATGGCGTCCTCGTCGGCGGCGGTGATCATCCAGCCGCAGGTGAACAGCACGATCCGGCGCGCGGAGGACAGGGACAGCAGGTGCTTGATGAGCTCGTGGCTGGCGCCGGCGCCGTCGACGCGGATGAGGATCTTGCGCCGGAACCGGGCGGGGACCTGCCGGATCGCCGCGGCCAGCACCTCCTTGTGGTCGGTGAACGTGTTCGACCCGGCGTTGCCCGGGCGCAGCAGCATGGCCAGGCACTCGCGGGTATTGGCGAGCCAGGCGCCCAGCGGGTGGAAGCCGTAGCCCTTCTTCCAGGTCGGGAGCCGCGCCCTCCTTGTCCGAGCTGGCGGTGACCAAGGTGGCGTCCATGTCGATGACCAGCCACCCGGTCAGGGTCTTCCCGGCGATGACCAGCCACGGGAACCCGGCCGGGGTGTCCTCGATCAGCTGCCACACGTGCGCGCGGGCCCTCGCCCGGGCACGGGCGATCCGGTCCAGCGAGGCCGCTGCCCCGGCCAGGTCCAGGGCACGCCGCACCGTCGGCCCGCTCGGCGCGTCCCCCAGCACCGGGGCCAGGTGCGCCAGCACCGCGATATCGCTCATGCTGGTCGCCCCGAGCGTGATCGCCGACCGCCAGCGAGACCAGCACGGCACCCCGGTCGAGCAGCGGCGACCTGCCCGCCTTCCGCAGCGCCGCGCTGAGCTGCGCGGTCAGTCCCGCCTGGTCGGCGGCCTTGCGCAGCAGGACCGCGCCGGCGTGGCCGACCAGGCCCGCCCCGTCCGCGGTGACCTTCAGGGCATGGTCCCACCCGTTATGCTGCATGGCGAAGAGCGCTCCAGTCCGGGAATTAAGGCGTGTGGTAACCCGTAATCTCCCAGAACCAGGGCGCTCTTCGCCGTTAACCAGCCAGGACGGCAGAGCCTGACCGCCTGTCACCTGGCTGGCCTGACGAACGCCGGGGGTGGACCCGCGAATCCAGACCATTTCTCTTTACGCCAGCGCCGCGGGGCGCCGTAGCCGCCGGGGGAACCTCAACGTCTGGGGACCCGCCGGTTTCCTTCATGGCCCAGGGGACGTGCCCCGGAGATCCCGCGACGGTATCCAGCCGTCGCCGGGCCGGGTTAGCTCACCACACGCCGGGGATAAGGCGCTTGGTACGGTCCCGGTAGGCAAGATACGGGTCGCCGAGCACCCGGGTCAGCTCGGATTCTTCCACCTGGATGCGCCGCAGCGTGGCCGCCGCGGGCACCACCAGGCAGATGACCAGCCCCGGCCAGTTGCTGAAGGCCAGGCCGAAGCCGGCCGCGATGAGCAGCAGGCCGGTGTAGGAGGGGTGGCGGACCCACAGGTAGGGCCCGCGCGACACAACGGCCTGGCCGGCATCGACCTCGACAGTGGTGCGGAACGAGCGGCCGAGCACGACGATGGCCCAGATCCGGAGGGCCAGGCCCAGCCAGATGATGACCAGCCCGGCGACGATCGGCCAGCCAAGCCCGGCGGCGATCGGCCAGCCATCGGCTCCTGCGCCAGGAATCCACAACGGCGAATGCTTGCCGATCACCGCCGACAGCACGTCCGCCACCACCACCGCGACCACGACCAGGGCGGAGTTCAGCGCGCGCGTGCCGCGGTCCTGCCCCGTGCTGCCCTGGCCGCGCGAGCGGTCCCGCACGCGCAGGCTCACCTCGAGGACCAGCCATGCGACGCCCGACACACTGAGCAGAATCACCATCTGTCCTCCACTGCCGCCGGCAGGCGCCGGTCACTCGTATAGGTCCGATAAGAATGTATCGGAAAGTGTAATAGCAGCGTACGCGGACGGCGGTATTAACCGCGCTCGCGGGTACGCCCGCGCGGACCGCGGCTACCAGATCAGCGGGACGAGACGCCGGTGGCCTGACGCATAGCAGCGGTACCGCTCGCCGAGCGTGGCCAGCAGCGCGTTCTCCTCAACGCGGATGCGCCAGACGATGACCGCCAGCGGCAGCAGCGTCATGGCAGCCAGGGCCACCCAGTTCGCCGACGCCAGCCCGGACCCCATGCAGGCCAGCAAGAACCCCGCGCTGCCAGGGTGGCGCAGCAGGCGGTACGGGCCGCGGGTGACCACCGCCTGGTCCGGGCTGACCGTGATGGCGAAGTTGAAGTACCGGCCCCGCAGCGCCCGGAACGACCACCCGCGCAGCCCGAGCCCCGCCAGCAGCAGCGCCACCCCGGCGGCGAACGCGGCGCCCCCGGGCCGGATCGCAGCCCCCGGGATGACCAGCGGGGCCAGATAGAGCGCGAGGTTCGTGGCGATCACGCACACCCCGGCAGCGAGCCAGAACCCCCGCTGGCCGGTCCGTGCCGCCCGGTCTCGCCAGTGCCGCGACCGCCGCCCCCGGGCAAACTCACCGAGCTCCATCATGAGCCAGCCCGCCTCGATCACCAGGAGCAGCACCCCGACCCAGTGGACGTCAAAATACGGCCTGGTCGCTCCCGCGCCGTGCAGCGTATGACTCACCGCCAGCGCGATCCCGCCGACGACTGCGACCGCCGTGACCCCCGGTGCCACCACGGCCCGGCGGGCCACGGCACGCAACCGCTCGGTGGCCGCTCCGGCGAGCAGGTCCAGCGTGGCCCGCAGCGGCGTCGTCTCGCCCGCGGTGATGAGCTCGTCGGCCAGGTCGGCGACCTCGCAGCCGTACCGGTCCCGCCAGCCGCGCGGGTACAGCGCCAGCAGCCGGCGGTTCACGGCAGCGCTTCCGCGATCCGCCCCAGCCCCACCTGGGCGATGCGCGCCGCCTCGGACAGCCGGACGCGCAGGTGCTCCCGGCCCGCCGCGGTGATCCGGTACGGGTGCCGGCGGTCCTCCGCGGGCAGCGCCTCCACCAGCCCGGCCCTCTCCAGCCCGGCCAGCGCCCCATACAAGGTGCCAGCCCCCAGCTTGACCCCGGCGAACTCCTCGATGTCCTTGATCAGCGCATACCCGTGCTTGGGCGACCCCGCCAGGCTGGTCAGAATCAAGATGCTACGGTCCGACGACCCCCGGATCGAGTCTCTGGTCATGCACCCGCCCGCTAGCCCAAAAAGGATACTCCGAAGAGTGTAATAGAGAGACAGACAGACATCCGGGCCCGCTCAGGCCGCCATGGAGGAGAGCGCGGCCTGCCAGAAGACGAGCGCAATCTGGCGATGGGCAATGTCACGGTGCGCACCGGACGGCCAGCCGCCGTTGCAGATCACGGTACTGGCGTCGATGTTGTAGATGTGCCTGGTATCGAACCCGTACTCCCCATCGGCGTTGAGCACCGGCAGGTTATGGGTCGCGCCCGCTCCCCGGCGGTCCTCATCCCCGCCCGCCCCCTGCGGATCGCCCCGCACCCATAAGGTGCATGCTCATCCCCGCCCGCCATGATGCGAAACCCCAGATCACAGCCACAAGAAAGCCGCCGATCCGCTCAGCTGACCATTAGCGCTGAATAGCGGAGGTTGGTGGCCCGCCGATGTCGAACCGGCCGTGGATCATCACGCTGGGGATGCCGGCCAGCCGGCGGGCGTCGCGAAGGAGCTGCCCGTCTTCCAGCCACGCCCGCGTGCGAGAAGTAGTGCGCGCACAGCCGCGCGAAGGTCATCTGGAAGCGCGGATCGGCGTAACGGACGCTCGGCGTCCAGCCTTCCTCTAGTGAGACGACTGCGTCTTCCCAGTCGCACCAGTTCCGGGCCGCCCGGGCCCGCACCAGGGGATCGGAGCCGGCGTTGAGCAGCTTGTCGTAAGCGGCGGGCAGGTCATCCGCGTTCCCGCCGCCCTCGCGGTATTGCTGCCATTCCTCCGGGAAGAACCGGCCCGCCTCGTGGTAGAGCCAGTGCACATCAGCCTGCCGCGTCATGGTGACCGACACCAGCACCATCTCGGTCACCCTCTGGGGGTAGCTCTGGGCGTAGGCGAGCCCGAGCGTCACGCCCCACGACACACCCCAGACCAGCCACCGGTTGACGCCCAGGTGCTCGCGGAGCTTCTCCATGTCACCGATCAGGTATCTGGTGGTATTGGTTTCCAGGCTGGTGCTCGGATCCGCGGCTGAGGGCGTGCTGCGCCCGCAGCCGCGCTGATCGAACTGAACGAGCCGGTAAGCATCAGGGTCGAACGACCGGCGCTGCCATGGTGAGCTCCCGCTGCCAGGCCCGCCGTGCAGCGCAACCGCTGGCTTGCCGTCGGGGTTGCCGCTGACTTCCCAGTAAATGCGCTGGTGGTCACCGACATCAAGCATTCCCGCGTCGTAGGGCTCAATGGCCGGAAACCGCTCAGGCATGACGACCACCGTAGAGCAGCTCAGGCCCTCAGGGGGCTGGTGCGGTAGCCCATCTTGGCACTGCAGTATTCAGGCGGCTGGATCGTCGGCGGCGCCAGGGTGCTCAGCCCTGTCGCTCGGCAGATCACGCGAGCCGGCATGCCAGCTGCCGTTGCGGTACTAAGCCGGGCCGCCTGGGGGAGCCAGATCTCCTGGGCCGGAGACGCGGGCGGCGCGGCCATCAGCCGCAAGGACTCTGAGGTTGCGGCCGTCAGCCGCAACCACTCCGAAGTCCTGCTGCAACGCCGCAGGCATGTCCTGAGGCCCGACCACCCCGACACCCTGCTCGCCCGCCACGAGCTCTCCCGCTTTACCGGGATGGCAGGGGACGCGGCCGGCGTCCGTGACCAGTTCACCGACCTGCTGTCCATCACCGAGCGCGTCCTGGGACCCGACCACCCCCGCACCCTGGCTACCCGCAGCAACCTTGCCTACTGGACGGAAAAGGCCGCAGGCTGACCCGCACTACCTGTACGCGCCTGAAACCTGCAGCGACGCCTATGTACAGCCGCGGACCATCGCGGTCACCCGGTGCTTGCGGAGCTAGCGGGGACAGCCCGAGGTGGTAGCCCGGCTTGCTCAGTACGCACCTGGCATCATATCGTATCGATATATCAGTTCGATATATCGATACCGGCGGATTACCACATGATCTGCCGCCGGAGGTGGAGGCAGCCACATGTCCAGCGCGCAGCTGTATGACACCATCGGGGCTACCTACACGGTGACGCGGCGCACCGAGCCGCGGATCGCCGCCCAGGTCTGGGCCGCCCTCGGCGATGCGCAGACCGTGCTGAATGTCGGGGCGGGCACCGGCTCTTACGAGCCCTCCGACCGTGACGTCACCGCGGTGGAACCGTCGGCGGTCATGCGGGGGCAGCGCCCCGCAGGCGCCGCGCCGTGCGTGGCCGCCGTCGCAGAGAGGCTTCCGTTCGAGGACCAGTCCTTCGACGCCGCGATGGCCTTTGCCACCATCGACCACTGGCAGGGCCCGATCGCGGGCCTGCGCGAGATGCGGCGCGTCGCCCGCCGCGTGGTGGTGTTCACGAAGGACTTCAGTGACTCCGACCTGTTCTGGCTAGATCGCGACTACCTGCCTGAGCGTTTTGACCTTCTCACCGGCCGGCCTTCGCTGACCGAGCTGGCCCGCGCGATCGGAGCCCGGCTGGAGCCGGTGCTCGTCCCGTGGGACTGCGCGGACGGCTTCTACGAGGCCTACTGGCGTCGGCCCGAGGCCTACCTGGACGAGCACGTCCGCCACGGAACGTCGATCTGGGCCAGAGTCGGGCCTGACGCCGAGCAGCGGGCAGTGCACAGCCTCCGCGATGACCTCGCATCCGGCCGGTGGGCCGAACGCAACCGCGACCTCGTTGATCTCGACGCGGCAGAGCTTGGCGTTCGTCTGCTCATCGCCTGATCCCGCCATACCTGCCGGGTCGCGGACATGGTGATGAACTTAGCGATCCGGATCTCCTCGCTCGCGGCAGGGCTGATCGCGACCGGCGACGGTCCCGCGGCTCGCTGTAGCGTCGGAATGAGGTTCTCGCCCCAGACGGTGGGCAGCCAGGCCGCTGTGCCGATCACTTCACTTGCGGCTAAACGGCCAGATACATCTGATCTCTAGTGGGACTAGCGTCTACAGCTACCAGATTGTTCGCCAAGATCGCACAAAATACACCGATTTTAGGGTTATTGACCGTAACCTGCTGGTGCGCTAGGTTCCAGACCAGATCGAATCGCACAGAAAACATCAGATCACTACCTCTCAGCTGCGTGACCGCTTGCCGCCAGGGAGCTGCGCGCATGAGGACGGCCTGGCGGCGCAGGGAGAGGCGATGGGTAATCGTCGGATCAGTGCGTGGGCCCTCGGGGCCACGGCAGCGGTCACCGGGGGAGCGCTCATCGCCGGATTAACCATTCCGGCCCGGGCGTCGGCGGGCGGGCCAACGGCGCTCCCGGCCGGTCCGGCGCATCCGCGCGCGGCCTGGACCGGCTCGTGGAGCGCTGCCCCCAGCGGGACCTCGGGGGCCTTCACGGATGAGACCATCAGGGAGATCGTGCATAGCACCATGGGCGGCAGCTCGGTGCGGATCCGGCTCACTAATGCCCTTGGTACCGTCCCGCTTGCCATCGCCGATGTGACCGTGGCGCTGCGCACCGAGGCGGCCTCCGTGAGCTCAGTCAAGCCGGTCACATTCGACGGGATACGGGCGGCGGTCGTGCCGCCCGGGGCCGAGATGCTCAGCGATCCCGTGGCACTGCCGGTGCACAGCGGGCAGGACGTGGCGGTGAGCATCTACGTGCAGGCCCCCGTGCAGGACGTCACCCAGCACGGCTTCGCCAACACCACCAGCTACCTCGCACCCGGCGACCACACGGCCGACCCGGACGCCGCCGCGTTCACCGGGACCATCACGTCCTGGCCCATGCTCGACGGCCTGGACGTCGCCACTTCGTGCCGGCCAGGCGCCGTCGTGACGCTGGGCGACTCGATCACCGATGGCGTCGGTTCGAGCCTGGACGCCAACGACAGCTGGCCCGGCGACCTGGCCCGGCGCCTGGCCGCCCGCGGGGCCTGCCACGCGGCGGTGCTGAACGAGGGCATCGACGGCAACCGGGTTCTCAGCGGGACCAGCCCCCCGGCCGAAGCCCGCTTCGACCGGGACGTGCTCGCGCAGACCGGCGTGCGGACCGTGATCTTCCTCGAGGGAATCAACGACATCGGGCATAACCTGAACGCCGCGGGCGGCCCACTGACCGCACAGGACCTCACCGGCGGGATCGAGGCCATGATCCGGGCCGCGCATGAAAAGGGCTTGCGGATCATCGGCGGCACGCTGCTGCCGATCGGCGGCTCGAAGTACGACACGCCCGCGGCGGAGGCGACCCTCGCCGCTGTCAATGACTGGATCCGCACCAGTGGCGCGTTCGACTCGGTGATCGACTTCGCGCGCGTGGTCCGGGACCCATCCGATCCCGCCAGGCTGCGGCCGGCCTACAACAGCGGGGATGGCCTGCACCCCAACGACGCCGGATACCAGGCCATGGCCGATGCGATCGACCTGAACCAGCTGGAGGACGCCTCATGAGAACCTGGGGCAAGACGCGGTCGGCCGCACTCATCGCGATCATTCCCATCGCGGCCGCGCTCGCGCTATCGGCGCCGGCCCACGCCGCCGACGGCCCGCTGGGCTCGGTGGCCGGGCCAGGCGATCCCCACCTGACCTATGAGGGTCACTGGGGGCACACGAGGACCGAGGCGACCACGGTGAACTCAGGGGCACGCCTGCTGTTCGACTTCACCGGGCGCACATTGCACGGCCTGTTCGACACGTCAACGATCACCGATCCATCGCAGATCTACGTGTCCATCGACGGCGGCCCGCAGGCCGAGTACACGGTCGGCACGGACGACATCGACTTCACGCCGACGGTACTGTCCCCCGGCAGGCACCGAGCCGAAATCGACGTCAAGGACGTTGACGAATACTCCAACCGTTGGATCCCGCCGCTGCAATCCGGAGTGATCTTTACTGGCGTACGGCTGAGTCCGGGCGCCCACCTGGTCGGCCAGCCAAGGCTCGGCCGGCTGCGCATGGACTTCTTCGGCGATTCGATCACCGAGGGCGTCGAGGCGCTGTGCGAGAGCCTGTCCGAAGACTGCGCAGACGGAACGAAGGACTATGCCTACCTGACCGGAATGGCCTTCCACGCGGACGTCAACCAGGTGGGATTCGGCAAGCAGGGCCTGATCGAGCCCGGCCACGGAGACGTGCCGCCCGCCGCACAGTCCTTCGGCTGGAATTACGCCGGCTCCCCCGCCGAGCGGCACTTTCACCCTGACGCGGTTGTCATCAACGAGGGCACCAACGATTACCCCTACAGCGCAGCGCAGTTCCGCGCGGCTTACCTCGCCTACCTGAAGGAGATCAGGGCCGCGGACCCGCACGCCTGGATCTTCACCATGCGGCCGTTCGACGGGCAGTTCGCCGCCGACATCGCCTGGGCGGCCGGGCAGATGGCCGACCCGAAGATCGTCTATGTCGACACGAGCGGCTGGCTGTCGGTCGCCGATGGCGACTTCAACGGGTTGACGCACCCCGACGTCAAGGGCCACCAGATCGCCGCCGCGCATCTGATCGCGTTCATCGAAGCGACCACCGGATGGAGGGCGGTTACTCCGTGAGAAGATTCATCACGGTCGCGGTCATCGCGGTGGCGGCCCTGGCCGGGATCGCCTCGCCGGGACGGGCGGCCACGACGGATTCCGCCATCCCCACTGGCCCCACGGCCGGCCCGGGCGCCTGTGTGGACGCTCCCCTCCGGCTGACCTTCCCGTTGCCACCGACGCTCGGCACGTCTGGGACGATCACGGTCCGGCGGGCGGATGGGCAGCTCGCCGACGAGATCGACCTGGCCGATCCCGCCTCCTATCAGGAGACGATCGGCGGGGCGACGGACACCTCGGGGCAGCTGCACGAGTTCAGCTATTACCCGGTCATCATCAGCGGCGACACAGCCGAGATCTACCTGCACCATGAGCTCGGCTACGGCCAGACCTACACCGTCACCGTCAGCCCGGGCGCATTCCCCGGATTCGCCGGAACATCGTGGCAGTTCAGGACGCGGTCCCGTCTCCCCCGCCTGGGGTCGCGGGTGCTCACCGTGGACGCGGACGGGCGCGGTGACTTCTGCTCGGTGCAGGGCGCCATCGACTATGTGCCGGCCGGCAACACCCGGCCCGTGACGATCGACGTGCACCCGGGCGTCTACAACGAGATCAACTGGGTGGCGCCCGGCAAGCCGCACATCACCGTCCACGGCGGGAACCGCGCCCGCACGATCATCCAGTACGCCAACAACAACAACCTCAACGGACAAACCAGCGGCAGCATCTGCCCACGCCAGCTCATCCCCGGCCACGACGACTACAACTGCTGGCGGGCGAACTTCAACGTGGAGGCGAACGACTTCACGCTGTCGGACATCACCCTGCACAACACCACGCCGTACCTGGGATCGCAGGCCGAGGCGTTCCGCGGCAACGCCCAGCGGATCACCCTGGAGGACGTCACCCTCCTCTCCTACCAGGACACACTGCGGCTCCAGGGACTCGGTTATGTGACACACAGCTACATCCAGGGCGACGTGGACTTCATCTGGGGTTTCGGCACCGTCATGATCACCGACAGCACGCTGGAGTCAATGCACGCCGGTTACGTGGCCCAGATACGCAACGACGCCACCCACCATGGGTATGTCTTCGTCCACGACCGGCTCACCCACGCCCCCGGAGTCGCGCCCGGCTCGGTGTACCTGGCGCGGATCGACCCCACCGTCTTTCCCTACAGCCAGGTCATCTACATCGGCACGGCCATGGGCAGCCAGATCAGCCCGGCCGGCTGGCTGCTGAACAACGCAACCTGTGCGCAGGCCACGCACATCCAGTTCTGGGAGTACGGCAGTACCACGCTGGACGGCACGCCCATCGACACCAGCAGCCGGCTGCCCTGCTCCGGTCAGCTCACCGCCGCGCAGGCACGGCTGTGGTCCGACCCCGCCTTTGTCCTTGACGGCTGGAGGCCGCGAGCATGAAACGACGCGACGTACTCAAGGCCACGGGAGTTGCCGCCGCGAGCGCCCTGCTGCCCGCCGTGCCACTAAGAGCCCAGGCCGCGCAGCGGCCGACCGATGTGCGCCGGGCGCGGCGCACGGGCCCTGGTGACTGGGGCGACCAGGGGAACGGAACATACCGGAATCCGGTACTCAACGGCGACTGGTCTGACCCGGACGTCATCCGGGTGGGCGCCGACTTCTATCTGGTCAGCTCGGAATTCCATTACATGGGCATGACTGTCCTGCACTCCAGCGACCTGGTGAACTGGCGTTATCTCGGGCGGGTCTATGACCGGCTCGACATCAGCCCCTACTACGACCAGCCGCGGCCGGTCACCGACCCGGATACCCGGTACGGGAAGGGGAGCTGGGCGCCGGCCATCCGGTACCACGCCGGGAAGTTCTGGATTTTCTTCTGCACTCCCACCGAAGGCCTGTTCATGACCACGGCCACCGATCCGGCCGGGCCGTGGGCGCCACTGACCGCGGTGCACCTGTACGCCCCCGGCGAGCATCCATGGGAGGACCCGTGCCCGCTATGGGACGACGACGGCCACGCCTACCTGGGGCACAGCCTGAAGGGCGCCGGGCCGATCATCATGCACCGGATGAGCCCGGACGGCACGGAACTGCTCGACAGCGGCACCCTCGTATACACCGGCCCGAACGCCGAGGGGACCAAGCTGTACAAGCGCAGCGGCTACTACTACCTGGTGATCCCGCAGAACGGATTCACTGTCGGTGATCAGTGGGTGCTGCGCTCCGACAGCATCTACGGCCCCTACGCCCCGGAGGCAGGCCAGCCCGTCCTGCAGATCGGCAACGGAGTGGCAGGGCCGCACCAGGGAGGACTGGTTGACACGCCCACCGGCCAGTGGTGGTTCTTGCACTTCGAGCTGGACGGGTCCATCGGCCGGGTGGTGTGGCTGGAACCGGCGCGCTGGACCAGCGACGGCTGGCTCCGCATGGGCGTGGATTCTGAGGGTGACGGCGTGGGCCAGCCCGTCATCAATTACCCAAAACCGGATGTCGGGCGTCCGCCTGGCCCCGTCTTCTCCCCGGCCACCAGCGACGACTTCAATCGGCCGGCGCTGGGGCTGCAGTGGGAGTGGAACCACAACCCGGTCAACCGCAACTGGTCGCTGACGGCACGGCCCGGGTACCTGCGGCTCACCCCGGTAGGTACGGCAGACGATGCTTTTCTGGCCAACAACACGCTCACGCAGAAGATCCTCGGCCGGGTCGGCGTCGTCACGGCCGAGTTCGACACGGCCGGGATGGTGGACGGCCAGAATGCGGGCCTGCTGTACATCACTTCGGCGGCCCAATGGGTGGGCGTCGAGCGTTCGGCCGGGGTGCGCCGCGTCAAAGCCGTCATCGGCGGCACGGCCTCGTACGGGCCAGTGCTCGGTCACGACCGGCTGTGGCTGCGCACCGACATCGACCTCGACCAGGAGACCACCTTCTCCTATAGCGATGACGGCATGCACTTCACGCGGATCGGCAACCCGGTGACGCTCGGCTTCGCGAACTGGAAGGGTGCCAAGTTCGGCCTGTTCACCTACAACATGCTTGGCACCGGGGGAACGGCAGACTTCGGCGGCGTCGTATACGCCCACGACGGACCGGACGGCGGATACCCGCGCACCGATGTGACGCCCTCCTACACGTATGCCGGCCCGACGGCATTCACTGGCACGAATTTCATCGACGCCGGGGCGAACCCATACCTGCAGACCTCCGAGCTCACCCTCTCGTTCACGATGACTGCCGCCCAGGCAGCCCAGATGGTGCCAGTGGACAAGTTGCCCACCGCGACCGACGGCCGCGCCGGAGGATACCGGGTGGCCTTGTACCCCGACGGCAGCCTGGACTGGGTGATCGGGTCCACCGCGGTGCACGTGCCTGACGCCTACCGGGTCGGGAAACGGGTGCAGGTCGCCTGCACGCTGTCAGTTGACGCGACCGGCTACCCCAAGGCAGCGGTGTACCTCGACGGGACGGCCCGGACCCTGGCGACGGTGCCGGCCTTCAGCACCGTCATGAATACCACCACTTCATTGCGGCTCGGCCTGCCAAGCACCGTTGACACCTCCGACGGCTTTACCGGGGTCCTTTCCATGGTCCGGATCTGGACGCGCGCGCTCAGCGCGGAGGAGATCCAGACCGAGGGCCATCGGCATTGACCGGCATGACCCGGCCAACCGGGGGCGAGGCGGCCGAAGGTGGCGGCTGCTTCGTCGAGAGTGGCGGCCTCGCGGCGGTGACCAGCCGGTTGAAGCCGGCCATGATCTCCTCCACCGGCGTCTCCCGGTCGAAGCCATGGGTCCACAGCAACAGGCTCGTTCACCACGGACGCCAAGAAAGAAGCAACCCGCGACAGCGCCCCGCCGATCGACCTCATCGACGGCGACCGCCTGTGTGAACTCCTCAAGCGCCATGACCGGCGTCCGGACCGCAACCCGGACGGTCGAAGATGTGAGCATCGACGAAGCGTTCTTGGGTGAAATCTGACGGCTCGAAGCATCCGCGTGCGCGATCAGCGGCACGACCGGATGGGTTGCCTGCTCCGACTGATCGCATGCCGCGCTTGACTGTTACGCGGAGCGCTGAGACGGATGAGACCCGCTCTCATCGCGTCCCGGGTTCCCGCCGGTAGCGTCGGTGAGATGGAATTCCCGGACGATCCGGTGCGCATCGCACGGGTGATGTGGACGCTGTTCGAGCCGCTTCACGCGGTCACCTACTTCGCACCGGAGTCCCTGGCCGCCTATGAGGAGGCGGGCCTGCGTGGTTTCTGGCGCGGATACTTCGCCGGCCGCGCCGCCCCGCTGGGCCCGGTCGGGCCAGCTCCGGTGTATGCGGCGTTTTTCGGCTTCGCCCGGCCGATGGTGGCCCGGGCTCTTCCGCAGGTGTGGAAGCTGGCTGACCCCGCCAGCGTGCTGCGGGCCCGCGCGCAGGGGGCACGCGCCGCGCTGACCCGGCTGCTCGGTGAGGTTGACGTCACCGAGGCCGCCAGCTTGTGCCGCGAGGCCGCTGCCGCGGTGGAGGTCGCGGGTCGTCCGCTGGCTGCCGCGAATGCCGGCCTGCCCTGGCCCGAGGATCCGTTTGAGGTGCTGTGGCAGGCCGCCACGGTGCTGCGCGAGCATCGCGGGGACGGTCACGTCGCCGCGCTGCTGGTCGCCGGGCTGGATGGATGCGAAAGCCTTGTGTGGCGGGCGGCCCTCGACAGTGAACGGCGGCTGCCGCAGCCGGCGCGCGGCTGGTCCGACCAGGAGTGGGAGCAGGCCACCATGCGGTTGGCGGCACGCGGTTGGCTGGATGCCGGTGGTCTGCCCACCGCCGCCGGTGTGGCCGCGCGTGACGAGGTCGAGCCACGCACCGACGCCCTGGCCGCCGGGCCGTGGCGTGCTTTGGGTGGGTCGGCGGCAGCGCGACTGGCGCAGCTGCTGCGTCCGCTGGCCGCGGACGCTGCGGTCGGCCTGCCGTTCCCCAACCCGATCGGGCTGCCGGCGCCCGGCACAAGCTGAGGCCGCCTGGAACACCGCCAGGGCGTGTCTCCGGCCCTTCCTAGTTCACGCCGCTCGGCATTGAACCGCACGTAGGCTGCCCGGCCGCGGACCCGTTCCCGTGACTGCGGCGCCTCATGCACGACGTCCCCGGCGACCAGGGGAACCGAACGGCGCTGGCAAGGCAGCGCACTCGTCAATGCATAGATCTGAACCTCGGTGGCAGAAGAGGAACATATCCAGCGCCCGGCGAGGAGGAATCATGGTAGGGACGGGCACTTCGGCAGGTGCCACGCGATCCGGGCACAACCTGCTCGGTATCTATCTCAATGATCATCTCGCGGGTGCTACAGGGGGCGCCGAGCTGGCGCGCCGCGTGGCGGGATCACACCGCAGCCCGGCCGCCGACAGCCCTCTGCAGCGTTTGGCGACTGAAGTCGCGCAGGATCGCGCTGCGCTGCTGGAGATCATGGCCGCACTCAGCATCCCGGTCCGGGCCTACAAGGTTTACGTGGCATTGATCGGCGAGAAAGCCGCGCGGCTGAAGCTCAATGGCTATCTGCTCGCCCGGTCGCCCCTCAGCAGCCTTGTAGAGCTGGAAATGCTGCGGCTGGGCGTGGAAGGCAAGGCTGCCGGGTGGCGCACCCTGCGGGTTCTGGCGGAGACGGACGAGCGCCTCGACCCCGGCCGGCTGGATGAACTCATCTCCAGGGCCCGGCGTCAGGCGGATCTTCTCGAAGAACTCCGCGTACGCGCCGCCGACCAGGTCATCGGCCTGGACCGGGCGGCCGATGCTTCATGACCAACGTCGCTGTAGCAGCGCGCCACGTCGCGCCCTTTCTTCCGGCCCGCACCGGTGCGGGCCGGAAGAAGACGCACGGGCCGGGCGGCCCGGGACGACGGGTCCAGGGTCACGTTGGTGAGGTGACCCGGGATCCGGGCGTTACTTCTTGAAGGCGTCTTTGACCTTTTCGCCGGCGTCTTTGAGGTCGCCTTTGGCCTGATCGCTCTGGCCTTCGGCTTCGAGGGACTTGTCATCCGTCGCTTTGCCGAGGTGCTCCTTGACTTTGCCGGTGCCTTTCTCGGCGGCGTTCTTGGCCTTGTCCCCTGTACTCATTGCGGTTGTCTCCTTATCGCGGTAGCCCGGCGGCCTCGGTTCAGGCGACCCGGGTGGAACGTTTCGTGGTGACGGTCAGATCCAGCTGGGTAGGCAGCGCCGGATTGCCGACCACGGAGCGGGCGTGAGTGAGGGCTTCGGTTTCGATGCGCTGACGCAGCGCGGCGAAGTCGGCGGTTTCTTCCAGCGTCGCGGTGACGACAAGCTCGGGGTTCTCGAGGTCACCAATGAGACGGGCCCGCGCGGAGTTCACGCCTCGGTAGCTTTCGACCTCTTCTGCTACTGCTTCGGTCAAGGCTCCAGCGGCGAGAGTGGTGCGCCCCCCGGGGCTACCCGCGTGGATCAGCAGGTCACCGGAACGGTCGGTGGAGAACAGCAGGGCAAGCAGCCAGCGCAACGCGAGCAGGGCGAGGATCAGCGCGGCCACTGCGGCGGCGGGCCAGAGCCAGTCACCATGGGCGCCGATGAAGCTGCCCGGTCGGATTGGCGATGAGGGGGCTGTGCCGGGTGGCAGTCCCGAACGCGCCGATGGATGCGGCCCCGGCGTCGAGGCCGGCGGCGATCAGCAGTACTGCCAGCAGCAGCAGCATGATGCGGTTGGTGCGGTCGGCATGCATCAGTGACTCCTGGGTGTTACGCGCACTGACACCGAAGGCGCCCGGCGAAGCTTCAACGCCGTCAGGCGCTTAAGGGCAGCCTCCGAGATCGGATCGCGCAGGCTTCGGGCAGCGGCCGTGCCCTGTGCCGCGGCCGTCGCTGCGACCGTGACCTTGCGTCGTTTCACCTTCACCGAGGCGCCCCGGACACCGTCGACACCGGTGACGGCTGACCGGACGGCGGCCGCCACACCGCGGCGTGTGTAGGCAGTGTCTATGCCGGCTGCGCCTGCTTGAGCGGGGTCTGCGGCCAGCCGAGACACCCGGGCTGGCTTCAGCTCCGCGATCAGCAGCACCAGCCCGAGCAGAATCAGTACCGCGCAGGTCACACGCACGCTGCCCGCGTTCCAGGTGGTGCGCTTGGCCCAGTCATAAGCCGGCCGCCAGTTCACAACCGCCGTGCGGTGGTTCACCCGGTCGGCGATGACTTCGATGATCAGCAGAACGCCTGCGACGATCAGCGCCAGGCTCAGCAGGGCCGCCAGGACACGATTCGCAAGTCTCATATGTCCCTATCCTTCCTGCTGTCAGTGAACCCGGGGAGGCGTGGGGAGCCTGGTGACCAGATCGGTGACCGAGATGGATACCTCGGTCACGATCAGCCCGGCCAGCTCATGGACCCGGCTGCGGACGTGCTCGCGGACCGCGCTGCTGACCTCAGGCACTGATGCGGGCCAGCGCACGCTGATCGACAGGCCCAGAACCGCGACCGACCCGTCGACGTCGGCCGATACTTTCGGCAGTGAGGTCAGGCTCGTCCCGCGTCCCCCGAAAGCGGTGGCTCCGCCCACTGAGTGGCCGAGGACCCGGGGCGCGGCCCCGCCCGCATCCGGGATCTCGATCGCGGCACAGGCGGCCATCTTCTGCACGACCCGGTCGTTGATGCTGATCATGCCCAGCTCGGCCCGGCCGACCTTGGAGCCCGGAGCGAGCGAGCGCAGGGTCGTGTCGGTTGTCATCGTTCGTTGCGCCGGCGCGACAGGTAGGGGCTCAGGTCCAGGTCGCCGTCCAGTACCTTCGCGACGACGAAGCCGATCACGGCGAACAGGGCCACGATGAGCATCTGCCCGAAGCTGCCGAACGCCAAGGCCAGGCCGAGCGCGAGCCCGATCACAACGCCGAGAGTGGTACGTGTCATGTCATCTCACATTCACAAATCAACGAAGGACTTACCTCACCCGCGGCGCCGGCCGGCGCCAGCCGAACCGGCGCATTAGCGCCGTCAGCACACTCACCAGCAACGGCGTGTCGGCCACCGCCACCACTCGCGCGGGCGGCCTGGCAGCTGGGAGCCGGTCGAGAGCCGCTAGGCCCAGTGGCGAAGGCGACGGGGTCACCACCGTGGTCGGGGTGATGGGCGCGGATGAACTCGCGCCGGGCACGCCGGCGGGACTGCTCGTCGTCCACGAACTCACCTCATCACGCTGCACGCCAGCCGGAACGTCCCCAGCGGGTCCGGTCAGGTCGGCTATCACAAGGTCTACCCGTCGCGGCGCGACCAGCCGCGTGACAGCCGCCCGGACCTGGCGTGCCAGTTCGCTGAACGGAACCCCCCACCGCCCGCGAACGGAGATCACCACATGATCGGAGGCCACGCGCACCCCGGCTACCTGCCGCCCCGGCAGGTAGGTCACCACGCCGCCCCAGGGACCCGGGCAAAGATCATCGACTGCCGGGCAGCTGCGGGCCGCTGCGGCGACGGCGTCAAGGTCGACTCCATCGACCACAGCCGACACCAGAGGGCTTCCCGCGGGAGGGACGGGCTCGGTCATGACACGCGCGACGGCGCGTCATCCTGGTTATCGCTGCCCGGCATGTAGAGGTCATCGACGTTGATGTTGACTTCCACGACATCCAGGCCCGTCATCCGCTCAACGGCCTGCTTGACGTTGCGCTGGATGCTCCTGCCCAGATCAGCGATGCTGACGCCGTACTCCACGACGATGTCCAGGTCGATCGCGGCCTGGGTCTCCCCAACCTCCACGCCCACGCCCTGCGCGACGTTCGGGCCCGAGCTGCCGGGGATCCGCTCACGGACCGCGCCGAACGCGCGGCTGGTCGAGGCACCCATGGCGTGCACGCCGCTGATCTCCCGGCAGGCAATCCCGGCGATCTTCTGCACGACACCCTGCGCCACGCTGATCTTGCCATCGTCAGTTGACAGGCTGTCGGTGCTGACCGGGCTGGTGTCGCTGATCCTGGTAGCCGGCTTGGCCGACGGTGCGGAGCTTGTCTGGGTCATCAGGAAGCACTCTCTCTGTCGAGGCATAGCGAGCGGCGAAGGTATCGGCCGCATTGCGCCGGCACGGTGGTCTCGACCTGCTCTGCACTGTTAGACACACTCCGGCCGGAAACGTCGCACATCATTTGCCGATCCCCGGGAAGGAGACGCCAGCACGGCCGGGAAGTGCCGCACGGACCCCGGTCTCGGCGGCCGCAGCCGGACCGGATAGGTCGCCCGGCTGAGCCGGGACAGGCAAGACCTTCAGGCCCGGGAGCGGCGGTGGGAGCAGACGTCGAGGACGGCTACCTCGTCCGGCGTGCCCAGGAAGGCTACGTCGACGCCTACGCCGAACTCGTCGACCGGTACGGCCAGCTGGCTTACCGTGTCGCGTTGCGGCTGCTCGGCAACCATCACGACGCTGAGGATGTCGCCCAGGAAGCGCTCGTCACGGCCTGGCAGCAACTCCCCCGGTTCAAGGCGGATTCCAGCTTCTCCACCTGGCTGTACCAGATCGTCACCCGCCGGGCGCTGAACCGGATCACCCGGACGCGAGCCACCGAATCCCTCGACCTGCTCGGCGACGTCAAGGACGCGGGCGACGAGCCCGGCCAGCACATGGAACGCGACCTGACCGTCGACGCTGTCACCGATGCCGTCACCGCCCTGCCACCGCCGCAGCGCATAGCGATCGTCTTGCACCATTTCGAAGGACTGTCCAACGCCGAGATTGCCCGCATCACCGGGAGCAGCATCCCGGCTGTCCGTAGCCACCTGTTCCGGGGAAGGCGCACACTGAGTCAGACGCTCGAGGAGTGGAGGTGACCGGGGAATGACGGATCCTGACCAGCCGATCCACGAGGTCCGCCAGCTTCTCAGCGGCCCGATCAGCCACCTCGCCTGCGGCGCGGACGTCGATGAACTGCTCGAACAAGCCGCCGACGGGAACGCAGGCCAGCTTACTGAGCACCAACGCAGCTGCGTTTTCTGCCAAGCCGCACTACAGGAATTCAGCCGGATCTGGCAACCCGTGCACACCCTCGCCGCCGAACACGTTGCCGTTCCCGCGACCCTGAAGACCGCAGTAGCGAGCCAGATCCGCAAACTCATCGCCGACGTCTGGTACACCCTTCAGCTCAGCGACAGCGGAGCCATCCGCATCGCCGCCCGCGTAGTAGCCAGGATCGCGCGCGAAGCCGCCCGCAACGTCCCCGGCGTCCGAGTCGCCTTCGGCCGCAGCACCTACAGCAAAGCTGCAGACGTAGCCGAAAACGCAACCCTGAGACACCGCCACCCCCATGCTGCAGTCGGCGTCCTCGGGCGCACCGCCGTGGTCGACCTCGCAATCGCCGTCCAATACGGCAACCGGCTCGACGCGGTCGCCCGCGAAGTCCAGCAGCGAGCCATCACCGAACTACGAGCCAAGGTCGGGCTCCAGGACATCACCGTCAACGTCACCGTCGACGACGTCATCACCTAACCGGCGGGGCGGCCGCGGCGAAGGGGCAGCCATCGGAGGGCTGATACCCGGAACGGGCGAGCCGTCCGGGTTGCGGCCGACGCAGACAGCAGATGACTGAAGCTGGAGCGTCTCGTTTGGGGTATCAGGCTGGCCCGTGGCGTAGCCGGATGCCGGCTTCTTCTTCCAGCAAGGCAATGGCGAGGAGTTCCCCGTTGACCGGCCCGTAGCGGCTCAGTGCACGCCGGTGGGTTCGTTCCACGAGCGCTGATAGCTCGAAGGGCACGTCATAGTCGCGGGCCAGGGTGGTTACCGTCGTGAGTTCCTCGCAGCAGCGGTCCAGCCCGAAGGTGGCCAGGTAGTCGCCGTCTAGCAGCGCACCGAGGTCGTGGCGGATGAAAGCGCTGGACGCGGCGCTGGCCGACAGCGCCTGGCGCACTACCTCGAGGTCGATCCCGGCGCGCCGGGCCAGCAGCAGGGCCTCGGCGGTCGCGACGGCCTGGCCGAACCACAGCAGGTTGACCAGCAGCTTGGTTATATACCCGGCACCGTGGCCGCCGACGTGCGTGATGCGCTGCGGATCGGCCAGCACCTCCAGCAACGCGCGGTGACGTTCGGCAAGAGCGAGATCACCGCCCACGAACAGCTGCAGCGTGCCGGCCCGGGCGGCCGCCACGCCCCCGCCGACCGGCGCCTCCAGCACGCCGATGCCGCGAGCGCCCGCAGCCGCGGCCAGTACCCGCCCGACGGCAGGCGAGCTGGTGGACATGTCGATCCACGTCGCCGTGGCCGGCAGGGCGGCCAGCGCGCCTCCCCGGCCGGCCATCACCTCATGGACTTCACCGGGGCCAGGCAGCATCGTGATGAGGACATCCGCTTCGGCGGCCACCTCCGCCGCCGTACCGCCCCACTGCGCTCCGCACCCGGCCACCACGCTTTCGAGCTCACCGCGCAGATCCCCGGCAATGACCTCGTATCCGGCCTGGATGAGGTTCACGCACATGGGCATGCCCATATGTCCCACACCTATGAAACCGATCCGAGTCACCTGGGAACCATAGCCGTGCCGCGAGAGGAAGGAGAGACTGACCGGATCGGGGCAGCGCGTTTCTGGCAGCCCAGCGGAAAGAATGACACGAAGGCGATCCCCCGTGAGCTGCACTTCTCGATCGGTGTGATAACCGTCCGGTGTGGACGGTCCCGCACTTGTGAAGGGATCTGGCGCCTCAGCCACTACTGAGAAGCTGATCAGCTCGGCGGCGGCGTGCCTTTCGGCCAGACACACGGCGAGGACGCCCCGATCGAGAGAGCGCCGTTGGCGCTTATGTCCAGGGAGAGCAAGAAGTCGTCTGGCGTTACTACGCCGGCGATCTCGGGGGAATCCGTTCCTATGCCATGTGTGCCGGAGATCCCGTAGCCCTTGTGCTTCCAGTAGCGCAGGATCTGCTGACCGACGCTCGCGTTGTCTGCTGTAGAGATGCCGCGCAGCCAGTAGGTGAGTCCCACCTGCACGCGCGTGTCGCTGGTGTCGTTCGGGTTGACCAGGCACGGCCCAGGCCCTGATCCGGGCTGATAGATCTCGAGCACCGGCCGCGGTGTGATGGCAGCCGCTGTCTCACGCAGGATCTGCTCCGCCCGCGCGGTGGCATGCTGCTGGGTCATCGTCGGCTTGGACACAGGGTTGCCTCCCGAGCACCCGGACATGACCAGCCCAGCCAGGACCGCCGCGGCCACGGCGCCGCAGAGCCGGGCGGGCCGAAACGATGCGCTGCCCATCCGGTTCCTCATCCGTGCGCCCCGGTTCACAAGACGCCGGGCCCGGGGAGGGGGCCAGGATGGGTGACCGGACGCGGCGACGCGGGGGCCGGTCACTGGAGCAGCACCTTGCTGTACTGGCCGTCCACGATATGCGCCATGTTGATCAGCGACCATGAGTTCGGATCCCAGTAGGAGGAGTGGGCGCTGAAGTTGAGGCCGGAAAAGGACCGGCTGGGGTCGATGTCGGCGTTGAAGACCTGCCCGCCGAACGCGGGGCTGGCCGGGTTGGTGCCGAAGTGGCTCGCGTTGCCGCTGAGCACGTTCGCCGGGTTCAGCGGGTTCAGCGCGTTCACCGGCAGATTCAGGGGGTCGAGCACGTTCAGCGGATTCAGCGGGCTCATCGGGTTCAGCGGGTTCAGCGGGAGCGGTGGCAGGTCGGGCACCGGGTCATGAGAGTTCGCCCCAGCCCACACGTGAGCCGGGGTGATGCCAAGCTGAGCGGCGTGGCTGACACCGACCCCGGGGCTGCCAACGAAGATCATGTCGCCGGGGTGCATGCCGTCGTGGGCCGCGGCTTCGCCTGCCACCAGCGTCCCGTAGCTGTGACCGAGGACTACCGCGTGAGCTGGCATGCCGGGTAGATGTGCGGCCTGCAGCCCGGACTCGAAACGGGCCAGCGACTGCCCCCCGGTGACCGCGTCACCGGACGAGGCCACGTCCAGGTTGTGCAGGCCCTGGCCCACGCCGAGCTGCGGGGCGTTGTAACCGAGCCAGTAAATCGACGAGGCGCTCTGCCCCGGGTCCAGCTTCTCCGCCGCTTGCCACAGTGTTGTGGCGCGGTTGATGTCGCCGCTCGCCCCGGTGAGTTTTGAGCCGACGCCTGGCACGTAGGTGACGGTGTTGGCGGCCGTGTCGGGGTTGCCTACCGCGACGATGGCACGGCCGTTGCCGCTGGTGCTGAAGCCGAGCAGGAAGACGTTGTCTTGGCCAGCCTTCTGGCTGGCAAGATCGATGCCGTTCTCCACCGAAGCGATCCCGGCCAGCTCCGTCTCGATGCCCGACACCTTGGCCTGCCATTGCGTCCATGCTGGGCTGACCTGCGGCCCGAACCGCGCGTCTACCCCTGCTTCCTCGTACTGCGGCGGCGGGTGCGCCTGCAGCGAGGCGAGCTGGTCTTGCAGCTGCTTTTTCTCGCCGGTCATGACGATCTCGTTGGCCTGGTTCCTGGCCTGCGCCGGAAGGCCGTCCAGCCAGCCGATCTGGGACGGGAATTCGCCGGTGACCCGCTGCCGCTGCCCAGCGCTCAGCGCCGCCCACCACTGGCTGGCCTCGGCCGGGCTGGCCCCCTCCGGCAGCATCGCACGGTCGAACGACCCAGCGAGCCGGTCAGCGCCCCGCAATTGCGAGGCCGCCGCCGGGCTGGCCCCGGCGAATTTCCCCAGCTCTACGAGCCTGGCGGTGATCTGCGCGTCCACCTCGTCCGCCACGGTGAGCGCGCGGGCGACCAGATCAGCTATCTCCCCGGCCGCACCAGATGGTGCCGCGGCGAGCAGCGACGCTGGTTCCGGCCCCCCAAGCAGCGGCGGGGCCGGCCAGCCGACACGCTCCCGTCCGCCCCGATGGTCAGCTTGCTGCGGGCCGCCAGGTTCTCAGCCGCCCGCAGCACAGACTGCGCATCCCCGATCCCGCTCGCCGCATCCCGCAGCAACGAGGCCATAGCCGCCGCATACTCCCCGGTGACCGACAGCTGCCCCGACAAGCTGCCGAGGCTCGCGCTGGCCGCGTCCGCCGCCATCCCCGTCCACTCACCGGCCCCGAACAGCGGCCGCATCACCTCACCGCGCAGCGCCGTCACCTGGCTGCCTGCCCGGCCGCCTAGCATCTGCCACTCACCGGCGGCCCTCTCCAGCAGGTCAGGCTGTGCCGACCGTAACGCCGCCACGTCCACCATGAACCCGCGCCGCCTCCCCCGCCGTCAGCCGACCGGCCTGGCGTAGATCGCCTGGGCGCGCGCCACCAGGTCGTTCTCCACCCCGGCATACGTATCAGCCGACCTGGCCAGCTTCCCGCCCGCCGCCGACACGGCCGACGACTGCCCGCGCAGACGAACTTCCCAGGCCGGCACCAACGCCAGCAACGCCCCGCCGAACCGCCAGCCCGGATGCGCCGCCGCCGCCGGCGAACACGCCGCCGGCACATCGGCAGCTAACACGGCTACTGCCTGGGAGATCTGGCCCGCCTGCTCGGCGGCCTGCCGGAGCGTGCTCCGGCGGACCTGCAGCGACCCGCCAGCCCCCGAAGATACGTCAGCCATGGTGCCCTCCGCCCATTGGGGTGACTACCGCCGGTCATTGTTTATCACACATCCCGGGCCGCGAATCCTGGCGAAGCGGGACGACCCGCCTAACGGGCAGAAACGCCCGCGGCCCGGCCGCTTGTATGGCAAACAGCCGGCCGCCTGCACGGCACGCGCAGCAGTACGCACATCCACGAGATCTTGTAATTGGCCTTCTCCGCCTCGATCACCGCGCAGCGCTCGGCTACGGGTGCGTCCGCGCGAAGAAGACCGCTGCTTTTTCAGGAACTCGTTCTCTATCCGCAGCCGGCGGTTCTCCTCCTCGAGTTCCTTCACGCGTGCTCGCTCCACAGGACTCAGGGCTTGGTCGGGCTCGGGATGCTCGCATGCCAGGCATTGACCCCGTTGCCCGGGTCCCGTCATGTATCCCCAGATCGCGGGCAACCTCAGCGATCAGCTTGCCGGTCCAGATCACCATCTGCACCGCCTCAGCCGTGAACTGCGGGCTGAACTTCCGGCGATGTTCCGTCATGAACAGATCCTCTCAGTCGAGAGTTACTGTCCAAGATCCTTAGTACACCTCATTCAGACTGCTGGTGTAGAGCCCCGCGGAAGCGGGTCGAGTGTCGGTAGCGGCCCGTACCCTCTGGCCATGGCCAATTTCGCGGTGAGGCTGGTCCACGGCCCGGGGTGGGACCCTTCGCGTCAGATCCGGGACCAAGACGCCTGGGATCAGCATGCGGCATTCATGGATGGGCTGGTCGAAGATGGGTTTATTATTCTCGGCGGCCCGGTCGGCGAGGGCGAGCAGACCCTGCACGTCGTCGAGGCCGCAGATGAGAACGAAATTGAGGCGCGCCTGGCTGGAGATCCCTGGTCTTCGGCCGGACTGCTGCGGATCGGCGCGATAGAGCCCTGGGCGCTCTGGCTCGACAGCCGCCCATGGACTCCGGCGCACTGACCAACATTATGCGCTGATCTGCGGGGCAACCTGACGGCGTGTACACAATGCAGAATCGGGCGGATGGGAGCGCCGGTATACCTCGACTCCGATGATCTCGCAGCCCTGCAAATCCATCCGGATCTGGCCGCCGAGTGTGGTGTGGATGAGCGCTCATTGCGGGGCGGTGTGTCCCCGGGATGGCCGCAGCGCTCTCACCGAGATGAACGCCCACAGGCTGATCGCTGCCAGCCAGATGATCAGGCGAAGCCAGCCCGGCTCGCCGATGCCCTGCGGCTGGAACGCCTGCCCGGTCAGCGGCGCGTACGCATACCACCCAAATCTCGTTCCCAGGCTGGTCAGCCAGCTGGCCACGGCGCCGAGCGCAAGCCCGAGGGCGACGACAACGACGACCCGCTGATCCTTGCTCAGCCTGTCAATCCAGCGCATGGGCTAACCCTGGCAGGTCAGCGCCGATACCGGGGGCAAAAGCCGCTCACAGCCAGATCTCTCTTATCCCGCCTGGCAGCCCGCCCACGGCATCCGCACATGCCGCCGTGGGTGCGAGGCCGAGCGTTGGCTATTTGTCAGGATCACCTGGAGGTGGACGCGCGTGTGGACAGCCCCGTGATGGTCCTGGTCAGGGAAACACCCTGCAGGTAAAGGTCTCCCTCGCCGTCCAGGGCGGCTTGGTATCCGGGCCCGTACGTGTCGGGAAACCGTGGCAGATGCGTATGATCCGCGCCGTCGGACATCGCCTCGAGCCTGGTGCGGGTAACCAGGGTTCCGATCGCCAGAAGTGCGAGCACTCCCAGGATGACCCCGGACAGGCTGCCTGCTGGCAGGACGTCCAGCACGTTGAGCACTGACAGTACGATCGCTGCGATCACCGTGACATACGCATCGATGTTCTCTCCCCGGCGCAGGTCTTCCATGATCCGCCGCAGTAAGCTCACTGCATCTCCGCCGTTCAGCTCCGGTCCTCGGAAACCCGAGCAGTGTCCAGCCTTCCGCACATGACCTGGCCCGCCATACCGATCAACGGCGTCCTCATTTGCCGCATACGGCGCGCGGCGGGGTCCGGCAGGATATTTGGGCTCGGGCACCCGGGATCTGGCGAGCCTACTCCTGTGATGGCGGACGCATGGCCGGCTGATATATGGCCGCTGATGAGCGGTCCCGCTTCCGGTGCCGGTGGATTCTGCCAATTACGTAACAGACGACGCCGATGATCACGAGCGCGATGAGAAGCAGCCACGCCAGAATGGCGGCCGCTGCTCCGATTAGGGCTGGCGGTGTCCCCTCGCTGGCTGGCGCGAGGCCATCCGCGACAAACGTCTGTGGCGTTTGCAGGAGAAAGGGGTGGCCGCCCCGCAATACGAGAACCGCCCGGCCAGCTACCCGTACGGTGAGCGGGCCGAGTCCTCGTGAATCATAGGAGACCCGCCGGTGATCCCCGAGCAGCCACAGATGCCCCTTCGGCACCGTGACCTTGAACCGCACTTCGGACGGGGCATCTCCCGGATACAGGTACAGCTCGTCGAGTGGCTTCCCGTTGACCGTGATGCGGCCACGGGCATCACAGCATGCGACGTGATCGCCCGGCAGCCCGATGACCCGCTTGAGGTAATTCCCGGGAGTGGGCACCGTCTGCTGCACAACGAGCACGTCACCCCGGCGGACCTGGGTGGTGTGGGCGACAACGACGACGTCTCCGGGCCTGACGGTGTTGGCCATGCTCGTGGACGGCTCGGTAAAGGCCCTGCCTGTTGCGAGGACGATAGCCACTCCGCCGCCCAGCGCCAGTACGGCGACGCCGAGTAACGTCCAGTAGATAAGCCAGCCCCGCCGCCTGCCTCTGGGTCGTTGCTTGGGCTCCGCCACGGCAAGGAAGTCTAGTGAGCCGAGGGAAAGAGCCACCCCATTCTGGCCATTTAAGGACCAGTCGCGGCTAGTTATTGTGACGCGGGCACCATCGGCTAGGACCTACCGCTGATCGGTGAGGCTACAGCCCGGCGGCAGGATCCGCCTCGACTCTGGGATGTCCGTAACCGGACGACCGGTCATGCCGGAGGGCGTGTGTCGCGCACTCCCAGCCGCGCAAAAGTTGGACAAGTTTCAGTACACCAGTTACGTGGCGGCGCCGGTCGCCTTCGGTTCGCACCGCAAGCCCGAGGCCGTCCTCCTGCCGTACGAGCGGCAGGGGCAATCGCCCGGGCAGCGCGCACGCCTGGACTCCGCGCTCTCCGCAGCGCAGTCCGTCCAGGCCGAGGTGCCAGGGCCGTCGCGTTGCCACGAAGCGTTGACTTGGGCGATACAGGTGTCAAGAGTAGGTGAGGGGGCCGACGACGGGAGGATCGGGCCATGGGGCCAAAGCGGGTCGGGTACTTATTCATCGTTGCAGCTATCGCGATTGTTCTCGCCGGGGCCAGCGCGGCGAGCGCCAACGTGATACCCGCAGGGAGCGGGGCGTCCGCAGGAAACGGTGGGTGGTGGCCGACGGCCGGGCACGACTCGGTAACACCAGGGACGCGTCGGATGAGCATGTCATCGGCCCGCGGAACGTCTCGAAGCTGACCACCGCCTGGTCCATTACGGCGGCGGGTGGCGTGGTGACCACGCCCACGGTGGACGACGGTACCGTCTACTTCTCCGACAACGGCGGCAAACTGTGGGCCGCAGACGCCCGCACCGGGCGGGTGCTCTGGTCGCGTGATGTCACGTCTTACGTCGGGTATCCCGCCGCCTCGCGCGTCAGCCCGGCGGTCTTCGGCGACGAGCTCATCTTCGGGGCCAGCAACGCCTCAGAAAAGGGAATGTCCGTCGTAGCGGTGAACAGGCATACGGGCGCCCTGCTGTGGAGCACCGCGGTCGACACGCATATCGCAGCCTGGGCGACTAGCTCGCCTGTGGTCTACCGGGGTGTTGCCTACATGGGGGTCTCCTCCTATGAGGAGGGCCTGGCGCTCGAGCCCGGCTATCAGTGCTGCACCTTCCGCGGCAGCGTCGTCGCACTGAACGCCACGACCGGGCGACTGCTGTGGAAGACCTACACCGTCCCCGTCGGCTACAGCGGCGCCGCGGTCTGGGGCAGCACTCCGGCGATCGACCCCGCGAAGAACATGCTGTACGTGGCGACCGGCGACAACTACTCGCTGCCGGCCGGCGTCTGCACCCTTCCCACGCAGACGGGATGCACGCCACCCGCGACCGACGACCACTTCGACTCCGTGCTGGCCCTGGACCTCACAACTGGCGCGATCCGCTGGTCCAGGCCCACGCTGACCAGCGACGTGTACACCGAGGTCTGCGACGTGCAGCCGAGTCCCACCTGCGGTCCCGACTTCGACTTCGGCAGCGGACCGAACCTGATCCGCCTCCCCTCTGGCCGGGAACTGGTGGGGGCAGGTCAGAAGAGCGGAGAGTACTGGGCCCTCGATCCCCGTACCGGGGCGGTCGTCTGGCACACACTGGTCGGCCCCGGCAGCGGACTCGGCGGCATCCTCTGGGGCTCGGCCACCGACGGCAGATACGTCTACGCCGCGGTCAGCGACGCCTTGGGCACGCCCTACCAGATCACCTCGGCCGACGGGCACACGTCCACGATCGACGGCGGCTCCTGGGCGAAGCTGGACGCGGCGACCGGCAAGATCCTCTGGCAGGACGCCGATCCCAGGGGGGCGGCCGACATGGGCTATGTGACGATAGCCAACGGGGTGGTCTACGCGGGCTCCACCGCGGAAACCGGCACCGACATGTACGCGCTCGACGCGAACACCGGAACGATCCTGTGGAGCTTCGCCGGCAGCGGTTCGGTCTCGGGCGGCGCAGCGGTCGTAGGGGGGACCGTGTACTGGGGCGCCGGGTACGACCGCGCCACACTCTGCCCCGGCGGGTACGGCCCCGACCAGTACTGCGTGCCCAGCAATATCACCGGCACGGTCTACGCGTTCACCCTGCCCGGCGGCCGTTAGATCGGGGCGACGTCGAGGAAGGCCAGGCCGAGGTCACTGGTCTGGCCGAGCACGTCGCGGCCCGAGCGGGTGCGGTCGCCAGGCCGCAGCGGCCAAGGCAGCGAGGTGCTGGGAGACCGCCAGGGGCTGACCTCCAGCGACCGGGCCAGCGAGATGGTGGTCGCGCGGGACCGGAGTCCCTGAAGCAGCCGCGGACGGCCGGTACCCGGCAGGCCGGCCACCGCGCCGTCGGCTGGGCGGGAGACCGGGCTGTGCAGGGACCTCTGACCTGGGTGCCTCAGATTGAGTGGCGCGGTCGGCATCCGTGTTTGCCATCGGTTGCGGCAACGCCGGCTATGGCCGCGAGGAGCTGCCAGTGCGGTCTCGTCATTCGCGTTCTCCTGCGGCTGGCGGTAGCGTCGCAATGAGGTTCTCTGAGCGGCAACGCGCGCTTTCGGTCCCGGTATATCGTGCGCGAAGTCGGAGGTGATCACGGTGCATCCGGTCTGTTGACAGCCCCAGCCCGGGGCGTCACGGAGCCGGAAGGCGACCGTGTGAGCAAGACCGACAAGACCCGGCCCTGGTGGGTGCGGATCGCCGACGCGCCGATGGTGACCTGCGTGCCCGTGCATGATCATCGGTGGGGGCCGTGCACGCTGCCGGACGAGATCACCGCCGGCAGCGCGTCGCGGGGCCTCCGCCCAAGCGGCTGTTACTGGCGCGCTGCCGACTACTTCTGGTGGTGTTACGGCGGCGTCTTTGGGAGCCGGGAGTGGCACTACTTCCGGCGCGAAGAGCGGCGCCGCAGCCGTCACCAGGCGCGCCGGGAGCTGCGCGCCTAGCGTGGGGGTGCTGGTGGCCAGCCGCCGGTCGCAGGCGTACGGCGGCTGGCCACGGGCCTCAGCGAACCTGGACTACTGGATTCCCCATGTCCGGGTGCTCGCGCTCGTGCAGGAGACCTGGACCAGGGAAGCGGCATTGGCCGTGGAGTCACCGGACGGTGCCACGCACAATCCGGAATTCACCGCGACTACCTGGTAGACGCCGCTGCTCACCACCTTGAGCGTGAACTGCTCGTTGCTGTGGTAATTACAAGGCCATTGATCGATCGCCGCACCGCTCGCTGTCGAAGCGCCGGAGACGTCCAGGCAATAGTCCGGGGTCATTGGATGGATGTAGTACGTAGTGCTCCCGGCGGAGACGGGGACGAAAGCGTACTCCTGGTTTGTCCCGCCGTTGCAGGTCCACTGCAGGAACTGCGCGGCGGCCACGGTGGTCCAGTCGTTCTCATCCATGCACCGGCCGCTGCCCTGGTTGACGAGGGTGCTGCTGAACCCGGCCGAGAATCCTGGCGTCAGGTAGATCGCGAACGCGTCGTGCGAGGACTCGAAGGTGATGGGCACGGTAATGGAGCCACTCGACGTGCTCTCGATCTCGCTGGAGACCACGAGCGGCGAGTTGAGCGGCGAGGAGTCCGGGATCCGGTACACGGTGACATTGACATTCCCGCTGTTCGCGAGCCACGGCACCGACGACAACCCGCTGAAGGTCACGCTCGCGGCGCCCGTGTACCCGTTCTCGTCCCCGATGATGGCGACGGCCCGCCGATTCGAGCTGTCCTCGGCCGCGGAGATCGCGGTGGTCCCCACCTCACCGGAGGTGGGGACCAGGGAACCGGTGAGGTCGGCGTAGGTGCGGAATGTCCACCACTGGCCGGTGTACGAATATCCGCCGCTGCCGTTGGAGGCGATGACCCCGCCCAGGTCCGGTGTCTCGCAGCAGGCCCAGTTGCCGCGCATCGCGTTGGTGTATCCGGACTGGGCGAAGCGCGCGAGGTACCAGGCCGACTGGCCGGCGGTCTGCTGGCCCTGGGGCAGGAACTCGTTCGCCGACAGCGGGATGGACGAGATGCCGTTAGAACTCAGGTCGCTGTCGATGGACTGCCCCACGGCTACCGGGTCGTCCCCGTTCCCCTCGAGGTGGTCGCTGATCTCGTTGGGCAGTGTCCCGTCGGCCTTGACGGTCGCGAGCCACGT
Source organism: uncultured Actinomycetes bacterium (assembly GCA_963822825.1). GTDB lineage: Bacteria > Actinomycetota > Actinomycetes > Streptosporangiales > Streptosporangiaceae > JAWWPY01. Next base: position 168,029 of record CAWGIW010000003.1, on the reverse strand, counting down.
CTGCCACTCGCTGGTGTTCTGCCCCGGCGTGGCGGCGAGCGACGGCCCGACGGTGAGCGCGCTGGGGTCAATGCTCCGGATCTCCCGCATGGCGGAGTTCCACATCTCGAAGTACTGGGTGGAGTCCATGCCCGGCGCCCAGAAGATCGGCTCGTCCGGTTCATTCCAGATGTCGTACGTAACCGTGACCCCGGCGGCCTTGATCGCGTCCACCACGGACTCGACCATGCTGACCCAGTTCGAGCAGTTCCCGCCGGTGCATGGCCACGTCGTGTTGGACGGCTGCGATCCGTCCGCACCATAGACGTCACTCAGGATCACCTGGTACTGCGCGTGATAGGGCGACCCGGTGAACCGCCTAGCCTGGGCGATCACCTCGGCGACATCCGCCTGGGTGCCGGAACCGTACGCGTACCCGTCTCCGATCCAGCCCGAGGACGCGTGCCCGCCGCCGCGATACCCGGTGATGCCGAGCGGCTCCAGGAACTGGTCCGATGGTCCCGTGCCAGCCTGGCTCACCCCGTAGAGGAAACCCTCGCCAACGCTTTTCGCGGCCCCCGTTACGGAAGCAAGGTTCACGCTCAGCGACTCGGCCGCGTGGGCCTCGCCGGGCCTGAGCAGCGGGATGGCCAGCGCCAGGATCATGGCGGCCGCCACCGCGAGGCGGCTGGGTCTGGTTAAAGTCCTCATCGACTCCTCCTCGGTCCGGCGCCACCTGGGTGTGGCGCCGCTCGATGGGCCGGGTGCGGCTGATTGGCCTCCCGCAGCGCTACAGCCGTCCCGTGCGTGGTCATCCTCGATGGCAACCCGACTGCACAGCGTGTGAACGGTCTGGCATGTGACCGGTCACATGTGACCGGTCACATTCTGGCCGGCTGCGGAGCAGTTGGGGTGATCGGGGATTGCGACCATAGTGAGCGCTAACAATGGAGGCGTCAATAGCAGAAGTGACCTACATCAGGATTCGCCGTGATGCCGCTGCAGTGGAGCAGGACGGTCACTGATCTCAGTCCTCCAGCCGCCTTGCGTCCTCGCTGGTGATCGTCCTTCCGAGGTGCGCGACGGGCAGGCCATTGCGGGCACTTCTCGCTATCTCACCGGGACTTCCGGTGGTGCACAGGCACCACCGGAAGTCCCGGCGCGGGATACCCTAGGCCGACAGCGGGGCCCGGCCTGGCGGTGAACCTCACTCTCATCGACAGCGGCGATCCACGTGCCATGGTTTGCGTTTAAGGAAGTGCCTGCAGGATCGCCTTGAAGGCGGCGCCGTATGGGGTCGCGTCGCCGGCGTAGTCGGTGATGAGGACCCCGGGACAACTGCCCCAGGCATCCCATGTCCAGGCCAGATAGCCGGTGTTCTCTGAGTTGAGCCAGCTCGTCAGCGAATCCATGTAGCTGCCGCCGCAGTCATTCTCGCCAATCTCGCCGACAATCACCGGGACGGCCGCGATCACTGGGGCGACCTGGCTGGTCCAGCAGGACTGGGTGGAGCAGGTGTTGAAGTTGTAGGAATGCCAGGAGGCGACCAGGTTGTGGTCGGGATCGGTGGGCTCATAGGTGAGCCAGTCGGTCAGGTCGTTGGAGTACTCCTCACCGCCGAGCATGAGGACGTTGGCCGCGCCGGTGGAACGGACCGCGTTGACCATCGACTGCATGCCGGCCACTGGGTAGGAGATACCCGGGCAGGTGCCGCCGCTCAGCCAGCAGGTCCAGCCGGTGGCCGTGCTGCCGGTGGCCCGCGACGCGTAGGGCTCGTTGAACAGGTCGAAGATGACCGCGTCATTGCCCTTGAAGGTGTTCGCGACCGACGTCCAGAACGGGATCGCCTGCGCCGCGTCGGGCATGGGCTTCTGGCAGGTGGCCTGCGCGGATGAGCAGCCGGACGAGTTCCCGGTATACAGCCCGTCGGTCCAGTGCAGATCTAGGATGGCCACGATTCCGTTGGCGTTCAGCAGGCTGACGTAGGCCTTGATCGCGTTGATGTAGTTGGCCCCCGCGTAGGTCGGGTTTACATAGGATTCTCCGTTCCAGCAGGCCTCGTTCAGCGGCACCCGCACCGCCGTGACCTTGGTCCAGCTCTTCATGGCGAGGATCGACGCCTCGTTGACCGGTCCATCGAAGAAGCCCCAGCCCTGCACGCAGGCATACTCGGCGCCGGAACGGTCCATCCCGTGCAGGATGACCTGGCTGCCGCTGGCGTCAACCAGCTCATTGCCGGACACGTGCAGCTGCGGCGGAGCGCTGCTGGCGATTTCGGTGGGGGTCACGGTGGCGGCGGTGTAGCCGGTGGCGCTGACGGTGAACGCGGCCGCGCCGGTGCTGGTGGAGTCCGCGGCGATCGTGACGTTCTGCACCGTGTTCCAGTTAGCGGGAGTGAAGGTGAGGCTGGAACCGGAACTCACCGACAGGCCGCTGTTACCCGAGGCGCGGGCCGCCAAGATGGTGACGCTGGAACTCGGCGCCGCCGAGAGCGCGACGCCGAAAGTGCCGGTAAACCCCTGCATCACCGGCAGGGAGGTGGAACTCGTGACGATGGCCGGCGTGACGGTGGTGCCCGGGGTGCAGGTCACGCTGGCGGGCGCGGCGTCACTGTGGCCCCAGGTGCCCTGGAAGCCGAACGACGTGCTCGCACCGGCCGCGACCGAGCCGTTGTAGCTCATGCTGGTCGCGGTGACGTACTCGATGCTCTGGGTCAGCGTGGCATTCCACGCGCTGGTCACCTTCTGGTCACCGCCGAAGGTAAACGTCACCGTCCAGCCGGTAAGCGCGCTGCTGCCGGTGTTGGTCACGGTGACGCCGCCGACAAACCCGCCGCTCCACTCGCTTGGCGTACCGTAGCTCGCCGAACAGCTCGTCGCCGCGCTGGCCTGCGGGCCGGTGGCCGCCACCAGCCCCAGGCCGAGCGCCAGCACGGGCACCAGCGTGGCGATACGGCGGCGCAGCCGCGACCGCCTGGTACCCGCATCGAGCGGAGCCCACAAACTCGGGAATTTCACGCGGACCTACCTCCTTGACCGGAAGCCGATGCCAGGCACCAGTCCCTTTCCTGATTGCCATAGACATCCGCTTAACCCGGACCGTACAAAGACAAGAAGGTCCTTCCAAGAGCAGTGCGCTTGTCAGCTCTGATTAACCCTGCTCAGGACATTGAGGAATTGGTCCGTTGATGAAAATTTCACCCTCATTCCCGCGCCCTCATCGGCCCGGCTGATGCCACTACCATGCCCATTCAGCTGAGCCGGCTCTCCCGCCAGCTGCTGCGGGCTCCGGGCCGCGGACGCGCGAGTGGGCCTATGCCTCGGGGCATAGGCCGCCGGGAAAGCGTGACCTCGAGGCAGATGCCCGCCGGTGGCGGGGCCCGTAGCGTCGTAGTGGTCAGGCGGCTTCAACTTGCCGAGACGATCGGCCTTTAGCAGACTGGAGAAGTCAGTGGATCACGCTGCCCGGATACGCCAGCGGGTGCTGGCGCTGTTCCTGCCCCTCGCCGCCGTGCTTTATATAAGCGCCGAGAGCCTTAACCCCAAAGGCACCGACACGGTTATCCAGACCACGGCGACCGCGTTCAAGGTGCTGCCCATCGCGGCCCTGCACCCGGCTCAGCTGTACGTCTCGGGCTCGCTCACGCTTCTGGCTCTGGGGGCCCTGGCTGTCTCGTATGCGGCGATCGCCACGCTGGTCAGAGGCCGCGGCTCAGCGGTCGCCACGATAGCTGCGCTGCTCGGAGGGGTCGGCGCCTTCTGCGGGGCCATGGTCAACGTCCTGGTCGGCGTCAACCTCGCCGCCGCTGCGACGGCACACATGACCCAGGACGCGGCCGCGCGCTTCCTGGTGACAACCTTCAATTCCGGGTTCTACGACGTGTTCTCCGGCCTATATTTCGTCGGAATCTTCGCCGCGCCGGTTCTGATGGGGTTTGCCCTGTGGCGAGGCCGGAGCGTGCCGCGCTGGCTGGCGGTCCTGTTCACCATCGGCCTGGAGATCGCTCAGCAAGTCAGCTCGGCCGGGCCTGTCCTCGTCATCTTGCTCATGCTGCCGTTCGCAGTGGCGATGGTGCTCCTGGCGGCCCGGACATGGCAGGCGGCGGCCCGGCCATCCAGCCAGCGCGTGGCGCAGGACGGCGGACCTGGGCCGGCGTCTGCTGGCGGCCAGGACGAGAACGGGGAGACCAACGAAATGCCTTCCCGTTTCGGCAATGCTCTCGCGAACGCATCAGGGGCCGTATCGGCGCCGGAACTCCCGCGCATAGACACGGCGCCTAATGGCCGGTAAATACCCGCCGCCTGTCCTCAGGCCGGCTTCTCCGCCGCGGAGAAGCCGGCCTGGCCGGCGCAGGTGCTGGCGGGGCAAGGTTGCGGTTGGGTGGCGGGTGTGTGGGTGATCGCCAGGGTCGGGCTGACCGCCTGGCGGACGCGGCGTTCCGGCGCGTGAACTGCGATGATGTCGGCGTGTCGTTCTGGAAACCGGCCGAGGACCCGAGGACGCGGCCGCGGCGATCCTGGGCGTTTGACTCCGGGTGCGCGATCGTCGCGGGCGCGGCATCCCTGGCCGCCTTCTCGTTCGGCCAGACGGCGCATCCCGTTCACCTGGCGCTGGCCGTCGGCGTGATCGTCGCGGTCCTGACGGCCGCGGCGCTGCCGTTGCGCCGGGTGTGGCCCGGACCGGTGTTCCTGTGGACGCTCCTGGCCGCGGCCGTCCTGGCGCAATGGCTGGACCGGGGCGCGCTGTTCCCGGTCGTGCTGGCGATCAGCCTCTACACGGTCGCCGCCACGATGCATCGGGCTGAGGCGCTGGCCGCAGCGGTGCTCACAGTCGGCGTCATGGTCCTGGTGATCGCCCAGGACGGCACGCGTCACTGGGCGGTCGCGATCTCCGACGCGGCCGGGTTTACGGCCGCTGTCCTGGTCGCGGGCCTGTACGTGAGTACCCGCCGGGCCTACCTCTCGGCGCTGCGTGACCGGGCGCGGCGGCTCGAGCTCGAGCGCGACCAGACCAGTGCACTGGCCGCGGCGGAGGAACGGGCCCGCATCGCCCGAGAGATGCACGACAGCGTGGCTCACCACCTGACCGTGATCGTGGCGCTGTCTGACGGCGCGCTCCGCGCGGTCACCCGCGCGCCCGGCGAGGCAGCCGACGCGATCCGGGACGTGTCGGGCACCGCCCGGCAGGCGCTCGCCGAGACCCGCCGCCTGCTCGGCGTGCTGCGGGCCGATTCCGGGCAGGAACTGCGGCAGCCGCTGCCCGGCCTGGCCGATCTGGACGATCTGCTCAGCCGGGTCCGGGCCGCCGGCCTGCCAGTGCGGTACGAACTCACCGGCACCGGTGCGGACCTGCCGGCCGCTACCCAGCTAGCAGTCTTCCGCCTCGTCCAGGAGGCTCTGACGAATACGATGAAGCACGCCGGCCCGGGCGCGAGCGCAGTGGTCCGCCTGCAGTTCACACCGGCCGAGGTGCGCGTGGATGTCGAGGACGATGGCGCTGGCCGCGGCGCAGAACCCGGCACCGCCGGCGGCGGCCTGACCGGGATGCGCGAGCGCATCAGCGCGTTCGGCGGCCAGCTCGATTTCGGCCCGGGTCATCCGCACGGCTGGCGGGTCACCGCCCGGCTCTACCTCGATCCGGCGGCCGCGTCATGATCACCGTGCTGCTGGTCGACGACCATCCCCTGATCAGGAAAGGCTTCCGCCTGATTCTCGACGCCGAACCCGACATCGAGGTGGCCGGTGAGGCCAGCGACGGGACCACGGCGGTGTCCATGACATCCGCGCTGCGCCCCGATGTCGTGCTCATGGACGTCCGGATGCCCGGCCGCGACGGCATCGAGGCGACCCGCGATATCGCCGCCGCCGGGTTGCCGTCGAAGGTGCTGATCCTGACCACCTTCGACCTAGACGACTACGTCTACGCCGGTCTGCGAGCAGGCGCCAGCGGCTTCCTGCTCAAAGACACCCAGCCCGACGACCTGGTCGCCGCGATCCGCACTATCGCCTCCGGCGACGCCGTCCTCGCGCCCGGCGCCACCAGGCGCCTCATCCGCCAGTTCGCTGCGCAACAGCCCGAGCAATCCAGCGGCCGGCGCGCCGAGCAGATACGCCGCGCCCTCACCGGCCGCGAGCAAGACGTCTTCTCCCTTATCGCCGCGGGCATGTCCAACAGCGAAATCGCCGCCAGCCTGCACCTGTCCGCGGGCACCGTGAAGGTCCACGTCGGCCGGATACTCGCCAAGCTCGGGCTGCGCGATCGCGTCCAGGCCGTCGTACTTGCCTACGAATCCACACTGATAACCCCCGGCACTGACCCGCCGGATCACCCTCGGCACCCACACTGACCAGCCAGCCCGCTGGGCCGGACCGGACCTCTTGAGCCAGCCCAGCGCGCTGGCGTGACTATAGCTGGCCAGCTGTCCCCGTCAGCCCGTGCGCGTCAGGCTGGGCTTCAGCGGCAGCCAGGAGGCAAGTGGGACTCGCCATCGGCGAAGTCCCGCGTCGCCCCTGCGACGTGCGGAGTCGCGATGACAGCAGGGTGCGAGACCCAGGGATGACCACATGCGGCGGCTACGGGACTGCACTGTGAGTGTCTGGCGCCCTGCGGTTCGGCAAGAGCGGATTCAGGCGGCGGGTAGCTGGAAGTGCCAGATGACCAGGGACGGGCAGCCGCCGGCCGCTCGCGCCACCGACGGCAGGTAGTCCATCAGCGACCACGGCCAGTCCCGCCAGTCGCCGATCTCGGTCGCGGGCTCGGGCAGCGGCCCGCTCGGCCGGGCAGCACCTGGCTCCTCGCACCGCCTTACCTGCAGGCTGAGGCTCAGTGCCGCCCGCAGGTAGTCGCCGAGCTGATGCCGGTAGGTGGCCACGATGCACGGTTCGCCCGCCGGGCCGCGCGCTGTGATCACCGAGCCACGGGTGACGAGTTCGGGATGCAGGTCCGAGATGACCAGGTCCCCGCCGGGGCGCAGCACGCGAGCGAATTCGGCCAGTACCGGGTGGAGGCGGGGGACGTGGACGAGGGCGAGCGCGCAGACGATGACGTCCACCGAATCATCCGGCAGCGGCAGCCGGTCCAGCTCAGCGACGTGGAACTCGCCAGCTGGGACACGCCGCCGCGCGTGGGCGAGCATGTCCGGTGAGCTGTCGACGCCGATGACCTGATGCCCGCGCTTGGCGAGGAACTCGGCGAAACGGCCGGTCCCGCATGCGGCGTCCAGCGCGACGCCAGGCTCCCGGCCGCTGAGGTACCCGGCCACGACCGGCTCGTCGGTAGCGAACAGCCCGCCACCCGCCTCCGCGTCATAGCTGGCGGAATGCTGCTCGTAGGCGGTGACGGTGCTGACGCGCCCGGCGAGCACGCCACGGTCCCGCAGCTTCTCGTCATCCAGCAGCCGCCGGATCTCGGCCAGCCGGGTCTCGGTGAATTCGCGGTCGTGGTCCCCGGCCCAGGCATCCAGTAGCGCGATGCCTTCGAGACCGAGCAGATAGGCAAGCGGATCCTGATAGATCACGAAAGCTGACGTTAACCAGCGGACGGTGCCGATCGCATGTGGTTATTTCCAGGCCGGGACCAAATTAGATTGCCCTCCCGAGTCCGATGTGGGTTGACATAGCCGGTCATACCCAGGTGACGTGCCTGGCAGCTCGCGGGGCCGGGCTGCGAGCGCTTTCATCGCGAGGAGATGCCCGGGCGAGGCGGCGAAGGCCCGGTGGTCGTGCGTATCAGCGTCGGAGGACCGGCAATGGCTCCGGGCAGAGCCTTGCCCTATTTGCAGGGGAATCAGAATCGGGTCGCTTCCGAGTGATACGGCGGCGCTACCGTGATGATCATGACCGGGCGGGCCGTTGACGGAAGCGCCGGCGACCTGGCCGACGGCACGTGGGATGGCCGCCACGGCGCGGTGCGCGCGCAGCGCCGGTTCGAGGGCTCGCTCGTGCTCATCCGCGCCGGGTCAGGATCGGGGAATGGGCACACGGTATGACCGGATGCTGGTCAGCCGAGCGGGTCCACCGTGCGGGTCACCTGCACCGGGTTCTTGAACAGGTCGAGGACGGGGCAGTGCTCGTCCACGGCCGCCGCGAGCTGCTGGTAACGTTCGGCGCTCTCCGGGCCGCTGACGGCGACATGAACACGGACCGCCGAGAAGCCCGGCCGCACCGTGTCGTCGAATCCGAAGAACCCCCGGACGTCGAGATCCCCTTCCACCCGCACGGAAAGCGAGTCGAAGGAGATCCCGAGCTGCTCAGCCCAGAACCGGTAGGTGATCGCCTGGCACGATCCGAGCGACGCCAGCGCGTACTGGACCGGGTTCGCCGCCACGTCAGCTCCGCCGAGCGCGGGCGGCTCGTCCACCTTGAAAGTGTGCTCGCCGGTCCGGATGTCTACCTCGGTGACGCCGACCAGCGTTCCCTGCGCGCTGAAAACTGCCTGCGCGTTCGCGGCGTCGTCGGCGACGGCCTTGCGCGTGTCTGCGATAAGGGTGGTGAGCGACACTTCGGGACCTCCCGGATGCTGGGCAGGGAACAGGAGGATTATCTATAAAGTCGGTCTATATTGTCAAGAATACTCGTGGCCAGCCCTGTCCGACGAAGCCCTCGCGGACGCTGGTTCTACCTACGCGGCCCGCCTTGCTCCGCCGCCCGCCCGCTCCGCCCGAACGGCACCGATGGCGCACCGGTGCCGTCCCAGCGACACCAATGGCGCACCGGTGCCGTTGCCAGGGGGAGGCGCCCCGAAGGACTCACCGGCGCACGGCCAGGTACCGCGCGAGGTGATCGATCACCTCACGCGCGTCGTCCTCGATGCCGCAAATGAACGTGGACTTGCGCCGCCGCAGCACGGGCAGCCCCAGTGCGTACAGTCCCGGGCTGTCGGCCACACCGCCCTCGTGACGCAGCTGGCCCTTCGCGTTGACCACCGGCACGTCGAGCCACCCGTAATCAGGCCGGAAACCCGTTGCCCACACGATCGCGCGGATCTCGCCGCTCCGCAGGTCAAGCTGCAACCGCGTTGACTCGGGCACGCGTGTCGCCGCCAAGCGCTCGGGAGGGCCGACCTCAGCGTCATGCCCTGAAGTCCTGGCCCACTCGTCGAACGTGTCCAGCAGGCGCTTCATCTTGAGGTCGGCGAGCGAGAACACGTTGCGCAGGCCACCGGACAGCAGCGCGCGGCCGTCACGTACCGCCGCCCAGCGGCCCACCAGCTCGATGCCCATCGAGGCGAGCGCGTTGAGATCGAGCGTCGTCCGCTCAGGAGTCCCGACGAGCTGGGGCGACGGCAGCCGCCGGGCTCGGGTGAGATCCTCAACCTCGTCGTACCGCTGGTCCCACACACCCGACGCGTCCATCCACCACAGCACATCGCGTCCGCGGTACGTACGCGGCAACCGCACGTGCTCCCCCACCGAGACGGTCACCGGCCTGCCCGACCGCCTCAGCTCGGCGGCCAGCTGCACGCCGGTCGCCGACGCTCCCACGACGAGCACGCCGCCGTCGGGGAGCTGGGCGGGGTCGCGGTAGCGCAGCGGCGTCAGCTGCTCCACGGACGCCGGCACCGCATCGCGCAGCGGCGGCACCGATGGCTGATTGCAGGCGCCGCTCGCGATGACCACGGTCCGGGAGTGAATCTCGCCGTGGCTTGTCGTCACGCGGTAACCACCGTCGGCCTGCCGCACCGACGTGACGTTCACGCCCGTCCGGACGGGAGCGCGCGAGACCTTGGCGAAGTGCTCGATGAACTCGGTCACTTCGCCCACCGTCATGTAGCCGTCGGGATCCGGGCCTTCATAGCGAAGGCCCGGCAGGCGGCTCTGCCAGTTGGGAGTGAGCAGCCGCAGGGAGTCCCAGCGTTCGCGCCGCCAGGAGTTGGCCACCTCGCCGCGCTCAAGAACGACGTGGTCGATCGACCGGTCGCTGAGGAAGTAGCTCGCGGCGAGGCCCGCGTGCCCGCCGCCGATGACGACCGTAGTGGTGCGCTCGATGGCTTGGCCCCCAGGCGACGGCTTGGCCCCTCAGGCGACTTCGACGGTGACGTTCGTTGGATTCGTGAGAGCGTCGAACACGGCGGAGCGCTTCTGGGACTGGGCGACCAGCGCCTCGATCTCCTGCCGCGACGCGTCCGCGTCGATGTTGAACGTCACCTTGATGTCGTTGAAGCCGTTGCGGACGTCGCTGTCGGCACCGAGGATCCCGCGGATGTCGTGCCCGCCCTCGACCGTGGACTCGACCGAACGCAGCTGGATGCCGCGGTTCTCCGCGACGGACGCGATACCCCCCGTCAGGCAGCTGGCCAGGCCGACGAGGAGGTACTCGATCGGCGTGATGCCGTTGTCCTCCGCCGCGAAGACCTCGGGGTGGTCGGCTTCGAACCTCCACTCTTCCTTGTGGCTCTGCTCCTCCCCGAGACCGAAGAAGCTCTGGACCTTGATCGTGCTGTGGACGCCGCTCTGCCACTTGGCGGACGCACGCCAGGTGAACTGGGCGGCCTCAGGCGCACCCTTCAGCACCTCGCGCGCGTCGAGCAGGGCCTGAACGTTGACTCCGTTGGTAACTGCAGTCATGTCGTGCTACCCCCTAGTTCATTACCGCATTCCCTAGCTAGATGGTTGACAATACACCGGATGGGCCGGGCTACCATAGCCCCCATGGCGCAGCCAGCCTCAACGCCCCTGGTCGGCACGGTCGGCACGGTCGAAACGCACTACCTCGACCTGCCGGAGCCGGTGCGGCTCGACTGCGGGCGGGAGCTGCACCCGGTTCGCGTGGCGTACGAGACCTATGGTGCCCTCTCACCCCGGCGCGACAACGTCATCCTGGTATGCCATGCGCTCAGCGGCGACGCCCATGCGGCGGGCTTCGCGAAGACGCCGCCCGAGGAGAGCACGCGCGACGGGTTCGCGGCCGAGGATCGCGACGGCGCAGCCCGCCGGGGCCTGGGCTGGTGGGACGGGATGATCGGCCCCGGCAAGGCGTTCGACACCGACCGCTTTTTCGTCGTCTCAACGAACCTCCTCGGCGGCTGCCGAGGGACGACGGGGCCGTCGTCGATCGACCCGGCCACAGGCAAACAGTACGGGCTGGACTTCCCGGTGATCACTGTCGCGGACATGGTGCGGACCGAGCGTGCGCTCCTGAACGCGCTCGGTATCGGGCGGCTGGCGGCGGTAGCCGGTGGCTCACTGGGCGGGATGCAGGCATTCGAGTGGGCGATCCTGTTTCCTGATCAGGTCGATGCCGTCGTGTCGATCGCCAGCACGCACGCCCTCCACCCGCAGGGCATGGCCTGGAACTCGATCGCGCGCGACGCGATCATGCGCGACCCGGCCTGGCAGGGCGGCCACTACTACGGCACGGGCGCCGCGCCCGATGCCGGCATGGGTGTGGCGCGGATGGTCGGCCACGTCACGTACCTGTCCGCGCTGGCGCTGGGCGACAAGTTCGGCCGGCGGCTGCAGTTCGCCGACGACATCCGCTACACGATCACCGAACCGGAGTTCGAAGTCGAGAGCTACTTGCGCCACCAGGCCGACTCGTTCGTCAAGCGCTTCGACGCCAACACCTATCTCTACACCTCGCGCGCGCTCACGTATTTCGATCTCGCACGCCAGCACGGCGGCGGATCGCTCGCGCGGGCACTCGAAGGCGTTTCGGCGCGCACACTGCTGATCGCGTTCAGTTCCGACTGGCTGTACCCGCCCTCGGGGTCAGGGGAGGTCGCCGACGCGCTCCGCAGTCTCGGCAAGGCGGTCGATTTCCATGTCATCGACGCGCCATACGGCCACGACTGCTTCCTGCTCGAGGAAGCCCGGCAGACGCCCATCATCCACCAGTTCTTGAGCAAGCACAGCCTGGCCGAAGGCGGGGCTGGCGAGTGACGTCGAGGAAGAGGCCTTCATGACCGACAAGCTCTCCCGTCTCGAGGCTGTGCCTGTTGAGGCGGGCCGCGCGTTTGGATTCGAGACCCGGCAGCTGCACGCCGGGCAGCGGCCCGACCCGAACACGGGCGCACGTGCGGTGCCGATCTTCCAGACGACCAGCTACGTGTTCGAGGACCCGGAGTCAGCGGCGGCGTACTTCAACCTGCAGGAGTACGGGAACACCTACTCGCGCATCATGAACCCGACCGTCGCGGTGTTCGAGGAGCGGGTGGCGAACCTCGAGGGCGGCGCGGGCGCGGTGGCGTTCGCCAGCGGGCTCGCCGCGCAGGCCGCCGCGCTGTTCACGTTGCTGGAGCCGGGCGACCACGTGGTCTCGTCCTCGGCGCTCTACGGCGGGACGGTGAACCAGTTCAAGCACATGCTGCGCAAGATGAACGTGGAGCTGACGTGGGTCCATCCCGACGACCCGGACGCGTGGCGGCAGGCGGTCCGCGCCAATACCAAGGCGTTCTTCGGCGAGACCATCGGCAACCCGGGCGGGAACGTGCTGGACATCGAGACGGTGGCGTCCATCGCGCACGAGCACGAGCTGCCGCTGATCGTGGACAGCACGTTCGCGACGCCGTACCTGTGCCGCCCCATCGAGTGGGGCGCCGACATCGTGATCCACTCGGCGACCAAGTTCATCGGCGGCCACGGCACGAGCATCGGCGGCGTCGTCGTCGAGGCGGGCACGTTCAACTGGTCCAACGGGCGGTTTCCCGTGGTCGCGGATCCGTCGCCGGCCTACCACGGCCTGCAATTCCACGAGACGTTCGGGACGTACGGCTATCTCATGAAGCTCCGGGCCGAGACCCTGCGCGATCTGGGCGGGGCACTCGCTCCGTTCAACGCCTTTCTGTTCCTGCAGGGGCTCGAGACGCTGTCGCTGCGGATGGAACGCCACGTCGAGAACGCGCGGGCAGTAGCGGCGTTCCTCGAGGCGCACGAGCTGGCGTCGAATGTGACCTACCCCGGCCTGCCGGGGAGCAAGTACCGGCCGCTCGTGGAGAAGTACCTGCCGCGCGGTGCCGGAGCGGTGTTCTCGTTCGACTGCGCCGGTGGCCGGACCGGCGGGCAGGACCTCATCCGCGGCGTGACGCTCTGGTCCCACCTGGCCAACGTCGGTGACGCGAAAAGCCTGATCATCCACCCGGCCAGCACGACGCATCGCCAGCTGAGCGACGATGAACTGCGGGCGGCCGGCGTCGGGCCGGGGACGGTGCGGCTGTCGGTCGGCACCGAGTCTGTCGAGGATCTGATCTGGGATCTGGAGCAGGGTTTTGCGCGCGTGGCCGCAACAGCGGGAGAGAAGGTAGCGACGGCATGATCGATCTCGCGCGGTACCAGGACTCACTGACGATCCAGCGCGTGCTCCACACCGCCAAGACGATCGCGATCGTGGGCCTGTCGGGCAACGAGCTGCGGGCCAGCAACTTCGTTGGCTACTACCTCAAGCGGCACGGCTACCGCGTGATCCCCGTGAATCCCCGCGAGACGGAGATCCTCGGCGAGACGTCCTACCCGAGCCTGCTGGACGTGCCCGTGCCGGTGGACATCGTGAACGTCTTCCGCGCGCCGGACGCACTGCCCGGCATCGCGCGGGAGGCGGTGGCGATCCACGCCAGCGCCCTCTGGTGCCAGTTCGGCGTGATCAACGAGGAAGGCGCGCGGATCGCCGAGGACGGCGGCGTGACGGTGATCATGGACCGCTGTCTCAAGGTCGAGCACGCGCGCTACGTGGGCCGGATGCACTGGCTCGGCTTCAACACGCAGCGCATCACGTCCGTCCGCGCCGGACTCCAGTAGCTGACGACAGCGCAGCGGGAGACCTGGCGACGCAGAGGAGCGGCAATGACGAGGCCGGGCACAGGCTCTCCCCCGTGGGCGCTGGTGGACGAGGGCTGGGGCCGCAAGGCGGTGGATTTCGCGACCCTCAGCGAGCCGGGCAACTGCCGGGAGTACGTCGCTGTGCACCATCGGCTCGGCATCGATGCCGGGGACCGGCTGCTCGACGTGGCTTGCGGGTCCGGGCTCGCCGTCGAGCTGGCTCGCCTGCGCGGCGCTGCCTGCTCCGGTATCGACGCCTCGGCCAGGCTGGTGGCGGTGGCCCGGGACCGGAACCCTGACTGCGACATCAGGGTCGGCGATATGCACGCCCTGCCGTGGGACCCGGCGTCGTTCGACGTTGTCACCAGCTTCCGGGGGATCTGGGGCACCACACCCGACGCGGTTGCCGAGATACACCGAGTCCTTCGCCCCGGCGGACGCGTCGGGATAACGGTGTGGGGTCACCTGAAGGTGTCCCCTGGGGCCTGGGCGCTGGCGCCGTTCCGCCTGGCTGCGGCGGAGAAGGTCGGCAACCAGGCGGTGATGGTGTCGCTCGGCCGGCCTGGTGCGGGCGAGCAACTCCTCGCGTCGCACGGATTCCTCGATGTCGAGCGCCTGGAAGTCCCGTTCGCCTGGGAGTTCGCGGACCCGCAGCTGTACGCGCGTGCGCTGGCCTCTACCGGACCAGCTTATGAGGCCATTCAGAACGTCGGCGAGGCTGAGTTCCATCGCATGGCCGTCGAGCAGGCCCAGGGGCAGCTACGGGACGGCCTGCCTCTGCGGGCCGACATCAACGTCGTGGGCTACCTGGCCCGCAAACCCGAAGGAGCGCAGGGCGCATGACCGGAAGCTTTCTCGAAGAACCCCCGGTGTCCGCCCCAGTGCAGGCGCTCTACGACGAAGACCTCGCAGACGGCGGCTACGTGTGGAACGTGACCCGGCTGTGGGCGCACCAGCCAGACACCCTGAAGCAGCTGTTCGGGTTGATGTCTGAGGCATTCACGCCGAGCGGTTTGACCTTCCGCCAGCGCGGGATCCTGGTGACCGCCGCCGCCTCGGCCCTCGGTGATTCTTACTGCTCGCTGGCGTGGGGCGGGAAGCTGGGCAAAGCGTCGGACGCCGCTGTCGCGGCAGGGGTTCTGAATGGCAGCGACGCCGGGCTGACGGACCAGGAGATGGCCATGGCCGCGTGGGCCCGGAAGGTGGCCAGGGACCCGAACGCGACGACGCCGGCCGACGTCCAGGCGCTCCGCGATTCCGGGCTCGATGACGGGCAGATCTTCGCCATCACCGCCTTCGTGGCCCTTCGCCTGGCGTTTTCTACGATCAACGACTCGCTCGGTGCTCAGCCCGACGCGCAACTCGCCCAGTCTCTGCCCCGGGAGGTGCGCGAGGCCGTCACCTACGGCCTGCCTAGCTCGAGCGCCGGCCGTCTGACCTGGTGAAGCTATAGATGAGTGACGGCCTGACCGCGGAAGTCAGTCAGTTTGTCTCCGGCACGCCGCTGGACGCGGTCCCGCCCGAGGTGCTCCGGACAGCCAAGCACTCCTCGCTGGCGATTGTCCTGCCGAGGTGCACCGTTTCGGGATTACACCGATCAGGCGTCGAGATTCCAATGTGCCGCGAGCCACTCCAGATCCGTTTCGTCCGTGATCCGCGCCTCCCGCTCGCGGGCGAAGAGCGTCTCGGCCTTCGTCAGGACGAGCGTGTAGGGCCTGCCTTGCCGCCTGGTCACGTGGGTGACGGGCAGTTCGGCGGCGTCGATCCGGGAGTGGACGTGCTGCCTGCCCTGCTTGGCGAGCGGCCACTCGAAGGTGCGCTGACCCCTGCCTTTCAGGAAAACGCGGAGGGTGTCACACAGGTCGCATGTGCAGCCGCCCGCGTGCAGGTCGATCGACCAGTCGCCGGGCGCGCGCTGCGGGCGGGCGAGCCGGGTGCGGAGCCGCGCCGCGCAGTGGGCGGCCAGGTCGCCGAAACCAGCGTCGCCGCGTGCGCCGTCCCGGAGCAACTCAGAGGCGGCGCGCAGCGCGGACATCTCCAGCGAGGTCACCGCGTCCTCTTGTTCGCGGATATATCCAGAAACAGTGGCCCGTGTGGCGGCTGCCCCGATCGCGGCGGCGGCGGCCAGCACCGAGGCAAGCGGTTGACCCAGGCTGCTGAGTTTCTTGTCGCGGTAGCTAGGCGGCGACAACGCGAGCCCTGTGTCGATCTCCTTGCCGATCCACTCCTGCGCGAGGTCAAGGAGTCGCTGCGCGGCTACCATGCCGACACTGCCCGTGGCGTGTAGCCCCTGGCACAGGCCGGGCAGCCAGTCCGACACCCACTGCGGCCGTTCCTGTCCGCCCAAGTATGCCCACGGCGGCTGATCCCCGCCGAACCACGTCCGCAGCAGTTCCGCCGTCCACTGCTGACCGTACTTGTCGGCGATCTTTCCCAACGATTTCACGTATGCGTCAGTCAGGTTCTCAATACGGAACGGCCGCAACAGCATCTCGGCGGTTCCCGCGTCCGTCACGGCGTCCGCCGCCCGCAGCGCCTGGCCGAAGAGCCCAGAGACCGTGCCCCCATCCTCTGCTGTCCGAGCCGCGCTCCGCGCCCTCACGGCCCCGTCCCAGAAGGGCGCGAGCGTCGCCGCGGCGGCCTGCGCGCTCGGCACGTCGCCTGCTGACGCCTTCGCGACGATCTCGTCGAGAGCCCAGGCTGGCGATGTTTCGGCGCGGTTCGCGAAGCCCTGACCATGGGGCCATACGACGACCGCCGCCCGCTGGTACCAGCGGTCCAGCGTGTTGCCCCAGTTTCCCATGTAGCCCTCGTACTCCGAGGAATAGGGCTCGACGTCGCCGGTCGGGGTGGACGCGCAAACCTCGGTGCCGTCGACGGACAGCGAGGCCACTTCTAGCCGGGTGCCGTCCGGCCGGGTCCAGTGGGTGAGGGCTACCTCGGAGTCGATAAGCTCCTGAATCTCATATTGGGTGTCGTCGCCGCTGCCGTCGTCATCGTCGCAGGAGTCTTCGTCGTAGTCATCGTCCCAGCGCCGCCCGTACGGGTAGTCGTCGTAGTCCTCGGCGAAGGCGCTGTGCGTCGTCTTGATGTCGGCCAGCGCGAGCACGGCCTCACAGCCTGCTTTGTCCGCGGCGACGCGCAGCAGGGCCACCCGGCTCGCGTCCGCGCCTTTCAGCCGCTGCCAGTTCAGCGCCCGGGGCGTGTACTCGTGGTCGAGGAGGTAGACGAGGCGGTTCGGCGGGTCAGCCGCGGGTCCGCCGTAATAGCGAGGCACCGGCGTGCTGAAGTGCTCGCGGAGGAGGTCGGCCAGCTCAGCGACAGTTCCGTCGTCGCCCTCCGGACGACTGGTGTCACCGTTCAGGAGGAGGTTGTACGTGAGCGTGATCCGGTAGCCCGACTTCACCTTGAGAACCTCGTGCCGGCAGTCGGCGTAGAAGGCGACGAACGACAGCGCTGTCTTCGATCCCCGGTAGGTCTTCGACGCCCCGTTGTGCCTCACCATCAGCTCGCCGCCGGTATAGCCGGACGGCAGGGTCACCACCAGGGTCCCGACCATCGAGTCGTCTTTCTCGGAGTCCTGGTGGGCGAGGAAGTGCTGGTTCTGCTCATAGACCAGCACGGAGTGGAGACCGGCGGTGAGTTCGGCGGTGTTCGGTAATCCCAGCTCCTCTTTTACCGTCGCCAGGATGACCTTCAGCGTGGCGTCGTTCCACTCGGCGCGGACGAGGTGCTTGGGGATCTCCCACGTGTCGCGGACATCGGGGTCGGTCAGCGTCTGTTCGCCACGGCCGAACCGGGCCGGCTGACCGAGGCCGAGCAGCTTGCGGGCTTTCGCGGGCGTCACCGGGAGCCCGACATGCCCGAAGCCCTCGACCTCCAGGTTCAGGTCGTCCACCTTTGCCGCCAGCTCGACGCTGAACTCGGTCTGCGCGTCGCCGCGCAGCGTCCTAGCCAGCCGGTCACGCGCCGCGGTCGCCATGACCTGGTCCTCCCGTATCCCCGGCATCCGCCTCCCTTGGCGAAACTGTAGTGAACCGCCGTAGGCCGCGCGCCACGCTTCGCGGATCGCGGGCGGAGGGGTCCGCCGTCGTGGGCACCCGTGTTTTATTCGTGCGGGATGAGAGTCCGCAGGTGGCGGCGTAGGCGCGCCAGCGAGCCGCCAGGAGTCTAACAATTGTTGTACACTAGGTCCATGAGTGTCGGATTCCGTCCCACCGAAGAAGACCTCCGTGTCATCGAAGCCAACCGCCGCAAGGATGAGAAGACCAGCGACGTTATCCGCCGCGCGCTGCAGCTGCTGGACCGCGAGGCGTGGGAGGAGCGTGCCCGGGCCGACATGCACCGGCTGAGGACCGAGGACCTCTCCGCTGAAGCGGATGCATGGGAGTACGGCGCCGATGGCAACATCCGCATCGCCGGCACCGACCTTACCGTTCCGGCGAGGTCACAGGATCGCGCATGATCCGGGGAGCGGTCTACCCGGTAGACCTTGGCGATGCCAAACGTGGCCACGAGCAACGGGGCCGGCGCCTCGGGCTCGTCATCAGCATCGAGCAGGACGCCTGGTCCACGGTGACCATTATCCCGACCTCGACCAGCGCCCAGGCCGTCGGTTTACAGGCCGGAGGTTGTCGTCGCGGGGCGGGATACCAAGGTCTTGATCGATCAGATCCGCACCATCGACGTTTCGTACGTTACCGGCGAAATCGTTGACTATCTCACGCGGGATGACATGGCGCAGGTCGAGCACGGCCTGTCGCGTTACGTCGGCCTTCTGCGCTGACGCCCATTGCCTGTTCCCGTGAACCCGAACCCCTAAGTCGAGCTCTGATCCCGGCCGCTGGCGGCCGTGGCGAAGGCCGTGATGCGCGGCCAAATACCGGATGCTTGATGAGCACGCACTGAGTACCTTGTGCGGGATGACTGACCTTTATTTTGTCGGCCTCGGTGGTGGCGAGCAGGACCGCGGCCGCCGCGAGGCTGAGCGGCGCCGACTGGCCGACCGTTACGCACGGTACCTAGTGGCCAGCGCCGAAGTGGGCGAGGCCACAGCGCGAAGGGTCATCACGGCACTGTTCGATCCCCGCGATGCCGACGGTAACGACTGCCCGTGCTCCTGTCATCCACGGCTTTCGGCGGAGCACGGCGATGGCTTCGACTGCCGGTGCACCTGGGACGAGGACCGCCGCGCTGCCGAGGCAGCTAAGCGGCAGGCATGGTGGGACAGCCCCCAGGCCGCAGAGCTGAGCGCGGCTCACCAGCGCGAGGAGGATGCGATCGCCGGTTGGCTGGCCAGCCAACCGGGCGTGGATGCCAGGCGGACCAGCTCTCATGCGCCTGAGCAGTGGGAAGGAACGGTTGACGGCCGCACCTTTTATTTCCGGGAACGCGGTGGCTCGTGGAAGATCGAGCTCGACATGGTGCCCTCTGGCAGGTATGCCCAGCGCCTGCTCCGCACCGACGAAGACGGCAAGTTCGTCACCGAGCCGGTGCCGATCATGGAAGGGGAGGTCATCGCACGAGGAACCGATTCCGATCTCGGTGCCGCGCCGGTGGACCATATCGCGTTAGTCGTCCGGACGATACGTGATCACCTGCGCGGTGTTAGCTGCGAACACCAAGGGGCACGGCTGTTTTGCCCAGACTGCGGGCAGCGGATGGGTAAGGAGAGCTGACATGGCGGGACCGGACCTACCCAGGCCACGTGAGCCGTTTACCGCAGCGCACCTGCAGCGCTGGCCCATGGGCGCCGAGCGCACCGAACTTCTCGATGGACAGCTGTACTGGTCGGGTGAATTCGACGAGCGGGACGCGATGGTGGCGCGCCGGGCATTGCCTGGAAGCCGGATCCGCGTCAAGCCGGGAGTTGGCTTGATCGCAGGCCCGGTGCTGGAAGACGAGCCGGAGTCGCAAGAGCGGACCGACGAGGAAGGCACACGCTGGCACGAGATGAACGGGATGACCCTGTACCAGCGGCCCGGCGAGCGGAACTGGACGATGCGGCCGCCCACGCGAGAAGAACGGCGGCAGGGCACCGAGCAACTCGCCGCGTATCGTGCCGAGGGGTGGGCGAGAACGGTCGCCGCGTACGCGGCGAACCCGGCCGACGTGCTTGCGGCATGGCACTACCTGACCGCGCATCCTGTCTTCTGGACGTACCTTGTGCCGAGCGACCTGGCAGACATCGATCCGCGTGAAGTTGACGAGGCCACCTGGGCCCGGATCGAAGCCGAGGGATGGCTGTCCGACAGCGATGGCCTCGCTCACCTGGACGTCAGCCTGGGCCGCTCGGGGAGCAGGCTCGAGGTTAGGGCGGAGCATGGGCCCGTCCTATGGCCACTGGATGTTCCAGCACAGCACCGGACCGGGCTCCGGGTCGGCGGCACCCAGTCACACGACCCGAGCCTGGACGTGGCCGAGCCGACCTGGGAAGAGGCAATTGTGGCGCTGGCCGCGAAGGTGCGCCAGCGCTACGGCGACGACCGGGCGCAAGTGCCCGAGCCGCAGTCTGACCGTGACAACACAGCGTGATGACGCAGCCAAGTCCGAGTCGTCACTCACCGCGATAGCGGTCCACGATAGCTGGGTGGGCGGCGGCGGAAGGCCCGCCGGACGCCGTTGCCTGCCACCGGCGACACCAGCAAGCCCCGCGAGCGGCGCTGTTCCCGGCTCCACGCGTGTTCTCGCTCCTGGACGGTACATTCACCGTATGGAAGGCTTAGACCGCATCACCATCGAGCCCGGCAAGATGGGTGGCCAGCCGTGTATCCGCGGGCACCCGCGCCGGATGATTCTCGGTCACACGCGTTCTGCCATACCGGACTTCATCTGACTTATATTGCAATTATCTGATTACAGCCATAATGATCCTGCTATTGCAAACCTCCTGCCTACAGCGCAGGAAGCCCTCCAGATCCTCCCTCACTTCAATAACGAATATGTAGCCTTTAAAATAGGCTGATAACGCCAGGAGATCCCTTTGGGGCCCGGTACCCTCAGCCTGATGAAGGGGACCCGTCAGGGCGTGAATAGGCCTGGCATATCGTTAGCGCGCCGCCAGGCATCCGCGGCTTCGGCGGTCATAGGTGCTGTGGTGCTCACGGCGGCCCTCGCCGCGTGCGGCCACAGCACAGCCGTGGGCCAGAAACCACCGACGCCAGCAAGTGGCACCACGACCAGAACACCGACGCCATCGAGTGCGACTACGGCGAGGCCACCGAGCGCCACCAAGTCCGGGGGTGTCGGAAGGCCGGGCAACGTTTACACGGGCTGCTCAGCCAACGGGGTGGGAGGCGATTCTGTCGTCCCGCCGTGCGCCTCACCAGCGCGATCCAGCAAAATGCCGCCAGGCATAACTGCCCCGGTGACAAGGGCACCCCCGTCACCGTCTCCGTCATCGCCCACGGCCACATTTGCGCCTGGCACGTCAGTGACCGTGCCGCCCTCATCCCCAGGCTCTGCAAACCCGACTACCGGTAACTCAAGTTGAGCGGGCAGCTTGCCCGGGGTCTGGCCCCACCATCGCCGGCACGGGGAATCGCAGGGTTGGTCGTCGCGAACTCGTCTCTGGTGATCGCGGGTCTGGTCTATATGGGCTGGTCGTACACCAACGCGCTCTGGGGATATTTCCACATCAGTCCCCTCGATCTCGGCGTCGGCGTCGTGGAGTACGTGCTGCGCAGCCTCAGCCTGTTCAGCCCGGCCATCGTCATCGCCGCGGTAGCGCTCATCGCCGTCACAACCGTGCGCGCCTGGGATCTGGACATGACCAGCTCGCGCACCGCGCCAACCGAGCCATAGCCCGCATGCCCGGCCGTTTCCCCAGTTGGTCACCACGGGCGGTGCACGACTGCTGCGGAACAGCCGGGTACTGCTGATCGCCACCGGAACCGCAGTAACGGTCACCGGCCTTGCCTTGGCCTGGCTGGCCGGCCACGTCAGCATCAGCACTTACTTGCTGCTGAGCATGTTTGCCGGTGGACCGCTTATCTTGACGTGGCCGACTCGCGCTCACCGGCACGGCCGTTCCCCATATGCACTGGCCATAATCGTCGCGGCAGTATGCGCCTTGTGGGCGGGATCTCTGTACGCCCACGGCCTGGGAATCCGCGCGGCGCGGGACGTCGTGCGCGGACTTCCCGCACGCACTGCCGTTGCTGTGTACAGCATCCAGCGGCTCGCCTTGTCCGGCCCCGGCGTGACCGTCCAGAATCTCGGCGGCGCGTTTCGCTACCACTACCGCTACGAAGGACTCCACCTGCTATTCACCCGTTCCGGCACCTATTACCTCTTGCCGGTCCGCTGGAATCCGCAGCTAGCCCTGACATACATCCTCGATGACAGTGACCAGATCAGGATCGAACTCTACCCCGGTCAACGACCGCTATCTGATTGACACCCGTCCTCCTGGCTTCTGATCCGGGTCGGTCACGGTCATCCGCTGCCGCCAACTTTGCATCCGGCCGGCGTCATGTGTTGCTGGCGCGGTGCCCGAGCACCGCCGAGATCCGTCCCGCCGACTCCACCACCAGTCGCTGGATCCTGGGCTCCATGCTGGGCTGGAAGCGCACCTCAGGGATGGTTACCGTGAGGCTGCCAACGACGCCCGCGGCGCCGAACACCGGGGCGGAGGTGCCGACCGCGCCCGGCAGCTTCTCGCCCTTGGTCAAGATCCAGCCGCGCTCGCGGATCGCGGTGAGGTAGGCGCGGAACGCGGCTTCCTCCATGGGCGGCCGGCTGCCCACCGGCGACGGGTGGGCCGCGGCGAGGACGCGCCGCAGGTCCGGCTCCGGCAGGTAGGCGAGGATGACCTGGCTCGATGACCCCCAGTAGGCGCTGACCGGCGTGTTCAGGCTGATCCGGTAGCTCAGTGCCTGCGAGGAGTCCGCCTTCGCCACGAACGCGACGGTGGCCGTCGCTCGGTCGAAGACCGCGAACAGGCTGGCCTCGTCGCACGCGGCCGTGAGCTTGTCGAGGAACGGCTGGACGATCGTCGCGAGGCTCGACTTGGACTGGATCAGGGCAGCCACCCGGTGTAGCTCGGGTCCTATCTGGTAGCGCCGGGTGGCCGGGTCCGTGACCACGAACCCGGCGCTTATGAACTGATGCAGCAGCCGGTGACTCGTGCTGTGCGGCAGGTCCAGCGCGGCGGCGACGTCGCGGACCGCGACCGGGTCAGAGCACTCGGCCAGCAGCTTGAGCAGTTCCAGGGCGCGCTGGATCGGCCCGGCGCTCTGGCTGGGAGCGGGCTCGTCCAGCGCTGCCGGTGATCCGCCAGCAGCGCTCATCTCGTCTCCCTATCCGTGCTCACCCGTCTTGCCCCCTAAGCCTTCCAGATGATGCGCATCGGGCGCATCGGGCTTGTATCCCGCTGTGCGCGCAGTCTTGACGGCTGATGTGCCCGGTACTACCTTATCCCCATCCAGCGGAATTAGATTCCACTCAGTGGAATTTCTGAACCGCGTCAGCGGGTGCGCTCGCTCGATACAGGGAGGTATTCCGAGTGAAGGTCGTGGGCAATAGACGAGCCAGGCGCCTCAGGGCGCTCACTGCGGTCACGGCGGCATCGGCGACGGCGTTCCTCCTCGCCGCCTGCTCCTCGAGCAGCTCAGGTTCAGGCTCGACCACTTCCAGCACCGGAAAGGCGGCGATCACCCTCGGCGAGCTGGGGCCGCTGACCGGCCCGCGCGCCGATATCGGCACGGCGATGGTCCAAGGGGCGAAGCTGGCGCTGGGCGTCATCAACGCGGACGGGGGGGTCCTCGGCAGCCAGGTGAAGCTGGATCCGCAGGACGACGCCTCTGACCCGGCCGACGCCGTGCCGGCCGTGGACAAGGAGATCGCGGTTGACCACGCGGTCGCCATCGTTGGGCCGATCATCCAGACGGCGCCCGTGGTGCTGCCCCTGGTCACCAAGGCCAACATCCCCGATCTGATGTATGGCGGCGGCGCCGCGTTCGACAACGAGACCAGCCCCTACTTCTTCCGGCTGTCGCCGTCCGACACCGAGCAGGCCGACGCGATGATGGCCTACGCGCACGGCAAGGGCTGGAACACCGTCGCTCTGGCCATCGGCAACACCACCGGTGACACGTCGCTGGTCCCTGGCCTGACGGCGGAGGCGAAGAAGCTGGGCATGACCATCCAGCGCACGGTCACCATCGCCGTGGGCTCGACCTCGTTCCGCAGCGAGATCACCAACCTGTTCTCCGGGCACCCGCAGGCGATCGTTGGCCAGTTCGACATCCCGTCGGCTGGCGTGCTCTTCGGCGAGCTGAAGCAGGAGAACCTGCTGTTGACGCCGTGGGTGGTAAGCAACCTCTGGTTCGACAAGGAGTTCTTCACATCCGTCGGGGCGAAGACCGCCACCGGCCCGATCTACATGGCCAACCCCGGCGCCGAGAACGGCGGTTACAACGGCTTCCTCGCGCTGCTCAAGCAGAAGACGGGCCAGACCCAGCCGGCCAACGGGCAGACGTTCCTGTACGACGCGGTCAACATCTGGGCCCTCGGCGCTGCGGAGGCCGGCACGGTCAAGTACCCCGCCCTCGAGAAGGGCATCCTCAAGGCGGCCGACGGTCCAGGCACCACCTGCACCAGCTACACCGTGTGTCTCCACCTGCTGAAGGCCGGCAAGGCCATCAAGTACGTGGGCGCGGCGAGCAGCGTCACGTTCGACAAGCACCACAACGTCTACGGCCCGTTCGACTTCCTGCACTACAACTCGGACGGCAGCGTCTCGACGGCCGCGACGATGACCCCGAAGCAGATCACCGGAGCGTGAGGCCATGAGTCACCTGCTGCAGGCGGTGGGCTTCGGCCTGGCCACCGCCTCGATAGTGGCGCTGGCCGCGGTCGCAGTCTCCCTGCAGGTGAGCGTCACCAACTTCTTCAACTTCGCCTTCGGGGACTTCATGACCCTCGGGGCGTACGTGGCCTGGTCCGCCAGCCGGGCGGGCGTCAACTTCTTCCTGGCCGTGCTCATCGGCGGGATCGCCGTGGGAGTGCTGGGCATGCTCGCCAACTACCTGGTGTTCCGGCCCTTCATGCGGCGGGGAGTCCGCCCGGTAACGCTGCTCATCTCCGGGGTGGGCCTGTCGTTCCTGGTGCAGAACGCGCTGATCCTCATCTGGTCGCCTTCGCCGCGGCGGTTCTCGCTGAACCTCGGGAACGCCGTGCACCTGGGGCCGTTCCTGCTGACGCCGGGCGACCTGATCATGATCGGCGCTTCCGCGGCGCTGCTGCTCTTGCTGCACGTGATGCTCACCTACACCAAGTTCGGAAAGGCCATCCGGGCCACCTCGAACAACATCGACCTCGCGCGGTCCTGCGGCATCGACAGCGACCGGGTGATTTCGCTGACCTGGTTCATTGCCGGCCTGCTCACCGCCGTCGCGGGAATCGGTCTCGTCCTCCAGGAAAGCACGCTCACCCCGACGACCGGCTTCACCGAGCTCTTCGTGATCTTCGGTGCCGTCATCCTCGGCGGCATCGGGCGCCCGTACGGCGCGATGCTGGGTGCCCTGATCGTGGGTATCCTCACCGAGGTCGCCGGCGCCTACATGAACGCGGCCTACAAGACGTCCATCGCGTTCGGCGTCGTGGTCGTCCTGCTGCTCTTCCGCCCGCAAGGCCTCATCAAGGCCAGGGGGCTGATCAGCTGATGCTCTACTTCCTCACCGACGCGCTGGTGCTCGGGTGCATCAACGCCATCATGGTCGTCGGCCTGAACCTGCAGTACGGCTACAGCGGCCTGCTGAACTTCGCGTTCTACATCTACGTGGCCGTCGGCGCCTACATCGCCGCGATCACGACGATGGGTCCCTCCACCGTGCCCGGCATCAGCTACGCCCTGGGCTGGACCCTGCCGTGGTGGGCGGGGCTGATACTCGGCGGCCTGGTGTCGGCCATCCTCGGCGCGCTGATCTTCCTGCTCACCGTGCGCCGCCTGCGAAGCGACTACCTGGCGATCGTCACGGTGGCGGTCGCGTTCATCCTCTGGAACCTCATCGACACCTACCAGCCGCTGTTCGACGGCGACACCGGCCTGTTCAACGTGCCGCAGATCACGGGCAGCGCGCACATCAGCACCGAAGGCTACTCGGCGATCATGCTGGGCCTGTCCGCTGTCCTCCTGGCGCTGTTCGTCTGGGTCTCGCGGCGGATATTCCGGTCGCCCTTCGGGCGGCTGCTGCGCTCCATCCGCGAGGACGAGCAGGTGACCGCCGCGTTCGGCCGGGTCGCCTGGAAGCCGCAGATCGCCGCGTTCACCATCGGGTCCTTCCTGGCCGGCATCGCCGGCGGGCTGCTGATCTTCTACATCAGCGCGTGGAGCCCGGCGGCCTTCCTCCCGCTGGAGTCGTTCATCCTGCTGGCCGCGCTCATCGTCGGCGGGTCGGGGAACTACTGGGGGGCGCTGCTCGGCGCGTTCGTCCTCATCGAGGCGCTGGGTGAAGTCGCGCGGTACGTGCCGAACTTCGGCAACGCCGCGAATGTCGGCGCGCTGCGCGCGATGGTCATCGGCCTGGTGCTCATCTTGATGCTCCGCTACCGGCCGGAAGGCATCATCCCTGAGCGATGGCTCCGGTGGTACCGGATCAAGGCCACCGCACCCGCGCAGGCTGCTGCCTCATCCGTAACCAGCCCAGCCTGCCCGGCCGGCTCGGACACCGGCGGCGCGGCCAGTGAGCCGCGCTGGCGCGACGCCGCCGGCCTGCGCGACGCTGCCCGCCGCGGCCCTGGCCATCACCCCCGCGATCTCCAGACCGCGGCCAGAGAGCGGAACGGACATCCAGCCGGAGGCGGGGGACGTCCTGCTGGACATCCAGGACGTGGTCTACTCCTACGGCGGCGTCCGCGCGGTGGCGGGCTGCAGCTTCAGCATGGACAGGGGGATCGTTACCGGGCTGATCGGGCCGAACGGCGCTGGCAAGTCAACGCTGGTGGAGATCCTCAGTGGGCGGCTCACCCCGCAGTCGGGCGAGGTCGTGCTCGACGGGCTCAGCGTCGGTGGCCGGAACCCGGCGCGGATGTCCCGGCTCGGGGTCGCCCGCACCTTCCAGACCGCCCGCGTGCTGGCGCACCTGCCCGTGCTCGAGAACGTGATGATCGCCGCGCCGGCGCAGCGGGGCGAGGAGCCGCTCGCGGCCCTGTTCTGGACGCGCGGCTGGAGGGACCAGGAGGCCGCGCTGCGCGACGAGGCCACCGAACTGCTCGCCTGGCTCGGCCTGAGCAGCCACCTCGACCGTCCGGCCGGCTCGCTGTCCGGAGGCCAGCGGCGGCTGATGGAGATCGCTCGCGCTCTCATGGCGCATCCCCGGCTACTGCTGATGGACGAGCCCACCGCGGGCGTGTTCCCTGAGACCAGCCAGCTCATCGCCCGCCGAGTCCGCGAGATCGCGGAGGGCGGGGTGACCGTGCTGCTGATCGCGCACAACATGACCTTCTTGTCCTGGGTGGCCGACGACGTGGTGGTGATGGCGGAAGGCAAGGTGCTCACCCGCGGGTCGCTGGCGGAGGTACGGGAGCATAAGGACGTCATCGCGGCCTACCTAGGGGTAGCAGCGGTCGGCGACTCGGGCGCCCCCCGTGCCTCATCCGTTGGCGGGGGTGAGTGACATGGCTGTCCTGAGCGCCACGGGCATCACCGCCGGGTACGACGGCCCGCCGGTTCTGGACGACGTGGCGGTGACCGCCGAGCGGGGCCAGACCACGGTGGTCCTCGGTCCGAACGGGGCGGGCAAGTTGACCCTGGCCAAGGCGATCGTGGGCCTGCTGCGGATCCGCGGCGGCCATGTCCACCTCACCGACCAGGAGGTCACCGGGCTGGCGCCGCACAAGCTGGTGCGGCGCGGGCTGGGCTACCTCCCGCAGCTCGCGAACATCTTCGATGACATGTCGGTGCAGGAGAACCTGGAGATGGGCGGCTACACCCGCAAGGGCGACCTGCGGGCGCGCATCGCGCACGTGCTCGAGCTGTTCCCCGACCTGGGCGCCGACAAGCACAAGAAGGCCAGCGCCCTGTCCGGTGGCCAGCAGCGGATGCTCGCGCTGGCCCGGCTGCTGATGACCGAGCCGCGGGCCGCGATCCTCGACGAGCCGACCGCGGGCCTGTCGCCACTGTACGCGGAGCGGGTGTGGGGACAGATCGACCGCATCCGCGGCACCGGCGTCGCCTTGCTCGTGGTGGAGCAGAACGCGTCGCTGGCCATGGAGCACGCCGACTCGGTCTGCCTGCTCGCCCAGGGCCGGAACGTGCTGTCCGGCAGCGCGTCCGAGCTGCGCGGGCACGCCGAAGTGGCGCGGATCCTGGTCGGATGAGCGCATCTGACGGAAAGGGCAGGCTGTGCCCTCGATTGCGGTAATCAGCGCGCTGCGGGCCCAGGCGCGAGCGCGGACGTCCGAAAGGAAGGCGGAGTTAACAGATGAGTGACGGCCTGACCGCGAAAGTCAGTCAGTTTGTCTCCGGCACGCCGCTGGACGCGGTCCCGCCCGAGGTGATCCGGACAGCCAAGCACTCCATCCTCGACGGCTTCGGCCTCGCCGTGGCCGGGGCGCGCACCGAGGGTGTGGCGATCGCCGCCGCCGAAGTAGCCTCCTACGACTGCCGGGCCGGGACCTCGACGGTGCTCGGCCGCGGCGCGAAGCTCCCGCCGCGCTTCGCCGCCTTCCTGAACGGCATGGCGATCCACGCGGATGACTACGACGACACGCAGCTCGCGGTCCTGCCGGACCGGGTCTACGGACTGCTCACCCATCCCACGGCTCCGGTGCTGCCCGCGGTGCTCGCGCTGGCCGAGCGGGACGGCGCCAGCGGCGCGGACCTGCTCGCCGCCTACCTGATCGGCGTGGAGGTAGAGTCCGCGATCGCGGAGTCCATCAAGCCCCGGCACTACGAGGCGGGCTTCCACTCGACGGGGACCGCCGGCACGTTCGGGGCGGCGGCCGGCGCCGCCCGGCTCCTCGGGTACGACAACGCGGTGACCGCGGCCGCGCTCGCGCTGGCCGGCTCGCAGGCCTCCGGGCTGCGGGAGAACTTCGGGACCATGACCAAGCCGTTCCACGCCGGGCACGCCGCGGAAGGCGGCCTGCTGGCCGCGAGCCTGGCCGGGCACGGCTTCACCACCGCGCCCGACATCCTGGAAGCCCGCCGGGGGTTCTTCAGCGCCGCCGGGGGCGGCTATGACCCCGGCAAGATCGCTGACCGGCTGGGTGCCCCGTGGACGTTCGCCGACCCCGGAGTGTCCATCAAGCCCTTCCCGTCGGGCTCGCTGACCCACCCGGCGATGACCGCGTTCCTCGACCTGAAGCGGGCCCATGACCTGCGGGCTGAAGACGTCGCGGACATCAGCGTGGGCACCAACCGCCATATGCCGAACGCGCTGATCCACCACCGGCCCGCCGACCACCTGGCCGCCAAGTTCAGCATGGAGTTCTGCATCGCCATCCTGCTGCTGCGCGACCGCGCCGGGCTCGCCGAGTTCCGTGACGAGGTGGTGCGCGACCCCGAGGTGCGGGCCACCATCGAGAAGGTGAACTTCCACGTGGACCCAGAGGCCGACGAGGCCGGGTACCACACCATGACCAGCATCATCCGGGTGCGCATGAAGGACGGCCGCGAGTTCACCACGCGCGCCGCGTTCGGCAAGGGCAGCCCGGCCAATCCCATGAGCGAGGCCGAGCTCCTGGAGAAGTTCACCGGCTGCCTGAAGGCGGGCGGCATCGACACCGGCGCCGGGCGGCGGGCCGCCGACCTCATCCTCGGCCTGGAATCCCAGCCGGACGTGCGGGCCATCGTCGGCTTGCTGTCCGCGCGGGCTGACGAGCACCAGCTGGCGGGCAGCGTCAACCCGGCCGAGTGATCACCGACGACGGGAGCTTCACGTCATGGACGAGGTACTGCACGCCCTGGGGGACATCATCGACCAGGGCCGCGGCCCGCAGCCGGGCGAGGCGCTGCACGCCGCCAAGCGGATGCTGCTCGACTCGGTCGGCTGCGCTCTGGGTGGCTACCGCGAACGCGCCCCGGCGATCATCCGGCAGGTCAGCCGGCGCCGGGTCAAGCCAGGTGGCACGCGCGCGTTCGGCATCGAAGAAAGCCTGCATCCGGACGCCGCGGCATTCGCGAACAGTGCCATGATCCGCTTCCTTGACTTCAACGACACCCATAATGCCGCGGTGGGCGTGGGCCACCCGAGCGATTACATCCCGGCCGCGATGGCGCGGCTCGGCGAGCAGGAGATACCCGGTGAGCTCATCCTGCGCGCCGTCCTCGTCGGGTATGAGGTGTTCTGCCGGCTGACCGACGCCACCCAACTCGGCGTGGAGCAGATCGACCACGTGCTGAACGGCGCGGTCGCGAGCGCCGCCGCGGCCGCGGTGGCCAACGGGCTGTCCCGCGAGCAGACCCGGCACGCGCTGTCCCTCGCGGTGACCGCGAACCTCTCCCTCCAGGCGACCCGGCTGGGCGAGCTCTCGATGTGGAAGGGCTGCGCCGCCGGCAACGCCTGCCGGAACGGCGTGTTCGCCGCGGAACTGGCGGCCGCGGGCATTACCGGGCCGCCGGGCCCGTTCACCGGGCGGGGCGGGCTGTTCCAGGTGACCGGTGGCGAGCCGGACATGCGCTGGCTCGGCGCGACCGGCGGCCCCGCCATCCTGGGGTGTCACGTCAAGGCCTTCCCGAGCGGCTACTTCTCCCAAGGGGCCATCCAGGCCGCCCTCGACCTGCGCGCCCAGTGGAACGGGCGGGTCCCGGTGGCGGTCGAGGTGGGCACCTTCGAGCTTGGGAAGACGGTGATGGCGGGGGACGCCGAGAAGTGGCACCCGGCCACGCGGGAGACCGCGGACCACTCCATCCCCTACGTCGTGGCCTGTGCGCTGGCCCGCGGCACCGTCAACCGCGAGGACCTGGACGAATCTCAGCTCGCAGACCCCGAGATCCGGCGGCTCCTCGACGTGCTCACCGTCGAGGTGGACGCAGAGTGCATGGCGGCGTGGCCGGAAGCCTGCATGAACCGGGTCACGGTCGCCTTCGCGGACGGCAGCCAGGAATCGGCGGTCGTGCGCTACTACCGGGGGCACGCCAAGAACCCGATGAGCGACCGCGAGCTGGAGGGAAAGTTCCGTGGCCAGGCCGCGTCGATGATCACCGACGCGGACGCGGACGCGCTCGTCAAGGCGATCTGGGCGCTGGACGAGGCCGACTCCCCGGAAGCCCTGTTCGCCTGGACCGCGATAGGCGACGGCTAGCCCCGAGCCGCCCAATTCACCTCACGCCGGCCGCTGGGCCTGGATAGGGTCGCCGCAACATTGCCGCCCGGAAGCAGGAGGTATGGCGTGGATTTGGTGGAACGGGCCGGACGCCTCAAGCCGATGCTGGTGGAGTTCGCCCTGTCGCCCCGCTTCGATCGTGAGCTGTCGGCGGTGATCGCGGAGAGCTTCCCCACCGGGGTGACCGATGAGTCGGAGTTCTCCATGGTCCTCGACCACTTCGCGTTGCAGCACCGGCTCCCGTCGGGAACCACCGTGGTCGAGGCGTTCGCCGCGGCCCACCCGGAGCTGACCGACGCCGAACGGGAGATGCTGCTGGGCTGGCAGGACGTCGTCGAAGGCGCCTTCGACGTCGCCGGCAAGGACGGCGACGCCCTGATGCTGGTCAATTTGCTGGATGAGCTCACCTACCGAGCCCGGTCTAATCTGGGACGCCGCCCGTTCAAGCCGTTGAAGAAAGGCATGATCTTTGTCGGGCGGCTGGTGCGCGCCGGCGAGGACTGGATGGTCTCGGGCAATCCGTCCGTCTTCCCCGCCTCGGCCCGTGACGAGATACTGGCGGGCGCCGCCGAGCTGGCGATGCACTCCCCCGAAGCCGTCTTCCGCAACCCGGCTAAGCTCGCCGAAGCCCGCCGCACGCTGGCCCTGCACCACGAGACGTTCGTCGGCTTGTTCGGCGCCGACCTCATCGTCGTCCCCGGTGCCGAGGTGCCCGGCAAGGTCGAAGCGTTCCACCGCCACCTGGCCCAGCAGGCCCGTCCCGGCGCGGAACCGCCCGAGCTGGCGTCCCTGGACCTCCCGGACGACGTGCTCGCCGCCGACAGCGTCGCCATCCACTTCGCCGCGGGCGAAGGGCTGAGCTTCTACCCCTGGTATCACCTCCTGGAGGAACTGTTCAGCACTCCGGGGCTGATCTCCCGCGCCCGCTACCGTGAAACCCTGTCCGGCTTCCTGCGCGACCCGGAGACCTCACCCGAACCGCTGCGGCGGCTCGCCGACCGCGATCCGGCTAAGGCCAGCACGGTCTTCACCAAGCTCCTCAAGCGCAAGCGCGGCTTCTCCTGGGAGACCGACGGCGAACAGTTGCTGCGCCAGCACAAACCCAGCTACTTCGACGGGACACGGCTGCCCCGGACCGTCCCGCTCTCCGAACCCCTGTCCAACGCACTCCGGAACGCCCGTTGAAATGGCCTCGGAGGACTGATCGGGCCCTCGCAATACGCTCGCCGCGGTTCGGGGCCTTCGGCGGCGCTCAGTGGGCTTGGGGCTGAGGATCGACGTGA
This sequence comes from uncultured Actinomycetes bacterium, assembly GCA_963822825.1. GTDB lineage: Bacteria > Actinomycetota > Actinomycetes > Streptosporangiales > Streptosporangiaceae > JAWWPY01. The sequence goes on along the minus strand of CAWGIW010000003.1, from coordinate 135,746 downwards.
TGTCGGGAGGGAAGTACTGATCCGATTTGAGGACCTTGCCGTCCTCCCGGATGAGCGGTTTCCCGTCGCTGCCGAGCTTGCTCATGTTGGACTTATGCACCTCGCGCAGGACCGCATCCAGGTCGATGCCGTAGGTCAGGGCGGTGCCGTAGACGACATAGACGATGTCGGCCAGCGCGTCGGCGATGCCGACCAGATCGCCATTTTCTGACGTGGCGGCGAACTCGCCGACTTCCTCCTCCAGCAGGGCAACGCGGAGCCTGGCCAGAGCGTGATCGATTTCAGCGCTGGGAAGTTGCCGCACCGGCAGATTAAACGCCATATGAAACTCAGCGACAGCGGCGGCTATGTCCATGGGACCGTCCAAGCAGTTTGAGACCCCGTCATCACGCTGGCTGAACGTCGTTGACATAGCAATCCCCTAGCGTAGACGCGACGTGACGAGAAGCCCGACCCTCTCACAGCCATGCTGCACGCGAAAAGGGCCGACCAAATAAAGACGCCTAGGATGACTTTGAAGCATGCCGATAGTCCCGGCTTATGTGAAGCATGGGGTGGTCTTTGATTCGTGTAGCTCAACAGGAAACCCTGAGGGCAAAGTCCATCTTGCCGTGTCTAGGCGTCTCAATCCCCCCACTCGTCAGACAGCGACTCGACTAAAAGGAGGCACGGCCGAAGCCATCCTCTTCGCAGATACCGAGCTTGCGCGGAAGGGGGCAACGGTAACGACGCCAATTGTCATCATGTCGATCTGCAACCGACAGAGAACTGTGAAGGTAGGTGCGATTGTCGCGTGCATTACGGCATTCGTGACTAGTTCCGATGTGCAGAGAAGTGCCTTATCGATCAGATCACTGTCGTACTTGCAGGCACAGAGGATTTTATGGGCCGACCGTCGCGCCTTCGGGACTGACTCGACGGTGTTGCTGAACGTGTAGGCGCGTATGGCTACTTGCGCGGTGACCTCCACCGAGGCAGATGGGGTTCGTCAGGCGCGGTGGGCGGTGACGAGCCAGGCGGCGGCGCGGACCCATACCCCGTCGGGGCGCTGGAGCTCAGCGTATTGTTCAGCGATGGCGGCCAGTACTTGGTCATTCAGTGCCTCGTCTCTAAGGTTGGCCGCGAGGCTGCGGATCATGGGCATACCGCTGACGTAAGTCATTACGTCAGCGACGTTGGAACCTACCCAGGCCGGCTCGGTGATGTCATCGATCTGGGTATTCTTCCAGCCAGTCTGGGACAGCAGGTCGGTGATATGCCGTGGGTTGACGAACAGGTCGCCAACGGTGGGGCCCGGCAGTTGCGTATGGGTGCCGAAGGCATGGAGCGGAATCGCGAATAGTTCATTGTGCATGTCGTCCTGCCAGCACAAGAAGGCCAGACGACCGCCGTGGCGCAGCGTGGCGGCGAGACGTGCGAATGCCGCAGCCGGGTCGTCGAAGAACATCACGCCGAAGCTACTGATCATCACGTCGCAGGAATCCTGGCGTAGCGGGCAGGCCTGGGCGTCGCCCTGCACGAATCTAGCGTTGGTTAACTCGGCCTGCGCGGCAAGTCGCCGCGCGACCTCCAGCATGGGGCCGGAAAGATCCAGGCCGATAGAGCAGCCGCCCAAACCAGGCCCACCGCCTGCAGCGCGGGCCGCCGTGATCGTCGTCGCGCCGCAGCCGCAACCAACGTCCAGCACACGTTCCCCCGGAGAGATCTTCGCGGCACCGAACAGGTGAGGGATGAGGTGGCGGTGCTCGGCCAGGTGCCGCTCACGATGGGTGATCCAGTATCGGCCGCTCTCGCCGTTCCAGCGCTGCGCCTGCGCGGCGTTAGCTGCACGACTCACCTCAGCCACCTCGGTAACCATCCTCGCCAACCCGCTGAAGTCATGGTGCCACGGCCGAATACCCAACCTTGGGGTCACATCACGGCAGGGAAATGGCGAATCGCCTTGCCGTCGAGGACCCGGCCGCGGGCGGTGCGCCGCCGGTTCAACTGCCTTAGCGGGCTGATGACAGTTGACCGGCGGGATTCCTGGACTACCGGTGCATCCACTGCAGGAGCACGAGTGCTCCTGCGCTGACCGCGACTATGACGATCGCGAGCAGGACGCGGACTGCCACGCGCCAGAAGACCACGATGCCCACCGCGATGAGCACAAGGACCGCTCTGGCATGCTCGACTTCCTGAGCCGTTGCTTGGGTGACGAACATTTTTCCTCCTGACTGCCGCCATCCAGGTGGGTCAGGCTGAGGAAGGTCGTCGGGCCGATCTGCGACTGTTGCATCCCGTCACGAGGCCGGTAACATGATCCTCAGCGCTGACCCTGCTTGCTAGGGCTGGGTTTCGGTGTGATAGGCACGGTCGATGGTGCGAACATCGGCCGTGCCTTTGTGTTACGGGCTTTCAGGGACCCCGCCTGTGCGTGCCACCGCATGCGTGTGCTGCGTGTTGTGTCCTTCGGGGGCTTTGCTGCGAACTCCCGGGCCCGATGGGGCCATAGGCACCTCCTCCTCTCCGTCGCTAGGCTCGGTCGCCTGGCGAGCGACTTATCCAGTGGCCGTGTGCCACCTGCTGACCGCTGTCCGAGCCAGTCTTGAGGACGCTGCCTGGTTCTGCTTCAATGGTGACTTTGGTTAGCCAAACTGGCAAGTGCCAACTCAACTCGGCAATTGCTCGTTAAACTTGCGGCGACAGTCTCTGCTCGCCTCTTCCTGGTTGTGATGCACTGGACGCCCAAAGAAAGGGGCGTGGCTGGAGTGCCGACTACCGGCAGCAACCCGACAGTCCGCCGCCGCGAGCTCGGGGCGTTGCTCAGGGCGCTCAGGACCGAAAGGGGTTGGACCGTTCAACCAAGTCGCCGACCGCCTCCAGGTCAGTTCCTCTAAGGTAAGCCGTCTTGAGACTGGCCAACGCGGCGTTAGCGCACAGGACATCCGCCATCTGTGCGACCTTTATGGGGTTGACGGCGAGCAACGTCAGCACCTTACGGAACTCGCCCGCGCAAGCAAGCAGCGAACCCGTTGGCAGCCCCTTGGCCTGCCCTACTCCACGTATGTAGGCCTGGAGGCGGAAGCGACATCGATCAGCGACTACGGCCTCGGTATCATGCCGGGCCTGCTTCAGACTCCTGACTATGCGCGCGCAGTGGTCCGCGCAGCGGTACCAAGGTGGGTGCCGGAGGTCGTCAAACAGCGCGTGGAGGGGCGGATGGCCAGACAGCAGCTCCTTTTCTCCGAGCAACCACCCCACTTCCAGGCGGTCGTGGACGAGTCCGTGTTGCATCGCGTGGTCGGTAGCCCTGCCATCATGCGTGCTCAGCTCCAGCGGCTGCTGGAGCTGGCTGCTCTGCCTAGCGTCACACTCCGGGTAATTCCCTACGACGCAGGTGCCCTGCCCGCAGGGAACAACAAGTTCATCATCCTGAGGTTCGCGCTGCCCACCGTCTCCGACGTCGTCTTCATCGAGGGCCTTACCGGGGACATGTACATTACGGACGCTCACGAAGTCGAGGTGTACAACATGACATTCAGGACATTGATCCATCTGGCTGCGAGCCCCGGTGCAACACGTGAGATCATCGCGACGATGATCGCAAGTTACGGCCCTCAGCTCAGCTAGCCTGCTGAGCCGTAGCCGCCCTTACATGACCGCTCAAGAAAGTAGATAGGCCATATGCCATCAGACGGGGCCAGGCGGACAGGGCAGCCCTCGTGGCGCAGGGCGAGCTTCTGCGCATCTGGGGAATGTGTCGAGGTCACGCAGCAGAACGGCATGATCGTTATGCGGGACTCCAAGGAGCCCCGCGGCCACATGCTCTACTACACCACCCAGGAGTGGCAGTCATTCGTCAGCAGTATCAAGGCTGGCGAATTCGACGACCTCGGTTAAGGCCGGTCCCTGTCGTTGAACCTGCAGGGACCACCTTGATTTGTTGATGAGTTTGAGCTGACTTGAAGGACCACGGTATCGCGATCCCACATAATTTCCGCGTCGGCTCCCTGGCGGTTGAATGAGCCGCCCCGGGTTCGTTGGAGGCTACGATGCTTTGGCCTCAGGCATTATTATAGTGCGATCTTTGCGGGTTATCCAGGCATTCTCGTATTCGGCTGGCGGGATATTCCCGCAGGCAGAGTGGAGTCTGTCTTCGTTGTACCAGGCCACCCATTCCGCCGTTGCCACGGTAACCTGCCCGGCGTCTTGCCACGGCCCCTCGTGATTGATAAGCTCCTTCTTGTACAGGGAATTGACCGCCTCCGCTGCCGCGTTATCATAGGAATCACCTTTGCTGCCGACCGAGCGGACCGCGCCGATATCCTCCAGCCGCTGGGTATAGCGGATCGAGGTGTACTGCACACCCCTATCGGAATGGTGCACAAGGTCGTCGCCGATGCCGTCGTGGCGGGCGAAGATCGCCATCTCCAACGCGTCCAGCGCCAGGCCGGCCCGCAAGTGATCGGCGACCTGCCAGCCGACTATCTTCCGGGAGAACAGGTCCGTGACGAACGCCGTGTACACAAACCCGCAGGCCGTGGCCACATACGTGATATCGGCGACCCAGCGGCGGTTGGGCGCCGGCGCGGTGAAGTCCCGTTCCAGCAGGTCAGCAGGCCGCTGCCCGCCAGCATCCGGCACCGTGGTCCGCGGCTTCTTCCGCCCGGCCGCCACCCCGAACAGGCCCAAATCGCGCATCAGCCGCTCCACCGTGCACCGCGCCACCTCCATGCCGTCGCGGCGCAGCTGCCGCCACACTTTCCGCGCCCCATACAGCCCGCGGCCCTTCCTGCGGTTGTCCCATACGCGCATGATCTTCTCTTTCAGCTGCTCATCCCGGACCTCACGCAGCGACGGCTGCCGCTCACGCTTCTTGACCGCGTAATACGTGGAGACCGGGAATTCCAGGACCGCGCAGGCCGGCTCGATACCGAACCGGTCACGATGTGAATCAATGAACCCGACTAGCGCGGAAGCCTGGGGTCGAGTTCGCGGGCGAAATAGGCGCTCGCCGCCTTCAGGATCTCATTAGCCCGGCGGAGTTCACGGTTTTCACGTTCCAGTTCCGCGATCCGCCGAACCGGCGTCCGGTGCGGCGTAGGCAAGCGCTGATGAGCGGCACCGGAGCCTATGGCAGTTCCTACGCTGCGCGCAGTGATGCCGCATTGCTTGTTCCGCCTGCTCCCCCGCATCCGGGACAAGGCATCGCCGGTGAGTGGCCGTTGCGGAGCTTCCTCGAACTCGGCGCGCTGCCCGGCGCGGTCCCGTGCGCGCGTCTGCACGCGCGGCAGGTGGTGTGGGAGTGGGGGTTGGCCGGGTTGGGCGACGATATCGAGATCCTGGTGTCCGAACTGGTCACCAACGCGGTCGCCGCGTCCCGGTCCCTGGACCAGGTTCCCCCGGTGCGGATCTGGCTTCTGTCGGACAAGGCGCACGTCCTGGTCGTGGTGTGGGACGCCAGCCTGCGGCCGCCAGCCCGCGTGGAAGCCGGCGACGACGCGGAAAGCGGACGGGGACTACTGCTCGTGGAAGTCATCAGCGGCCAGTGGGGCTGGTATCCCACGCAGGAGGCTGGCGGCAAGGCGACCTGGGCAGTCACAGCGGCAACGCCATGACCGTCACCAGCGACGCCACGGTGCCGGGCCTCGGGCCTCTCGAATCGGCGATCATGACCGTGGTATGGGACGCCGGGCAGCCGCTTACCGTCCGCGCTGCCTGCGAGCGCCTTAACTACCGTGCCAGCGATGGCGGTGCGCCGCCGTACACGACCGTGATGACAGTGATGAACATCTTGTGGCGCAAGGCGCTGCTGTCACGGGCCAAGGACCTGGGAGAAGGGCACCCGCGGGCCTGGTGGTACGAGGCCCGCGTCACCCGCGAGGATTACCTCGCGGCCATTATCCGTCCAGCCCTTGAATGCGCGGCTGACCCTGCCGCCGTGATGCGCCGCGCGGTGGGCAGCAGCCGACCACTGATCGAAGCACCCATACTCACTGCCGGGCGTAGCGTGCGGCCCCTGCGGGTACGAATTCGATATTCGGGGCGGCAGCTAGCCTGGCTGATGATTTATCCCAACGTGGCCTGATGGTTATAAAGCAGGTGAAGGGCACATGACGTACTCCTTACACTTGATCCTTCTTTCCGGACCCATTGCTTCAGGCAAGACGACGCTGGCCAGAGATCTTGTGCAACTGGTATCCGCTGAGCACGTCAGCACTTCCGGCCTGTTATCCGCCACAGCCGACCACGAGCTTGACCGGGGCGGGCTCCAGCGATTGGGGTTCAGCGCCAGCTTCCAAGGGGGCGGCTGGATCGTGAGCGCGGTGCGGCATCTTGTCGACCGTTCCCCCGCCGGGAATGTCATCGTCGTCGATGCAGTAAGGACTCTGGAGCAGGTCAGGGAACTCCGGGAAGCCGCGTCGGGTGCCTGGCGGATCCTGCATGTGCATCTGCATGCCGACGATCAGCAGCTTGCCATCCGCCATGAGGCACTCCAACGCGATAAGAACCCTTGGGACGAGATCATGGGATCTCCAACGGAGGCGGCGGTGCCGGTGCTGGAGGCTGAAGCTGATGTCGTCATCGACACTACGCAGGCAACACAGGAGGATGTGGCGGTGAGGGTTGCAGCCCGGATCGACCACGCGGGGCGGAGCAGGGGAGGCTATGTCGATGTCCTGGTTGGCGGCCAGTGGGGTAGCGAGGGAAAGGGGAACCTGGCCTTCTTCTTGGCGCCCGAGTACGATCTGCTGATCCGCGTCGGCGCGCCGAATGCGGGCCATAAAGTGTGCGCCCAGAATGGGACTGTGTACACGCACCGGCAACTTCCGAGTGGGACGCGGGCCACAGACGCACAGTTACTCCTGGGCGCCGGGACGGTTATCGACGTCGCGGTGCTGATGCGCGAGATCGCCGACTGTGCGGTCCCGGCCGACCGACTGTCCATCGATCCAGGCGCACTGGTCATTGAGGCTGGCGATGTGGAACGCGAGGCGGGGCTGCGACGCGCCATCGGCTCCACCGGCATCGGGGGCGGCGCGGCCCTGGCCCGCCGCATCGAGCAACGGGGGGTTCCCGGGGCTGTGCGGATGGCCAAGGACATACCTGAACTGTCGCCATACGTTCGCGAGTCCGCCTCGGTGCTTGAGGAAACACAGGCACGTGGCGGGCGGGTATTCGTCGAGGGTACGCAAGGAACAGGCCTGAGCATCCTGCATGGCTCATTCCCTCATGTCACTTCGCGCGACACCACGGTGGGCACACTGCTGGCCGAGGTTGGCGTGGCGCCGCAACTGCTCCGCAGGGTAGTGGTTGCCTTCCGCGCCTACCCGATACGGGTGGGCGGCCTGTCAGGCCCGATGGGCCGCGAGATCACATGGGAAATCGTGGCGCAGCGATCCGGCTTGCCAGCCAAGCTGCTCAAGGATGCCGAACTGGGCTCGGTGTCAGGAAACCCGCGCCGGGTGGCTGAATTTTCCTGGGCACAGCTACGACGCTCCGCACGGCTGAACGGGGCGACCGACGTCGCCTTGACCTTCGCGGACTACATCGACGCCCAGAACCGGGGGGCCCGGCGATTCGGCCAGTTGACCGGCGCGACGATCGAGTTCATTAACGAGATGGAGAGCGTCGCCGCCGCGCCTGTCTCGCTCATCTCGGCCAGCTTCGACGGCCGCGGCCCGATCGACCGAAGGATATGGTGAGACGGTGCGCCATAATTTTGTGAATGACATCGGCGACTATGCCAAGTACGCCCTGCTGCGCGCGCTCTGCGCAAGCGGTCAGACAGAGATCCGCTTGGGCGTCATCTGGTACTTGACCGAACATGCAGAACAGAACGGCGACGGCCGCAGGCGGGCCCACCTATCCAAGGATGGATGGCAGAACCTCGACCCGGACTTGCTTACAATGATGCGCCAGATTGAAGACAGGCTCGGCGACCAGGACGAGCTCAATGTAGGCCTGATTGAGGCATCTGGCATACTCCCAGTTGGCACAGCGTACTTTTCTGAGGCTATCCCCCGCGTACAGGGATCAGGTAAGCAGCGTGTGTCGGAGCGCATTGCGTGGTTCGGGCGCGCGCGAAAGACCGTCGCGAATTGCGACCTGGTGTTTCTCGACCCGGACAATGGGCTTGAGGTTCGCTCTGTTCCGCTCACATCGCCGTCGGCCGGAAAGTACGCCACCGTCTCGGAAATCGCAGCGCTCCTTGAGAACGGCGCTGGGGTTGTGCTTTACCAGCACGGCAGCCGAACACCATGGCCGATACAGCGTGAGCACATATGCGCTCAGATAGCCTCGGGAACTGACCGGGCGATCACGATACGATCCCTGCGATTCGGGGCATTCGGAACGAGGGCGTTCTTCTGTGTCACCACCCAGCCCTGGATGGCCGATGCCGTGGAGCGCGGACTGGACGGGCTCCGACTACGCGTGGAGGGATGGGATAAATCAAGTTACCTGGTGGTCGAGTGACATCCAGACCAAAATCTTTCCGGCAAGAACTTTAGCGGCCTGCTCAGCGAGCTTGCAGGCCGAGTACCGATTTGATGTCGGGCGGGAAGTATTTTTCGGATTTTAGGACCTTGCCGTCATCCCTGATGAGCGGTTTCCCGTCGCTACCAAGCTTGCTCATGTTGGACCGGTGCACCTCCCTCAGGACCGTATCCAGGTCGATACCGTAGGTCAGAGCGGTGCCGTAAATGACATAAACGATATCGGCCAGTGCATCGGCGATGCCGACCAGATCACCTTTTTCCGACGCGGTGACGAACTCGCCGACTTCCTCCTCCAGCAGGGCAACGCGGAGCCTGGCCAGAGCGTTATCGATCTCAGTGCTGGGAACCTGCCGCATCGGCAGGTTAAACGCCATATGAAACTCAGCGACAGCGGCGGCTAGGTCAATGGGAGCATCCCAGCTATCTGACACGCCGTCATCACGCTGACTGAACGTCGTTGACATAGCACGCCCTCCCGATCGTGGATAGCCGACGTCACGAGAAGCGTTACTACCCGTCGGCTGAAAGGGGGAGACTACTGCCACACGCCTGTGGACCGCGATGTGCATAATTGCTCTCTATCTGTGGACTACAGCACACCTTAACGCATGCGCCTGTGGACCGCCCGCCCGGCCATCCAGCCCAGGGACGGGAACAGGATGTGGATATACAAAGCCGCCTGTGGGCATGCCACCCGCTAAAAATCATGAACGAGTTACGGGCAGATGTTCCACCACTGGATCGACTTGCCCACACCTAAAGGACAAACCTCTGGTATCCGGCGAGGAGCTACGGGTGGTGTTCAAGAAGACCCTACAGAACAGCCTCCGCCGATGACAGAAGTCGAGACCATCCGGGTTGGGCAATCACGGCCGACGGCCCTGGGTGACCAGGGCGTCAAGGTTCATCCGGCTCTAGCTCACCCTGCTGTTGCGCATCTGGTCATATCGGGCTGATTTTGGCCGACGATCACGTCAGATCGATATCGGAACGGGAATGCTGATTTGGGCGGCGATCGGGGTGTAGATGTCGGTCGCCACCGCGTCGGTGTGCAGCGACACGAGCAGGGCGTAGCGGACCGGCAGGTTGGCGCGGTCTTTGCGGTCGTTCTCCTTCCACCAGCCGCCGACCGGGATGACGCCGATGTAGCCGCTGTCGGCGAGTTCGGCGCCAGTGCCTGTCCAGATGTCGGCGTGCAGGGAGCCGGAGTTGCGCAGCCTGCTACCCACGTACCAGCGGTCGTCGGCGCTCATCTCCTGCTGCGGCGCATCGCCGCCCTCTTCGCGCGCCGCCTGGTTGCCGAGCCGACGTTGGAAGTCCTCGACGGTCTCCGTCGGGCGCTTCACGTCGAACCGGAGGCCGTGCGACGCGTACCGGTACTTGCCCTGCCAGCCTCGGCTGGACGGATTCGGCTCCACGAAGTACGAGAGCGTGACCCGCAGGCGGACGTCTGCGCCGAACAGGTCGCGCAGCTGTTCCTGAGGCCATGGGAGCTTATGGAGCCGGAGCGCGCGCATTGTGATTCCGCTGCTCTTGCCGCGCTCGAACGGCTGGAACTCGTCCTGGAGGATCAGCGTCACCGAGCTGGCCGCGCTGCTGAGCACCCGTTCTTCGGTGGGAACGCCCCAGCCGTAGCGTCGCAGCAACTGAACACGTTCGCGCTTTTTCGTCCCTGCGGCATGAAAGTGCGCCTTCATGGCAGGCGTCCATTCGGCCGCGTGTACCAGCAGGCCACGCGCCGTCTCCGGCCATAGGCCCGGGTACTGCTCCATCGCCACCGCCGCGAGTCGCGCGGCCTGCGCAGTGGCAGCGCTCGTCGCGTTGGCAGTGGTGAGCAAGCGGAAGGTGGCATTTCCCGTCGTGAGCAGGGACACGTCGTCGTGCTGGTCGAACTGAGTGCCACTCGGATCGGCCAGCAGGTTCCCCCCTTCCAATACGATGTCGGGCTTGATTGGCCAGCCGCGGTCGAAGGTCATAGACGTGCGGCTGAACGGGGACAGTTCGCCCGTGGTTGCGACCGTGGCCCAGCCACTGAACAATTCGGCCGTCGGCGGAGTGACTTTCTCGGTGTAGGCGCCGACCGTCAGCGCGTTCCACGCCTGCGCGGGGTTCTGCACTGGTGCCACGTCCGACAGCGCTAGGTGGTCCATCGTCCACTGATCGGCGGGCACGTTGCCCGCGCTCAACACGAAAAGCCGGGCCGCGTGCGGGTCGGGTCGGCCAAGGAGCTCGATACCATCATCGCTCCTGGCGATGTCGGTGCCGAAGGCCAGCGCGTCAAATGCAGCGGAATACGACGTGGGGCTGCCGTCCGAGCCATCGGAGCCGTCCACTGTGACGGCCATCGAGAACGCACGCCGCCGGACCTGGTCTGTTTCGACCGCCGCGATCGCGATCGCCGTGATCGTCGGGTACATCTCCGGGGCGTTCGTCGTGTCGTGGCTGCCCCGGAGTACCTTGACTGATTCGATGCGGTGCCTGAGCGAGACGACGCCCTTCGCCATCAGGTCGCGGTCCAGATCATGGAAGAGGGCAAGCCCCGCCATCGCGGTGCCATGCCCGGCCTGATCTCCGGGTCCCTCACCGTCCAGCGCGGACAGCGCCCGGTTGACGGAGGCGCGCAGCAGCGGGTGCGCACTCATCAGGCCGGTGTCCAGCACGCAGACGGCGGAGGCGTCCGGCTCTGCGGCCTTGATTCGGCCCACGAGGTCCGCGACCCACTCATCTTGATCAAGCGGGTCTAGGCCGGAGATCTCGGAAGTCACCCGGGCGCGGTGCAGTTCGCTCGGCACAGCACTGGTGGATAGGAGTGTTCCAAGCTCGGACGCCGACGCGCGGACCAACCCGATCACGTTGTCCGGGAAGGTGAGTAATCCGGGTACCACTTGCCAGGCCCGTGCGGCAGCGACCGCTCGCAGGACCGCGCCGGGGCCGCCGACTAGCTGACGAGACGGAAAGAATCCAACGTCGCCCTTCTTGCTTCTGCGGGCGGCAGGCGTCGGCGCGAGACGTGCCAGCCACACCTCCCACCAGCGGACCTCATCGGCCTCTGGAAACTGCTCGGGTTCTTGCCACAGGTCGTGCAGCACCGCGAGGCGCAGGTCTGCGATGTTGGCCACGAGCGCCTGGTTCCTTGGATTGCCCCGAGACGTGGTTTCGGTGGCGAACTGCTCGATCTTCGTGAAGAACGCCCCTACCGCGCCGAACGGCAGCCAGACCACGGCACGCTCGGGCCACTGGTCCGTGCCCGGTATGACGCTGAGTAGCTTCGCCCCTGACGTGTCCAGACTCTGCACGGCCAGCTTGTAGCCCGGCTCATCCGACCAGCTCTCAACGGATAGCGCGAAGCCATCGGCGGCGACATCGGGGCTCACCCCGGCCAGGTTGGCACGTGCGGAATCCCGTGCGGACTCAAGCTCGCCCGACAGCCGCGCAGCGTGGCTCTGCCTGTCACCGATCGCCCTGATCGGCTTCGCCGCACCGCCACTGCGGCCCTTGTATGCCTGGTCTGAAGCAGGCCATGGGACGACTAGGTGGGAGAGTGGCGTACGGCCGGGACGCTCGGGTGGGCCCTCAGCCATGGCGCGCCGTGTGGCGCTCGTCCAGGGACGAGGCAAGGCCAGCAGTGCTGACCGACGCGCTTCCGTCGAGAATTGCTCGTTTAGCTGCCGCTTCTGCGGCACGCACGAGTTCGGCCTGACTTAGCTCATTCACGTGATTGGCTACCTCATTCCAGGAGACCGCAGACGTGTCGACTGCACTAAGACGACGGCGCAGCACGTCGAGAGATTGCGTGGAATCAGGTAGAGCATAAGCGATAACACCGTCAAAACGGCGGAACAGCGCCGTGTCGAGCAGCGCAGGGTGATTGGTGGCCGCCACAACAAGGCTCTCGGGCTGAGTGTCATCGAGGAACAAGAGGAAGGTGTTAAGAATGCGCCTGGCTTCACCGACATCATTCCCGGCAGTCCGCTGTGCTCCGATTGCGTCAAATTCGTCGAAAAGGTACACAGCACGTGTACGGACCGTCGCGTCGAAGATCACCCGCAGTTTCCCAGACGTCTCGCCCATGTACTTACTGATCAGCGCGTCTAGCCGGATCGTGAACAGCGGCAGGGAAAGCTCGGTCGCGAGCACGGAGGCGGTCATCGACTTCCCCGTGCCTGGCGGCCCGGTGAGAAGCAGTCGGTGGATCGGCGCGAAACCATGTGACTCGAGCAGGTCTCGCTGCCTCTGCTCATGCAGGACCTGGTCAAGTCGCGCTCGCGTGGCCGCACTGAGAGTCATGTCGGAAAGGCGGACGTCGGGATACTCGGCGGTCACCAGGTCGGCGAGTTCGCCGCGCGGCTGAATAACCGGTGTGGGGGTCACGCGGGGGATGCGCTCGGCCCGTGCCGCGTCGATGAGATTTTTCAGGTCGTCGGCGAAACGGTTCTGCCCACGCCGGGCCGCACCCGCGGCCATCTGCAGCGCGACCGAATAGAAACCAATCTCGTCCCCGGCAGCATGCGCGCGGACCAGCGCCTTGATGTGGTCGGCGGAGGCAGTCATGTCCTCCCCCTCCCTCTCCCAGAGGAGTCGAAACTTCTCTCAGCGTAACAGGATTCGATAAAATGATCGATAATGATCACTGGCGATTCCTGCAGAGGCCCACTAGGTCGCAGTCCGCACACGTCGAGCACCAGTGAGGAAGCCGGGGTAGCCGGTTGGCGCGCAGGTCCTCACCGGCGTCGGCGATCTTGTCCCGGATCTCAGTAAGCAGGGAGTCGTTCACCAGTTCTCTGGTGGTCTTCCCCTTCTTGTCGAGGTTGAGCACCTCAAGGACGTCTGCGCGCTGCCCGGTCAGCTCCTGGAAGCCAACCGCGTAGATGTGCAGTTGGTCGCGGGTGATCTCCTCGGCCTGGGCGCGCTCGGTGGACTTGAAGTTGACGATCGACGTCTCGCCGGTGTCTAGCTCGGTGATCAGGTCGATCCGGCCGTCGACCGTGATCCCGGGCGCGACGTGGACCTGGATCTGCTGTTCGGAGTAGAGGGTGTTCTCTAGCCGGGTGCGGTTCTCCGCCACATACTGCCGGACGGCACGGATCGCGGCCAGCCGCAGGTCCGCGCGGAGCGCGGGATAGGCGAACGGCGTGTTCAAATGCCGGTCTACCAGCTCTTCCGCGTCAAGACCTGAGACGATATCGCCGTCAAGTGCCCGCTTGTGCACCTCGGCCATTACGTCGTGCACCGATTTGCCGTAGCCCAGGGCCTCGTGGATCGGCGGGTTGAACCCGTACAGGAACCGGAGCTTGAACTCGTACGGGCATTCGAAGAAGTATTTCAGGTCGCTGAAGCTGAGCGTGACATCCGGCACCTCGTGCCGCGCCCGGGGCTCAAGCCGCCCGCCCGCAGGCACCGACAATGGCGGCTCCGCGGTCAGCATGTACTGGTTCTTCGTCGCGAAGTCGAAGAACGGCGACCGCTTCGCGTACCGCGGCGAATCACCAGGGGAGAAGGACAGGTGCAGGTATTTCTGTGCCCGGGTAACCGCAACGTAGAAGAGCCGAGTCTCGTCCGCCTCGGTTCCCCGGTACCTGTCCCCGTCTGGGACTGCCGCGGCGGGGATCACGTGGAAGACGTTGAGGCCGCCCTGCCGTGGAGAGGGGAACCGGTTGCGCCGCAGCGCCGGCACGAACACCGCAGGCCACTGCATCCCCTTGGCCTGGTGCACGGTGGCGATTGTCACCGCGTCCGGGGTCGCGTACCCTACGTCGGCGTCGCTCTCGGCGTAGTAGTCGGGCGCCTGGTAGACGAGCCACTTCACGAACGCGTCGTACTTGGCCTGCGGCGCGGACTGGAAGTAAATCTGCTCGAAGTCTGAGATCGCCTGGCTGAACTTGCCGAGGTTGTAAAAGACCAGCTCGCCCCGCTCAGTGGCCCCGGCGTCGCCGCCGAACGACGGCACCGTCTCCTCCCTGATGCCGAGGGCTTCGAGGAACCGCAGGTAGGTGCGCTGGATGTTATAGGTGCCCCAGCGTTCGCCCTGCTGCCAGTTCCGCGCCTCCTCGAGGATCGGCAGCGCCGCCTCAAGCGAAGCCCGCGAGACGCCGATATCGGCCGCGGTCCACGCGTCTACGATGTCATCGGCCGAGACCTCCTGCAAGATGAACTGGAAGCAGGCAACGCAGGCCTGCACCTCGGGTGCGTCGAACAGCCGCGTGAGCCCCTTGATCACGTACGGGATCGACCGCCGCCGAAGCTCGGCCACCAGGGCGTCCGCGTCCTTAGAGACCGACCGGAACAGCACCGCGAAGTCCGACCAGGACAGCCCGCGAGGCAGCGCGTCGGGGGAATCGATGAACGGCGCCCCGCGCAGCCGCGCGATCCGGTCGCAGATCCATGCCGACTCGTCGGTGGACGAGTCGAAGGCGAGCGCGAGCATGTCGCCTCGCTCGTACGACTGGTGCCCGGCTGCGACCATGTTCTTCGACAGCCGGTCGGGGTCGTTGAGCGCCGCCACATCCCGGCCGAGCGCGACGATCCCCTTAGACGAGCGGAAGTTCTCGTCGAGCGTGACGGTCCGCACGCCTGCCTTCCGCTCGACGAACGACAAGATGTTGGCCACTGCGCTGCCGCGCCACTGATAAATGGTCTGATCGTCGTCGCCGACCACGCACAGGTTCGCACCGAACCGGCAGAGCCGCTCGATCAGCTTCTCCTGAATCGGGTTCGTGTCCTGGTACTCGTCCACAACGACGTATCGCACGTGGTCCCGCACGTGCCGGACAAGCGGGCCGCCGATCTCGTCGTCGACATCCTCGCCGAGCAGGTCGACCGCAACCCGCAGCAGCTCGGTGAAGTCGAAGTAGTTCTTCTCCGCAAGCAGCCTCCGGTACCCATCCCTCGCCGCGATCAGCGGCGCCAGCAGGAGCGTCTCGTCTACGTCGTCCTCGCGCAGAATGCCCAGGACCTGCATCCACAGCGGCGAGTTGACGAAACGCTTGAGTTTCTTCGGCACTCCGTTCACCACCGCGTCGGTGACGGTCAGCCCACTGGCACGGCTGTGTCTGTCGATGAACAGCCGCGTCTGGATGTCCGACAGCACGTTCCGCTTGAACGTGAGCGGCACGTAGGTCTGCAGCAGATCCCGGGCGTACCCGTGCATGGTCCCGATAAATAGCTCGGCGAGCCCCGTCATGTCGGGGAACACCGCGGTGGTCAGCGACGTCACCCGCTCCTTGAGCTCCGCGGCCGCCTTCTCCGTGAAGGTGAACGCGACGATGTTCTTCGGCTCGACGCCAGGCCGCCGCAGGATCTCGACGATCCGTTCCGAGATCACCTGGGTCTTGCCCGACCCCGCGCACGCCACGATCAGCAGCGGCTCGTCGAGAGTCCCGATCGCCGCCCGCTGGGTACCGGTGTACTCCATTGGTCAGACCTCGTAGACCTGGAGCACTTCGTCGCCGTAGTGGTTGATCACCTTGACGGCGATCTTCCCCTTCTCTGGCCTCGGGAACGGCCGGGACTTCGTCTGGTACAGCGTCTCCCAGGCCACAGGATCGATGTCCGCCTTCAGCGCCGCCTTGAGCCGCTTGTACGGGTCGTTGCCGCCGGTGAAGTAACAGTGCCTGACGAAGAATGACTCCCCGTCGTAGTCGGTGTCGATCATCCACAGTGCGATCTCCCCGGTCCCAGAGGACCGGATCTCCCCGGTGGTCGGGTTATAGACGTCCACGCCCTTGATCTCGACGACGATGTCCTCGCCCTCGTGAGTGATCGCCATATCCGGCTCGCCGAACACCGTGAACAGGTTCCCAGACCCGGTCTTCTTCAGCAGCACGTCACCCATCGCCAGGTCGGAGTTCATCCGAACCAAGAGCACCCGCACCCGCCCGATCGAAAACTCCTCCATCGCGTTCCCGGCCTGGGGATCGAACGAGAACGCGCACACCAGCAGCAGGTCAAAGCCCAGGCCCCGGGTCGCCTCCCGCGCCGCCTTCCTGACCCACTCCGCGTCCACCGTCCCGTAACGCGGCCCGATCGACACGGCGACCCGCTGCTCGGTCTCCCGCTGGACACCCTCTGCCTGGATGTACTCACCGGCGTAGGGGGCCAGCGACTCGAACAGCAGGCGCTCCGCCTTCCGACCGTTCTGGACACCCGCCTTAAGAAGGTTATCGACGATGCTCTTCTCAAAAGCCGACCCGTCGTCTTGGTACGCAGTCTCCTCGGATGAGGAACGGGCCGGGGCGACTGTGGCATGCGGTGACAAACTCTCCACGGTGAAAGGACCGGCGACGCGGACCTTGCGCTCGTCCTCTTCCGGCTGGTCGTAGAGGAACTCGCTCTCCGCGTGCCTCGCGATGGCTGCGTCGATCTCTTTATGATCCATGCCCGGCTTGATGTCGGGGTTGGTTGCTATGGACTTGAGCGTGATATGCGGGATTCGCTTGTAGGCGAAGCCCTTCCGTACATCACCTGCCGGATCGACAAGTTTATAGAAAGGAAATTGCGCAGCCATGATACGCTGCCGCGCGAGTGCAAATGCGACGCGCGAAGTGTCAAATGTGATCCAGCGTCTTCCCCATTTCTCTGCGACGAAGGCTGTCGTTCCTGAGCCGCAGGTGGGATCCACCACAAGGTCGCCCGGATCGGTGGTCATGAGCATACAGCGCTCTATCACCGGAATAGCCGTTTGTACGACGTACACCTTGTCGCCGCCAAACTGATTCTGGCCGAGCGTGTCAGTCCACACATTACCGATTGGCGTTGCCGGGAAAGTCGTCAAGGTACCGGAGGTACGCAAGCTTCTTGCCACGCCGTGGGGCCAGGACGCGATTCGCAAGAAGTAGTCGCTCCATCCCATCGGCGTTTGTCTTCCACCGCGCGTTCATGCCAGGGTCGTACTCTTGGCCGCCAATCTCAACCTTGAACCATGATGCGGCACCTTCGCCCTTCGCGCGGCCCGCGCTCTGGCTTGTCAGATTATCGCCTGCGAAAATCCGGCTACCCGACGGGAGGAGAGTATTGTTTGCAATCTCTTCTTTTGTTAGCGGCCTGCGGTCACCGTTGGGCAGTTGTACCTGCGTGTAGCCGGATCCGCCTATTCCTCCGGTTGTCTTCTGATAAAAGAGCTCACGGAATTTCAAGTCTTCGCGTGACTCGCGCATACCATAGCACGTAGTCTGAGGTGCCACCGAATTCGCCTGTGGATGAACTTGTTTTGAGGAAGGTTATCTGACTGACGCAATTTTCGGCTCCGAACACCTCGTCCAGAAGAGCCCGCACTAGGTGAACATTCTCATCGCCTATCTGGATGAATACCGAGCCAGTCTCGGTAAGCATGTCCCGTGCCATCACAAGACGGTCGCGAAGATAAGACAGATATGAGTTTACGCCGAGTTCCCACGTGTCGCGGAAAGCCTTGATCTGCTCAACTTCGCGTGTAACGTCTTCAACCTTGCCGTCCGTTACCTCTCGCTTGTCTGTCGATTTTGCCAATTCGAATTGAACTTGATCCCGTACGGCGGATCCAGGTACAGCATCTGGACCTTCCCCCGCAGGTTCTCCTTCTCCGCGAGAGATGCCATCACCTGCAGCGAGTCGCCGAGGATCATCCGGTTGGACCAGTTGGCCTCGTGCTTGTAGTACTCGACGGCCTCGTAGCCGTCCAGGCCGTCGAAGTCGTCGAACAGCGTCAGCTCGGGCTTCTCGACGACTTTGCGGAGGTTCTCGATGATGACCTGGGGGGCGATCTTTTCCTGGATGTAGATCGGCGGCGCGTCGACGACCAGGTCCTCGCCGTCCTGCTCGTCCTTGCCCGCCCAGACGAGCTGGGGGTCGAGGTCGGGGTTGCGGGGGTACCTGAGCTGCTTGGGCTGCGCCACGTCGGGAGACATTAGCTCACCAGAGTCAGCGGTAGGGTTGTTGACACGCTTGTCGTCGTGCTTGAACGCCTCGACGGGGACCGGCCCCGTCGGCTCCTTCTTACGCGGTGGCATGGCTGCTCGCTCCTTCGCGGGCGAACTCGGAGGGTTCTAGGTACAGCGTCTCGATGGCGGCTGCCAGGTCGGCGCGGAACGTCTTGGGGTCGCGTAGCTCGGCGTATCCCCACCGGCCGAACGCGCCGTTGCCGTTGATCGCCGGCACCCACAGGTTCCTGGTGGTCTCCGCCTTCTCCCTGGTGGGTGCCTCCTTCTTCAGTGTCCCTGACACCTCGACGATTAGCGTCCGTACCGGGTCGTCGTCCTCACGCGGCTTGAGCCTGACCAGGAAGTCGGGGATGTACTCATGGCTGCGGCCCTGCATCGTGTACGGGACGGTGAACCCGAGGCGGTCGTTCTTCACGTAGGCGGCCACGGTCGGCAGTGTCTCGCAGATCTCCGCGACCGACTTCTCCCACAAGTTCCCGCCGATCCCGTCGAGGACGACGAAGTTCACGTGGGACCTCTCGCTGGTCGGGTAGACCTCCTTGGTCGTGACGAAGTCCACTCCGTCGGTCGACCCGGTTCGCTCGCCCTGCCGGAACACCGGCACGACCTGCGCGAACTTGTTGCCCTCCTGCTTGGAGATGGACTCGTGCAGGATGCGGCGGGCGGCCTCGTCAGCGTTCTCCGCAAGCAGCAGCAGGCCGGGGAACGTGCCCCCTAGGTAGGTGACGCAGCTTGCCATCCACAGCTTGGTGATCCGGAGCACCTGCGGGAAGTACCAGGGCCGCGGGTCGCGGCCAGCGTCGAACCAGGTCATGATCCGGTGCGCGAGGACGTAGGCGATCTCCTGGTCCCGCTTGGCCCGCAGCTCGTCGAGGGTGTGCTGCTCGGTTTCGCCGATCAGCCCGCCGACCACCGTCTGGGTGGGAATGTCTTTCGTGTCCAGAGTCAGCCGGGACTGTTCGGTAAATTCCTCGAACAGTTCCGGATCGCGGATCTCGAGCCGGTAACCCGCCACCCTCGGAAAGCTGATTTTCGAGTCTGCTCTCTCGGGCAGGGCGTGGACGGAGCGCGTCGGCCGCATCGTCCGGTTCTTGTCCTTGCCGACCGTGGGCATGAACTGGAACGGGACGCCGTACACGTCGGCGTACTCGGGGGTGAAGAAGCCGTTCTCGTCGGGCTCGTAGGAGCGGCGGCGCAGTCCCCGGCCGACGACCTGCTCGCAGAGGAGCTGGGTGCCGAACGCGCGGACGCCGAGGATGTGGGTGACGGTGTTGGCGTCCCAGCCCTCGGTGAGCATCGAGACGGACACGACGCAGCGGACCGGCTCGCCGAGCTTGCCGGACTTCCCGACGGTGTTCATCACCTCGCGCATGATCGTCCCGTCGTCCATCTCCTCGGCCTTGCGGCCGGGGACACGGCGGGCGTAGTCGGCGCGGAATTCCTCGATCTCGGTGGATGCGATCTTCTTGAACTCCGCGGAAAGCCCCTCGCCGGATTCGAACTGGAGGGAGTCGACGAGGATCGTGCGCGGCCGGGCGATCGGCTTGCCGTGCTCGACGTTGCTGAACAGCGAGAGCTTGCCGGGCACCCAGACGGACTGGTAATCGCTAAGGGGCTTCTCCCAGCCCGAGATGTAGTCGTAGACCATCTTGGAGACGGTCGTGTTGTTGCAGACGACGATGAAGACGGGGGCGGGCTCGCCGTACTTCTTCGCGTCGGAGCCCTCCCAGGCGGCGTACGAGCGGGCGTAGGAGTCGTAAAGCGCGGTGAGCGCGCCTTCGAGGAGGCCGGGCAGTTGGTCGGGGGTGACCGCGCCGGCGTTGCGGCCCTTCTTCGGCAGGCCGTCCTTGATGCCCGGCCAGAGGTTGAGGAACGCGACGTTCGGCGTGGTCGCGTTGTCGTCGACGGGGACGCGGGGGATCTTCACGATGCCGGACTCGATCGCCTCGACCAGGCCGAAGTCGGAGGCCACCCAGGGGAAGAGCGTGCCCTCCCGGTAACCGGAACCGGAGAGGAAGCTTGGCGTGGCGGACAGGTCGTAGACGGCCTTAACGCCCATCTTCTCGTTGATCGCGCGCAGGCCGTTGAACCAGAGCCGGGCTGCCTCGGTGTTCTTGGCCGCCTCGGCCTTGTCGTCGCCGGTGAGGTCCTTCTCGGTGGTGCCGTCCTCTTCCGGGTTGTCGTACCGGTCGAGGTAGCAGTGGTGCGCCTCGTCGTTGAGCACCACGATCCCTGAGGTGCCGCCGAGGTCACGGCAGACCCGGGCGACCATCTGGCCGGCGCTCTCCCTGAACGGTGAGGCCGCGCCGGCGCTGCCGGCCAGGAGCTCCTTGGTGAGCGAGCCGACCGACTTGCCCTGCTTGGTCTCACGGCGCTGGAGCTGGTGGTAGTTGGCGATGACGATCTTCGCCTCGCCGAGGCCGCTCTCTGCAGGTCGGCGGGGACGAGGCCGCGGAGCTTGTAGTAGTTCTGCTCGTCCTCCGGGAGCAGGACGCGGAGCCGGTCCCTGATCGTCAGGCCGGGGGTGATGATGAGGAACCGCTTGGCGAAGCGCGCGTCGTTCGGCTGGGCGGCCTTGTTCAGCGTCTGCCAGGCGATGAGCATCGCCATCACGACGGTCTTGCCGGAGCCGGTCGCCATCTTCAGCGCGACCCGGTGCAGGCCGAGGTTGCAGGCGGTGTTCGTCTCGTTGAGCTGGTTGCGGATCCAGGCGTCGCCCGCCTTCTGCGCCGCCTCGGCGAGGTAGATCGCGGTCTCGGCGGCCTCCCGCTGCGCGAACAGGATCGGGTTGTCCCGCTCGGGGTCGGACCAGTGCTCGAGGAGGCGGCGGGTGGTGGGCGTGACGTGCGGGTACCGCTGCTTGCGCCAGATGCCGACGCGGTCACGGACCTGGTTGACGAAGTCGTTCTGCCTGATCTTGTCCGCGGTGAACTCGGCGAATTCCAGCTCGATCTGCTGGCCGCGCTTGCGCGGCCGCGGCACCGGGATAAAGTACTGGCTCGGCCGCCGCCCCGGCACCTTCTCGTTGGTGATGCCCTCGTCGTCGAACCTGAAGTACTGCTCAGGGGCGCGGTACGGGGAGTTGATGATCGGGTTATCGATGATCCGATCCGCCACCGGTGGCACCCCTCCTCTCTGTTCTTGGCCTAAGCGTAGTAACGGTCGGATGTTACTCCGAGGTTCAACGACCCGTGGCGTTTGTGGTGAAATAGCACGTTATTTCCCTAAGCGAGGGAATTACCCATGTAGGCGGCCTGGAATGTCGGAGGGTAGTGCCAGAATAACGTGTGGCACCCATTCTTCGGCTGCCACCTCAATGAGCGCACCTCCCTTAGGGGTCGATGATGACCGATCTGACGCAGATGGCGAGGCTGGACTCCTCGCTTCTGCACACCCGGCTGCTCGCGGGAGCGCGGCAGGTGGGCGGGATCTACCAGCTGGACTTCCAGCACGCGCTGATCTCCACCGACGACAAGTGGAAGGCGGACGCCGGCGGTATCCCGCTGCACAGCTTCCTGATTGCCACCGTCATGCCACTAGGGGCGGTCGCCGACCGCGAGGACGAGGAGGTGCTCCTGCTCCGGGTGGATGACACCTGCCAGCTGCCGCGTCAGGCGGAGCTCGTCGAGGTCCGTGAGTTCGCCATGCGCCAGATGCTCACCGACGGCAACCTCACGATCGACGTGCTGACCCAGCAGGAGATGCAGCGGTCCGGGCTGAAGTGCCGGATCCTCGGCACCTTTTACCAGACGGACCTGGCCGACGGGCAGTCGTTCCTCGACTTCGGCGCGGACATCGACAACCTTTACGCGGCGAGCAGGTACCGCGTGTACAAGCCCACGCCGGACGCACTAGCGGTGCTGGCCTCTTACCCGCAGATCACCGAGGACGAGCTGCGGGCGGGCACCAGGCCGCACTTGCTGGACATCGGGTCGGTTCGGTACTCCTCGACCCGCCGCCGGGCCAGGGAGCACGGCGAGCACCTGGTCCCAGTCCAGGTGCGGGTGGCGGACTTCATTGAGATGAAGACCGCTGTCTTCGGCATGACCCGGATGGGCAAGTCGAACACGATGAAAACGCTGGCCGTCGCCACCTACCGGCACGCCAAGCGGATCGGCGAGCCGATCGGTCAGCTGCTCTTCGACCCCCAAGGTGAGTACGCCAACCCCAACTCGCAGGACGATGACACGGCGCTGGCGCAGCTCGGCGACGACGTGGTGATCTACCGGTTCGGGGCACGAGCAGACGAAACGGGCGTGCGGCCGCTGCAGATCAACTTCTACGACCAGGCGCAGATCGACGCGGCCCAGGAGGTCATCGGCGACGTGCTCGCGGGAGCTGCAAAAGGCGAGTACATCAACAACTTCATCGAGGCGGAACTCGGCGATCCGCAGCCCGACGCGGACGGGCGAGTGAACTTCTCGCGAAGGAACCGCAATGCGCGGGCGCGGTTCTGCTTCTACGCGCTGCTGGCGAAGGCGGGCTTCACTGCAAGAGCACGCCATCGGTTCTCCACCGTCATGAACAGGGAACTCGTGGAAGCGTTCAACGCCGCCGGCACGGGCTTCACGATCACCTCGGCTGGTGGCCAGGGACAGGTCAACGTAGAGGGTCCTGAAGCGCTGCAGGCGGTCGTGGACTGGTTGATGGACGCGAAAGAAAACGGCGACACCACGGCGACGAGCTGGCTGGATGACCGATCGATCGATGCGATTCTCGCGCTGTACGCTCCAACCGGAGGAAAGCTCGGCTGGCGGTGGTTGGGGCGGCTGCGGCCCTTCCACAGCTACCAGGCTAGCGAGGACTACGCTGATCGGATCTACACCGACCTCGTCGCCGGACGGCTGGTGATAGTCGACCTGTCTCGCGGTACGGAGCAGGTGCTCCAGCTCCTATCCGAGCGGGTGATCAACCACCTGCTCACCATGGCCACCGACCGGTTCGTCGGCGGCCAGGCTTTGCACCGGATGCAGATCGTCATCGAGGAGGCGCACCGGCTCTTCGACCGGAAGACATACGACTCCGCCAGCCCCAACCCGTACGTCCGGCTGGCCAAGGAGGCCGCCAAGCTCAAGATCGGCTTGGTCTACGCGACCCAGGAGGTCACGGCGGTCGCCCCCGCTGTCCTGGCCAACACGAGCAACTGGATCGTCGCGCACCTGAACAACAGCGACGAGATCAGCACGCTATCCAAGTACTACGACTTCAAGTCGTTCGAGTCGGACATCCTGTCCGCCGAGGACCGCGGGTTCGTCCGGATCAAGACCCGGTCCGGCAAGTACATCGTGCCAGTCCAGGTGCTCAAGTTCGACCGGACCATGATCAACGTCGCCCGCGTCGAGGCGGGCCTGGCACCGCTCGACGCCATTCCGGCCCAGAGCGGGCGGTGACCGGCGGTGCCCTACATTCATCCCGAGGGCGCGCCCGAGCGCGCCAGCAGGCTTGGCCATGTCCGCACCGCGATGGACCCCTCGGTACGCCAGGCGCTCGAGTCGTACTTCCTGCCGCCTGCCGTGAGCGGGCCGCCGCCGATCGCGGACCTGCTCGTCGAAGCAGCCACGCTTGCCGGTCAGCGGCCTGCCGGAGCCTGCCTACGCGATCTCGATCGACGGTTCGAAACAGGAGGTCGAGGTCCGGCCCGAGTTCCCGTCGGCCCGCGTCGGGTTTGCCCAGGTCGCAGGGGTATTCAGTCAGCTGGACGCGCTAGCGCCTGCCCCGCCCGGCGGGTTTGTCGACCCCGTCGCGATCGCGCAGGCCACCAGGGCCGCCTTGGTAAAGGGTGTCGTTCCCACCAGCATCGTGACGATCCGGTCCGGCCAGAGTATCCACGAGGCCTGGCGCGAGGCGGTCTGGGAGCTGTTCACGACGTGCGAGCTCGAGGGTCCGGCGGGCACGAATACTAGGGCGTGTTTAAAAGGTTGTCTGAGATGAGGTGGTTGGTCACAAGCTGGTGACATAGCGTGTCGGTGCCCGGAATGGCATGAGGTCTCCGGTAGATGAGTCATCGACCTAGAAGACCTGCATACCGGAGACCTCATGCCTACCGTACCGGTCAGCGGCCGGGCGGACCTGAGTGACGCGCAGTGGGCGGTGCTGGAGCCGCTGCTGCCGCGCGGCAAGAAGCCAGGGCGTCCGCCGAAGTGGACAAGACGCCAGCTCATCGACGGGATCCGGTGGCGGGTCCGGACTGGGGCGCCGTGGCGGGACGTGCCGGAGCGGTACGGGCCCTGGCAGTCGGTGTACGGGCTGTTCCGCCGGTGGCAGCGGGACGGCACCTGGGCACGGATCCTGACCGTGCTGCAGGCGCGGGCCGGTGCGGCCGGGCTGATCACCTGGGACGTGTCGGTGGATTCCACGGTCGCGCGGGCGCACCAGCATGCGGCCGGGGCGCGGAAAAAGGGGACCTGCAGGCAGAGCCGCCCGGCGGGGTAGATACCGAGCCGGATGACCATGGCCTGGGCCGGTCCCGCGGCGGGCTGACCAGCAAGGTGCACCTGGCCTGCGAGCAGGGCCAGAACCGCTGGCCATCGTGATCACCGCCGGCAGGGAGTCCAGGGTGATGTGGGACATGCCCAGGTGGGCTGCCAGGTCGCGCAGCCACCATTCATGCTCGGCCAGGGGCGGGCGGCGGGCGGGGCTGCGGGGGAGCTGGGCGCCTGCGGCGCGCAGCAGGTCGCTGACCGCGGCGGCGGTGAAGGCTTCGCAGCGTTTGGGTGGCCGGAATCCTTCGGTGGTGAGCTGGGCGGCGATCTGCGCATGGGCCAGTCCGGCGTGTGCCAGTTCGCGGGCCGCCCGGCGAGCTGGGGGTAGTAGCTGAGCTGGGTGAGGCTGGCCACCGGGCGGGTGATCTGTGCGGTGGTGCGGTGCCCGCCCGCCCACACGACGTCCACTTCACCTTCTCGCTGGCGCCGAGCACCTCGACCCGGACCTGCTCGACGAGATGGCGGATCAGCTGCTTGCGGTCAGCGTCGGTGGTGGTGGGCGCATGCCAGATGGTGGGATGTCGGCGGCCAGGGCGCGGATCTGGCTGCGCTCGGCCGGGGTGAGGGCACGGGGCCGGCTGGCGGTGAAGCGGTCGTGCTCCTCGCCCAGGCGCTGGCGTTCGGCCAGCGCAGCTTCCCACTCCTTTTCCAGCTGCCGCGCCACCAGCCGGTTCTCGGGTTCGGTGAGCTGGTACTGACAGCAGGCCCGGTCAGCGGCGAAATCAGCGCGTTCCAGGCGCTGCCGCCAGATCTGGTCCACCTGGCGCGCCGGGCCCCGGCCTGCCCGGCCGCGGCCAGGGAAACCTCCAGCGCGGCCGGGGCCAGCGCATCCAGCATCAGCCCGGTGACATAGGCGTCCTCGCGCGAGCCGGCGAGCTGCTGGCACTGACCGCCCCCGTGGTCAGCCTTCTCCCGGGAACACACGTAGACCGGGCGCAGATCCCCGCCTGGCTCCCCGCTGGTAGCGGACCGTCATTTTCTGGCCGCAGCGCCCGCAGGCCACCAGCCCGGCCAGCAGGGCCGGCCGTTGCGCACCACCCCCATGCCCTGGACCAGGACCGGTTGGCCTCCATCCGCTGCCTGTTCTTCTCGTACTGCCCGATGCTGATATAGCCAGGCAGCAGCCCCGGCAGGAACACGGCCCAGTCCTCGCGGCGGTGCGCACCCGTCCGGTGAACGGCCGCCCTGCCTGCCGCCGCCGGGGATCTATCGTGCTGCGGCCATAGGCGTAATCCCAGCGTAAGCCGGATTACGCAGAGATGTTCTGCAGCGTGGCCCGGCTCGGCTGGCGCCACTTCAAGCTCCCCGCGGCCCGCGCCTTCACGCACCCGCACGCCGAGCTGGATGTGATTGTCAGCCAGGAAGCACAGCACCGCGTTCACCGTGCCCAGCCGCTCAAACAGGCCGAAGATCAGGCGGATCACGGCCTGGGCCTGCTCATCAGGATCCAGGGCCACCTCACCCGACGGGCGCCGCACATAACCAGCCGGCAGCGGCACGGCCAGTTCCCCCCGCCGGGCCTTGGCCAGCCGCCCCGACCACATCCGCTGCTTGATCAGGTACAGCTCAGCCTCGCTGATCGTGCCCTTCAGCCCCAGCAGGAGACGGTCATTATGATCAGCCGGGTCATAGATCCCGTCCGGATCCCCCAGCAAGGTCTGAGACAGGGCACACAGCTCCAGAAGCTGATGCCATTCCCGGCCACTGCGGGCCAGCCGCGACATCTCGATGCCCAGCACAATGCCCACATGATCGAGCCCGACCTCGGACACCAGCCGCTGGAAGCCCGGCCTGGCGACTGTCCCCGACGCGGAATGCCCAAGATCATCATCGATCACCAGCACCCTCGACGCCGCCCACCCCAGGGCGGCCGCCCGTTCCGCCAGCCCATACTGCAGCCGCGTGGACTCCTGGTGATCATGGACTTGCTGCGCGGTGGACTGACGCACATACACAGCCGCAAGGCGATCACGGTGCCGCGGCCCGATCTTGCCCTCCAGCCGCTCCCACGGCCTAGCCGGCGCGCTCATCACGCTCACCCCCGCCCGCCGGGGCCGCCTGTGCCATCATCCTCGCCGATGTGCTCGCGCACGTGCTCGGCACGCCGACGGTCCCGGTATCAAGCGTCACCCTGGAACGCTGCCCGGGACGACACGACAGGGACTGTGACGCCGGGGGGCTCGTTGTCCCACTCGGCGGGGCGACGTGCGAGAAGTGTGGCACCGCTCTCTACTTCACCGACGCGACCAATACGCACGACGAGGTGGTCGAGTTCGGCTCCAACGACAACGCGCTCGGCAGGCTGATGCTTGTGCTTGAGCTGCTGACGTTCCTCTGGCAAATCCGCATCTTCTCGATGGTCGATCCTGGCCGCGTCTTCCCGAGATGCGCCTTCCTGCTCGATGGGCCCCTTGCCATGTTCGGGCGGCCAGCCGGACTCAAGCGCCACGCTCTGCGGTTCCTCCAGGCCATCCACGCCCAGGAGCTGGCCGCCGGGAGGGCAGGCCTGCCCGTCGTCATTGGCATCGAGAAGGGTGGCGCGCTCGCCGAACATGCCGAGCATATCCGTGAGTACATTCCGCCCGGATATCTGCTCTGCCTACCCGACCGTTATATCCGGGACCACGTCCAGCACCGCGAAGGGAACCGTGCATACGGCTACGACACCGACTACGGGCGGCGGTTCATCTACCGTGCGCGCGACAGCAGAACGCTGGTCTTCAGCATGCCGCCGATGCCATCCGGTGACCCGACAGACGACGCGGAGGCTGTGGACCTGGCGCACTACCCGAGCCTGGACACGGCGATCGGCCTGCTCGACCAGGTGGGCACGATGCTGTACCGGAACGCGGTCATCCCGGTCGCCTTCGCGCACAACTACGCATCACTGCCACTCGGCACCGGAAGCCAGGTGCTGACCTACCTGGCTCAGGACGCGCTGGGCACTGCACGAACCCAGGTACGGCTCACGCCTTTCTTCTAAAATGTCTGACCTCAGCACTAACAGGAGTGGGTGGCGATGACGGCATCGGAGACCGGGCAGCCGGCTGTTCCGGTCGCGGCGGCACCCCACACCGCGAGTGTTCCAACGTCGGCTTGGGAGTTGTCGGGCATAGCGCATCATCCACGTCGGCTCGGTGAGCCTGGGCCCTTGGCGGACAAGTCGACCGCCGCAATGCGCTACCAGTCGCCACTGCGCTATCCCGGCGCGAAGTCCGGTCTTGCCGCCGTGATCGGTGACTTGATCACGAACGCGGCTGCGGAGCTGGGCACGCCCGAGCTGTTCGTGGAGCCCTTCGCCGGCGGAGCGTCAACCGGGCTGCGGCTGGCCGGGGCCGGCGTGGTGCGGCGTGTCTTGCTGGCCGACGCAGACCCGCTCGTCGCACGGTTCTGGCAGATTGCGGCGGCCGACACGGAATGGCTCATCGACCGGATGTGGAACGAGCCGGTCACTCTGGA
This sequence comes from uncultured Actinomycetes bacterium, assembly GCA_963822825.1. GTDB lineage: Bacteria > Actinomycetota > Actinomycetes > Streptosporangiales > Streptosporangiaceae > JAWWPY01. The sequence continues at coordinate 107,408 of CAWGIW010000003.1, read as the reverse complement.
ACGATGGGACTACTGGAAGGCGTGGCAACCCTCGAACCCCTGGGACCGGGACATCGCGGTCAAGTGCCTGTTCCTGAACAGGACGACGTTCTCCGGCATTCTGCATGGCCGGGCCTGCCCTATCGGCGGCCGGAAGCAGGAAAGCGCCTACCCGATCGACTGCCGGTTCAACAAGGAGGCACTGGCGGCTAGGCTGCGCTTCGTCGGCGACCTGTACGCGAGCAACCGGCTTGCGGACGTGTGGTGCAAGGACTGGGCAGACACTCTGAGTGACATCGCGGAGTGGTACCCGCAGCTCATCCCTAACCGCGTCATTGCCTACCTGGACCCGCCCTACTGGTCTAAGTCCCCGAAGCTCTACGCGCGCTCGTTCGACCCGGCCGGTGGCTACGTCGAACGCGGCACGTCGATGCCGAGCGAGCGCGGCAAGAGCCCGCTAGAGCAACATAACTGGCTCAGCGGTCTGGATCACTACCGGTTGGCTGGGTACCTGTGCAGTCACGCGCAGGTCCGGTGGATCCTCTCCTACGACGACCACCCGGACCTCACCGAGGACGAGAACCTGTATGCGGCGACCCAGATGGCCCCGTCCCCAACGGACGCCGACCGGCAAGATGCGCGGCAATGGCACATCACCAGGCGCCTAGTTGACCTTCGGTACAGCGCATCTGCCACTAGGGCCCACCGTGGGAAGCGCGAGGAACTGCTCATCACGACGCTGCCCGCGTCCTCGGTCCCGCTCGATGATAGGTTCCGCGCCTACCCGACTGATCGGCGTGGGTAATTAAGGTATGGCCCACGGCCTCCTACGCGACAACTAGCGTCGCCTTCGCCCGTGCTAGCACTTTTTCCTATTCCCCGGATGTCGCAGGCCACTGGATGGCCTTCTGGGCGCGGTCAAGCATCCCGGCGGTGACCCCGATGTACATGTCGAGCGTAGTGCGGACGTTGGCGTCCCCCGCGAGCTGGATTCGTCAGCCTCCCGCTTCCTGGCAAATAGGGCGGTCACGCAGAGAGCCTTGCGCAGGCCGCGCATGCGGAGCTGCAGGCTGCCCTGCATCGACGTGCCTCGATCTGGCCGACCGTTCACACTACCGGCACGGCCTGCGGCTGCCCCTCGATGAGCACGCCATCACCTTCAGCCTGCGCCGCGGCGGCAAGACCGGGCGGCTCGCCCGGGTCATCCTGCACTACCCCCCGTCGGTACTATTCACTACTACAAAGCACGATGTGTTGCGTTGACTAGCGGGATTCGTGCCCTCCGCGGCCCGGTGCACGTGTTCAACCCCAGGGCATCGCCGGCGTGCCGTCCACGTTCCGGTGGGACCCGATGGACGGCTGCCAGAACCCCGCGGTCGCGATCCGCCGCGCTGACGCGTTCGCCAACTCCGTCAGCCAGAAAGGCGTCGAGGACGCGAGCTTCTGGGCCGCGAAAGCATCGGACTACTTACGCGGCTACTTCCACGCCGCCGCGATCGCCGGGCTCGACCTGTGCTACGTCGCCCGCTGGATCTTCGGCACCCACCCCGGCGAAGCCGAGGAGATCTTGGCCGCCTCGACCGGCGCCGCCCAGTACCGGCCGAGCAGTTGGCGAAATGCGCGGCGAGGCGAACAAGGCCATCTCCACCGTCCGGATGACGATGAGCCGCAGCCTCGCGTTCCTCGCTGACCCAGCCCTGGCGGCATCCCGTTCCGCTGGGGGAGATCACGGCAGACTGGCGGATTTCTCGAAGATCGAGCGGCATGCGCTGGGCCTGGCGGCCGACAAGATAGCAGCGACCCGGAGAGCTGACGGTTCACCCGATCCCGGCCTGGATGCGCCGGTCGATACGGTCAGCGTCGGGCTGGTCAACACGCCAGACCTTGATCCGTAGCCAGGCTGTGCACACAGTCCGCGCCGACTGTGCTGCGCCGCTGGCCGTCGTTACGATCAGCGGGTGACTAGTCCGCCCATGCCCCGGTTTCCGGCGGAGTTTCACTGGGGAGTCGCCACATCGGCGTACCAGATCGAGGGCGCTGTCAATGAGGGCGGCCGCGGGGTATCGATCTGGGACACGTTCTGCCAGCAACCGGGAGTGATCAGGGACGGTCATACCGGCGAGGTGGCCACCGATTCGTATCACGGCTGGGAGCAGGACGTCACGCTGCTGGCCGGCCTGGGCGTCACGGCGTACCGGTTCTCGATCGCCTGGCCCCGCGTTCAGCCGGACGGCCAGGGGCCGGCCAACGGCGGCGGGCTCGACTTCTACGACCGGCTCACCGATGCGCTGCTGGCCGCGGGCATCACGCCGGTGCCCACCCTTTACCACTGGGATCTGCCTCAGGCGCTTGAAGATGAGGGCGGCTGGATGCGGCGGCAGACTGCGCAGCGGTTCGCCGACTATGCCGCGATGGCCGCTGAGCGGCTGGCCGACCGGATCGGGCTGTGGATCACGGTCAACGAGCCGTTCGTCGTCACCGCCTTCGGCTACGCGCTGGGGATCCACGCGCCGGGTAAGGCGCTGATGCTAGACGCCCTGCCAACGGCCCATTACCAACTGCTCGGGCACGGCCTGGCGACGGCCGCCTTGCGGGCGGCCGGCGCGCGCCAGGTGATGATGGCCAACAACTACTCGCCCGCCTGGGCGGCCAGCGAGAGCGAGGCCGACCAAGCGGCCGCGCACGCCTATGACGTCCTGCAGAACCGGATGTTCACCGACCCGGTGCTGCTCGGCCGCTACCCGGACCTGACCGCGTTCGGCCTCGAAGGTGACGACGCGGCCAGCGGCATGCCCTGCGTGCGGGACGGGGACCTGGCGGTGATCTCGGCTCCGGTTGACGGCATCGGAGTCAACTACTACAACCCGACCAGGCTGTCCGCCCTGCCGGACTCGCCGCTGCCGTTCCAGATGGAACCGATCCCTGGCTACCCGGTCACCGCGTTCGGCTGGCCCGTCGTCCCGGCTGGCCTGACCGAACTGCTCAGCCTGCTCGCCGAGCGCTACGGCACCGCGCTGCCCCCGCTGTTCATCACCGAGAATGGCTGCTCACACGAGGACAAGCTGGCCGCCGACGGAACGGTTGACGACCAATTCCGGATCGACTTCCTGGATGGCCACCTGCGGGCGGTGCATGCCTCGATCGACGCCGGCCTCGATGTGCGGGGCTACTTCCACTGGACGCTGGCCGATAACTTCGAGTGGACCGAAGGCTTCCACCAGCGGTTCGGCTTCGTCCACGTCGACCACGACACGCAGACCCGCACCCCGAAGGCGTCCTATGGCTGGTACCGCGACCTCATCGCCGCACAGCGCAGGTGACCGTCCTGCCGCCCGACGCGGAGCCGAGCCGGAGGGTCGGGAAGCGCTGGATCGCATTTATCGCGCTCGCCAATCTCGGGCTGTTCCTCGGCTACTTCGGCCCGCTCGAGGTGCTGCTGCCTAATCAGGTCCAGGCGATCGCCGGATCCGGCCACAAGGTCGCCGTGCTCGGCTGGGTGGCGGGTATCGGCGCGGCCGTGGCGATGATCTCCAACCCGGTCGCCGGGGCCCTGTCTGACCGCACCACAGGACGGTTCGGGCGGCGGCACCCGTGGACGGTGTGCGGCGCGCTGGCGGGTGCCGCCGCGCTTGTCTTCCTGGCCGGCCAGCACACCGTCGCTGGCGTCATCATCGGCTGGTGCCTGGCGCAAGCCAGCCTGAACGCGATGCAGGCCAGCATCACCGCAGGCGTGCCCGACCATGTCCCGGTGGCGCAGCGCGGCACGGTGTCGGGCTGGATCGGCCTGCCGCAGACGGTCGGCGTTCTGCTGGCCGTGGCGCTGGTGACCTATGCCGTCACGGGCAACGGCGGCTATGTGCTGATCGCGTCGCTCGTGGTGGCCTGCGCCTTGCCGTTCGCGCTCACCACCCCCGACGCGCCACTGCCGCGTGCCGATCGGCCCCCATTCGTTGTGCGAGCCTTCGTCGGATCGTTCTGGCTGAGCCCGCGGCGCTACCCCGACTTCGCCTGGGCGTGGCTGACCAGGTTCGCCGTCAATATGGGCAACGCGATGGCCGTCCTGTACCTGCTGTACTTCCTGCGCGACCGGATCCATTACAGCCGGCTGTTCCCCGGGCACAAGGCCGAGGACGGCCTGGTCATCCTGATCCTCATCTACACGACCGCCGTCGTCATCACCGCCGTGGTCGGTGGCATGATCTCCGACCGCAGCGGCCGCCGCAAACTGCCGGTCACCGTCTCCGGGCTGGTCATGGCGGGCCCAGCGATCATGCTCGCGTTGTGGCCCTCGTGGCTGGTCGCCATCGTCTCGGCGGCGATCCTGGGCCTGGGGTTCGGCGTGTACCTGTCGGTTGACCAGGCGCTGGTGACCCAGGTGCTGCCGTCGGCGGCGGGGCGAGCCAAGGATCTTGGCATCATCAACATCGCCAACACCGGGCCACAGGTGCTGGCCCCGGCGATCGCCGCACCGATGGTCAGCCAGCTCGGCGGATACCCGACGCTCTACCTATCTGTAGCCGCCTTCACCGTGCTCGGCTCGGCGTTCGTCTGGAAGATCCGCTCGGTGCCGTGAAGATCCGCCAGAAGCTGATCGCAGGTGCTAGTTCGTGCGGAGAGCCGCGGCTGACTCCACTAAGCCTGCCCGTTCTAGCTGGCCGAGGACATCATCGATGGTCTCAGGGGGGCGGTCGCGTGAGTCGGCGATGGCCTGGACGCAGGCGAACACTGTCCTGTCGTCGATGCTGATCTGGTCGAGCACGAAGTCGTCGGGGGATTTCGCCTCGATATTCCACGGGGCGAGGAGCTCAGCCGGGAAGTGCTTGAGGTTCGCTGTGACGATGACCTGGGCGCCGGCCTTGATGGCTGCGGCGAGCACGTGGCGGTCTTTGGGATCAGGGAGCTTGAGCCCCTCGATGAGAGGCTCATATCCGGTGACGAGGCAGTCCGGGATGGCGCTATTGATCAGCTCGCGCAGGCGGGTGAGCTTCTCCTGCCTGATGTCCGGACGATTGCGCGCTAAGGCTCCGAGTACCTCGTCGAGGATCTCTTGGGTCCATTTTGCCTGTACCAGGCCGGCCCGGCCGATGCGGATCAGCAGGTCTCGCGGCGTGTTGCCGTACATCGCGTTGGCGTCATAGACCACGATGAAGGCCATGGTCAGGGCAGGTCCAGTTCCTGGCTGAGGGCAGCCAGCTCATCAAGGACACCACGACGGTGCTGGTCGTCGCGGCGCTTGTACTCGCGGAGATTCTGGAAGGTGATCCGCCGGTGCCTGCCGACCGTGCGGTAGGGGATCTCCCCGGATTCCAGCAACTTGATCAGATAGGGCCGGGAGACGTTGAGCATGTCGGCTGCCTGCTGGGTGGTTAGCTCGGCGTTGTCCGGGATGATCTGCACGCCCTGGCCGTTGGCCAGCAGGCTGAGGATCTGCGCGAGCATGACGGCGGCTTCGCGGGGGACGACGAGGGCGTCGTCGCCGGCGAGTTCGCCGAGGACCGTGAGCGGGCCAGATCCCTGATGGGTGGCCAGGAAGTCCCTGATGCGCCGGGCGGCGCGGTTCGCGATGTCGGGGTCGACGTCACCAGGCCGGATCTGGCCGATAGCTTGACGAGTCACCTGTCCCACCCCCTCTAACCGCATTATCCGCAACAATCGCAGCGTCCGCAATAGTTCCGGGACGATGCCGGGCGTGAATGAAGTGCGGGGCTGCGGGCAGCAGTCGCTATGTAGGAGTGCAGGAGCCCGGTGCCGGTTTCGGCCGGCCGTCTCGGCGGAGGACGCGTTGAGTTTCCTTAACAAGATCAGGAACAAGTCTCAGGTGCTCAGGGGGCGCGGCAAGCAGAAGGTCGGCCGGGCCACGAACAATCGTCGTCTGCAGGCTGAAGGTCTAGCTGATCGTATTGGCGGGAGCACGAGACAGTTCGGCGAGAAGCTCAAGGACGCGGGGAAGGACGCCAAGCGTACGCTCAAGCGTTAGCCTGTCGTCGGCGTGGACGTACCTTCGCGAAGAAGGTGTTTGATCACCCCCAGCGAGGCGGGCCGACCATCGGGAGCCGACGCGCTCCGCGACGGACAGCGCGCCCATCTTCAGCTCTCACCAGGAGCACCGGCCCCCGGCTGGCATCACGGGGGGCTCTCGCACACAGCCCAAACGATCTTCCCGCCCTGCCCGTCCGCCGGCGCATAGCAACCCCACTGTGTGCTGAGGGTCGTGACGAGCAGCAGTCCCCGCCCCTCTTCGGCGTCTAGCCCCGCGTTCTGACTTATGGGACGGTGGTGATCGCCGTCCCATACCTGAATCAGGATGCTGTGCCGGTTCGAGATGAGCCAGAATCGCATCCATGGCGCGCGCGGTGCCTGTCCGGTCTCGCGCTGCCGGCACGCGATGTTGGCTGATGCGCGTACCGCGTTGGTCATGATCTCGGAGACAAGCAGTTCTGCTGTGTCGGCGAGGGCTCCCATGCGCCACTCGTGGAGGATGTTCCTGGCATGCAGGCGGGCGGAACGCACGGACGCGGGCAGTGCTCGTAGCTCGAGGTAGCTGCGCAGCGGCCACTCCTGCATGCGCACCAGCTCCTGGTCAGGCTGGAGCGCAGGCTCGGCGGAAGGCTTAGCCACTCGGCGGGAGTAGGCGGCGGATGACCCACAGAGCGTGTCAATCTCTGGGACGGTCATTGCTGCACGAACCCCTCCGATCCGCCAGGGGCGCGAAACCGCGGCAGCGGCGACCTCACCGCCGAGCGGGAATGGATCGTCATGATGCCAGCAAAAGCTCACGAATCGCCGTCAGGGTGAGAGCCAGTGGCTCACTGATGGCTCACCGCGCCGGGTACGCTGCGGTCGTGTCTGCGGTGCGACCGCGATCAGCTGGCGCCGCCACCACGGCGCGCAGATTGCCGGGAAGAGGTGCTGGGCGTGGACTTCGGGCTGCTCGGGCCGTTAGTAGTCCGTGACGGCACGCGGCATGTGTCCGTGTCGGCACCCCGGCAACGCGTGTTGCTGGCGACGCTGCTGCTGAGCGCCGGGCGAGTGGTCAGCCTGGACGCTCTCGCCGAGATGCTGTGGGAAGGCCAGCCACCGACGGGTGCGCGGGGCGCGCTGCACAGTGCTGTTCAGCGCCTGCGCTCGACGCTGGGCCCATCCGGTGCCAGCCTGGTCGAGACGCGGCCGCCCGGTTACCTGATCAAGGTCGACGACGGCGAGTTCGACGTCCGCGAGTTCAGCGCGCTCGCCGCGCGCGGCCACGCAGCCGCCGAGGCCGCAGCCTGGGCGCAGGCGGCCAGCCTGCTGCGGGAGGCGCTCGGGTTGTGGCGAGGCGAGCCGCTCGCCGACGTGCCCTCGCGGCTGCTGCGGGACCACGAGGTTCCTCACATCGAAGACCAGCGGCTGCAGGCGCTGGTCGCGCGGATCGACGCCGACCTGCACTTGGGCCGGCACGGTGAGGTCGTGGCGGAACTGCGCCAGCTGGTCGTGGCTCATCCGTTGCAGGAGCAATTCCATGCGCAGCTGATGCTGAGTTTGTACCGCAGCGGCCGGCAGGCCGACGCCCTCGCCGCCTACCGGGACGTGCGGCGCGTCCTGGCCGACGAACTTGGCATTGATCCCGGTCCCGAGCTCTCGCTTCTGCACCAGCGCATCCTGGCGGCCGACAGTGAGCTCCTGCTCGCAGCGGGCGGCGAGCTCCCCGGCTCGCCGCCGGTGACGCTCGGCCCGGCTGTCCCTGGCCGCCGCGGGCGTGCTTCCCGCACAGGAGAATGTGGTGCCAAGGCAACTGCCCGCGGCGACGCGGCATTTCGCCGGCCGGGCCGGCGCGCTCAAGGCGCTCGCCGCGCTGGCTGCCGAGGCAGCCGCGGCGAGCCAGGCGACGGTGATCTCGGTCATCGACGGGACGGCCGGGATCGGCAAGACCACGCTGGCCCTGCACTTCGCGCACCAGGTAGCCGGGCAGTTCCCGGACGGGCAGCTGTACGTGAACCTGCGCGGGTTCGACCCGGCCGGGCCGCCGATGACCTCCGGCGAGGCCATCAGGCTGTTCCTGGACGCGCTGGCCGTGCCCGCAGCCAGGATTCCCGGCCGGCCTGGACGCGCAGGCGGGCTTGTACCGCAGCCTGCTGGCCGGCCAGCGGATGCTGGTGCTGCTGGATAACGCGCGGGACGTCGATCAGGTCCGCCCGCTGCTGCCGGCCAGTCCCGGCTGCCTGGTCGATCGTGACCAGCCGCAGCCAGCTCACCGGCCTGGTCGCCGCCGAGGGCGCGTTCCCGCTCACCCTGGATGTGCTCGCCGACGCCGAGGCGCATGAACTGCTGACCCGCCGCCTGGGCCCGCAGCGGGTCGCCGGCGACCCCGGCGCCGCGGATGAGCTGATCCAGCTGTGCGCGCGGCTGCCCCTGGCGCTGAGCATCGCCGCCGCCCGCACCGCCAGCCAGCCCGGGCTCTCGCTCGCAGCGCTGACCGCCGATCTGCGCGATGCCCGCGGGCGACTGGACGCGCTGGACGCCGGGCACGCGGCCGCGAACGTCCGGGCCGTCCTTTCCTGGTCCTACCAGCAGCTCGACGCTACCGCGGCGCGGCTGTTCCGGCTGCTCGGGCTGCACGCCGGCCCTGACATCAGCGCCGCCGCCGCGGCCAGCCTGGCCGGGCTGCCGCTGGACGAAGGCACGCCGCAGGCTCGGCGAGCTGACCAGGGCACACCTGCTGGCCGAGCACGCTCCGCGGCCGGTTCTCCTGCCACGACCTGCTCCGCGCCTACGCCGCCGAACTGACCCAGTCGGCCGACAGCGAGGCCGAGCGGCGCGCGGCCACCGGCCGGATGCTCGATCATTACCTGCACACGGCTCACTCGGCCGCGCTGCAGCTGCATCCCACCCGCAGGCCGGTCACGCTGGCCACGCTCCAGCCGGGCGCCGAGCCGGAGCAGATCGCCGACGCCGCGCAGGCCCTGGCCTGGTTCGAGGCCGAGCGCCGGGTACTGATGGCCGCCGCCGCGCGGGCACTGGAGGCCGGCTTCGACACCCACGCCTGGCAGATCGCGTGGGCGCTGTCCCGGTTCCTGGACATGCGAGGGCCGCTGGCACGACTGGGCCGCCGCCGAGCAGATCGCCCTGGCCGCCACGCAGCGGCTGGGCGACCAGGCCGCCCAGGCCGCCGCCCACCAGCGATTCGGCTACGCCAGCGCCAGGCTCGGCAGCTACGAGGACGCCTACGCCCATCTGGAGCTCGCGCTGAGTCATCCACACCGAGCGCGGGGACCAGGCCGGGCAGGCCTACGTCCACAACTCGCTGGCCATCACGCTGACCTATCAGGGCCGCCACGAGCGAGGCCCTCGGCCAGCCAAGCAGGCGCTGAACTCGTACACCGCCGCCGGCGACCGGCCGGGCCGGGCGCTCGCCCTCAACTCGATCGGCTGGCTCCACGCCGTGCTCGGGGACCACCAGCAGGCGCTCAGCTACTGCGAGCAGGCGCTCGACCTGTTCCGCGACCTCGGCAGCCGGGAAGGGGTGGCCAGCTCCGCTGGACAGCCTCGGGTACGCCCACCAGCAGCTCGGCCACCACGCCGAAGCCACTGCCTGCTACCAGCAGGCCCTTGACCTGCATCGCGAGACCGGCAGCCGCTGGGGCGTGGCCGAGACTCTCGGCCACCTCGGCGACGCCCGCCACGCCGCCGGGGATCCGGCGGAGCCCGCGCCGCCTGGGAAGAGGCGCTCGCGATCCTGGATGACCTGCACCATCCGGACGCGGACCAGATCCGCGCCAAGCTTGGGGAGCTTGGCGCGGGCCTTCGTAACTGACCTGCGGCCGACTGGCTCGACGCCCAGCTGAGAGGGCTCAGGCTAACCCGAGCTTTGAATAAGGCACTGCTGAATAAGACACTGCGAGCGTTATTCAGAACCGACTAGCGAGATCCGCCAGAAGCTGATCGGTGACGGTCTCCTCATAGACGGCTTGCCCGGTCGCGAGCATCGCCTCGGCCAGCTCGGGGTCCCACGGCGTGGCCACAGGATCGCCGCTGAGCGCGACGCGGGGAGCATCCGTCCCGCTTCCCCCTAGGTAGTCGCAGGCATTCATCCGCCACACCCGCGCGCCGTGGCGGTTGATGACATCCGCGGCGATGGCCACGCCCGGCCAGTCGAAGTCGCCGTGGTACCAGAGTTCACCGCCCGCTTCTACAGCGATCCGGGCCAGCCGGTGGAATGCCGTGGATGGCCGACCTTCGGTGCAGATGACCGGGGGGCACGCCGGGCCGAGTTCCGCACACGCGCGCCTGAGGACGGCGGGATTCTCGCAGACGAATATCCGGGGCAGGCGAAGCCGGATCGGGTGGGTGACGAGCTGGTGCAGCGTCACCTGGAAGGGAGTGCCGTAGCGGGCCGCGTCGGTCAGCCACTCGGCCAGGCCATCACCCTCCGCTGTGACGTTGAGGACGAGCACCCGGCTGGCCAGATCGTTGACGATGACGCCGGAAAGGTCCCACAGTTCCCGGCGCTCCGCGGCGGAGGCCTGCCGACTGACGCTCGCCCGCAGAGCCAAGGCCCGCAGGATCAGCGTGGCCAGGGTCGTGCCGTGATTCAGCGCCTTCGTGTCGCCCGTGATCTGAGCGGCGAGCGCGGGCAAGGCGATCGGCGCGGCGGTGGGCGACCGGGCTTCGAGGTATTCGAGAACGCGGATCGCCTGCCCAAGTACCGCCGCATCGCCCTGTCCCGCCAGCCGCGTGACCGTACCGTCCCGGCGCTGATCAGCCAGCCATGCGCGGTACCAGTGGCACGACTCGTTCAGTGAGCTGGCCTCGGCGGTCGCGATCAGCGCTGCGCGGGCCGCGGCCAGCGACGCGGTCTCGGCGGGCCGGTCGCGCAGCGGGCCACCGAGGGCAGCCAGCACAGCGGCCAGGCCGAGGCCGGTCGCACGGCGGACGGCGGCATCAAGATCGGCCAGGGGCACGGTCAGGCGTTTAGTCCCGGCCGGCTGGTGGACGCCGGTGATGCCGATGATCGCCTTCCGCTCGGCATCGTCTGGCTCCGCGACGCTGATTCGCCCAGCCAGGGCACCTCCGGTCCGTTCCAGGGACCGGCGGGCGGCGGCCAGCAGCCGCCGGTATTCCGGGCGGCGGTACCGGTTGACACCCGGCGGACCGCCGCCCACACCCCCCGCGCCGCCGCCCATCCCGGGCGCACCGCCGCCCACACCCAGCGCGCCGCCGCCCACCCTCGGCGTACCGCCGCTCACCCCCAGCGCGCCGCCGCTCATTCCGTGTCCTCATCGCCCTCGTCGTCATCGCCGCCGTTGACGTTCATCGTCAGCACGTCGCCGACGTCGGCGGGGACGTGCCGGGTCGGGCGGAAGCCCAGCAACTCGGCGGCGAGATCCTCGTTGCCCGCGTATCCGGCGTCGGCGTCGATCAGCTGCTCACCGTCCCACAGGGCCAGCAAGGTGGAGAGCGCGTGGGCGGCCTTGTCGTGCTGCATGTCGTAGTGGGCGATGGTCGGCACGGTCGGGTAGGTGACCCACAAGTCGTGCCCGGTCATGAACAGGTCGAGGTCGAACCGGACGGTCAGGCCCAGCAGTTCGGGCTTGAACTTGTCATCGATTCCCGCGAACGCCTCGTCCAGGGCGACCATCCGCGGGCAGGTCGGCTTCGAGGACGAATACAGCGCATTGGCCGCGGCGAACAGCGGCATGTGGATCGCGGCGGACTTCTCCCCGCCGGACATCTCGGAGTGCTTCTTCCTGGTCAGCCGTTCCGGAGGCTCGCCCGGCCGCAGCATCCGCAGCTCGAAGGTGTGCCACGACCGGTAGTCGAGCACCGACCCAAGCACTTCCCGGTAGGTGTCACGTGGATTGCCCGCGCGGTGCTCGTGGATCATCGCCCGGAGCAAGCCGCGCAGCTCGGCCAGCCCGTCCGGCCCCAGGGTCGCGGCGTCCCGGTCGAGCAGCCGCGACACCGCGGCCTGCTGCTCGGTGAGCTTGTCGGAACGGACCCAGCCAATTCCGATCGCCATACCGGAGGACATCGGCTTGGACTTGGTGTCCGCATCCATCTGATTGACGAGATCCTTGGCCGCGAGCACGCGGGAGTGGATCTGCTGGGCCAGCGCCGTCAGCAACGAGTCCTCCAGCACGGTGCGCTCGCGCTCTTCCAGCAAGATGCCCTGGTTCTCCACGTCCTCCGCGATCTTGCGGGCGAAGGCGGCGGCGGGCACCCGCCCCTCGTTAGTCGCGACGTCGACCACGAAGGGCGCGTCCCCGGTCATGTCGGCCTGGTATCCGTCCTCCCCGGCCTTGAGGGCATTCTCGAACTCCCGGTACGCACCCCACGTCCGGTCCACCGCGCCCTTGAGGACGCCGTCGGTGACCGCGCGCCCGCCCCGGGTCGCGGCGGTGAACGCGTCCAGGATCGCGGCGACCCCGTCGGGCAAGACCGCGCTGATCGCGTCGAGCGGCTCGGGCGGTTCGTCCTCGCTGGCCAGGCGATCGACAAGCGCGGCGGTGACCTGCTCGGCGGCGGGCCATTGGCCAGCACCAGGCCAGGGCGCGGTCTCGGTCACCTCCAGCAGCGGGCGCAGGTCGCCATGAGCGTAGGGCGCGAAAACAGCCGCCTGCGCCGTTAGCTCGGCCACGGCGCCGGCCAGGTCACGGCGGCCGTGGTCAAGGTCACCTTGGGCGCGCACGAGCGCGTCGTGCTCCTTGGCTTCCCTCTCGTTAGCGGCTCGTAGCTCCGTGCGGGCCGCGCCTAGCTGCTCTTCCGCTTCGGTGATCTCGTCACGGATCTGCTCGTACTCCGCTCCGGTCACCCGCTCTTCAACGAACAACTTCTCCGCGCTCGCCATATGCGCCGCGCGGTTGTCAGCGAGGACCTCGGCGGCGTCGTCATTCTCGGTGCTCAGCCGGTCTATGAGGGCGCGCCGCCTGATCAGGTCATCATCGAGGGTGGCCGCGTCGCGGCGGTTACGGACCAGGTCATCCGCAGCGCGCTCGAACTCGGCCACAGCCCGCTCCACGGCATCAACCTCGTCGGGCGCGACGGGCATGTCATGGTCGGCTCCGGCACGCCGAAGGCGCCGGGCCCGCGCGTCGAGTTCCGCGATGGCCGCGTCGAGTTCCGCCTTCGCGTCGTTGAGCCGGTCCCGGGCCGCGGACAGCCGCGCCGCCGCATTCGCAACTTCGGTGAGGGCCGCGGCCACCGGCGCGGTCCGGGGCAACTCCCGCTGCGCGCGCCCGAGGTCAGCGAGCGCGTCGCCGGTTCGGCTCAGTTCCGCGGCAAGCTCATCTCGCTGGCCCCTGATGGCGGCGATCTCGATGTCGAGTTCGGCCAGGCGGGCACGACGCCGGCTGGCCCGGTTGGTGGCGCCGATGAACTCCGGGGCTGCCTTGGGCCGAGCCCCGAGATACGGGCCAAAGCTGTACTGCGCCCGAGTCGTCACGACGGGCCCGGTAGGTCCGGACGGAGCCTCCTCAGCCACGGCGATCGACGCGAGCACGGCGGCGACCACCGCCGGGGCGACTACGTCCTGCTGCACTGTGTCTCGTTGCACTGTGTCCTGCTGTACGGGCACAAGGACGTCGGCGAGAGTCCGGCCCGCCGGCCGCGCCTCAGCCGGGAGCGCGACGAGATAGCCGTCGGCCTCGGCCTCGGCGACCGCCGCCGCCGTCAGCGCGGGCTCGGGGTGGATCCACGCGGTGAGCAGGCCAGCACCGTAGAGCGCGCCTTCAATCGCGGCGGCCGCGTCGTCGCCGAGATTGTCGGCGAACGCCACGAGCTGCCACAACGGCGCGCCCGGGCGTCCGGCCCGGTCGGCGGGCCGCAAGTCAGACGGCGGCGGGGCATCGTCCCGCTCCGCCGCGATCGCTTCCCGCTCGCCGGTCCGCTGCTTCTCCTGCGCGGCTAGGCCCTGGTCGCGGTGCTTGAGCTGTTCGCCGGTGGTGATCAGGGCCGTCTTGCGCTCCTGGGTCAGCGTGGTGAACATCTCTATGAGGGTCGGTGCGTCTGGCTCGCTGATCTGGTCCAGCGCCCCGGCGAGCGTCCCGGCCTGGTCTGCGGTGACCACCGCGTATGGTCCCTCACTGCTCCACCGGCCCGCCCAGGAGCGCAAATCCTCGGCGACGGCCGCGCGGGCGCGGTCCAGCCGTTCATCGGCGTCGCGGCACGACTGCTCGCGTTTGTCCAGCAGTTGCTGCGCCGTGCCGAGCGCGCTCTCCGTGCCTTCGCGGTCCCGCTCCGCGTCACGGACCAGCGCGATCTGCGCGCGGATCTCGCGGATGTCATCCCGGCGGGCGGCGGCGCGGGCCTTCGCGCTGACCGGGAGATCCTCGCCGGAATCGGCGGGCTCGCCGTCACGGGTGACGCCGGCTCGGTCCGCGGTCTCGACCAGATTCCGGGCGTGACGATCAACGGCGCGGCCGACCTCGGCCAGCCGGTCGGCCAGGGCCCCAGCCTCCTGCTCCAGGTCCTGGACATTGGTCCGGGCCTTGGCCAACTGGGCTTGCTGGACCGCCAGGTCACGTTGCTCCTTCTCCAGCTGGCTGCGCCTGATCGCCAGTTTCTCGTGGTCCTTGTACGCATCCCGGTTCTTGAGCGCGAACAGGCGCGCGTCGAACGTGTCACAGCTGGTCTTGGCCAGCTTCCCCGCGTCTATCGCCCGCTGTTCCTCCTGCCCTGACCGCGCGACCTCCCGCGCGGCCACGGTGATCGCGCCGAAATGCCCGGCGGCCGCCGTCATCCGGGCGGAGACCTGATCCAGCTGATGCCGGGTGTGGGCACGCAGGTAGGCGACGTACTGGACGAGGAAGGCCTGGACCGCGGTGTTAGCGGCGGCCAGGTCGTCGTACTGCTTCTGCACGGCGGCCAGGTTCTCGAAGTCCCGCGCCGCCTGCTCGACCAGGTCTTCGTCGACCGGGCTCAGGCCCGCGGTGAGGGTGTCCGAGACCTTGCCGGGATCGAGGTCCTTGGCCAGCAACGGGCGGCGCAGGGCGATCAGCAGGTCGAGCAGCTGGGTGTACCGCTGGCGGCCGAGGCCGAACAGCCGCGCGTCCACGGCCTCCTGGTACGCGCCCTTCCGGTCGCCGTGGTGCGCCTCACGGCCGAGCACCGCGGTGAGCTGCTTGGCCGTCAGCGGGCGGGAGTCGGCGGACAGCAGGCCGAACTCGACGCCCATCCGCTGGCCGGTGATGTAAAACGACGGGCGGGGCCGGTCCCAGTTCTTGTGCGCCGTCAGGCCGACGATGAGGGTGACGGTCTCAGCAGGCTGGTCGAACTCGCTGTGCTGTTCAAGTTCATTGGGCCGCCCGAACTCCATCCAGACGTAGCCATGCTCGGCCTCCTGGCCCCGGTAGAGCAGGTTCGCCTTCATGGTGCGGTTCTCACCGCTGAACGGGTCAAGCCGGCGGGCGTCCAGGCTGCCGTCGAGGACAAACGGGAAAAGCACCTCGAGGGCCTTGGTCTTGCCTGACCCGTTGTGGCCGCGCAGGGCGAGGCGGCCATCGGCGAAGGCGAATTCCTCGTCGAAGTAATCCCACAAATTGATGATCCCGGCCCGGGTCGGTTTGAACCGGGTGCCGGCTGCCTCGCGCTGGCTGGCAGTCACGCAGGTCCTTCCGTTGAGAGGTTGGTGAAGTTAAAAGCGCCCTGCCCGTCATGCTTCGCGCTGTCCGGCAGCGCGGCGGTGATATTGCGGTAGCGCGCGGCCGCGGGCAGTATCAGCGCACCGCCGGGGAGGCGCCGGATCAGGCGGAGATCATCGAGCAGCCGTGTCGCGGCGGCCAGCAGCCCGTCCGGGTCGTACTGCCATTGTGCGGTGAACGAGGCCGGGCCGAAGTCGTCGTAGAGTTCCGCGAGCATGCCCTCCATACGCGTCCGCTCCACAAATGCTGCCTCCAGCGCCGGCGTCTCGGCCCGCGGATCGCCAGCCTCGGCCGAGGGCGTCGCAGACGGCCAGGCCAGGTCGTGATCATGGTCTGCCGTGCCTGGATCCATCCCGGCGTCGATCCGTTCCAGCAGGTCCCTGAGGTCATCGACAGCCGGGGGCACCGGTATCCGGGTCAGGGCCGGGCCAGCGTCAGGATCCTCCAGCAGGTCCGCGACCTTGGCCAGCAGCAATCCGGCGGTCCGGTTGACGGCACCGCCCCGGCCCGGGAACGGCTGATCGGTGAACCGGCCGGTGGGATCGACGAGCATCACACCCTCGGCGCGCCGCTCCACCACGAGGCCGGTGAGCCGGGCGAGGTTGTCGGCCAGGTCGGTTCCGCGCAGCGCCGCGGCCGTCTCGCCGTCGAGCGTGGCGTAATAGAGGACAGGATGTTCCAGCAGCAGGCGGCGGGCCCGGCGCGCGGCCGCCTCCCGCTGGGCGGACCGCCTCGTGCTGCCGTCGGCCACGTTGAGCAGGCCGACGGCCCCGGGGAGGTGCTGGATCGGGCGGGCGGGCCGGAACAGCGACGCGCAGATGTCGTGGTCGATGTCGTAGAGGGCGTCTCCGCGTTCGCTGTCGTGCGCCCAGTTCTCCGCCGAACCGTCGGACAGGCGCAGCGCGCCGTGGTCCGCGAGCCAGTCCAGGACGTCGACGACGGCCCGCTTGTGCTCGGTGATGGTCGCGTCGAAGCCGAGACCATTGATCGCGTTGGCCGTCGGGGCGAGGGCGCGGACCAGGTCGGCCAAGCTGATCTCGATTCTGGACCGCTGGAAGACGGCGAGGACCAGGCACAGGTAGGCCAGCCGGCGCCGGTCGAAAGGCCGGCCGCTCCTGGCCGCGAAGACCGAGCGCTGTGTCCCGTCGAGCGTGTCGAGCCGCCGCACCAGCCGCACCTGATGCGCGGTCGCGACCAGCGTGTACCCGAGCAGTTCGGCAAAGTCCCTGGCCATCAGGTCGGCCCAGCGCAGCACCGCGGCGAGGGCTCCGGCCCGGGGACGCGCGGCCGTGATGAAGTCGTTGGTCAGCACGAGGCGGACGGCGTGCTGATAGGAGCCGAGATCGCTCGGCGCGACCCCGCGGGCGGTGCTCGGCTCAGCCATCAGGCCCCCCGGCGGCCGCGACGACGCTGGGCCTGCCGACGCGGGCGCGGGCGGGCTCGATTTCGAGACGCAGGCCGGGCAGGTGGAGCACGCCATGCGCGGTGCGGACGGCGCTGCCGGCGGGCGAGGGCACCAGGCGGATGACCATCACGTCGTTTCCGCCTGACCCGCCGGTGATCCGCCCGGCCACCACCGACCTGGCCTCCAGGGCCCGGGTCAGCAGCTTCAGCAGGACGCGAGTCTGGGCCTCGTCCAGCGTGTGGTCGGCCGGGCCCGTGGTGAGCAGGCCCAACTTGAGCAAGCTCTGCGCGGCCTCGCGATCTACGGCTCGCTGGGCGGCCTGGCGGCGGCGCAGCTCCGCCTGGATGCCGGCGTGGGCCTGGACTCGTTGCGGGACACCGGGAGTGGGTGCCTTGCCGCGGCGGAACAGCGTCACCGCGACCTCCACACCTGGGGCGTCGTGCCAGGACAACCGGGGCGAGATCAGGTCGGTGTCGTCATGCACGCCGCCGAGGTGCCGGGCTCGGCGCAGGTTGAACGCGGCCGACATCAGCGCGTGCGCGGCATCCTCGTCCATCACGTCAAACGCCCACGCGGCCAGGTGCCGGAGCTGGGTGGAGCGGTTGACCCCGCCGCGCTGCGACTCGGTGATCTGGCGCAGCATCGCTATCACGCTGGAGACTCCGGCCCGCGTCGCGGCGGCCAGCTCCGCGGCCTGCGAGCTCCCGCCAGGCTCGGCCACGAACCAGGCGCGGACCGCGACCCAGCGGCGCCGCCAGTCCTCGAGAACCTCGTCCCGGCGCATCAGCGGGCGATCGTCCGCTTCGGCCGCGCGGTTCAGCAGCGTTCCGACACCGGTCGCCTCGACTTGCGCGACCGCCACGGCCAGACGGGGCAGGTACCGGTCAAGTTCGGCCATGAAGTCGCTCATGTGGGCCATCAGCGCGTGCTTGTGGCGCAGGAACATCTCGGGCGAGGTGTCCGTCGAGCGGGTGATGTCGCCGAGCGTCAGATGAAAGCGCGCCGACCGGCGCGCCATGTCCTCCATGACCCGGTCGAGGCTGGTCAGGCGGCGCACGATCTCGTCGCCATCGCTGCCGCGATTCGCCTCGGCCAGGCCGTGCAGGTCGCGCAGGATGTCGGAGAACACGAGCCGGGACAGGTTCGCGTCCTGCACCCGGGCGGCGAGGACACCTTCGACCGCCGTGTACGCGCGATGCCCGAGCTCGCTGAACTGATACACCGACTGCCGGTTCCGGTACCGGGCCAGGCTCCCGGCGCGCGACGCGTCCTCCAGCCGGTGCAGGACGCCGTCGTCGGAAAGGTTGTCCAGCCGGTTCCGGAGGTTGCCTACGTCCTCGGGGACGCTGTCATGGGTGGCGGCCAGTTCAGCCAGGATCTCGGCCACGTCATCGGTGTGGGACTGGGCCACGTGCATCCCGCGGAGCCGGTCCATGCCGCGCAGGACCCACAGGTAGGCGACGTAGTCGTCGCGGCGCGTGAAGTTGAACAGGCGAAACCTGTCGCTGACCGCGAGCGCGTCAAGATCGTACGGATCGGCCTGGCCGCTCACCATCGCCATCGCGGCGATTCGCTCCCTGTCCCTGTAGCCATCGAGCACGTCATGCCCATGATGGCAGCACTTCGGCGACACCGAATGCCGCGTCGCCGACCAGGAACGCGAGCGCGCTAAGCCGTCTGATACCTGATCGTCGTCGAACTGCTCGACAACTGGGGCAACTGACCCTCTCGCTACGTCAATCTCACTTCTTCAACGCGATGATCGTGGCGAGTGACCCGATCGCGACCAGGTGGCTTCCGAGTGCCTCGTCGAGGATTTCTTCGGTCCATTTTGCTTGTACCAGGCCGGCCCTGCCGATGCGGATCAGCAGTCCCGCGGCGTGTTGCGGCACATCGCGTTGGCGTCATAGACGACGATGAAAGCCATGGTCAGGGCAGGTCCAGTTCCTGGCTGAGGGCAGCTAGCTCATCAAGGACACCACGACGGTGCTGGCCGTCGCGGCGCTTGTACTCGCGGAGATTCTGGAAGGTGATCCGCCGGTGCTTGCCGACCTTGCGGTAGGGGATCTCCCCGGATTCCAGGAGCTTGATCAGGTAGGGCCGGGAGACGTTGAGCATGTCGGCTGCCGCGAACAGGACAAAATGGCCAAAAAGCCGGGACCGTGATCGAGGAGAGGAGTCCGTCACCCCGGTGAAATCCAGGCTGGCGGTCCGTCCGAGGAATTGGTCTCGCGGTGGACCTTGATCGTGCACGCCGCCACGGCCCATTCGCATCATTGCAGTGCAGCCCTGCATGAGTGATTATTGCCCCCGCGAGGAGTTTCGTCTTCGTAGAGTGTGAGCTACAGACAAGGACTGGCCGCGTCGCGCCAGGTTCGGTGGTAGCTGGGGATCCTTCTCAGTAGGGCCAGAGATCTGAAGGCCCAGCTCATCGTAACGGGGGCGGGTGGCTGGCTCTCGGACACGGGGCGAGCCTTGACACCCGGGAAGGGTTCGCTACGATCCGGCAAGAGGCCAAAGCTCCAGGTGGGAGAGCAACCGGTGGACGTATTAACCGAATTGTCGCGGAACGCTCGATATCCTCAGTTATGGCGGCAATGGCCGCGAGCGAGGGGTGTCTGTCTGGGCTGGCTCAACCGACGAAGGTCGATTGTCGGTGTTGGCTGCCAAGATCATGATCCCTTCGACCGGAGGTCGGGCCATGCCTGAGCTTGCCGCGGCAGTCGTGGTGCTTAATGATCATGTTCTTATCGTCCGCCGCAGCGAGAGCGAAGGCTTCTTGCCTGGTCAGTGGGGCGTACCCTGCGGCAAGGTCGACAGCGGAGAGACATCTCAGCATGCCGTCTTGCGTGAGCTGCAGGAAGAGACGGGCCTGAGCGGAACTGTCGTCAGTTACGTTGGGCGGTCAGATTTTCGCAGCAACTGGCGAGGCCGAAGAGTAGAGAATGTACAGCGTAACTATCTGGTAAGTCCCGACATTGACTCGGCCAGGGTTGATCCGGCCGGGATGCCAGAAGTGAGCCCGCCAAAACAAGACCAAGCCTTCAAGTGGGTTCCTGCGGGCAAAATCGGAGATGTTGGCCTGGACTCACATAATCTTCGCACGATCCGTCAGGGACTGGCAGCTGGCGTTTCGCGTCAACCGGCCAACTCATCAAGCAGCGCTTCCAGGTGAGCGCGGTAGTCGTCGCTGCTCAGGGACATCTTGGGAATCGCGGTCGAACACAACGTGCCCCGGCTCGGCGAACACTTGAGTCGTTGAGTCGGCCATGGCTGTGCGCAGTAGGAGCGTGACACAGAGGGTTCCCGGCGGCACGCTGACTCGGTGGAGCGCTTCCGCTGAGAGCGCGTAGCTGCTGCCTTGCCGGAGCTTGGCGCTGGTCAGTAGGCCGAGGCGGGCGCGGCCCACGGGTTCCAGCCGCCAGCCGGTATCCGGATTCGCAACTTCACGGTACTCGGCCATCTCCTCGCCAGCGGGATCGACCTGGAAGACCTGCATGTCGTAGCCGCCACAGACGACCGTCGAGACGAACGAGAATCGGTGATTGTGCACGTGGTCCACGCCAGGGCGACTGCTTGGCCGCCACACATGGACCCGTAACTCGAACAGCGGGGCGGCGTCGATGAGCATTAACTTGTAGAAGCCCAGCGGGTGCAGGTAGGACTGTTCCGCGCAAGCCGCTGCCGCGTCAAGGTTGCTGTGCAGCGAGCGAAGCAGTTCGATGATCCGGGAGGGCTGCGCGAGAGATGACAATGCCGCTAACTCGCGTTCCTGAGCCTGCCCGTCCCGCCTGGTTTGTCTGAGGGTGTCGTTCAACAGGCAGGTGACATCGCTTAGCCTCAGGCCCATCGTGGATGCCTCCCGACAGGGAGCATATCCGACAGTAGGCGTCGCATAAAGCTCTAAATGGTGGCGGCGTCTCCTGTCGCGGACGACACTAGAAGGGGCCTGTGGGGTTAAGTCGCGGCGCAAGGCCTCGAGGACCTCGCTCTCCACGTTGCCGCTAGCCTGCGTCTACGGCGGGGCCGTAGACGTGCGCATCGCGTAGTCGCGGACGACGGATGCTCCCTGGTAGCTCATCCACAGCGGGCGGTCGCCATCGTCCCATTCCCAGTACCCATCGTGGTGCGATTGACAGACCTGGCGTATCGCCTCACCGAGTAGCGCCTCAGCGCCAGGCAGGTCAGTAGGCGATGCGAGCAGAAGAGCCCTAGCCATCCAGGCGGCGGTGAAGTGCCGGACGGTTAGCGTTTCCCAGGGGTGATTGTCCCTGACGAATCGCCTAATCTGTTCTGTCTGATTGCTCAGGTCTTGGCGAGTACTGAGCCACTGCATGGCTTTGTCAACGGTGGTCCGCGACTGAGTGTCGTCGCCCAGTACGTAACTCGTGCGCACCAGGGCCACGACAGCCTGGGCAGTGTGGACAATTGACGGGACGAGTGCCTCGTTTCCGGCCGCCTTCAAACGCCCAGACCAGCAGAGGAGGTTACCGTTGTCGGGGTCCTGGATCGCGCCGGAGAGCATCGCGGTGCGAAGCTGCGCCAGGCGGGGCGACCCTGGTCGGGTCCGGATGAGGCCCCGCATGACCGCCGACGCTATGTAAGTTCGCTCTACCGCGACCGAGTCAACGCCTGGCGAGAGCGCGCTCTCGAATGTAGTTCCTGCTGCGGCCAGGAGTGCAGCGTCGAATCCGCAAGAAGCGAGGGCACCTAGGACCAGTGCGCTAACCTCGGGACGGCTGATTCCGGTCCCCGTCCGGGCTGCCCACCCGCCGTCCGGGCGCTGCAATTTCCACAATGTCGCGGCTAGCCCCGACCGATCCAGACCGTAGTTCTGTTCACCTAGGACGAGCGCCAACTTGAGCCCGTATGCCGTGCCGATTGCGGTAGGACGCCGATGGGCGATCGGTTCGTTGAAGAAGTGCGGCCACCCCGTCAGTGTGCCAATCTCCGGATCGTCAGACAACCACCACGCTCTCACGCAGTCTCCGCCAGCAGGCACGGGACATGATGAGCGCATTCATACCACGAGATGCGGTGAGGTATTGAGGTACGGCTAAGGCCCGCTGAGCTGCCTGCAATGCTACGGCAACCTCGGGAAGATTGTCAACTAAGTCTTCAATGCGGGTCGCAATGAGACATCCTCCGGATGCAGCTCCCATGAGAGACCCTATAGGCAGAGCCCGGATCACGCCCACGGCTCTATATGGAAGCGCATTAGCCTCCGACGTTCTAATCACGGGCCCGCCAGAAAGGCCGTGCGGGTCCACCGGGCTGACGGCAGCGAAAGCCGGGCCGAAAAGTTTTATGCCGGATGCGCTGCCAAAAGGCAGGCGCGTGTCGATCACTTCTGCAGAGTTGGTATCGCTGTCGGCACCGCTTGCACTCTCGGGAAAGCCCATCACGAGGGCCTGATCTTTAACGTGGATGTCAACCCCAAGTGGGATAACAGCCTCTGCGAGGAGCGCTGCGGCGGAGGATGCAACGAGGTCAACCTCCGCCAGGCGCCGTTCGTCCAGGGTAAGGGCAGCTACGTCGAAGGTCTCGTCATAGTTCGTCAATCGCACAGGTACGTATATATAGCGCCGCTCCTGCTGATCGCCGCGCCGTAGCCGGAACCACAGCGATGAGTCTCTCGACCTGGGGTCTCGCACGCAATGCCAGGCTGTGAGCACATGCCTGGAGCTGATTGCGAAAGCCGAGCGAAGCACCTCACCATCGATGCTGAACGCAGTCTCGTTCGCCATCCGCGCACTTCGTTCTTCGCTGGTGAGAATCCGGCCGACTCTTGGACCCGGGATTGGTCTGTCTGTCACGGCAGGAAAGATGCTCAGGACGTATCGGGGCCGGTGGCGCCAAGATTACGGCTGAGTGTGATGGTCACCTGTACGCTAGATTCCGCTTGAGCGGTAAACATTGCCTGAACTCCCGCCGTCAAAGTGATCCCGAAAGAAATATCTACCGATTCCAGCCCGAATGATCCCGGCGCTGACGGCGGTGCGATCTGTTCCCCCAGTGCCGCCGCAATCCGCCGCGTGGCCAGCCCGATCTGGCCAACGATAGCCGTGGTGGCTACACGGACTGCTTCCTCACCTCTTTCAATGAGGAACCCTTCTCGATCTGTTGAATCTGGTCGCCTACGGCCCAGGGCATCGTCATAACCTGGAATTTCGCCCACTCCGCTTCCGCGCTCGTTGGCGCGCCGGGAATCGGGGCTGCTATATAGAGGGACGATAGCGACACCTACGTCATAGACCTCCTCCTCGGAGGTATTGTGGTCCAATGAGCTCACTTTGCCTTCACCTGTCAGCCTGCCGTCGTCATGCCAATGTTTCAGCCTAGCGTTGTATGCGTGGTTTTGCCAGGTCGGCAGGGCGCGACGCGAGCCCTTTATGCCCGCTAATATCCATGATTAGACGGATAAGGTCGGCGGAGATCAGGATGGGGAACCGCTGAACTGTGGGACCCTGAGGCCGCATTGCGCCGCATCGTCACGCCAGTCCACCTGAGGTCGCAGGAATGGCAGGTTCTTGCAGGTCCTGTGCGGTGACGAGCCTGGATCGGAGACCACTTCCTGGCTGGTTCTGGCCATGGCCGATTGACTGGGAGATCGTTCAGCGCATGGTCATGCTGCGGTGGCCCGGATGATCCACCGGACCAGCTCGGACGTGCCGAGCAGACTCGCCACCGGCCAGGCCGCCACGACCGTAATCGGGATGCCACAGCCGGGTGGGGCAGTACACAATCGCGGTCATGTCGTCTTCCCGATGGCCCCTGACTGGCCTCCGGCTGCTGGCTCCGCATCTGGAGCTGCGGTGGCCCAGCCTGGATGACCTCGACGCGCTGGCCGAAATCGCGGCCCTCGGCGTGCATGATCCGAACGTGCAGCCGTTCACGACTCCCTGGACAGACGCGCCGCCGGATGAACGCGCCCGCAGCCTGCTGCAGTATCACTGGTCCCGCTGGGCCTCGTGGAAGCCCTCGGACTGGAGGCTGGACTTCGCTGTGATCCGCGACGGCGTGGCCACGGGTACACAAGGCCTCGGCGGCCGCGACTTCGCGGTGCGGCGAGGTGGGCACCGGTTCCTGGCTCGGCCGCCAATACCAGGGCCAGGGAATCGGAACGGAGATGCGCGCCGCGGTGCTGCACCTGGCCTTCGAAGGGCTCGGCGCCCAGCACGCCGTCTCCGGCGCCTTTGAGAACAACGCCGCCTCGCTCGGAGTGTCCCGCAAACTCGGCTACCGCGACGACGGCATCGAGCGGCACATCGTGCGGGGCGATCCGGCCGTGGCGCGGCGGCTCCGGCTAACCCGGGCCGACTGGCAAGCCGCACGTTCCATACCCGTCGAGATTCATGGCCTGCCGCCATGCCTGCCCTTCTTCGGGCTGCCCACTGAGCCGACCAGCTGACGCCACCGAGCCGACGTCGTAGCGGCGTCAGGCTTTCGCCTCCGTTCTGTCAGACCCCGGCCCTACCATGGCCACCGAGGTCACAGATCCAATGGGCCAAGGCAGGTAAGGCAAGCCACGGTGGACTTCGACGAGATCAGCTCGCTGCGCAAGCACAGTCCCGGCCTGGCGGCTGCTGCGCGCGGACAACGCTCCGCTGATGCTGAGCTTCTTCGAGAAGGTCTTCGTCGACGGCGAACATCCGGTCGATCTCCGGTCCCGACCTGGCCAGCAGGCTGGACGACGAGCTGTACGCGCTGAACGAGCGGCTCGGCGGGCCCGGGACGGCGTTCCCGCAGCCCGCGAAAGTGCTACCTGGAGGACTGGGCCGCGCCCGATGCCGGCTGGCTGCGCAAGTACTACCCGGAGGGCTCTGACGAGCCGCACTTCGACGCCACCCCCGCCGTCGAGAAGGCCCTGTCCTGGGTCAAGACCCTGCAGCACCCGCTCCTTCGTCGGCACCGAGTCACGCCTGAACACGATCTTCATCCTGCTCCGCCAGATGGTGTTCGGCGCCGAGACCGACCCGCAGGCCCGGCTGGCCGAGCTGCCGCCGGCGCCGCGCCGAGCATCGACGCGGAGATCGCCCGGGTCGAGGCCGGCGAGATCGACGTGCTCGACGCCGTCGGCGCAGCGCGACCGCTACCAGCAGTTCGCCGCCACCGCGCGCGAGCTGCTGTCGGATTTCCGCGAGGTCGAGGCCAACTTCCGCCACTCTGGACCGGGAGCTGCAGGGAGCGGATCGCCGGCTGGAGCGGCTCGAAGGGCGAGCTGCTCGACGACATCCTGGGCAGCCGGGAGACCATCGCCGACTCCGACCAGGGCAAGAGCTTCCGGCGTTCTACGATTTCCTGCTCTCGCACGCCCGGCAGGAGGAGCTGACGCAACTTCTCGACAAGGTCCAGCGAACTCGCCGCGCTCGGCGAGCCCGACGCCCGGATGCGCCACATCCACTACGACTGGCTGGAGGCCGGTGAGCGCACCCAGGCGACGGTGCGCCAGCTCTCCGAGCAGCTCCGCCGCTTCCTCGACGACCAGGTGTGGTTCGAGAACCGCCGCGTGATCGACATCCTGCGCAGCATCGAGGCCAGCGCGCTCGGACTCCGCGACGATCGCGGAGCGTGGCCCTCACCACCGAGATCGACGGCACCTCCCCCGCGCTCGTGCTGCCGATGGAACGCCCGCTCTACCCCCCGGTGAAGCAAGGCGCCGATCGACAGCACCTCGGTCCAGCCCGGCGAGGACGGCTTCGACGCGCCCGCGCTCTTCGAGCAGGTGTACGTCGATCCGGCCCGGCTGTCCCTCGCCGTCCGCCGCGGCCTGCAGCACCGCACGCAGGTCGGGCTGGCCGAGCTGATCCGCGAGCAGCCGCTGGAACAGGGCCTCGCCGAGCTCGTCACCTACCTATCGCTGTCCGATCCGGCACTTCCGCGTCGTCTTTGACGAGACGGTGCGGGACGCAGGTGAGCTGGCTGGACGCCGATGGCCAGATGAGAACCGCTACGCTGCCCGGGGTGACCTTCGCGCGCGGCGCCCACGTTCGCCAGGCGGCAGCCAAACCAGGACAGGCCCACGATCCTGTACGGGGACAATCCACCATCCCAGACGGGGCCACGCGATGAGCCCGGCGGCCGTCTCCGGGGTCACGGCCGAACCGGACCTGCCGCTGGCGGTCACCCAGCTGATGAAGGGCGTCGTCTACCGCGACACCCACGACCGGGCCTGGCGCGAGCTGCTGCAGTTGCAGGCCCAGGTGCGCGACTACGTCGCGGTCATCGGGCCTGACCGTGGTCATCGACGAGGCCGAGGGCTACGCCTTCCTGCGGTCACGGCCCGAGGACGAAGATCAGATGACGCAACGACCAGCCCCTGCCGCGGCTGATCGCCGCGCCGCTCGCTGTCCTTCCACGTGAGCCTGCTGCTCGCCCTGCTGCGCAAGAAGCTGGCCGAGTTCGACGCCGGCAACAGCGACACCCGGCTGATGCTCACCAGGGATCAGATCGTCGAGATGGTCCGGCTGTTCCTGCCCGCCAGCAGCAACGAGGCCCGGCTCGTCGACCAGATCGACTCCTACATCGCCAAGGCGGTCGAGCTGGGCTTCCTCCGCCAGGTGCACGGCCAGGACTCGCTGTTCGAGGTGCGCCGCATCCTGAAGGCGTTCGTGGACGGCCAGTGGCTCGCCGACTTCGACCAGCGCCTGGCCGAGTACGCGGCCGCAGCTGGCTGGGGCCGATCCGGCCGGGGAGGCGGAGGCCGGCCATGACGGAGAGCCTGTTCACCGCGGTCGAGCTGCACGATGCGACCAGCGCAGCGCAGCGGCTTCCGGCTCGACCGGCTGGAGGTCTACAACTGGGGCACGTTCGACCGGCCGCGTCTGGACCTTCGAGGCCGGCGGCCGCAACGGCCTGCTGACCGGCGACATCGGCTCGGGCAAGTCCACCATCGTGGACGCGATCACCACGCTGCTGCTGCCCGCCAACCGCATCTCCTACAACAAGGCGGCCGGCGCCGAGACCAGGGAACGCAGCCTGCGCTCCTACGTGCTCGGCTACTACAAGTCCGAGCGCAGCGAGGTCACCGGCACTTCCCGCCCGGTGCCGCTGCGCGGCGCCGGGGTCCTATCTCGGTGATCCTCGGCGTCTTCGCCAACCACGGCTACGACCTGACGGTCACGCCTGGCCCAGGTCTTCTGGCTGCGCGACGGGCAACAGCGGGCAGCCGGACCGGTTCTTCGTCGACCGCCGACCGGGCCCTGTCGATCCAAGCGCGACTTCACCGGACTTCGGCACCGACATCGCGGCGCTGAAGAAGCGGCTGCGGGCCGCTGGCGCCCGCATCCACGACCACTTCCCGGAGTACGGAAAGGACTTCCGGCGGCGTCTCGGCATCGAGTCCGAGCAGGCCATGGACCTGTTCCACCAGACTGTGTCGATGAAGTCGGTCGGCAACCTGAACGACTTCGTCCGCAGCCACATGCTCGAACCGTTCGACGCCGACCTCGTGGACCACGAAGCTGGTGGCCCACTTCGACGACCTGACCAAGGCGCACGAAGCGGTCCGCCGGGCCCAGGCCCAGCTCGAGTTGCTCGGCCCGCTGCTCGCCGACTGCGACGCGCACGACAAGGCCGCCGCAGGAGTACCGCGGCCTGGCCGGCCAGCGGTGCCGCTCTGCGGTTCTTCTTCGCCGAGCGCAAAGCCGGCCTGCTCGAGCAGCAGATCGGCGACCTGGAACAGGCCAAGTCCGACAAGCGAGCACGAGCTGAAGCGGCTGAAGGCCTCGGTTCGCCGAGTTGCGCGAGAAGGAGAAGCAGGCTCACCCTGGAACGGGCCGGCCACGGCGGCAACCGGCTCAGCGAGATCGAGCGCCAGCTCGACGAGACCGCAGCCGCCCGCGACGCGCGCTGAGGAGAAGGCCGAGACGGTTCGGCGAGCTGCTGACCGCGGCCGGGCATGGAGCCCGGTGCAGACGGCCGAGCAGTTCACCGCCCGGCAGCGACAGATCGCCGTGGCGGCGGAGGCGGTCAACCAGCGAGCAGGCGGACTGCCAGAACGGGCTCACCGAGGCCGCCGGTCGAGGCCAAGTCGCTGAACGCGCAGGCCGCGGAGCTCAACGCCGAGCTGCGCAGCCTGCAGTCCCGGCAAGACCAGCATCCCTCAACGCAGCCTGGACCTGCGGCGCTGGCTGTGCCAGGAACTCGGCCTGGACGAGCCGGATCTGCCGTTCGCCGGCGAGCTGATCCAGGTGCGTCCCGAGGAGGCCGAATGGGAGGGCGCCGCGGAACGGCTGCTGCGCGGCTTCGCGCTGTCCATCCTGGTGCCCGACGGCCAGTATCCGGCGGTGTCGGACTGGATCAACGACCACCACCTCGGCGCCAGGCTGGTCTACTACCGGGTCCCGGTCACCGCGGCGCCCCGCCCGGCCCGCGGGCCAGCCACCGGGCAACCTCCTGTCGGCCAAGCTGGAGATCAAGGACAGCGAGTTCTACCCGTGGCTGGAACGCGAGCTGACCGACCGGGCCGGCCACGAATGCGTCGAGTCCATGACCGAGTTCCGCCGGGCGCCCCGCGCGATCACCAAGGCCGGCCAGATCAAGGGATGCGGCGGCCGGCACGAGAAGAACGACGCCACCCGCATCGACGACCGCAGCAACTACGTACTCGGCTGGACCAACGAGCGGAAGATCGAGGCCCTGCTGAGCCGGGCCGCCGCGCTCCAGCAGCGGCAGAATCTGCTCGCCGCCGACCAGGAGAAGCACGTGACGGCCTGGACGCGGCCGTCAGCGCGGGCAAGGTGCTCGCCGGGCTGGCCGAGACCCACGAGTTCGCCGAGATCGACTGGCAATCGCTGGTCAACCGGATCGAGAACCTGAACGACCGAGAAGCGGACGCTGGAGCAGGCATCGAAGGAACTGGAACGCCTGACCCGCGAGCTGGAACAGGTCCGGAGCAGGACATCGCCACGGCCGAAGCCGAGCAGGACGACGATCACCGGCGATCGGCAGCCTCGACAACGAGATCGACGACGGCCGAGCGCAGCCTGGAAGAGGCGGACGAGGTGCTGGCCGAGCCCGGCCTGCGAGGCCGGCCCGCGCGCACTTCGCCGCCATCGCCGCCCGGCTGGCCGAGCCGCCGCTTGCCGACTCCCGCAGGACTCCCCGGCCCGCTGCGACCGCTGCGAGGCGGCGGCCGCCGGGACCACCTCACCACGGCGCATCGACAAGCTGAACCGCCAGGCAGACGCACCCTGGGCAACAAGATCGTGGCCAGGATGGGCGACTTCCGCAAGGCCGTACCCGGTGGAGACCGCCGAGTTCGACGACTCGGTGCTGTCCGCCAGCGGCTACCGGGAGCTGCACCA
This sequence comes from uncultured Actinomycetes bacterium, assembly GCA_963822825.1. Taxonomy (GTDB): domain Bacteria; phylum Actinomycetota; class Actinomycetes; order Streptosporangiales; family Streptosporangiaceae; genus JAWWPY01. Next base: position 78,102 of record CAWGIW010000003.1, on the reverse strand, counting down.
GCGGCTGGTCCACGACGACCTGCCGCGGTTCCAGGCCCAGTTCAAGACCTACCTGAACACCAACACGATCCGCGACATCGCCACTTTCCACTCCCAGCTGAGCAAGCAGCGGGAGCTGATCAGGGAACGGGTGGCCACCATCAACGAGTTCGCTGGTCGAGGTCGACTACAACCCGGGCCGCTACATCCGCCTGGAGACCCAGCAGACCCCGAACACCGAGTCCGCGACTTCATCACCGAGCTGCGCGCCTGCACCGACGACTCGCTCTCCGGCGAGGTCTCCGACCAGTACTCCGAGCAGAAGTTCTCGCAGGTGGCCAGGCTCATCGAGCGGTTCAAGGGCCGCGAGGGACAGACCGAGGCCGACCGGGCCTGGACCAGGCGGGTCACCGACGTGCGGAACTGGTTCATCTTCTCCGCCTCCGAGCGCTGGCGCGAAGACGACACCGAATACGAGAACTACACCGACTCCGGCGGCAAGTCCGGCGGCCAGAAGGAGAAGCTCGCCTACACGATCCTGGCCGCGTCCCTGGCCTACCAGTTCAAGCTGGAATGGGGCGCGACGCGATCCAAGACGTTCCGGTTCGTGGTCATCGACGAAGCGTTCGGGCGGGGCTCCGACGAGTCCACCCGGTTCGCGCTGGAGCTGTTCCGCCGCCTCGGCCTGCAGTTGCTGATCGTCACGCCGCTGCAGAAGATCCACGTCATCGAGCCGTACGTGTCCGCGGTCGGGTTCGTCGACAACCCCGGCAGCAACTACTCCCGGCTGCAGACCCTCACCATCGAGGAGTACCGGCAGCGCCAGCTCGACCACGCCATCCTGCCTGCAGCTACCCCGCCGCCCTCGGGCGCCAGGCCGCTGCTGTGCAGTCGACCGGGCGCCGGACCGGTGGCTGCCCGGTGGTCGGCCCATGGTCGGTCTGGCCCCGATCGGCCCGGCCGCCGTGGGTCTGGCACTGGGTGACGACTGCGGGCGTCAGCTTGGACGACGCCGGCCGACGTGGTGCGCCCTGCTCCGCAGGCGGTGGGAGACCGGCTCGTTCCTCACCATGTTCGCCAGCGGTCAGCCGTGGAGCCGCTGGGCGTACCGCCTGCGCGGCCCGGCCCCCGGCGAGCTCGCCACCCGCTTCGGCGACGCGCAGGCCTGGGTGCGAGCCGTGGGAAGCATGCACCGCCGCCTGGTCAGGGTCGAGCACAAGCGGGTCGGCGGCCGGGTCATCGGCGCCAACTCCATCCCGTGCCGGGCCTGGATCGACAGCTACCGCAGCTCTGGCCGCTGCTCGGCGTCGAGCCGGACGTGCCGCGTTCACCACGGCTGAGGCCACGGACGCAATGACGTCCGCCAGCTCACCGGCTGGGTCATCGTCCACCCGATGCAGGTGCTGTCGCTGGACGCGACTGGGACAGATCCTCGGCACCGTCGCGTGGATCAACGATCAGCCCAGCCCGGGCAGTACCTGCGGCAGATCGACGTGCCCGGCGTGGACACCAAGTTCATCGAGCGGCACCGCGGCGTCCTCACCGACCTGCTGGACCTTCAGCTCGCCCCGGACCGGATCGATCACCGCCGTGCCCGCGGCCCGGACTTCGCGGCCGCTACCGGTTCCGTGGGAAGCCCAGCTACGTGCGGTTCCGGCTGCCCGCGGCCGGGACGCCTCCGGTGGGGTCCACCCGCGAGCTCACATTCACCGAGATGCGCTGCGGGCGGAGGAGACTGGCGGCCATCCCGCCGGTATCTCCGGCCGTGTACGTGGTCGAGAACGAGATCACCTACCTGGCCTTCCCGCCGGTGGCGGGTGCCATCGTGATCTTCGGCGGAGGCTACGCGGTGTCCGCGCTCGATCACTCGGCCTGGCTGGCCGACCGTCGAGCTGTTACTGGGGCGACATCGACACCCACGGATTCGCCATCCTGACCCGGCTGCGGCGCAGGTTCCCGCACGCCCGGTCCATGCTCATGGACCGCGAGACGCTGCTGGCGCACAGCGGCCAGTGGGTGACCGAGCCCAACCCGGCTCGACACCCTCCTCGATCTCCTCAGCCCAGCCGAGGACGCCCTATACCGTGATCTTGTCTGCCACGCGCTGGGCCCGTCGGTCCGGCTGGAGCAGGAGCGCGTCCGCTTCGCCACCCTCGAAGCAGCGCTGCACAACCAACTCGCCCTATTTCGGCCAGGTTGACTAATAGCACTTTGTTAATTATGCAAGTTGCCCAGCGTCAGGGCTGGGACGTTTGCGCCGGTCCCCGTACAGGCCTTGGCGCGAGGGCGCGGGAGGTTATCCGCGCCGAACTCGATCACGGCGATGCTGATCGTTGATACCGGACCTCTCGTTGCTTACCTGAACCGCAACGACCCTGATCATGTCCGATGCGCGGCATTGCTGGAGTCCCGCACGGATGATCTCCTCGTGACACCTTATGTCGTGACCAGGCGTGCTACCTCGTCGGCAAGTACGTCGGTGCTGAGGCCGAGATCAATCTTGTCGAGGCTCTGGCCGCAGGCGACCTAAGCCAGATGGACGTCCCATCAGGCCCCCCCGCCCACGTCACAGCGCTGAAGCTGCTCCCCTGACCATGGGCCTCGATTGCTCGGGCGCCAGGGCCGAGCAGTGCCCGACTGTCATGTCTGCTTCCCAGGGACGCGGGCACGCCAGATGGCAGCCACCCGGGGACTTCCGGCTGGGTTGAACCGTCTCGCGCTCCCGGACGTAGCCATAGAGGGGTTCTTTCTGCCAGGGAACCCGTTGGAGCGGCCCGGCTGGCCCGCCGGCTGGATGCTCCGCTGGCGGGTGGGCGGGAGGCCTTGGCATGTCTCGATCGATCCGCAGCAGCCGCCTCGTGTGGCCAGCTGGCCGCGCATCCGAGTCAATCGGCCACACCGAAAGGAACGCGCCATGCCTTGGTCACGTCTAGTCCGCATCGTCCCGTTAGCCGCGCTGGCGGCGGCGGCTGCCTTCGCCACTGCTCCCGCGGCAGTCGCTGCTTCAGGCACCTTCGTGACTACGGGCAGCATGAGCAGCCCGCATCAGCACGACACGGCCACGCTCCTGCCCAGCGGCCAGGTGCTGGTCGCTGGGCAGGGTTCTGGGTCGGGAACGCCACCCAGCGCCGAGCTCTACAATCCCGCGGCCGGCACATGGGCCGTCACCGGGAGCATGGAGATCCCCCGCGTCTTCCACACCGCCACGCTGCTCCCTGACGGCCAGGTCCTGGTCGCGGGAGGCTCAGGGGGGACCAGTACCGCGCTGTCCAGCGCCGAACTGTACAACCCGGCCACCGGCACCTGGGCCGCCACCGGCAGCATGGCCACCGGCCGGTCCAGCCAGACCGCGACCTTGCTCCCCAACGGCAAGGTGCTCGTCACCGGTGGGCAAGCCGTGAGCGGCTCGTCGCTGTCCAGCGCTGAGCTGTACAACCCGGCGACCGGCACCTGGGCGCCGACCGGCAGCATGGCCACGGCCCGCGCCAACCAGACCGCCACGCTGCTGAACAACGGCCAGGTCCTGGTGGCCGGCGGGGCCAACAACGCCGGGCGCCTGGCCAGCGCGGAACTGTACAGCCCGGCGACCGGCACGTGGGCCTCGACCGGCAGCATGGGCACCCCCCGCGACGCGCACAGCGCCACCTTGCTGCCGGACGGCGACGTGCTCGTAACGGCCGGCGTCATCAACGGCCGGTTCAGTGAGCTGTACAACCCGGCGACCGGCCAATGGTCAGACACCTCCGGAGGGCTAGCCACCTGCTCACCCGGAAGATACTGCCGCCTCGGCAGCACCGCCACGCTGCTGGGCACCGGCAACGTCCTCCTCGCCGGCGGGCTCGCCGGCCAGTACTCAAACCCGAGCGCCACGACCACGGCCTTGCTCTATGACCCGGCCACCAACGTCTGGACCAGCACCGGCTCCATGCAAACGGGCCGCGAAGCCCAGACGGCGAACGTGGTGCCGGATGGCCAGGTACTGGTCGCCGGCGGGGCGGGCTTCACCAACCACGTGGCGGCCCCGCTGGCCAGCGCCGAGCTGTACAGCCCCTAGCCAGCCATGCGCTTGGCCCGTCGGTCCGGCTGGAGACTAACCGGTCACAGGTCGGCCAGGGAGCGGGTGTGGAAGCTATAACGGGCCAGGGCGGGGCACCACCTTTGGTAGGCGCGGATGTCCGCTATGGCCTCTGGTGTCACGCGCCGATGCCGGCGATGACCCCCGCGATCCGGGGACCCGCCGGCGCCAGCACCGCGGCACCCAGCAGAACTAGCGCCCAGTCCTCGTCGAATCCACCCCGGGCCCCACGTATCCAATGGGCGCGGGCCCGCAGACCCACGCCTCCACCCGCTAAACCCACCAGTCCTCCGCCACCCGTTCCTTGGCTGACAAGGGTAATGGCGGACCGGACTGACCGCCAGATTTCGCCGGATTGCAAACCGGCATCATCCGGCTCGCATCGGGGGAGAAGGAGAAGTTGTCGCACCTATTCTCTTGACGTCCTCAGCCCGGGCTTCCGGTAACTCCTGCTCGTCAGAACCTGGCCAGATTCCTGCTGGTCATGCGTCTTCCTCAGCATGACTGAGGGCGCGGGGCACTGAAACGCCGACCCACCCATCTTCTCGTTCCCCTTCGGCATTGAGCTGGATAGTGCGGTTCCCGGCAATGGCGCCCGCAGCCGGCGGCGTCAGCCGAGGAAGAGGATCTTCTTCAGCTCTCTCGAGGTGGAGGGAGGTTCTTCGGGTCTGCGCATTTTCTGCAAATGTGAGGATGGGTGATTGCCCCGACGGGCCGCCTGCACGAAGCTGACGCTCGACGGTTGCCGGGCAAGCCGCCGGGGACGGCGTCGGGCGGTGTCAAGGGGGGAAACCCCGTGTCTATGCCGGTGGTTCCCACGATCAGCCGCGCGGGCCAAGCCGACAGACTGGTGGGATGGCATGGGGGCGCGATGGTGCGGCTGGTGATGGCCAGCCGCCGCCTGCCGATTGGCTGCGCGTGGAAACGCTCAGCCTGGCCGAGGTGGTGCTGGCCATTCTCCGGGCCGAGCGTAAGGCGCCCTTGGCCACGGCCGCGGCCATCATCCGGGAGAAGCACGAGGACGGATTTCTCGTCCGTGTGCGTCTCCTGGAAGGCACGCCGCCGGTCGCTGGGGATCCGGGCGTGAGGGAGGGTCCCGGCAGTTTGATCGCGGCCTTCGCCGCCCTTCACCTCGGCCAGGAACTGCTGGACGCGTTCGGGGACAATGACGTGATCATCCTCAAGTGACCCATCGCCGTCAGGCGCCGAGGTCAGCGGAGCGGAGGAAGGTCAGCACGGCGCGGACGCGGTTGTTGTCGTTGTCGGTCTGATCGAGCCCCAGCTTGGTGAAGACGCTCGTTATGTGGGTTTCGACGGTGCGGGCGCTCAGGCTGAGCTGTTTGGCTATCCCGAGGTTGGAGCGGCCCTCGGCCATGCGCTGGAGCACAGCCCGCTCCCGCTCGTTGAGCATGTCGATTGTGCTTGACTTCCGGTTCCGGTGCAGCAGGCGGCGGACGATGGTGGGGTCTATGACGGTCTCACCGGCCGCGACCCGGGCCAGGCTGTCCATGAGGGCAGTGGCGTCGGTGACGTTGTCTTTCAGCAAGTAGCCCACGCCCGTGCTGACCGTCTCCAGGAGCTGGCTCGCGTACCTGGTCTCGGCGTAGGTCGACAGCACGAGAATGCCGGTCCGCGGGTGAAGACCGCGCAGCTCGGCCGCCGTCTTGATGCCTTCGTCCGTGAAAGAAGGGGGCATGCGGATGTCGAGGATGGCGACGTCGGGCGGGCTCGCGGCGATGGTCGCCAGCAGCTCAGCGCCGGTGGAGGTGCTGGCCGTGACCTGGGCGCCGGACGCCTCCAGCAGCAGCGCCAGGCTGCTGCGGAACAGCCCGGAGTCCTCCGCGATCGCTATTCGCATGGAATCCTCACCACGAGACGGGTTCCCCCACCAGCCGGGCTGTCAATGGCGACCTCACCGTCGAGGGCGCTCACCCGGTCCACGATGTTGGCGAGCCCCCGGCCGCCCGGCGTCGCGCCGCCCACGCCGGCCATGCCGCCCACGCCGCCGACGCCGTCGTCGGTAATCTCCATCTCCAGCCATGACCCGGTCATCCGGATCACCACGGACGCGCTATCGGCCTCGGCGTGCTTCACCGCGTTGGTGAGCGCCTCACAGGCGACAAAATAAGCCGTCGCCTCCACGGCCGGGGCGGCCCGGGACCCGGGCGCGATCACGCGGACCGGCAGCGGGAGCCGCTCGGTCACGTCTTCCAGCGCGACGGCCAGGCCTCCTTGCGACAGGACGGCGGGATGGATCCCGTGGGCCAGGTCACGCAGTTCGCCCAGCACGTCCTTGAGCTCGCCACGGACCTGCCCGAAGGCCGCCGTCGCGGCCGGGTCGGCCGTGCTGGTCATCGCGGCGGTGAGCTGGGCGGCCAGGCCAAGGAGATGCTGCTGCACGCCATCATGCAGGTCCCGTTCGAGTCGCCGCCGTTCCGCCAGGCCGGCCTCGATGATACGGGCCCGCGACGCGCGGACCTGGTCCAGTTCCGCCCGGGCCGCCTGCGCCTGGAGCTGAGCATTCTTCAGGGCCAGCCCGCTGGTCTGCACGGCGGCGTCGAACAGGCCCCGGTACCGGGCCAGGGCCGGGTCGGCGATGATGACCGCGATCGGGGTGCCGGCCTCGGTGCGGACGAACTCGACCAGCCGGTCAGGCGGCGGCCCGTCCCTCAGGACCACGGCGGCACCGGCATGGCCATCGCCGGCGCTCGCCACCCCCGCGCTCGCCACCCCGGCGCCGACGCCCGCCGTCCCCTCACCCGCCGCCCCGGCGCCCGCCGCCCCGTCGCCGCTGCCCAGCGAGAGGCCGGGAGCAGACAGATCGAGAACATCAAGCGTCGGGTCGCGCAGAGTAGCCCGCAGCGCGTAGCGCACCGCGCTGACGTCGGCACTGCCCGAAACCGAAGCGGCCAGTCCCCCGATGTTCTTGATCAGGAGGGCACGCTGCACCACCGCGACCAGGAAGGCCAGCGGCACCGCCAGGTCCACCACGCCTTCCGTGAGAAACGCGCCGTTGGGGGTGGCGCCCGGGCTCTCCAGCATCTGGACCACGGCCGTCGCACTCGCGGCCACCACGGCCGCCAGTCCGGCCACGATGATCGGGGTGATGACGATCCGGTCCAGGCCTCTGGTCCGCACCAGCCGCATCACCAGGAACGCCAGAATGGCTACGCCGAGAAGCCCCTCACCGGCGTTGACGACCACACTTGTCAGGCCGAACAGCCGCAGATTGACCATGAGGCCAGGCCACCAGGCGGACGGCGACTCTCCATTCCACCGGGCGGTGGACGTGACGACTATCAGCGTGCGGCCGACCAGCATCCAACCGGCCAGCAGGATGAGAAATACCCGCTGATATCGCAGCAGCCTCGGATTGGGATAGCGCAGCAGCGCCCAGGCGCCGAAAACCCGGTCCATGCCACCGCACACGATGTCATAAACAGGCCACGGACCGGCATTCCAGGTATCGGCGAAATCCAGCGACCGGCACACCCCGGCCAGCATGAGCGCCCACGCCACGCCGCGCTGCCCGGGCTGCCGGTACAGCGTTAACCCAGTGAAGACGAAGGTCAGTGAAGTCACCACGTTCACGCTGGCGAGCGCTGGGACCCGGGTCCACAGCGTCCCCTGGGCCGCCGCGGCGCCGCAGGCGATAACCAGCAGAACGGCTGTCGCCGCCGGGCGGAAACGTCGGCCACGCCACGGCAGCCACGCGCTCCACAACGGGGCCAGCCTGCGGTGATCCGACGTGCGGCGGCGCGAAACCGCAGGCCCAGCCGACGGGAGAGCAGCGGCGCGCATCCCAGGCCCATCGTCTAGTCAGCGGACACGGCAACGGTACGGCAATGGCAAGCCGCTGGAACTGGGTTAGCCCAAAAAGACCGGATCGTCAAGGACTGGTGACGGGCCGGGGACGCGGTCGCCGGGCCTGGATCCGGTCGCCGGGCCTGGATCCGGTCGCCGGGATGCCGACCGCCGGGCCTGGATCCGGTCGCCGCGATGCCGGCCGCCGGCCGCCGGGCCGGGAAACGATCGCCGGGTCGCGGCGCGCTCGGCCGCGGGCTGTGGCGCTCAGCCGCGGGCTGTGGCGCTGAGCCGCGGGCCATGCGCAGGGCTGGAGGAGAGGCTACCGAGCTACGGATTCCCCCCTCCTCCGTAGCCCCGCCTCCAGCCGGCTCAACGGCACATCAGGTCAGGCGCGTGCGCCTTGATGATCCTTCGCCGACGCGGCGCGGAGTCCGCCGACGACCGGCGATCAATCCCGCGTGCCATGCCAGCAGTATGCGAGTCCGGATACCGCTAGGTGATCGTGGGAATCACCGGAAATCACACGGGATTCCCCGCTTGACATCAAGCCAGTAAAGGCTGGGCCTTTTATCGTCCTACTGCTGAGGCAGGCTGGCGACGGTGAAGCGCGCGTCGGCTCTGTTCAATCGCTCTCACGGGTCGGTAGCGCTCACTCCAGGAAGATCGCTGAATCGTGGCGCAGATCGTGGCGGAGGCCGTGCCAGGCAGCCAGGTCACGTTCGCTGACGGCTCGGCCGCGGACAAACGCGACTACCGGGTGTCTTGTGACCTGATCGCCGCCGAGGTCCCAGAATTCCGCCCACGATGGACGGTACGCGATGGCGTGCGGCAATTGATCGATGCCTATCGCAGCCATGGCCTGACGCTGGAGGCGTTCGCGGGTGAGCGCTATCACCGGCTGCGGAGGGTCGAGGCACTGCAGCAGGCCGGCTGGCTCGACGCCCAGCTGAGATGGCTCGGCACGGCGAGCGTTATTCAGAACCGGCTAGCGAGCCCGGGCGACTGCGGCCCGGGCGAGCGGTCGGTGCAGCGGCGCCTGGCGGCGCAGGTGGTTCGTTGAAGAAAAACGCCGTGCTGTGGATCCACGAATCTATCCTCAACGGGCTGCGCACCGAACTCCCCCGGCGGGCCGGCTCCGGCGGCGACCGCGCTGCGGCCTACGGCCATCAGGCGGCCCGGATTCGTCCTGGCCGCAAGCGCATCTCCGGAGGGCAATCTCCGGAGGGCGCCGCGTGGTCCGGCACCGCTGCTATGACTTGGTGAGCTGGGCTTCCAGGCCGTCGAGGATGGCTTGGAGGCCGAACTCGAAGCTGTTGTCGGGTGCCGCGGCGTAGCCGGCGGCGGCGGTTCCGAGCCGGGCGCGCAACCGCGGGAACTGCGCCGCGATCTCGCGGGCTTTGGCCATGTGGTCGCGTATCAGCTTGTCGGCGTTACCGCCATCGCGGCTGAGCTTCCTGGTGAGCGAGGCCGCCGCGGCTGCGCCGAGGGCGTTGCCGAGCACGAAGGTGAAGACGGTGGCCACCGCCTGGTCGGCCCGCGCGCCGGTGAACCCGGCCGCCTCATAGATGGCGAGGCTGTGGTCATCGTGGCGGGCCTTGCCGGCGCCGAACATCAGGAAGGAGCCGAAGGCCTGCACCAGCCAGGGGTGGCGGGTGAGCATCGCGTGCAGGCCGGTGGCCATCTCCGTGGCCGCCGTCCGCCATCTGGTCACGGTCAGGTCGGGCAACTCGATCTCGTTCCACGCCTGGTCGGCGGCGAGGGCGATGAGGTTGTCCTTGCTGCCCACGTGCCAGTAGACCGCGGTGGCCGCCGAGCCCAGCCGCTGGCCCAGCGCGCGCATGTTGAGGCCGTCCAGGCCCTCGGCGTCCAGCAGGTCGATCGTTGCCTTGACGATCTGTTCGCGGGTCAGCGTGTCGCGCGGCATCCGCCCACGATAAGGCCCCAGGCACCGTCTTGAACATAGTTCAAGAATTCACTTGCACACTGTTCAAGTCATGGCGTAGCGTTCCACTTGAACTAAGTGCAAGTCACGGCCGGCGCCGCCGCGCAGTCACCCGGGCGGCGTGCGCGGGAAGAAGCCGAAGAGGAGAACGGAAATGTCCCCAGACACGCTGTTCGATTTCGTCGAGGCCACGGCCGCGAAGTTCGGCATTCCTGGCGTTGCCGTCGGGGTATGGGCGGACGACCAGGAGATCTACGCCTGCCACGGCGTGACCAGCGTCGAGAACCCGCTGCCCGTCGACCGGGACACGCTGTACGTCCTGGGCTCGGTCACGAAGACCTACACGGCGACCGCGCTGATGCGCCTGGTCGCGGACGGCCGGGTCGAGCTGGACGCGCCGGTGCGCCGGTACGTTCCCGAACTCAGGCTCTCCGGCGAGCAGACTGCGGCGCAGGTCACCGTGCTGAACCTGCTCAACCACACCGCCGGCCTCGGCTGGGATCTTCTCCTCGACACCGGTGAGGGGGATGACGCCCTGGCCCGCTTTGTGCCGAAGCTGGCCGAGCTGGAGCTGGTCGCGCCGCTGGGTGCCCGGGTCTCCTACAGCCAGGCGGGCTACAGCCTGCTGGGGCGGGTCATCGAGAAGGTCACCGGCATGCCGTACGAAAAAGCCATTGCCTTCCTCGTCCTGGAGCCGCTGGGCCTGTCGCACAGCTTCTTCGCGGCCACTGACGTCATGACCCGGCGGTTCGCCGTGGGGCACAACCTCGGCGAGGACGCAGCGATGTCCGTCGCGCGGATGTGGAGAGGCCCGCGCTACCGTAACGCGGGCGGGGGGCTCGCGTCATCGGTGGCGGACCAGTTGCGCTGGGCCCGGTTCCATCTCGGTGACGGCCGCGCGGAAAGCGGTGCCCCGGTTCTGCCCGCCGAGATGCTGCGGCGGATGAAGGAGCCGACGGCCGCGTTGCGGGGCAGCAGCCTCGGCGACGCCCTCGGCATCTGCTGGTTTCTGCGCGATGTGGACGGTGTTCGCACCGTCGGGCACGGCGGGTCGGCCAACGGCCAGTTCGCCGAGCTGCTCACCGTGCCCGAACGGGACTTCGCCGTGGCCGCGCTGTCCAACGCCGGCCCGGACGGCATCCCCTTCAACCAGGCCGTCGTCCGCTGGGCGCTGCAGACCTACCTGGGGGTGACCGACCGGGACCCCGAGCCGCTCCCCTATGACGAGGCGCGGGCCCGGGAAGTCGCCGGGCACTACGAGAACGACGCCATGGACCTGACCATCGCCACCGATGGGGCGGTGCTGACGCTCGCGGTCGACATCAAGCCGGAGATCCGGGCGGCGGCCGACGAGGAGCTGCCCCCCGGCTACCCGCGGGAAGAAATCGGCCTGCTGCCCGGCAACGGGGATGAGTACATCATCACCAGCGGCGGCTTGCGGGGGCAGCGCGGCTTCTTCACCCGCGACGGCAGCGGCGCCGTGGTGGGAATCGACGTCGGCGGCCGGACCCACCGCCGGGTTCCGGCGGCCTCCCAGTGAGACTGCCCCGCGCAGCGGCTGGCGGAAGCCGGTGACCACCGCGCTGAGATGTGGGGATGCGCTGTCGGCCGCGCTCTGACGACACCCGCAAGCGTTCCGCGCCAGCGGGAATCAGCCTGCCGGGCGGCCACCTTCTAGGGATGCCACCGTCCCGGCGGCCAAGGCCTCCAGGCACGCGCTGATCCGGCGCGCCACCAGAGGTGTCACCCGCCCAGCCACCTGGTCGGGGTGCACGAATGCGAAGCCGGCGAGCTCCCCGTCTTGTACAACGATCGCCTTGATGTCCTTCGTGGCCAGGACACCGCCGTCGTACACCACGATCAGGCCTTCGGGGCGTTCTGGGGCGCTGAGGCCGCGGCAGCCCTGGAGGAATACAGGGAGTGGTCAGCGGCAGGCCGACCGGGGGCCATCCCCTACGAGCAGGCGCGCAGGCTCCTGCTCGGTGAAGACGACGGGTGAGAGCCGCCCTGGGCGCCTCGCCCGGCGCCCGGGGTTACTGGACGGGGACGCTGGCCGTATAGATCTCCTCGTCGTTGGCCGGGCTGAAGTTCGCTCCAGTGCCTGGGCAGGCCTGCGGTGGGTGGCCGACCGTCCCGGTACCCGGGCACAGGAACAAGTCCTTGGCCCGGGTGTCGGACCAGACCGGGTGAGCGATGTCGCCGGTCACGGCCAGCTGGAAGTAGTCGCCGTAGAAGAGCCCGTTGAACTCGGTTTCGGGGGGCATGCTCGATGTGGTCACCCGCTGAACGTTTCCGAAGGTAATCAGGTCGTGTGACGTGGACACCGAGATATCGGAGAAGCCCGTCGTCTCGTCGGTCCCGTAGGCGCGGTCAAAAGAGCCAACGACCAGCGTGCCGCCCGGCGTGAACCCCATGCCCGGCCAGTACTGGTCGGAGGTACGCTGACCGGCCGTGCTCTCGGCCACGGGGAGGGTCCGCACATCCTGGCGGCCGCCGGTGAACGCGGCGCCGCTGTCCCTCGATACCGAAAGAACGACCGCGTTGTGGCAAGCGCCCGCCGTTTTGACGCCCGTGTAGAGGTTCTGTCCGGTGAGCGCGCTGAACCCAGCGGGGACACAGCCATTCGCCTCGTTCGAGTTGCGGTTGATGTAAGAGCCATAGGTGACGGCGACGGTGTCCGGGCTCCGAGGGTCAACGGCGCCATACGGGTAGTTGGCGGCGCGGAAAATCGACGCTGCTGTGGCGCCCTTCTCCGGCACGCACGCGTCGCCCGCGTCGGCACCGCCCTGGTAGGTCGCGCAGTCCGGAAGTTCGTTGAAGTCGCCCACCTTGACTGGCGCGGAGAATGTCGCGCCACCATCGGTGGACTTGGCCAGCAGCATCTGGTTGTGGTTGTCGCCGCCGCCGCTGGTCGCGTTGTTGTAGTTGGCCCACGCGACGTAGAGCGTCCCGTCCGGTGCGGTGAACGGGTCGGAGAACTGGTTGCTGTCGCAGCGGCCATTCGGGTGGGTGGCAGTCACCGACTTGGCGCACAGGCTACTGTCGGTGCTGACCAGGGCCGGGGCGCTGAAATGCTCGCCATAGTCGGCGGAGCTGGCCTCGTAGATGTAGGCGGTGCCGTCGGCGGCGAATGTCGTCCAGGTGACGTAGAGGCGGTCACGGAACGGGCTGTGCATGCCGTCGTCAACGGTCATCAGTGGCTTGTCGAGCAGGAAGTTGCCAGCGCCCGCCACATCGTTGTGCTCGGCCACGGGGCGGCCGGTGAAATTCCATGAAGCGCCGTCCGTCCCGGTGGACCGGTACACGTAGATACCGCTGGACTGATCGGCGTCCTCGGTCACGCCGGATCCGCGCTTGAATTCCTGGCAGGTGTAGTAGGTGTTCCCCCGGGTGTCCCACCCGGCCGACGGGTCCCCGCTCGCCTGCATGTACTCACGTGGCGTCCCGCCATAGGCGGCGCCGATCACGAAACCGTTGGGCATCGTGGCGTCGGCCCAGGCCCGGCCGCCGGTAGTGGAGTACGAGATGCCGCAGGTCCCGTCACCGCGGCGGTAGTCGTTATAACCGGCCACGATGTTACGCGGATTGAGAGGATCGGCCGCGACCCATGTCTCGTTCTGGGCCTGCCCCCGCCCATTCAGCGCGGGGTCGGAAAGGTTGAGGCAGTTCTGGTTGACCTTGACGTCGGTACCCAGGTTCACAGCGCAGGCGGGCTGGGTCACCGGGTTCGACGACGTCCTCGCCGAGGCTGCCCCCTGAGACCTACACCACCCAGTTCGAGGGCGAGCAGGCCGGATACGTGCCTCTTCTGATTCGGGGTGAGGTTGTTATAGCCGAAGGGCTGCGCGCTGGCGCCCGTCCCAAGGAAGAACTGGCCCGCTCCGAGAAGGAGCGCACCGACGACAAGCAGAGGTAACGGCCGGCGAATACGCATCGTGCCTCCAGGCATTCTTTACGGGCAGGACGTGAGCCCGTGAACCTGCGAGTCGCAGGGACACACGTTCCGGAGGCTAAACTCAGCGGCCGCCGGGCACAAGGCCCAAACGCACCGCGCAACGCGCGTTACCCGACTGGAGGCGGGAGGGGATCGGCGCCGAGGTGCTCAGGGACGGCCATTCCGCCCGTGCCTGCCACCAACGGCGAGCGGATGAGCACGACGACGCCAGTGCACATCACCGTCAGGGCCAGGACGTCGAGAGCTACGAATCCCGCTCCCGCACGCAGCCGCTCGCTGAAGGCGGTGACCCCGATCAGGATGCTGACCAGGGGGTTGATGATGACGTTGGTGGTGCGCGACGCGGTGATCGGCCCGGCGTGCAGCGCGCTCTGCAAGAGGAACAACCCGCATACGCCGGTGAGGGCCAGCAGATACGGGTCCCAGCTCTCGAAAACGTGGCCCCAGCCTCCCTGGCGCAGCAGCGTGGTCAAAGTCTTGGTCAAGGCAGCGTTGTAGGCGAACAAGACCGCGGAGGCCGCCCCCAGCGCGGCGGCCCGCCACCAGCGGGGACCGGAGCGGCTCGCCGCCACCAGCCCGAGCGCGCACACTACGGTCACCACCGACACCACGACCCAAGCCCGGTCATCGGGCTGTCCTTTGCCGACGGCGGGCGATGCGGAGGTGAAGAAGCCGACGAGTCCGGCCACTATGGCCAGGATCCCCAGCAATTCCCGCCAGCCGACCGTGTGGTGGAAACCCGCCACCAGAATGGCCACCAGGAAGATCAGCTCGGTGGTGACCATCGGCTGGACAATGCTGAGCTGGCCGACACGCAGCGCCGACGCCTGCAGGACGAACATGGCGAGCATGAGGCCGAAACCGATAAGCCAGCCACGCTTCCTCAGTGCGTGGGTCATCAGCCGGGGACTGAGGCTGGAGCCCGCGGGCGCCGACTCCAGCGCCAGTCGCTGGAGTACGACCGCCATGGCCGACAGCAACGCCGCTCCGGCCGCCAGGACGATGGCCACACTCACTGTCTAGCCTCCCGTTAAGGCCGCAGATAGGAGGCGCCGTTGAGATCGACGATGGTGCCGCTGGCCCATTCGGCCTCCGGGGATGCGAGGTACAGTACGGCGGCCGCGATTTCGTCCGCGCGGGCGACCCGCCCGAACGGGCTCTGCGTGCGGATCTGATCGCCCGAGGGCCCGGCGAGGTGCGTGGCCGCCATGTCGGTTTCGACGTAGCCCGGTGCCACGGTCGTCACCGCGATGCCGTGCGGGGCCAGGGCCCGCGCCAGCGACTGGCCGAACGCGTTCAGCCCGGCCTTGCTCGCGCCGTAGGCGGGCTGGTTCGGCTCGCCGCGGAAGGCTCCCCGGGAGGAAACGTTGACGATCCGCCCGCCACCCCGCGAGATCATGTGCTGGACGGCACACCAGGTCACGTTCGCGGCTCCAGTGAGGTTGACGGCGAGCGTCGCCTGCCATTCCGCTTGCCACTGCTCATAGGACACCTCGGTGATCGGGTGCGGGGTGAAGACGCCGGCGTTGTTCACCAGCACGTCCAGGCCACCAAGCACCTGGCACGACTCATCCACCATCCGGCGCACCGCCTGCGGGTCGGCCAGATCGGCCTGCACCACCGCGTGCCCGCTGCCCGGCAGCCCGGCCGCCAGTTCCGCGGCCAGGCGGGCCGACTGGCCATAGTGGACCGCCACCCGGTCACCCTGCCTCGCGAACGCTTCCGCGACGGCCCGGCCGATGCCCCTGGCCGCCCCGGTGATCAGAACTGCCCGCCCGCTCACCGGACCGACTCTAACTCCCGAACTCCGCCGCTACCATGCCGCTTGATGGGGCCGACCCGTGATCACGGTGATGTGAGAGCTGGCGGGCCGAGCCCTAACCGCCTCGAACAGATTCCACAACGGATCGACGCCGAGATCTGCCGAAGCAACGGGTCCGGGGCCGACCCGGCGCGTCGCAATGTGCGCCCACTGAACGTGGTCTTGAGCAGGGAGTTTCCGCGCTCAGCGATGGCGCGGACTGAACCCTCGTCGGCCACACTGAGTCCATGGAATACGTCGGCCAGGTGCCCGCCCCGCCGCTCGACCGGTTCATCGACGACATCTACTGCCTGACCGGGGTGCCGCGCCACCGCCCGATGAACGTCCCGCCGATGCCGTCGGCACACCTGTTTGTCAACCTGGGCGGACCCGTCCGCCTGTGGGATTCCGACCCTTCGGTGCCGTCGGCAGTGTTCACCGATGGGTGGTTCATGGGTGTATGGACCAGGCGTTTCCTCTTCGAGTACCCCACACGGGTGCGGCTCGTCGGGGTGCACTTCAAGCCTTGGGGGATTTCGCCGTTCGTCAACATGCCGGCGACCGAGCTGCGGGACCGATGGGTGCCGGCCGACGCTGTCTGGCAACGGTCTTTGGACCGGATTCGCAACCAGGTCGGCGACATCGCATCGGCCATCGAGACACTGCGGGTATTGGAGGAGGAGCTGCGATCGCGACTTGCCGAGGCACCGTCGCGCGGCCTCGACCTGGTCCAGCACACAGGCGGGCGTTTGGAGACTTCCCACGGCGCGCTCCCGGTCGGTGCGCTGACCGATGCCGCCGGGGTGAGTGGCAGTCACCTGGCCACGCAGTTCAAGTCTCATGTCGGGGTCACCCCGAAGCGGGTGGCGCGGATCTACCGCTTTGCGCGGCTGATCCTGTCTGTAGACGCCCTGCGTCCGGTCAACTGGCCGGGGCTGGCCCAAACGGCGGGCTACTTCGACCAGGCCCACTTCAGCAGGGAGTTCAAGGACTTCACCGGCCACACCCCGACGCAATACCTGGCCCTGCGGCGCCGGTTCCCCGCCGACCGGGCGTTCCCGCCGGATGCCGGTCCGATGCCCGCTGAGTGATTTTTTACAAGCCCAGTCGCCCCCGGGGCGGCAAGATCGGAGGCGAATGCGCAAGGAGACTTCGAGGGGAACCTGTGGGCACAGTCATCATGCACAACGTGGTGTCGGTCAACGGCTTCATCGCCGACGAGAACGACGACGTCGGGCCACTTCACGAGTGGTACTTCAGCGGGGACACCCCGATCACCGAAGGCGGCGACCAGCACTACGATCACTCCGGCGCTGGAAGCGGCTTCAAGGTCTCACGTGCATCGGCGCAGTACGTCCGGCCGATGTGGGAGGCGATCGGCGCGATCGTGATGGGCCGCCACCTGTTCGACCTGGTGAACGGCTGGGAGGGTCAGCCGCCCGCGGGCGACCACGTGGTCGTGGTGTCCCACCGGCCCAAGCCCGAGGGCTGGCACCCCGAGGCGTCGTACCATTTCGTCGATGGCGCGACGGCTGCGATCGGCAAGGCCCAAGAGCTCGCCGGGCACCGAACCGTCGCTGTGAACGCTGGCGACGTGGGCGGCCAGATCTTCACGGCCGGCCTCGTGGATGAGGTGGCGATGGACGTGGTGCCGGTGGTGTTCGGGTCGGGCAAACGCTACTTCGGCAGCATCGATGGGCAGCATCTGCTGGAGGATCCTCACGTGGTCATCCAGGGCGACCGGGTGCTGCACCTGAGGTTCAAGGTACGCCGCTAGCCCCCGATGGGGTACAAAACGGCCGCAACGAAAAGGCTTCCTGGCACCAGCTCGTGAAGCGATAGGCAGCGCCGTCCTAGCACATGATCGAACGAAAATCGGCCGGGATCGGGCGAACGCGAAGCGGCATGGCGGACCACATCCGTTCACACCCCTGGCCGGCGGGGGGCACGCAGTCCCAGGCACGCCAGGAAGTTGTCGATCATTTCATCAGAGCCTGGCCAGGGCATCTCCGGCTTGCCGGCTCGCAGGTCCGTCATGCCGTGCAGCAGGCACCACAGCTGAAAGGCCAGGAACGGGCTAGGCAGGCGGGTTTGTGCGCCCGCGTTGAGGCAGCGCTGGATCGAGGCGGTCAGCGCGGTGAACGCGCCCGCGCCGGGGTGCGGGCGCCGGCCGTAGGTACCCAGCACCTTGGGCCCGGCCGACCAGGCGCCGAACAGCACACGGTACAGATCCGGCTGGCCAGCGCCGAAGGCGACGTAGGCGCGGCATCGGCGGCGCAGCGCCTCGAACGGATCGGCCACCCCCTGCTCGGCCTGGGCGAGCTGGATCTCAAAGCGGCCGAAACAGGTCTCCACGACCGTGCGCACGAGCGCCCGCCGGTCGGGGAAGTAGCGGTACACCGTCGGCGGCGTGACCTGCGCTTCGGCCGCCACGGCCCGGATCGACAGCCGTTCGGTGTCACCATGGGTGGCCAGCACCCGCACCGCGGCCTGGACCAGCTCGTCGTGCCGCCGTTCGCCGGTTCCGCGGGAATTGCGCCCGCGAGGCGGGCTCGTGTCGCCTTCGGCGGTCATGCCGGAGAAGGTAGCAGCGTCCGGTACGCCGGAACAGTTAACGGCCCTGGCGTCCCACCCTGCGGAAATGGGAATGATCAACGATCTTCCTTGCCGGCTTCGGCGCGGCGGGGCTTTCTTTAGGCACGAACCCGGCCCGCAGGCCGAAAGACAGGCGGAGGCCACCATGGATGTCCTGGGATTTGCCACCCTCACGGTCGGTGGCTTCACGGCCTGTGCCGAGTTCGGCTCGTACGCGTTCGTTCACCCGGTGATCAGGCGGCTCCCGGCGGCCTACCACATCGAGGTCGAGCAAGGCCTGCTGCGGACGTTCGGCCGGGTGATGCCGGTCCTGATGACGCTCACGCTCGTGCTGGGGATCACCAACGCGCTCAGCACCGGCGGACAGGGCGGCCCGGCCGGGTGGCGGTGGGCGGCAGCGGCCGCGTACATCGCCGCGCTGATCTCGACCGTGATTTTCAATGTCCCCATCAACCTGGCCACCGGCCGCTGGGACCCGCAGCACCCGCCGGAAAACTGGAACGCCGTCCGCGACCGGTGGGAATTCTTCCAGGGCCTCCGCTCCTGGCTGCTGCTCACCGGGTTCGTGCTCACCAGCGTCGGATTCGCGATCGGCTGAGGAGACCGTCATGAACGTCCTAGTTTTCGGTGCCACCGGACCGCTCGGGCGCCGCGTCGTCAACCGCGCTCTGTCCGCCGGGCACCGCGTCACCGTCTTCGTCCGGACCCCCGGGCGGCTGGACCCGCACCCTGGCCTGGGAGAGGTGACCGGCGACGTGCTCGACCCCCACGACGTGGCGGCCGCCGTTCCCGGGCACGACGCGGTGATCAGTTCCCTGGGACACAGCCGGCCGTCGCCGGACGGCCAGGACCTGCACCCCGGCGCGTCCCACATCATCGACGCGATGAAGACCGCCCGGGTGCGCCGGCTGATCTGGATCTCCAGCCACGGCGTTGGCGACAGCCGGGGCCAGTCCGGCTTCCTGTTCGAGCGCGTCTTCGTGCCTTTGCGCCTGCGGGCCGAGTTCGCCGACAAGGAACGCCAAGAGGCTCTGGTCACCGCCAGCGACCTGGACTGGACGATCGTCCGGCCAGCACGGCTGACCAACGGACCTCTCACCCGGCGGCTGCGAGCAGAGCCACGCCTGCGGGTCAGCATCCGGGACTCAGTCAGCCGGGCCGACGTAGCCGAATTTGTCCTAACGGAGCTGGAAAACGGCAGCCACCTGCTCAGCGCCCCCACCGTAGCCGCAACATGAGGGCCAGCACTCTAGACCGGCGCGCTCAGGGGTGGTGCGGGGTTCAGGAGGGGGAGGTGGAGGGTGAAGGTGGTCCCGTGGTTCTCCTGGGAGTGCAGGCCGATGTCCCCGCCGTGGTTGACCACGATGGTGCGGACGATGGCCAGCCCCAGCCCGGTGCCGGGGATGGCCTGGTCCAGCGCGTTGGAGGCCCGGAAGAACCGGGTGAACAGCTCCTTTTGATCCTTCTGGGGGATGCCGATGCCGGTGTCGGTGACCGTGAGGGCGGCCGAGTCGTCCTCGGCCGCGGCGCGCACCGCGATCCGCCCCCCTTCGGGGGTGAACTTGACCGCGTTGGTCAGCAGGTTGACCAGCACCCGGCCGAGCTGCCCGGCGTCACCACTGACGATCAGGCCGTCGGCCGGGCAGTCGCTGGTCAAGGTCAGCCCATGGCCGGTGACCGAGGGCCGCAGCTCTTCGACCGCACCATCGATGACCTGGGCGATGTTCACCGGCAGCTGCGCCGTCGTGAACGCCCCCGACTCCAGCTTGGACAAGGTGAACACATCATCGATCAGGTCCTGCAGCCGGACCGCGCTGCGGTCCACCGCCTTCAGCATCGTGGCCTGCTCGGCGGTGACCGGCCCGCCCTCCTCATCCTGGAGCATCTCCAGGTACCCCTCCATGCTGGTCAGCGGCGCACGCAGCTCGTGAGAGACGGTGGCGAAGAAGTCCGACTTGGCCTGGTCCACCGCCTGGAGCGTGCCGACCAGCCGGTTCTCCGCCTCATACAGCCGGGCGTGATGCAGCCCCCGGCCGATATCCGCCGCGATCGACTCCACCGCATCCACCTCAGCCGCCGTCCACGGACGGCCCGCCGCCACACGATGCGCCACCACAAACCCCAGCATCTCCTCACCCACACCAAACGGCGTGAGCACGACCGACACAATGCCCGCCGCCCGCATGGAATCAGAGATAACGTCCGGGGCCCGATGACTGTCCTGCGCCACATCCTGGCGTACCAGGCTGGTGTGGTTCTGGAAGAGCTTCTGGATGATCTCGAGGGTCTCATCATGCGGGACGGCACTGAAGGCATCGGCCAGCAGCCAGTCGTCCTCGTGGCCGACCGGAGGCTGGATTCGCCCGTCCCCGGCCAGGTGCAGGTACACCACGTCCGCGCCAGCGTCCTCCTCCAGGACGGCCCGCGCCTCGCGGATGACGTCGGCGGCGGCCAGGTGGGCGCGGATCCGGATCCCGCCCGCCCGGGCCATCGCCCGCAGCCGCACGCTCTCGGCCTCCTGCCACCGCAGCCGGTCACTCTCATCGGCCTGCGTGTTCACCGCCTGCGCCACCGCACGCACCTCGGCCGACCCGGTCACGGTCGCCCGGGCGGCGTTATCACCCGACGTCAGCCTGCGCACCGTGACGGCCAGCCTGCGCAGCGGCCCGGTCACCGTGCGCAGCGTGCCCAGCGAGCCCGCCAGCACCAGCAGCACGGCCATGGCGACCGCGCCGCCGCTCCAGGCCGTGCCGGCGCTGAGCTTCCGGTCGGCGGTGTCGGTCAGCCGCCCGACCTGGGCCGCCAGGACCTGCTCCATCCGCACGTTGGCCCCGAAGAACGCCTGGGTCAGGCCGGCCGACTGGCCCAGCAGGGCCTTGGCCGCCGGGGTGCCCGGCCGCACCGTCATGATCTGGGGGACCAGGGCGAACCACGCGGCCCCGGCCCGCGCCTGGGCCGTGACCAGGCCACGCAGGCCCGCGGGCGCGCGCCGCTGCAGCGTGGCCATCCGCCGGGCATAGTGCGCGCGGGCCCCAGCCAGCGGCTCAAGGAAACCACGCTCACCCGTCAGCGAATAGCCGAGGACCGCGAACTGCGCCGTGGTGAAGGCCTCGCCCAACTTGCCGCCGGCTTCCTCCAGGACCTGGTAGTGGCCGGTCAACTGCTTGGCCGACTGGCTCTGGTGGGCGACCGTGGCAAAGCCGACCGCCATGGCGGCGCCAATAATGACCGCCAGCACCGAGAACGCGATGAGCAGCTGGCTCGGCAGCGAACGGCGGCGCCTCATGACCAACCGCCGCTACCCGTGTGCGCAGGACGGCCGACGGCCGCCCGGCGGCCGCGGCCGCAAGCAGGCCAGGGACGATCGTGGCTCAAGCCTCCCCCTCGCGCATACATCACGTCTAGTAATGTTTACTATACTCTTCGTGACATAATGCCAGCGGGGACCGCGTCAGCCCGCGTCGCTCCCGGTCGGCCGCACCCAGATGTCCCGCTGGTGCATGAGCTCGATCTGCCTGGCGGTCACCTCCCGGCGGTATTCGTCATGCCCGTACGGTGCACGGCCGAGATAGATGTTCTTCGGGTAGACCGGTTCTTCGTAAATGATCTGGTACTGCTCGGTGGTGAGATCCTTGATCCAGTTGTCCCATTGCGCATTCGCGCGGAACCGGCGGAGCGCTTCGACATCGACGGTCCCAGCGACCCAGGAGGACCCACCGCTGTAGTTGTGGCGCCCGACGATTTGCCCACGGTAGTCAACCACCAAGGATCCGCCGCCGAAGGTATCGATCGCGACGTCGGAATCGGCGTGCAGGTAATAAGTGCCGACATTGCAGGCGATCAGGTAGAAATTGTTGTCGAGAGCGCGCGCACGGTTCTGGATCTCGAACAGGCCATTGCCGACGTGCGGGTGCGGGTACGGACCCCGGTAGACGACCTCCGCGCCGTTCATCGCCAGCCCGCGCGCATTCTCGGGATAAGAACCCTCGTTGGCCATCAGGAATCCAAGCCGGCCGATCTCCGTGTCGGCCACCGGGTAGAAAGCATCCAGGTTGCGGCCGTACAGCTCGATCCACTTGTCCCACACGTTGTGCGGCGTCACCGAGTGCTCCACCGGGAGCAGCGGCACCACTTTATGATGCCTGAGAATCACCTCGCCTTCCGGGCTGAGGATAAAGCCAATATTGAAGAAGCGCCCGGGAAACTCGGGATGACGGGCTTTCGCTTGCGCCATCAAGAAAACGTTCCACCGTCGGGCGAGCCCACCGAGATAATCTGTCTCCGGGCCCGGGATGTCGATAGCGCACTCCCGTGCGAAATCTTCGTGATCGAGGTCAAGAACCTCGTCGTTGAAACCCTGCAGGGCGCCTTCGGGGATCGCGATGAGCCGCACCGGCAAGTCCAGGCTGGACAGCCACGAAGCGGCCTTGATCAGGTGCGAGAGGTGCTCAAGGTTGGTCGCGATCTCGTCGCGGCGGCTGATGCCACGCATAGTAGGGACCAGGCCCAGGGCCTGATAAGGCTCGATCATGAATCATCCCTTCGGCCGACGGGGCCTCCGCTTCAACCCGGCCCGCTCATCCGGTGCTGCCCCTTGTTTGTACCGGGCGGCGTGGCGTCCTGTCTGCTCCACGCCTGCGCGAGACCGCCCCACCGGAGATGGTCAGCGAAGGTCGAGGACCAGGCCGGCGGTGGCGACACCGATGTCGCCGTCGTACCCGGCCGCCGCCGCGGCTCGCGCGGCCGAAGGATCTGTGCCCGGCCACAGATGGGTCAGCAGGAGACGCCCGGCGCCGGCCTGTGCGGCCCGCTGGCCAGCGTCGCGGGCGCTGGATAGGTAGGCTCGCGAGTCCTCCGGGACCTGGTCGACATAGGTGGCCTCGGCCAGCAGCAGATCGGCGTGGCGCGCCAGTTCCGCCACCTCCGGGCCCGGGCCGCAGTCCCCGGTGTACATCAGCACCCGGCCGCCCGCCGAGAGCCGCAGGCCGGCGTTGGGCACCCAGTGCGGGAGCAGGCGGGTCCCGGCCCGGAACGGGCCGATGTCCAGCCGGCGGCCAGCACTGAACTCACGCAGGTCGTACGCACCGGCCAGCATCCCGGGACGATCCAGCGCCAGCACCGCGTCCAGCGCACCCGGCAGCGCGTACACCGGCAGTGGGGCCGGCGGATCCTCAGCCAGGGCGCGGGCCCGCAAGAGCGGGCTCAGGTCGGCGCAATGGTCGGGATGCCCGTGGCTGATGAACACGGCGTCGATCTGAGCCGCACTGGCCAGTTCCAGCAGGCGCGGCACGGCCGCATAGCCCAGGTCAACCAGCAACCGGAAACCGTCATGCTCGACCAGGTAGCCGCTGCAGGCCTGGCCCGCTTCCGGCCACGCGCCGCACCCGCCGAGAACCGTCAGCCGCATCACAGACCCTAGGCCGTGTCTCGCAGATCTCCAGCCTGCTGCGCGTCCGCCGAGGGTGGCGGTCGAGGTCAGCGCGGCATGAGCACGCAGAACTCGTTGCCTTCGGGATCGGCCAGGACCGTCCAGTGCACGTCGCCCTGACCCACATCTTCCGGCGTCGCGCCGGACTGGAGCAGCCGGGCCACCTCCGTGGCTTGATCGTCTGCGCTATACGGCGCGACGTCGAGGTGGATCCGGTTCTTGACCGACTTCACATCGCCGACCCGGAGCAGCTCAAGGTAGGGCCCAACGCCGCTGGGCGAACGGAATGCGACCAGGTCCGCATCTGAGCGCTGCGCGCGCCAGCCCGCCGCGCCAGGCCCAGAACGGCGCCAGCGACTGGGGATCAGCGCAGTCGACCACGACCGCGGCGACCGGGCCCGTGTCACGGTAAACGGCCCGCGGCTCCAGGACGCACAATTCGTTGCCCTCCGGATCGGCCAGCACCACCCAGGGCACGTCACCCTGGCCGATATCCACCGGCGTGGCCCCCAGTTCCTGAAGGCGGCGGACCAGATCCGCCTGGTGCCCGGTGGATGCGCTGGCCAGGTCGAGATGAACGTGGTTCTTCCCGGTCTTCTTCTCCGGCACGGGGACAAACACCAGCGGCAGCGCTACCGGATCGGGATAGTCGTAGCCAGCCGGGCACACGTCCACCTCTTGTGCTTGCTCGTCGGCCACCTCCCACCCCAGGGCCGCGGCCCAGAACCGGGCGAGCCGCGAAGGATCATTGGCGTCCACCACCAGATGCACCAGGCGCGTCGGCATGCAGCCAACCTGCCAGGCCGGCCGGGTCCCACGCAAGCGCAGAGCCAGTGGTCACCTCACCACATCTAGCCGGGGAGTAAGTCCGGAAACTCATGGGAAAGTAGGTCCGGATACTCATTGTTCGCGGCCAGTGCCGTGTCAGGGTGGGAGCATGCTCAAGCAGCGTCACGCAGGGCTGGTCGCGCTCCTCATCGCGCTCGCCGTGGCCGCGGCCGGCGGCTGCGGAAGCTATCGTGCGCCGTCTGCGGCGGCATCGCCCAGCCGCCAGTCACCTGAGGGGATCTGCCCGCCGCCAGATTCTGTGGCTGCTGCCCGGGCCACGCCATGTATCACGGTCGATCCGCAAAAACTCCAGGAGTCGAATCACCTTTTCCAGCAACGCCAGGCGGCGCCGCCAGCATTGGCGGCCGCCGCGGCGCCAATGCAGCGCAAGGCGCGCGCCGAATTAGAGCGCCTCACGCCCGCGCAGCGCATGTCACAAAATACCGTGAAGGCAGCGCTCATTGGTGCGGGCCTGCCTGCTGGCGGAATCTATCTGGAGACACGGTACGCCGGGATGACGGCCGCAGGGACCAGGGTGAATGAGATCCTTTTTGGCGCCTTCACCGCGATCAATGGCCCGGCGGTATGCGTCTACGGCAGTTCGGCCGCAGCCGGTGTCGTGGTAAACATCGGCGGGATCATCATGGACGGCGGCTGCCTGCCTGGACCCGGCGGCCACTGACACCGCCATTCACCGTCACCTGTGTTCCTCGTCAGGTGGGTTCGCCTGCAGGATACTGACGGGCATGCCTGAACTGATCAGCGAACCGAGCCGGGTGGCTGCGGCGGGCGAACCGCCGAAGCTCATCGATGAATATGTGGGCCGGGCCAGCACCGGTAGCAGCAGGCTGAGCATCGCACACATGCGCAGCCCGTCGGGCTGGGCTGAGCCGGGGCAGCGCCCGGAGTTCGATGAATTCACGATTGTGCTGCACGGAGCCTTGGTCGTGGAGTCGGATGATGGCCAGTTGACGGTGCAGGCCGGCCAGGGAGTGCACACGAGACCGGGCGAATGGGTGCGCTACAGCACTCCAGGAGCCGACGGCGCGGAGTACATCTCAGTCTGCTGGCCAGCCTTCGCTCCTGGCATCGTCCACCGTGATGACTGACCTGGGTCAGTCATCACGAGCCGCGTCCCGCCTTCAACGGGCCGACGCGGCCTGCAACTGCGGTGCGGGCTCTGTGGATCGCCACGAGGTGATGCCGAGCAGGTCGGCGAGCATGCTCATCCTGACCGCGCCGACGGACGCGGCCTCGCCAGCGCTGCAGTAACGCAGGTCGCGGCAGCGCAGTGCGGCGTTGAGGTTGGTTTTGCCACGGATCACCCGTTCCCACTCGTCGGCCTGGCCGTTGATCTGCCAGGCGGCGCCGGTTCGGCGGCCGTCGCCCGAGCTGCCGCCGCTGGCCAAGGCGACGGTCCGGGCGGCGAGATCAACCCGCCACTGCGCCGAGCTTCTGACATCGGCCGAGGTGGCGACGACCAGGAAGGACTCTGCCGCGCACGATCCCCACCGGCGGATAAAGCGATCACTGATCCGGAACAGCCCGGCTTGGAGAAGCTCACCGAGCAGCAGGAACGCGCGCGGCATCTCCCGGGTAGCACCAGCGTCCGCCGCCGGTGTTCCGGCCGCCCGCGCACCGTCAGCGGGTACCCGGAAGTCGGGGGGTATTTCCGCGACACCCCACTGGCCATCGATCGGGATGTAGCCGAGTTTGTCCGCCAGTTCGTTCACCTTGGCGGCCACGGCAGGCTCGATCAGGTTCGCTGGGATGGACCACCCCCGGCCGACCGAGTCGGTGGTGATTCGCGAGGTGTGCCAGATCTTGTAGTCGGCGCGGCCGATCCTCTCCCGCTCTGGCGTGAAGCACCGGCCAGAGATTCCTGGCTGTGCGGAAGCGCCCAGGAATCGGAAGATCCCATCCGCGACGGCCTCGGGATCGGCGACCAGATCCTCGTATCGCACCCGGTGGCAGCGGCCCGGGAACCGTTCCTCCACGGCGTGGATCACCACGGCGTGGTCGGCCCAGAACTGGGCCAGCGCCAGCACCGCATTTCCCGGGGACTCAGCCGCGTAACGATCGAACCCGAAACCCTTCAGCCCCCATGGGCACGCCTCGATGCCCGAGGCGATCACATCTGCTGGATGCCGGTACAGGCAGACGAACTTCGCTTCTGGGAACAGCCGCAGCAGCATGTCCGCGTGCTCGGCCGCGCCGAGACTCTTGTCGCAGTACCGCCTCTTGCCCCGGCGCGCCAGGTACGGCCCGACCATCATGTCCAGGTTCCGCCGGATCCCGGCGATCGCCGCGCCGGGGATCACCGGCGGCTCCTCCTGCGGCTCCGCCGGAAGCGGCGCGCCCGCCAGCAGCGACCACACGCTCGCGAGGTGCGCACAGAGCGCCGCCATGTTGGTTTCCGGCGGGCAGGCGAGGTCTGGGTGGGCGTCGAGCAGGAAGCGCAGCAGCGTGGAACCCGACCGGCCGCAGCAGAGCACGAACACCGGATCGTTGCACCTCCCGCCCCAGTCAGGCGCCCCGTTCACATCCCCGTCCAGATGAGGCTCGGCCACCGCCGACAGGGATGCCGCAGCCGCCGGGCTGATTAGCACACTTGTGAGAGCACGTGTCACGTCAATCGACCGTGCCGCCGACTCCTGCATGATTGCCTGCCTTCCAGTCCGGCCACGGCCGTTACCTGAGCTTTTCGGGAGATCTGAGCCGGCAACGTCCCGGGCACCAGCGGGACATGCCTGCCGGTGCCCGGGCGCGCCGTTTCGGCCTCAGCCGCTGCTGCCGCCGCCGCCGCTGCCGCCGACGTAACTGCCGGCGTAAACGACGCCGCTCAGTGGGTCGCTGGCCGTGGGGTCGCTCACGACGGGAGCGGGCGTCACCACCGGGGGCGTGGTATCGACCGGAGGCGTCACCACCGGGGGCGTGACATCCACCGGGGGCGTCACCACCGGGGGCGTGGTATCGACCGGAGGCGTCACCACCGGGGGCGTGGTATCCACCGGAGGCGTCACCACCGGGGGCGTGGTATCCACCGGAGGCGTCACCACCGGGGGCGTGGTATCCACCGGGGGCGTCACCGACCGTGTCGTGGTATCCGCCGGGGTGGTCACCGTCGGCGGAGAGGCGTCCTGAGGCGGCTGAGCCTGCGCGGACGAGGGCGCCGGAGTTGCCGCCGCCGATGCCGTTTGCGTGGCCGCTGGATCCGTGACGTTCTGCGTGCTTCCACCCGGAGTCGCGCCGGCCGGGGGCGGCGTTGTCTGGGCGGGGGGCTGAGTGTCCTGCCCTGGGAGCCCGGGGGGTGGGGTTGTCTGGATGATGACCTGCGTCCTGGTGTCCGGCTGACCCGGCGCAGGCGCAGGACCCACGAAATAGGTGCCGTCAGGCAATTGGATCTGGTCCCGGTTGCCGGGAATGTTGGCATTCGCGGTACCAAGGTTAATTGATGCGCCCGGCGGTATCGAGATCGTCTGCCCGGCCCCGGACCCGGTTGGATTCGGAATGGTCACCGTGACCGGCGTATTGGCGCTGTACGGTATGTTATATGTCACGCCGCCCGCGTCGGTAAACGTGCTGCCGCCGGGCACGACGCCGCCGGATGGCGGTATGAGGTTAGGAGCGATGCCGCCCGGAAGAAGCGGCGTATTGGGGTCGGGGATAAGCGGATTCTGAGCTTGCTGGACAGCGGAATCGGCCGCTGGGCCCGTCTGCGCGCTAACCTGCGGCGTCCCCGCGTCGCTGGCCTGCGGGCTGGGAGCCTGCGGGGCCGGAGCCTGCTGGGCCGGAGCCTGCTGGGCCGGAGCCTGCTGGGCCGGAGCCTGCAGGCCCGGGCCGTTGAACGACGACCGTGGTTCCGTTTGCCGTCTGGTAGGTGCCTGGCGTGAGGGTTGATACTCCGCCACCGGGCGGGAAGAAATTATTAGCGCCGCTCACGTGGACTTCGGCCGTGTTGGGGAGGGTTACGGTGCCTCCTGGGAGGACGGGGACACCCATGACGGTAGTGGCGGGATATGTGTCATCGACGCCGTTGGCATTGTTCACGACAAAGGTGCGGTTGCTAACTGGGTCGACGATCTGGGCTCCAGCTGGCAGCGTGCCGCCCGGAGACGGGGTCGTGACAGAAACGGTCGGACCGGCCTGGGCTGCCGTATTCTGGGCCACTGTCTGGAACGCCTGGCCCAGCTGAAGGCTACCGGGCGGTGGCGCGTCGTTCAGTACACCGTTATCGAGCGACGCCAACTGGACGAGGTTGCCTGGGTTCGCGTCCGGTGCGGCCTGGGACGCGATGGCGGTGCCCGTGTTCGGGACGAGATCCGGTATCGGCGCGGGCAGGGGCCCCGAAGGCGGCCCCGGCTGGCTCAGGTTCTGGGTCAGGCCCTGGAGTACCGGATCGGCCAGAATCGCGTTCTGATCGATCGGCGGGAAGGTCGGCTGAATCGGCTGGGCTTGGCTGGCGGTAGGCAATGACAGGGGCAGGCTGCCCCCGATTCCCGACGCCGGGAAGGCCAGGTTCACGCTCCCGTTGGGCGTGACCGTCCCGTTGTCGGCCACGGTCACTCCACCCATGGCGCTGACCACCTGCACCGCAGGCTTGGGTGCCGGTGCCGGTGCCTTGGCCGCTGTGGGGATGGTCGCTGGCGCGATGCCGGTGGCCGGCGCAGTGGTGGCCGGCGCAGACGAAAGCCGGCGCAGACGGCGTGGACGGCGCAGTCGGCGCAGCCGTGGACGGCGCAGTCGGCGCAGCCGTGGACGGCGCAGTCGGCGCAGCCGTGGACGGCGCAGTGGTGGCCGGCGCAGTGGTGGCCGGCGCAGTCGCCGTCGTGGCAGGCGCACTCGGCGCAGTCGTACCCGTGGCCGGCGCAGTCGCTCCCGTGGTCGGCGCTCCCGTGGCCGACCCAGCGGTGGCCGGCGCTGGCGTAGCCGGCGCAGTCGTGGCCGTGGGCACTCCAAATGCTTCTGGTGGAATCGCGGTGCCGGTGCCCGGGAGCGCGGGGTTGAAAGAGCAGATCGCTACGGCGCTCAGACCGCAGGGATCGCTGCCCGGGGCGGGAGTGGCCACCTGAAGTGGTGCCAGCGTGGGAACTACGGCGCCGCCAACGGCAGTTTGGCCGCCGCCCGCGTTGGGAGGCAGGACTGGGAGCGGTACGGTGGCGTCATTCGGCTGGCTGACCGTGGTTGTCCCACCCTGAGACGGCAGCTGCGGCGTGGGCTGGAACGGGCCGCCAGGGTTTACCGGAACCGTGCCCGACGTCGCCGTGCCGGCCGATCCCGTGCCGCTGCCCGGAGCCTGGGCCACGGTTATCAGGCCGTAGCTCGTGGCGTACGTGCCGACAGATGGGCTCAAGAACGTGCCATCGGAATTGATGATCAGGCTTCCGGCGGGCACGCTGAGCATGTTGGAGGCCGACGGGGCCAGAACCGCAAAAGTGCCGTCAGGCTCGAGCAAGAGGCCAGAACCAGCGCCCTGGGCCGCCGAAACGGCGGGATTCGAGGCCGCAACGGTCTGCGGCGGCAGCGGCATGGTCTGGCTGGCTGAACCGCTGGCCGCGCTGCTCCCGCTCGGCGCTGCGGTGGGCTGCGGCGGCGAATGACGGGTCTGCCCCGACCGCCCGTGCTGATTTGTTTCCCGGCGCTCCCCAGCCGCCGAGTGCTGATGTGCGGCCCGGTGCTGTTGCGCGGCCCGGTACGCGGCTGGGACCTGGACATCCGGCTGCGCCGTCGGACGGGTCGTAGTGCCGGCGTGTACGCGATACACACCGGCCCGGTCGGCTGCCTTGCTGATGGTGACCATGGCTGGGGTCGATCCCGCAGGGACCGAAGAGGGCGAGGCGAAGGCCGACGTCGCCGGGATGGCCAGCGTCGCGCCGGCGACGCCGGCGACTATGATCTTCGCGCCCAGCCCGCTCGGCAACCCGGGCAGGTCACCGACCGTCCATGACGGTTCCTTGCGATGCTGCGGGATGTGCCGCCCTCTATCCCCGGCAGCCTTTTTCCTGTTGCTCATGATTGGCTTCTCCCTCGTGACCGGCAATTGCCGGGGCTACGGCCCGCGGAACACGATGGATCCACAGGAATGCCCCCGATTCGGCTGCCACGATGCCATTCCCAGATCGCTTGGCCCAAACGATCGTTAGCCGAGCGTTAGTCCAGCGACAGTGACGGTCGTGCCGACTGCCCGCCCCGCTCCCGCGGCGCACGCCGTAAGCTGTGCGCCCGCTAAAGACGTAAGTGAGTGGTAAGGTCGGCCGGGAGTCTTGACCGCGGTATATGAGCTGTCCAGGTACTACAATTCGCCTGGAGGCAGCCACCTTTATCGATGCAGCACATCCATGCAGCGGCACGTCCATGCATACGCGGGGAGTGACCTAGTGCGCATCAACGTGTTGGGACTAGTCGAGGTGACCCACGGCGGCACGGTGGTCCACCTGGCGGAGCGTCAGCGGACCCTTCTGGCCGCCCTGGCGCTCGAGTACGGCAAGGTCGTGTCCGTAGATCAGCTCGTCGGCACGCTGTGGGACGGGGCGCCCCCAGCGACCGCGCGCACCAAGCTTCAGGCCCACGTTTCTGCCCTGCGCCAGGCCATCGGGCAGCCCGTGCGGCACGAGTGCGGGCCACTGATGACCCTCGCGTCCGGGTACATGCTCTCCGGGGACGGTGCCTCGATCGACCTGGCCGAGTTTGACGCCATCATGAAACGGGCCAGATCCACGCACGAGTCCGGTCACCCCGCGGTCGGGTCGGAGATGTTCGCGAACGCGCTCGCCCTCTGGCGCGGGCCGCCGTGCGCGGATATCTCGTCGCCGGTGATCAGGGCGGCCGCGGCACCGCTCGAGGAGCGCCGCGTGCTGGCCGTCGAGGCCAAGGCCGAAGCAGACCTCTCCCTCGGCCGCTGCGGCACCGTGGCGGCCGAGTTGCCGGCCTGGCTCTCCCGGCTCCCCCTCCGTGAGCGACTGCGCGCGCTGTTGATGATCGCGCTGTACCGGCTTGGCTGCCGAGCCGAAGCGCTGAAGCTTTACCGGGAAAGGCCGGCGAATCATGATCAGTGAACTCGGCCTGGAACCAGGCGCGCAGCTACAGGCCCTTCATAGGCACGTCCTGGCCGACGCGGGTGCGGTGCGGCCGATTGCGATGCCACGGCGGCCGGCCAGAGCGTTGGCCGGAGCGGACCACCGGAGTGGTATCCGCCGCTAGGGACACGCCCTAGGCAGAGATCGGCCGCTGGCCCAGCAGAAAAGGGCGCGTCGCGGCGCGCCAGCCGTTGAGGATAATTATCCGCAACGGAAGGACCGGATCAGGTCACGCCCCCAGACTGGCGGCGTCGTGGTCGCGGGATCGCAGTTTATTCACACGGCTATTCTGGAAAATATTTCGCGAGCGGTTCCGGCCATGGAAGCGGGTGACGGTGGCGATTCGTGTCGTGCTCGCGGAGGACAACTACCTGCTCAGGGAAGGCACCGCGGCCCTGCTGTCCGCCGTGCCGGGGGTAGATCTGCTGGCCAGCGCCTACGATCTCGACAGCCTGCTCGCCGCCGTGGGCCAGTTCAGGCCGGACGTCGTGATCACGGATATCCGGATGCCGCCGGATCATGCCGTTGAGGGCCTGAACGCCGCGCAGAAGATCCGCGCCGACTACCCAGGCACCGGGGTCATCCTGCTCACCCAGTTCGCCGAGCCCGAGTACGCGTACCAACTGCTGCGCGGCGGCGCTACCGGAGTCGGCTACCTGCTCAAGGACCACATCGAGGACATCGAGGCGCTGACCAGGGCGCTCAGCCAGGTGGCAGCGGGTGGAACAGCGCTTGATCCCCAGCTCGTGGAGGCTCTGGTCATCCGCCGTGAACGCCAGGGTGACACACCCGTCGGGGCGCTGAGCCCGCGTGAGCGGCAGGTCCTAGAACAGATGGCGCAAGGGAAGAGCAACACGGCGATCGGGCGCGCCCTCTTCCTGACCGAGCGAGCGGTGCAGAAGCACATCAACTCCGTATTCCACAAGCTAGGGCTGAGCGAGAGCCCGGGACTCGACAGCCGTGTCGCCGCGGTCCTGCGCTTCCTCGATGCCCGCGGCGCCGACCGCCCGTAGGGCGCCGATCTCCGGCACGTCCGAAGACGCTGCCGTTGCCGCCTGAATCGGGCACCAGCCCTGACTGAGATCACTTTCCGCAGGTGGGTGTCCACGCACCCGCGGGGAGCGGTGGGCAGGCGCGGTCTCGCAACGTCACATTGGATCTTGCGGAACCAAGTATGGCTCTACCAATTATGTGTCTAGATATTGCAAGCCGATGTCGAAAAGGTTACCGTCCCCCTTACATCGGTCCCTTACATCGGTTTCCCCTACATCGGTTCCCCGCCCTATGTCCGCACCGGCCCGCGAACCACCTCGCCGCCGCTCACGCAGTCAGCGAGGCGTCTCGCCGTGCCCCTGCACCGCGTCACCCCGTCTGTCCCCGCTCCTCCATCCCCTCTGACCGCGGCACCGCCGGACGAGATCCGGCATTCCGCATCGAAAGGAGCAATGGTGTCCCACCCCATCCGAGCTCTGAGGCGGACGCTCGCCTTGGCCGCCAGCGCCGCGACGCTGGCCGCCGCGGGCGTCGCCGCCATAGCGGCCCAGCCGGCGTTGGCGGCGGCCACCGGTGGCAGCGGCGCGAGCCTGCCGTACGTCGAAGTGCAGGCGGAGAACTCCGCCACCAACGGGACCGTCATCGGCCCGAGCTACACCCAGGGCCAGCTGGCCGACGAGGCCTCGGGCCGCAAGGCCGTGACACTGCAGGGCACCGGCCAGTACGTCAGCTTCACCACGCCGGTGGCGACCAACTCGATCGACTTCCGGTACAGCATCCCGGACAGCTCGGACGGGTCGGTCTACACCGCTCCGCTGTCGCTGTACATCAACGGCGCCAAGCAGACCGACTTCACCCTGACCAACGCGTACAGCTGGTACTACGGCAGCTACCCGTTCACCAACACGCCGGGCAGCGGCAACCCGCACCACTTCTACGACGAGGTGCACCGGCTGTTCACCGACCACCTATCCGGCCGGGCACGACCTTCAAGCTGCAGGTCGACTCCGAGGACACCGCCTCCTCGTACACGATCGACTTCGCCGACTTCGAGCAGGTCGGCCCGGCGCTCACCCAGCCCTCCGGCTCGGTCTCGGTCGACCAGCGAGGGCGCCGACCCGACCGGCGTGAACGATTCGACCAGCGCGTTCAACGCCGCGATCACCGCGGCCGGCGCTGGCGGCACGGTGTGGATCCCGCCGGGCACGTACAACATCCCGGGCCACATCATCGTCAACAACGTCACGGTCGCCGGCGCCGGCATGTGGTATTCGACCGTCACCGGCACGGCGCCCGGCTTCTACGGCAACTCCGCGCCGTCGCCCAGCACCAACGTGCACCTGTCGAACTTCGCGATCTTCGGCAACGTTCAGGATTCGCGACGACAGCTGCCCAGGTCAACGGCATCGGCGGCGCGATGAGCAACTCGACCGTGTCGAACATCTGGATCGAGCACATGAAGGTCGGGGCCTGGATGGACGGCCCGATGGACAACCTGACCTTCAGCGGGATGCGGATCCGCGACACCACCGCGGACGGCATCAACTTCCACGGCGGCGTCACCAACTCGACGGTCACGAACAGCAACATCCGCAACACCGGTGACGACGGCATCGCGACCTGGGCCGACTCCAGCATCGGGGCCGACGCCAACGACACGATCTCCGACAACACCGTGCAGCTCCAGCAGCTCGCCAACGGCATCGCGATCTACGGCGGCAACAACAACACCGTCAACGGCAACCTGGTCGAGGACACCGGGATCACCCAGGGCGGCGGCATCCAGGTCGGGCAGCGATTCACCTCCACCCCGGTCGGCACCGACCACCATCTCGAACAACACCATGATCCGGGACGGCGACCTCGACCCGAACTGGCAGTTCGGCGTCGGCGCGCTCTGGTTCGACGGCAACCAGGGCGCGGTCACCGGCCCGATCAACGTGACCAACGCGCTGATCGAGCAGAGCCCGTTCGAGGCGATCCAGTGGGTCGAGGGCACGATCAGCGGGGTCAACCTGAACAACGTGACCATCGCCGGCACCGGGACTTTCGCCCTGCAGGAGCAGACCGGCGGCACCGCGACGGCCACCAACGTCGCCGCGACCGGCGTGGCGCAGGCCAACGCGGGCAACGCGCCGAGCTACAGCTGCGAAGGCAGCGGCTTCACGATCACCGACAACGGCGGCAACTCCGGTATCACCCCGACCCAGTGCAACGGCTGGCCGGCCGCCGGTCTACCCGCCCTACCCCGGTTCCAACGGCGTGACGGTCAGCCCCGACCGCGCTGAACTTCGGCTCGGTCGCGACCGGCACGACCAGCTCCGCGCAGACCGTGACGGTCGCCAACCCGACCGGCTCGGCCGCGTCCGGTCTCGTCGATCTCGGCCAGCGGCGACTTCGCCCAGACCAACAACTGCGGCTCGTCGATCGCGGCGAACGGCTCGTGCACGGTCAGCGTGACCTTCACGCCGACCGCGACGCGGCGCCCGCACCGGGAGCCTGACGGTCAACGCGGGCGGCACCACCAACACGGTCAGCCTCTCCGGCACCGGCACCGCGCCCGGGCCCGGTGCTGCACGCCGACCGCGGCGCAGTCCCTGTCCTTCGCCAGTCAGGCGGTCGGCTCCGCCTCCGCCGCGCAAGACGGTGACGATCACCAACCCGGCACTGCCGCGGCGACCGTCTCTCCGTCGCGGCGGGTGGCTCCTTCAGCCAGACCAGCACCTGCGGCGCCCGTCGCGGTCGGCGGCTCCTGCACGGTGAGCGTCACGTTCACGCCCACCGCGGCCGGCGCCGCTACCGGCGCCTGACCGTGACCAGCAACGCCAACAACAGCCCGCGCCACCGTCGGCCTGACCGGCACCGGGATCAGCAGCGGCGCCAACACGAACCTGCCGAACGCCGCCATGCACGACGTCCAGCTCCGACCCAGACTACGCGGCCTCGACGCCAACGACGGGAACACCAGCACCTACTGGGAAGGAACCAGACGGCGTCGGCTCCCGCAACCTCACCGTGAACCTGGGCGCCTCGGACTCCGCTGCGTCCGTGGTCGTGGACCTGCCCCCGTCCTCCGCGTGGGGCACCAGGACCCAGACGTTCTCGGTCCTGGGCTCCACCAACGGCACCAGCTACACCACCCTGGTGCGCTCGGCGACTACACCTTCAACCCCGCCACCGGCAACACGGTGACGATCGCGCTGCCCTCCGGGACCAAGGCCCAGTACGTCCAGCTGTCCTACACGGCCAACAGCGTCCAAAACGGCGCTCAGGCCTCCGAGTTCCAGGTATGGGGCACCGGCACCGCCCATCCCGATCTGGCGCTCAACGCCCCGGTCACCGCGTCCAGCTTTACGCAGAGCTACGTGGCCAGCAACGCGGTGGACGGCAACACCAGCACCTACTGGGAAGGCACCAACGGCGTCTGGCCCACCACCCTGAGCGTAAACCTCGGCGCCACTATGGCCCTGGGCTCGGTCGTGCTGGATCTGCCCCCCTCCACCTCCTGGGGCACCCGCACCCAGACCCTCTCGATCCTGGGCTCCGCCAACGGCACCAGCTACACCACCCTGGTGGGCTCGGCGACCTACACCTTCAACCCCGCCACCGGCAACACGGTCACCATCAGCCTCCCCTCCGGCACCAGTGACCAGTACCTGGAACTGTCCTTCACCGCCAACAGCGTCCAGAACGGCGCCCAAGTCTCCGAACTGGACGTCTATGGGCCGTGAGCAAGCCGCGCGGCCAGCGCGGCCGGTAAGGCCAGTAAGTCGCACTAGGTAAGGCAGCCACAGAGGTGCCGTTCAGGCTTCCGGGTCTGAACGGCACTTGGGCTGTCATCAGCGCATAAGCGGCGCGGCGCTGTCGTTGACCGGCTCTCTGACCGGCTCGATTGGCTCGTTGACCGGCTCGGCGGGCACCCAGCCCGAGACGGTCGTTCCCTCCCCCGGGTATGAGCGGAACTCCAGGGTTCCACCAACCGCGGCCATCCGGTCGTCCATGCTCTGCAACCCGAAACCGCGTACTGTCTCCGGGTCGATGCCGGGGCCGTCGTCGAACGACAGTGAACCGCAACCCGCCCGCCTCTCTGGCCAGGGTCAGCCTGATCTGAGCGTCAGGAGCGTGCTTGCGCGCGTTCTGCAGCGCCTCCAGGCAGGCGAAGCAGACAGCCGCCTCCACGTCCGTGCTGAACCGCACATGCTCGGTTCCGTCACCAAATTCCAGCCCGATCTCGCTGGGCACGGCGGTCACATGCGCCTGGAGGGCGGCGCACAGACCCTTCTCCACCAGCTTCGGCGGATAGAGCCCCTGCGCGATCTCCGACAGGCTCGCGCTCGCGTCGTCCAGGCGCGCCGCGATTCCCTGGAGGATCGCGGCCAGGTCCGCGGCCGCGCCTGAGGAAAGACGGTGCGCGGCCAGGCCGAGCGCCATGCGGATAGCGACCAGATGGGGCTGCGCGCCATCGTGCAGATTTCGTTCCAGTGCCTGCCGTTCCTGCGCCTGGGCGGCGGCGATGCGCCGTCGTGAGGCTGAGATGGTAGCCGCCTGCTCGCTGATGACGACCAGCCGCCGCTCGAGCTCGAAAGCGAGGCGCGCGTTGTGCAGCACGAGGCCCGCTCCATCAGCGAGATGGACGAGCAGGCGCCGCTGATCGGGAGCCAGGCCGCCCGCCGGAGGCTCGACGCGGATCTCGCCGACCGTGACGCCGCGGTGAACGACCGGAACCGCGATGAACGGTGAGCCCGGCCGGATGGCCGCGCCGCCCCCGGTCGCGGCGGTACCGGACCCGGCGGCGCCCGACCCGGCGGCGCCGGACGCCCCGGCGCCGGTATCCCCAGCGCGCCATGATCTGATCTCCAGCCGGGCATCCGGGCGGATCAGCCGGACCTCGCATGAGCGCGCCCCGAGGCCATCGCCGACGATGCGGGCGAGGGCGGGCAGGGTGGCCATACCCGAGTGGGTGGCCTGTGAGAGCGCGGACAATCGAGCCAGCACGTGGTACGGGGCCGGACGCTGCCCGTAGGCGAGCCGGTCGGCCAGGCGCGACAGCAGGGTCCGGGCCGGCGCCAGGGCGAGCGCGACCGCGACCGTCGCCGCGATCTGGATCATGGGGTTCTGCCGCATCGGCAAGCCGAGCAGCACGTCGGCGCCGACCACGAGCGCTACGTAGAGGACCCCGGTGAGCAGTGCGAGCAGGCCGTAGACCAGGGCGCGGTTGAACAGCCGCTCCGCGTCCCGCAGGGGGAAGCGATGCACCCCCAGTATCAGAGCGCAGGGGATGAAGACGAACAGGGCGCGGAAAGTCCAGAACGTCAGAGCCTGCGGGCCAACCGTGAACCCCGGCACCTGCGCCACGCGGATCACCAGGCCCCCAGCGTTCAGCAATGCCGCAGCGCCGGCCGCGAAGACGAGAGCCCGGAGCGCGGTCGCGGATTGCTGACGCGCATCGGCGGTGGCCGCGTCAACGTAGTGCCACCACTGGGCGGTGATGGCGACGGCCAGCGTGAGCAGGCCGAAGAGGACGGCGACGCTGATGGTGTGCGGGTACCGCGCCGTGAACTCACTGAGCAGGCCGACAATCCCCGCGAGACCGGCGAACGCCAGGACACCGCCCGACCAGCTCGGCCGTCCGTCCGTGGGCAGGCGGCCAGTCGGGAAGAGCACCAGGGCGAGGATGAAGGCGATGCCGCCGACGCCGAGCAGCAGCCAGTACCACCAGCCGATGCCGATGCCGGCCATCCGCTGGACAGCCGCGATGTCGGCGTGGGCCTGAAGGTTGAAGGCCGCCGCCAAGCCCACCATCCCGACCGCCAGCAGCCGCATCGCCGCGTCCCGGCGGGCCAGCCAGGGCAGTGCCACCGCGATGGCGATGCTCATGGCGCTGAAGGCATAGTCCAGCGCCACCTGGCCGGCGGGGTAGCTCTTGGGCAGCCCGGCCATCAGGCCGGCCGCCACGTCGGCGAGCCACGATGGATGACCGGCCTGGGCCAGCCGTCCGACCGCGGAGCGAACGGCCTGGACGTTGGCGACGACCCCGATCGCCAGCCCAAGTGCGAGCCAGGCGGCCGAACCGGCCACCAGTACGGCGAAGCCCGCCCGCGCCGCGCTGTCGCCGCGCGGCCGCCGCCCGACGTGATCCCGGGCCAGGTAAAGCGCGGTGGCGGTGACGCTGTCCCGGCTGGCCTCCCGGGTGGCATCAACCTCACGGCGGCCCATCTCCCCGGCACCGGCCGCCTCCCTCCAGCCCCCGCGGCCCGCGTGGTCCGCATGGTCCGCGTGGCCCGCGTGTTCGGCGTGGCCCGCGTGGTCGGCGTGGCCCGCGTGGTCGGCGTGGCCCGCATGGCCGGCGTGGCCCGCATGGCCGATGGCCGGTGAGCCATCGGGGGCTGAACACGGCACCGGGGGGTCCGCCGGGGGGATGCGCAACGGGACGGCGGCCTGCAGCCAGAGACTGCCGTTGATCTCCGTCGCGCTCGCCGTGCCTCCGTGCGCGCCCGCGTGGTCGCCTATCTCGTCAAGGAGCGCTCGTTCGTCGTCACCCATCTCGCCGGACCGTGCTTCGTCGATGATGGTGAGGACCAGATCCTGCCCCGTGTCGGCGAGCCGGATCCTCAGCGGCACCGCGTCGTGGCTCGAGGCGAGGGTGCGGAGCGCCACCGCGGCGCAGAAGTACAGCGGCGACTCGAATTCCATCGGGTACCGGCGCAGCCCGCCCGCCGCGATCCTGGTCGTCCGCGGCAAGGTCGCGGCCAGGCTCTCGACCGCCGTGACCAGGCCGTGATCGGACAGGGCGGGCGGATAGATGCCGTGCACCACCGAGCGAAAACGCGTAATCAGCGCGCCGGTCTCGGCCCGCGCCGCACGGATGATGGCGCGCGCATGGCTGGTGACCTGCTCCAGTTCCTCCTCATCCCCGGTGGCGTCGTGGACTCTGGCCTGGAGCGCGGCGATCACGGCGGCGATGGCGTCGAGCGTGCTCTGCACGCTCACGGCGAGCTCGCCGGCGAGGCGACGCCGCGCGACGTCGCGCGCCACGACCAGGCGGCGCCGCGACCTATGCAGCTCATCGGCTTGCTGCGAGACGGTGCGCAGCCGCTGCGAAAGCTCGGCGGTGAGCAAGGTGTTCCGCAGCAGGAATCCGGCGGAATTGGCGAGGTCCGTCACGAGCCGGATGTCCGGCGGGGCGGGACGGCGGCCCGCCGGAAGCGCGACGCTGAGGGCGCCGAGCAGCTCGCCGCCGTCGCGCACCTCGGCGAACACGTCGATGTCCTCGCGCGCGCCGAACTTCGGCGCTTCGGTGAGTGATTGGCGCCCGAACGGCGCGGAGGGCGGGGGCCATACGGCGGCCCGCACGAACCCGGGGCCCGACCTCAGCCACACCGCCGCCTGGCGCGCCTCGGTTCCCTCGCCCAGCAGGCGCGCCAGGCTGGGCAGCGCCTCTTCGAGCGGGCCGGCCGCCCGCAGCTGACCGGCCAGGCTGGTCAAGACCTCATACCGGCTTGGCCCCGGCAGGAGGAGCCGGTCCACCGCCACGCTGACATGGCGGTGCACGGTGGCGAGTCCGGCCGCGGTGATCGCCACGGCGGCCAGCCGCAGGGCCGTTCGCCAGTCGGCCGACCAGGGAGTCAGCGCGCCGAGCCCGACGGCCACGACCAGATAGACACCGGCCACGTAGGCGGCGAGGACGGTCAGCTTGCACGCCCACGCCAGAACATGACGGAACGGGCGGCGGCTCCGGCGGCCTGCCTGGTTCACCACGCCGATCGGCCGTGTGGCCGCTTCATACGCCGAGGAAACGGCCGCGGCAGAGACGGCCGCGGCTGGCGAGCCCTTGGACATCGGCACCCCGCGTCAGGAAACGCTCCTGGCCGAGCCTATGCCAGCCCAATGGCGCACGGTAGTGACGCAGTGGTGACGGTTCGCAGCAGCGAGCCAGACCAGGGCTGTGCGACGGCCCGGCCCCTGTTGCGGGCCGTCGCCTCCGCCTGGTCACGCCGCGGCTGAGGCCAGGACGTGCGCAATCCTTCCGGCGGTGAACTCAATTTCTGTCGCAGGTGCGATGCGCTCCGCCCACGACCACCAGAACCACCATTCGCCGCTGGTCTGCGCCGCGAAAATGCTCTCCGCGAGATCAGGGGCGTCAGGGTTGATCGCCTCGACGAAACTGGGGCCGTCACCGATGCGAGTGACGCTGGCGAGAAGCCCTCTCGCGCTGAGCGCCTCGGCGAGCGGCTCGAGATAGCTTCGCCCAGTGGCTGGGACGGACGCGTTGAACATCGTGTCGATCATTGCGACTCCTCGATTGCGATCGACTGCCGCAGGTAGAACAGCTGCGGCTACTGACATCCACACTTTCGCCGCTGGGGCCCCGTCGGCACGAGGATGCAGACCGGCAGGTTTGGCGCGGAAGCAGGCATCCGCCCGGCCGGGGGTGCCTGCCTCCCCACGGCACGCTCGGCCGACTTCTACCGACCGAGATGGATAGCTTCCCGTGGTCCGTTCCGTGGGATCTGGGAGAGATATTCGTTTATGTCATAGTTCAGGAACGCATCGGCCAGTTGCTGCGCTATCGTGCATCCTGGCGAGTGGCACGGGGTGGGTAACGGGCGGACATAATCGGCGGAGGTCACGATCAGCAGCGTCATCGGCGTCAACCTGTCGATTCTGGAGGCGGCGGAAGAGGACTACCGGCGAGCGCTCTACGCTCTGGAGGCACAGCTGGATCGGCTCGAGGCCGAGTTGCGCGCCCACTTAAGCGAATGGACCGGGGATGCGCGGGCCACGTTCGACGTGGCTCATGCTCAATGGCGGGCGGCGGCGGATGACATGGCCCGGACGCTGGCCGGGCTGGGCCGGGTGATCCAAACCGCCCGCGCAAACTACCAGAGTGCCCGCGCGACCAACCTGCGCATGTGGCGGGGGCGCTGATGGCAGTGCTCCCGGCCCCCGGCGGAGGCGGCGGGACCATCAACGTCACCCCGCCGGATGTGCAGGCGGCGGCGACCGCGTTCTACACCGCGCAAAGCGACCTGGACAACGCGTGGACGAGGCTGCAGACGGTACTGGATGCCAATGCGGGGATGGCCGGGGACGATGCTCCGGCGACGAGTTTCAACGCCAGGTATGCCCCCGCCGCGAAGGCGGCCTGGAACGCGCTGCGGACCTCGACGCTGACGCTGGGCGGCATCTCGGTGGGTCTCACGCAGACGGCCAACAACTTTGTCACCGCCGAGCACCACTCCTCGGTCCGGCCGGGCGGGCCGCCGACCGTGTTCACCCCGGAGCCGGTGGTTGACGATATCGGGATGGCTGGCCCCGCCTCTGCCATCGGGCCGGGCGAGACCGTCTGGTTCCTGCCCGGTCCGCTGTCGAGGTTCTGGCCCAACGCCCATCCCGACCAGGTGCGCGCCGCCGCCAGCGCGTGGCACAGCGCCGCGGCCTCCATTGAGGAGATCGCGGGCCACGCCGGCGCGGCGCTGGCCGGCCTCGAGGCCAATGACGACACCACATCGGCGATCACCGGCTTCTGGTCCCAGGTGTATTCGCCCGGTAACGCCAAGACCGTGCTGGCGGGCGCCCAGCAGATTTGCCAGTCACTGGGCGATGCGTGCGGCAAGTACGCGGCCGCCATCGACGCCAAGCGCAACGACGTCAGGAACGCGCTGATCGGCGCCGGTATCGCCGTCGGCCTCACCACGATCGTGGGTGTCGCGCTGACCGTCTTCACGGGCGGCGGGTCGGATGCGGGGCCGGCGTGGCCGACGAGGCAGAAGTCGAGGCGATCGTGGGTGACGTCGCCGCCGAGACCTCCGCCACCGTCGATTCCGAGGTGGGCGCCACCATAGGCGAGGACCTGGTCGCCACGGTGGAGGCCGCCACCGCCGACGCGCCCGCGGTCGAGACCGCCGAAGCCGAGGTCACGCAAGTCGAGGGCGACACCGAAGGCGCGCTCGACAAGGCGATGAGCGACGACCCAAGCCTGGCCCGGCTGAGCGACTCCGAGGCCGCGACATTGACGCGCCTGGAGGAGGAATACCCTGAGCTTGATTTCAAGCCATCCGCCGAAGAACGCGACGGGGAGTACGTGGACAATCAGGGGCGCACCTATGACCAGATGGGCAACCCGAATACGTCAAAGTACTGGAACCCGAGCGCGGCGCAGAAATTCTATCAGGCCATACAGGCGCATCTGCTAAAGTCAATGGACTTCACCGTTATCGACCTCACTGGCTTCAGCGAACAGTCGGCGGCAGACATCACAAATTACATCGATTCCCTGCCCGAGTCGGCGCAGGCGAAGATCATAAGGATCGGGTTCTGATGGCAGTACTGGGATTCTCCGAAAATGGCGCGGACATCGTCACCTTCCGGAAGGCGATCTTCCGGATGATCCTCTCCCGCGCCAAGACCCACCTGACGGACCCCGCCGATATCCAGGAACTCGAGCTTTCTGAGGCCATGGAGGGAATCTCGTTCAACCTGCTCGACGATGACCAGCGGGCCCGGCTGGTCGAGGCGGTGTTCGAGGGGGCCAAGAGCCTCGAAGACGATATCGCGGCGGGAAAGCCGGTCGAGGAACCGACCAGGGAAGGTATCGAGGAAAAGCTCGACGAGGTGCTCGCCCTTCTCACCCGCTTCCGCCGGTAACACGAACGACGAGCCGGTCGCGCGCCACCGAAGGGCCGCCCGCGCGCGTCCAGCGTGATGGTCGGCACCCTGGGCATCGGAAGCCACGGCCGGAGCCCGGCCCGCTCAGCGCGACATCCTTGCGGCTGATGTAACGTTGATGCCGTTGCAATATTGGATGCCCTCAAAAGTTACAGTGAGCGCAACAACATGACACTCGCCGGTGCGGCTACCTCGGGGGAGGCCCGTGTCTCGCTACGGGAGCGCAAGAAGCTCGCCACCCGTCTCTCTCTGCGCCGGATCGCTCTTGACCTGGTCGCCGAGCGCGGCTTCGTCCGGGTCACGGTGGAGGACATCGCCGAGGCCGCCGACGTCTCGCCGCGAACGTTCTTCAACTACTTCCCTTCCAAGGAAGCGGCGCTCTTCGGGGCCGATCCGGAGCGAATCGCGGCGCTGGGCGACCGTCTCGTCCACGAAGCGCCCGGAGAAACGGCCCTGGAAGCCCTGCGCGTCGTTTTCGCCGGCGAGGCGCGAGCCCTGGCCGAGGAGCTGGTCGCTCTCGGCGGCGATCCGGCCAGCTGGCTGCGGCGGATGAGGGCCGCCCACGTCAACCCGCACCTCAGGGCGGCCCAGGCCGCGCACATGGCGATGGTCGAGCGCACCGTGGCTGATGCGCTCACCGAGCGGCTCGGGACCGACCCCGACCACGATCCCTATCCCGCGCTGCTGGCCGGCGCGGCGACCGGCGTGCTGCGCGCGACGACGACCTTCTGGGCGCGGTCCGGTGGCGCCGTGCCGCTCGACCAGCTCACCGATATGGCGTTCCAGTCGCTGGCCGCCGGGCTGCCCGAGCGCGCCGCGGTGCGTCACCTCAACGCCAGGCCAGAGCCTCGGCCTGAGTTGGCTGTGCCGCTCGGCCGGAACGAATCCCACCATGGCCGGGCCGCGTCCCCGGGTTCGTCGGGCCGCCGAAAGGACAACCGCTTATGTCTACCGCCACTCCCGACCCCGCGGCCGGCAACGGCGCGCTGCCAGGTCTGAGCCACCGCCGGATTCTCCTGATCATTGGCGCGCTCATGCTCGGGATGCTCCTGGCGGCGCTCGATCAGACCATCGTCTCGACGGCGCTGCCGACGATCGTCGGCGACCTCCAGGGCGGGTCGCACCTCGCCTGGGTCATCACCGCCTACCTGCTGGCGACCACCGTGTCGACCCCGCTGTGGGGCAAGCTCGGTGACCAGTACGGCCGGAAGATCTTCTTCCAGGCGGCGATCGTCATCTTCCTCGTCGGCTCGGTCCTGTCCGGGACTCAGCCACTCGATGTTCGAGCTCATCGCCTTCCGCGCGGTGCAGGGCCTCGGCGGCGGCGGCCTGATGGTCGGTGCCCAGGCCATCGTCGGCGACATCGTGTCGCCGCGCGAGCGGGGCCGCTACCACGGCCTCTTCGGCGCGGTCTTCGGTTTGGCGAGCGTGGTCGGGCCCGCTGCTCGGCGGGGTGTTCGTCGACAACCTGTCGTGGCGCTGGATC
This sequence comes from uncultured Actinomycetes bacterium, assembly GCA_963822825.1. GTDB lineage: Bacteria > Actinomycetota > Actinomycetes > Streptosporangiales > Streptosporangiaceae > JAWWPY01. The sequence continues at coordinate 33,469 of CAWGIW010000003.1, read as the reverse complement.
TTCTACATCAACGTGCCGATCGGGGCCGTCGCCCTCGCGGTCGTGGCCAGCCAGGTGCCGGGCCATCTCGCGCCGGGTGCATCACATCATCGACTACCTCGGGACCGCGGTGCTCGCGCTCGCCGCGACCTCGCCTCGTCCTGCTCACCAGCCTCGGCGGACGACCTACCCCTGGGGCTCCACACCCATCATCGTCCTCGGCGTCGCCGGGGTCGTGCTCGTCGGCGTCTTCGTCCTCGTCGAGCGCCGGGCCGCGGAGCCAGTGCTGCCGCTGCACCTGTTCCGCATCCGCACCTTCTCGGTCGCCAGCGTCGTCGGCTTCATCGTCGGCTTCGCCATGTTCGGCGCCATCACCTACCTGCCGCTCTTCTTCCAGGTGGTGCAAGGCGATCTCGCCGACGCTCTCGGGGCTGCACCTGCTGCCGCTGATGGCCGGGCTGCTCGTCGTCTCGATCGGCTCCGGCCAGATCATCTCGCGGACCGGCCAGCTACCGGTTCTTCCCGATCGCCGGGACCGCGTTCATGACCCTCGGCATGTATCTGCTCTCGCTGATGGGCGTCGGTACCCCCACCGGCGCTCGACGCGCTCTACATGCTTGTCCTCGGCATGGGCATCGGCGGCGTGATGCAGGTGCTCGTCATCATCGTGCAGAACGCCGTGCCCCACAGCGAACTCGGCGTGGCGACCTCAGGCGCGACGTTCTTCCGCTCGATCGGCGGGTCCTTCGGCACGGCGATCTTCGGCGCGATCTTCTCCAACGTCCTCGTCGGCAACCTCGCCCGCCACCTGCACGGCACGAGCCTCCCGCACGGCTTCAGCAGCGCGGACGTCACCCCGGCGCTGCTCCGCCACCTGCCGGCCGCTGTGCACCAGGCTTTCGTGGCCGGCTACGCCGAGTCGATCCAGACGGTGTTCATGGTCGCGGTGCCGATCGCCGCGCTCGCCTTCCTGGCCACCTGGCTGATACCCCAGGTGGAGCTCAAGCAGTGGCCCGACGCCGATGCCGCCGTCCCCGGCGCGGATACGGGGCTGCCGGTGTCGCCCGAGGCACTGGACCCGCAAGACACAACCACCGAGCCTTGAGCGTGCCCGGCGGGCGGTCAGATCGCCGGTGATCGCCCCGGTGATCGCCAGGTCCCGTGATCGCCGGTGAGATCGGCGATGCCGCCGCCACCCGCCCATCCGCCTACTCGGTCTCGGGTGACTGCCGTCGGGCTGCTCGCGCGCGGCGCTTTCGACGGGCTTTCGGGGCCGGGGCCGGCTGGCTCGCGAAGGTGTTCAGCCGAGTTCGGATCGTCCCTAGTGCGGTGATGAGGCGTTGGCGGTCGGATTCGGGGAGGTCGCCGATCGCGTGTGTGATCGCCGCGTGGATCACGGGCAGCATCTGGTTCACGATCCGCTGCGCGTCGCCGGTGAGATGGATCAGGACCTTGCGCCGGTCCGTGGGGTGTGGGTGGCGTTCGACCAGGCCGCGACGTTCGAGGGTATCGAGCAGCGAGGTCATGCTGGCGCTGCTCACGAGCAACTGCTCGGCGATGGCGTGTCCGGGGAGCGGTTCGCCTGCTCCGTCGAGGATCGCGAGGGTCTGGAACGCGTTCACGGACAGACCGAACGCCTGGCGGGTCGGCCGTTCGATCTGGGCCACGAGCGCCGTGGCGGTTCGTACCAGGTTGGCGGCGACTTCGGCCGCGCTTCGGCTGGCCCCCGGGAACTCCCGCTCGAAGTCATCGGGTACGTGGGTAGCGGATGGATCGGGCACCTCGCCAGTTTAGCTCGAAATCTAATCACTAGATTTCTAGTGATATAGCGGATACGCTGACCAGGTGGCCTGGGTCGTCCGGGCTGGCTGTGTTGGCAGAGCGAAGGTGACCGCCCGGCGGCGGTCACCTTCGCTCGTTGTGTGGGGCGCGCCCTACCCGGCCGTGGTGAGAACGGGAGCCGGCTGAGCCGGCGCCCGGTTGGCCGCGGCGGGTGCCGGGCGGGTCGGGGCGGTCACCCTGAGCAGGCGAGCCATCCGGGCGGGCAGCCACCAGTTGGCCCGCCCGAAGAGCGCCACCATGGCGGGAACCAGCAGGCAGCGGATGACCACGGCGTCGATGAGGATGCCCGCGCCGAGGCCGGTGGCGAGGATCTTCAGATCTGTCTCCGGGCCCGTGGACATCGACAGGAAGCTGAGCATCAGGATCGCGGCCGCGCTGGTGACCAGGCGACCGGTCCGGCCAAGGCCTTCGGTGACGGCCTGGCGGGCGTCGCCGGTGCGGTCGTAAGCCTCCCGGACGCGGCTGAGGATGAAGACCTCGTAGTCCATGGACAGGCCGAACAGGAAGGCGAACACCATCAGCGGCACCCACATGGTGATCGCACCGGTGGCCGGGATGCCCCAGATCGCGCTGGATCCGTGGCCGTCCTGCCACACCCAGGTCAGCACGCCGTAGGCGGCGGCCAGTGAGATGAGGTTGAACAGGACCGCCTTGGCCGCCAGGACCACTGACCGGAATGCCCGGGTGAGCAGCAGGAACGTGGCGACGCTGATGATCGCGAGCATGAGCGGGAAGTCGCCGTACACGGCGTGATCAAAATCGACCAGCGACGGGCCGTCGCCGCCGACGCCGACCACGTGCGGGCTAGCCAGCAGGACGCTCTCCAGCCGGGTGACCGTGGTCTGGCCGGCCGGGACGCTGCTCTCGGCGGCCGGGATGACCGTGACGATGGCCGTGCCGGGCCGCCGGTAGTCCGGCGTGCTGGGCGCCAGGGCGGTGTACACCCCGGGCACCCTGGCCGCCAGGCCGGCGACCCGGCCGGGCGCGGAGGACGTGAGCACCTCGACCGGAGTCAGCACGCCGGAAGGAACGCCGCCGTCGGTCAGCGTGGCCAGGGCGTCATGCGCCGGTCCGGCCGTGGCCTGCGCGGTGCTTCCCGGCTCGCCGAGGTGCAGCGACAGGGCAGGCAGCATGAGCGCGGCGAGGACGCCGAGGCCGGCCAGCGCCGCCAGCCAGCGGTGAGAGTAGACGCCGCGCGCCCAGGCCGAGAACACCCGGCTGGCCGACCGCTCGGTCCGCAGCCGTGGCCAGTCCAGCCGCGGGCCCACCGTGGCCAGGATGACCGGCAGCAGCGTGACCGCGACGGCCACCGAGACCAGCGGGACCAGGACGCCGCCGTAGCCGACGCTGCGCAGCATCGGGACCGGGAGCACGACCATCGACAGCAGCCCGATCGCGACCGTGAGCCCGGAGAACACGACCGCGCGCCCGGCGTGGTTCATCGCCTCGGCCACGGCGCCGGCGTTGTCACGCCCGGCGGCGCGCTCCTCGCGCCAGCGGCTCACCACCAGCAGGGAGTAGTCAATGGCGACGCCCAGGCCGATGAGCGCGATGAGGAACTCGACGATCTGGCTCACGCCGGTGACCTCGGTGAGCCCGCCGACGAGGAGGAACGTGCCCAGCACGGAGACCCCGCCGATCAGCAACGGCAGGAAGGCCAGGAAGCTGGCGAAGACGATGGCCAGGATGACCAGCGCCCCGATGGCGCCGATCATGGCTTCGGCCATGATGCCGGTCCCGTGGCTGGCGGCGGCGGGCTTGCCGTTCATCAGCAGCTGCGACCCGGTGACACCGACGTGCCAGCCCGGCGGCAGCGCGCTGGCCAGGGCGTGCTGGATTACCGCGCCATCGCCGGTACCGCCGAAGCCGGCCACCGGGGAGGTGAAGACGAGCGCGAACGTCGAACGCCCGTCACGGGTGATGAACGCCCCGTCGTGGGTGGTCGCGTAGTCGGCGATCCGCACCTGCGGGACGGCCCGCGCCACCGCGGTGAAGGCCCGGCCGGTGGCGGCGGCGGCGGCCGGGTCGCCGATCCGCTGGCCCGGCGGTGCGGTCAGCACCGGCACGTAGGGCGCCTGCGATCCGCCGTTGCCGTAGGCACGGACGATCTGGTTGTCAACCCGGAACGCCTGGCCCGGCATGGCGAAGCTGTTCGTCATCCGGTGGGTGGTGCCGCTGATGGTCAGTACGCCGGCGACGGCCACGGCGAGCCAGAACACCAGCACAAGTGCCTTGTGGCGGAGTACGAAACGGGTCAGGGCGGGCATCTCAGCCTCCGGGAGCTTTCGGGGCCGGCGGCCGTTCCACCAGCTACCGACAGCGTGCCGGGGCGGGCCCGCTGGGTCGTCGTGCCCGGGGCGACACTTGCGGCTACGTCCGGCGGCGCAGCCACGCCGCTTGTACTCCGCCGGGTGTAGCTGGATCGCCAACTCCCAGAGGACGACGGCGGGCCGCCGGATGCCTACGCTGTGGATATGGACAGTGCCCTGGCGGTGTGGCGGCGATGGTGGGTTTCCCCGGCCCGCGATATCGCGCTCGCGGTGCTGCTGACGGCCGTGATGCTGGCCGGCGCCTACGGAGAGGCCCACCCGAACCACGCCAGCGACCAGATCGTGAGCGGCCATCCGGTTCCGCTGCACACCCCCACGGCGGCGTTCGCCCTGGTCGTCGTGGCCGGCCTGGTGCTGGCCGCCCGCCGCTGGTATCCGGTCGCCGTGCTCGCCGTCTCCACCACCGCCGTCGCCATCTTCAGCCTGCTGGGCTACGTCAACGGCGCGGCCCTGCTGCTGCCGACCGCCGCCCTCTACGGACTGGCCAAGACGGGCAGCGTGCGCCGGGCCGTTGCCGCCGCGGGCATAACCCTCGTGGTGCTCATGGCGGCCACCGCGGCCGGAAACCCGTTCGGCCCGTTCGGCGGCAGTTTCGACCTGATTCCCGGGCTGATCGCCGCCGCGCTGTTCGCCGGGATCGCGGTCAACAACCGCCGCAAGTACATCGCGTCCATCCAGGCCGGCGCCGAGGCCGAGGCCCGGCGACGGGTCGACGAGGAACGGCTGCGGATCGCCCGGGAACTGCATGACGTTGTCGCCCACACCATGGCCACCATCAACGTTCAGGCCGGGGTGGCGGCCCACGTGCTGGCTGAGCGGCCGGATGCCGTGGCCCAGGCCCTGCAGGCCATCAAGCTGGCCAGCAAGGAGGGCCTGCGCGAGCTGCGGGCGATCCTCAACGTGCTGCGGCAGGCCGACGAGACCGACCCCACCCAGCCAGCGCCCGGCGTGGCCCAGCTCGACACCCTGATCGCTGGCGCCGTCCAGGCTGGCCTGGCCACCAGCCTGAGCGTGACCGGGCCGGCGCGGCCGCTGCCGCCCGCGGTGGATCTGGCCGCCTACCGGATCGTCCAGGAGTCGCTGACCAACGCCATCCGGCACGCCGGGCCGGCTACCGCCACCGTGGCGCTGAGCTACGACGATGCCGCGCTGCGAATCGAGGTGGCCGACACGGGCCGAGGCTCGCTGGCGGTGAGCGAGGGCAGCGGGCACGGGCTCATCGGGATGCGCGAACGCGCCGCGTCCGTCGGCGGCGTCGTCGAGACTGGTTCGGCTTATCCGGGAGGATACCGGGTCGCGGCCACGCTCCCGCTCGACCGGCAGCGGCAGGCCGGCTCCGCCGCGCCCGCTGACCCCGTCACGGCCGCTGGTCCCGCCGCACCCGCCACCGCCGCTGGCCCCGCCGCACCCGCCACCGCCGCTGGCCCCGCCGCACCCGCCACCGCCGCTGGCCCCGCCGCACCCGCTGACCCCGACCCCGCCGCGGCCGCCTCGCTCGCCTCGCTCGATGAAGGCACCCGGTCGTGATCCGGGTCCTGCTGGCCGACGACCAGTCGCTGATCCGGGCCGGCTTCCGGCTGCTGCTCGATTCCGCTGATGACCTCACGGTGGTGGGCGAGGCGACCGATGGCGCGCAGGCGCTGCGGATGGCCCGCAGCGAGCGCGCCGACGTGGTCCTCATGGACATCCGGATGCCCGGCGTGGACGGGCTGGAGGCAACCCGGCGCATCGCGGCCGACGATGACCTGGCCGGTGTCAAGGTGATCATCTTGACCACGTTCGAGTCCGACGAGTACGTGTACCAGGCCATCCGGGCCGGGGCCAGCGGATTCCTGGTCAAGGACGCCGAGCCCGCCGAACTTCTCCAGGCCGTGCGGGTCGTGGCCCGCGGCGACGCGCTGCTCTCGCCGGGCGTGACGCGGCGGCTCATCACCGACCTGGCCGCCGCCCGAGCGCCCGCCGGTGGACGACCGGGTTCTGCAAGGCCTGACCGGGCGGGAGCGCGAGGTAATGGTGCTGGTCGCGGGCGGATTGTCGAACGACGAAATCGCTACCCGGCTGTTCCTCAGCCCACTGACCGCCAAGACCCACGTCAGCCGCACGATGACCAAGCTCAACGCGCGCGACCGCGCTCAGCTTGTCGTCATCGCCTACGAGAGCGGCCTGGTCACCCCCGGGCAGCGCGCCTAGAAAACCGGCCGCAGCGGAATAGGCATGACGGCCGATCTCCCGGGTTACGGTCAAGGGATGGCCTACCCACGCGATCCCGGAACCCGGCCGTTTCCTGACCGCCCCGCCGGCCACGACTCGCTGCCTGGCATCGAGCACATCGTGGTGCTCATGAAGGAGAACCATTCCTACGACAGCTACTTCGGCCTGCTTGACCGCGGGGATGGTTTCACCCTTGACCCCGACGGCCATCCAGTGAACAGCAATCCCGACTCCCGTGGGCGTCCGGTGCGGGCTCATCACATGAGCCTGCCGCTGAATCCTTCTTTCCACCTCAGCCAGACATGGAATGCCTCACACCGCCAGTGGAACAACGGGGCGATGGACGGCTTCGTCACCACCACCGGCAGCGACGACCCCATGGGATACCTCGACGGGACCGACCTGCCCTGGTATTACGGCTTCGCCCGCACCTATGGCATCGGGGACCGCTACTTCTCCTCGTGCTTGGCCCAGACGTTCCCGAACCGCCGGTTTCTCCAGGCCGCCACCGCCGCTGGCCTGGTCAGCACCACCATCCCCAGCCCGTTCGTGCATCCCCCGGCCACCGGGCTGATCTGGGACCTGCTCGACGCGCACAACATCGGGTGGGCCAACTACTTCGCGGACGTCCCCGATCTCGGATTGTGGCCGCGGAACCTGCTGCGCTGGCCCGGCCGCCTGCGCGGCATCGACGACTACTACGACGACTGCCGCCGTGGCCGCCTGCCCGCGGTCAGCCTGATCACCCCAGAAGCCTTGGCCGCGTCCGAGGCGGAGTTCGAGGACGACCAGGTCGGGGAAGCATTCACCGCCAGCGTCTTCGATGCGGCATCGAGAGGCCCGCAATGGGCCAGCATGCTGTTCATCATCGTCTGGGACGAGGGAGGCGGGTTTTACGATCACGTGCCACCGCCGGCCGCGGTCCCCCCCGACGACATTCCTCCCGACATCCATGTGCCACCCGACGAGCCCGGAGGCTTCGACCGTTACGGATTCAGGATCGGATGCCTGGTGGCCTCCCCCTTTTCCAAACCTGGCCATGTCTCGTCGGTGGTCTACGATCACACATCGATCCTGGCCACCATCGAGCAGAAGTGGAACCTCCCCGCTCTGACCAGGCGCGATGCGGCCGCCAGCGCGCTGACTGACTTCGTCGACCTGACCAGCCCACCGCATTTCCCCACCCCCGCAGCCCTCCCCCGCCCCACCATCTGGCCACTCAGCGGCCAGCGCTGACGAACGACGCCGGAAGCGCGCGGCACGGGGAAGGGGGCCGGCTGGCCCAGTCGCCGGACCGGGATGAACCAAACCGGCGGGGAGTACGTTGACACGAAGGGGTGGCTCTCCCGTTGGTGTCACCCGGCCAATGTTTGCCTCCTAGCCAACTGCTCATAACGCCGGCGCACCGCCGGACAGCGCCGCGACCGCGGCGCCGCGTCGCCGCGGGCTCGCGAGGCGGTTCACGCCGGCGACCGCCCCGGCCGCGCTGAGGCTGCTCATCGTCGCCTTGATCGTGGGCTCCCTGGCCTGGGGGGCCGTGGCCGCGTGGACGGTGAGCCAGCACGCGTCGGCCGCCGGGGATGTGGTCTCCACGAGCGAGCCGCTCAGCGCGGACGCGCAGCGGATGTACGAGTCGCTGTCCGACGCCGACGTCACGGCCACGACCGCGTTCCTGTCCGGCCCTCAAGAACCGCTCGCGGCGCGCCAGCGCTACAGGCCGACATCGCGCAAGCCGCCGCCGACCTGACCGCGCTGAAGAACGCCGCCCCCGCCGGCGGTGACCAGGCCCTCGGGGCCAGCCTGGCCGCCATCGCGGCCGGGCTGCCCGTCTACACGGCTTACGTGGCCGAGGCCCAGACTGATTACTCGCTGGGATTCCAGCTGACCGGTGGCTCGTTCATGCAGGTGGCGTCCGAGAAGATGCACCTGACGCTGCTGCCGGCGGCGGGCGCCAGCTACGCGCGGGAGAACGCCCGGCTGACCGCGGAAAGCGCGGGAGCGACCGGGCTGCCCTGGATCGCGGTCGCCGTGGTCCTGGCCGTCGTCATCGGTTTCGGCTTGTATCGCGTGCAGCGCTGGCTGACCCGGCGCACCCACCGGGTGGTCAACTACGGCCTGCTCGCGGCGTCGGCGATGCTCGTCGTCGGCGCGGCGTGGCTGGTCATCGCCTTCGCGGTGGCGCGCTCGGATCTCCAGCACGGTGTCGGGTCCGGCTCGGCCCCCGCGCAGACGCTCGCCCGGGCAAGCATCGCCGTGCAGCAAGCCCGCAGGGATGAGGTCGTCAACCTGATCTCGCGCAGTGGCGACGCCCCGTTCAAGCAGAACTTCCAGGCCGTGCGGGCCAAGGTGGGTCCCGGACCGGGCACGCTGCTGACGGACGCGGCCACGTCCTCTCTCGGCGGGCCGGGCGCGCGGCCGGCCGCGTCCGCGGCGGCGGACGCATCCGCCTGGTACGCCACCAACGAGCAGGTTTACCGGCTCGACAGCGCGGCGCAGTACCCGGCCGAGACCCAGCTCGTGATCGGGACCGGGCCGGGCAGTTCGGCGGCGGGGTTCGGTCGGCTGGAGACCGATCTGAGCCAGGCGATCGCAGCCGACCAGGCCACCTTCAGGTCCGGGGCGGCCGCGGGTGCGGGCGCGTTCGGCGGTCTGGAGGCCGGGATCATCGTGGCCTCGGTATTGATGGCGGCGGGGTGCGCCTGGGGGCTCAGCCGGCGGCTTGCGGAGTACCGGTGAGCGGCCCCATGACCGCAGCGCTGACCCGGGAGCAGGCCGAAGCCGCGGTCGCGGCCGCGCTGGCGCAGCGGGACACCATCCAGGCGAACCTGCTCGACCTGGATGGGCGTTTTGGCAAGCGGCTGCTCGCGGGGGCGAGCCTGGTCGGCGAGAGCAGAAGCGCTGGGACGCGGCGACGGCCGCGCTGACCAGGCTGTGGGAGATCTTCACGGCGTACTCAGCGGTCGTGGACCGCGCCGCCGAGACGCTGGCCCATGCCCGCCGGTCGCCCTCCGGCCTGGCGGAGGTCACCGCTCTGCTCGCCCGAAGTGGCGGACCTGACCGGCCGGCGTACCCAGTCAGGCCCGCAAGCTGGTGACTATCCGACCGGCGCGTGGGGCTCCGGCGAGAGCCGGGACTACCACCTGGGGGTACGGGTCGCCGCGGCCGGCGTCGGACAGGAAATGCTGGCCGCCCGGGTCAGCCTGGTGACCAGCGAGCCGTCGGCCCCGCAGGTGCTCGGCCAGGCGCTGGTGCGGGCGATCTGGACCGCCGACGAGGCGCTCTCGACGCGAATCAATCCCCACGTCGCTCATTACACCGGGCAGGCCGAACTGGCCGAGGTGATCCAGGAAGGACTGGAGGCCCGCAAGCGGGGCGACGAGGACACCGCGACCGCCAAGCTCGGCCGGGCGGTGGCGCTCGCCGAGCGGTCTGGCAATGCGGACACGGCCAAGCTGCTGGCCAAGGTGGTCGATGTGGTGGACGCGGCCACCGGGACCGTGCGGCTCAAGAAGAAGGTTGACGACGCCGACGAGATGGCACTGGATACGCGGTTGACCAAGACGGTACGGACCAGGAAATAGGAGCGACCGTGATGCCGACCTGCCCCGCTGGCCACGACAGCGCGGCCACGGATTTCTGCGACGTCTGCGGGATGCGCATAGGTGCGCCACCAGCGGCCGCGTCATCTTCGGCCGGGGCCTCTTCCGGCGGGTCACCTTCGGCCGGGGCGTCTTCCGGCCGATCGTCATCGGCCGCGGCCGCCCCGGATTCCGCCGCCGAGCCCTGCCCTCAGTGCGGGCGTGACCGGTCAGGGCGGTTCTGTGAGACGTGCGGGTTCGATTTCGATTCGGGCCAGTCCCAGCACCGCATGACGCCCGGGGCGCCGGCGACCGCGCCGCCCGCCGCCGCGACGACCTGGACGGCCGTGGTGACCGCGGACCGCGCGTATTTCGATAGCGTGGTCGCCGAGGGCGGCCCGGACGCGGCGACGCTCCGGTTCCCCGCGTACTGCCCGGAGCGCCGGTTTCCGCTCTCCGGACGGGAAATGCGCATCGGCCGGCGCAGCGTTTCGCGCGGGCTGGAGCCAGAAATCGACCTGACCGGGCCACCCGAGGACCCTGGCCTCTCCCACCTGCATGCTGTCCTGATCGCGGAACCCGGCGACGGCTGGGCCATCCTCGACCCGGGATCAGCCAACGGCACTCAGCTCAACGGTGGCGAGATAGCGGCCGGGGTCCGGGGACCCTGCATAGCGGGGATCGCATCTGCGTCGGTGCGTGGACAGTACTGACGATCCAGGCCGCGTAACGGCCAGGCCCCGCGGCCCGGCGCCCCGGGTCGGTCAGCGTCCGGCGGTCTCCGTTCCCGGGGTGAACGACACACCGCGCAGCACCTGGCCGAACCCGGCGGCCCGGACGGTCCGGAAGCTCTCGGCGGGCGACGTGGCGGCGGCCAGCTTGTCGGTGATGGTGACGAGCTGGTTGGGGTCGGCCCCTGGTCGCGGCGACCGCGAGCAGCATCGGGACGCGCCAGCGGGAGCGCCAGGGAGCCATTCGGTGGGCAGGCGCCGTGTGGGGCGAAGGCTGCGGTGGCATCGGTCGGGAACCTCCTCGGGCACGGCCGGCTCCGTGCCGCCCGCCGAAGGCCTACCTTGCTCATCCGGGACGGCCGTTTCCGGACATCCGGGTTAACCTCCGTGAACATTCCCAGGGCCCTAACCGGCGGGCGGGTCCCCGACCGTGATCGGACGCGCCGGGCCCAGGTCCGGGCCGACCGTGGACAGCGGGTCGGCCATGCCCCCCGGGAAGGAGTGAACCGGTCCGCGCACGAGTTCAGGAGCGGGACTGGCTCGTGCTGGCGCCGTAGCGTAGTCCGTCGATGAGGAGCGCGACCATGCGCTGGCTGTAGTCGGCTCCCTCGTCCGCCACGGGCAGGCACAGGTTGGCGACGGCGTGCAGGAGATCCTTGGCGCTGATGCCGGCCCGGATCTCGCCACTGGCTATCGCGGCTTCGAGCAGTGACCCGAGGGCGGGTCCGAGTCGCTGCCTGAAGTAGCCGGGCAGGGCGCCGTACGCCGGATCGCCGGAGTGAAGGGCGGTGGCGAGTCCTCGTTTGGTCGCGAGGTACTCGGTGTACCGGTGGAGCCACATCGCGAGTGCCGCTCCTGGCTCGTGCGCGGCGGCCAGCCCCGGGGCCGCGTCGGCGCAGGCGTCCACCTCGCGCTGGAACACGGCCTTGACCAGGTCCGAGCGCTGCGGAAAGTGCCGGTACAGGGTTCCGACCCCGACGCCGGCCAGGTCGGCGATCTCCTTGGCGGGCGCGTCCACGCCTGAGGTAGCGAAGACGGCCTTGGCTGCCTCAAGCAGGGAGCCGATGTTGCGCTGCGCGTCGGCGCGCAGTCGGCGCGGCGCGCCCGCACCCGGGCCCGCGAGGCCGGCCCGGCCGGCGCCGTGTTCTCCGTCACGAACTCCTCCGCTTGCTAAACGGAAAGCCTTTCCATATACTTCCGGAAGGACGTTCCACTTAGGTCCAGGGTACGGCACCGGGGGGAGCTGGCGGGAATCACCTTGACGGGATGATCGCCGCTCAAACTGCGAGGGGCCAGGCTGGCAGCCGGACCGGGACGACAGGAGCGCCCACCACACCCCTTCCGTAACCTCAGGAGGAACCGCATGCAGTACCGCACTCTCGGCCGGACCGGGATCAAGGTCAGCCCCTACGCGCTCGGCGCGATGATGTTCGGGGCTATCGGCAACCCCGACCACGACGACTCGATCGCCATCATCCACAAGGCGCTGGACGCAGGGATCAACTTCATTGACACGTCAAAACAGAGCGGTTTGATACAGCGCTCAGCCAGTGTGCAGAGCCGTCCGGTCGGGCATGATCAAACCCGTGGACAGCGAGACCGCGCCGTGAGTGTCCACGCGGGCACCCGCTAGGCGCACGGATGCATGATCGCCAGACTGGCAACCATGTCTGTGCCCGCTGGCACGGGCCGGCGATAGTGGGCACAGGACGCTTGCCGCTCCAAGTGCTCCCACCGTTAGGCACGATCCGCCGCAACATCAGGCCAAGCTAAGGGCATCGTGCGCCTTATCAGCTCGTCCTATCCCTGTACCGTTAGCGCATGGCATCCATGTTGATCGTTGCGACTCAGGGCAATGGTGACCGCTGGCCCGTCTATCTCGGTGATGACGCGCCTCGCCCGGAAGGGACCGAAATCCGTCCGGCTGGGAAACTCGTCGGCTCCGTAACGTCATGGGCAGACCTGAAACATTTGGCCGATGAACACCAGATCCCAACTCACCATATCGATGGAATCGGCCTAGACGAGATGGAGAAGGAATTCGGCCCTATGCCGGAATGACAGAGGTAGAGACAGGTTTTGAGTACTACACCGGTTTGGGTACCTCTCGCCGTCGCCATCGTTGGCGTAGCCGGGACGCTTGGCGCTGCGCTGGTAACCCGCCGTTGGGCAGACAGACGCGAAGATCAGCGGTGGACCCGTGAACGCGAAGCCGAAGAGACACGGTGGCAGCGTGAACGAGACGAGCGCCGCGAACAGTGGCAGCGGGAGGATGCTGCCCGATGGCTAACCGAACGCAAAGCGGTCTATGCCGAATTCTTGTTAAGTCTTGAGGTGTGGAGACGTGCGATTATACGTGCAGAGGTTGAAGGGCGACAGCATAAGAGTCTTACCGAAAAAACACGCGCAACGGTCTACGGTCTTCAGCAGAAAAGCCAAAGCTTCCTAGAAATTCTTTCCATGCTTGCTCCCGAACCGACTCTCAACCTTGCTCTCGGCAGCATCTCTACCCTCGACTCGTGGATGTCCTACTTTGACTCCACACTTTCCGATAAGGCCGCCAATCCCTACGCGGACGCAAAAACTGATTATTTCGAACAATCTCTCTTTAACGAGCAAAATCTGAGGGAAGCTATCCGGCAAGACCTGGGCATAGATCCGCCCGGGATGTAGCGTCACGCCGACGGTTATCTGATGACACGTCCTCCATTGGTCGCCCTGGATGCAAAGCTTAAGCACGTCTCAGGCAAACTCTTGCCCGGCCGTTAACGACCACTTACGGACCTAACGGGCAGGTAAGTCCTGTTTCCTCACAGGCCATCAAAACAGCAGATGACGCCACATTTGCGCACACCCAGTGGCGCACGATTCCGCAAACCGCTTTCTACGCTTGAGCACAGGCCAAGCGCAGGCCACAAACCACCAACCGCAAGGGGCATGATATGGCGACCACCAGCGAAACAGCCAACACCAGCACAGAACCCTCCGAAGCCGAAGAAATAGCCGAACGGCAGAGCCAGTGCGACGCAGCCAACATGTACGTGCGCCACCAGGTTGAAGCATTCCTGGTAAAACTCCATAGCCGCATGGTGAGCGAGTTCCACGGCTGGGGCCTGACCAGCGCATGCTGGCGGGAAGACCTTGCCGAAGATCCTATCGGCGAGGTAACCCGGCAGGTCATCGCCTGCATGAGTGGCGACGTCTGTTAACGGATCGCCCAGCTAGACACCACTTAACACACATTGGCCGGGCATGGCCAACCCTTGGACTAGGCGCCCAGCGGATGCCCCCGCTGGGCGCCTGCCACATTGGGGCAGTGCTCCATGACCGAAACCGGGCAGGCAACGCCGTTGATCAGCGACGGCTACGATGCCCCCTACGAACCGGCATACACCGCGGCAGAACAGCCCGGACCAGACGACGGCTGGCCCAGCCCGCCAGGCCGTTACGGCAACCCGGTCAAGTTCCTTCAATGGATCAAAGCACTCTGGGCAGATACCAGCATCCCGCTCGCAGAGCGCGCGATAGCGATGATCATTGCGGAACACGGAGCCAACGGCATCGGATGTTTCGCCACAGCCGCCACCGTTGCCCGCATCGCGGGCTATGAGCGGAAGTATGTCGAACGAGCGCGGGCTAGCCTGATCAGGCGCGGCTGGTTCACCGTCGTCTCACGCACGGGCGGGCACTACCGGCGGAGCCTCGTCTTGTCCATCGCGGCACAGCCCGCCCGCTGTCAATGCTGGAACTGTAGCGCTGGCAACGGTGACGAATGCCTTTATCCGCGCGAACCGGCAACGGAGACGAGCCCAGCGGGCCAGCCGGGCAGTGGTGCCGGACCCTAGATAGATTGGTGTCGGCCCCCCACCATATTGGTGTCCCAGCGACACCACTACCAAGACAATACTTACCAAGAAAAAACTTATACAAGATATACGCGAACAAGATTGTTAAACTAGACAAGCTGAAGGACGGCAAAAGCCGTCCTATCTGAGCATGAACAAGATCATTTACAAATCCGCACCAGTAGCAAAGCCATAGCATACGTTGCTTGCTACGCTGCGCAACGTACTAACCACCGTTGCAAGCTCTCTATCGTTCGCGCAACGGTGTAAGGTCAACGTCCTTTGGACGTTGCAAGTCTTCAACCGCTGCTAAATTCTCGTCACCATTGGAAAATACTATTAGCGCGCGAAGCGTAAAGTAACGATTAGTGACCCCATCTGGTATAATTAGATTGGGAGAGGCTAAAGCTCTTTCCATTGAATCTCTGGCCGTGCCGACTGGATTACCGGCCAAGCCGCCCGGGCAACAGCAGCCCGCGGTACCGCCACGTTACAGAGCCGGGAAACGGGCATCGGCCGCCGCTAACCGCGCGACCTCTTGTCAATCAGTTCACCCCAGGATCATTTAAGGACACGTCATGGCTAACCGGACCATCAGCCCAACCGACCTGACTACCCGTCAGATAGCCGTTGCTGCCGCAGCGTACGGTATGTCAAGCCACGCATTCATATTGGCCGCCATTTCGGCGGCCCTGAAGACCTGCGCCGAACGAGACAGCCTGCTAGGCGCGGCACTGGCTCATGTTGGCGGAGAGCGCATCGTGAACGTCCACCCTGACACGTTCACGCCGCAGACCATCGCGGCGTAACCCCGTACCAGTCTTGGCCGCACTGGTGAGCCAGAAGTAAAGGATGCCCCCCACTTCGCTCCGGCTGGAACCGGGAGACTCCCACGGGAGTCTCTGAAGCTCACTAACGCGGTTGCCCCGCTGGCCACTCGTGGGGCAGGCAAAGCAGTGGCACAACTTGGCCCCAGGGTGACTTTGGTCGGCGCGTTTCCTCCGCTCACGTGCTAGGCGGGTTGACCTTGGGGCGTGGCGGCAGGGGCGTAAGCAACGGGTCCAGCTTGCGCTCTTGCCGCCCATCCCAGCCATAAAGGTAAAGAAATAGTAATGTCTTTAATAATCTAAGCGCCTCACCAGTGCCGACCCATCCAGTAACTCATTCGCCGCCTAAAAGTCGCTCTGTCGCTTACAGAGACACCCTACAGAGGCGGTTCTGGCTTGACATGGAACCAGCGGTTACGGCCAGGGCGGGCCAGCCGCCCCTGTAGCCCGCAACCTTGCCACGTTTGCCCAAGTCCGTGACCCATCGACCGGATAACGACCGCGCGGGAAACTATCCGGGCCAGCCAGATTTTTGATAGCCCCAAACTTTCCAGCCCACCCGTCCACGTTCCGGCACGACCTAGACGCCACTGGCGCAACCGCTTTGGAGACCGAGCCAATGAGCGCTGATTACCTCACCGAGAGCCGTAACGCGCTTGCCATCCTCAGCCACTGTTACGACGGGCACCCTGATCGGGCGACAGAGGTAGCCCGGCTGGTGGCGAACGATGGACAGTTCACGTCGGCAATGCAATCTCTCGCCCTTGTGCTCCTTGGCGTGATCGACCAGACCGCTGACTTGACAGGGATCACCGTGAATGCCCTACTCGGTCAGATCAGAACACAATTCGCGCTAGCTGATGGCATCAAGATTGAACCGGGCACGCCGTAACTGCTAGTCGTCAGCCTTTTAGCTCGTCCGCTGGCGCGCCGTTGCGCATACCGGATAAATTTCTTGGCACCCTTGCGGCAGAACGTTGCCGCGCCAACGGTGGCCAGCGTGAGAGCGGCACATCCGGGGGACATGAACCTGAACAGGGCGGCGAGCCACGGTGCCGTTAGCCCGTGGCCACGCCATTGCATGCGGCATTGGGGTACCCCCGGGGGGGGCAAAACTAGGAAGCGGAGCAAGCCCCAGGACCCGTAGTCCCGGCGGGCACACACAGTCTCCAGCCATAACGCTCGCACATTTTCGCAGAATTGGCCGATTTGGGGTTTTAATGGCTCGCAGCCGGTACACAGAACGCTTGGCCGCCAACTCATACGCCTACCAGCGGACAGACGATATCTACATGGAGCCGCCCGCCACGTCCAGCGCGGCTCCTGACACGCCCATAGCGCGACGACGCTGCCCCGCGTGTCACGTGGCCAAGCCAGCCACCGCTGAGCACTTCCTCAGCTACCTGACGGGCGTAGAACGCTGCCGTAAGTGCGTAAAGGTGAGTCCGTAATGCCTGCTAAGAAGACCAGGGCTGAGCTTGCCCGCGTTGGCCGTAGCCCTGGGCGGGACAGTGGCGGCAGGATCATCGGCGCTAGCCGTGTGCCCGCTCTCGGTGGACGGTATTCGGCGCAAATGACCGCTAAAGCATCCCAATACTTGACCGGTTCTGACCTTGACACCTACGCGGAAGCAGTCAGGGAGGTTGACGCGCTAATGGCGACCGGTGGCGGTTTCATGCGGGCCAGCCTGGCCGCCAGCGACGTCGAATACCTGGCCTTGCTTGAATCAGCTATTGGCTTCCTTCTGGACGACGTCGGGGTAGGCGACGACGTCCGTGACGCTCTTATGCCTGATTTCGTGCGGCTGGTAGGGCTTGTCCGCAGGTCGCTGGAACGGCAATAGGGCCGATTATATGCTTCCGCACCATTGGCGCGGGATACGGGTATGTGGCACTCCCGCTCATGACGGGAGCCGCCCGCTCTCAGACGCAAAGCCGCAGTGATCCTGCACTCTGCAAACAACCAGCCATAAAGGCTAAAAGCAATGGATATGAAAGAGATTCGCGCGAAGCGTCAGGCTAACTATGACGCAATGAAGGCCATCATGGATAAGGCCGCGGCTGAAGGCAGGAGCACCACTCAGGCTGAGGCCGACGCCTTTGATTCCCACGAGCGGGTGCTAACTGAGCTTGACGCACTGCTGGCCCGTGACCATACCGGTAACGTGTCGAATGTGTCCCGTGATGTGACCGTCAATAGGTCACTGATTGGCACCGACACGCACGACCTGCCCAGTCCTGGTGATGGCCGCCCGCTTGAGGCGCGTCATTCGCTGACGGCGTATCTGTCGCAGCGGGCCGATTTCAACCCGTCAGGGCTTGACCTTGGCTCGTTTGACCGGGACGCCTTCTGGCGTCAGCTTATTACCCGAAATCAAGCTGGCCGGGAATATAGGGCTCTGGCTGAGGGGGCTCAGTCTGTTACCGCGTCTGGTGGTGGCTGGCTTGCGCCGATTGGTTTCAGCGCTAACGTGCTGGAACTGCTCCGTGCTGCACTCGTGTTCACGAATGCTGGTGCTGACGGTTCACTTAATGGCCCGCAGATTGTGGACATGAAGAATCAGGTCGAGTACGTCCCTGTCTGGTCTAGCGATGCATCTAACGTCACCGCCTATATCGGGGAGAATACCGCACTGACGCCGGGTAATGCTGCATTGGGTGTGCAGAAGCTACAGGCATACACGATGGCCAACGTCACTTTGGCGAGCCGTCAGCTTGTGGAGGATAGCGAGACTCAGGGTGGCCTGGCTGACCTGATCGAGCAGAATCTTGCGGCGGCAATGGCCCGCGGTATGGACCAGAGCGCATTGTATGGAACGGGGACGGCAGAGCCGGTTGGCCTGTTCACGTCACCGTATGCCGCTAGCTTGCAGTCTGTCACGATGGCTACTAATGGGGCTGCGCCTGCCGACTACACGCAGATTTCGCAGGCAGTCGAGAAGGTCAGGAATGCGAATGAGCCGGGTGACCTGTCGATCATGACGAACCCGTCCGTGTTCGGGACGTATTCGCGGCTTAGTGCTTCGGCTTACGCGAAGTACTGGGATGCCCCGGCCGATGTGGCGCCGTTCTGGCCACCGCTTACCTCCACGGCGTTTGCTAACACGGAAACGCAGGGGACGAGCAGCGTTGCGAGTTCTGTCCTGGTGGCTAACACCAACCGGATCATGCTCGGCCTGAGAACAGGGCTGGCGTTCCAGATCCTGACTGAGCGTTACGCCGATTGGCTGCAATACGGCTTCCTGGCGTATATCCGCCATGATTGGGAGTTCCCGTACTCACAGGCAGAGTGCCGGGTGCAGGGCATCCTGACGACGTAAGTTAATGCCGCCGGGGCTGATCTGTGGGGCTCGGCGGGTCACCAGAGGGATGCTCGCCGGCTTAATCTGTGGGCTGACGGTCGTGTCTCTGGGTGCAATGGATGACAGGCCGACTAGCAGCGGTTTGGATGTGAGAGAGCGTCACGCGACTGGTGCTAGCCGGTTGCGTGGCGCTTTTTCATTGCCAGATTGGCAGACCAGGACTGACGTAGCCATCGTAACGCCCTGTGCTGCCCGCTGGCGCGTCAGCCAGCGTGGCCGTGTCCACGGGCATTGCCCCGTGTCTGTCGTGCGTACGTGGCTTGTGGGCGTTTCTAGCGTGACCGGGACCAGGGGCAAGCTCACCCGGCCCGTGTAAGCGACAGACGCCACGGGGACACTTACCCCTGACTGGGACCAACGGGCGCGGTGAACGTCGCTCTGTGGTCTATGGGGACAGCGGGAAAGGGGCACACAGCAAACCCCTACGGTCGGCCGTGGGACCGGCTGTAAGGGTTAGCTGTACCTGACGCGCCTATCTGTGCTGCCCAGGGGAGAGTCGTTTGGTGGGGCATGGCCACTAGGGAGCTTCCACGCTGGTCTCGCCAAAGGGTATCGGCTGGCGGCTTCCATCGGCGGACCACATTTCCCGGAAAGGTGCCAGCGTACCCGGGTCCAGTTCTGAACCATCGCGGTCTGATTTCACCCGGACGTCATACTCACGCAGGAACCGGCCCCGCCCGGCAGAGTCAAGTGCCGCCCACCGTGACCTTACGGTCTCACCGGTCTGCACATACACAATCTGGTCTGGACGGTGGGGACGCTTTTCTAGCTCTGCCATCTCGGCTTGCTTGGCTTCGATAACGGACTCGGTTCCCGTGATACCGCGCAAGCTCTCGATGTCCCGTGCGATTGCCTTGATTTCCTTGGTGTAGTCGTCACCGGGAATTATGCGCACATCGGGGATAGGATTGTTTCCGACCTGTCTCAGTAGGTCTGACTCGGTAAACGCTTCGAGCGTGTCCATGCGCCTACGGATACTGCACGGAGTGCAGACGTAGTATCCGCGGTAAGACCTGCCTCGTTTGATCAGCCCATACATTGGGCCGTCGCACTGTCTGCAATAGGCGACACGCAAGAGCATATGCCCGCCTACCCGCTCACCTGACGTATACGACCGTCGGCGCAACGCCGCGCGTAGCTGGTCGTGCCTGTCATCACCAAGCAACGCCGCCATATTCGGTGACCTGAGCACTTGGCGGACGCTCTCAACTAGCCAGAGTGATTTACCGCGCGGGCTTGAGATGCCTTCGGAGTTGAGCCACCGTGCAATCTGTCCGTTACTGTCCCCGGCTATGGCTTTGTCTGCCATCTGGATAGCTATGGCACCTGTCGAGCCTTTGTCCGTGTCGGGCACCACATACCAGCCTGAGTCCCGTCTAACCGCTTTATGACCGTAGGGGACTTTCCCGCCGTGCCATCTACCCAGAGCCTTAGTCCGCTCGAATGATTCCTTGCAACGTTGCTTGATCATGTCCCGTTCTAGCTCAGCGAACACCGCTAGGTTCCCAGCCATCGCTTTGCCGTGCGGAGTGGTCACGTCCATGTCCTGAGCCGTGAGAGCTACCAGCTTGCCGTGTTCCCCCGCCCACTTGATCAGGGTGGCGAAGTCGAGAGTCGACCTGCTCACCCTGTCGAGCTTTGTGCCGACCAGAATGTCCCAGGTGGCCAGCCGCAGAGGATCTGTGAGCCACGGTCCAAGGTGCTCCCGGTCAAAAGGGGACACACTGCCCGACGTGTCCTCATCTGTCACCACGCGGACTAGTTCATGCCCACGGTCGGC
The DNA here is from genome assembly GCA_963822825.1 of uncultured Actinomycetes bacterium. GTDB lineage: Bacteria > Actinomycetota > Actinomycetes > Streptosporangiales > Streptosporangiaceae > JAWWPY01. The sequence goes on along the minus strand of CAWGIW010000003.1, from coordinate 12,985 downwards.
CGTCCAGCGCTCGATCTGCTCACGCTGTCCTTGCAGGGACGTGCTTGTGTCCTTGGTCTTGCTCTCGCGCGCCGCACCTAGAACTCTCATACAGACAGTGTATCAAAGTGCCCCGGTTCGACACCGCCGACGCGTACTCCCACGGCGAGTCCGAGGAGATCGTGGGAAAGGCGCTCAAGGGGCGCCGCGACGACGTCGTCCTCGCGACCAAGCTGTGGATGCCGATGGGGGATGATCCCAACCAGCGGGGCAACTCCCGACGCTGGATCATCGCCGAGGTCGAGAATTCGCTGCGCCGCCTGCAGACCGACCACATCGACCTGTACCAGATCCACCGGCCGGACCCCGACACCGACATCGAGGAGACGCTGTCCGCGCTCTCGGACCTGATCCACAGCGGTAAAGTCCGGGTGATCGGCTCCTCTACGATGCCCGCGTCCGGCATCGTCGAGGCCCAATGGGCCGCCGAGCGGCGCGGCCTGGAGCGGTTCCGCACCGAGCAGCCCACCTATTCGATCCTCAGCCGCGGCATCGAGGCCGAAGTGCTGCCCGTCGCCCAGCGCTACGGGATGGGCATCCTGGTGTGGAGCCCGCTTGCGCAGGGAATGCTCACCGGGCGCATCCGCAAGGGCCAGCAGACCGACCTCCGCCGCACCGCCCTCTTCAGGCACCTCAGCGACGAGCGCCGCCTCGACGCCGTCGAGAAGATCATCCCGCTCGCCGGCGAGGCGGGCCTGCCGATGACGCACCTGGCGATGGCGTTCGCGATCGCCCATCCCGGCGTGACCAGCGCGATCATCGGGCCGCGCACGATGGAGCAACTCGATGACCTGCTCGCCGGCATCAACGTGACGCTCACCGACGAGATCCTCGACCGGATCGACGAGATCGTCCCGCCCGGCACCGACGTCGGCACGCTCGACATGGCCTACCGGCCCCCGGCTCTCCAGCGCCCGGACCTGCGCCGCCGACCCGTCAGCGAGCGTGCCGCCGCATGACCGCTATCACGCCGCGGTCCAGCAGGGCCTGCTCCCCGGTCAGCCGCAGATAGAGTTCGGCGTCAAACTCTGCCACCCGTTCATCGTGCCATGCGCTGCGGCATGCTCCCGGGGCTTGCGCGCCCGGCCCAGCACTCGCAGGCCCAGCACTCGCAGGCCCAGCGCTCGTGGGCATGGCGCTCGCAGGCCTGGCAACGGCCAGGCAAAGCAATACGCAGGTAAAGCAAATACGCGGGCATACGGCAGGCCACCCGGAGGGTGTAGTCGACTCGGTACGGTGTGGTCGTGAACGAACGTACCGGGACCCGTGTGAGGCGAACGCCCGTATTCGCCTGGTTCATCGTGGGTGTCACCGCGTTCGCCGCCTCGGTGGTGGTGTACCGGCAGATCTTCGTGGCTAACCCGTCGCTGTGGACCCACACCGACGAGTGGATCTACCGGGCCGGGGGCGTGGTGGCCCGGCGGCATCCCGCGGACCTTTACAAGGTGCTGATGGGCGCGCCGCATCAAGAGAAGCTGCCGTTCACCTATCCGCCGTTCGCGGCCTTGGTGTTCGCCCTGGGCAGTTCGTTCAATTTCGGGACATGGCAGCTCGTGCTGGTTGTCATCGACCTGATCTTGCTACCGGTGATCGTCTACGCTTCGCTGCGTATCTCCGGGCGCCATGGGCTGGGCGGCGCGGCTCTCGCCCTGGTCCTGGCGGCAATGTCGATATGGTTCGAACCGGTCTACATGACGCTGTATTTCGGCCAGATTAATCTGATCTTGCTCGCATTGGTCATCGGTGACCTCGCCTTGCCGGACTCCAGCAAGTGGAAAGGCATCGGCATCGGCATAGCGGCGGGGATGAAACTCACCCCGCTGATCTTCATCGTCTACCTGCTCCTGTCGCGGCGACTCCGCGCCGGAGTGGTCGGCGCGGCGAGCTTCGCCGCCACCATCGTGATCGGTTTCGCCGCGCTCCCGGTGGCGTCCCGCGAATACTGGGGAGGCAAGTTCGCTTCTCACGGGGGGGCGGTGCGGTTGCAGGACCAGTCCGTCAACGGTGTGCTGACCCGGCTGATGCATAGTCAGTCAGCGGCCCATACGCTCTGGATCGTGGTGGCGGTCATCGTCGCGGCCGCCGGACTGGCGACCGCGGCGCTCGCCAGCCGCCGGGGCCTCGAACTGCTCGGGATCGTGCTGTGCGGGGTCACCGGCCTGCTGGTCTCGCCGATCTCGTGGACCCACCACTGGGTGTGGGTCGTCCCGGCTCTGGCGCTCGTGGCCGCCGGGGCCAAGCACGGCCGGGCAGGAGCCGACGGCCGCGCGCAGGCCGACGGCCCAGCGTCCCCACGCCCGCGGGACTGGATCGCTCGCGCCGCCGGAACCGTGGCCATCCTCGCCTTGTTCGTGATGTGGCCGAGACCGACAAAGATCGGCAACGTCCCCGTGTTGCTCCCGGCCGGATTCCTGCGCCTCGTCCCGTACGGCAACGGCCTGGAAAACACCTGGCGTGGTGCGACGGTGCTGCTCGGCAACTCCTACGTGATCGCCGGTGTCGCGGCGATCGCCGGCGCGGCCCGCTACTTGTGGGCGACCCGGGGCCGGGCACGGCCGGTGCCGGTTCCGGGCGGACCCGGTGATCATGCGCTGCCGGCGGCAGCCGTCCTGGCCGACGGGGAACGCCCGTGACGGTGGAGGGCCAGGACCTGGGAACAGGGGCACCGGCTGCCTCGCCCAGCACTGCCTCGCCCAGCACCACCTCGCCCAGCACCACCTCGCCCAGCACCACCTCGCCCAGCACTGGCGGGCCCAGCACCGCCTCGCCCAGCACCACCTCGCCCAGCACCGCCTCGCCCAGCACTGGCGGGCCGGCCGGGGCCGGACCCGCGACGCCGGGGCGCCGGCCCTGGTGGATCTGGGCGGTGCCGTTCGCCGCCGTCTTCGGCGTCCTTCTCGTGCGCAGCAGGTTCCTGTTCGACACCCGGCTGTACGAAGGCGGCGACTCCGGGGCGAACTCCATTCTGATCGAGCAGGCCAAGCGGTTCACGCTGCTCGTCGGCAACTATTCGCGCGAGCATTTCCACCATCCGGGGCCGGCCTACATGTACGTGCAGGCGTCCGGGGAGTGGCTGGCCCATGACGTCCTGCATATCGTGCCGACCGCCTGGAATGGTCAGCTGATCGCGGTTCTCGCCTTGAACAGTGCGCTCGTGGCGATCGCGGTGGGCATCGTCTACGGCTGGACACGCTCGGTGCGGGGTGCGGCCGCTTGCTTCGCCGCCTTCCTCGGCTTTGCCGCCGCGCATCCCCAGATCGTCAGCTCGGGCTGGATGCCCGACCTGTACGTCCCGATGTTCTTCGTATTCCTCCTGGCGGCCGCCTCGGTCGCCGCCGGGCGCAGCCGGGACCTGTGGGCGCTCACCCTGACCGGCTGGTTCCTCATCCACGGGCAGGCATGCTTCCTGTTCTTCGTCCCGGCGATCGTCCTGCCGGTGATCGTAGCGGCGTGGTGGCCGCACCGGCGCTCGCCGTGGGCGGCGCTGCGCCTGTTCTTCCGCGACCATCGGGGCGCCTGGATATCCACGCTGGCCATCAGCGCCGTGTTCCTGCTCCCGATCGCCGTCAACCTGATGCTGCACTGGCCCGGCGATTTCGGTAAGTACTTCGCGTACGGCAGTTCCGGACGGGCCGGCGGCCATGGCCTCCGGCAGGTCACGGCGTACGCGCTCTGGTTCTGGTGGCCGCACCGGCATGCCTGGGTGGTGCCGCTGGCGCTCTATGCCATCGCGATCCTGGTCACCGTCACGCTCGTCCGTGGCCCGATGCGCCGGTTCCTCGTTGCCGTGCTGGGCATCAACATCGTGGCGTCGCTCGCTTTCCTCGTCTACGCGGCGGTGGGCATCGACGTCCTGTCCGAGTACTACATCGGCTTCTTCTACTGGTCGGTCCCGTTCCTCACGGTGCTCGTCATCCTGGTGGGCCTGCTCCAAGCGGCCACGCCCAGGATCCTGACCCCGCTGATCGTCCTCGGGGCGGCCGCGGTCCTGGCGGCGGCGGCGTTCGTGCCCGGTTTCCGCGCGGACGTGCACGACAACGACCCCGCGCTGCCCGCCGTGGTCGCCGCGCTCGCCGCCCGCGATCCTGGCCGGCCGATCGTCATCCACATCGATCACAATGCGTGGGTGGACACCACCGGCTTCCTCGTCCAAGCCGAGCGAACCCACGTCCGTGCCTGTGTTGACCAGCCGTCGTGGACGTACATGATGACTGGGCAGTTCATCTGCACGGCGCACGAGGTGGCCAGCGGAGTCCGGTACCAGTTCCGCTCCCCGGCCCCACGGTCTGGAACGGTGGTCATTGTCCGTTTCGGTCTCACCACGGTTACGGCCGGGGGTGGTTGACGCGGACACGACCGGCTCTCAGGAGGAAACCGCCGCCCCGGTCACTCCGGCCACCCCAGCATCACCGATCACACCAGCCACCCCGGCCACATCGGTCATCTCGGCTACACCAGCATCCCCAGCCGCACCAGCATCACCGGCCGCATCGGCCCCCCCAGCATCACCGGCCGCACCGGGAGCGCTGGGTCGTGCCGTCCCCTGGTGGGGGAACCGGCGATCGCTGAGCATCGCGGCTGGCGTCGCCGTGGCCTGCCTGCTGTACGTCGCCTACCTGGGCTATTCACTGTCCCTCGGCAGCGACGCAGACGGCGCCGGCAACGCGCTCCAGGCCTGGGACATGCTCCAGGGCAACCTGTTGCTGCATAGCTGGTGGCTCTCGGACGTGTCGTTCTACACCACCGAGCTGCCCGAATACATGCTCGTGGAACTGGTCCGCGGGCTGCACGCCACCGACATGAGCGTGGCCGGGGCGGCCACCTACACCGTGGTTGTCCTGCTCGCCGCGCTGGTCGCCAAAGGCGGGGCCACCGGGAGGGAAGGGCTCGTCCGGGCGCTGATCGCGGCGGGCATCATGCTCTCGCCCGGCCCCGGGCTCGGCGCGGGCATCCTGCTGGGCTCCCCTGACCACGTCGGCACCCAGATCCCGCTGCTGCTCACCTGGCTGGCGATCGACCGGCTCGCCGACCGCTGGTATCTGCCCTGGCTGGTCGGCGCCATCCTCACCTGGGTGGAGATCGCTGACCAGATGGCGATCTACGTGGGAGCCCTGCCGGTGATCGCCGTCTCGGCTCTGCGGCTCTACCAGCGGCGCCCGTCATGGCGCATCGACGCGGGGCTCTTGGTGGCGGCGGCCGCCTCGGTCGGGGTGGCGGTGGCCGCCCTGCCGGTCATCCACCGGGCCGGCGGCTTTCACGTCGCGCCCGCCGGCACCCTCTTCACGACGACCGCGGAGATGCCGCACAACGTGTGGCTGACATTCGAAGCGGTGCTGGCGCTGTTCGGCGCTGACTTCTTCGGGTTGCGGTTCGGGCTCACGGCGGCCGTCGCCCTGCTGCACCTGGTCGGCGTGATCCTGGCCGCATGGGCCTGCTGCATCGCGGCCAGGCGGCTGTTTCCCGCGGGCGATCGGCTGGTCCCGATCCTCGTCACCGGCATCGCCGTCGATCTGGCCGCGTTCACGTTCAGCACGCAGGCGGTTGACCTGGGATCGGCGCGCGACCTCGCCCCGGTGCTCGTGTTCGGCGCGGTGCTCGCCGGCGCTCATCCCGTCCAGGCCGGTGACCAGAGCGCTTCTTCCCGCCCTGCTCGCCGTCCTGGTCGGCTATACCGGTGTGCTCGCATACCACGCGACCAGGCCCGCCAAGCCACCGCCGACGCAGGCGGTCGGGTCGTGGCTGATGGCGAACCATCTGACCGCCGGGATCGGCGACTACTGGGCGGCGAACATCACCACGGTCGCGACCAGTGGCCGGGTCCAGGTGCGGGGGGTCGCTATCTCCTGCGGCCGCTTCGCCGCGGATGCCTGGGAGGCCAAGAGGTCGTGGTACGAACCGCCGAACACCGCGCGGTTCCTCGTGCTCGCACTGACCAGCTACGCCGGGGCCAACGGCACCGCGGCCGACGCCACCGCCCAGTTCGGGGTGCCGCAACGGACCGCCCGGATAGGCGTCTACGAGGTCATGGTCTGGAATCATGACCTGATGCCGGCGGTCATCAGCGGGTTCCCGCACGGCTGCGGCCCGAAGTGGCTGCGCTGAGCAGGGGAACTGGGCATGACGCGATTGAGCCTGACGCGATTGTTACCACACCTGTGGCCAGTCACCGGGTCCTGACGGTAAGCCTTCCCGCGCCGCCACTTCGCGGGCGAGCTGGTCAGCCTGAGCCCGGGCACGAGCGGTCTCCGCTTGCCAGTAGCGCACCTTCCGTTGCATCCGCTCCTGGGAGTGCGCGACCGACGCGGACGTGACGACCAAAGTGATGCACCAGCCGAGGACGAGCCCCATGATGACTGAGAACACCGCCGTGACGGCCGTCACGCCCGTCACGGTTTGACCTCCGCGTCCCTCGGGCCCGATGAAGGGAACATCGACCGGGCTATAACCCCTCGATGTTCCATCGACCGTAAGACGATGTCCGGCACCGCTGCGAATCCGGTCGTCATGATCTTCTTCACCTCGCTGGCGCCGGCCTGTGGCAAGACCTAAACTGTTGGACAACCAGAGGTTGACCATCCATGATGGTCGTCGTACGACCTACAGTCGATTGTTCAACAAGGAGTCCTGATGGTCAAGGCCTCCGGGCCAGGCCTGCGAGGGGCCATGTCCGGCCTACCCTCCCTTCAGCCCCTGCCGACTGCCTCGGCGCGGGCGGCCGATGTGATCAGGGAGAGCATCTTCGAGGGACGCTTCGCGCCTGGTACGCCGCTGCCGGAGGCGGCCCTGTCGGCGGCGCTCCAGGTCTCGCGAAATACCATCCGAGAGGCATTCAGGACGCTGACTGGCGAGCACCTGCTCACGCACGAGGCGCACAAGGGCGTAATCGTGCGGGAGCTTACCGCGGATGATGTTCACGATATCTACAAGCTCCGCCGGATGTTCGAGCTCTCCGCGCTCGATCTGGCGATAGAGACGCAGCAGAAGCTGGACATCACAGAACTTGGCACAATGGTCGTGGATGCCGAGCTTGCGGCCGCGGGCGAACTATGGACGGAGGTAGGGACCGCCAACCTGAAATTTCATGCCGTGATAGTCGACTTCCATCGCAGTGCTCGGATCGCGGAAGTCTTCCGCCGGCTGATGACCGAGCTTCGCCTTGGCTTTCTTGCCGTTGACGATCCAGCCGCTTTCCACGGTGAATTTCTTGCGCGCAACCGTAAGATCCATGATCACATGGCCAAAGGAAGACTGAACGATGCACGGGCGGAACTCGCCGCATACCTCGACGATGCGGAAGAACCCGTGGTTAAGGCGGTTCAGGGGTAGCTCATGACCAGCACATTGAGTAGGCGCTGGCAGTTCTGGATCGACCGGGGCGGCACATTCACCGATGTGGTGGCCCGGCGGCCGGATGGGGCCGTTGTTACCCACAAGCTCCTGTCGGAGAATCCGGGACGGTACCCGGACCCGGCCGTGGCCGCGATCAGGCACCTGCTCGGGGTGGCCGACGGCGAGCCGATTCCGGTCGATCAGATCGAGGAGGTCCGGCTGGGCACCACGGTCGCGACCAACGCGCTGCTGGAACGCACGGGCGAGCCGACGGTGCTCGTCATCACCCGCGGTTTCCGTGACGCGTTGCGCATCGCCTATCAGAACCGGCCGCGCCTGTTCGACCGCCAGATCGTGCTGCCCGAACTGCTGTACACCCGGGTGATCGAGGCCATCGAGCGGGTCGCGGCCCACGGCGAGGTGCTGACCGGGCTGGACGAAGAGGACGTGCACCGGTCGCTGCGGGCCGCCTACGACGAGGGTTTCCGGGCGGCGGCGATCGTGTGCCTGCATGGCTACCGCTTCCCGGCCCACGAACGGCGGATCGGGGAGATCGCCCGCCGGATCGGCTTCACCCAGGTGTCGGAGTCCCACGAGACCAGCCCGCTCATGAAGCTGGTGTCGCGCGGTGACACGACGGTCGCCGACGCGTTCCTTTCCCCGATCCTCGACCGCTACGTCGACCGGGTGACGGCCGAGCTGGCGGGCGTGCCGTTGCTGTTCATGCAGTCCAGCGGGGGGCTCACCGACGCCCGCACCTTCCGGGGCAAGGACTCGATCCTGTCCGGCCCGGCCGGCGGCATCGTCGGCATGGCCCGCACATCGGCCGCGGCCGGATTCGATCGGGTTATCGGTTTCGACATGGGCGGGACCTCCACCGACGTCTCGCACTACGCCGGCGAGTACGAACGGCAATATGAGACCCAGGTGGCGGGCTTCCGGATACGAGCTCCCATGCTGAGCATCCACACGGTCGCGGCGGGCGGCGGGTCGATCCTGAAGTTCGACGGCGGACGCTACCGGGTCGGCCCCGACTCGGCGGGCGCGAACCCCGGGCCGGCCGCCTATCGCCGCGGTGGCCCGCTCACCGTCACCGACGCCAACGTCATGCTCGGCCGTATCCAGCCGGGCCACTTCCCGCGGGTGTTCGGCAGCGGCGGTGATCAGCCGCTCGACGGGGCGGCGGTGCGGGATCGTTTCGCCGCGCTGGCCGCCGAGATCGGTGACGGGCGGAGCCCGGAGGAGGTGGCCGCCGGCTTCCTGGAGATCGCGGTGGCGAACATGGCGAACGCGATCAAGAAGATCTCGGTGCAGCGCGGTTACGACGTGACCGAATACGTGCTCGCGACCTTCGGCGGGGCGGGCGGCCAGCATGCCTGCGCGGTCGCCGATGCCCTCGGCATGACCCGGATCCTGATCCATCCATACGCCGGGGTGCTCTCGGCCTACGGCATCGGGCTGGCCGACATCACCGCGATGCGGGAGGCGGCGATCGAGGCGCCGCTCAGCGACCAGCTCGGGCCGGAACTGCGCGAAGCCCTGCAGCGGCTGGAGTCGCAGGCGAGGGCGGAGGTGGCGGCCCAGGGCGTCCCGGCCGAACGAATTCACGCGCTGCACCGGGTTCACCTGCGGTACGACGCCACCGATACCGCGCTGCTCGTGCCGGCCGGGACACCGGAGGCCATGACGAAGGCCTTCGAAGAGACCTACCAGCGCCGCTTCTCGTTCCTGATGCGGGACAAGCCGATCACGGTGGAGGCCGTGTCGGTGGAGGTTACGGGCGCCTCCGAGCCCCTCGCGGACCCCGCGGCGGCCCGCCCGCCCCGGGCGTCCGCTCCCGTGACGCCCGCCCGGGCCCGTGTTTTCGCCGACGGAGGCTGGACTGAGGTGAACCTGTACCGCCGGGCCGACCTGCGGTCCGGCGAGCCGGTCCGAGGGCCGGCGATCATCGCGGAGGCCAACGCCACCACCATCGTCGAGCCGGGCTGGACGGCGACCCGCAGCGACCTCGACTACCTCGTGCTGGACCGCGCCGGGGCGGCCCAGCGGCGGCAGGCCATCAGCACCGAGGTCGACCCGGTCAGGCTGGAGATCTTCAACAACCTGTTCATGTCCATCGCTGAGCAGATGGGATACCGGCTGCAAAGCACCGCGCACTCGGTCAACGTCAAGGAGCGCCTGGATTTCTCGTGCGCGATCTTCGACGTGGAGGGCAACCTCATCGTCAATGCTCCGCACATGCCCGTTCACCTCGGCTCGATGGGCGAGAGCGTCAAGGAGATCATCAGGGACCGGCGGGGTGAGATGAAGCCGGGCGAGGTGTACATGCTCAACGACCCCTACCACGGGGGAACCCACCTGCCCGACATCACGGTCATCACGCCGGTTTTCGCGGCCGACGGCGAGATTCTGTTCTACGTGGCGTCCCGGGGCCACCACGCCGAGATCGGCGGCATCACCCCCGGCTCGATGCCGGCCTTCAGTACCCACATCGAGGAGGAGGGTGTCCTCCTCCGGAACTGGCTTCTCGTCGAGAAAGGCACGCTGCGTGCGGCGGAGACGGCCGAGGCGCTGCGCAGCGCGCCGTATCCGTCGCGGAACCCAGCCAACAACCTCGCGGACCTGCGTGCTCAGATCGCCGCCAACGAGAAGGGGGTCCGGGAGCTGGGGGCCATGGTCGATCACTACGGCCTCGACGTCATCCGGGCCTACATGGGCCATGTCCGCGGCAACGCCGAGGAGTCGGTGCGCCGCGTCATCTCCGTGTTGCAGGACGGCTCGTACCGCTACGAACTCGACAACGGCGCCGTGATCCAGGTGGCGATCCGGGTTGACCGCGAGAGCCGCACCGCGGAGATCGACTTCACCGGGACCTCGCCGCAGCTGCCGAACAATTTCAACGCGCCGTCATCGGTAGCGATGGCCGCGGTCCTGTACGTCTTCCGGACCCTCGTCGACGACGACATCCCGCTGAACTCCGGGTGCCTGAAGCCGCTGCACGTGATCATCCCCGCCGGCACGATGCTGTCGCCCGAGTACCCAGCGGCCGTGGTGGCGGGCAACGTGGAGACCTCGCAAGCCGTCACAGGGGCGCTGTACGCCGCGCTGGGTGTCGTTGCCGAAGGGTCGGGAACCATGAACAACCTCACCTTCGGCAACGACCGGCACCAGTACTACGAGACGGTCGCGAGCGGCTCCGGCGCGGGAGACGGCTTCGCCGGAACTGACGTGGTGCAGACCCACATGACCAACTCGCGGCTCACCGACCCCGAGGTGCTGGAGTGGCGGTACCCGGTGCGGGTGGAGAGCCATGAGATCCGGCCGGGCAGCGGCGGTACCGGGCGCTGGCCCGGCGGTAACGGCGCCCGGCGGCGCATCCGTTTCCTCGAGCCCATGACGGTGACCATGCTGAGCGGCCACCGGCGGGTACCGGCCTACGGGATGGCCGGCGGCGAACCCGGCGAGCTTGGGCGGCACTGGATCGAGCACCCGGACGGGTCGGCCACCGGCATGCAGGGATGCGACTCCAAGCCGGTCGGCCCCGGGGACATGCTCGTCCTGGAAACACCCGGCGGCGGAGGCTTCGGGGTGCCCTCGGCTTCGGGGCGCCCCCCGGACAAGCCGCCCTCGTAAGCGTCCGGATCATCGCCGCGGGCCGAGATCTGCGGCCGCCCACCTACTACGCTGATTTCGTGAGCCGGAATCCCCCCTCCAAGCTCGGCCACCGGGCAGCGGCGGGCACCCCGCGTGAAAATCCCGCGCCAGCTCAGGGCAAGCCGCCCGACCTCGTCGCCGTCCTGCCGCTCAAGGACTGGACCTGCGCCGGCTGCGGTGGCACCGGCGATTTCCTCGTCATGGACGACGCGGGCCCACTCTGCCTCAGCTGCACCGACATGGACCATCTCATCTTCGTCCCCGCCGGTGACGCCGCCCTGACCCGCCGCGCCCGGCAGGCCAGCAGCCTGTCGGCGGTCATCATCCGCTGGAGCCGGACCCGCGGACGCTACGAGCGACAGGGCATCCTCGTCGAGGAACCAGCGTTGGGGCAGGCCGAGGAACAGTGCCTGGCCGACGAGGAAGCCCGGCTGCGCCGGCGCGGGCGGGATCGGGAACGGCGGGCGGGCGAGGACACGAAGTTCCAGGCTCGCATGGCCGAAGAAATCACGCGGCTGTTCCCCGGCTGCCCAGACGGCCGGGCCGCCGCGATCGCCCGGCACGCCGGCCAGCGAGGCAGTGGCCGGGTTGGCCGCTCCGCCGCCGGCCGGGCGCTGGACGAGGAAGCGATCACTCTGGCGGTCGTCGCCTCTGTGCGGCACAAGGACACCGACTACGACTCGCTGCTGATGTCCGGCGTCCCGCGCGAGATTGCCCGCGACCGGGTGCGGGCCGGCATCGACCGGGTGCTGGCGGCCTGGGCCAAGTAAGGCCGGCTGGGCCAAGTAAGGCCGGCTGGGCCAAGTAAGGCCGGCTGGGCCAAGTAAGAAGGCCACTGCGCTCAGCGCCTACCCTGGTGCGGTGCGCATCGCGACCTGGAACGTGAACTCGGTGCTGGCCCGGCTACCCCGGCTGGTGGAATGGCTGACGCAAGCCTCCCCTGACGTGGTCTGCCTGCAGGAGACGAAGGTCGGTGCCGACGCCTTCCCAGCCGACGCGGTCGAGCCGCTCGGCTACGCCGTGGCCCACCACGGCGAGGGGCGCTGGAATGGCGTTGCCGTGCTGTCCCGGGTGGGACTGGACGACGTGACGCGCGGCATGTCCGCCGATCCCGGTTTCCCCGACGTGAATACGGTCGAGGCCCGTACCCTGGCGGCCACGTGCGGGCCAGTGCGGGTACGGTCGGTGTACGTGCCCAACGGGCGAACCCCCGATGATCCGCATTACGCCTACAAGCTGCGCTGGCTGGCCGCCCTGCAAGCCGAGGTCGCCGCCGACGCATCAGGTCATCTGCCGTTCGCGGTCATGGGTGACTTCAACGTCGCCCCCACCGATGCTGACGTCTGGGACCCGGCGGTGTTCGCCGGCTCCACCCACGTCACGCCGGCCGAGCGCGCGGCGCTGGCCGCGCTGCGCGAGACGGGGCTGACCGACGTGATCCCCCGCATCGCCAAGGGCCCGCACCCGTTCACGTACTGGGACTACCGGGCCGGCGCGTTCCACAAGGGCATGGGCATGCGCATCGATCTGGTCTGTGCCAACGCCGCCCTGGCCGGTTCAGTGACGGACGCCTGGGTTGACCGCGAGGCCCGCAAGGGCACCGGCCCCAGCGACCACGCACCGGTCATCATCGACCTCACCCTGTAACCCCCCCCGCCCCCCCCCGCCGCGCCCATCCCAACGACCCCAATGCCGCACCGCTGCCGTTGCCGGCGCTGGCGGAACGACACCAATGCCGCACCGGTGCCGTCCCAACGACCCCAATGCCGCACCGGTGCCGTTGCCGGCGCTGGCGGAACGACACCGGTGGCGCACCGGTGCCGTTGCCGGGCGATGATTTTGTCGGGGCGGGCTGGGATGCTGCGGGGCATGGTGAGGTCGATCACGCTGGACCATGCGGCCCTTTCGCGAATACTGCACACCCAGCATGAGGTTGTCTCCCGGGATCAGGCCCTGGCCTGCG
>CAWGIW010000002.1:0-446055 GCA_963822825.1 uncultured Actinomycetes bacterium | reverse complement strand
TGTGTTCTAGTTGAAGCCCAAACGCTAAACCAAACCGGGTGGAGGCCAGGCATGATCTCTTGAAATTAGTATTATTTAGCGACCACCCACCATATGTACGCGACTTCTGGGACAACGAAGGTCTCCCTACGAACCTATTTGCAACAGGCAAAACGTAAATTATTCAGAATGCGTCTCGATCTTTTCGAGATAGACGAGTACTAAGGGGCAAAACCATATACTCATCCCTTGAGAGAGCCGGCAGGAGACCCTTGATGAAAGCAGAAAATCGGAGACTATGATCATCTTCATTCCTCTGCTTTCAAAAAGGAACAATGGAAGCGCAGGTATATCACCCTCAAATCTTCCCCCTCTGCATTATTAATTCCAAATGCACCCTCCCACTTCTCAACCGCCTCACCTTGCATCACACGACCACGCCAACGACCGTACACGCGCAGCGTGATCGCAATATCGCTGTGACCCAACAGCGCCTGTATGACTCAGACGTTCACCCCCATACCCAGCAGGATGGTAAGAAGCACTCCTGCAGTGGGATTCGTGAAAATGTATGTAGGGGTCACCCGCCCTCGCGGAGCAACTTCGCAAACAGCTTATTGAGGTACCCAGGATTGAAGTACCCGCCACGCAAATCAGGAAACACGGAGATCACGATTTTCCCAGGCTGCCTCCAGTTTTAGCTGCTGCTCGAGTAGCTTCGCTCGATGCTGCTTCAACATGTCGATGAGAAAAATCGGGAAGATCGAACGAGGCGTTTCCCCGCCTTTGTTTTTGGCTCTGTCTCGACATATCCCATATGTGGGGATATAGTCTACGGTGTGAAGAACCAGCAGCGTCTTGCGACCAAAATCGATATTCGACCAGCGCAAAGCCACCAGTTCACCGCGCCGCATACCCGTCACCACCGCGACGGTCAACAGCACCTCTAATCGGTGCTCACGAACGCTCTCCAGGAATGCCTGCGCTTGCTCAAGGGTCAATGGAGTAGGCTCACGGCTGACCATGCGCGGTGGTTCCACCAGGTCACAGATATTTCTCGAAATGTAGCTCCAGCGTACTGCATTCTTGAGCGCCAGGTGCAACACGCCGTGTACTTCGTGAACGGTCTTCGATGAGAGACCCTTACCACCCTCGTCTTTCTTCTTGCCCAACCTGGTGTAAACCGCCGCACCTGCTCAGGAGTGAGCTTCTGCAACCACACATCGCCCAATTCAGCAACGACATACCCGATCAACTTCTTATACTTCACATACGTGCTGATGCGGAGCTTATCCTTGTGCACGTTCTCAATCCAATCCTCAAGGTACTCCCCAAGCTTGCGCTGCGGCCCGGTCGCAAGTGTCCCTTGTTCCAACTCCCGCAGTGCCTCGTTCTTCTTTCGAATCGCCTCCCGCTCTGTCTTACAGTAATATCTCTTGCGCTTGCCCAATTCCGTTGTAATCTCTGCTACCCAACGACCGCGATAATTCGCATAGTAGACTGTGCCTTCATTATGGCTACGCCGTTTCTGTTTCGCCATCGCAAATCTCCTATCCTATCCGTCTCTCGTGTTCTTTCAGCCAGCCATCCAGAGAGTTAGGATGGACACGGCGTATGCCCCTCACCTTAATGGAGGGCAGACCTTCATGATAAACGTAGGTGTAGACTGTTTGACGGCAGACCCCAAGCTGAACCGCTACTTCAGCAATACTCAGTAATAATGGCTGCAATACCGCCTCTTTCTTCTTAGCCAAAGCGCCACCTCGCTTTCTACCAGACCCGCACGTGCATCCCCATGCACAGGCCACACCGCTCACCACTCTCGGCGATGAAGTAGTATCCACGAACGATACCGCCCTCGCCGCTATAGACCCGACCATGCTCAACTACCCCAGCGATCCAGACGCCACCAAGCAGTACCCTCATCCTAGTCCCCGTATTCACTTCAGGACCATCAGGCCGATCAAGCGCATACCGCCCGCGCGTCGTCGAACAGGCCAGGAGGTGTATCTCTTCCATCGCATCACCTTCTTTCTCAGTGTTTCAACGCTGATTTGTTCTTGTCCTTCTCAAGCCGTTGGAAGCGCGCGCGCTGGCGTCGCTGGTACTGATTGGCACGGTGACGCAGCAGATACCTCAGCGTAAAATCTTTCCAATGTCGTACTTGAAAGGTGACAACATCACGCAGCACCCCTTGACTGTCTTGAGGACACACACGATGATACGTCAGACTGTGCCAGAAGACCGGCCCCAGCCCCCTCAACCATCGCCAGACAAAGCGGAGATACGTCCACATCCTAAGACCTCCCATCTCTGGCGACGTTCATCCGGCCTTGCGCAAGTGCCGTTGATACGCCCAGATGTTAATCACCCGCCGGGACAAGTGCCGTTGTCCCTCGCGTATCTCGAGCAACGCCTCGATCAGTGCCCTCCGTCGCCGCCGTTTGTACTCCTCGTAATCCGAGGTAAACTCTTCCCGTACGATCAGCATCCAGGGCGACCGCTTGACTGCTGTCTCACCGATCTCCCCTGCTGACTCACGCTCTTTTGTGTGTTCCTCCTGTTCGGTGACTGATTTTTCCGTTGACTCACTCCTCTCGGTCGTACTCGCATCCTCACCCACCACAGCGCAAGTTTCACCGTCCTGCTCTTGCGCGGTCTCTTCCACTTCTGAGAACAGCCGCGCCCGCAGCGCCGCCACGCTTTCGGGGAAGAAATGCCGCGAGTAGCGGTCCGCCGCGCCTTGCTCACAATTTCCGCCGTGTAGGTCTGCCGTGTCTCCACGACCTGGCCGTCGTCATCAAGCTGCACACCAACCGTCTCGCGCTTTTCAGAGCGCACGCCCTTTTCGCTGCTCGACAGCGATTTGGTGAGGTACTTGGTGACATAGCCGATCACATGCGGCTTGCGAATCGACTCGATATGCACAATGTAGGCAATACCATGCCGTGCCGATCGCCACGCTTCCTTGAGGATGTCATGGGGAATGAAGTCCACGCCCTTGATGAGCAAGTGCCAGTGGAAGCCGTTTTCCTCGAAGTTTTCATGCCGCTCGAGCACCGCGAAGTACTCGATGAGGTAGGCAGGCCGCGCTCCGATGTCGCTCGGCCCTCGACCTTTGGAGCCGCGCCGCAGATGTTGTAGGAAGGTTGTCAGCGCTCTCGCCGCCTCTTCGACCGTGTGTCCGGCTTTGGTGAGGGTGAGGAACAGGGTCGGTTGTGCTGCCTTGACCAGTTGCCGCCATGTATCGACTTTGCGCGGCCCACAGAAGAGGCAATCCCAGCGATTACATCGGGCCCGTGCCACTTCACCCGTATCCTGATTGACGAAGAAATGCCGCATTGCCCAAGCGTTCGGGCAGAAAAGCAAAGTATCAGCACCAAACTTTTCTACCAAGTTAGCCTGATCATCTAATGAAGGTTGAGGAAAATGAATAATTGTGCCCGATAAATTATCAGTGTCACACATGCCCTACCACCTCACTTCTACTCTCAAATGCTGAGAAAGGCTCCCATGCAGTAAAAAACATGGAAGCCTTTCGAACTTATAGCCAAAAACTGGATTTTCGCTCAGCCAAATTGAACCAACCAGCTATTTAGCAGGGAAACATACTCCTGCATTTGCTGCTTCGATCTACATTCTATTGTGTATTCTACTCCTGCTGCGGTATTGATATCAACATACCAATGATTTCCTGTAATATCGAAGAATGTATGGGTACGGAGGCCTGTGATGCGAGTAGGAAAGATCTGGTTTATTCCACCTGTCTTTTTATTGCGTATAAGCAATCGTCTACTTGTTGCAATATATTCTAACTGCGGTTGTGTCCAATAATTTTTCCCTTCGAAACGGTGGATTTCCTGCTCACCTTGGGGTAATGTTAGGTCTCCCATGTGCAATATCCTCCATCTAAAAAATCATTTATGCCAAAAAACGATCTTACATACAACAATTTTATAATAAAACGGCTGTCAATACAAGAGTTTATACATTTCAGAATTTGGCGTGATTTTCCTCAAGGCACTTGTGTGACTTATGCTTATAAGAGTCAAGGGAAGGGGCAGGCAGCCCCTGTCGGTTCGTACGCCGTCCGGCAAGCCGGCGCGTACGAACCGCCCCCGGACAGGTACGACCCATCACCCCCCCGCCGCCTCTTACGGACATTGTTCCTCGCGTGAGCGGCGTGGTCTGTCGGCAAGCATGGGCGAGAGATGCGCCCCCGCCGGCACCGCCGCCCCCAGCGCGCCACCCCGACCAGCTACCAGAGCGCACCTGCGCAGAGCCGTCTTCCAGGCCTCTTGTGGTGTGACCTGATGATACAAGCAGAGGAAGTCGAACAGATCACCCGCCCGCCGCCAGGTATAGCAGTACCAATGCGGGTCAGCGCCACCGAACACCTGGAAGCTGGGACGCCGATCACCCCGATAATGATGCTCTTTGAACGGGCAGGAACCCACTCCATACGTATCCAGGACCACATAGCGACCGATCACCCCCCGGATGTCCTGTGCCTGGCACCACGCTCGAATGGCACCAGGCCCGTTCATCCCCGGCCCATGGCTTGCCATGCGCGAAGGAAACCGCCTCCACCTGCTCGACTACCGATGCCACCGTCGGAACGGCAACCCGCTCGACGTGCTCGACGGCCCAGGCACAACAGGCCTCGACCGTTTCCCCGACCGGCAGCCAGCGCCCCCAGGCATCACGCGCGAGAAAGGGATACCAGCCCCGGCTGCGCTGATGTCTTCCCAAGGGCAGCGGATGAGGGAACCCGAGCCACCAGGAGCGAGCACGTCCTGCTTCGGATACAGTTCTGCCCCTAGCGCCTCGACATACGGCAGCAACCAGGCGCGCACCCGGCCTGCGGGAGTTGCCCCGAGGAAGTGCAGCCAGAGATGTCCACCCCGTCGACTCGCTTCCAGCAGCGACGGGATGCCGCTCTGCCGCAATTCGTCTGACAGACCAGCCAGGCGCGCCAGCCCATCAGCGCTATCGGCATCCAGGACGGCGAAGGAACACTGGCTCTCCTGGTCGAGCAGGTAGGTGCCCAGCGTCCAGCGCCCGGTCAGATGCGCTGTGAGCAGTGGGAGCGACAGCGGCTCAGCCACACGCCAGTACGAGCCATCACGCTGCTGCACTGCATAGGCATGCGGGCACCCCACAAAGAGCGCAGCATAGGCCGCCACCAGTTCACCTGGGAGCTGTTCCATGCTCACCCTCTCCTTCCAAGAGGACACCAGCCAGATGCAGAGGTCCTGGAGCGTGACGACCCCAGCCTCCACTGCCCCACCAATCAGCGGGTCGACCGCGAGGACCACCAGGACAAACACCACCGGCACCGCCTGCACGTCGTCGAAACAGGCCTGGGCTCTGGCCTCCTGGATCAGCAGCCGCAATGCGCCGCACCTCGGCCCGCAGCACGGCGCGCTCTCGTTCTTCACCCATCGTTCCTCCTACACCTCACTGCCCCGCTCGCCAGGCGTCCACCGCATGTTTGACCGCCGCAATGTAGGCCGCCACATCGTTCCCATCGCCACTCGGAGCATAGACCGGCACGATCTGGTCAAGCGTGGTACAGGCATGCCCGACGATGGGGATCGTGACCTGGCCGCGCACATAGCCGTCGAGGATGAGCGCGTACCAGTGCTCGAAGCCATCTTCCCAACTCTGCATGAGCGCATAGCCGCCCCGGTCTCGGTCGATACAGGGACGATCCGCGATGCAGCGTTCGTTGCCCAGCGAGCGCGTCACTCGCGCCTCCCCTGTCGTGCCAAAGTCCGATTCGTGCCAGAAGAAGGCCAGCGCGTACACCGGGTCGATGCCGTACTTCATCCCCAGGTCATAGAGCGCCTGCCCTTTGCCCGCCGCAGGGGAGTGATAGACCGCGAGCACCTGGTCGATGAAGCCACCGAGATCGTCGGCGGCCCAACGACTGAGTAGCTCTCGTCTGTCACAGGCCCGGCGAACAAGACCGCTCCGACCTGGGCTGTTGCCGAGCGAAACCACGACCGAGAGCAGCCAGAGCACGAGCAGCACCACCGCACCAGCAACACAATGACCGTCTCATCCCTTCCATCCTCCTCGAGAGGCGCGAGAAGCGCAGCACTCCGGCAGACTCCATCCTTCGCACCTCGTCCCACTTCCTCACTTCCACTCGCGCCAACGTCCAGCTTGCCCTGGAACTGCTTGTAGGCCTCCATTTGCTCCAGGTAATCGCGCTCGCTGTTGTAGAGCCCCTCGCCGATTCCGCATAGCTGAGCGGCTGCGGGACGGCGTAAGCGGCCAGGTTTGGCACCGGAGAGGTCCAGTTCCTTTTCGATAGCTTGCCAGATGGACTTGAGTCGCTCGCTGTAACTCTCCATGCGCCCCCGAGAAGTCCGCTTGCGAGCTGCGCATATTCCTGGCACAGCCTGGATCTCCTGCGCATAGCGACCGATCACCTGCTGCGAATGGCGGCCAGATCATATTCCAATTGCGAGCGCACCCCGTCGACGCGCTCGTCGAGCGTCTGGTCATAATACTGGTTCATGAAGGCCGCGCAGGATGTTCTGGAGTTCCCCCGGATAGAGAGCTTCCAGCGCATCCAGTTCGACCGCCCCTTGCCCATAGCGATCTTCAAAGCCGACACGCCGCCGCTCGGTCTCCTTGATAGGCGTGCGCGGCAGCCGGTAGGACTGCACCTGTTCCTGCGTCAGCACGACCGGGAAGAGCCGCACATCCAGGTCCAGGCCGAACGTGCGCACGAAGTACTCGATCTTGCGCGAGACGGCCACCGGCATCGACTGGCCCGCCGGGTCGAAGTCCGAGACGTAGAAGATGCGCGCCGGCTTCTTGGCCTCTTGCAAGCGATGCACCAGCGCTAGCGTGGCCGTGATGGAGAGTTCGCCCAGGCCCGTTTGCAGATTGGCGCAGTAGCCCGGCAGAGTGGGCCCAGCACGTCATTCATGGTGGATTTCTCGCACCACACCTCCAGGTGATAGCCCTGCGACCCCTTGAAGTTGCGCACGTGATAATCCGGCAGATCAGGAAACGTCGGCAGGCGCAGATCAGAGGCCCACAGCCTCAGCCCCGTGGCCACTTCCGGCTCGTAGACCTCATGCTCGGCGTAGACCACCGGGTCAGGGTTGCGCCGGTCATTGAAGGCCGCCGGGTCGACCAGCTGCAGGTAGCGCGCCGCTTTGGAGGCCAGGTTGAGCAGGTTCCAGCACTCCTCAGTGTTCTCATACGGCTTGCCATTGGGGAGCATCACCTGCGGGGACTGGCTGATGATCTGGTAGTGCACGCGCCGGATGTGCACTTTCGTAGTGTAGCCAAAGGCCTGCCACAGTCCGGCGAACCACTCCGCCAGCGCCCAATCGCCCGGCGTCCCGGTATAAAAGGGGTCATTTTGCGGAGCCAGGGGAATGAGGTCGGTCACCCGCGCGCCCGTTTCCCTGGCCAGTTGCTTGATGTAGTCATAATAATCGTTTGTTCGTCTTGCATACCCTCCCTCTCTCAACTTACTCACTTGTCTCACCCGCACTGAGACAACTAACAAACAAGGCATGGGTGAGATCACCTATGCATGAGACCAACTCATGCCTTGCGCTACTCCCATCCACTCACCACATCACAGCACTCACGCGGGATGGCGGACCTGGAAATGCCGCCACTGGTGCCGATCAGCGAACTGGACGGGCACGCCCTGCTCCAGCGCCGCGCGGATGAGCGCAGCCTCCTGTTTGCTGAGGCGCTGACCGGACCCTTTGGTGACGATCAACGCCGCCGCTTACGGGATCGACTCGGACGCCAGGTGCGTCGTCGGACGCGCCGCCCCCATTCCCCGAAAGGGACCCACCCGCTTTCCCATTGCGCTGAGCTGCACCGATGCCACTCCCGGTATTACCCCTGCGCATAGGCCGGCTAGGAGACATTCACGCCCTTGACGCACCGTTGCCACTCGCGAAGCTGGGCACCTTGGGCTGCGCCGCCTCTTGCCGAACCATTCCCCGCCGAAGAGGGACACCCACCAGCCCAGGCGCCGCGCCGTTCTTGGAGCGCTCCATGTCCATATCCACCACTGCCAACAGCAGCGAGACGAGCGGGATGATCGAGAGCACGACGTAGGTCAAGCCCCGTCAGGAACGATTGCGTTGCGCCCCTGGCACCGCCCAGCCACGTGGCGCGCTGGATCACCGCGGCGGCCAGCGCGTAGTTACAGAAAATCTCGACCACCTCCACCACCATGCAGATCGGGCAGCGTAGGCCCGGATGCGCTCGCGATTCATCAGCCGGTGCGCCAGGCCGCGACTGACGAAGTAACCCAAGAGGCCGAAGCCCAGCGCGATCATCCAGGTGATCGCCGGTTGCAGCGCATCAACGCCATCCAGCGGCGCGAAAAACCAGCGAATGGCGTGCGCCGAGGCCAGCGAGAAGCCCAGCGAGACGCTCGCAACACCGCGTGCTCCATTGCGTCCGCACCCAGATCTGCCCCCGCCGCCCATGCGTGTGTTGCATAAATTGCATGACCACCTCCTTGCGCGAACGGGGAGGACGCATGCCGTCACCCGCTCCCGACACTAGACACCACTCACATTACGCCGCTTGCGCCACGCGGCACACCAGCGTCATGAAGCTATTCTTGCCCTTGATGCGAAGCACTTCCAGCGCCAGCGGGGTCATCTTGGGCGGCAGTTCCTGGCGCAGTTGATCGGCCACCTGGCGCAGCACATCCATCGGCTGGCCCTGGCGCTTGAGGTCCTTGAGATGGTCAAGGGAAGGAAAGCCATCGGTCAACTGGCATTCGTACTTCTCATCGGTATCGGTATCCAGCACCGTCAATTTCACCGAGTAGCCCGGCTTGGGCGCACCCGTTCCCTGGTCATAAAAGGTGCTTTCCAGCACATCGCTATTCAAGGCTAACGCACGTAAAACATCACGTTGCTCCTTCACTTGCATATGCACTTCCAACACGATTCACTCTGGCCCCTTGCCATGCCTTCCTACAACTACTCAGGTCCCATCATCGGTCGCTCATAGCTTGCCATCACCGCGCCAGAGGCGTGTTCGTTACTTCACTGCCCTCACTCACATCACGAGGGCCATCCTTGCGCCGATCCTCACGCAGTGCCACGCTGCCAACGAAGCAGACGAACTTGCCCGAGACCTAGTAGGCCCGACCGTTCTGTGCTTGCGAGGGCGATAGACGTTCAGGCCCACCTTGACCTCTTCATGGCCAGGCACCGCGACGTTGCCGCCCGTCGTGGCCATGATCTCCGACTTGCCACTTGAGGACACCCCCAGCGTCTGCGAGAGATCAATCGCAATCACCAGCAGATTGCCGTTCAGTTCCACGTGCACATTTTCCATCGTCACCTTCCTTTCTCCTGCCCGATAAGCAGGATGACGCCATCACTTACCAACCGTTCACGCCATCAAAAGCCGCAATCCAGGAGTCATCCCCCAGCATCGTCCTCATCCCCACTCGACCTGCGCCCCATCCAGCCAGTACGGCCCCTGCGCAGCAAACGTAGGAGACACGACCGGCACGCCATACGGACGATGCGGGAGGAGCGCATCAGGCGCATACGACCCAATATCAGCCCGGCCATACTTATAATCTGAACGTGCGCCCTCCCATCCAGCGCACAAACCCGCCAGCGCGCACGAAGCCGAGCTCACCGCTCACCACCCCCGCCGGCCGACGCCCACATGCACGGATCACCGCTCTGCCACCCCGCACGCAATCGCCGCCTCCACATACTCCCGAAACCGGCGCCGCTGGACTTCTGGCGGCAAGGGCTGTCCACGCCCGTTGCAGAAATCCGCCGGCGAGAGGTATTGCACATCCATCGGGTGCAGGAGCGGCAGGCCTTGCCGCGCCCGCCACCGCGCACTATACGCCGCCCAACTTGCGAGGCCCGCCAGGCGTTGATGCGCGCGATCCGCATCCCATGGCGAAAACACGTCACCGTCGATCATATGCATTCATGGCGCGAGCACCCTTTCTACCTCGAGCGGATGGGCCAGCGCATCATTGGCAATCCAGTGCAGATCCTGCACCAGCTCCATGAGCGCTGTGTCACCCGCCTGCCTCGGCCAACCCGTACAGATCAATGGTCAGCCGGGACACCTCGGCCCAATCTCCGGCTTCAAGGGCAGCATTCACCGCCGCAATCAGCTCCTCCATCTACCTCACCTCCTCATCCCCACGCTGATCAGCCACCGCCTCTAGCCACCCCTCACGACAGCGATACGCTACCAGTGGCAACCAGAGCTGAGCAGCCTGCTCGCACAGATGCCAGGGAACCCAGAGAGGCGCATCCGGTACGCAATGCCGGCACACGCCAACCGCGCCGCAGCCACAGTAGCAGGTAAACCAGCCCGGGAAGAGCACCGCAGGGCAGCGGGCGCAGGCACAGATTCGGCTAATGGCATGCCGTGCCCATCTCTAGCCAACCATCCATCCCCTCTCTCCGCATCACTCGCCCCACAGCACGCAAGATGACCGCCAGTACAATCGGCGACCCAATCACGAGGGCCGCCGCCAACCCGGTCAGATGCCAGGCTGGAGACACAGATCATGCCACAGATGAACGTGAACACACAGATCACGAGCAAAGACCCTTTCGACATGTCATCCCTCCTCTCTCTCAACTGCCCGACCACGCCAGGTCAGGATCAACTCCACTTGCGCCAGCACCCCAAAGGCTTGCTGACCCGTCACCATTGCTGGAACAGGCGCGTCCAGCGAAGGTGCTGAACAGGTGCGCCCAGCGCGGCAGCGGACGCCAGTAGCAGTCCTCCCACATCGCCCGGCCATATCGCCCTCATCCACGCCGTACAGATGCCCGGCCAGACAGAGAGCCACCTGGCGAGCGGCGAGTCGAAAGCAGCGCCCACGGTAGCCCACCACCTCATACTCGTGTTCCACCAACCAGGCGGAAAACGCTTCCAAACACGACATCATGACATCATAGACCCATGCCATCACCTCCTCTCGCGCCAGTTCACAGTAGACCAACCGCACTCCACAGAACCATCCCTACAAACCCGATCATCCGATACCACTCATTCCCTGCCACCCACCAGGTACAGGCCACGCCAACCACCCCACCTCCGCTGTCTCTGTCCTCTCCATCACTGCCAGCCACCGACGCGCACCTCACCGTCCACAACCCACCAGCCACCACCGACCACTCGCCTCCCTTCCCAACCTCAACCACCCACTATCCATCGCGCACCACCAGGACAGAAACCCTATCCCAGGCGTCCCCATCCTCCCAGCCGACCGCATCCCCGACCCGTACCATGCTCCCCAGTGAGCAAATACCATCCCAGGCAGAGCGTTAGCCATCTCGCTTGGACCTACCTCATCGCGAGACTCTTCACCGATGCCCGGGTCCCTGCTCCCTTCCCTAGATTTGAGCTTTGCATTCTCTCTCCACACTTGCCGCTCAGTCCTCCACTCCGTCACTACCCATCCTCCAAGCGGTAGCCATGTAGCCCATAGTCGCCAACCATCACGGCGCGTTCGCAGGGTATGTTAAGGGGTCGGAACCTACCCGACCTTGTTCACCTTGTTTGTAAAAGTTCCGATGATCTACGCAAGAGCCATCCAATCGGTGTGCTATAATGTACTTGCGTGTATCTCTATGCACCATTATGAAGCAGATCAATGCAACTTCCCAGGCACAAAATGTGGCTTACATCAAATAAGATTGCATGAAGAAAGCGGACGGAAACGTGGCTATGCAAAAGAAAGGCTCGCCATCCCTTGCCGGACAATTCCTCAAAACCTACCGAGAAAAGAAGCATCTGACCCAGGAGCAACTCGCAGAGGACTTGCGCGTTGAACCCCGCACCTTACGCGCATGGGAGAACGGGGAGCGGCAACTCACCAATATCAATGAACTCTCCCGCATTGCTGACATTCTTAGGCGTTGAACCGGAGCAACTGGGACTAGCCAACTCGCTTGTCATCCCAAGAACGCCAGAACAAATCGAAGAGATCATTCAACATACCTGGTCGCTTGTCGATCAATCGCGCTTACGCGAAGCGCGAATGGTCATCGAACGACTGGCACAGCAATGTCCGTTTCCAAATCACCACAGAAGACCCCATCTTTTACGCAGCCTTGCCCACATCTACCACAGCGCAGGATACGTGATCTTCTGAAGCAACCCAGGCCCACGAGTCGTACGAGGCCATTCTTACTATCAGCAGATGGAAACCATCGCGCGCATTCTCAAAGACGATACCCTGGTCAACATCGCGCTCACCTACCAGGGAGATATGTATCGAAGACTGGGAGACCTGGGGAAATCCATCACCTACCTTGAAGCAGCCAGAGATACCACCCCGAAAGCAGACAAGGCAGCACTCGGAAACAGCTTCAACTGCTCGCACGAGCGTATATCAGAAATGGGGAACTCGGAAACTTTGAATATGCCATGAGGCAAACCGAGGCGCTTGCTCACGACATAGACCCGACCGTAAGCAGCATCCAGAGGACACTATAGCCCAGGCACCGTGTATGAGGAATATGGGCGCAGTTACGCCGATCTCGGTCAAACCGCAAAAGCGATGGAGTATCTTGATAAAGCGGAAGAAGCCCTCCCACCTAATAAATTCTGGGAACTTCTTATGCTCACCTCAAGAGCAGTGGCACTTGTCAAAGGAAACGAAATTCAAAGCGGCGTCAGACCTGGCCATTGAAGCAACCGAAAAAATCAAGCAGGTTGGTATCCTGCGCTACCTGGATCGCATCCACTTGATCAACCAGCATTTAGAGAATCTGGAAAGACAAATCGGCACCCTGCGAAAACCGTTGCAGGAGGCGACTTTACGGCAACCATGCCATCGACTACTGAACGAACGACTCCCCTTCGCTTCACTCGAAACATGCAAGACCGCTTTCCCAGCAATGCGACGGTTCAACAGCAGCTGCGCTACTTCCCCGATCTGCGTCCAGGGAGCTTCAACATCAATATGCGCATGAACCGTCCATCGGCGATCATGCGAGCTAAACGACCGAGATCATCAGCAATGGATTTGTGGTCAGCTCATAGAAGATATTAAAACCGTAAAACGTTGCTCCACCCTTAAAGTAAAACTGCCTGGTATCAAAAGTTACGGCATCAGTCGCCTGACGTTCCAAAGTTGACACAGAGGCCACCTGGCGCGAGCATTGCAAGAGCATTTGTTAAGTGAACGGCCACCAACCGACTCTAAAATAAGATCATACGGGCCGTACTCACGCGCTTCAACCAGGTCTTCACTCACCACGACTCGATCTACTCCCGCTTCTTTCACCATCGCCGCATGTGCTGACTGTCGAACAACGCCAACAACATGCGCCCCTGCCTGCCTGGCAAGCTGACAGGCAAAATGACCGACACCACCAGATGCGCCGACAACCAGGACATGACGGTCAAGCAGACCCCTCCGGCATTCCAGCATCCAGAACGCTGTCAAACCCGCTATTGGCAACGTGGCAGCTTGAGCGAACGAGACAGACGTTGGCAACTCGGCCAACCTATTCGCTGACACGGCGACCACCTCTGCCCATGAGCCAGAAGAAAGCAAACCAGCCACTCTTGAACCGGCTTGCGGCCCGGAACCGTCTGCCGCTTCCTGCTCAACAACACCGGCGAAATCCCATCCCGGTCTATAACCTTCCTCAGCCCCTGACACGTTCCGAACTTCCCCGCGATTGAGCGAGAAAGCTTTCACTCGAACGAGCGCATCAGAGGGCGACACAGCCGGATAGCTGACATCATGAATGACCAGCCGTTCCGGTACGGATGGGTCAACAACAACAGCGCGGATAACGCTCATATAATTCTCCTAAAGGGAGGCCAGTGTAATCGACAATGCTTACCACTAATTAAACGATAGGAAGTTCAGACAGTAAATATAGCGAAGAGAGCTTTTCCATGTTATGATACAGCCATTTAGAAAACAAGCAGATTTCTTTGATCGGGTGGCTTCCATTGACATATCGTGTTTGGGAAGTCTGCGTTTCGTGCGCGCAACCCTCAGCCAGCAGCAATCAAAGTAGCACGATCACACTGATTGAACATTAAACCGATTTCCTTAGCCCTCTTGACAACCCCCTGTACATGCTGCCAGCGAGTGTCTAAAGGAAAAAGCAACGAAGAAGCGAGTTCAGCAGCCCACTGAATCAGACCATCAACAACATTCATACTTTCCCTCCCACGCTATCATAGCATTCCCATCCCTTCTTTAGCCAATCCATAGCGTGGAGTGTACTAACGTCGTAGTTTATGGCAAGCCATTGGTTAGAGGTAGCGCATACGGAATACGGCTGGAACTGTCTCTGGGTTTTCGCCGGTATGCTCCTCGCGCTCAATTCCTCGCGCTTTGTTCGCTCAATGCCACCGTTTTCCGCTGAAAACCACAATTTGCTCTCTTTGAACTCTCAAAGGAATTCACAGTAATTTTCAAAGGTTAAGAAATAGAGACGCGAAGCATAATATCATTACCTTATCTCAACCAAACCGTTACTTGCATCTACTGTATCAGCTTTATTCTTGAAGAAGAGAAATCTATAACTGAAAAATCGCTCAATGAGCGGGATGGGTTTGTACGAGAAGTCGAAAGCAGCAGTTCCTGCTTCTCAAGCAAACGCTTCCGGTTCGGAAATGAGTGGCAGGGTGCTCTACCGCTTGCAGCCACGGTAAGGAGTAGAGCGTCTCCTCGAAGCGCGCCACAGCTACTGTCCGTGGTGTAGAGCGGAGGGTCGTGCATATGATCGATCACGGGAGTTTTGTCGGGAAATCTATTGGCAATTACCGCATTGTCGCGCTCATCGGCAGTGGAGGATTTGGCAGTGTGTATCGCGGGGAGCATACGATCCTGAAAGAGCGGATGGTCGCCATCAAGATACTGCACAACTATCTGAGTTCCCCCCAGGAACGCGGGCACTTCTTACAGGAAGCCCAGCTTCTTGAGCATAATCAGCATCCCCACATTCTCCAGATCATGGATGCCGGCATCGACAACGGCTTGCCCTATTTGGTGACAGAATACGCCACGCATGGCTCGCTGCGTGATCTTCTCAAGCGCTACGCTCATGCGCCCCTGCCCACCGAGATGGCTCTCACCATCCTGACCCAAGTGGGGGAGGCGCTCGACTACGCGCATCACCAACAGATTGTGCATCGCGATCTCAAACCCGAGAATATTCTGTTTAACGCGCACGATGCCGCGCTGCTGGCTGATTTCGGCATTGCCAGTACGCTAACGACCAGCAGTGTCAAGTATAGTTCGGTCATCGGCACGCCCTCCTACATGGCTCCCGAACAGTTTCAGGGCACGGTCTCCAAAGAGGGAGACCAGTATGCCTTGGGCTGTATTGCTTATGAACTCTTCACCGGCTCTGCGCCCTTTAGCGCCCCTGATTTCTTTGCGATGGGCTTCAAGCATTTGACCGACCAACCCATTGCTCTTACTCAACTCAACCCATCGATACCGGAGCAGATCGAGCAGGCAATTCTCAAAGCCATGGCGAAACAGCGAGGGGATCGTCACGCCGATGTGCACGCCTTTCTGGTCGCCTTACTCGGCTCCGAGTACCTGGAAAGTTCCTCATTGAGTAACCGCTTGCCCACTTATAGCAATGCTCATCCCTCTGTGCTGGTGGGGAATATCGCGTTTGCCTCGGCTGCGGACATTTCAGAGGCGCCCACGTTCATTCGAGCACACGAGAGTGATCTTGCCCAGCACATCGAGCAACCTACCTTCCTGCCGACCCTCCTGGCATCTCAGAGCGGGGAGCTACGATACACGATGCCACCCAATGAAAACTTATGGAACAGACAGAGTCCTGATCGAGGACACACCCACGGCGGGAGACGCAAAGGGCTCATCCTTGCGCTTGCTTGTGCGGTGGTGGTCGCGACGCTGCTCACCTCGCTCTTGTTTGTCTTCCTACCCAAGATTGCTTCTTCCCAGACCGTCATGACAACGCACAATGGATCGCCTATCGCAACAACAACGCCTCAATCTCCAAAGACGGTCAAGCCGACCACGCATGCTGGGCAGCCAACAGGTGCAACCAGCACCGCCTCGACCCCGATTACCTCATTCGCACCGACATCCACTGCAACGACTCCCGCCACGTCCACGGCTACTCCTCCTCGGAAGCCGAGACCGACCCCTACTTCTCCAAATCGTCGGTGTAGGGCTTCCATTCGCGGATGAATTCGTCGTCCACGCGGCGCAGCCCGGCCTGCAGCCGCTGGGTGACCAGCAGGGAACCGGCCGGGATGAAACCGGCGACACCACGCGGCGCCGGAATGCGGGCCTGGGCCTGGTCATCGCTGGGTATCCGGACATCGCCGGGCCTGAGGGCGGCACCCCAGTTCTCGTCGATGGGGACATAGCCGAGCCTGCCCGCGAGATCGTTGATCGTCGCGGTCAGCGGCGCGGGGATCATGTTCGACGGGACAAGCCACCCCCGGCCGACTGAGTCGCCGGTGACCTGCGAAGTATTCCAGATCTTGAAGTCCCCCGGCCCGGATCTCTCCCGCTCGCGGGAGAAGCACAAGGCCGAGATCCCGGGTACCGGCGGTAGCCCGAGGAATCCGAAGATCTGCCCGGCGACGCTATCCGGGTCGGCCACCAGGTCCTCGTACCGAACCCGCAGGCAGTTTCCGGGGAACTTGTCCTGCACGGCCAGGATGGCGGCGGTGTGATCCGCCCAGTACCTGGCCAGCGCGAGCACCGAGTTCCCCGGGGCACCGGCCACATACGGCTCGAAACCGTAGTTGGCCAGCCCCCACGGGCACGCCTCGACCCCGGAGGCGATGACGTCCATCGGGTGCCGGTGCAGGCAGACGAACTTCGCCTCCGGGTAGACGCTCAGCAGCGTCTCCGCGTGCTGCGCGGTGCCCAGGTTCTTGTCGCAGTACCGCTTCTTGCCCCGGCGCACCAGGTACGGGCCGAGCATCAGGTCCATGGTGTGCCTGATCCGGGACGCCGCCGCCCCGTTCCCCGGGTCGGACGACGACGATAGCTCCTCCATGGCCGACCACAAGGTGATGAAGTGCGCGACGGCCGGCGGCAGCTTCATCTCCGGCGGACAGGCCAGATCCGGGTGGGCATCGAGCAAGAACCGCAGCAGCGTCAACCCTGACCGGCCCGAGCACAGCACGAACACGGGGTTCGCGGACATCCCGGCGAACGCCTCGCAACCGGACGTGCCATCCCCAAGGCCGAGTTCCGTGGCATCAGCCACTGCTGGACCCGCCGCCACCCGACGTGAAGGCGCCACCGGAGTCAATGCCGCCCAGGCCAGTGGTCGTACCCACCGACGTAATGGGTGCAGCCGGCGCGGTCACAGTCCCCACCGACGTAATGGGCGCGACCGGCGCGGTCACGGGCGCGACCGGCGCGGTCACGGTCCCCACTGACGTAATGGGCGCGACCGGCACGGTCACGGTCCCCACGGACGGAGCGGGCGCAGCCGGAGCGGGCGCAGTTCCCACGGACGGAGCGGGCGCAGCCGGCGCGGTCACAGCCCCTTGAGACGGAGCGGTGGCGCCCGGGGCGGTCGTGCTGCCCTGCGAGGGGGTGCCGGCGGCGGGCGTTGTCCCGGCCGGGGCGGTCGTGCTGCCCTGCGAGGGGGTGCCGGCGGCGGGCGTTGTCCCGGCCGGGGCGGTCGTGCTGCCCTGCGAGGGGGTGCCGGCGGCGGGGGTCGTCCCGGCCGGGGCCGTCGTGCTGCCCTGCGATGGGGTGCCGCTGCCAGGGGTGGTGCCACCCGTCGTCGTGGTGGTGCCCTGGGACGGCGTGCCGCCCGGCGGCGCGGTGGTGCCGCCGCTGGGCGCGGTCGCGCCGGCGGCAGGCGCGGTCGCGCTGCCGGGAGCACCGGTGCCCGCGGTGGTCGTGTTGCCCGCTGGCAGGGCTCCGGTGGCAGGGGCGGCGATCGCGCTGCCGGGCTGGTTGCTGCTCTGGTCGTTCGTACCAGGAAGGGGCGTAGCTGGAGGGTTGTTCCAGGTCGGGGCGTTGACGAGGCCTTTGATTCCACCGATGACGCCGCCGACGGTGGTGCCGAGCGCGAAACCTATTTCGGCTCCGCCCTTGAGGCCGGCCAGAGCGCCAGGGGGACCGCCGAAGATGAAGCCGCCGACCCCGCCGACCAGACCACCACCGAACGTGCCGGCGAGCAGACCCTGGTCGGCCCCGCTCAGCATTCCTTGGTATGCGTAAGGCGCTGCGGCGACGAATGCCTGTCCCATGGCCAGATTGATTTGGGCGTTGGTCAACTCGGCCTGGCCATAGGCGGCGAGGCCGCCCTCGATGGCCGTGCCGACCTGGCTGAAGAAGCTCTGCGCGCTACTGGCGACATTGCCGAGGACGGTGCCGCCACTCGGGGGTGCGCCGCTGCCTGCGAGGCTCGGGTCGGCCAGCGCCAAAGCGCTCGCCGGCTGCTGGCCGGTCACGAACGCGGTCTCCACGGCGGCCACAGTGCCGGTCGTGGGCGCCGCCGCGTGCGACGGCGCCTGGGTGGCGGCACTGGCCGTGCTGGCGGCCTGGGGGACGCCGGCGAGCAGCAGCGACCCGGCGACCCCCACGGCGCTGGCCGCGGCGAGCTTGCGGGACAGCGCGGCCCCACCGACCCCGGCCACGCGGGCATCGCGCGAGTGCAGGTAGGCCACTTCTGCTGTATCCCGCGACCAGGGAGTGTGCCGCGCCACCGCCTCGACGAGATCACGCGCGGTCGCGACCGGCAGCAAGATGGCACCAGCGTCGCCACCCGCCCAGTACACGATCCGCCATTCGTCGTCCCGCGGAACGCCTACATACGCGGCCAGCCCGAGGGCTTCCAGCTGGTTGAGCAGCCCGTCCTCGTGCAAGGCCACGACCAGTGGCCCGCCGGGCTGCCCTGGGTCAACCGGCCAGGCCCGTAGCTGACGCTGATAACTGCCGACGAAGTCCGCCCCGCGCACGGCGGGGACCAGTGCGAGGGCGTCATGGCCGTCGTGCGCCAGGCGTTCCTCTAATGCGGCAGCAACCGATAGTGCCAGGCTGCCGTCCCTGATGAGGATCAAGTACGTGTGCTCTGCCATCTCGTGTGACCCTCCGGTACCGTGACGTCCTCGTCCGTGGCCTTCGCAAGCGCCTGACCTCGAGCACCCAGCATGGCGCGGAATCCATTCCGGCAGTCACGGATCACGACGCTACGTCCACCGAGTCAAGCCTAACCGTCGTACCACGACGGGAACAGGAAGTAACCGGCATCAAATGGGCTCAAAAACTGTCAGGACGCCGTCCGTGCCCGTCCGTGGATTCACCGGCCCAATCCCGTCCGTTAATGCGCCCGCAACCATTGCTATGCAGGAACGCACGGCGACACATCATGACCCGCAGTGGGACACCAGAAAGACGGCTCGGTGAAGGGCACCCTCTGCCCTGCGAAAGGTCACTGGTGCGCCCCGCGGTAGGAAGCGAAGTAGCCGGGGTCCGGCGTGCCGACGCCGGTGACGTCGTCATAGCCGGGAGTGGCGGCAAGCCCCTCGTCCATGCCGAGAGTAATCAGTACCGGCACGGCCGCGGCGAGGCCAGCCGGCAGGGCGACGGCGGGTGTGAAGCCGGAGCCAAGCGGCTGGTCGGTGACATCGTGGTAGGCGCGTGTGCCGTACCGGGCATAGATCGCGGGGTTGGCGAAACCGATCGGCGTTCCGCCCGCCAGCTGCTGGGCGTCGGCCTGCATGCCCGCGATCAGCGGGCAGGCGGCGCTGGTGCCGCCGCCTGGTCCCTCCTGGTAGGTCGCCGGCTGGCCTGGGCCCGGGCTCAAGGTCTCGCCGACGAGCGACCCGGTGAAGGGGTCGGCGTCAGCGGCGATGTCGGGTACCACCCGCATGGGGACCGCGCTCCCGCGGGCGTGGCTGAGCGCCGCTGGCACGACGTCGCGCTGGTAGGACGGCTGGCGGAACAGGGTGCTGGTCCCGCCGCCCGAGCCGCCGGCGAACGCGCCGGGCAAGCCTGCCCAGCTGGTGCCGTCCGCGGTTGGCTCGGCGTACCGGTCGCCCCAGCCGGTCTCCCACTCGTAGGCGCCGGCCGGGCCGGCCGCCAGGCTGGTCCCGCCCGCGGAGGTCACCCATGGGTCACTTTGCGGGTAGATCAGGGTCGGCGGGTCGCCGGGCGAGCCGCCGCCCGAGTACTCGCCGCCGTCTCCGGCGGCGAAATAGAAGCCGATGCCTTCAGCGGCGCCCTGCTCGAAGATCTGCTCGTAGGAGTCCACCAGCCCTGCGGACAGCAGGGCGTCGCTCGCCACGGCGGCCCATGAGTTGCTGACGATCGTGGCCAGGCGCTGGTCGACGATGGTGGTCAGCGCGTCGAGGTCCGCCGTCGTGCCTTCGCCGTCGTCGCACTTGGCGCCGACATAGACGATGTTCGCGTCGGGTGCCGCGGCGTGCACGAGCTCGACGTCACCGGTCTCCTCGTTGGACAGCGGGAACGGCCCCTGGGTGGTTCCCTCGCAGGAGGCGTCCAGCCCGGGTGGCAGGATCTGGGTGAACTGGCCCGGGCGCAGCGGCTCACCGTGCCGGGCGCCGAAAGTAGCCAGATCCTGGGCCGCCGTCAGCTGGCGCCACGGGTGCACCACGGCGACGGTAACCCCTTGGCCCGTCAGCGTGCCGGGGACCCCGTAGGCCGAGCGGAGCTGGGCAGGCGTGTAGCCACACAGGTAGTAAGGCACCGTCCGCCCGTACGCGGGCGGCAGGCTGGCCGCCGGGTTCTGGCCGTAGTAGCTGGAGCATCCCGGGCTCGCGGCGGCCGGCGCGGCGGTCGATGAAGTGGCGGCAGCGGCGGAGGCGGTGGCCGGGTAGCCGGGCAGGCCGGTCTCGACCGGCGCTACGGTCAGCACGGCTGGCGCGACCTGCGCGGGCGCGGAAAGCTGGGCCGCCGGCGGAGGCGCCTGCTGTGTGGTGCCATCCACCTCATAGCTGTGCCATACCGTGCCAAACGCCGCCTGCGCGGCCGCCGCCGTCCCGTTCACGGCGATATCGTGCTCTGCCACCGCCGTGATCTTCAGTCCGCTGGCGGCCAGCCATGACCGGATGGCGGCCACCTGGCTGCCGGTCGCGCCGAAGCGTCCCCCCACCTGCGCCGGGGTCAGATAGTGATGGAACGACCGGCTGGCCGGATAGGACACCGACGCCGCGAACCTGGCCAGGCCCGCCGGGTCCCGCCCGGCCAGGTACACCCGGGCGCTGACGGGTGCCCCCGCCGCCGCCGGCCCGAGGTCCGCCGTGGCATTGCCGCCCTGGTCAGCCAGCCTGGACCATTCAACGACATACGGCGGCAGCGTTCCGCGCCCCGCCAAGGACGGTAAGGGCCGGGATGGCGCCGCGCCCGCGGGCAGCGCCAGGCCGGCCAGTGTGGCCACACTGGCCAATGCGGCCAGGCCGGCCAGCACCGCTCGCCGTACCCCAGGCGATCGATGCGGAGGTCTGCTCATCCAACGCATGCGCGCTCCTCTAGCTGCACGTTCGGCTCAGTCCATTGTCGTCATGCCCGGCAGTTGCTGAAATAACAACGATGGGCGCTGCCGCGTTCAGCCGGTGGACATGCCGCGAACCTCCGGCGTCAGGACACGCCCGGCCCGCTCGGCCAGCAATGCCATCTCGTAGGCCACCAGGCCCATGTCACAGTCCGGGGCAGCGAGCACCGCGAGACTCGAGCCACCACTGATCGACATCACGATCAGCAGGCCACGGTGCATTTCCACCACTGTCTGGTTGACAGATCCCGCCTCGAACATACGGGCGGCACCCAGCATGAGGCTGGTGAGACCTGAGGTAACTGCGGCCAGCTGATCCACGCGGTCGGGCGGAAGATCGCGTGAGACCGCAAGAGGAAGGCCGTCGGCCGATACGACTATCGCGTGCGCAACAGAAATAGCACGCTCGACGAAAGCCGTGACCAGCCAGTTAAGGTTCTGCGTTGGCTGCACGGATACTCCTTTGCTTCCTGAAAGCGCCTGTAAAGGCTGCCCGTCTCCCGCTCCCTCTTCGCCGATCACCTCGCTCGCGGTGTCAGGACGCTACCCGCCTGTTCCGCCAGAATCGTCATCTCATACGCGATGAGGTCGGGATCGGAGTCGGCGGCGGCCAGTACCGCAAGGCTCGATCCATCGCTTATCGCCATGATTACGAGAATCCCCTGTTTCATGGCTATCAAGGTCTGGGTCAGCGCGCCGCACTCGAACATCCGGGCGGTCCCCTGCGCCAGACTGGTGAGGCCGGAGGTAACCGCCGAGAGGTGCTCCACGCCATCAGGCCGTATCCCGTCGGACACCGCCAGGGGAACCCCGTCAGAGGACACAACGACAGCGTGTGCCACATCGGGGACACGCTCGGTAAAGTCCGTGACGAGCCAGCTAAGATCCTGCGTTTGATCACTTGCCGGATCCAATGCACTCCCCTCTCCGAGGTGCTCCTGCATCGTTGCGGGCCCGGCGGTGCGGCGAGTCCCTGACCGCCGGGCTGGGCCGTGCTGCGCTCACCCAGCGTCATCCGTTCGGGGGGTCATTGGTGGGGGCAGCGGCGGCGCGAGCCCGCTGCGAGCCCCGCTGGAAGCCTGCCAGCCGCTTGCGGGCGACCTCAGCCGACTCGGCCAGCTTCGCTGATCTGCCCGCCTGATCCCCCGCGGAACCTGGCACGAGATTGGCCCGGGGTGTGCGCCGCGGCAGTCCTGCGGCGGTAAGCCCGCCAACGGCGGGTGCGAGGACCGTTTCCGCGGCGCGCCAGCCGTCGTCACTGGGTGATGTCCACGACTGCGTGGCCACGGGGCCTGCCGTGACGTCACGACGCCGTGGCAGTGTCCGGCCGCGAGTGCGGAACCAGTCGGACTCTACCGACTCGAAGATTGGCAGCGGGGAGTCCGGCTCTAGCCCTTCGGCGTCCGGCACGACGACGGATGAGTCCCCGGCCGGCCATCCGGCCGGGGCTCGGGGCGTCGGGAACCTGGGCGCCCGCGTCAGGGCCTGCACTCGCGCGGACGGGCGCACACCGGGGCGCTCCCCGGCCGCAGGCCCGCTGTCCTGCGAGGTCAGGCTTTGGGGGATCCACACATGCGCGGCCAGGCCACCGGCTGAAAGCCGTTGCAGGCGCACCTTGATGCCGTGCCGTGCCGCCAGGTGCGCCACCGCGAACAAGCCCATGTGCCGGGAAACCTCTACGTCCGCGACCGGTGGAGTCTCCAGGCGCGAGTTCAACTGGGCCAATTGCGCCTCGGACATCCCCATTCCCTTGTCCGCGACGTCTATGAGAGCTTCGCCGTTGCTGAGCGCATGGCCCGACACCGTCACCTGGGTGCTCTTGGCCGAGAACATGGTGGCGTTCTCGAGGATCTCGGCGAGCAGATGTACCGTGTCAGCGACCGCGTTGCCGATGACGGCGATGCCAGGCTGGACGCTGAGGACGACCCTGTCGTACTGCTCGATCTCGGACACTGATGCACGGACCACATCCACGAGCGAGACTGGCTCGGCCCACCGCCGGGGTGCCTCGTGACCCGCCAGCACGAGCAGGTTTTCCGAGTTGCGGCGCATCCGGGTGGCAAGGTGATCCATCCGGAAGAGGTTAGCCAGCCGCTCAGGGTCCTCCTCGCCGAGTTCCAGGCTGTCGATCAGCCTCAGCAGCCGTTCGAGGAGCGTCTGGCTGCGCCGGGAGAGGCTCATGAACATAGCGCTGACGCTGCTGCGCAGCTTCGACTCGTCCGCGGCCAGCCGCACCGCCTCACGGTGCACCTGGTCGAACGCGCGCGCTACCTGGCCGATCTCGTCGGTCGAGTGCACGTCGATAGGCTCAACGTCAAGACCTTGGCTCGTATCCCCGGCCCTGCTGAGCTCGCTGACCTCGGCGGGCAGACGCACTCCGGCGACTTCGAGTGCGCCCGCCTTGAGCAGCCGCAGCGGGCGCATCATCGATCTCGCGATGATCAATGTCGTCAGCAAGACGAAGATCAGGACGGCCACCGCGGCGATGCCGCTGAGCATGGCGGAATTTACCGCGCCCTGCCGCAGGGCCTGGGCCTGGGCGAGGATCGAGCTGGCCAGCTGCTGCTCGACTAGGCGCATTCTCCCGACGGTGTAGGACATATCGGCGTACCACTGCTGGCTGGCGCCGCTGCCGAGGTGCAGCGCGCCGCCATCGCTGCCGATCACTGTCGCGCGCTGCTGCAGTGCCTGGGCCTGGTTGACGAGGGGCCCGGCGACGGTGTTGTTGAAGACCTGGCTTTCGCCGAGCGTGGCTGACGTCCCGAACGATGCCAGGTCGCTGGCCTGCTGCGCCTGTGCGGCGGTGAGGGCAGCCAGGGCGCCGGGCGCGAACTGCCCCTCAACGAGCGCCGTGTAGAGGATGGCCCGTTGCTGGGACGCTTGGTCCTTCATCCGTGCCAGTGAGCCCAGCGTCCGTACGCTGGCGACCAGTGCAGAGTTACCACCCTCCTGGGCGATGTCGTCGTTGAACGAGAACAGGCTCGCTGTGGCTTGGGAATAGTCGGTGATTACCAGCGGCGCCGGGGTCTGGCTCTGGATCGCGGAGCTGCGCAGATCAGGCAGGTCGGCAATCCTGGCCAGCACGGCAGCGACGTTGATTCGCGTCTGGGCCGGGAAGGCTAAGCCGACCTCCCGCGCGAGCGCGCGAACCCTCCCAGCCAAGGCGTCGGTGACGGCGTACTGCTTCCGCAGGCCGGCCGCTCCAGCGGCCGGCCTGCCGTCCGCGATGAAGGCGGCGGTGAGGTCGCGCTCGTCTTCCATTGCCTGCGCCAGGCCAGTGACCTGCTGACCGAGCACCGCGAGCTGTTCGACGCGCCCGAAGGTAGCAGCGCTGCTCGCGGCGACGTTGACCCGCAGGCCGGCGAAGACCATGCCCATCACCGTCGGGAGGACGATCAGGGCGATCAGCCGCCAGGGCACTCGCCAGTTCCGCAGGGCCAGGGCCGAGCCCGCCAGGTCGTCGTGCCGCGGTGGCTGGCCGGCGGGCGCCAGCGCGGCGGGCGTCGGACTGTCAGGCGGCGAGGCGGTGGCCGGAATGGCGGGCTCGGCAGGGCTGAGCTGGCTCATCGCTCACGTCCTCGCTGATCTCGGCACTCTGTTGGTAAATGGCACGCGATACTTCTGAAATGGCTGACAGATCGCGGCTACTAGCCCATGAGCAGGCACAACTTGCAGCGATCATGGCCGTTCTGACGGAATGGTGCGCCCAGATGTTGGCCCCACTTTAGACCAGATACGCCGAAGGATCACGATTTAAGATGACTTCCCATGACGTAGTGCCTTTGGGGTAGGTGTTCGGATACGGTAGCGCCCATGCGCCCGCGGCCAATCAGTGTCTGCAGGCAGATCGCACCGCGGCTCCAAACTTCAGCGAGCCCCCGCGCCACTCAGTCAGCCACTTCAGTCAGCACTGCGATGTTTGTGCAGATTCGGTCCCGCCGCCTGCCAGCGGCGCCGCGACCTTTAGGTTCGCCATAGCAGCTAAGGAGCGTTATGAGAGTTACTAGCGGCGGTCGCGGCGGCCACCGTCCCGTGCGCCACACGCTCGCGGTGCTCGTGATCGCTGGCACCGCCTTAGCCGTCGCCGCCTGCGGCAGCACGGCCAGCACCACCAAGTCAGCCGGGCCGGAGAAGAAGGATCTTATGGTGGCGGCGGTGCCCGGGGAGGGCGCGGCGGGCCTGTACATCGCGCAGGAGAAGGGCCTGTTCGGCAAGCAGGGCCTGCACGTGACGATCCAGACGGTCACCAGTTCGTCCACGGTGATCCCAGCCATGCTGCACGGCAGCGTGGACGTGGCTTCCGGCCAGTACACCTCCTACATCACCGCGGCCGCGGCCGGGATCGCGAAGATGCGCATCCTGGCCGCCGGGTACTCCCTCGGCCCGCACGTGCAGGAGGTCATCGTCCCGGCACACAGTGGCATCCGGACACTGGCCGACCTCAAGGGCAAGACCATCGCGGTCAACGCGCCGAACAGCGAGACCACCGACCTGCTGTATACCGCGCTCAGCTCCTACGGGGTCAGTCCCAGCCAGGTACATCTCGCCGTCATCCCGTTTCCGGCAATGTCCGCCGCGCTGGCCGTCGGCCGGGTGAACGCGGCGTACGAGATCGAGCCGTACCTTACCGAGGCGGTGAAGAAGTACGGCGTCCAGGAACTGGCCGACATCGATACGGGAGCGACCCAGGATTTCCCGATTGCGGGATACGGCGTGCTGGCCTCCTGGGCGGCTAAGTACCCGCGCACCGCGGCGGCGTTTGCGAAGGCGATCGAGCAGGCCAATGCGATCGCCGCCACGAACCTGACCGTCCTTCAGCAGGCCTTTACCACTCAGCTGCACCTGAGCCCGGATATCACCGGGGTCATGGCCACTGGGCTCTTCCCGACTACCGCGGACGCGGTACAGCTCCAGCGTGTCGCCGACCTGATGCTGCAGTATGGCCAGCTCAAGCAGCGGTTCAGCGTCAAGTCGATCACCGGGACATGAGGTGACTGGATCGGGAACCGAGATGACCGCGGACGTGGCGGCGGCGTTTGACGAGGCCGCAGACCGGTACGACAGTGCCGGTCCGCAGTTCGCCGGGCCGGTTGCCTCCCGGCTCGTGGGCCTTGCCCGGCTCCAGCCGGGCTGGCGGGTGCTGGACGCCGGGTGCGGCGCTGGCGCCGTCCTCATCCAGGCCGCGCTGGCCGTGGCCCCAGGCGGTCACGTCACCGGCATCGACGTCGCCTCCCGGATGGTTGCCCGCGCGGAACGCGAGGCCGGGCGCCAGGGCCTGGGCGATTCCGTCACGCTGCTCGCGGGCGATGCCGCCAGCCCTCCGTTCGGCCCGGCCAGTTTCGATGCGATCCTCGCCTCCCTGCTGTTCTACCTGCTGGCGGACCCGACCGCCGCCCTCGCGCGGTGGCACGAGCTGCTGGTACCGGGCGGCACGCTTGCGTTTTCCCGCGGTGCGGGCCCGGATCCGCGATGGTCCCCGGTCCTCGCCGCCGTGGACGCCTACGCCGGTGATGCCGCCGGGTTCGAGACCTATGTCCACCGGCCCGGCCCGCTCTCCGAGACCGAGGCGATGCTCGAAGCCAGCGGATACACGGGCATCGCCACGACTGTCGAGACGGTCACCGTCCGTTATGACAGCCCGCAGCAGTGGTGGGAGGCCGCCGTGGCGGAGGGGCCCTGGGTAACCTGGCGGCACATCCCCGGCGAGCGTCTGGCCGAGGCCCGCGCGGAGGCTCTGGCCATGGCCGAGGGCCTCCGTGAGCCTGATGGCGGCCTGCTGCGCCACATCCAAATGGCCTACCTGACCGCCAGCCGGGCGGGCAGCGACTGATTAGCGGAACGGCCGCCCCGCCACCCTTCGCCTGGGGCCGCCAATCACGTCGGCCAGGGCGTGGGAGTGCATGACGATGAGCAACGAATCCGGTGCGCCGTCGCGGGCCCGGGGTGTCCTCGCCGCGACGTGGGCTCGCGGCCTGGTCGGCGTCGCGGCCTTCCTGGTGCTCGCCGAGGTGCTCGGCCGCAGCGGCGCGATCAGCCCGTCGGTTCTGCCACTGGCCTCCGCGGTGCTGGCCCGGGCGGTCGGCTTGGCGGGTAACCCGCGGTTCCTCGGGGACCTTGCTGCCACGACCGAGGCGTGGGCGGTGGGGCTGGCCATCACGGTGGCCGTAGCGGTGCCATCCGGCCTGGTGCTCGGCAGCGTGCCGGGCGTGCGCACCGCCACGCATGCGGTGGTGGAGTTCCTGCGGCCCATCCCAGCCGTCGCGCTCATCCCGCTGGCTGCCCTGATCCTCGGCCCCGGGATGCGGATGAACGTCACCCTGATCGTCTACGCGGCCATCTGGCCCGTGCTCTTCAATACGATCTACGGGGTCGGTGACGTCGATCCGGTGGCGAAGGAGACGCTTCGCGCGTTCGGATTCGGGCGGCTCGATGTGCTGCGGCGCGTCTCGCTGCCAGCCGCTGCCCCGTTCATCCTCACCGGGATTCAGGTGGCGTCGTCGATCGCGATCATCCTTAACATCGGTACTGGTGTCGTGACCGGCCGTATTGACGGCAACGGGATCGGCGCCTTCATCGCGGACGCGAACGCCAGCGGGGGGAATACTGCCCTCGTTCTCGCCGCGGCACTGTGGGCCGGCGTGCTCGGCTTGGCGGTGAACGGGTTGC
Source organism: uncultured Actinomycetes bacterium (assembly GCA_963822825.1). GTDB lineage: Bacteria > Actinomycetota > Actinomycetes > Streptosporangiales > Streptosporangiaceae > JAWWPY01. Next base: position 417,901 of record CAWGIW010000002.1, on the reverse strand, counting down.
TTGTCTGGTCGGGGCGGCGGATGCTGCCGTGGCATCGCGCCTATATCCGCGAGCAGAGTCTCGGGGAGCAGGAAGAGATGAGCCGGATCGCCGCGACGGGCCGGCGATCGCTCCGGCGCTGGCTTGTGCTCGCCGCCGGGCTGGGCGCATGGCAGGCATGGGCCAGCTGGCGGCAGAGCCCCTTCTTTCCGCCGCCATCAGCGATTGTGGCGCGGATGTATCACCTCTGGTTCTCCGGGCCGGTCAGCCACCTGCTGCTGACCCCCGATGCCACCGGCAATGTGCTGCCAAGCCTGGGCCGTGTCGGCGGCGGGCTGGCGATAGCGGTCGCGGTGGGCTTGCCGCTCGGGATCGCCCTCGGGCGCTCGGCAGCGCTGTCGGGCTACCTCGACCCGATTTTGCACTTCGGCCGCTCCCTGCCGGCGGTGGCCCTGGTCACGGTCTTCATTGTGATCTTCAAGATCGGCACTCAGATGGAGGTCGCCTTCATCGCGTTCGGCACCATCTGGCCGATCCTGCTGAACACGACGGACGGCGCCAGGTCAGTGGACCGGCTGCAGGTAGAGACCGCGCGGGCATTCCGGCTGTCGGCAGGGCAGCGGCTGACCAGGCTGATCGTGCCCGCCACGCTGCCGAAGTTCTTCGCCGGGCTGCGGATAAGCGTCTCGCTTTCCCTCGTCCTGATGGTGATCGCCGAACTGACGGGGAGCAGCAATGGCATCGGCTACGAGATGAATGCCGCCAGCAGCGGCCTCGACCTGACCGGGTTGTGGGCCGGGATTGTGCTGCTCGGCATCCTCGGATATGTGCTGAACGCTGCGGTGCTCGGGGTCGAACGCCACTTCCTGGCCTGGCACCGCGGTGCCCGCATGCTCACGAACTGAGGGGAGCCATTGTGCTCGTCCTACCGAGCGCTTCGGGGCGGCGGGTGCGGTGAGCCGGGCGGGTCTGTGGTCGCGGCCAGGCGCATGCCGGTGAAGAGCCACCGGAGCGCCTGGATAAGCAGGTCGTCTGGGACCGCCGCGGGATCGATGCGATGCTGGTGCATGAGGCCCTGGAAGAGACTGAGGACCACCCTGGTCACCGCCTGCGGCGAGACCTCCGTGGCCACGCCGAATCGCTCCATGAGGACGACGGCTAGGGGCGAGAGCGCGTTGACCCGCTCTTCCGTCTTCGCGGCTATCACCCCCATCGCCTCAGGGTTGCGCACCGCGTAGAGCCAGAACTCCGCCTGAAGCGCGGCGAAGTCGCTGTTCCTGTCGGCGACCTTGACGAAGAACTGAAAAATCGCGTCGAGCGGGTCCTCGTCACCAGAGGTCTTCTTCTCCAGGAACTCAGCGACCATGGCGGCCTGCCTGGCCATCCCCCTTGACCGCCGCGCCGACAGCAGTTCCAGGAACAACTGCTCCTTGCCACTGAAGTTGGAGTACAGCGCCCCGGTCGAGTAGCCGGCCGACTCGGCGATCTCCTCGACCGATGCTCCGGCAAAGCCCTTCTGTGCGAAAGCGCGCGCCGCCGCATCGAGCAGTTGATCGCGCGTCCTCGCCTTGGTCTCGGCCCGGGTCAGTCGTCTCCGCGGGTTCGCCTGCGGGTTTGCCTCATCCTCAGCCACGTTGTAGATTCTACTCGCATAATGAACATTATTTAAATAATGATCACTATGCATGCTGGGAGAAGGTTCGAATGTCAGGAATGCGGACCGCCGCCCCGGGCGGCCTCATCCTCGCCGGTGTGCTTGCCGTCGCGTCGTGCGGCGGGGGAGGATCACCGAGCGCGTCGAACGAGTACGCAGTGCCGGCGGTGCGGGCACCGCTGGCGAGCGGCAGTGCGTCCCCGGTCGTCCATGACAACGAGGTGATGGCGCTCGCCGTGCACGCGCGACGCCTCTTCGCAGCGACTGACCAGTGGGAATACCCAGGCTCGCCGGCATCCGGCCAGATCCTGGTCAAAGACACCAGCGACAGTCCCTGGAAGGTCTTCGAGCAAACCCGGTCCACCCGGGTGCAGGCGCTCGACTCATTTCCCATCCCCGCGGACCAGGGCCTCGGGCCGGGACACTCGCTGCTGGTCACCCAGGCGATCATCGACGGCCGGTCGCGGATCCAGTGGCTGCTGGACGGCGCGACTTCTTTCGCGCCGGTTGACTCATATGTGCTGCCGTTGACGGCCGACGAGGTCAGGTCCTTCGGAGCGCACGAGTCGAATGGGGTGTGGTCGGTCTACGCGGGAGATAGCCCGGCCGGGATCCTCCGCGGCACCTGGTCCCGGGCGAAACACACCCTGGTGTTCAGCAGCACCCCGGAACTGACGGGGAGGCCGCCCGGATCGCCTGGGATGAAGACGCAGAAGGTCACCGGGTTCGCGGGCTGTGACGGCGCGCTCTACGTCACGGTCGACACGAAGCTGTACCGCCGCAACGATGGCACGCTTCCCTCCGGCGCCCCCCGCTGGGTGCTTATGTACCAGGAGCCACCGGTCGGCGCATTCAACAGCGGACTGCGGGGCCTGACCTGCGTCTCCCACGGCGGAGCGCCCGCGCTCCTGCTGTCAACCGAGGGGAGCGGAGATGTGTACCGGATCAGTCACCTCCCGCGAGGCCAGCTTGCCGCGTCCGCGACCGGTACGCCAGGTAACGGGGTGGCCGCGCTGACCCCGGTGCTCGAGTTCGCGCCGATACCGGGCATCCGGGAGATGCTGGCCAGCGAGGGCACTCAGGTTCCGGCGTCTGGCAACGGCTCGATCGGCTACGTGATCGCTTCCTACAACGACTTCACCACGATGAAGATCGGGGGCGCCGTCCGGCAGGTATTCGGTTTCGAATGGGGCTACCAGGGAGGCTGCCCGCGGGCCGGGAAATGTGGTCCCACCGCCTTCAGCACAATGCATTTTGACGCATCGGCATGCTTCGCTGTCCGCACCGATGACGGAACGTCACAGGCCTACACCCTGCGCTGCCTCGGTGGACCCGATTTCATCCCGTCAGGCACGGTAGGCAATCCCATCCGCTCCGGCCAGGCATTCGTATCGATCCGGACCATCAGACCTTCGCCATTCGGCGACGGCAGACTCTACTACGCCGGGTATGACTGCAACTTCTACCCGGCCAACGGAACAGCGTGGACCGGGTCCTCCACGCTGAACGCTCTGCGTCTTTGAACGGCGATCCTAACAAACGCGCCCAGTGATGCCCGCAAGGAGAACCATGTTCGCCAACCCTCGTTTCGCGTTGTCTGTGTTGCTCGCCGTCAGCCTCGCTGCGGCCAGCGTAACCACCGTGGCCGGATGCGGCGGTTCCTCACCCGCCGCGGGGCCGGTCACCACCTCCGCGGCCCCGGCCACGGCGACCCCGTCGGAATCGAAGCAGCCGAAGATCTCGCAGGCCGTGCTGCAGAACGTCGTCAACTGCATGAAGTCACAAGGCGTTAGCTTTTCCGAAGCAGCGCTAACCGCAAAAGAGGTCAAGGACGCTTTCCGTGCCCTGGCCGTGGCCAAGCAGCAAAGCGTCTTCGCGGCCTGCGGTTCGGCCCTCCCGGCGAACATCCGGCAGGTCGTACAGCAGCGGATGGCACAGGAAACAGCCGGCCCGGCCGTCAGCCCGTGACCTGCCTCAGCCCAGGCGTCTGGCGAAGGAACGGAGGCGGAAGGAAGACATGACCTCGAGGCTGTTCAGAAAGCGCCCCGGTGCGCTGCGGCGCTTCCGCGCTTGTACCCTATGCCTCGCCGCGGCCACTCTGGGCTTCGCGGCTGTCGGGTGCGGTAGTGATGCCGAGACGGTGCCGGGCGGCCCCACCGGGCACTACACGGTGCCCGCCGGAATTCACAAGATCAAGCACGTTATCGTAATCCAGCAGGAGAACCGGTCTTTCGACTCCTACTTCGGCACGTTCCCGGGTGCCGACGGCATCCCGATGAAGAGTGGCAAGCCGACAGTGTGCGTGACCAATCCGGCCACCAAGAAATGCGTAAGACCCTATGCCGACCATGCCGACGTGAACGGCGGCGGGCCGCACTCGGCGAATAACGCAAAGGCCGACGTTGACGCTGGGAAGATGGACGGGTTCATCGGCCAAGCCGAGTCCGGCAGGAAAGGCTGCCTTGATCCGACCGACCCAGCCTGCACAAATTCAGCTACGCCCGACGTCATGGGTTATCACACAGAAAGCGACATCCCGAACTATTGGACCTACGCCAACGATTTCGTCCTCCAGGACCACATGTTCGAACCGAACGCCTCCTGGAGCTTGCCGGCCCACCTTTTCCTGGTGTCGGAGTGGTCCGCATACTGCACCCAGCACGACAACCCGTCGAGCTGCGACAACGCGGTGCAGGCGAAGCACCAGGAGCGGCCGCCGGATGCCCCCGCCTATTACGGCGGCCAGGCCGGCGCGACGAATCCCGGCACGAACGGCCAGCCCATCTACGCCTGGACGGACCTGACCTATTTGCTCCACAAGTCCCGCGTCAGCTGGGGCTACTACGTGGTGAGCGGGACCGAGCCGGACTGCGAGGACGATGCCGCGCTGACGTGCGCACCCGTCAGCCAGAACTCGAACACCCCGGGCATCTGGAACCCGCTGCCCTGGTTCGACACGGTAAAGGCCGATCACCAGCTGGGAAACATCCAGTCGGTCGACCGCTTCTACGCTGCGGCGAAGGGCGGACACCTGCCGGCCGTCTCATGGGTGGTGCCGTCGGGCGCGGTCAGCGAGCACCCTCCTGCCCCCGTGAGCTACGGGCAGAGCTACGTAACCAGCTTGATCAACGCGGTGATGAACAGCCCGGACTGGGATTCCACCGCGATCTTCCTGGCCTGGGACGACTGGGGCGGTTTCTACGATCATGTGGTCCCGCCGACGGTGGACCAGAACGGCTACGGGCTGCGTGTACCCGGCATCGTCATCAGCCCCTACGCCAAACGCGGCCACATCGACCACCAAATCCTCAGCTTTGACGCCTATGACAAGTTTATCGAGGACGACTTCCTCAACGGCCAGCGCATCGACCCCTCGAGCGACGGCCGGCCTGACCCGAGACCGGATGTCCGCGAGAACGAGAAAATCCTCGGCAACCTGATCAGCGACTTCAACTTCAGCCAGATCCCACGACGGCCTGTGCTGCTCCCGGTCCACCCCAGGACCACACTCACCGGCACGCGCTAACCCAGCAGGCGCTCCGCCCGCTCCTCGCAGCTGTCGGCCCTCCTGGCTAGTGGGTTGCGCGGCCCCGGCCAAGCCGTCTACCGTAGAGAAAGTTCAGAGAATACGCCACGGAGAATACGAATCGGAGACATCCCTGACGACCATGACGGTCTCGGGCCACCACTTTGACCTGGACTCCCGGAGCGTGGAGGCGGCGCTCCAGGGAAAGCTGCCCGAGCCGATCCAAGAGCACTTCGTAGTGATCAACGGCCGGCGCTGGCCACCGAAGCAGGTCCTGGCCCTGGTAACCGGGCTCGACCGGGCCGATTTCACGACCCATCAGGCGCGCCGGGCCTTGACTCGCCTTGGCTTCACCGCCGCGCGAGCGGCCAGCCCCCGGGGACACCACCCGGCGCCCCCCTCAGCCGCCGCGCCGCCACGGCCAGCGGTGCCCGGCGCTGCCGGGCGGCCGGAGTCTTTGGTGGAGGCACTACGCCCCTTTATCGGCCTGTGGGTGGCAGTGCGCGGCGATGAGGTGCTCGTTGCCGCCCCCTCGGCCAAGGAAGTCGTGGCCTGGCTGGCCCAGCACCGGCAGCGCGCGCAGTCCATGTTCCGCGTCCCGGACTCCGGGCATGCCATCACCGGCGCGGCCCCGCATTGAGATTCGCGTTCCGGGCGCTGCCGGCTGCGGGTGGCGGGGCGCTGACACCGCGGCCCGTCGTTGACATCGCCCTGGAAGGGCTAGCGGATGCGCCCATGGAGTGCCTGCTCGACACGGGTGCGTTGCGAACCCGGATGAGCGCGGAACTTGCCCCGCTGGCCGGGATTGAGCTGTCCGGTGCCCTGACCGAGGAGTTCTACATCGGTGGGGTGAAGACTTCCGGCGCACTGGCGCGCGTCAACCTGACGGTGGCTGACGGCACCAGCGAATTCTCCTGGGACGCACCGGTCTGGTTTTGCGATCCATGGCCTCACCCCTTTGGCCTGGCCGGGCTCGAGGGCTTCCTGCAGCACTTCCTCGTGACGATCCGCGCCTATGACGGATACCTCGACATCGAGCCCCAGCCCTAACTCCGGAAGACCTGGCGATCTATCGGATCCGATCGGCAGGGGAGGCACCTGCGCCGGGGCAGGTCTGTCAGGCGAGCTCAATCAGCGGGAAGGCCCGGTTCCGGCGGGGCGGGACCAGGAAATTCTGGCGCCGGGTCGCGGTGATGAATCGCTCGAGACCGTTGTCGTCGTCTGCGCCATGGAGGAACTGCTGCTGCAGGGTCTGCGCCGCCTGGGCGGTGCGCATGCGGGCGAAGAAGTCGGCGCTCGGCACGTAGATCAGGAACTGCAGCTTGAACTGGGCGCTGCCCGTGGGCAGGCTGGCCTGGCCCGGGTAGGGCGTGAAGGCAGGCACGTCCATGCCGTCGAGCCCGGGCCCGTCGGCGCGGATGTGCATCGGGGTGCCATCTGGTGCCCGTGAGATCTGCTGCAATGCCGCCTCATGCCCGATGCGGGGCTGGCCCTGGAAGGTGGCGTTGATGGTCGCGTTGCTGGGCGAGAACACCCCGGCGCTGTCCTGGGCGCCGGCCGCGGCTGCGTTGGTGCCCTGGAAGACATTGTTGACGTAGGCCGGGCCGCCGCCGTTGGTGTACTGGTCGGCATGGCCGGACGCCGGGAGTCCGTTACTGGTCCCGAGCTGGTTGGAGCGGAACATGTACTGGCATCGCTCGGTGAATGGCTCGCCGTCGGGCCGCCGCGCGTCCTGGCCGGGCGTGTTGTAGAACTGGTACAGGTCCTCGATATTGTGCGAGAAATGGGCGATGGAGCCGTTGTCGAAGTAATCGCCCGCGTCGGCGTCGCTGAGCCTGGCCGACGAGTTCCCGGCGAACGTGCAGATCTCGGGCGGCCCGGCCGCGTTGACCTGCTGGTCAACGAAGCCCATCGCCATCGAGGAATTGGGGTTCATCCTCGGCGCGAACTCGAAGCCGGACTGGTCGGCCATCTTGCGCGGCAGCCCGACCTGCACGAACTGAATGCGTGGCGTCCCGTAGCTGATCAGCCCGTTGAAGTTGGGCGAGGACAGGTGCGCGCCATTGAGATTGTTGCTGCCCTGCAGCCACAGGCTGACGTTCGTCAGGTTGGCGATCGAGTCGCTCCGGAAGTGGAAGAGCATGTCGTTGTTCTCGATCGTCACGTTGACGTTGAACCGGTCCTTGGTGATGCCGGGATTCGGGGCCTTCGGGCCGCCCACCAGGCCGCCCGCGACATCGGTCGGGGAAGGAGCAGCCTCCTCCAGCACGAAGCGGCTCGGATCGGAGAGCAGGTGCGGCATGTGGGCGCTGACCACCGACTGCGACAGCCGGTTGAAGTACGGCAGCCCGTAAGACACCGAGAAGATGAGCACCCCGGCCGGGCTGGCCGGGAAGTTGTCCTCGATGGTGTACAGGACGTGGCCGAGCAGGTGCTTCTCGGTCACGGTCGGGGTGCGGGTCAGCTTGGCCGGAAGCAGCAGCGCGTAGGTGGGCGGGAACTGGGCGGTGACGTTGCCCGCCCCGTCATTGAGCACTTGTGCCGGGTTGATGAGGCCGCCCATGGCGAACTGGATGTCGGAGAACGTGGTGGCCGCGGCGGCCGGCCGCACGACGGGCCAGGCGAGCTGCTCGAGCAGCGTGGCCTGGGAGACGAGGAATGCCGTGGCCGCGGTCCTCTTCAGGGCCGACCGCCGGCTCATGACTATGCCCTTCAGATCCTCTGCGTCCATCTCGCTTGTTCCCTTCGGTGCCCCCCTTTCCCTGGCCGGTGACGTCCCCGCCCGGCTGGCCAGGGCCGCGAGCGCAGGTCGCTCGCGGCCCCGGCTTGCTCAGCTGCCGTAAACCTGGAACTCCCAGAGCGAGTAGCCGTAACCGGTCGCCCGCTGGGTGCCATACATCCGGACGTAGCGGCCGCTGCCGCTGACCGGGAGGGTCTGCATGCCTCCGGTGCCGGTGGTGGTGGAGTAGATGGTCGTCCAGGTCACGGCGTCGTTGGACGTCTGGATCTGGAAGGCCTTGGCGTAGGCGGCTTCCCAGTTCAAGACGACCTGGCTGATGACGTGGGTGGCGCCGAGGTCGACCTGCAGCCATTGCGGGTCACTGAAGGCGCTCGACCAGCGAGTAGACAGGTTCCCATCGACGGCGTTAGATGCTGGGTACCCGGCCTGCACCGACGATGCGGTGGCAGGCTGCCCCTGGGACAGTGGGGTGCCTGATCCGCTTGATCCGCCTGATCCGCTGGCCGGAGTCACGGAGACTTCGTTCGAGTCGGGGGAGATGCCCACGGCGTTATTGGCGGCCACGTTGTAGAAGTAGGTGGTCCCGTTCTTCAGGCCGGTGTCGGTGAAGGTGGTGGCCGTCCCGTTCGTGGTAGCGACGGGGGTGGTGGCCTCGCCGTCGGACTTGGTGCCCCGGTAGATGGTGTAAGAGGTGGGGCCGCCGCTGGCGCTGGCGATCCAGGACAGCGTCGCGGTGGTGTTGCCGGGGGTGACGGTCAGGCTGGTCGGGCAGGCCGGGACCGATGCGGTCGCGGGGGTGACGGTCATCTCGTCGACCCGGGAGACCCCGTGGTCGCTGACGGCCAGCATGCTGACGGAGTTCACGCCCGCGTTCAGGTGCACCTGCAGCGAAGAATGCTGGTAGGTCTCGAAGCTGCCGGTGATCGGGAACCGTTCAGTGGTGGTGATGACGGTGCCGTTGACCTTCAGCCCCATTTGCCGGTTGGTGACTCCAGGGAACAGGCCGCCCTGGAAGGCGTAGCGCCAGTCGATGGTGTACAGGCCGCTGGCCGGCACGACCACGTTATTGAACGTCATGCTGCCGTTGGTGGCGTAGGCCATGTCCACGACCTGGCCGCCTGGCGACAGGGCCGCCGAGGAGCCGAGCACCTGGGGGAACCAGCCAGTCAATGTCTGGAACCAGTCGAAGCCACCGAGCAGGGCGTCCTTGCAGTAGTAGATCTCGCTGTTACCGGAGGCCACGCCGGCGACGTTGCCGCCCGTGCCGATCGGCGGCGGGGTCTTGGAAGCGTCCTCTGGGGTACGGGCGGATTCGCCACACGAGTTCACCGCGGTGAACTCGTAGAAGTAGATCGGCGTGCTGCTGAGGTTCTTGTCAACATAGGTGGTGGCGGTGGTGGTTGCGTACGGCACGCTGCCTTCGGCGCCTGACGTGGTGCTCCGGTAGATGTTGTAACTGGTAGCACCGGGGCTGGCGGTCAATATGAGGGTGATGGACGAGTCGGGGTTCGCGTGCAGTTCCTCGCCCGGCGGGGCTGGAACTGTGCACGCCGCGGTTCGCGGCGCCAGTGTCTGGGCCTGTGCCGCCGAGGCCCCTAATCCGAGGGAACCCAGGACCAGCAAGGCTGCGAATGCCCCGGGCACGCGGCGAAGCGCTTTATACATGTGAGCTCCCATCAGTCGGCCTGCTCCGACGGCTGATACGTCATCCAACGCAGGCTGCGGTGCTGCCCCGGGAGAGCGCTCGTCCAGGGCCGATCAGTGCGGTGTTATCAGGGGCCCGGCCCTCGGGGTCACTCCTTAATTCACGTCTTTTTTCATGGCTTGATTTAACCTCGATGTGACAGGGCCGTCAAGAGATCGGCCCGCGAGTTTTAACACGCGCCGCCCGCGCCCGCAGCGGGCTGGCCCCCCGTCGGCCTGGCTGCCGGGCTGACTGGCCTGGGGGCCGGGGCTGACTGGCCTGGGCTGGACGCCGGATGCCGGATCTGGGGCTGCTCCGCCGAGCAGGCGTGGCTCACTCGCCGCGCCCGGGAAGTTGGTGGCTGCCTCTTGACAGCGCGGTTCCCCCGGGGCTTAACTCACGTCATAAATTAAGCCGTGTCACAAGTACGGAACCGTCAGCGTCGAGTCCTCTCCGGGCTCGGGTGATCAAGCCCAGCGGCTGACGCCGCGCGGACATCATCAGAGCCCATCGCGGCTGAGCAATCCGCTTCGTGGGGCCCCGCCACCCAACCCGAGGGAGATCTATGAAGCCCGTGCGCCGGTTGCGGCGAAGGAGATGCACGATGCGTGAGTTAACTTCATCGGACAGCGCCACGGAATCAAAGCGATCCGCTCTCGGGGCATTGTGCGTCGCGTTGCTCCTGCTTGTAACGGGAGCAACGATCGCAGTGAACCTTGCGCAGCCAGCGGCTTATGCGGCGGCGGCAGGCACGGCGGTGACGACGTACAGAAATGATAACGGCCGCACGGGGCAGTATCTTAATGAGACTGTCTTGAACACATCCAACGTCAACGTGTCTCAGTTCGGCAGGCGAGTCTCATATCCGGTTGACGGGCAATTGTATGCGCAGCCGCTCTACGTCCCGAATCTCACCATCGCCGGCGGCGTCCACAACGTCGTCTTCGCGGCCACGGAGAACGATACCGTCTACGCGTTCGACGCCGACGCCACCAGCGCTGGGGCGCCGCTCTGGAAGACCAGCCTGTTGCCGAACGGCGCCACGGCGGTTCCCAACGGCCTCGTGAACTGCGGCGACCTGACGCCGATCATCGGCATCACCGGCACGCCGGTCATCGATCCCAGCACGAACACGATGTATGTCGTCTCCTACGACGACGAAGGCGGCACTCTTGTCTATCGCCTGCATGCGCTGAATATCCTGACCGGGCAGGACATAAGCCCGCCCATCGTCATACAAGCATCAGCACCGGGGACGGGCGCCGACAGCTCAGGCGGCATGGTTCACTTCGAGGCCAGTATCAATCGGGAGCGCGCGAGCCTCGTATTCGCGAACGGGCATATCTACATCGCCTTCTCCTCGTTCTGTGACGTCGGGAACTATCACGGCTGGATCCTCAGCTACAACTACAACGGGTCCTCGTTCTCGCAGGTGAATGCCTACGCCGTGACCCCTAATGGGATACAGGGAGGAATCTGGGGCGGCGACGCCGGGCTGGTCGCCGACAGCAGCGGGAACCTGTACTACGTGAGCGGTAATGGCACCTTCGATGCCAGCACAGGCGGACCCGACTACGGCGACAGCTTCGTGCGGCTGAATGCCGCGCTGCAGAACCAGGACTACTTCACGCCCTTCAACCAGAGCTGCCTCAACGCAGGCGACCAGGACCTCGGCGCAGGAGGCCCGCTGCTGATTCCCGGGGCGAACGCGCTGACCGCAGCGGGCAAGGAGGGCCGTCCCTACGTGGTCAGCACGACGAATATGGGGAAATATACCGCCGACCCCAATCTCACCTGTAACGGATCCGCTGAAGAGAACCGCACCGACATCGACAAGGTCCAGCAGGAACTGCCACCAGGGACCGTTGGGTCAGACTTCAGCACGCCAGCGTTCTGGAATGGCCCCACCGGGCAGTACGTGTACTACACATCGGTGAACGGCCCGACCTGGGCATTCTCCTGGAACGGCAGCAAGCTCTCGACCACCCCCACCTCCACGTCGACAGACGGCAACGGGGGCACCGCGGTCGTGTCGAGCAACGGAACCGCGGCAGGCACCGGCATCGTCTGGAAAATCGACTACGGCTCGGAACTGCACGCCTATGACGCGAGCAACCTGGCGGACGAGCTATACAACAGCGGCCAGGATGCGAGCCGCGACGGCCTGAGCGGATACGTGAAGTTCAGTTCACCCGTCGTGACGAACGGCCAAGTGTTCGTGGGACTGTCATCGAGCCTGGCGATCTTCGGCCTGCTCTCCACGACCACACCCCCGCCGCCACCGCCGCCGGGGGGCTATCAGATCAACTCGGGCGGACCGGCGGTCTCGCCGTTCTCGGCCGATGAGGGCTTCACGGGCGGTGCGACTTCGGCCACCTCGCACGCGATCGACACCAGCGCCGTGACCAACCCCGCGCCCCAGGCCGTCTACCAGACCAACCGCTACGGCAACTTCACCTACGCCTTGCCCGGCCTGACCGCGGGCGCGAGCTACACGGTGCGCCTGCACTTCGCCGAGGAATACTGGACGACCGCTGGCTCGCGCACCTTCGACGTCACCATCAACGGAAAACAGGTACTGGCCAACTTCGACATCCTGGCCACCGCCGGCGCCGAGTACAAGGCAGTGGTCGAGCAGTTCACCGTGCCGGCTGACAGCTCCGGCCGGATGACGATCCAGTTCACCACCGTCAAGGACAACGCCCAGGTCAATGCCATCGAGATCTTGTCGGGCGGCACGACCCCGCCACCGCCACCCCCGGGGGCCGTGCAGATCAACTCCGGTGGCCCGGCGGTCGCGCCGTTCGCGGCCGATGAGGCCTTCACGGGCGGCTCGACCGCGAGCGTCACCAACGCGATCAACACCAGCGGCGTGACCAATCCCGCGCCCCAGGGCGTCTACCAGAGCAACCGCTACGGCAACTTCAGCTACACCGTCCCCGGCCTGACCGCGGGCGCGAGCTACACGGTGCGCCTGCACTTCGCGGAGACCTACTGGACCGCGGCCGGCTCGCGCATCTTCAACGTCATCATCAACGGACAGCAGGTGCTGACCAACTTCGACATCCTGGCCACCGCCGGCGCCGAGTACAAGGCAGTGGTCGAGCAGTTCACGGTCGCCGCGGACAGCACCGGGAAGATCACGATCCAGTTCACCACCGTCAAGGACAACGCCCAGGTCAACGGCATCGAGATCCTGTCGTGAGGAAAGGCGGATAATTCAGCGCTCCGGAACCCGTCCGTTTCGGGATGTGCGTGAGGAGAAACCCGCCGGTTAGCCGGCCCCGGGCGGCCGGTTCAGCCGGCCGCGGGGCCGCCGCCGCGATGTGCGGCCTGGAAGCCATTGACATCGAGCCAAGCAAGCGCATGCTTGGTTAGACCGAAGTGTTACCACCAGGCGCGCAGGCTCCCGATGTGCCGGATACCCGCCCTGACCATTCCGTCGCCGGTGGGCCCGGCCCGAGGTGCAACGCGGTTCACATCGAAGGGGATTTGCTATGCCCGCACGTCAGAGTGCTTCCGCTGGCATACCGGGACCTCAGTCGGGTGGCTACAGCCGACGGCAGGTGCTGCGGGGCGCTGTCGCCGCTGGGGCCCTGGTCGTCGGTTCGGGTGCCCTGAACCGCGTCTCAGCCTCGGCCGCCACCCTGACCTATGACGTCGTCGTGGCCGGCGCGGGGGCCTCGGGGATGGCCGCCGCGCTCACGGCGGCCAAACGGGGACTGTCGGTCGTGGTGATCGAGAAGGCGGCCACATTCGGCGGCTCGGTAGCCCGGTCCGGAGCGGGGATCTGGATCCCGAACAACTCGGTGATCCTGGCGGCCGGGGTGCCAGATACGCCGGCCAAGGCGGCTGAGTACCTCGCGGCCGTGGTCGGCGCGGTGGTACCCGCCGACCGGCAGGCGGCCTTCCTGGCCAACGGCCCCGCCATGATCTCCTTCCTGATGAACAACAGCCCGCTGGGTTTCCGTTGGATGGAAGGTTATTCCGACTATTACCCGGAGCTGCCCGGCGGGATGCCGAACGGGCGATCCATCGAGCCGGCCATGTTCAACGGGAATCTTCTCGGCAGCGAGCTCGCCCACCTCAACCCGGCGTACATCCCCGTCCCGGCCGGCGAGGTTGTCTATAGCGCCGACTACAAGTGGATCAACATTGCCGCGGTCAACGCGCAGGGAGCGGGGGTCGCCGCCGAGACCGTCAGCCGGTACCTGGCTGCCGTCCTCGCCGGGGTGAAGCCGCTCACCATGGGCCAGGCCCTCGCCGGAGGGCTGCGGGCCGGGCTGCTCTCGGCCAACGTGCCGGTATGGCTGAGCACCCCGCTGGTCAGCCTGCAAGTCAGCGCCGCGGGCCGCGTCACCGGCGTGATAGCGACGCAGGGCGGCGCGCAGTTGCAGATCAACGCCACCCGCGGGGTCATCGTCGGCTCCGGCGGCTTCGAGCACAACCTGGCTATGCGCGATCAATACCAGCAGCAGCCCATCGGGATCGACTGGACGGTCGGTGCCGCGTCGAACACCGGGGACGGAATCGAGGCGGGCCTCGATATCGGCGCCGCGCTGAACCTGATGGACGACTCGTGGTGGGGGCCGACGATCCCGCTGCCGGACGAGCCGTACTTCTGCCTGGCCGAACGCACCTTGCCCGGTGGCCTCATGGTCAACGCCAGCGGTGTCCGGTTCGTCAACGAAGCAGCGCCGTACAGCGACGTCGTGCACGCCATGTACCGGCTCAACGCCACCGCGCCGGACATCCCCGCGTGGCTGATCGTGGACCAGAACTATCGCGACCGCTACCTGTTCCGGGACGTCCTCCCGACGTTGCCGTTCCCCGCTTCGTGGTACTCCAGCGGAGCGTTGTTCAAATCCTCCACGCTCGCGGGCCTTGCGGCGCAGATCGGGGTTCCGGCGGTGGCGCTGGAGGCCACGGTCGCCCGGTTCAACGGCTTCGCGGTCACCGGCCAGGACCTCGACTTCGGCCGGGGCAACAGCGCGTACGACCACTACTACACCGACCCGGCCGTCACCCCGAACTCCTGCCTCGCCGCCCTGTGGCTGCCGCCCTTCTACGCGTTCAAGATTGTTCCTGGTGACCTCGGCACGAAAGGCGGGCTGGTCACCGACGCCAGCGCGCGGGTACTCACCACGGGCGGCTCGGTCATCCCGGGGCTGTACGCGGCCGGCAACGCCAGCGCCGCCGTCATGGGACACAGCTACGCAGGCGCTGGCTCAACCATCGGGCCGGCCATGACTTTCGGCTATATCGCCGCCAATCACATCGCCGACAACCCGAACGCTTGACCGCGCTGCGCTGAGCTTCTCGCCGACGCGGGTCTCATCCCGACTGGTTGTGATCGTGTTCCTGGCACTGCGGGCACCACGATCCGGCAGCGCGGCGCCACCGGCCTGATTACTCATGCCTGGCCCAGCTGTCCGCCGCTCACCTTGACGAGCTCCAGAACCTCAGGCCGGTCCTCGACGCGCTCGTGGCCCGCTGGACCAGCCCAGCCCGCAGCTGAAACGGCCTCAACCACCCCCTTGCTGCCGAGGCCCGGCTCCGGCAGGCCCGCGCAATGTTCGCTGGGGGGCCACTCAGATCGATCACTGATTGTATCGCGCTGCGATACAATCAGTGATAGTATGAATACCTAGCGTAATCATCCGGGCGCCAACCTGGAACCGGACGCCGACCTAGAAGGGAGTCCAAGGTGCTTAGGTACTACGTCTACATGCTCAACTTCATCAGCCACCAGCTGCGCCGGGACGACCTCGGCGCGACCGCGGTTGAGTACGGCTTGATGATGGCGCTGATCGCGGCGGTGATCGTGGTGGCGGTCACCGCGCTCGGCGACAAATTGAAAATCGTGTTCAACGGCATCTCTACGAGCGTCTGACGGGTGGCACGGGCGGGCCAGCGATCCTGGCCACCCCCCTTGACACCAGGGGAGCAGAGACAGCGATCCACGAGGCGGACGCCTTGTCCTCAGGCGTCGGCCAGCCACAGCGTCATAGAACTGGTGGTAGGGGCTGTTCGCGAGATCCTCTTTCGAGCTCAGATTCGGCCTCGCTGACCAGGGCGGATAGTGCCTGTCTCACCACGTCGGCAGTGTCGCCGGTGCGATCGGCCTCGGCCGGGGGAATCGTCACGACAACGTTGATCTGGCAGCCGCTGCCGCTGGGATCGATGCTCCAGGTGTGCACGATGTCTGACAACAGGCAGGACACCACGACCCGTCCGCTGGACGGGTCGGAGGAGACGGTGGCCGGGTAGGCAAAGTCGGGCCAGCGCGCGTCGTAACGGGTCAGCGCCGAGCCTTCACCTGGCTCAATGCGTTCCCAACCCGGCCACCACCGGGCGAACCGCACCGGATCATAGAGGAGCTTCCACACCTCCCGGGCCGGAGCCGCGCAGGCTGCCTCGGCGTGGAACTTCGTCTGAGGTTCAGCCATCTCATGCTCCCGACGCGGCGATGTCCAACTGGCTCCGGTATCCGGTGAACGCCATGGCCTCGGCGAGTTCGGCGGCCTCCGCCGCCGCGGCTGCCGCTTCCCCATGGCAGCCCGCCGCACGCAGGACCAGGGCGCGGTCGGCGAGCACCCGGCCCAGCTCGACGGCGGGCTCGATCAGGCCGGCGACCGCGGGGCGGCCCAGGTCGACCAGGTTCATCGTGACCGCATCCCCTGGGAGGCCGCCCGGGCCCAGCCGTCGTCGCCAAGCCGATTCCGCCTCGGCGAACCGGGTCAGCGCTGTTTGGGGGTCGTCGCGCTCGGCGGCGAGCAATCCTTCGATCCGGACCAGGCGGGCGACCAGGGTGTCAGGCAGGTCGGCCGCGGTCACCGGCTCGGCCGGGATCAGGTCCAGTTCCCGTTCGGCGCCGGCCGGGTCGCCGCCCCGCAGCCGAGCCTCGGCCAGCAGCAACCGGGCGGCCGGCCGGGAGAAGTGGCGGGTCGCCGGCACCGACAGGGCGGCGTCGAGCCGCTGGATCGCGTTCTCGTCCTCGCCCGCTGCGAAGGCCACCGCACCGGCGTCGAAGTCGGTCATCGCCTCGAACTCGGTGACCCCCGAGCGCATGGCGATCGTGGTCAGTCGCTGCGCGGCGGCCATCGCGTCGTCGTGCTCGCCCGGCCGCATCCGCCAGGTGCAGGTCGTCCAGGACAATGAGCAGCGGCCGGTCGCGGCTGCTCCACGCCCTACCTGGTCTGGCGGTCCGGGATGATGGCCCGCTCGCCCGGCTGCATCGACCACACGGGGGTGGCCATGCAGGTCAACGGTGCGGGCGACGACGCCGTGCTGACGATCCTCATGCGCGACGTCGGCGCGTTCCTGGTCCCCGAGGGCGATACTGTCGTGCCGGCCAGCCAGCACGCCGGCTTCATCGAGCACATGGCCGATCTCAGCCGCGCGTTCTGGGGCTGGGACGACGACATCGGCCTGACCACGATGGAGCAGCGGATACGGTTCTTCGCGCCAGACAACATCGCTTCCGAGCTGCTGGCCGCCGATGTCCCTGCGCCGATCGCCGCCGCTAACGTTGGATGGCGCTCCCTACCTGGCCGGTCACCGGTACTGTCGGGCTCGCCCGGCTCATCCATGACAGGCCGGACCTTGTCACCGGGCCGCTGGCCGCCACGCCGCGCACCTTCCTGCACGGAGACTGGAAGATGGGTAACCTCGGCACGCACCCCGACGGGCGCACCATCCTGCTGGACTGGGCATACCCCGGCTCGGGCCCCGCCTGCTGGGACCTGTGCTGGTACCTGGCCCTCAACCGGGCCCGGCTGCCCGAACCCAAGCAGGCGGCCATCGGCCGGTTCCGGGCCGCCCTCGAGGCATCCGGAGTCGCCACCGGCAGCTGGTGGGACGCCCAGCTCGACCTGTGCCTGATCGCCATCATGGCCACCTTCGGCTGGGAGAAGGCGTGCTCAGCGTCTGGCACTGCGCCGGGAGCGCCCGGACACCGCGGTCACTGCCGAGTCGGTCTGACGGAGCAGTTTCGCCGTACGGGCGGATGGGGCATGGCGTTCAACGGCGACAGCGAGGCGATGGACAAGCAGCCGCGCCAGCGGCAGTGCGATGGCCAGCAGCAGCCAGGTCCGCAGCCGGGCAGATAGAAAAACCCACATGCTTCAGCGTCCCTTCTTCCTCCCGCCTGGAGTCCCTCCCAAGACCGCCGGGCTCGGGGCGGCTTGGCGCGGGTCAGGAGATGACGGTGTTGACTGTCTTCTTCAGCGCGCTGGGTTGCGCGGGTGACCGGGGCGCTTTTTTCCGGGCCTGCTCGAGTCTGGCACCGATTTCCTGAAGCTGCTTACGGCTGAGCCCGGCCCTCACCTTCGGGAACCACTCCTGCTCTTCTTCCTCGATGTGATGCGTCACGTTCTCGATCAGCACGGTGGTCTTGGCGTCGAAGCGCTCGGCATCGGCTGCCATCCCGGAGAGCTCCATGCAGAGCACATCTGCGACGTGATGTTCTTCATAAGACTCGAGCACGTCATCCTCGAGGTCTGGGAGCAGAGCGCGGACCTCGGGATACATCACTTCATTCTCGATGTACGTGTGCACAGTAAGCAGTTCGATGATCTGCTTGACAAGCTTGGCCTTCTTCTTGACGGCCTGATCGCCCGCGGCTTCGAACTCCCGGAACAGGCGGCGGATCTCTTTATGGTCGGCCTTCAACAGCACGATTGCGTCAGAGGACATGATGCTCTCTTCTGGGTGGACGGCCGGGCGCCCCCTTCACGCCGTGAGCTACTCACCTACCCGCAGGTCGGCGTTCAAACGGCGCACAGATCACGGCAGCTGCACGTCGTCTGGGTCGCCCGACGACTTTCACTCGGGCGATGCTACGGGGGAGCGGGCTTGCGGCACTCTTACCAGGGGCAGGGGCCTTCGGCGCTGACGTAGCCTCCGGTTGGTCCGTCCGGGCCGACCTGCGCCATGCGGACGATGATCTCGGCGCCCTCCTCGACGGTCTGCGTACCCATGTTCCCGTTCAGGTCCGTCGCGGTGTAGCCGGGCTCCACCGCATTGATCCGCATGTCCGGGAACGCCTTCGCGTACTGCACGGTGATCATGTTGACCGCGGCCTTCGACGCCGGATAGGCGACCCCCGGGTAGGCGTACGCCGGGGTGCCAGGGGTGGTGAGGCGGGTCATCGAGGCCAGGCCGCTGCTGACGTTGACCACGACCGGGGCGGCGGACCGCCGCAGCAGCGGCAGGAACGCGTGAGTGACGCGCACCACGCCGAAGACGTTCGTCTCGAACAGCGACCGCATCTGGTCGGCGGTGATCTCCGCGGCGCCTGGCACCACGTTCCCCTCGATGCGCATTTCGATGCCGGCGTTGTTGACCAGCACGTCCAGTCCGCCGTCGGCTTCGATGGTCTTCGCCGCCGTGGCGACGGACGCGTCGTCGGTGACGTCGATGAGGACCATCCGCGCGCCCAGCCGCCCGGCGGCCCGGTGGCCGCGTTCGGCGTCCCGGCTGCCGACGTAGACGGTGTGGCCCGCGGCGATGAGCCGACGGGCGGTCTCGAAGCCGAGTCCCTTGTTCGCTCCGGTGATCAGTGTTGTCGTCATGCCTCGAGGCTAGGAGCTAGAGCGTGCTCGAAGTCAAGCCGCTATGGTCAGGTCGGCCATGATGAGGTGAGAGACGCGAATACAACAGTGGAACTGAGGTAACTGCCGGTAGCGTAGTCGAATGCGCCGCCGCACGTTATCAGGCGCAAGGCCGCGTAGCTGGTCGCGCGGTAAATGGTTTTCGCCGGGAAATTGGATTTGAGGTACCGGCGTACCCCGGTGACGCGGAAAACAGCGGTGATCCCGTCGGCGAGCGTCACATCGACGCTGTCTCCGGGGTGCAGTGCCCCGAGGCGGAAGAAGACAGCAGGCCCGTCATAGCTGTCGACGTGACCCTCGATCACCGACGACCCGATCTGGCCGGGCGTCACCGAGTACTTGTACCAGGCTGCCTCACCGGGCCTTCGGTAAAGCGGCGGTACCTGGATGGCGCCGTCGGACTTGACACCCAGGCGCAGCAGTCCGGAGTTCACGCCAATGGCCGGAATCTTGACGGAGACAGGTAATGAGCGCCGCAGCGACGGCCCTCGAGCCTGGCCTGCGGACGGCCCGGTAGCGCCCGCCGCCGTCAGGGAGGGCTGCGGCGCATGCTCCTGGGCACTGACCGCGACGCCGACAGCGACGGCCCCGCCCATGATGAGAAGGGCGCCAGCTACCCCAGCAACGCGGGCACGGAGGCTTCCTGACGCAGCGGGTGGGGGGGCGAACTCGCTCTCCGGCCAAGAGATGACCACACGAAACCCGGCTATACGCCGCCACTCCACCTCCCCCAATGCCGGCCTCCTTGCCTTCCCCAGAGTGTTCTACTCGCGTAGCCTAATATCACAGTGATGAACAAGCCATTGCGTGTCTGTGTCGCCCGCGGGCCTCACCTTTATGGCCGACGGCGCTTTCTTGGAACAGCCCTCGGCGTGAGGAGGTCCCATAAGATGCGCACCACCATCGCGAGGACGGGGCTCAGGGCGAGGTTAACCGCCACCGGCTGCGTCACCTTGACCATGCTCGCTTCCGCGTCAGTCTCGGCCTGCTCATCATCCTCGCCCTCGGCTACGCCGACTTCATTCTCACCGGCAAGAACCGGCTCGGCAACACCGACCACCTCGTCTAGCGGGACGGCCCGGGCCACGACGTCGAGCGTCAGTCCTAGCCCGTCGCCGACGCCGAGCGTCAGTCCTAGCCCGTCGCCGACGCCGAGCCAGTCAGCTAGCCTGTTCCCCACCGCTGCCCCCGCCACTGGCGGCGGTGGGACGGCCGGATTCCAGGACGCACTGCTCTTCGGCCTCGGCGTATTGGCGATCCTGGCCGGCGCTGGGAGTATCGCCTACCGCAGAAGGGCCATCAGGAACCGCTGACCCTCGGGGCCGCTGGGCAGGCCGGCAACCATCGCCCAGGCCAGGACCTCCCCGCTGCCGGCAGGCTCGAGCCAGTCAGCGAGCGGGCGGGGTGAAGATGCTGCCCGCCTCTTCCACCAGCATCGTCATCTCGTACGCGACTATGTCGAGGTCGGCTGGGGCGGTGGTGAGCACGGCGAGGCTTGATCCGTCATCGATCGCCATGATCACGAGCGTGCCCCGTTCCATGGTTACCAGGGCCTGGGTGACGGGGCCGTTGTCGAATATCCGGGCTGCGGCGCAGGCCAGGCTGGTCAAGCCGGCGGTGATCGCGGAGAGTTCCTCCAGATGATCGGGCTGTACCCGGTCGGACACTGCCACCAGGACGCCATCCGAGGCCACCACGGCGGCGTGCAGCACGTCGGGAACGCGCTCGGCGAAGTCAGTGATGAGCTGGTCAAGGTCCCGCGGATGGAGGGCCGGATCCACGTCGCGCTCCCCTCTCAGCCATCCTGGCCCGGCTGCCTCGCGCCGCGGTCCATCCGGGCCGCCACCCGTGCCCGGCGGGAGCCCCGCTGGAAGCTGGCCAGCCTGCCCCGCGTGATCTCCGCCGTTTCGGCCGCCGTGGCCGGCCGGGTCTCATGGTCAACCGCGGCGTCACGGACGTGGCTGGCCGGCGGAATCCGCTGCGGCAGCCCGGTGGAGGCCGCGCCATCAACCGCCGGCTGCCCCGCCGGCGTCGGTTGGCCGGCTTGTGGATCGATGGGCCGGGGCAGGCCCCGGCCCATCGTACGGAAGTAGCCGGATTCGACTGACTCGAAAATGGGCAGCACGCCGCCGGGCTCGGCACCCACCGTCTCAGGCACGATCACGGTCCCTGGGGCCGGGGATGGCACCGGCGCGCTCAGCGTCAGCGAGACGGCCTCGGGCGTGTCGGTTTCCGGCTCCAGGGGAGGCTGTGGGCCGGCGGCGAACCGGAGAGCTGAGAACGGCAGATCCGCCGCCGCGGCCCGGGCGGCGGCTCCCTCGCCGGCCCCGTTCCGTAGGGCTTCGCCGGCCTGTCCCAGCCGGCCGCCGGGCTTGGCGTCCGGCGAGATCAGCGCGGCCGGGAGGTACACCTCAGCGGTGGTACCGCCGTCCGGCGCCATCCCCAGCGTCACCGTGATGCCGTGCCGCGCCGCCAGGTGCGCGACCGCGAACAAGCCCAAGGGCCGGGCGACCGCCGCGTCTGCGAGGGGCGGGTGAGCCAGCTGCCAGTTGAGCTGCCTCAGCTGCTCCTCGGGCATGCCCGTTCCGCCGTCGGTAATGTCGATGAGCGAGCCGCCGCCACGCGCGATGTGCCTGGACACGATTACCCGGGCCGTCTTGGGCGAGAACGTGGTGGCGTTCTCCAGTAGTTCGGCGAGCAGGTGCACGGTGTCGGCCCCCGCGCTCCCGCTGACCGAGACACCTGGCTGGATGTTCAGAATGACCCGGTCGTACTGCTCGATCTCGGACACCGCGGCTCGAAGCACGTCCACCAGGGGGAACGGCTCGGTCGAGGGGCGTGGTGTCTCGTGGCCAGCGAGGACGAGCGCGCTGTCTGCATTGCGTCGCATCCGGGTGGCCAGATGATCCATCTGGAACAGGCTGGCCAGCCGTTCCGGGTCATCCTCATTGAGTTCCGAGCTGTCGATCAGCCGCAGCAACCGTTCCAGCAGGGAATGGCTGCGGCGGAAGAAACTGGCGGATATGGCACTGACGCTGGCGCGCAGCTCGGCCTCTTCCCCAGCCAGCCGGACCGCTTCTTCCAGCCGTCGCAGCCGCCGGACCACAGACCTGGCAATGATCATGGTGGCCAGCAAGACAAGGGCCAAGGCGGCCAGGCCCGCGCCGCCGGTGATTATCGCGGACCGCATAGCGCTCCGCTGCAGGGCCTGGGTGTAGCCCGTGATCCATTCCGCCAGCTGCTGCCCGGCTTGGCCCATCCAGCCGACCGTGTAGGACATCCCGCCCCACCACTGCTGGCTGGCGCCGGCACCGAGGGCCAGCGCGCCATTGCCAACCGCTGTCGCGCGCTGTTCCACCGCCCGGGCCTGCCCGGCCTGCGGGCCGGCCAGGGTGTCGGTGAGGGCCCAGCTCTCCTCGGGGGTCGCCCAGTTGCGGAACGATGCGAGGTCACTGGCCTGCCGCGCCTGCGCGGTGGTCAGCGCAGTGAGCGCCCCCGGCCCGAAGCGGCCCTCGGCTAGGGCCACGCGGAGGATGGCTTGCTGCTGTGAGGCCTGGTCCATCATCCTGGACAGCGAGCCGAGCGCGCGCACGCTGGTGATGAGCGCGGAGTTGCCGCTCAGGTCGGCGATGCCGTCGTTGACCGGGAACAGGCCAGCTGTCGCCGCGGAATAGCCGTTGATCACGGTCAGTGCGGAAGCCTGGCTCTGCGCCGCGTCCCTGCGCAGACCAGGCAGTTCGGCGATGCTGACCAGGACCGTGGCCGCGCTGGCCCGCGTCTGGGCCGGGTACCCGTGGCCAAGCTGGAGAATCAGCCGGCGTACCCTGGCCGCCCGGCGGTCGGTGATCGCATACTGCCGGTGCAGGGCCAGGAGGCCTGCGCCCGGGCGCCCGTCCGCGATGAACGCGGCCGCGGCGGACCGCTCGTCCTCCATCGCCTGCGCTAAGGCGGTGACCTGCCCGCCGAGCATCGCGAGCCGGCCGACCTGGCTGTAGGCCGCCGCGCTGCGCGTCGCATCAGCCACCCGCAGCCCGGTGAGCGCCAGGCCCAGCACCGTCGGGATGGCAACCAGGGCCATCAGCCGGAAGGCCACCCGCCGATTCCGTGGAGCCGGCGCCGAGTCCGCGCCGCGCTGGTCGGCCAAGGCGCCAGGAGGGGCGGCATCAGCAGAACTGGACTGGCTCATTGCGGCTCCTCGTCAATCCGGGAAACTGCTCTCGAGGCAACGGGCCTTTCTCCAGGCCACCTTGGACAAGAGGTGGGATCGGTCACCTTTCCCCCTGTTCTTCCCCAAGACAATACCTCTGTGCCTGTCTGCCGGGATACGGTCCGGCTGGGCCGTCTGTGACAGTGCCGGCTAGCGGGTCAGTTCTGGAGTTTGCGAAGAATGCGGCCCAGGTGGGTACGGTCTGCCTGGCTGAGCCGGTCGAAGACCCGTTCGGCTTCGGTTCCGCGGGCTGCGCGGATGGCGTCGAGGACGGTGGTGCCGTGCTCGGTCACCTCGACCAGGGTGGCGCGCCGATCGCCGGGGTCGGGCTGGCGTCGGGCCAGGCCCCGGGTTTCGAGGGCGTCGACGACCTCGGTGGTGGAGCGCGGCGCGATGCGCAGGTGGTCCGATAGCTCCGACAGGCGCATCGCCCCGTGGCGGGTCAGCACGCGCAGAGCACGGAAGTGAGCCGGGGTGATGTCCCAGGGAGCCAGGATCTCCTGGGACGTTTCGCGCAACTGGCGCGCCACGGCCCGGAAGGCTTCCGCCAGCATCTCGTCACCGTCGGAGTCGCGGCGGCCCGTGGTGTCACGATCCTGGGTCACCGGAATAGCGTACCAGCGGCTCCTGTTGTAGCCTCATAGTGAGGTAACCTCAGTAGTTGCCTTGGCCTGGGGCTCGCGTGTCCGAGCGCGAGCCTGCCCCGACCGAATCGAGCAAGCTCTTGGCGTCACCACAAACGAGTCGAGATATCAGCAGCGGCGGCCGGTCCCGCGGGTCGAAGACGGTCACGGCGGCGGAGCAGGCGCAGGCCCGCGCGGTGTCCCTGCGCCGCATCGGGCGGCTGTTCGCCCATTACCGCTGGCCGCTGGCGATCGTCACCGTCATCATCGCCGCGTCCTCCGTCGTCGGACTGGCCTCCCCGTTTCTGCTCCGCGCGGTCATCGACACCGCTCTGCCGGCCAGGAACGTCCGGCTGCTGGCCTGGCTGGTAGCCGGAATGGTCGCCGTCGCCGCCGTCACCTCGGCCTTCGGAGTGATCCAGACCTGGATCGCCACCCTGGTCGGCCAGCGGGTCATGCACGGGCTGCGGACCAGCGTGTTCGCCCACCTGCAGCGCCAGTCGATCGCCTTCTTCACCCGGACCCGCACCGGCGAGGTCCAGTCCCGCATCACCAATGACATCGGCGGCATGGAATCGGTTGTGACCTCGACCGCGACCTCCATCGCCGCTAACTTCACCACGGCGATAGCCACCGTGGTGGCCATGGCCGCCTTGTCGTGGCGGCTCTCACTCATCTCGCTGGTCGTCATGCCGCCAGCGATCTACTTGACCCGCAGGGTCGCCCGCATGCGCCGCGCCATCACCACGCAGCAGCAGCGCGAGCTGGCCGACCTCAACGTCACCATCGAGGAAGGGCTGTCGATCAACGGCGCTGCGCTGGCCAAGACTATGGGCGCCGGCCCGGCCCTGGTGCAGCGGTTCACCGCCTCCTCGGCCCGCCTGATCGACCTGGAGCTGAACTCCCAGCTGGCCGGGCGCTGGCGGATGTCCTCGCTGAGCATCATCTTCGCCGCGATCCCCGCGATCATCTACCTCGCCGCTGGCTTGCCGGTCACCGCCGGCATGATGAGCATCGGCACCCTGATCGCGTTCACCACCTTGCAGAACAATCTCTTCCGGCCGTTGACCGGCCTGCTCAACACCAGCGTCTCGGTGATCAGCTCGCTGGCGCTGTTCGCGCGGATCTTCGACTACCTCGACCTGCCCGTCGAGGTCGCTGACCCCGTCCACCCCATCGAGATCGACCCAGCCCGGATCACCGGCCACGTCCGCTTCACCGGCGTCAGCTTCACCTACCCCGGCGCCGACCGGGCCGCCGTTACCGGCGCCGACCTGGACGTTCCGCCCGGCAGCACGCTGGGCCTGGTGGGTGAGACCGGATCTGGTAAGACCACCCTCGCCTCACTGACCGCCCGCTTCTACGATCCCACCAGCGGCAGTGTCGGCATCGACGGCATCGACATCCGCGACATGAGGCTCACCGACCTCGCCGCCATCGTGGGCGTGGTCAGCCAGGAGACCTACCTCCTGCACACCACGGTGCGGGAGAACCTGCGTTATGCCAAGCCCGGGGCCACCGACCGCGAGATCGAGGACGCCGCCCGGGCGGCCCAGATCCACGACTTGATCGCCGGGCTGCCCGACGGCTACGACACAATGGTCGGCTCCCGAGGGCATCGTTTCTCCGGGGGCGAGAAACAACGCATCGCCATCGCCCGGACCCTACTGCGCGACCCGCGCGTGCTCGTGCTGGACGAGGCCACCAGTGCCCTGGACACCGAGACTGAACGCGCCGTCCAGGAAGCGTTCGACGCCCTCGCCGCCGGCCGCACCACCATCACCATCGCCCACCGGCTCTCAACCGTCCGCAACGCCGACCAGATAGCCGTCCTGGATCATGGCCGCATCATCGAAGCCGGGACGCACACCAGCCTCATCGCCGACAACGGCCGCTATGCCGCACTAGCCGCATAGACCTGATCGCGGTCCGTCGGATCAGTAGATGGGTGGTCATCGGCGACCTGGCCACGATGGCCCGGCCATGAGTTCGCCGGCTGCCTGCCCACGCACCCGGCGGCTGATCGACGCGGCGATGCGCGCAGCCTGGTCTTTGGCGAGCTCGGCCTTCTCGCCGACGTGCCGTTCGTCGATGGTGGCGGTCCACAGCGCTAGCCAACGCCGGAAATGGGCCGGGGTCAGCTCGACCTTGGAGTGCAGGTCGAGATGAGGACGCAGCGCGTTGCGGTGGTAACGGCCGGCGCGGAAGAGTGCCGTTTCCCAGAAGTCGCACATCACCGGCAGGTGCGCGGCCAGATCCATCTGGGCGACGTTGACGAAGATCGGGCCGAGTAGATCGTCATTGAACGCACGGCCATAGAAATCAGTGACCACGGCAGCGATGTCCGCGCGGTCGGAAATGTCCCGGCTCACCATCGCCAGCGCTCCCGGGCTGTTGTCTCGCTTCGACGACCCAGATCTCTGCACGGCAGCTATCGTAGTATAAATGATATTAATAGTCTAAAATGTGACCATGGACACGCGCCTTCTCCTTGCCCCTGATCCCGGGCCGCAGCTTGGCGATAGCCGGGGACAGGTGCTCGATTTGCTGCGCACCGCGGTGGGACCGCTGGGGGCGCAGGAGATCGCTGAGCGAACGGGATCGCATGTGAACACGGCCCGGTTTCATCTGGACGGCCTAGTGCGAGCGGGCCTCGCCGAGCGGATGCCGGAGGCGAGGACGAGGCCAGGCCGCCCCCGGACCGTGTACCGGGCGTTGGGTGACGCCGGGACTGGTGGGCGGCGCAGTTACCGGCTGCTCGCTGAAATCCTGACCAGCCTGGTGGCCGGCACGACGGCCGGGCCGGGAGACACGGTCGCCGGGGCCGGGTACGTCTGGGGGCGATATCTCACGGAGCGGCCTGCCCCGTTCCAGCGACTGGATGCTGATCAGGCGATCCGGCGCCTGACGGATACGCTCCAGGCGATCGGGTTCGCGCCTGAGGTCACCGGCGGCGGGCAGCAGCGCGAGATCCGGCTCCAGCGCTGCCCGTTCCGGGAGGTCGCCGAGGACTACCCCGGTGTGGTGTGTGCCGTGCATCTGGGTCTGATGCAGGGCGCCCTGGCTGAGATGCGCGCCCCGGTCATGGCCGAGCGACTAGAGCCGTTCGCTGGGCCGAGCCTGTGCCTCGCATATCTGACCATCGACGCCGCACAGGCCGACGATGCCAGCCGGCCGGAAGCCGCCTCCTCCGCTGGCATGACCGCGGACCGCGCTGGCCTCCCCGGGAAGGGAGTCTCCTGATGGCTGCGCAGGTACGGCTGCGCCGTGTGTACGACGGCCCCCTCCCGGGGGATGGGATCCGGGTGCTGGTGGACCGGTTGTGGCCGCGGGGCCTGGCGAAGGACGCGGCCAGCGTCGATGTATGGGCCAAGGACGTGGCGCCGTCGGCGGCGCTGCGCAAATGGTACGGGCACGACCCGCGGAGGTTCGCTGAGTTCCGCCGCCGGTACGAGGCCGAGTTGGCCGAGCCCGTGCCCGGGGCGGTGCTCGATGGGCTGCGGCGGCTAGCCCGCAACGGCGCGGTCACGCTGCTTACCGCCACGGAGGATATCGAGCACAGCCAGGCGGCGGTGCTCGCTATCCACCTGCTGGGCCAGGAGGACACTGCCGCGTCTCGTGCGCCGTTTACCGATGGACAGACGCTGGGTTGGGGGCCGGCCGAGGGAGGGGAGCCAGCCTGCTGGGCTCACCTGGTCTGCGCCGAGTGCGGAGCTGTCACCAGCGAGGGCCATCGCCAGGGCTGTCGCTCCACTCCCGTGCAGCCGCGGCCGTGCTGACCTCATGAGGCGGAGTCCCCGGCTTGCCCCGGCCCCGCTTCGCAACGGCGGGCAGCCTCCGCCCGCTTCGACACGCTCGCGCGCCGCGGCTCGCTGCCCGTGCGGAACCGATCGAACGCCGAGCGAGCGCATCTTCTGGCTACGCGCTTGCCCGGCAATCTCGGCCAGTGCGTCCAGCGCCGTCTTCCGCTCGAGCAGTGTCACTCGGCCGGTGCGCTGCCGGCAGCGCACCAGCGAACCTGCGGACTCGCCTAAGCAGGCTGTTGCATGCGCGGCAGCCGCCCGAAGACCTCTGGCCCGGCCCGCAGGCCTTCCTCCGCTGATGCGGCGGGGTGGACGTCAACGTCGAACACGTCGTTCCACTCGAAGACGAGTTCCATTACCTGGTCGAAACTGTCTGCCGAGAAGATGCTGATCACCTGCACCGCCGAGGACATGGGCCAGTACTCGGCGATCGGGCGAATGCCCTCGGGGTACTGCCAGGCGGCCCGTCGCATAAGGGCACCATCCCGCTCGGCACCCGACACAGAAGAACGGAAACTCAGCAGCGCGACGTAATCCACAACGATCCTCCCCCTTTGACCATTGCTCGTTAACTCCGTGCCTGCGCCACCGGGCATGCGCGACATTCCCCTGCGGCTCTCCACTGCAAACAATCCTGTACCTCAACGAACCCACAGGTCAAGGACGTACCCAAGTGGTGGGACCGTCGCCTTGAGGAGGATGATCCCGGCCAGGCAGAGAGTCAGCGCGCGGGAAGGCGGCGCATCCTCAGCATCCGTCGTAACTCGTCCAGTTCGACGCGCCACCCGCGGCGATGGCGTTGTCGAATATCTGATCCTGGTACGCGGGGCCGGCGACGCCGTACTCGCTGGCCGCGCCGCCGTACTTTTCCCAGGTGCCCAGCACGAACTGGTAAGCGCCACCGCCGTTACCGGGGCCCCAGGCGTAGCTGCCGCCTTCTTCGGCCTTGCGGATGCAGATCCCCAGCGATGAGCTGGCGGCATCCCCACCGCCGCTGGATGCCTTCAGGCCGGGGCTCGGGCTTGACGGCGCTGCGGTCGGCTGCTGAACCGCCTGCTGCTGAGCGGTCTGCTGCTGGGCGGCCTGCCGCTGGGCGGCCTGCCGCTGCGCGAGCCGGGCGGCGGCGAGCACGGCCAGGTAGTTGCGCCGGGTGGCGCTCACGGCCTCACGGGCCATCTGGGATGCGACCTGACGGCGCACGTCGATTGTCACCTGGTCGCTGCTGAGACCTGACACCGCAGTCGTCACCGCGGCCGTGTCGCGCGAGGGCTTGGGCGCCGCCGGGCCGCCCGGCAAGAACACGAAGACCGCAGCGACGCCTGCGAGCGCTGCTGCGGCCAATATCGGTATCCCGAGCCTGGTGGCGGGTGTCTTGGGTTTGGAATGGCGGGGTGCTTCGGGCATCACGCTCCTATCCGCGAGGCTCCGCGTTCACCCGGCGAGCTGACGCCACTGACGTCAGGTGGCACGGGAAACGCCTGTCCTGGGGGAACCTAATGGCAGGCGGGCGGGAGATGTAGGGAAACTCGGGAATAGCCAACTAATGGGCAAACAGTGTGATAATGGCAGGTAACTGCCCGGGGAGCTGTCCCTAGAGCGCTAGGCCCATCACGATCGAGTCCCAGATCTCGCCGCTGGCCCGCTGGTACTGCTGTACGCGCCGCCCTTCCTCGGTGAAGCCGCACTTGCGGTACAGCGCGATCGCCGTCGTATGGTGCGCGAACACCTCTAGGCAGAGTTTGTGCAGCCCTTGGCCGCGCGCCCAGACGATCGCCGCCTGTACCAGCGCCGTGCCGACCCCCCGGCCACGCCAGCCACGATCCACCAGCATCCCGAACTCGCCGAAGCCGTGCGGGCTGACCTCAATATGGAGCAGCCCGACGATCTGGCCACCGGCGACCGCGAGGGTCGACTCGTGTGCGCTGCGCGCGAAGAGCGCGGTGCGCTCCTCGATGTTGACCGGCGGCTCGGTGGCGATCCCGTCGCGTTCCTCAGCCACCGCCGCGAACAACTCGGCCATCGCCCGCGCATCAGCCGCCCGCGCCGGTCTGACCATGAACTCCGCCATCGGCCTATGCTCGCACCTCACAGCGAGGCGCTCGCCCCCGGGCGCGGGTACGCGGCCCCCGTTGCTGGGTATGTTCTGAACCACTATGAACTCTAGACCCACTGGCATCACCGGCGACACGGCGGCCAGGCACCGTCGCTGGGTGGGCTCGGCCCGGGGTCTTGTGGCCGCCCGGCCGAGCGGCCGGGCGGACGGTGGGCGCGGGCCGCGGCCAGCGGGGAGAACCGCGAATCTGGCCGCCGCGGCCGGGCTGATGGTCATCGCTGTGGTGGCGGGAGCGGGCGTTCTGGCTGGGCAGAGCTTCGCACACGGCCAGGCCGCCCCATTCGCGGTCTCCGTTCTCGTCCTGTCCGCTACGGCTGGTGTGATGCTCGTCGGGTACTCGCGACGGCTGACTGGCCGCGTCCTCGGGCGCGAGGGTGAGCTGGCCGCGGCGCTCAGCCGGCTGTCGGGCCAGGATGAGCTGGCACCGCTGCGGTCGGCGTCCGCGCTCCTGGGCGAGGTCGCGGCGGAGCTGCGGAAAGGAGCCCAGCAAGTCAACCAGGTGACCGAGCAGCAGGCCGGAGTGGCGACCAATGCCTTGGCCACCGCCCAGGAGTTTGCCGACACGGCGGGTTCGCTGGCCGAGACGATGCGCACGATCGCCGAGGCGGCCGAGCGTACCGGCGAGGCCATGTCGTTCCTGCGGGACCAGATTGACGGCGTGGCCGACCGGGCGGGCTCGCTCGGAGGGCGGGCTCAGCGGATCGGGGAGATCCTCGGAGTGATCAACGAGTTCGCGGCCCAGACCCGCCTGCTGGCGCTGAACGCCGCGATCGAGGCGGCCAGAGCCGGCGAGGCGGGCCGGGGGTTCACGGTGGTCGCCGACGAGGTGCGCAAGCTCGCCGAGCGCTCGGTGGCCTCCACCGAGTCCATCCGGGAACTCATCACCGGCGTCCAGGACGAGACCAACGCCACCATCATCGCTACCGAGCAAGGCATCCGCCAGGCCCGCGAGGTGGGCGAGCTGATGACCTCGACCACCACCCTGCTCGAGGACTCCATCGTCGTCAGCCAGCAGCAGAAGTCCGCCGCCGATCAGATCGACGCCGGCATCCGGCAGTTCCGCGGCGAACATGAGACGCTCGCCGCCAGGATGACAGCCCAGCGCATGCGCATGATCGAGCGCATCGAGACGCTGGTCGCGGACATCGACATCGACCGCCCGGCGCCGTGACCGCCGGATCGGGATACGCAGCGCGCCCGGCCCCGGATTCACCCTCGGCCTGACCTTCGCGCCCGCATGTGATCCCAGCGTCGCGGCCTAGGCCGCCCGGACGGCATTCTGTCCCGGGAAGCTAGCCCGCGGGGCAAATTTCATCCAAACGACGTAGGCGAACTCACCCCTTTGCAGCAGACACTCTCCCGCGAGCCCTGTCCGGAATTGTGAAGTTCCGCGATCTCCCCTAAATGGGGTAGGCCAGCCCCCCAAAAAGGGGAGCATTCCTCCTCCCCTGTCGGCTTAACCTGCTCTCCTATCCAGCTTTATGACAGGGGCAGGAAAGCATGGAAATTCAGACCTGGAACGACTGCGCGGCGGACGTTAGCAGGCACGGTGGTGTGGTGCCGGGCGCCAGCGAAGCCGTCCTGGCCGGGCATGCGGGGTCCCGCTTCCAGGTCAAGAGGTTCGTGACAGCTTTCGCGGCCCTGACGATGTCGGTCCCGTTTCTGCTCGGGATTCCCGCAGCACAAATGGCATCCGCGTCATCATCAACAACGATTTCCGCCCCGCGCCCAGATGCCGCATCCGCATCATCCACTATCTGGGCCGGATACGTCGTTCAGGCCGGTACGTACACGAGCGTGTCAGCCTCGTGGACACAGCCCGCCGTCAAGGCCGGGTCATCCCCGGCCTACGCATATCTCTGGGCCGGGCTGGACGGCTGGAGCGGCCGGACGAACGACACGATCGAGCAGGTCGGCACGGGCGCCGAGAGCGTTGACGGCCACACAGAGTACTGGGCCTGGTACGAGATGTTCCCGGGTGGGCCGCAGACCTTCAGCAACGCGCCAGTTAGCCCCGGCGACCACTTCGCGAGCGCCGTCACCTACCGGTCGGGATGGTTCACCCTGACCCTGACCGACCTAACACAGCACTGGACGCGCAGCGTCACAAAATCTGGCCGCGCCTACCGGACCTCGGCGGAGGTCATCGCCGAGGCTCCCACAAACGTGCTGGCCAACTTCGGCACCACGACATTCCACGGGATCGCGGTCAACGGCTCCAGGATGCAGAACCCGTTCCCCGTCACCCTGAAGATGAGCCGGGTGCTCGCGACCGTGTCGGCCTTCCGGGGGAACAGCTTCACCGCCACCTGGCGGAACAGCCGCTGACGCGGACCGGGGCCGCCCGCGCCGGCTGGCGGCGACGAGCCGGGTGTAGACGACGATATTGGACAGGTAGTTGCGGGTCCTGGTGTCGAACACCCCCCCGCAGGTAACAAGCTGCAACCCACTGTAGCTACGGGATCCGTAGACCAGGCGGGTTGGGAAATGCGTCTTCGGATACATCGCCACCGCGGCGACCACGAAATGGGTGATCACACCGTCAGCCAGCCCGACGTTGACATGGTCACCCCGCTGCAAGGACCGCAGCCGGAAAAACACCGCCGGACCCCGGTAGGAGTTGACGTGGCCCAGGATGACCGCAGAACCTAGCTGACCGGGCGATGGCCCGAGCCGGTACCATCCCGGTTCCTGAAAGTTCGTGGGCACCCGGACCGTGCCGTCAGGATTGAGCCCCAGCTCGGAGAGCGGCGCGGTAAGGCTGATGGCCGGTATACGCAGTGTGACCGGTGTCGAGCGGGCCACTACCGGACCCGTCACCGGGGCCGGGCCGCCGGCCATGGGCGCCATGGCGGCGGCTGGACCAGGCAGCGAGTCCGGCCGGTCGCGCAGGCCTGCTGCGAGGCTCCCGGCGCCGGTGAACAGCAGGATGATCGCTACCGCCCACCAGCGCCTCGAGCCGTACCGGTTGCTCTCAGGCGGGCCAGCCCAGCTCATTCATCGGTGTCCATCGGTCTGTGGTCCGCCCCATTCCTCACGGGCCATCCCCGTCTGCGCCGGATGGCCAGGCCCATCGCGGCTGCCGACCCGGCCAGGGCCGCGGAGCCAAAGCCCATCAGGACGGCGTTACCGGAGCGCAAAGCTCCTCCAACACCGGTTCCCGGAGGCCCCGACGGCAAGATCCCACCGCCACCGCCTCCGCTGGGCCCGGTCGGTCCCGGACTGGGTACCGGGGACCTGGTGCCGGTCGGCCGCGTGGTTGGTCTCGGTGACCTGGTGCCGGTCGGCCTCGGAGTACGTGACGGTGACCCCGTGGCGGTCGGGGCCGGAGCCGGCGCTGCGGCGCAGGCTGGCGCGGTGATGGTGTCGGCGTCCAGGGTGACCGCGCCGTTGCGGGCGAGCGCCCGTCCCACGACGGTGACTCCGGTCGTCACCGTGACTGAGGTCAGGGCCATGATGCTGCCGACGAACGTCGAGTTGGTGCCCAGCGTCGCCGAGCTGGTCACCTGCCAGAACACGTTGCACGCCTGGGCTCCGTTGATCAGGCTGACCGTGCTGGCCGACGCGGTGGTCAGGGTGGACCCGGCCTGGAAGATGAACACCGCGTTGGGATCACCCTGCGCATTCAGGGTGACCGTGCCGGTCAGGCTCATCGATGAGGTCGCCTGGTACACGCCGGGAAGCAGGACCAGCCCGCCGAGGTCGGCCGGGGGGCCGCCGACCAGGACGGTATGCGGCAGCCGCCCCGCCGCATCGTTGTACGCGGTGGTCAGATCGGTCTGCGCTTGCAGCGCGACGGCGTCCCCGTCGTGCTGGGCCCCGTTGAACACCTGCCCCGGCGGGAAGTTGGTGACCGCGGTGCCCGGGCTGACGCCCAGGTTCCCGCTGACGACCGTCGGGGTGTTGGTGTTGGTGACTGTGGTGCCCGCCAGCACCGCGAAAGACGTGGCCGTCCCCAGCCCGACCGGGGCCTGCGCCGCCTCGGCCGATGTCACCCAGCCGACACCCAGGAGGATGACGGTTGCGGCCGTTCCCACCGCCAGCGCTCGCGCCAGCCAACGGCACCTGCGACGAGTACGAAACAAATGGACCACTGATGTCATGAAATGCCCCCCCGCATCAAACGAACATCGGTTGCTACCTTACCCCGGATAATGCAAATAGCATCCGCGTTCAGGGTCCTGTTTAACAAAAGCGCCGCAGAAACGGGAATGTGATGACTCATAGCAAATTGCGAGTCATGACCGAGGGATGCCTTTGTTTATGCGGGCATCCATGTTTTGTCGTGCCCTGTCATTCGTCGAGCTCGGCGGCCAGCGCGTCCGGGGCCCGCATCCGCCACGCGTCGGTCACGAGCTCTTCCAGGCGCGCGGTGTCCACCTCCGCCAGCCGCAGCATCACCAGCGGCCAGCCGTCGTAGCCCGGTGCGGTGAAGAAGATCTCGGGCTCGCCGAGGAGGAGAGCCTGCTTCTCGGCCTCGTCGCCGACGAACAGCACCGCGATGTCGGCCCGGATGAGCCGCGGCTGGCCGCGCCTGCGCTCGGGGTAGGACCAGATGAACCCCTGGCCGGCCACCCGGAAGTCGAAGCCGTCGCTCTCGATCTCCGCCACGTGAGGCAGGGCCAGCGCGAGGCGGCGTACGTCGTCGGCGTTAGCCATCGAGGCCCTCCCCGGAACGCGCCCGCATATGCCTAGGCTAATGGGGCATGGGCACCCGGGCTGTGCATGATCACACCCAGTACCCGAGGCCTCAGCCGCGGGACGAGGACGAGCGGATGAATGAGAACGAGTGCCTGGCGGACCGCTTTGAGGAGCAGCGGGCTCATCTGCGGGCGGTGGCCTACCGGATGCTGGGTTCGCTGGCTGAGGCGGAGGACGCGGTGCAGGACACCTGGCTGCGGCTGAGCCGGGCCGGGGCGGGTGAGGTGGACAACCTGGGCGGGTGGCTGACCACGGTGGTGGCCCGGGTGTGCCTGAACATGCTGCGCTCGCGGCACGCGCGGGGGGAGGAATCGCTGGAGGTGCGGCTGCCCGATCCGGTGATCAGCCCGGCCGGAGAGCAGCCGGAGGAGGAGGCGGTGCTGGCTGACTCGGTGGGGCTGGCGTTGCTGGTGGTGCTGGATACGCTGGGGCCGGCGGAGCGGCTGGCGTTTGTGCTGCATGACATGTTCGGGGTGCCGTTTGAGGAGATCGCCGCGGTGGCGGGCCGGACTCCGCTGGCGGCCCGGCAGCTGGCCAGCCGGGCCCGGCGCCGGGTGAAGGGCGCGGCGGTCCCGGTGCCGGATCACGGCCTGGCCCGTCAGCGGGAGGTGGTCGATGCGTTCTTCGCGGCCGCCCGGGGCGGCGATTTCGGTGCCCTCGTCGCGGTGCTCGATCCCGGCGTCGTCCTGCGGATCGACGCGGGCGCCCGGCACCCGGCCGGCTCCATGGTGATCCGCGGCGCGGCCGCCGTAGCCAGCCAGGCCGCCAGCGGGCTCGCGACCGCCCTGCGGGCCGCGGACCTGCGCCCCGCGCTGGTGAACGGAGCCGCCGGAGTGGTCATCACCAGGCGCGGACGGCCCGTCACCGTGATGGCGTTCACCGTCACCGGCGGCATGATCGCCGAGATCGACGCGATCGCCGACCCCGAACGCATCCGTAAGCTCGCCGCGGCCATCCTCGCCGGCGAGTAGCCCACCGCCAGCCCGAGGCCCCGAAGCTCTGGCCACGCGGACGGCCGGGAGCCGCCCGTGAGGCTGTCCCTAGTGCCGTTCCTGAGGCGGCCCGCCGCTCCGATACGGCGGCTGGCCCCATTCTGGCCGGTGCGTCGTTTCTCTAGCGTCGTGGGCATGACGATGAAACGAGAAAACCGAACGAGCAAGCCGGTGCCCTCGATGCGGCGGCGGGTGACCGTCCTGCTCACCGCCGGGCTGGCGGTGGCCGGCGCGGCGGCGGTGGCCATGACCGTCGGCGCAGGCCCCGGCAGCGCCTCGGCGGGGACGGCATCCACCGCGAAGGACAGCTACCGGGGTCAGTTGGTGTCGGTGACGCCGCTGCGCACACTGCCCAATCAGGCCGCCGTGCAAGCCGAGCTGACGTCGGACGGGTTCGACGCCGCGCCGGCGCGCTACGGCGTGCGCACCTACCGGCTGCGTTACCGGACCGTGGATGCGGCGGGCCGCCCGACCACCGCGAGCGGACTGCTGGCCCTGCCGATCAACGGCCCGTACCGCTTGCCGGTGGTCTCCTTCACACACGGCACCGAGAGCTACCGCGGCGACGCACCATCGATGCAGCCGACCGGGTTCGAGCCGGCTCCCGCCTACACCTTCGCCTCGGCCGGGTTCGCCACCGCCGACCCGGATTACCTGGGCCTGGGCACCGGCCCCGGCCTGCACCCGTGGATGGATGTGCCCTCGGAGACCACCGCGGCGCTGGACATGCTGCGCGCCACCCGCGCCTATCTCACCAGCCACGGCCGTACGCTGCGCCGGCCGGTCATGGTCACCGGGTTCTCGCAGGGCGCCTCGGCCGCACTCGGGCTGGGCCGGGCGCTGCAAGGTGGCGCCGATCACTGGTTCCGGCTCGGGGCGCTCGCGCCGATCAGCGGTGCCTATGACTTCCGGCATGCGGAACTGCCGGCCCTGCTCGACGGGGAGCTCGCCAGGCTCAATCCCAGCCCCCAGCTCGGCGCGAAAATCAGCGTCCTCTACACGGCGTACACGCTGGTCGGCTTCAACCGGGTCCACCACATCTTTACCTCACCCGCTGAGGTCTTCCAGCCGGCCTACGCCCGGACCATCCAGGGACTGCTCGACGGCCATCACACCGGCACTCAGCTCTTCAACGGCACTCCGGGCACACTCGGCCAATTGCTCACCCGACACGGCTTCGCCCTGCTCAGGCACCCCACCGGCGGACTGGCCACCGCACTGAAGATAGCCGACAGCGTGTGCACCGGCTGGACGCCCAACGCACCGGCCCGCCTGTACCTGGCGACCAGCGACGAGCAAGCCGTCAACGCCAACACCTGGCACTGCCAAGCCGGGTTCGCCGCGCGGCACCGGACGGTCCCGGTCATCAACCTCGGCACCCCCGACAACCAGGGCTCCCGGCACTACGGTTCGAATGCCGCAGGCACGGCCCAGATCGTCCGCTGGTTCATTCAGCTTTCCCGCTGACCCAGCCGCACCGCAGGCCCGCCGGCGGCAGGCGGGCCTGCGGTCATTACTGCGGAAAGTAATATAGAGGTAGCCTAGAGTCACGATTGTCGGACGAAGCGCGGAGGGCGCGGCGATGCGGGACCTGGAGTGAGATCGGCGGCTGGTGTCTCATCGTCACGGGGCGAGCCGGGGGCGATGTCGTGAGGCCGCGCGGCTCGGTCGTCAGCCAGCTTTTGGTGGTATTCGCGGTTTTTGCCGTTTTCATCGGCGTGGCGGTCTCATTCGGGTACGTGGGGGTGACCGGGCAGAACGTGACGGCCAAGCAACTCACCGTGCACGACTACCTCCTCCAGCATTGGGCCGGGCTTATGCAGGTGGAGTTTGACATAGCCCAGGCATCTGTCAACGGCTACGCCCTGTCGGGGCGCCGGACTTTCCTGCGACCGCTGCGAAGCCAAGAGACGGCCTATGCCAGCAACGTGGCCTCGCTGCGCTCACTGTCGGCCACGCGACTGCGAGGCTTCATCACCGAACAGCAAAAGGACGGAGCGCAGCTTTTCGCCATCGCGGACAAGGTCACCCATCTGCCCCCGCGCTCGGCCGCGGCCCGCGCCCTGGCCAGCGGCCTGCCGTCTATTGCGGGGAAGTTCTACCTGGCCAACTACCAGTTTCAGGAGCAGGTGGGCGGCGAGTTCGGGCAGCTCACCGATCAGAGTACGCACGCCCTCAGCGTCGCCCTGGCCTGGAGTGCG
Organism: uncultured Actinomycetes bacterium; assembly: GCA_963822825.1. Lineage (GTDB taxonomy): Bacteria > Actinomycetota > Actinomycetes > Streptosporangiales > Streptosporangiaceae > JAWWPY01. The sequence goes on along the minus strand of CAWGIW010000002.1, from coordinate 380,064 downwards.
GCCGCGGTTGGCGTGGCTGTGCTGCTGGTGCTCGCCGTCTCGCTCAGCACGCTGGGCTCGATCACCAGGCCGCTGCGCGCCCTCACCGTCACCGTTTTCAAGCTGACGGCCGGTGACCAAGCCGTGCGGGCCGTCATGGCGGGCTCCGCGGAGGTGAGGGAAGTAGCCCGATCCGTCAACGCGCAGGCCGACGAGGCCGACCGGCTGCGCGCGCAGGAGGCGGAAAGCAGCCGGCTGCGTGCGACGGCCAGAGAAGCGGGGCTGCGCATCCGCGAGCATCTGGCCGCCGATGATGTCCTCAACGAGGCACGGCTCGCGCTGGAACAGAACCTGGGCGCCGACGTCGTGTACCTGCGCCTGCTGGAGGGCGGCCGCATGGGCCCGCCCATAGGGCACGAGCCGGGCTCGGACTCGCCGGCCGCGGATCTCGTGCGGCGTATCGCGCGGGAGCATTATCTTCCGCCGGAAGAGATGGAGATGCTGGCGGAAGTGTTCCGGGCCCAGGCCAGCCGGGTGATCCAGGACGTTCAGGGTGAGGAGGGGGAGCGCATCCCGGCCGGAATACGCGAACTGCAACGCGGCGCCGGTGTGGTCTCGAATGTGGTGACCCCCTTCGGCGTTGGGACCGACCTGCTCGGGATCGCCGTCGCGATACGCACCCGGCCCGGCCATCCCTGGACGAGAGCGGAAGTGGACGCGGTGGAGTCGATCGCGGCCGACCTCGGCCGTGGCCTCAACCAGGCCAGGCTGTACGAGGCCGAGAATCACCTGGTGGAAGATCTGAAGGCGCTCGACAAGTCCAAGTCCGACTTCTTCAGCACGATCTCACACGACCTCCGGGCACCGCTCACCACCATCCAGGGCTACGTCGAGATGCTGGGCGGCGACGACGCGGACCAGCTCAGTCCGCAGCAGCGGAAGATGCTGGACATCATAGGCCGGAGCGCGGTGCGGCTGCGGAGCCTGATCGAGGACGTTTTCACGCTGGCCAAGCTGGAGTCCGGGGCGGACAAGGTGGTCATGCGGCCGCTGAACGTGGCCGACCTGGTCACCGCCGCGGTAGAGGCGGTGCGTCCCTCGGCGGCCGCCGGGAAGCTCACCCTGACGTACTCGGAGCCAGCCGCGGATCTGGTCGTGTCGGGGGATCTGGGCCAGCTGGATGGGATGCTGGCCAACCTGCTGACGAACGCGGTCAAGTACACCCCGGAGCGGGGCAATGTCGAGGTGACCGCGGCCGCCGACGATGGCTCGGCCGTCATTCAGGTCCGCGATACGGGTATCGGTATCCCCACGCATGACCAGAAGGAGCTGTTTACCCGGTTCTACCGGGCCTCGAACGCGGTCACCCAGCGAATTCCGGGCACCGGTCTCGGGCTGGCGATCGTCCGGACGATCGTGACCAGCCACGGCGGCGAGCTGAGCCTGGAATCCCGGGAGAACGAGGGAACGACGATAACCGTGCGGCTCCCATTGCTAGGCCAGTCAGCCGACGGCCAGCCCGCGGTTAGCGACCTCTTCGAGGAGCAGCGGAGCCGCTGACGCGACCGTGGCCTTGACGCGCTGGCCGGCCGGCCTGATTTCACACGATCTGCCCCCGCATGGCAACCCGGAGGACGGGCCGGCCGTCTCCGAAAGGAGAAGCGAGGAGGGCTTTGTGGTGAATCATGGGAAATGGCAGCGCACCGTTCTCGCCGCGTCGGCCGGCCTGGCGGCGGCGGGCGCGATGGTGACGGCGGGCCCCGCGAGCGCGGCCAGCACGAGCGTGTGCACATCGGCCTCGCCGTCCTACCAGACGCTCGCCGCCCGGCTTTCCCGTGACATCACGGCGGTCCTGCGGACCCGTACGTCGGCGGTGGCGCTCACCGTGGCCGACCGGCGCACGGGTGTCGCCTGCCAGCTCAGCCAAAGCACGCGCTTCGACTCGGCCAGCGTCGTCAAGGTCACGATCCTCGGCGCGATGCTCAGGATGGCTCTGGACCAGCACAGGTACCTCACCCGGGCCGAGGTCAACCTGAGCACCGCGATGATCGAGGAGTCGGACAACAACGCGGCCACCGCGCTCTGGAACGAGGTGGGCCGGTCCCGCCTCCAGCATTTCCTGACCCTGGCCAGGATGACCCGGACCGTGCTCGGGCCCGGAGGCTACTGGGGCCTCACGCAAATCACCGCCCATGACCAGCTGACCCTGCTGAAGCTGCTGACCAGCACGAACTCCGTGCTCGACACCGCCTCGCGGCAGTACGCGCTCTCCCTGATGGCCCACGTCACGCCCGCGCAGCGGTGGGGCGTGCCGGCCGGCGCGCCCGCCGGGGTGACTGTGCACGTCAAGAACGGCTGGCTGCCGCGTTCGACGCACGGCTGGCGCATTCACAGCATGGGCAGCTTCTCCGGCCACGGGCGCGACTACATGATCGTCGTGCTCACCCAGAACAACGCGACGATGGCGTACGGCGTCCGCACGATTGAGGACGTCGCTGAGGTGATCCACCGCGACCTGAATTCCGGGCTCCCCGCCGCCGTTCGGCCATCCGTGATTACGCCGGCCCAGCAAACGCCGGACGAGCCGCTCCCGGCCCTGCCGAACGTGCCGTGACGCGCACCCCGGCTTATGGCGCCAGCCGGAACGGTGTGTACTGGGCGGTGACCCGCAACCGTCTCAGATTGGCCGTGCCCAGGCAATCGCCGGGTAGAGACCCAGCTTGGCCAGGAGATCCGGGGCGGGCGGCCCGTTGAAGAAAGAGAGGTGAGTTCCGGTGAAGCCCATACTGGCTGGCACCGTGGCGCTGGTGACGGGGGCGTCGAGTGGCATCGGCGCGGCCACAGCCTCCGCGCTCGCCGCCCAGGGCGCGGCCGTGGCGCTGGCGGCGCGGCGCACGGACCGGCTGGACGCACTGGCCGCCGACATCCGAGGCCAGGGCGGGACCGCGCTGGTGCTGAAATCCGACATCACCGACCAACAGCAGGCGACCGATGCCGTGCAGCAAACGGTCGCCGAGCTGGGCCGTCTCGACACGCTCATCAACAACGCCGGGGTGATGCTGCTCGGCCCAGCGGTGCACGCGCCGCTGGCCGAGTGGCAGCAGATGGTCGAGCTCAACGTGCTCGGCCTGCTCTACTGCGCGCATGCGGCGCTGCCTCATCTGCTCCGCGCCGCCGAGAACGGCCCGCGCCAGGTGGCCGACATGGTGAACATCAGCTCAGTGGCGGGCCGGGTGGCCCGCAACGGCAGCGGCGTCTACAACCTGACCAAGCACGGTGTGGGCGCGTTCAGCGAGTCGCTGCGCCAGGAGGTCACCAAGCGGTACGTGCGCGTGTCGCTGGTCGAGCCGGGCGCGACAGCGACGGAACTGGCCAGCCACAACCGGCCCGAGGTGCTCGAGAGCATACGAAACCAGTTCGGGCAGACGATGCAGGCCGAGGACATCGCCGACGCCATCCTCTACATCGTCACCCGGCCGCGGCACGTCGCGGTCAACGAGATGCTGATCCGTCCCACCGAGCAGGAGCGGTAGCGCGGGGCCCGGCGCGGCCGGCGGGCGCGAAGTTGCGGGTCGCTGACGGATGCGGTCCGTACCATCAGGGCCGTGGCTACTCGCTACGACGTCTCGGGAGTGCCGCCCCAGGGCGGTTATGTGGCTAAGCGATGCCCGGTCCGGGTCCAATGGGACGCTATCTGGCCGTGTGACCCGCTCCCGCCGTCACCGGTGGTCGAGCGCCGGCTGGTGCGGGGCCGGTGGTTTGAAGGTCAGGTCGTGGCCCGGCTTCGCGCCCTTCACCCAGGCGCGCACGCGATCACTGGTGAGGATCGCCGCGGGCGGGAGGCGGCGACGCTCGGCGCGATGAGGGCCGGGGTGCCCGTCATCGTGGGCGGGCGCCTCCCCGCTGATCTGGCCGGGCGGCGGGTGGGCGAACCCGACCTCCTCGTGGCCGCGGCCAGCGGTTCCGGCTACCGGCCGGTGGACATCAAGCACCACCGCTGCCTCCGCGCGGATCCCGGAGGGCGGCCGGCGCTTTGTTCGCCGCTGGACCGGCTGAGCTGGGAGGCGGCGCACGTAGCGCCGGGCTGGTCGGCCCGGAAGCACAGGGACGACCTCCTGCAGCTCGCCCACTACCAGCGCATGCTCGAGGCCGCGGCGATCGCTGCGTCCGGGGGCCGCCAGGGCGGCATCATCGGCGTCGACGGCGTCGTTACCTGGTACGACCTGGACGCCCCCGTCTGGCTGACCTCATCGGCGGCCGGCCGGCCGAAGCGGCGTTCGACCATGGAGGTGTATGACTTCGAGTTCGGCTTCCGCCTGGACATCCTCGCCGTCGCCGCCGCGTACGAAGCCGGCTCCGGGGTCGCGCCCCTGGTCGTGCCCGTGCGGATCAGCGAGTGCGCGGAGTGCCCCTGGTGGTCGTGGTGCGGCCCGCACCTGGAGGCCGGCTCCGGTGACGTGAGCTTGCTGCCACGGATGGGCTGGCGGGCGTGGCGCATCCACCGCGACCACGGAGTCACCAACCGGGCGGCGCTGGCCTCACTCGACCACCGCACCGCCACGCTGGTCGCGGGCGGCGTTGACCTGCGGCCGATTACCTCAGCGCTGGGAACAAAGCCGGATGACACGCCCGTCTCGGCCATCACCGGAGGGCGCAAGCGAGCCCAGCTGGCGCGCCTGGCTGACGCGGGCGTCCGCACCCTGGGCGATGCCCGGACGCTCTGCCTGCGCACCGCCGCCTACCGCGACCAGCCCATGCGAGATCTACCTGACCAGATCGACCAGGCCCGGGCCGTCCTCGGCCGCTCTCCCGTCTACCGGCGCCGGGGCGTCACGCGGGTCGGGGTGCCCCGCGGCACGGTCGAGGTCGATATCGACATGGAAAACGTCGAGGACGGCGTCTACCTCTGGGGGGCACTGGTCACCAACCGGTCAGGCTGGGACGCCGTTCCCGCTGGGTACCACCCGTTCTGCACCTGGGACCCGATGACCAGCGAGGTCGAAGCCGAGCTGTTCGCCAGATTCTGGGCGTGGCTGGCGGAGCTGCGCCGGGAGGCGGCCGCCGCGGGCCTCGCCTTGCGCGCCTACTGCTTCAACGCCACCGCTGAGAACACCCAGATGCGGCGCATCGCGGCGGCCGCGGGCCTGGAGGATGCGATCGCCGCTTTCACCGGGTCCGAGGAATGGGTCGACCTGCTCCGCGTGTTCGATACCCAGCTCATCACCGGTGCCCCGGCCGGGCTCAAGCACGTGGCCCCGCTGTACGGCTTCACCTGGGAGGTCGAGGACCCCGGGGGCGGTGAGTCGATGATCCGTTACGACCAGGCCGTCAATCCGGACGACTCCCTGGCCGCACGCGCCGCCCGTGACTGGCTCCTCACCTACAACCGCAACGATGTCGAGGCGACGCTCGCGCTGCGCGAATGGCTCGACCAAGCCGCCACCGGCTACCCGCCAGTCGAAGACCTTGGATCATGACAGACCGACGACACGGGGCAGCGTCCAGCGTCCTGGGGGCTGGAGGAGCCTCCGGGGCCACGGAGCAGGAAGAGGGCGGCGGCCGGGTTGGCGGTGACTCGCCGCCAGGCGGGGCTCCGCAGAAGCTGGCCGGCCAGCCCGGAGTGGCCGGGTATGAGCACGCAGTTCACGCCGAGGCGCTGGAGGCTCTCCGGGCCGCCGGACCTGGCCGTGAGGATGCGCTGCTCGGTCAGGACGTCCTGGCGCCCATAGAGGTCGTTGCGGGAATCGATGCTGACGGGCACGTCCGGCCGCATGAGGATGACGATTCCGCCGAGCGGGTAGGCATTGAACAGCCGGCACCCGGATGGCAGGGCGCTGACCGAACTGGCCGGGTAGACCGTAGAGCCCAGGTCCGGCAGGCTGATCGCGGCCCGCACCGCCAGAGCCGCCACGGCGGCCGCGGCCCCCAGCCGCAAGACGAGGCGGCGTTCTTCGGCCCATGCCCGCAGCCGCGGGCCATCAAGCGCCGCGGCCAGGACCGCGACCGCCACGACGTCGAGGATGGGCAGCATCCGGATGACGCAGGCCGCGCTGGCCGCGAGCAGGCCGAGGACCAGGACCAGGTCCCACCGGCCGCGCCTGGCCGCCAGGGCGGCCGCGAGGACACCGGCACCGAGCATGCCCAGCTGGCCGGGACTGGTGAGAGAGATGTGCTGCCACTCTGTTATCAGCCCGGCTGACGAGGCGCTCACATCCCGTAGCTGCTGGATGACGGCGAGCCCGGCAGGATTGGCGAGCGCGCCGGCCAGCGCCGCCAGCGCGGGTGCCGTGGCCGTGACCGCCGCGCAGGGCAGCGTCCGCCGCCTGGCGTGCGCTGGCCGGGCCAGCGGGGCGGAGAACTGGGCGCCCAGCCCGGCACAGAGCACCACGGCGATCCCCAGCAGCGCAGCCACGTGCAGGTTCACCCAGACCGCTTCGATCACGGCAATGATCAGCAAGCTGCGGGCGCGCAGGGCCGGTCCAGAGCCCACTGTCACCAGCAAAAGCAGAGGGACGGCGATGAAGTCAACCAACTGCGGGCGGACCGACAGCCACGCGATGCTCCCCACCGCCCCGGCCACGACCAGCGAGCCGGCGGCCGGCGCGGTGGCGCCGAGCCGCCGGGCCAGCAGCAGAACGGCGCCCCCCGCGGCCATCACCAACACCCCTCCGGTCAGCGCCACGCCGGGCAGGCCGCCCGCCCGGTACCCGATCGCCAGCAGCAGGTCAAAGGCCCAGGAGTTCGGGGTCCACGGCCGGCCGCGGGCCCACCACGAGAAGGTGTCGGCGACGGGGATGCGCCCGGTGCGGGAGATCAGCTGACCGGTCCTGATCTCCCAGAAGGTGTCCGACTCGGCCAGCAGACTGGCCCGCACGAGCGCGACCGGGAGCAGAGCCAGCCAGGCGATCAGCCATGGCCCCGACGGCGTCAGTTCGCGGACGCCGGGGAGGTGCGGAGGCCCGGCCGCGGAGCTGGCCCAGAGCAGCCCGGCCGGGGTCGGGGCAAGGGCCTCCGAGCTGGGCGTCTCCGTTGAGACGCGGAACGCACGCACGGCAGCCGGACCCCCCGCGGGGACTCAGCTCATCCTACGGTACGGGTGGCTGCCCGGCGTCGGCTGCCCGGCGTCGGCTCCCCGGCGTCGGCTCCCCGGCCGGACGTTGACTTGACCCATTGTGAAAGTTTCGGGGTCTGGCGTACCGGGCGTCCCGCGTCACGGCCGACGTGTTTCCAGGTCGAACGCTGGAACAGGGAGCGGCTGCGCCGCGCCGGGACGGGCGGCGGCCTGAGCCTTGACACCTGGGTTGTTAGCGCTCACCGTAACGGCACAGCGCTTGGGCCCGAGAACCCGCCCGGCTGACCCGGAAGTTGTTAGCGCTAACAGCTCGGGTCGAGCTGGGCCCGCCGGATGGAGCGGGAGATGAACGCCGGTGACGTCACAACGCCGATGGGCGAAACGATGGGGCGGCGCGGCCGGGTCGGCGCTGGCGTTGCTGCTCGGCGGCGCGATGGCGGCCCCGGTCCCCGGCGCCGCGGCCGCGACCTACCCGAATCCCGGTCTGGTGACCGGTGACACGAGCGTGCACGATCCCTCGATGGTCCGGACGGCGGCCGGCACCTATTACCTGTTCTCAACGCACAACGGCATAGAGATCCGCCGTTCAGCGGATCGCGTCGCGTTCGCCCTGGCTGGCTCCGTCCTGCCGAACGGAGCCGCCTGGGCGAGCGCCTACGGCAACATCCACGATCCGTGGGCGCCTGACGTGTCCTATCACAACGGCATCTACTGGCTGTACTACGCGGTGTCCAGCTTCGGTTCCAACCACTCCGCGATCGGCCTGGCCACCAGCACTACCGCGGCGCCGGGTAGCTGGACCGACCAAGGCCTGGTCTACGCGTCACAGACCACCAGCAACTTCAACGCCATCGACCCGGCGCTGACCGTGGACCCCTCCGGTCGCTGGTGGCTGTCGCTCGGCTCGTTCTGGAGCGGCATCAAGATGATCCAGATCGACCCGGCGACCGGCAAGCAACTGGCCAGCAACACGACGCTCTACAGCATCGCGCAACGGCCCGCCCCGGACGCCGAAGAAGGAAGCTTCATCTACGCCCGCGCCGGCTACTACTACCTGTTCGTCTCGTTCGACTACTGCTGCCGGGGCGTCAACAGCACGTACCGCATCATGGTCGGCCGTTCCGCCAGCCCGACCGGGCCGTACACCGACGAGAGCGGCACCCTCATGACGAACGGCGGAGGCACCCAGATCCTCGCCACCCACGGCAACGTCATCGGGCCCGGCGGGCAGAGCGTGATGCACGACACCGACGGCGACCTGCTCGTCTACCACTACTACGCGGCCAACTTGAACGGCACGCCCGAACTCGGCCTCAACCTGCTCGGCTGGACCTCCGCCGGGTGGCCCTACGTCACGTGACCGGCAAAGGCGGTAAGGCATGAATCTGACGACCCCGGGAAGCGTGCGCGCGTCCGTTTCCCGGATGACCCGGGGCTGGTCGCTGGCGCTCGCGGCCGCGCTGGTCCTGGCCGCCACAACGGTTATCTCGCTGGCCGCCGCGCCCGCGGCGACGGCGCTCGGCAACGGGCTGGCGCTGACCCCGCCGATGGGCTGGAACGACTGGAACGCCTACGGCTGCAACGTCAGCGAGCAGCTGGTCGAGCAGACGGCGCTGGCCATGCACAACGACGGCATGCAGGCGGCGGGCTATCAGTACGTCAATATCGACGACTGCTGGATGGCGTCCAGCCGGGACGCCAGCGGCAACCTGGTGGCGAATTCGTCGAAGTTCCCGGACGGCATCGCCGCGGTCGCGGGCTACGTCCACTCGCTCGGCCTGAAGCTCGGCATCTACGAGGACGCCGGCACGGCCACCTGCGGCGGCTTTCCGGGCAGCTACGGGCACGAACAGCAGGATGCGAACCTGTTCGCCTCCTGGGGGGTCGACTACCTCAAGTACGACTGGTGCAACGTCCCGTTCAGCAGCTTCGCCGGCCAGACCCATCAGCAGGTCGCACAGACCCTGTACACCCGGATGCACAATGCGTTGAGCGCCACCGGACGCCCGATCGTGTTCAGCATGTGCAACGGATGGGACTCCAGCGTCCAGCCATGGACGTGGGGGGCGCCCGTCTCCAACCTGTGGCGCACCACCAGCGACATCCAGGCCAATTTCGCCAGCATGCTGTCCAATTTCCACATCAACGTGACGCTGGCCTCGTTCGCCGGTCCGGGCGCGTGGAACGACCCGGACATGCTCGAGATAGGCAACGGGATGAGCGCCACCGAGAACCAGTCCGAGTTCAGCTTGTGGGCCGAGATGGCCGCCCCGCTCATCGAGGGCAGCAACCTGGTGGCCGCCAGTTCCGCCACGCTGTCCATCCTGACCAACCAGGCCGTGATCGCGGTCGACCAGGATTCCCTGGGTAAGCAGGGCACCGAAGTCTCCTCCGCCGGGGGCCTCGACGTGCTGGCCAAGCCGCTCGCCAACGGAGACGTGTCCGTGGCGTTGTTCAACGAGACCGGCTCCGCCGCGACCATCTCCACCACCGCCGCCGCGATTGGCAAAACCGGGGCATCCAGCTACACCCTGACCAACCTGTGGACCGGAGCGTCGGCCACCACGAGCGCCGTCATCAGTGCCTCAGTTCCCGCGCACGGCACGGTCATGTACCGGGTGGCCGGCGGGTCCACCAGCACCAGCCCGTCAGGGGAGATCCATGCCATCGGGGCCGGCAAGTGCCTCGACGTGCCGAATTCGTCGCACGCCAACGGCACCCAGGCCGACATCTGGACCTGCACCGGCGCAGCGAACCAGATCTGGGCCTCTACCTCTTCCCGGCAGCTGACCACCTACGGCGGCGGCACCTGCCTGGACGCCTTCAACAACCAGACCACCCCGGGCACCAAGGTCGAGATCTGGACGTGCAACGGGGGAGCGAACCAGCAATGGCAGATCAACTCCAACGGAACCATTACCGGCGTTCAGTCCGGGCTGTGCCTGGACGTGACCGGCGCCAGCACCGCCAACGGGGCGCTGGCCGAACTGTGGACCTGCAACGGCGGATCCAACCAGCAATGGGCCCTGGGATGACCAGGCGCTGATCCTGGCCAGCTAGACTACTAGTCGTAATCGTATAACTGCTGTAAGTTACGTCATGGCCGGAACACCCGGCCTCGATGCGGGCCCCCCACTGAGGAAAGTCCATGGTCGCGATACGCCTCACGGGCATCGTCCGCACGACTACCGCTCCATCCCGGCTCGCCCTCGCCCTGACCCTGGCCGGTGCGGCGACGGCCCTGATCGGTGTGGCCGGACCATCGGGCGCGAGCGCGGCCACGGCGCCGATCTCGCTGGGCACCGCGGCCAGCTACGGGGTTCTCGCCGCGTCTACGGTCACGAACACCGGTCCCACCAAGATAAGCGGCGATCTCGGGCTGAGCCCGGGCACAGCGATAACTGGCTTTCCGCCGGGGCAGGTGACCGGGACCATGAACGCGGCCAACAGTGCCGCGCTGCGGGCCCAGAACGACCTGACCGCCGCGTACAACGCCGCCGCTTCCGCCCCGGCCACGGCCTCCATCCCGACAGAACTCGGCGGCACCACCGTGACCCCCGGCGTATACAACTCCCCGGCGGGCACGTTCGGGATAACCGGAACGCTGACCCTCGACGCTCAAGGCGACCCCAACGCCGTCTTCATCTTCCAGGCCGCGTCCACCCTCATCACGGCGTCCGCCAGCAACGTGGCACTCGTCAACGGCGCGCAGGCCTCCAACGTCTACTGGGTGGTCGGCAGTTCCGCGACGCTCGGCACTTACTCCATCATCCAGGGAAACGTCATGGCCCAGGCCTCGATCACGGTCACCACGGGGGTCACCGTGGACGGCCGGGCGCTCGCCCGCGCCGCCGCCGTCACCCTGGACTCTGACACGATCACCGTCCCGGCCAGCGTCCAGGCGCCCACCAGCACCACCACCAGCCTGGCCACGTCGGCCAACCCCGCGCCGGCCGCCCAGCCGGTCACCTTCACCGCCGCGGTGACGGCCAGCACCGGTGCGGCCATCCCCACCGGCCTCGTGGCCTTCACCGACGGGTCGGCGCTCCTCGGCGTCGTCACCCTCGGCAGCACCGGGCAGGCCGCGCTCACCACCTCCACCCTGGCCGTCGGCCTCCACCCGGTCACTGCCTACTACATAGGCGTGGCCGGATTCGAGAGCAGCCAGTCACCACAAGTCTTCGAACTCGTCGGCTGGACCTGGCCCGCCTTCCGGGCCATGGAGGTGGCTCACCGCACATGACAATCACGCCGTGAGCAGGGGCGCACGCGGAGCAGGTCCTGGTCCACGGCCAGATGGCGCCGCTCAGGAGGCCTGGCCGCGGCGGAGAAGCGCGGCTACCGGCGCCCCGGCCAGGGGGCCGGTGCGGTCTGGCTGCCGCATGATGATCGCGTCCTGGTGGAGGGCGGCCCACACCAGGCCGTCCTCCAGCGGCACCTCGACACCGGGGTCGGTGCCGCCTACCAGAAGCTCAGTCGGCGAGCTGCCGATCCGGTAGCTCGGGCCGGCGTCCGCGTCGTGGGTGATGTCAGCGGCCAGCAGGAGCACGGCGACCTGCTGCTGGGCTAGCTGCGCGGCGACGGCCTCGATGCCGCGCACCGCCGCCGGGTTCGGTCCCTCGGCCAGGGCGGCGACGAGGTCGCCGACCTCCTGAGCAGCGGCACGAGTGATCTCGTTGAGGGCGGCACCGATGGCCGGGCCAAGATGGTCGTCCAGGCCGCTGGGGTCGCGCGCGCCGTCAATGGTGATGATCGGCCCGATCGACCTCGCCACATGACCGTTGACGGCATCCAGGATGTGCTGATCTCCCGCGCCCAGGACGATGTGCGCACCCACCTGGTCAGCGGCGTCGGAGATCCGGGCAGCGATCGATTCGGCGTTTCGCTGGCCGCCGCTCTCGGGTTCGCTGTCAGTGACGTGCCGCGGACCGTGGTGCAGCGCTCGGCCAGGTGCGGAAGCGGCCACACCCAGACCGAATTCCCAGCGACAACCTGGCCGAGCCACTGATCGAGCAGGACGTCGCCGTGGGCCGCGACGACCACGCGGGTGCCGTGGCCGAGGGCGTCGCCCGACCCGCCCAGCAGCGCCTGTGCCGTGCTCTTCTCAGCGCCCAGGCTGCTGGCCTCGCGGGCCGCATCATTCCAGGCGACATCCCACGCATACTGTCGCTCGCTTGATGAGTCGGGCACCGGAATAGCGGCCGTTACCACGAGGTCTGGTGCGGCCGTTGCCGGCTGGAGGGCGCGCAGCCCGGGACCCAGCTGGAGTCGGCCAAGTCTCAGCAGGGGAGCGAGGTCGTTGATGCCATGCCTCCATCTCAGCCGGCGCAGACTGGGCCAGGCAACGGTTTAGGGATCGCGCTCGCGTCTTCGCCGGCGGATCACGAATATGACGACGGTGAGGGCGATGATGCCCAGGATGACCTCGCCCGCCCAGCCCGCGATGTTCTGGATCCTCTGATAGCTGGCGCCGGCCAGGTAGCCGAGCAGCGTGAAGCCGACCGCCCAGATCAGGCCGCCGGCGGCGTTGAACGCCAGGAACCGGCGGTAAGGCATCCGCGCACTGCCGGCGAGGCCTGGCATGACCGCACGCAGGAAGGCGGTGAAGCGGGCGAGGAATACCGCTCGGCCGCCCTTGTCGTGCAGGGTCCGCCTTCCACGCTCGAGCCCCTGGCGGCGCCGATCGAACAGCCTGCTGTCCAGCAGCCGGGTCCCGAACTGCCGCCCGACCTCATATCCGGCGCTGTCCCCGGCGATCGCGGCGACCACGGCGACGGCGGCCATGACCGGCAGTGATACGCGGTGCTGGCTGGCCAGGACGCCGCCGAACAGGACGGCCGTTTCGCCCGGCAGCACGAACCCCACAAACAGCGCCGCCTCGGCGAAGGCCAGGCCGCCAACGAGCGCGTACGCGGAGGCGCCATGCAGCTTCAGGATTTCGCCGACGACGGAACTGAAGATGCTCACGAGGCGCCGGGCCGCTGAATCGCTTGGTGGATCTTCATGCCTGGGGGAACGCTTCCTGGTTGCGCGGCAGTCCCTGGAAGGTACCCGTCCACCCTTAGCTGTCGGCACCGCCCCGGGCACGTATGGGCGCTGTCGGGGGCAGCGTCGTCATCGGGATGTCACAGGCCGCTGGGCCAGCTAATCGATATCGGGGCGACCAGTGGGGCGCCGACTTGGAGCTGGATCTGCGCGTGCGCGGTCAGCGGGACATCACGGGGGTTGCCCTGGTACAGATGGCGGTTGTAGATCACGGTGACACGTCCCTTGGCCGGCCCGGCCTGGCCCGGCCCGATCGGCTGGCCCCACTCGTCGAAGAGGTCGCCCAGGGTGTACGTGCGCTGGATGGGCGACTCGATGTGGATGACGCCGTCGGCGGCGTGGGTGTGCAGCCAGTAGAAGCAGCTCCCGCTGACGATGAACGGGCCTTGGGCGGTGCTGCGGGCGCGGGCCCCGGGGATGCCGATCCCGGCGGGGATCTGGCGGGGTGAGCCGTTGACGAAGATGGTCAGGTGCGCGTGGATGTGGAACACAGTCTGCTCGCTGGACTGGCAGCTGACGCCGTCAACGGGCTGGCCAGCGGCGATCGTGGCGGTGCTCGCCAGAGGAGAGGCGCTGGGGACCGGGACGCCCTCGGGGCCGGCCGGGCCGGGCGATGGCGCCGGCTCGAGGGGGCCCAGCGTGCTCAGCGAGGCGAGTTTCAGCCGCGGCGAGCCGCCGCCGGCGGCCCGCGAGCCACCGCCGGCGACCACCAGCGCGATGCTCACCGCGGCGGCGGCCACCACCGCCACGGCGCCCGTCGCGACCAGCCAGTTACGGCGGCGCCGGCGCTTCGCCTCCAGCGCCCGTATCTGTGCGAGTCTCTCCCTGGTCCTCTGCCGTTTGCGGCCGGCCTCGGACACGGCACCCATCTCCTCTCCCTGGCCTACTATCTACGTACATAGATAGTAGGCTATCGGGCACAGCCGGGTGCGCTCACCGACGGCCCCTATGCTGGCTGCGAGGACGCGGGAGGTGGCATGCGCGGATTCGGCGACCTGGAGACGGTGGTCATGCACCGGGTGTGGGATCACGACCGCCCGGTGACCGTGCGGATGCTGTTCGACGAGCTGCGGCAGGAGCGGGCCATCGCCTACACCACGGTGATGACCACGATGGACAACCTGCACCGGAAAGGCTGGCTGGCCCGGGTCAAAGAGGGGAAGGCGTACCGCTACACCGCGACGGCCAGCCGCGAGGAATACAGCGCACGGCTGATGCGTGAGGCGCTGGCCGACGGGGGGGACACCCAGGCGGTGCTGAGCCATTTCGTCGCCGAGATGGGCGGCGAGGAATCCGACGTGCTGCGCGCCGTGGTGCGGCGGCTGGCTGGCCGGCGGCGCGGATGAGGCCCGCGCTGCTGGTGTTCTGCTACGCCCTGGCGGTGGCGTGGTACGTGCCGGAGTTGCTGTCGCGGCTGACCGCACCCGGTGTGAGCGCCCGGCTGGGGCTGGCCGCCTGGCTGACGGCGATGGCGAGCGCGCTGGCCTCGGCGGTGATGGCGCTGCTGTTCCTGGCCACGGCGGCCATCGCTGGCTGGTCCCGCCTGGCCGAGGCCGTATGCCGGTCGGTCGCAGGACGGGAGTGCGTCCCGGCTGTGTACCAGAGCGCGATCTTCGAGCTCACCCTGGGCCTGGCCGCGATCATCGCCGTGCTGGTGGCCGGCGCGGCGGCCTGGCGGTACGGGCGCACCGTGCAGCAGGCCCAGCGACTGACCCGCGCGCACGCCGAAGCCGCGCGGATAACCGGTCGGCGGCTGCCGGGCACCGGCACCGCCATGGTGCTCGATGCCCCCCAACCGGTCGTGTACTGCGTGCATGGCCGCCCTGCCACTATCGTGCTCACCAGCGGGGCCCTGGCTGTTCTCGATCCGGCTCAGCTCACGGCCGTGCTCGCGCACGAGCGGGCCCACCTGGCGGGACGCCACCACCTGCTGATCGCGCTCACCCGGGGTCTCGCCGCTGTCTTCCCCGCTGTACCGCTGTTCACCCGGGGGCCCGAGGAGGTGGCACGCCTGGCCGAGATGCGCGCCGACGACGCCGCGGCCCGCCACAGCGGCCGCCGCACGCTCATCGCGGCGCTGCTGGCCATGGGCACCGGCGCGTCCGTGCCGGTCTCGGCCCTCGGCGCCGCGGCCTGCGCGACCGCGGCCCGGGTGCAACGGCTACTGCAAGCTCCCCACCGGGGGCGCCGTGCCCGCTACGGGCTAGGCCTCATGGCCGTGATACTCATGCTGGCCCTGATCTCCACTCTCGTCGCCGCCTTCGCCGGCCCTCTGGCCGCACACGGCATCGGCGCGCGCTGACCGGTGCCGGCTTCGCCGGCAACTTCCAGATGTCTGGGAGCTGCCCGTGATTCGTTGACCGGCGGAGGTGTTTGCCCGCATCGTCGAGTGACGAGCCAGGCAGCCGCGAACGCGGCGGACGGGTCAAGGACGGTGTTCAGTGACTGAGAGCAGGGAAGCGGGGCGTCGGCCGGGGCGTGCTGCAGCGCCGCGGCGGAGCCGGAAGCGGTGGGTGGCGGCGGTCGGCGCCACGGTGTCCTGGGTGGCTTTGCTGGCCTTGACGGGTTCTGCCACCGGGGCCACCCTCCTGCTGGCCGTTCTCGCGGGACTCGGCCTGGTCAGCGTGCTGCTTCTCCGGTCCTTGGGTGTCACCAGGGACCACCCGTGGGTACGGCAGATGGCGGCCCGGCCGTGGCGTGATGGGCAGGACGTGCTGCGGCTGGCCCTGCGGCACTTGTCCGAGGTGTTCGTGGTCACGCCGAGCGGGGCATTGCTGGCGCCGAATCTCGTCGAGCTGCGGCTGAACCCTGATGACGTCCGCTCGCTGAGCGAGCGGATAGACCTCGGTCTGGTCGCCACGAGCGCGGCTGAGGTCTACGAGGACCAGGTGGCCGCGCACGGTGCCCGTTTCGCGGCGAACGGCCCGGCTGACGTGCGCGTCATCGCCGACCCGTCGGTCCCGGCGGGCCGTTACCAGCTGCGGCAGGGACGGCCGGTGAACGCCGGCCCTCAGCCAGGTTTCCAGTCCGTGCCCCCCGGCCTGGAGTTCGTACACTCCGGCCCCCAGCCGGCTTACGCCGGTCCCCAGCCGGTGCAGGATGGGCCATACCGGGGTTTCGTGGGCCACGACGGGAGCACCCGCGCGCAGCCCGAGCAGGACCGGACGGCCGTCACCGGCCTGCCGACAGTCATGGAACGGAGCCACGGCCCGGTCCCATGGCTGCGGCTGGTCACGGGTGGCTCGGTGGCCGAGACCTGGATGTCCGGCGCCCGCGCCGGGCGGGGACCCGTTGAACTGAAGCTGCCCGAAGTCCCTACGGTGTCCCGGGAGCATGCCAGGTTCACGTTCTCCGACGGCCAGTGGTGGATCGCCAACCTGGGCCGGAACGGACTCACCCTCAACGGCGCCCCTCTGGTAAATGAGCACCCGCTCAGCGATGGTGATTCGATCCGCTGGGGGACGAGGCCGGACGCGCTGCTGTCCAGGGTCGAGATCGGCTGAGGCGCCGCGCCGGTCGGCGCAGCCGGGCGCACTCAGGGTTTACCCAACTCGAGGTGTCACAATTGTCATCCCAGACATGATGAAACGGGATGGCCGTGCCAGTGGCGCGCCGTCGTTCGGGGGTGGCGGCTGAGTGGCGATGGGCCAGCTTTTCCTGTGGTCATCTGCGCGCGGCGAGTGGGTGAGCTGCCCGCCCGACGAGATCACCTGGCTGGACCGGAGCCTGCTCAGCAGCAACGAGGATCTCACGCTGCACCGGGTCCCACGCTGCGCAGGCGTGCGCTATGTGCACCACCGGTGGGAACTGTTCAGCCGCGACACGACCCATCGGGTGTACCTGGCGCCGCACCCCGCCGCAACGCCCCCAGCCGCAACGCCCCCCGCCGCAACGCCCCCGCCGCAACGCCCCCCGCCGCAACGCCCCCCGCCGCAACGCCCCCCGCCGCAACGCCCCCCGCCGCAACGCCCCCCGCCGCAACGCCCCCCGCCGCAACGCCCCCCGGCGGCCCGGTCCCCGGTGCCGAGGCCGTCCATCGGGCGGCCCGCCACATCCTGCCGGTGGCCCCGGCGCACTACGAGGCGCTGCCGGTCGTGCTCGAACCGGGAGCGTGGCTGGTCAGCGTCGGCACCTGGGTGCTGGCGCTGCGGCTCGACGTGCCAGCCCGCCCGCGCGCCCAGCCCGCCCCGCAGCACGACCAGCAGCCGCCCACCCAGGACGGCAAAGTCCTGGCGAATGCCTCGTGGGCCAGGCGGGGCAGCCCGCCCAGAGAGGACGCGGTGGCCCATATGCGCGGCTACTTCGAGCGCAACACCACCGCGCGGATGGCGATGGCCTACTACTACCAGGAGTTCATCCTCGGCCTGCCCGCCCCGCAAACGGTGCCGAT
Source organism: uncultured Actinomycetes bacterium (assembly GCA_963822825.1). Lineage (GTDB taxonomy): Bacteria > Actinomycetota > Actinomycetes > Streptosporangiales > Streptosporangiaceae > JAWWPY01. Next base: position 362,578 of record CAWGIW010000002.1, on the reverse strand, counting down.
GATGGATGTGGTTGTCGCTCTGGACCTGAGCGGAGAAGGCGCGGTATCGGACTACAAGAAGCTGCTTCAGGGCTTCATCTGGAAGGAACGGGGCCACGCCCGTGACCTGGCCGACTTCCTGCTCTCCCACGGCCTGCTGACCCCGGCCGACCTCGATCAAGCCCGGCAGATCGCGGCCGAGAACGAGCGCAGCGGCGTCCGCGAAATGGCACGGCAGCGGCTGCAGTACCGGCCCAAGGCGAAGTAGCGCGAAGATCACCACCCCGGACGGCTGGCCGCCGTTGACGTTCCGTGCATAGCCGGAAACTTAGGTCAAGGACCGGCTCAATCCCTTAAGGTGAGTACGATCACTCATCTGGGGGGAGAAAAAGGTGCATTACGGCAAAGCTGTCGCGATGTCCGGTTTCATAGTGGCGGGGTACGCCTATTCCTGGTGGCTGCCCATCGGGATCGGCGCGGCGTTGCTTGTCGGCGGGTGCGTCGCCGTCCGTTTCGTGCCAAACCGGGCGCACAGCCGCCGGTGACGGGCACCGAAGAACGTCCCGACGAAGTCAGCTCGCATAGCCAGTTCATCCTGGGACTTGTCTTTGCGGCCGGCCTGGCCGGCTTCATTTACTATGAATACCGGCAGCGGATTCCGACGTCGTGGCTGGCTTCTGGCGACCTGGCATTTTTCGCGTGGACAGCAGCCCAATTGGCGCTGGCGCATATCCACTGTGATGTCCAGGAAGAGATGTCACAGCAATGCCGGCTTGACCGCATGCGACTATTAGTGGCCCTGCCGTCGTGGAAGATCGATGAGCCGACATTTCACAGGTGCCTGAGCTCGATTCTGAATCAGACACGGCTTCCGCAGCGCGTGCATGTCGTGTCCGACTGCTCGCCGCTTGTTTCCCATCCACAGACGGGGCTTCCGCACGATGAGGTGCGACGGATTACGGACGCGTGGCGCCCCCTCGCCGCCATGCACGGGGTGGAACTCATCTACACACGCCTCCCCCGGAACGGCGGTGTCCGCCGAGCCCAGGCCACTGCATTCCGCGCGGATCCGTCAGCCGAAATCTGGTGCACCCTGGACCCTGACACGATTCTCGAATCACGCTGTTTCGAGCAGGCCCTCCTTCCCTTCCAGCGTCGCCAGGTCACGGCGGTGGCCGCATTACTACTGAGCTTGAATCACCGGCGAAGCCTGCTGACGCGCCTCGTGGATATCGGATTCGTCATGGCCTACACGGTCGGCCGTACTTCGCAGTCGGTGCTCAAATCCGTTCAGGTCTGCTCAGGCGCGCTCGGCTTCTACAGGGCGAACGCCATGCGGCCCTACCTCCGGCATTTCGTGAGCCAGGAACTCGGTGGAAGGCATCTCCGCAACGGTAACGACATGATGCTGACCACCTATGCTCTGATGAATGGTTCGGCGGTGTACCAGGAATCCGCGGTCGGATTCACTAGCCAGCCTGAGACCTTGCGCGCACTCACTTCACAGCGGCTGCGCTGGTGGCGGGATTGGACGTGGGGCATCATATGGCAGGTCCGCCACCTGCCCATGACACGACCTGCCTGGTGGCTTTCAACGCAGCAAATAATCGAGTTTTTCCTATGGACTGCGATCTGGCCGATAGCCTTGATTATCCTTCCCATCGAGGGAGGCTTCGTGCCCTGGCCAGTGGCGATCTATCTAACTCTGATGTCCTATGTCCGGGCCACCCGATATCTAGCCATCCGCCGGGCCGATCAGAGCCGTGCGGACCAGATGCTCAGTTACCTGCTAGCGCCGCTCGCGGGCGGGCTCACGATGTACGTGGGAACTGTCCTCCAGTACTGGGCGATCTTCACGCCACTGACCGGAAACAGACGCGACCCGCAGGCCGCCGACGCCGGTGGGCAGGTTAAGCCCGCACCGGTGGCTGCGGCATACTGCGGTCCATGACCCCGTCCGCCATCCGGGCCGCGCAGGTCACTTGACCGATCCGGCGGTCATGCCGGCCACCAGGAAGCGCTGCAGCAGGAGGAACCCCACGACTATCGGCACGCTCACCGTCAGCGACGCGGCCATGATCTGGTTCCAGTAGACCTGGTTCTGCGTGGCGTAGCCCTGCAGCCCCACGGCGAGCGTCCGGGTTGAGTCATTGGTGAGGACGGACGCGAAGAGCATCTCGCTCCAGGCCGTCATGAACGCGTAGATCAGGACAGCGACGATGCCCGGGATCGCGGCCGGGATGACGACCCGGATGAAGGCCCCCATCGGGCCGCTGCCGTCCACCTCGGCCGCTTGGTCGAGGTCACGCGGGATCGTATCCAGGTACGCCGCCAGCATCCAGATCGCGAACGGCAGCGTGAACGTCATGTAGGTGATGATCAGGCCGGTCCGGCTGCCGTACAGGTTGATGCCGGTGACCTGGCCGATGTTGACGAAGATGACGAACAGTGGCAGCAGGAACAAGATGCCCGGGAACATCTGGGTCGACAGGATCGTGATGGAGAACACCTGGCGGCCGTGGAACCGGTAGCGGCTGAGCGCGTAGGAGGCCAGGAGGGCCACGAGGACCGAGGCGACCGAGGCGGTGGTGGACACGATGAGGCTGTTCACGAGATACCGCAGCAACGGGATGGTCGTCCACATGTCGATGAAGGGCGCCACGGTCAGGTGGCTCGGCACCAGCGGAAGGCACCCTGCACGTCGCTCAGCGGCTTGAGCGACGCCGAGAGCATGACGTAGACGGGCATGATGGCGAACAGCCCGAGCAGCGTCAGGACCACCACCCGGGCCCAGCGGAACCAAACGGGCTCATGCATGGCGTGCTCCTCGCCTCGCCGACCGCCAGGTATATGACGGTGACGAGCAGCAGGAACAGCAGCAGGAGCACCGACATGGCGGATCCCGTGCCGAAATTCCAGCTGACGAACGAGTTCTCATAGATGTGGATCGAGATGATGTCGGCCTGGGTCGGCGGCGCCGATCCGAACAGCGTGAACGGCATGGTGAAGTCGTTGAACGTCCACAGGAACAGCACCAGCAGCAGGACGCGGTTGACCGGCCGCAGCAGCGGCAGGGTGACGTGCCGCACCTGGCCGATGGCGCCCGAGCCGTCGATCGCGGCCGCCTCGTACAAGTCGGTGGGGATGCTCTGCATGCCCGCCGTGAGGATGAGGAAGGCGAACGGCCAGCTGCGCCAGATCGCCACGACCACCAGCGAGTAGAAGCTGTTCTGCCCGATCAGCCAGAACGGCCGCGCGAATGCGCCAGGTGCAGGTCAAGGAGGAGCTGGTTCACCAGGCCGGTGTCCCGCTGGAGCATGAAGTTCCAGGTGATGACCGACGCGAAGACGGGCAGCGCGTAGGGGATCAGGAAGATCGTACGGATCACGCCCCGGCCACGGAACGCCCGCTGGGTGAAGACCGCGGCCGCCATCCCGAAGGTCCACGACACGGCGAGGACGATCGCCGTGTAGAGGATCGTCACGGTGAACGAGTGCAGCAGCGCCTGGCCGATGGCGCCGTTGAAGTTCAGGGCGACCGCGTAATTACTGGTGCCGGCGAATGGCGCGGCGCGCCAGTTGCTCAAGTACAGCTCGGTGAGCTGGAGAAAGCTAATCCCCACCCCGGCCAGCATCGGGATGATGTGGATCAGGAGCTCGAGGATGACCGCGGGGATCAGCAGGACGTAGGGCAGCCACTCCGGCGCCGCCACCGCCGCTTACGCGGCGGTGGCGGCGCGGATGCGGTGACACCCTTCTCTACTCGGATGGTGTCAACCACCGAGGTTCAGCCTCCTAGCTGCGCCTGGGCCTGGCGTGAGGGCTTGCGCGATCATGCTGTCGGTCACGGCCTTGCCGGTTGCCGCGTCGGCGTACAGGTGAATGATCGCCGTCCCTACGGCGGTCTCAAACGCGCTTTCCTGCGGTCACCGGCGGCATCGGCGCGGCGCTCGAGCTGAGGATGCTCCGGAACGTGGTCACAGCCGGGGTGTGGAACGCCGGGTCGGCTGTAGGCGGCGGAGACCGTCGGCAGCGATCCGTAGGTCGAGTTGAGCGACTCCTGCTCCGGGGTGCTGGTCATGAACTTCACGAACTGCAGCGCGGCGTACATGTTCTTGGTGTTCTTGAAGATCGCCATGTTGATGCCGGCGACCATGCTGGTGATCGTTCTTGCCGCCGGCCGGCACCGGGACGGCAGTGGGACCGGCGCGACGCCGATGTCCGCGGCGTTCATGCCCAGCTGCTTGAGCGATCCGGCGGCAGCCTGCCAGATCACCATGGACGTCTTCCCGGTCGCGAAGTCCTGAGGGCCTCGGTGCCCTTGGAGTACTGGGCGTCGCTGGGATTGGTGATCTTGTCGGTCTGCATGAAGTCCAGTCATCTGCTTGACGCGCGGCCACGTTCTGCGGAGTGTTGAACGTCGGCTTGCCGGACGCTGTCGAAGAACTGCGCCGCCCTGCTGCTGGCTCAGCTCGAACGCCATGTGAATGTTCTCGGTGACGCTGCCCGCCCTCGATGCGCCAGGCCCCAGTGGCCGCCCTCGGTCAGCTTCTTGCCGTCGGCGACCAGCTCCTCCCAGGTGGTCGGCGGGCTGCTGATGCCGGCCGCGGCGAACTGCGCCTTGTTGTAGTAGAGGCCGTAGGCGAGGCTGTACAGCGGCACGGCGGTCGGCGCCTTGCCGGGCGCCCCGGTCGCGACAGGCTGCCGGCGAGGAACCGGCTCGAGCCGCCGATCTGGCCTCATGACCGAGGGCGTGAACGGCATGAACGCCCCGGTCGCCTGCAGCGAGGCCGACCAGGTGTTGCCGATGTTGAGGACGTCGGGCCCTTGCCGGAGACCGTGGCCGCGGTGATCTGGTTGAGGAGGTCGTCCAGCGGATGACCTCGAGGTTAACCTTGATGCCGGTCTGCTGGGTGAACTTCGCGATCTGCGGGCCTGAGCACCTGCTGGTCGTTGTGCAGGCTAGTGCCCTGGTTGGTGGCCCAGTAGGTCAGCGTCGGGTGGGTAGCAGAGCCGGAACCGGAGCTGCCGCTGTTGCCACAGGCAGCGAGCGGCGCCGCCACCAGGGCGGCGGCGAGCGCCAGGGTCGAGAACTTCGTCGGTCTCATGCGGTGTCCTCCCAGGAGTGGTCGCGAGCACACAGCGGGCCGCGCCCAGGACAAAACAGACAAGATCTTTTACGGCTTCCTATAAGACGTAAATTATGTTCTGCCCAGGCAGGTCAGGCTGTCAACGGCGGGACAGCCTCCGTTTCTGTTTTGTTACCTGGAGTGTGTTCCCGCAGACGGCCGCCCGGCGAGACTTGATGCTGGTCATGGCGTCGGCGCCGACTTATTCCAGGCCGTAAAGTAGGAGAGTCCGTACCCGCGTCGTCGCGGGTCCCTCCGTCGGTCAGGCAGGTCGATGCCCAGGCCCAGAACAACCACCGTGCGAGACCTGCGCAAGAGCAACCGGTCCCGCGCCTTGTGGCAGGTTTTCCTCAGCGGCCCGCTGACGCGGCAGGAGGTCGGGACCCAGGCGGGCCTGAGTCCCGCGACAGTGAGCAACCTGGTCGCGGCCCTGGAAGCGGAAGGCGTCGTCGTCGAGGTGGGACTCGAAGACTCCAACGGCGGCCGGCCGCGCGGGCTGCTGCAGGTCAACCCCGAGTACGGCTACGTCATTGGGGTTGACGTCGGGGAGACCGCGTTCCTGGTCGAGTTGTTCGACTTCGGACTGCACATGTGCGCACGGCACACCTCGGTGACCGACATGACCGTGCTGGATCCCGAAGACGCGGTCAGCCATATCGTCGAGGGTATCGAGTCAGTGATCGCCGAGTCGGGCGTGGACGCGCGGGCCATCCTCGGCGTCGGAGTGGCCGTGCCGGGCCTGGTCGAGGACCGTGAGGACGCGGTCGTGCACGGCCAGAGCGTCGGCTGGGATGCCGTCCCGCTGGAGGCGATGCTGCGCCGACAGGTCGATCTGCCGATTCTCGTTGACAACGGCGCAAAGACCCTCGGCCAGGCTGAGCGGTGGTTCGGCGCCGCCCGCAGCACCGACACCGCGGTCATCGTCCTGCTGGGGATTGGCGTGGGGACCTGCATCATCAGCAACGGCGAGGTCTACCGGGGGGCGACGAGCAGTGCCGGGGAGTGGGGGCACACCACGGTGATGGTGGGCGGCCGGACCTGCCGCTGCGGTGCCGAAGGCTGCCTGGAGGCGTATGTCGGCGCCGGCGCGATCGCGGCCCGGTACGACCAGCTCAAGCGCAGGCGCGTGGCCACCAGCCCCGGCGAGCTGGAGGAGCGGATCGCGGCGATCATCGACGCCTCCGGCAGCGACCGGGTCGCCGCCCAGGTGCTCGATGAGACGGTAACCTACCTCGGCGCCGGGATCGCTGACCTGGTCAACCTGTTCAACCCGGAGCGGGTGGTGGTGGGTGGCTGGCTCGGCCAGGCCTTGAGCGACGAACTGCTGCCCAGGATCCGCGAGGCCGCGGGCCGCCAGGCACTGCGCCTGCCGTTCAGCCGGGTCGAGATCGTCAAGGCCGACCTCGGGCAGGACGCGGTCGCGCTGGGCGGCGCGACGCTGCCGATCGCCCGGCTGCTCTCGGCCGGGGCGATGGTCGCCGACCACTCCGGCAACCGCCGCCGTCTCCGATCCGCCGCGTCGCCCGCCTGACCGCAGGCGCGCGGCCCAAAGCCCTATCGGCCACACCCATGGCCCGGAATATGCTTGACCCCACTTTACTCAAGCCTTAGCCTAAGTTCTAAAGTAAGAGGCTGCTGACGCGACGACGCAGCCGCACGTAGCCATCTCTGATGCGCAGTGAAGGAGCAGTCGTCATTGTCCAAGCGCTTCCCACCGGGCTTTCTCTTCGGCGCAGCGACCGCCGCCTATCAGATCGAGGGCGCTGCTGACGAAGACGGTCGAGGGCCCTCGATCTGGGATACCTTCTGCCAAGTCCCCGGTGCGGTGACCCACGCTGATTCGGGTGCCATCGCGTGTGATCACTATCACCGGCTCGACTCCGACCTCGATCTCATTGCGGAGATGGGCCTGACCGCCTACCGCTTCTCGATCGCATGGCCGCGTATTGTCCCTGACGGCACCGGGACGGTTAACCAGAAGGGCCTCGACTTCTACCGGCGACTGGTCGACGGCCTGCACGCCCGGGGGATCGAGCCCATGGCGACGCTCTATCACTGGGACCTTCCGCAGCCACTGCAAGATGCGGGCGGCTGGGCCAGCCGGGATACCGTCAGCTATTTCTGCGACTACGCCGAGGCGGTGCTCGACCATCTCGGCGACGCCGTATCGCTGTGGGCCACGATCAACGAGGCGTTCTGCTCGGGCATGATCGGCCACCTCGAGGGCCGGCACGCGCCCGGAATCTCCGACCTCCGCTCCGCGCTGGCCGCCTCGCATCACCTGCTGCTCGCGCACGGCCAGGCCGTGGGCATCGTCCGGCGAAGGGCGCCCGGGGCGCGTGTCGGCATCACGCACCTGCTGTCTGACATCAGCGCGGCATCGGAATCCGAGGCCGACCAGGCCGCCGCCCGTCGGCTGGACGGATACGAGAACCGCTGGTTCCTCGATCCGGTTCTCCGCGGACCTACCCCGCGGACATGCTCGACTGGTACGGGCAGCACGTGCCGATCGACTTCATCCGCGACGGCGATATGCAGTTGGCGGCGGCGCCGGCCGACTTCCTCGGCGTCAACTTCTACGAGACCAAGACCGTGGCCGCCGATCCCGAAGAGCCCTATCACCAGGCCCGGGTGTTGCCCCTGGCCGGAAGCTCGCGCCCGGCACGCTCACCGCCGGTGGCTTGGACGCGCGGCCGGCCGCTTGGCCGGACCCTGGACCGGGTCCGCGACTACACGAGCCTGCCGCTGTACATCACGGAGAACGGCGCCGCCTTCCATGACTACGTCGATCCCGAGGGCGGCGTCGATGATCTCGAGCGGGTCTCCTACCTCAACGACCACTTCAACGAGACGCTGGAAGCAATTCAGGCCGGGGTTGACGTGCGCGGCTACTTCGTCTGGTCGCTGCTGGACAACTTCGAGTGGGCCGACGGGTACAGCCGCAGGTTCGGCCTCGTCTACGTCGATTTCGGCACCCAGGCTCGCATTCCGAAGGCGAGCGCCCGCTGGTATCAGCGGCTCATCGCCACCGGGAGGCCCTGACTCGTCGCCACACGGAGTCGCCGGCCCGCGGCGGCTCCCTGTATCGGCGGTTCGACGCGCGCCCGGGCATCAACCCCCCTGGTGCCCGGGCGTAGCGCGGGACGGTCCCGCGGCCCGGGGATTTGGTCTTGACGCCTTGCCGCTGCCGGGCTATGGTCACGCCAATAAAATAAATAGGAAACTTTCCTTATAGTCCTGGCTACGGAGGTTATGGCCGATGAATGGCTTGCTGCGCGACGCCCGAAGCGCCTTCCCCGCCGCCAGGGCCTGGTCGCGGCGCCATTGCCGCCGGTGGGCCGCGATGGCCGTTGCGGCCGGCTGGATCGTGGCGCTGACCGCGATCGCCGCGCCCTCGGCGGCGGACGCCGCCACCGCGGCGGCCGCCTCCGTCCTGGCCCCGGCGGCGGCGAGGGCGATCGCCGCGCCCGCGGCCGTACCGGGGCCGCCGTCAGGCTGGTCGACGGTGTTCAGCGACGACTTCAACGGCGCAGCGGGCAGTGCTCCGTCGGGAAGCTGGCAGTACGACACGGGACCGGGCTCCAGCTTTGGCACCGGCGAGATCGAGACCATGACCAACTCGCCGAGCAACGTGCATCTCGACGGCAACGGCAACCTCGACATCACGGCCCTGGGCCAGGGCAGTTCGTGGACGTCCGGCCGCATCCAGACCACCACGGCGAACGTGGGCGCGCCGGCCGGCGGAGAGCTCGAGGTCACGGCGTCGATCGAGCAGCCCAGCCCGGCGAATGGCCTCGGCTACTGGCCGGCGTTCTGGATGCTGGGCCCCGGCCAGTGGCCGGAGAACGGGGAGATCGACATCCTGGAGGACGTCAACGCCCTGTCCGAGCACTCGGGGACCTTCCACTGCGGCACTGACCCCGGGGGCCCGTGCAACGAGACCACCGGCATCGGCAGCGGACTCCAGGCCTGCTCCGGCTGCCAGACCGGCTTCCACACCTACACGGCGATCGTCAACCGCACGAACACCGCCAATGAGTCGATCACCTGGTACCTGGACGGCAACCAGTTCTTCTCGGTCAGTGAGAGTCAGGTCGGGGCATCCACCTGGCAGGCGGCGGTCGACCACAACTTCTCCATCATCTTCGACCTGGCCATGGGCGGCGGTTACCCCAACGGCGTCTGCGGCTGCACCTCGCCGAGCGGCGCCACCACCTCCGGCGGGACCATGAGCGTGGCCTACGTCGCGGCGTATTCGACGTCATCGTCATCGTCATCACCGCCACCCCCGCCTCCGGGCGCTGGCCCGATTGTCGGCTACGGCGGGCTGTGCGTTGACGACCGCGCCGCGAGCACCGCGAACTTTAACCCGGTCCAGATCTACACCTGCAACGGCACGGCGGCCCAGCAGTGGACCGTCGTAGCGGCCGGCAGCACCCTCCATGCCCTGGGCAAGTGCATGGACATCAACGGCGGCGGCACGGCCGACGGGACCACCGTGGACCTGTACGACTGCAATGGGACGGCCGCGCAGGTCTTTATCCCGCAATCCAATGGCTCCCTCTTTAATCCGCAGTCGGGGAAATGCCTCGACGATACGGCTTGGTCAACCACGCCCGGCACGCAACTCCAGATCTGGGACTGCACCGGTAACGCTAACCAGCAATGGACCCTGCCCTGATGGCCCTCCCCGCGGGGTAGAGGTCACCCGGATCCCGGGCGGGCCGACATCGTGACGAAGTCGCGTGCCCACCAGGGCTCGAAGAACGTCCACGGACCCTGCATGGTCGCCGACAGCCGAGACCGGGGCCAGTGGCATAGACGAGGGCACCGTCGGCGGTGACGCCGAGCCCGGACCGCCACTGGTGCTCGATGCCGGGGACCGAGGCCGCGCACGAGGTCGCGCCGCACGTCGAACCCCAGGCCTGCCAGTTGGTGCTCGCGGCTGGCGTGGGACGGCCACCGGCGACGAGCGGCACGAGGTTCTGCCGGACGCTCACCACGTCCCGGGTCATGACCATGTCGCTGCCCCAGACGCCGACGTTGACGCTCCCGTCGGCCTGGATCACCAGAGAGGCCGCCCCCCGCCGCAGCGGGACGACGGTGCGGCCTTCGGTGAAATAGCCGCCGCCCGCGGCGTCCATGGTGAAGCCGCCGTTGAACGCCGCCACCAGTGAGGTAGCCTGCGTCGGCCCGATCGGCGCGGTGTAGCGGTACGGCCCCCCGCCGGGGCTTTTCGAGCCCGAGTACAGCCGGGCGGACAGCAGGCTGGTGTCCATCCACGAGATTCCCGCCGATTGCGTGCCTCCGGGCGGCACGAGCGTGGTCTGCCAGACCACTCGCATGCCGTTGACCGGGCGGCCAGCCGGGGACCAGACACCCTCGCCGGCGACCGCAGGCCCGGTGAACGGTACCAGCGCGGCCGGGGTGGGCAATGGTGATACGAGGACGCTGGGCGGCTCGCCGGCGGAAGGCCGCACGGTCTTGGCCGACGGTGCCACCGGGGCGGAGACGGCCGGCCTGCCGCCGCACGAGGCCAGCGCCACGCTGACGCCGGCCAGCAGCAACCAGCGCACCAGGATCCTGGTGCCGGGCCGGGGCGCGGTGGTGGTCACCCCTCCACGTTAGGCACCATCATCCGGGGGGTGGTAGCGGTGCTGTCAGTCGCAGGAGACGCCTCACCGACTGGGTAAAGATTGGTGCCCCTGATCGGTCTGCGCCACGGTTGACCGGTTAAGGGTGATGGGACTGTCTATGGCGGCCTGGAAAATCCTTGCCGTCTGTCGGCTGATGCCGGAAATGACCGCTATGATCACCCAGGTGGCCAACATGAAGGTCGCGCCGGTCGGCAGCATCGGCGGCAACCTCCGTTCCGCAGCACCGCCCTCTGATCCAGCCGCGTTACTGATCGCCGCGGGTACGCCGAAGTTGTGCCGCAACGCGGCAGGCCCGGTCATTGGTGCAGCGCGTTCGCGTTTCCCCGGGTTTCCGGGACCGCACGGACCAGGCGGCGTTCTCCCGCGAGCCGTTGGCCGGCGGGGACCGGATCGTCTTAACCTCTTGGCGCACATGCGTTACCTCCGGGCATTGAGCGAGGGCTGTTCCGTTGCCCGCGCAAACATCTAACGCACGCTGGCTGGCACGAGAGGAATACAGATGACCGATCGGTATACGCCCGTGGTGTCGGGGACTGCGCCGGCTCCGCCGCCGCGGCTTGAGCCGGATGCGATCGGGGTGGCGCAGGACACGGTGATCGGGATGGCGTCGTCGGCGCCGGCGGTGTCGGTGGGGCTGACGTTGGCCGCGCTGGCGGCGGCGACGGCGTATGGCAGTGGGCCGGTGATTGTCTTGACGGCGATCCCGATGCTGATCATCGCGAATGCGTACCGGCGGCTGAATATGTGGAACGCGAACTGCGGGGCGTCGTTTGAGTGGGTGGGCCGGGCGATCAACCCGTATCTGGGGTTCCTGACCGGGTGGCTGATGATCGCGGGGTACATCATCGGGGCGGTCGCTGGGGTGGAGGTCATCGGGCCGTCGGTGCTGGCGGTGTTTACCTCCAGTTCGGGCAGTGCGTGGGCGGATGTCGCCATCGCCACCGGTGTGTCGCTGGCCATGCTGGTGATCGCGGTGGTGGGTATCCGGATCACGGCGCGGACGCAGGTGGGGATGGCGGTGGTGGAGTATGCGATCTTGATTGGGTTCGCGGTGTTCGGGCTGGTGGAGGTGCTGGGCCATCATCATGGGACGTTCCCCGTCAGCCGGGGGTGGTTCAGCCTGTCGGGGATCGGGGGGAAGGGGAGCCTGGCGGCGGGGCTGCTGATCGCGGTGTTCATTTTCAGTGGGTGGGAAGGCACGCTGTATGTCAATGAGGAGACCCGGCACCGGCGGACCAACCCGGGGCGGGCGGCGATCTTGGCGGTGGTGCTGCTGACCATCATTTACACGCTGTCGGTGATGGGGCTGCAGGGCACGGTGCCCCCGGCCCAGCTGCAGGCCCATTCGACCTCCGCGCTGGTGTATGTGGCCCAGGCGATGGGGGGTGCGAGCTGGTCGAAGGTGATGGCGCTGTCGCTGGCGCTGTCGGTGATCGCGGCCACGCTGACCAACATCGTGCTCACTTCCCGGATCGTTTACGGGATGGCGAGCTACCGGACGCTGCCGGAGTTCCTGGCCATCATCTCCCGCCGGTTCAGGACCCCGGCCCTGGCCAGCGTCCTCGTTGGTGTCATTTTGATCGCGCTGACCTGGGTTTACCTGCTGGCCAACTCGGTGCAGAACGCGTTCACCGCGGTGATCAACGTCAGCGGCCTGCTGTTCGCCGCGTTCTACATCCTCACCGCGCTGGCCACCATCGTCTACTACCGGCGCCGGCTCCTGACCAGTTTCTGGGACGCGCTGATCCTGGGTATCCTGCCCATCGCGGCCGCCGCGTTCCTGGCCTGGATCATCGTCAAGTCCGTGCAAGCCGCCCCCGCCTCACAGGTCTGGTCACTGACCGGCGTCGTCCTCATCGGCCTGATCCTCATGCTCACCGCGCGGTTCCTGCTGCGCTCCCCTTCTTCCAGACCCCCCGGGAAAGCGACGGCCAGGAACGCTGATCGCCTGAGCGCCATTCAGGGCCGCTTGCTGGGGTCTCGTCCTGCGATGTTGGCCAGGCTCTCCCGGGCGGCCTTAGCCAGCGGATCCCCGGGTGGCAGCACCCGCTCACAGCGGGCGGCGGTGTCGCGGAGCACCGCCGCCGCGTCGCCCAGCCGGCCCACGGCGTAGTAGGCGCTGGCCAGGTCCGCGCGGCGGGCCAGGGTATCAGGGTGATCGGCGCCCAGCACCCGCTCGTAAGCCGCGCAGGCCTGCTCGTACAGCTGCACCGCCGACGCCATCCGCCCAGCCGTGTGGTAGGCGGAGCCGAGGTTGCCGCGGGCCGCGATCGTGTCCAGGTGATCAGGGCCAAGGACCCGTTCCCGGTCGGCGAGGACCCGCTTGTAGTGCGACAGCGCGTCCTTCAGCTGCCCACCGGCGAGGTACGCGGCGGCCAGCTGCTGGCGGGTGGCCATCGTGTCGGGATGCTGGGGACCTTGCAGCCGCTCACGGCTGGACAGCGTCCGCCGGTACAGCCGGATCGCGTCGGCCGGCTGCCCCGCGGCACGGTACGCGGCCGCCAGCTCGTCCCGCGCAGCCAGCGTATCAGGGTGATCAGCGCCGCGTACGCGCTCGTAATCGCCGGCGGCGCCGCTGAGGATGGAGACCGCGTCGCCCAGCTGGTTCGCCGCCATCGCGGCGTGGCCGAGGTTTTGCCTGGCCGCGATCGTGCCGGGGTGATCCGGCCCGAGTGTCCGGGCCCGGTCGGCCAGGACCCACTGAAACCACGAGACGGCCTCCGCCCCCCGCCCGGCGGCCAGGTACGCGTCGGCGAGCTGCTGGCCGGCCATCAGGGTGTCCGGATGGCCGGGCCCCAGGAGCCGGTCGCTGACCGCGGCGAGCTCTCTCCAGTACGCGACGGCGGGGCCAGTCAGCCGCGCGCTGTCCAGGCTCCGCCCAGCTCGCATCAGCAGGAGATGACAGCCGCCCCGCCACAGCAGATCCCCGGCCGTCCGCTGCAGGCGGGCGGCACACGACCGCAGGCCCGCGGCCGACCACGCCTGCGGTTCATCCCTGGGCCACACCTCCAGCAGGGCGTCGGCGGCCGCCCGCACCGCCCGGTCAAGCATCCCGTCCGGCGTCGCCGCCCGGACCGCCTCCTGAACCACCGGGCTCATCCGGACCATCGGCGGCGTGCTGGCCAGATCGATACTCAGCAAGCCGGCCCGCTCCAGGGTGAGCACCGCGCCCCAGGCGCGGTCCCGGTCGGCCGGGCCCGCGGCGCGATCTCCCGCCAGGTAATCCCGCGCCGCCACCGCGGTGAAGACCGCGCCGGGAATCCCGTGGCCGTCCAGGAGCGCGGCCAGCGCCAGCACGGACTGGGCGCCACCGCCCGGTGCCAGCCGGTCAGCCTGCTCGACAGAAAACGTCCAGGTGACCGCGGCGGCCGGCGGCTCGCCGCCTCCCGTCTCCGCCCACTGCTGGCGCCTGCGCACAAAATAATCCCGGTAGTCACGGCAAGACAGCGCCGAACTCGCGATCACCACGCTGGCCTGGGTGAGGGCCAGCGGCTCATAGCCCAGGTCCTGGACGAGATCTATCGCTCCGATGCGCTGGTCGGGGTCCGCGGTGAGACGGCCCATCAGATAGCTCAGCGCTTCGCGATGGCTGAAGACCCCGACCGGGAGAATACGCGCCCGGTGCTCACCGGAGACAGCCGCGGCGTTCGAGGCTGTGACCAGGAGCATGCCCGCCGGCCCCGCCGGCCAGAGCCCTTCCAGGTTCGCCGCGTCAGACAGACCGTCCATCACCACGAGCCACGGTCGGCCGGTCTCGCCGAGAAAGTTGACGAATCGGGTGGCGATCGACTCGGCATCGCCCGCCGGATCGGCTCCCATCGCCGTCACCGCGGCCTCGGCCAAGCTGGACAGCACCGAGGCCCGGCTGGTGGCAACGACCCAGACCAGCAGATCCACCCGGCGGGACTGCCACAGCCACTCGGCGAAAGACACCGCGAACTGAGTCTTGCCGCACGACCCCAGCCAGTCCCGCACCCCCTCGGCGGCCACCCGGCCCGGCACCAGAGCCACCGCGGTCCCCGGCATCAGCGCCGTCCCAAGGCCAGGTGCCGTCTCCGACCTGGTAATGAAACCATCGGCCAGCGGGGGCACCGCGCCCGACCGGACCGGCCACACCACCCGGCCGATCCGCGGCCTGGCCGGCTCCTCGGCTATCACCTGGCTCTCCACACCCGCTACCCGTGACCAGCATCCACCCACGCGGGTACAGGTACCGGCGGCCAATCTGGACGCCAAGCTGAACTACCGGGAGCGATCACTTATATATCACCTTCCCAATTATGACGTCATTATGGCGTCATGCTCATCACGTAAGTTCTGCCGACCGTCGGGACACCGTAGGCCTGGGGGTGACCGCTAGACCGGGGTCGTTTCCGGGGTTGACCAGGGTTCGGGACCGCCGGGGGATCTGCTGGCCAAGATGTGCTGGACCAGGGTGATCAGAACGAGCTTCACCGAGCCGACCTGGCGGGCGTCGCAGAGCACGGCCGGAACGCGTGGGTCGAGGTCGAGCGCGATGCGCACGTCCGCCGGATCATAGTGGGGCGCGTCGTCGAAGCAGTTGATCGCGACGATGAACGGCAGCTGCCGCTTCTCGAAATAGTCGACGGACGGAAAGCAGTCGCCGAGCCGACGGGTATCGGCCAGGATCACGGCGCCGAGCGCACCGTAGGCGAGTTCGTCCCACATGAACCAGAAGCGCTCCTGGCCGGGCGTGCCGAAGAGGTACAGCATGAGGTGGCTGCCGATGGTGATCCGGCCGAAGTCCATCGCGACGGTGGTGGTTGTCTTGCTGTCCACCCCGCTGAGATCATCCAAGCCGACGCTCGCGCTGGTGAGGGCTTCCTCCGTGCGCAACGGCCGAACCTCGCTGATCGCGCCGACGAGCGTCGTCTTGCCCGCCCCGAACCCGCCCGCGATCAGGATCTTGAATACCGCGAGCGGCCGGTCGGCGGTGCCGTCAGAGGGCGCGGAGCCCATGCAGTACCTCCTGAAGCAGATCGGTGCTCGGTTGCTCGCCAGCGGGCTGTTGTCCTCGTACTGTCAGCCGTCCTTGCAGGATGAGGTCGGCCAGCAGGACGCGGACCACACCCACTGGAAGTCCGGTGTCGGACGCCACGTCAGCCACGGTGATCTGCCGCCGGCACAAGTTCAGGATCTTGCGATGCTCGGGGGTCAGGTCTAGCGGATCCTCGCCCTCCTCATCCCGGCGTGCGGCGACGACGACCGCAATCAGGTCCAGTACCCCACCGCCGGCCGGCTGCGTTCGCCCGCCAGTCAGCGCGTAGGGGCGCACGACCGGGCCGGAGTCCCGGTTAACCCATTTGCCGTCCGCGCCCATGCGGGCTCACTCCACCCGGCTCTGGACGGCCGGGAATCTCGGGAGTGACCCCAAGCGCGGCCCGGCCCGCTTCACCAGCATCGCCATCTCGTAGGCGACCAGGCCCGCGTCGGCGTTCGCGGGGCACAGCGCGGCCAGGCAGCTGCCGTGACCGGCCGCGGTGACGAAGAGGAGCGCCTGGTCCAGCTCGATGATGGTCTGCCGTACCTCGCCCACCCCGAAATGCTTCCCGGCCCCCCTGGCCAGGCTCTGCACGCCAGCGGCCAGCGCGGACAGATGCTCCGCGTCCTCCCGGCTCAGGTCCCTGGAGGCGGCGACCACGAGCCCGTCGCGGGACAAGATCACGACTTGCCGGAAATGGTCCACCCGGTCGACGAGGTCGTCGAGCAGCCAGCCCAGATCCCGCCCGGGCCCGGCCGCGCCCTGAGCATCATCCATTACGTCTCCTCGCTTCGCGGCGTCTCGGAGTCATGGCGCCCCGCGGGCCGCGCGTCCGGCGGGTCCGCCTGGCGGCCGCGCTGCCAACCGCTTTGCAAGGAAGCCGCGAGATCACGTGCCTGCTCCGGGGTGGACGCGGCGGGAGGCACGGACCCCGGAGCGGCCTCTGATGATGGATGAGCGCCGGCGGGCGGGCTGTCCCTCAGATGCGGCGACAAGCTCGCCTGGCGGGTACGGCGGGGCAGGCCGCGGTAGGTAGCGGTGTCCAGCTGGCCCGAGGTGCTGAGGGCCGGCGGCGCCGAAGTACCAGCGGCCGCCGATGGCTGCACAGCGGCGGGATGCACAGCGGCGGGCTGCACAGCGGCGGGCTGCACGGTGGCGGGAAGCGCCGGCTGCGGCATGCGATGGCCGCTCAGAGCCGGCATCTCCGCGGACCGCAGATCCAGCCCGCCGGGTCTGCGGATCGCAGGCTGAACGCCCGGCTGCGAATCGGCGCCCATCTCGCCAGCCGGCACGACGATGCTGCTGGGCATCAGAACGATCGCCGTGGTACCGCCGTAGGGGGACCCGCGCAGCGAGACCCGGACGCCGTGCCGGGCGGCGAGCTTGCCGCCGACAAAGAGGCCAAGCCGGTCGGCGTTGGCCAGGTCGAAGTCGGGTGGCCGGGCCAGTTGCTGGTTGATCTCGTCCATCTGATCGGGCTCGATCCCCAGGCCCCGGTCATCGATCTCGATGGCGAGGCCGTTGGCCACCCGCTCGGCCCGGACCTCCACCCGGGTACCGGACGGGGAGAACAAGGTCGCGTTCTCGATCAGCTCCGCGAGCAGGTGGATCATGTCCGCGACGGCCGACCCGGCCACCGCGTCCTCGCTTCTCGTCATGACCGTTACCCGCCGGTAGTCCTCGACCTCCGCCATGGCCCCGCGGATGACGTTGACGACCGGTACCGGTTCGCTCCAGGAACGCCCCGGTGCTGCCCCGGACAGGATGGTCAGGCTCTCGGCGTGGCGGCGCATCCGGGTGGTGAGGTGGTCGAGCGAGAACAGGTCAGCCAGCGCGGCGGGATCAGAGGCCTTCTGCTCCAGCGCGTCGATCAGGCGAAGCTGCCGTTGCAGCAGCGACTGATTCCGTCTCGCCAGGCTGACGAAGACCTGCCGGAGCCCATTGCGCAGGCGGGCTTCGCCGGCCGCCGCCTCGATGGTGGTGTGCTGCAGGCCGGCAATCGCCGCGGCGGCCTGGGCGATCTCCGAGTTCTTCGTGTGGGGCCGCAGGGGAGGGCTGTCCGGCGGGAGGGCCTCTCCGCGCCGAAGCCGCTCGACGACCTGCGGCAACTGCTCGTCGGCCAGATTACGCGCGGTATCGGCCAGATCGGAGATGTCCCGCGAGAGGCGGCGCGCGAATGATCCCATCAATGCGACCGCGACAGCGATGACGAACAGGCCCCCGCCGACCAGGAGAATCAGCTCGGCCAGGTGATGATGGCCCAGCGAGGAGAGGTGGTCGTCCAGCCCGGTGCCGAACGTCACGACCAGCCCCCAGAGCAGCACCAGGCAGCCGGTCGGCACGGCCACCATGACCGCGAAGGTGAACCGGATGGAGCGGCGCGCCGCGTGCGGCCGCCGCGGGCCTGCCGAGCTGGATACGCCCATGTGGTCACTCCTGGATCGTTCCGTGCGCGGAGTCCCGTCACTTTGTGCCGAACCGGACGCTACCGTCAGTGCCCTATCTTGGGCCATTGGCCGCCAATTGTCATGGAGCTTCATGAAATCGGAGTACTGTTATGCCGGGCTCCGCAGGATTGTTATGCTGGACTGTTGTGCCCGTAACTAAATGACCAAACGGTAGCCGCCGAAGCGCTCGTCGATCTCCTCGCCGGTCAGCCCGAAGCTCGCGAGGGTGTAGCGGTGCCCGGACCTGCCGCCGCCCACGGCGCTCTGCTCGGGCAGGTCCCGCATGGCGTCGGCGGCGGCGCCGCTGAATGGCAGCCCGAAGTGGGCGTAAGCCGATTCGGCCGTGCCCAGCGGATCGGCGACGAAATCGTCATAGCCGACGTCATAGAACTGGGCCGGGTCGCTGCGAGCGCGCACGGCCGTGAAACGCTCGAGGCCGCAGGCCCACAGCTCCAGCTGGTCACGACCGATCACCTCGCCCTGGAACGTCGTAGACCAGCCAGCGGAGGCTTGCTCGGCGAGGCTGCAGACGGAGGCGATGGCCGTCCGCGGCGCGCGGTGCGTCTGGATAACCAGTGCGTCCGGGTAGACACGGAGCAGGGCGTCCAGAGCGAACAGGTGGCTGGGATTCTTGAGCACCCAGCGCCGGCCGCTCTCGGAAAGGCCGATCAGCTGCAGGTTGCGCCGGTGCCTGCGATAGGCGTCCGTCCAGTCCTGGCCGCGCAGCCACGACGAGTAGGTCGGCAGGTGGGCCAGGCATTCGTAGGAGATCGACCGCATCGACTGCCGCAGTAGCTGCCAGCATTCCTCCACCTGGTCGGCTGCTATGTAATGCACCCCCATGAACTCGGGATGCTCGATGTGGTGCTGCTCGTAGCCGGCCTGAATGTGGCGGAAGACGGGGTTGGCCTCCCATGTTTCCCTGGGCGGCCGGGGCTGCGGCGCTTCGGTGAGCCACATCTCGAGGCCCTGGTGCGCCGGGTCGGCGGTGAGCAGCCGATGCAGCGCGGTCGTGCCGGTACGGGGCAGCCCGGTGACGAAGATCGGGCGCTCGATGCGGGTTTCCGCGTATTCGGGATACGCCCGCCATGCGGCTTCGCTGAGCAGTCGGGCCACCAGTGCGCCCCGCAGGAAGACTCGCTTCAGTTTCCGGCCCAGCGGGGTCAGGCCCGCGTCCCGCGCGTACGAATCGAGCAGCACGGCGAGGCCGTCGCGGTAGTCGTCAGAGCCGAAATCCGCCAGGCCGGTGAGCCTGGTGGCCGAGGCGTGCAGGTCCTCAACCGTTCCGACATTGTCCCGCTCGGTGCTCACTGGGATTTCCGCTCAGTGGTGATACTCGCCGCAGTTGACGTCCAGGCACTGCCCGGTGACGGCGCGGGCCATGCCGGAAGCCAGGAACACCACGGCGTCGGCTATCTCGTCCGGCTCAGGCAGCCTGCCCAGATCGATCGCCGCCGCGGTCTCGTCGTAGATCTGCTGCGCATCCACGCCGCGTTTCTTGGCCAGGTACCCGAAATACCATTTCAATGAGTCGCCCCAGATATGGCCGGGCGCTACGGAATTGACCCGGATACCCTGCGGCCCGAGTTCGGTGGCCAGACTCTGTGCCATCGCGAGAAGGGCCGCCTTGGCCATTTTGTACGGGCCCATAGTGCGCTGCGAATAACGGACCACCATGGAATTGACCATCACCACGGAGCCCCGGGTGGCGGCCAGCGCGGGGATGAACCGCCTGGTCAGTTCCAGGGCGGCCACCACGTTCGCGTCCAGGCTGGTGCGGATGGCGGTCAGGGGGACGTTAGCGAGATCGGCGATCGGCGGCATCGCGAGCGCGTTGTACGCCAGCGCGTTGACGTGGCCGAAGGCGTCGAGCGCCGCCTCGGCCAGGTGCGCGGTCGCGCCGTCATCGGTGATATCCGTCGGAATGGCCAGGCCGCGGCGCCCCAGGGCGGCGATCTCCTTGGCCACCTCGTCCAGGCGGGACGCCGTGCGGGCGGCCAGCACAACGTCCGCGCCCGCGCGGGCGCTCTGCAGTGCGATGGAGCGGCCCAGGCCGGGGCCGACCCCGGCGACCACCACCACCTTGTCCTGGAGCAGCATCAGCCCAGCATCCTCACGGCGACGGCGGCCTGGCGCGCGGCGATCCGCTCCGCGTGCTGCTGAGGGCTCACCTGCGCCTGCTCGTAGTACGGCAGCCGACCCGGGAGATCGGCAACTGGCACTATCTCGACGGCTGGCCCGTCGTCGGGCTTCAGGTCCCGAGTCAGCCGCTGCCAGCGGATCTGCAGGTAACCCCGCCGGTGCCCGGTGCGCTCCAGCCAGTTCACGACCCCTGGATCGCGCTCGCTGACCACGAAGCGCATCCGGCCGTCCGGGTCGATGCGGGCCTGGTCGGCCGTGAGGCTGGTCTGGTGGTTGATGTAGTCCAGCGAGATGTACCACAGGCTGCCGAGCTGGATTCCTTGATAGGGCGCGGTGCCGCGGCCGGCGGCCGGCACGGTCACGATCATTGCCTGGCTGTCTTCGAGGTCAAAGTGGCCTACCGACGAGAACTGCGTGGCCAGGCCGCCGGGTGTCGGGCGTGGTGGGGTCAGCGTGTTGACCGGCAGCGGAAGGTAGAACCACTCGGGGAAGGCGAGGAAAGTCCTGAGCCTCTGCAGCAGGATCTTGCCCGCCACGCCGTAGCGTTTGGCCAGCGCCGCGGTGTCCGGCGCGGGGGGTGCGCAGCCGGCCCGGTCGGCCCGGCGGATGCTGATCGTGCCGCGCCGTTCGCGGTCCCAGTCGCTGTAGACCTCACGGACGAGGAGCATCGCCGATCCGGCGCCCAGCGTGAAGTAATCGCGCCCGGGGTCATCCCGGGCCGGCCCGAACCGGAGCTCGAACGTGCCGTCGTCGGCTATCTCGATCGCCCGGTCGTCGAACGCGGTCAGGCTGTCCGGCACCTCGACCGGTGAATAGTCGCCGTTCAGCACCTGGAAGCTCAGGTCGACCGTGCTGCCCCGGCGCCCGGTGACCACGTACTCCGCGTCGTCGCGCAGGTAGGAGTGGAAATACAAGGTGTCCGGGTTGTCCAGCCCCATCTTCGTGTATGGGCCGGTTGACTGGACGAAGTACGGGAAGTCCCGCTGGTACGCCCACGCCAGTTGCAGCGACGCCTTGATGTTGCCCGCGAGGTAGTCGTACCCCTCCGCGAGGTCGTGTTCATCCTGGATGTGCGGTGCTCCGTTGATGATCTTCTCGGCCTCGAGCACCGCGTCCGCGAACGGCTGGGTGATCACGCGCTCAGACTAGAACGAGTTCTAGAAATACGTCAACGACAAGGTGTCAGCGATCGTGCGTCAGCCCGCTGGCTCGGTCGCCCAGCGATTCGCCGTGAAGCGCAGGCTGGGCAGGTCATCGAGCGACTGGGTCGTCTCGTAGATGCGCACGTAGCCGGTATGCGCGATCCGCCACCGGCCGTCGTCGCCGCGCTGGTAGCGGTCCTCGTAGAACGCCGCACCCTTGATCACGAGGCGGTACCCGGTGGCGATCACCGTGTCCTCGAACCGCCATGTGCCGCGGGCGGCGGCGCCGTCGATGTCTATTTCCGGCTGGCCCGCCGCGTGCAGCGTGATGATGTCCGGTCCGAGGTTGTCGCGCAGGAACGCGATGATCTCATCGCGGCTGCCAAACCTCAGCGGCTGGCCGGTCGCGGGCGAGCCGTAGTCCGCTGTGGCGTCGGGAGTGAAGACCTCCACCATCTCCTCCCACCGCTTCAGGTCGACACAGCGCAGGTAGCGGTACTTCACCTGGCGGATTTCCTCGAGCGCGACAAGGTCCATGCCACAAGCTTCCCCAGCCGATTGACTTTCGGCAAGAACCTGTTCTACTTTTTCCGTGCGCTTCTCCTACGCGGAGTCGATGACCGACCCGTCGTACTACGGTCCCCTGGCCCGTGCCGCCGAGGAGGCCGGGTACGACTCGATGGTGGTGCCTGACAGCATCTGCTATCCGCGCCACTCTGACAGCCGGTACCCGTTCAATCCCGACGGCACCCGCGAGTTCCTTGAGGACAAGCCGTTTCTTGAGCCTTTCTCACTCATTCCGGCCCTGGGCGCGGTCACCGAGCACCTGCGCTTCGTCACCTTCGTGCTGAAGCTGCCGGTGCGCAGCCCGGTGCTGGTGGCCAAGCAAGCCACGTCGACGGCCGTTCTCACCGGCAACCGGCTCGTTCTGGGCGTCGGGACCAGCCCGTGGCGCGAGGACTACGAGGTGCTCGGCGTGCCCTGGGAGCATCGCGGGCGGCGCATGGACGAGGCTCTCGACATCGTCCGCGGGCTGTCGGCCGGGGGCTACTTCGAATATCACGGCGAGGTCTTCGACCTGCCGCCGGTCAAGATCGCTCCGGTGCCGGGCGCCCCGATCCCGATCCTCGTGGGCGGGCACGCGGACGCGGCCCTCCGCCGCGCCGCCCGGGTCGGGGACGGCTGGCTGCACGGCGGCGGAGATCCCGGGGACCTGCCCGGCCTGCTCACCCGGCTCGCCGAGTTCCGCCGGCAGGAGGGCACGGCCGGCCGCCCGTTCGAGGTGCACGTGATCTCGACGGACGCCTACCGCGTGGACGGGGTGCGCCGGCTGCAGGAGCAGGGGGTGACCGACGTGATCGTCGGCTTCCGCTGGCCCTACCACACCGGTCCCGATACCGAGCTGCTGCCCGAGAAGATCGACAACCTGCGCCGGTTCGCCGACAGCGTCATGGCCAGGGTGAACGCGTGACCACCGGCGTTGGTATCCGGTCCGTTATCGCGGCGGCCGTGCCTGACCGGGCCTTCGCGGCGTTCATGAGAACGATCTATCCCCGGGTCGAAGTCGAACTGGCCCGCATCACCACCTGGGCACCGCGCGGCGGCACAGCCGTTGACGTGGGAGCGTGGTACGGGCCGTGGACCGCCCGGCTGCTGACGCTGGCCGACCGGGTGGTCACCATCGAGCCGAATCCGGCCCTGGCCCGGCTGGTGCGGGCCAGGTTTCCCGCCACCCAGGTCGTCGAGGCGGCGGCGTCTGATCGGGTCGGGACGGCGCGGCTTTGGCTGCCGGCCGGCGGCCGTGGCGCGGAAGGGATGGCATCTCTCGAGCACGCGAGCGAGCGGTCCATCACGGTGCGGCGGGTGACGATCGACAGCCTTGGCCTCACCGACGTGCGCTTCATCAAGATGGACATCGAAGGCCACGAGGCGGCCGCGCTGCGCGGGGCGGAGCGGACGATCAAGCGTGACTCACCGTTGCTCCTGTGTGAACTCGAGGCCCGCCACCAGCGGATTGAGGACGTCATTGGCACCCTCGCCGGGTGGGGCTACCAGGGAAAAGTGATGCCCGGGAGGTCCTGGCTCCCGCTGGGGACTTTTGACCTGGGTGCCCACCAGCGGGAGAACGTGCACGTGGCCGAGCGGGGCATGCTGGGACGGCTCGCGAGGCCCGCCGAGCGCTACGTCAACCTGGTGCTGTTCCAGCGGAACTGACGTGGAAGGAGTGACGATGCTGGCCCAGACCTGGCGGGTGCTTGCCCGGCCGGGCGGTCGGCCGGAACCGCGGGACGCGGCCGACTGGTTCCGCGCCCACGGCGTCACCCTGGCCGCGGTCACGCTCATCGGGATCCAGTTGTGGTGGAAGGCCGCCCTTCTCGCCCACTCCTATTTCCGCCAGGACGACTTTAGCTACCTCGACCACGCTCTCGCCGGGGGGCTGCGCTGGAAGTACCTGATGTTCGTGGACGCCGGCCATCTGATGCCGCTCGGCTTGGCCATCACCTGGGCGGCGGCCCGGGTCTCCCTGTACAACTGGCCACTGGCATCCGCTGTCATCCTCGTGCTGCTGGCGGCGGCGTGCTTCGCCCTGCTGCGCCTGCTGCGGACGCTGTTCGGGAGCAGGCCGGCGATCCTGATCCCGCTCGCCGTGTTCCTGTTCAGCCCGCTGTCACTGGGCGGGGTGGCGTGGTGGTCGGCCGCCCTTGAGGTTCTCCCGCTGGAACTGGCGATCTTCATGGCGACCGGCGCGCACGTCCGCTATGTGCGCGGCGGCCGGCCGCGGCACGCCGTGGCCGCGGCCGGGTGGCTGCTGCTGGGCATGGCCGCGACCGACAAGGGGGCGATCGTCCCGCTGCTGCTGCTCGCCCTGACGTCCGCGTTCTTCGTCGAGGGGCGCTGGGCGGCGGCCGTGGTGACCGCGCTGACCAGGTACTGGAGGGCGTGGGCCGGGTATGGCGCGCTGCTGGCCGGGTACTGCGTCGTGTTCTTCCTCCGGCTGCCGGGCTCCAGCACCCAGCCTGGTGATCCAGGCTCCGCTGCCCATGTGGCGGGCTTCGCGTTCAACCCTGATCGGGACCACCCTGCTGCCCGGGGCGCTCGGCGGCCCGTGGCGGTGGTGGGCGGCCGGCTACGCCCAAGCCAGCCCGCCTGCGCCGCTCCAGCAGCTGTCCTGGGCGGTGGCCGCGATCATCGTAGTGGTGAGCTGCGTCTGCCGGGTGCGCGCCTGGCGGGCGTGGGCGATCCTGCTCGGCTGGATTGTCGCCGCCGACATCGTTCCTATCGCCCTCGGTCGGCTGGGCGCGCAGTCCGCCACCCTGCTGGGCGTGCAGACCAGATACCTGACCGACGCGACCCCCGTGCTCGCCGTCTGCCTGGGGCTGGCGTTCCTGCCCCTGGCCGGGGAGCGGGACGCCTACCGCTTCGTCCGTCCGGCCGGAGCCGCCGTCCGGCCGGCCGCGCTGGCCCCCGGCCGGAAGAAGCCGCCGCCTGGCGCGCCGCCGCCGTGTCGGTCCGCGTCGCTACCCTGCTGGTACTGGGCGCCTTCCTGATCGGCTCGTTCTGGTCGCTCCAGTCGCTCGAGTCGGTCACCACGACCACCGCCGCCCGGTCCTACATCATGACCGCGCGGGCGGCGGTCGCGGCCGCGCCGAGCGGCACACTGATCGTGGACGGCCCGACCCCAGCGATGATCATGGACCCCGGTATCTTCTGGCGCCAGGGGTACACGTCGCAGGTCATCGGGGCGTTGGCTCGCGGCGAGCCGGCCGGCCGCCTGTCGTGGACGCTGTCGCCGCACGGCGTGATCCCCGGGCTGATGACCTTCGACGGCAATGGCCAGCTACGGCCGGTGGCGGTCGAAGGGCCGTCGTCAAAGCCGCTGGCCGCACACCAGCGTTGCTGGGCCGTGACCTCCGCCGGGACTCGCATCTCACTGCTCGGGTCGCTGTACCGATGGCCGTGGACAGCGCGCCTGGAGTACTCGGGGCCGGCCACAGTGCTGGGGGTCCGCTTCGGCGGAAACTGGAGCGAGATCTCCGTCCCCGCGGGCCGGCACGCCGTCTATGTTCCGGTCGTCGGTGCGGGGAGCGCGGTCGCCGTGCGCCTGATCGGGTCCGGGTCAGGAGCCTGCCTGACCGGCGTCACCGTGGGGTCCCTGCAACCGCGGCGGGTCGGCCCGGCCATCCCGGCCACGCCGGTGCCCGGGTAAGGGCGTGTGCGCCGCGGTTCGTCGCGCCTCCGGACTTGCGCTGGGCCTGGGCCTGGGAATACTGGCCCTCGGCCCGGGGCTGCGGCGGGGGTTCCTCCTCAGTTACGACATGGTGTTCGTCCCCCGTGAGCCGCTGTCCGCGACGATGTTCGGGATGGCCGGAGGACCGCCCCGGGCCGTGCCCAGCGACGCCGTGATGGCGGCCGCTTCGCGGGTGGTGCCGGCCGACATCGCGCAGAAGCTCGTCCTGCTGTCGATCTTCGTGCTGGCCTGCTCGGGTGTCGCGGCCCTGCTGGCGCGGCAGCATTGGCTGCCCCGTCTGGCCGCCGGGGTGTTCTATGCCTGGAATCCGTTCGTGGCCGAGCGGCTCATCATCGGCCAGTGGGCGCTGCTGCTCGGCTACGCGGGCCTGCCCTGGGTGCTGCGCGCTGTGATCAGGGACCCCGCCGCGTCGTGGCGCGGCGCCGGGCGGCTCGGCCTGGCCCTCGTGCCCGCCGCCGTCGGCGGATTCGCGGCGATGGCCGTCTCCGCCCTGGTCGTCGTGCCGGTCACGGTCCTGGCCGCCCGCCCGCGCCGCCCGGCCAGCGCGACGATCGCGGCGCTGACCGTGCTGGTCGCGGCCAGCCTGCCGTGGCTGATCCCGTCACTGCTGCGCCCGGTGTACGCCGCCCCCTCGGGCGTCGCCGAGTTCGCCGCACGGGCCGACACACCGTTTGGATCCATCGGCAGCTTGCTGATGCTCGGCGGGATCTGGAACGCCCAGACCGTGCCCACCGCGTACGGGGGAGCGTGGTCCGCCCCGTGGCTGGCGCTCGTGGCCGTCGCGGTCGCCGGATACGTGGTGCTCGCCGTGCGGCAGCGGCGCTGGCCCGGGCTGGGGGTCGCGGCCGTGGCCGGGCTGGCCATCGCGAGCCTGGGCGTGACCGCGCCCGGGCGCGCCCTTCTGCGGGCCGCGATCGGCCTGTGGCCTGGATTCGCGGTACTCCGTGACGGGCAGCAGTTCGTGGCCCCGCTGGCGCTGGCCGAGGCGGTGGGCCTCGGGCTGGCCGTGACGTGGGCGATGCGCGATCGGCCCCGACCGGCCGGGCCTAGCGCTCGGGGTAGCGGCGCTGCTCGCCCCGGTCCTCTCCTTCCCGGGCTGGCCTGGGGGGCCGCGGGCCGGCTGCGTCCCGCCTGGTATCCAGCGAGCTGGCTGGCCGCGGCGCGCGTCATCGACCAGAGCCGCGCCCCGGGTGATGTACTGCTGCTTCCGTGGGCGGCCTACCGCAGGCCGGCCTGGAACGGCGGAGCGGCCATGCTTGACCCGTGGCCACGGCTGCTGGCCCGCCCGGTGATCTGGAATGACGGGGTGCGGGTGGGAGAGGTCCAGCTGACGCCCGAGGACCGGCGCGCGCGTCGGCTGGACGGGGTCATCCGTTCTCCGGGGCCGCTGACCGCCGCCTTGGCGGCCGCCGGGGTGCGGTTCGTGATCGTGGACGCCGGCGGCCCCGCTCGCCGCCGCCTGCCCGGGTGCACCGCCGTGATCACCAGACCCGGCCTGGTCGTGTGGCGGCTCCCTCCGAACTCCCCATAGACGACGGCCAAGCCTTAACGCGGGAACTAGAACCTGTTACAGTTCGCTCCAGTGACCCCTGCCGCAGGAGGAGCGCCGTGGCCCGCTTGCTCATCGTCATCGCGTCGGGGTCGCGCTCGCCGTCGTGGCCTCCGTCGCGGCCAGCTACGCGCTGGCTGGCCTGGCCAACGGCACGCCGAGCAAAGCCTCGCTGTATCAGTACGGCTCGCGCTGACCGGGCCGGGCAGTGGCGTACCCACCGGGTGGCCGCTCCCGCGCCGTCGAGATCGTCGTTCCGGCCCGCAACGAGGCCCTCCGGCTGCCTGACGGGCTGGCCGCGCTGTGCCGGAAGGCGGCGACGCTCCCGCTGCGGCCGCGATCCTGGTCGTGAACAGCGCGAGCACCGACCCCACGGGCGACATCGTGCGGGACTGGCCTGCGGGCCCGGTGCCGGTCAGGCTGGTGCGCTGCGACCGGCCGGGCAAGGGACTCGCGGTGCGGGCCGGCCTGCTGGCCACCCGGGCGCCGTTCGTCGGGTTCTGCGACGCTGACATGGCCACCGACCTGTCCGCCCTGGACATCGCGGTCGAGCCTGCTCACCCGCGGGAATCCCCTGGTCATCGGGTCGCGGATGCTGGACGCCTCGGTCGCCGAGGATCGGCACAGCGGGATCCGCAGAGTCGGGCGCGGCCGCGTTCGGCCGCTGGCCCGCCGGATCGTTCCCGGACGCCACCGATACCCAGTGCGGATTCAAGTTCTTCTCCGGGCCGCTGGCCCGGGCCGCGGCGCGGTCGCTGCAGGACGGCTGGCTTCGCCTTCGACGTCGAGCTGATCGCCAGGTGCCAGCGGCTGGGCGCGACGCTGACGGAGATCCCGGTCTGCTGGCGGGACGTGCCGGGCTCCACGTTCTCCGTGCCGCGTCACTCGGCCGCCGCGTTCCGTGATGTCACCTCTATCTGGCTGCGGCTGCGCGCCGACCATGTCACTGCGGGGCGGGCCCCGGCCCGGGTCCCGGCGTTCCCGGCGGACGTGACGGCGGGCCTCGAGGCACTCCCGGCCGCGGTCATGACGGCGTGACCCCCCCGGACCTGGGTGGGGCGCGGATCGCCATCGCCAACTGGCGCGACCCGTGGCATCCGCAGGCCGGGGGAGCCGAGCGGTACGCCTGGCAGATCGCCCGCGGCCTGATCGCCCGGGGGGCCACGGTCCGCTTTCTGACCGCGCGCGCGCCCGGCCAGCGCCGCCGCGACCGCTGCGACGGGATCGAGATCATCAGGCTGGGCGGCCGCTTCACCGTGTACCCGCTCGTCCTGGGCTGGCTGCTGGCGCACCGCCGGTCCTTTGACGCCCTGCTGGACTGCCAGAACGGGATCCCGTTCTTCACGCCGTGCGTGCTGCCCCGGGCGGTGCCGGTGCTTTGCGTCATGCATCATGTGCATTCCGCCCAGTTTGCCGTGCACTTTCCGCGCTGGATGGCGTGGGCCGGGAGAATGCTGGAAGGACCGGCCGCCAGGTGGGCCTACCGGCGGCACGCCTGCGTGGCGGTCTCACCCTCCACCGTCGCCGCGATGCGCGCGCGGCTCCGCTGGACGGGTGACATCTACTTGATCCCGAACGGGGCGCCGGTTCCGGCGGCCGAGCCGGCCGGCGCGGCCGGACCACCACCGGCGTCCGTGGTCTGGGTGGGCCGCCTGGTGGCCCACAAGCGGGCCGAACTGATCCTGCCCGTTGCGGAGCGCCTGGCCGGCCGCGGGATCACGGTCGATGTGGTGGGACGCGGCCCGGCGGCCGGGGCCCTCGCGGCCGGCGTCGCGGCCCGCGGCCTGGCCTCCGCGGTCCGCCTCCGCGGCTTTCTCCCGGAGGCGGAGAAGCAGGCGGTCGTAGCCGGCTCGCTGCTGCACCTGAACACCTCGCAGGGCGAGGGGTGGGGACTGTGCGTGCTCGAAGCCGCGGCCCTCGGTGTGCCCACCGTCGCCTACGACGTCGAGGGGCTGCGCGACGCGGTGCGCGACGGCGAGACCGGCTGGCTGGTCAGAGACGGCGAACTGATCGAGGACGTGACGCAGCGGGCGGTGAAGGAACTGGCTGACCCGGTCCGCCGCGCGGCCGTTGCCGCCGCGTGCCGCGAATGGGCGGCGCGGTTTGACTGGGACCGAAGCCAGGCCCGCATGGCCGCGCTGATCTGGGCATCCATCCGCAGCGGCACGTCGCGGGGCGCCAGCATGGGGGAGGCGGGCTTCCCACCGTGATCGAAGCGCCCGGGGTGCGCCTGCCTGCGGCACGGCCGCCGCCCGCCGGGCCCGGTTCGGACGAGGGACGCCGGAGGAACATCCGGCTGCTCGCGTTCTGCCTGCTCCTTGGAGTGCTCCCGTTCGTCACCGCCCCAGGCCAGGTGATCGCCGACACCAAGCTCGACCTGCCGGTCGACCCGGTGCGCTTCCTCAGCCGGGCGCTCACCCTGTGGGATCCGCAGCAGTTTGGCCAGTTGCAGGATCAGGCGGCCGGCTATCTCTTCCCGATGGGGCCGTTTTTCGCCGTCGGCAGGCTCGCGGCGCTGCCGCCGTGGGTGATCCAGCGGCTGTGGATCGGGGCGGTCCTGATCGCCGCCTTCCTGGGTACGGTCCGGCTCGCCGAGCGGCTGGGCATTGGCTCGCCGCCGACCCAGCTCGCCGCCGGGCCTCGCCTATGCCCTGTCCCCGGCCGGGCTTACCCTGCTCGGCGAAGTGTCTTCGGAGTTCCTGCCCGCGGCGATGCTGCCCTGGATCCTGATCCCGCTGGTTGACGCGGCCCGTGGCGGCCGACGGGGCCGCGCCGCCGCGCGGTCGGCCACCGCGGTGGCGCTGTGCGGCGGCGTCAACGCCGCCGCGACCATCGCGGTGCTGCTCCCCGGGCTGATCTACGTTTTCACCCTGGCCCGGCCGGCGCCGCGATGGCGGATCCTCGCCTGGTGGGTCCCGGCCGTCGTGGCGGCCACGTGGTGGTGGTCGGTCCCGCTGCTGCTGCTGTCGAAGTACGGCGTCTCGATCGTCCCGTACACCGAGAGCGCCGCGGTCACCACGTCGGTGACCAGCCTGTCTGACATCTTGCGCGGCACCGAGGACTGGGTCAGCTACCTGGTGGTGAACGGGCAGCCGTGGTGGCAGCTGGGCTACCGGATCGCCACCGGCGTGCTGCCGACCCTGCTGACCGGGCTGGCCGCTGGCCTCGGCCTGGCCGGGCTGGTCCGCCGCGGGCTGCCCGGGCGGCGTTTCCTGCTCTGCCTCCTCCTCGCGGGCGTCCTCATTATCTCGTCCGGGTACGTGAGCAGCCTGGGCAATCCCGCTGGCGGGCCCGCTGGATCACCTGATCAACGGCCCAGCGTCCGCGTTCCGCAACGTGCGCAAGTTCGATCCGATGATCCGCCTTCCGGTCGCGCTCGGGCTGGCCCACCTGCTGGCCTCGGCGCGGCTGCCCCGGCTGCGCGCCGCTGGTCAGCGTGACCGTTGCGCTCGCGGTCGGCGGCCTCGCGCTGCCCGGGTACCTCTACGGGCTGGCTGGCTCCGGCTCTTTCGGCCAGATCCCGTCCTACTGGGTGAGCGCGGCGAACTGGCTGGACGCCCACGCTGGCCACCAAGCGGTGCTGGCCGTCCCCGGCGCCGCGTTCGGCCAGTACCTGTGGGGCAGCCCTCTCGACGACGTGCTCGAGCCGCTGGCCACCGTGGACTGGGCGGAACGGGACCTGTCCACCATCGGGTCGCCGGGCAACGAGCGGCTGCTCGACGCGATCGATCAGCGGCTGGCCGCGGGCGACGGGTCGGCCGGCCTGACCGAGGTGCTCGCCCGGATGGGCGTCAAGTACGTGCTGGTCCGCAACGACCTGAGCCGCTCCGTGCTGAACGGAGCCTGGCCCGCCCGGATCAACCAGGCGCTGGCCACGTCGCCCGGAATCTCAAAGGTGGCCCAGTTCGGCCTGCCGGTCGGCGGCGCCGCGCCGGACGATGCCGCGACCAACTTCGACACGCCCTTCCCCCCGGTGGAGATCTACCAGGTGGCCGGCGCCGCGCCGGTGGCGACCGTGCAGCCGGCCGCGGACACACTGCGTGTCTACGGCGGTCCGGAGTCCCTGCTCACCCTGGCCGACGAGGGGCTGCTCGGCCACCGGCCGGTGCTGCTCAACTCCGACTCCCTCGGCCTGCCCACCGCGGCCTCGGTGGTGACGGACTCGCTGCGGCGCCGGGTCCGCAACTTCGGCGAACTGCGCACGTCCTACTCGCCGACGCTGACCACCACCCAGCCTGCCCCGACGTTCGAGGCAACCGCTGACTATACCGAGCCGGGCTGGGATCGGTACCTGAGCGTGGCGCAGTACCACGGGATCAGGAACGTGACGGCGTCCTCGTCCGCGTCGGACATCGCGGCCGTCCCCGCCCAGTGGGCGAGCGGCCTGCTGCCGTACGCCGCGGTCGACGGCGATATGCGGACCATGTGGGAGTCGGGCAGCTGGACCGGGCCCGTCGGCCAGTGGATCCAGATCGGCTTCGATGCCCCGGCCGATCCCGGCCAGATCGAGGTCGCCTTCGCCGACCAGGACGCGCTCGGGCCGGCCGTGACCCAGGTCGCCGTGTCGACCAGCGCCGGGCAGGTCACCGACCGGGTGCAGGTCACCGGGCGCCCGCAGGCGCTGCGGGTGCCGCCCGGCGCGTCCGGCTGGCTGCGGATCACGGTCACCGGCCTCGCCGCGCGGCCGGATCCCGCGGTCGGGGCGCAGGTGGGTATCTCGGAGATCTCGGTGCCGGGGGTCCGGGCCAGCCGGACGATCGTCGGCCCCTGAGCGTGCCGGGCCCGGATCCGGCCGCCGTGGTGCTGGCCAAGGCCCAGCCCCAGCCATCGGGGTGCATGCTCACCTCGCTGCGCTGGGTGTGCTCCCCGGCCCTGCTCACGCCGACCGAGGAGCAGTACGGCTTCGACCAGGGATTCACCGAGCCCGCCGCCGGCCGGGCCCAGCTGCGCGGGTCAGCGGTGCTGACCGACCCATCGCTGGTCAACAGGTACGCGCGGACCGGCCGGCGGTCAGGTCCAGGTGGCCGCGTCGTCCACATACACCGGTGACCCGCAGGATCAGGCCCGGTCCGCCTTTGACGGCGACCCGGCGACCACCTGGATCGCCAGTCCCGCCGACGCGGACCCCACGCTCACGCATCCGGCTGGGTGCAGCGCCGTGTGGTCAGCCGGGTGACGATCCAGCGCCCGCCCGGCGCCGCAGGCCTGCTGCAGGTCCTGGTGGCCGGATCGGGCGGCCAGGTCCGCGGGGGCATGGTCGGCTCCAGGGGGACCCTGAGCTTCGCGCCCATGCGCACCAACGAGCTGACGCTCAGGTTCACCCCGCTGCTGGCGCCGCTGCAGATCTCCGACGTAGTGATCCCCGGAGTGCCGCACCTAGGCCCGCCGTCGCGCGCCATTCCGCCTGCCGTGCGGCCGCGGGCCGCTGATCGAGCTCAACGGGAAGGTCGTGCCGACCAGCGTCTCGGGCACCTACGCCGACCTGCTCACCGGTCGGCCCGTCCAGTTCTCCGCTGCTCCGCCGTGACCCTCGCCGCTGGGGCCAACCGCGTCGTCGAGCCCGCCAGCGACACGTTCGCCATCCAGGACGTCGTGCTGGAGGGCGCCGGCGCGCCGGGCGCCCGCGGGCGGGGTCGCCGACGCGCCTGCCTCCGGCCCGGGTGGTGACGTGGACGTCGCAGAAGCGAGTACTGCGGGTGACCGCGACGGAGCGGTCGTACCTGGTGGTGAACGAGAACCTCAACGCGGGGTGGCGGGCGAGCATAGGCGGCCGGCCGCTGCGAGCGGTCCGGCTGGACGGGTGGAAGCAGGCCTGGCTGCTGCCTGCCGGGACCGCGGGGACGGTCACGCTGACATACCGGCCGGACGCGCTCTACCGGGACGCGATCATCGGCGGGCTGGGCACCGTCGCGCTGATCGTGCTCGTCGGCGGCCCGTGGCCGTCGCCGCGCCGGCGCGGGCGCGATGCCCGGCCGGCGGCGGCGGGCCGGTCTCGGCGCGGCCGTCCGGATCCGCGATTCTCCTCGGCTCTGACGTGGTCAGTCGTCGGTTCCGGGCTGCTGCTGACTGGGTTCTGGCTGGGTGGGTATCCGGGGGCGGTCATCCTGCCCGCGGCCACCGGGCTCTTCATGGTGGCGGCCAGCTACCGGCGCTCCGGCCGGTACTGGGTCGAGCTGTCCCGACCGCGGGTGCTGACCGGCCTGCTGCTGGCCGCGTCGGCGTGCGCCGCGACGGGCGAGCACCTGCTGCTCGCCGGGAACTCGGGCCTGCTCGTGACGGGGCTCTCCAGCGCCGTCCCTCAGGTCATCTGTTTGCTCGTGGTCGGGCGCCTGGCAGCGGCCCTCATCCTCCCCGAACCATGATCCACTATTGGTAGTAGAACCTGTTACAGTTATGTGTCCGTATTGCCGTTGATTCTGAGGCGAACTCACCGTCTACTACCCACAGCAACATTGCCGTTGCCGGCGCCAGAGATGGTGGCCAGCTCTTTCCGGGAGGATCGATGCGTCGTGCGTCGTCGGGATCACACTTGCCGGGCTGGGGGCATTTCTCATCGTGATCGCGGTGCTCTTGCGCACCTACGTCGGCGGCCAGGTGATCAAGTACCCGCTGAGCGAGTACTTGAAGACCAACGCTGCAGGGCACCGGGGTCTCTTACTTCAGCCCCTCGATGGTGAAGCCCGTGTCCGGAGCGACAATTCGGGTCACCAGCACGGTCAAGGGCGACAAGGCGGCCGGCACGTCATCGACGGCCGTCTGGAACACGTTCACCTACCTCTACGACACCACCAACCAGCGACGTTCGAGTACAGCACGCGCCGCTTCGCCTTCGACCGCCGCACGGCCGAGCTGGTCAACTGCTGCGGGGCCAGTGTCAACGGCAACACGACGATCCATCAGTCTGGGCTGGTCGGGTTCCTCTGGCCGTTCGGCACCCAGAAGACGACCTACCAGGTGTTCGACCCCGTCCTGAACGAGCCCAGGCCGGCCCGGTACGTGGGGACCGTCGACGATCGGCGGGATCCCTGTCTACCGCTTCGTGGAGCACGTGGCACACGCGCCAGGCTGGCCACCAGACGCTGCCGGGATCGCTGGTCGGCCTGCCGGGCCAGGCGTTGGTCACGCTGCCCGAGTACTACACCGGGACCAACACCTTCTGGGTGGATCCGCTCACCGGAGCCCAGCTGGACGTGCACCAG
Source organism: uncultured Actinomycetes bacterium (assembly GCA_963822825.1). GTDB lineage: Bacteria > Actinomycetota > Actinomycetes > Streptosporangiales > Streptosporangiaceae > JAWWPY01. Next base: position 328,084 of record CAWGIW010000002.1, on the reverse strand, counting down.
GACCAGAAGCTGACCCTGGAGGACTCCACGGGCGCGCAGCGCCTGCTGCTCCTGGACGGCGACGCTGATCATCACGCCGCAGAGCGTGCAAGCCACCGTGAACGTCGACCAGGGCGGCCGCAACGAATTGGCCTGGTTCGAGGTCATCGTTCCGCTGGTGTGCGGGCCTGGTCGGCCTCGTGGCGCTGGTCATCGGGATCGTGCTAGCCCGGCCGAGGCGCAAGGATGAGCCGACCGGCGCCGAAACCACCGCCCCGGCGCCGGTCCTTGACCCGGCCCCGTAGGGACCTCCGCTAGCTGGTACGCCGCAGGACCAGCAGCAGATTCCAGGTCAGGAACTCGCGCAGCCGCGGGGAGCCGCAGCAGCGGCCGGGTCCAGCCCGGCAGGTAGCGGGGCACCGCGTCGACCAGGACGGCGCCGTCGGCCGACCGGGCCCAGCGCAGTGCGGCGGCCACAGAGACCGGGTACAGGCTGCTGGCCGAACCGGTTCTTCGGCGGCCTGCCGTGCCTGCGCTGGTAGCGCCCGGCCGCCCGCTCCCCGCCGAGGTAGTGCCAGGGCGAGGTCTCATGGCCGCCCCAGGGCGACAGCCAGTTGGTGAACGCGACGAACACGATGCCGCCGGGCCTGGTCACCCGCACCATCTCGGCCATCATCGCGCGCCAGTCCGGGACGTGCTCGAGCACGTTGGAGGAGAAGCACACGTCCACCGCGCCGGATGCGAGCGGAAGGCGGAGTGCGCTGCCGAGCACGCTGCCGCGGCCCGGGCGGCCCATGGCGGCCAGTTCCCCGCGGTCGGTGTCCACGCAGAATGCGCGCGCCCCCGCACTCCGCAATTCCCGCACGAAGAACCCGGGCCCACCGCCGACGTCGACCGCTATGCGCCCGTTCAGGGCGGTGTATTGGCCAAGCTGGCCGATGGTGTCCGCGGCCAGGCCGGCGTAGTAGCTGGACGGGTCCGCCTGCTCATTGCGGAACGCCCTGAGCAAGCGCGCCGACCGGGCCAGGTCGGCCTGGAATCCGGGACAATCGCGCACAATGCGCCTCAGCATATTCCGCCCGGTGCGTAACTAGAACACGTTCCAAAAATTTCCTGGAATCCGCCCCTCCGGCCTTGCCCGCCCCGCCTGCCGTGTCTATCGTGAGGCTGTCAGGTAACCAAACAAGCGCATGCTTGGTTCCAGGCAGGCAACCCAGTGATGGGTCCTCGGGGCGTCTGGTTCATGGACCGAGGAGAGCCGATGCAGCCTCGCCAAGATCGCGATCGGGCCCGGGCCCACGATCCCGTCAGCACGCCGTCGCGGCGCGCCTTCCTGGCCGCGGCCGCCGCGGCCGGTGCACTCGCGTGGACCCCGGCCTTCCGGGCTACGCCAGCCAGCGCGCAGACCACCAGCGCGCCGCCGCCCAACTTCCCCTCGTCGATCCCCCTCTACCAGCAGGCCTACCAGAACTGGGCTGGCATGATCGTCATCGAGGACGTCTGGACCTGCGCGCCCGCCTCGGCGGGCGACGTCGTGACGCTGGCCAACTGGGCGAAGGCCAACCGATACCGGCTGCGGGCCAAGGGCATGAGCCACAACTGGTCGCCCATCGTCCTGCCCGCGGGCAGTACCGGGGCCGGGTACCTGCTAGTGGACACCACCCAGCACCTGACCTCGGTGTCCATTGCCGCCGGATCGCCGGCCACGGTCACCGCGCAGGCCGGCGTGACCATGGACAGCCTGACGGCCGCGCTGGCCGCGGCGGGTTACGGCCTCTGCGCCATGCCGGCGCCCGGCGACATCACGCTCGGCGGCATGCTGGCGATCAACGCGCATGGCAGCGCCATCCCCGGCTCCAGGGAGACGCCGCTGGCCGGGCAGAGCTACGGCTCACTGTCCAACCTGATCGTGTCGCTCACCGCGGTGGTGTGGAGTCCCGCACAGGGCCAGTACGTGCTGAAGACCTTCCAGCGCTCCGATCCCGACATCCGCCCGTTCCTGGCCCACCTCGGCCGCGCGTTCATCACCCAGGTCACCGTGCAGATCGCCGCGAACCAGAACCTGCGCTGCCAGAGCTGGGTCGACGTGTCGGCCGCCGACGTGTTCGCCCCGCCCGCCACGGCCGGGCCCAACTCATTCGCCAGCTATGTGGACAGTGCCGGGCGTATCGAGGCCATCTGGTTCCCGTTCACCGCCACTCCCTGGCTGAAGGTCTGGTCGCTGGCGCCGAGCAAACCCGCGCTCTCCATCGGGGTCACCAGCCCGTACAACTACGGCTTCACGAACAGCGTCACCACCGCGGAGAACACCTTCTTCGGTCAGGTGGCAACCGGAGACACCTCAGGGACGCCAGCGTTCGAGGCGACGGCGCTCTCACTGGTGGACCTCGGCCTGGTCTTCGACGGGGTCTGGGATATCTGGGGCCAGTCGCAGAACGTGCTGCTCTACGTGAAGCCGACGACGGTCCGGATCGTCGAGGCGGGGTTCGCGATCATCACCTCGCGGGCCAGCATCCAGCAGGTGGTCAGCGACTTCTACACCCAGTACACCAGCCGCCTGGCCTACTACCAGGGGCAGGGCCAGTACCCGATGAACGGGCCCATCGAGATCCGGGTCACCGGCCTGGACAAGCCCGCTGAGTCCGTGGTGAGCGGGGCGCAGTCGCCGATCCTGTCCTCGGTCCGGCCGCGTCCTGATCACCCGGAATGGGACACCGCGGTCTGGCTGGACATGGGCACCCTGCCGGTCACGGCGGGGTTCGCCCAGTTCTACACGGACATGGAGTCCTGGATCTGGAGTCACTACACCGGCAGCTACGCTACGGTCCGGCCCGAGTGGTCCAAGGCCTGGGCGTGCACCTCAACCGCTCCCTGGACCAATGCCGCGATCCTCGGCGCCGCCATCCCGGCGGCGGTCAGCGCGGGCCAGGCCAGCCGGCGACGGCTGGGACGCCGCCGTATCGATCCTGACCTCCTACGATCCGTACTCGGTGTTCAGCAACCCGTTCCTGGACACCCTGTTTGGCTGAGCGACGGCCGCTTGGCCGCGGTCAGCGCAGCAGCAGACGGGCCGCGAGTTCGAGGTGGTTGCTCACGTCGTTGGCGGATGCGCGCCGGGTCACCCAGGCGACCAGGTTCGACAGCCAGACATCGCCGATCACACGGGCGATCGCGATGTCGTCGGCGGACGGCTCGCCGTCGTGCATGGCCTTCGTGAGCGTGCGCTCAATGAGCCGCGCGAAGGTGTTGACCTCCGCGGCCGCGCTCGGGTCCGCGAACATGAAGGCCCGCGTCATCGCCTCGGTCAGCATCGGCTCGCGCTGCATGGACCGGGTCATCCGGCCCAGCATGTACAGCATCCGGTCATACGGGGTCTCGCCGGGAATCGGCGCCCGGTCCAGCTTTTCCTGGGTCCGCTCGAACTCCCGGACCAGAGCCGGAGACCAGCAGGTGAATCTTGGACGGGAAGTACCGGTACAGCGTGCCGAGGGCCACGTCGGCCCGCTGCGCCACCGTCCGCATCTGAACAGCCTCGTAGCCGCCCTTGGACGCGAGCGCCAACGTGGCGTCAAGGATCCGCTTGCGGCGGTCGCGCTGGGCCGCCGAGCCAAGCTCGGGGTCGGTGGGTTCGCTCGGCGCGACGGTGGTACGTGTTCTCGGCGTTGCCATCGAAGCCCCCTTGTCCTTTCGGCAAACACGGACCGTCCGCTGCCGTCGGCCAACGATCTCGCGCGCCGGGGTGCGAAGACGGTCCGTTCCGCGATTCAGCTTACCAATGACAGCGGGCGGGAGCGGTCCTCCGCTCTGGCCGCAGCCAGGTATAACGTGTTCTAATTTTGTGTGCCGTCGCGACGAGGAGGGCCGGGTGCCGATCGCCATCACCGAGGAGCAGCTGGCCCTGCAGGCGTCGATCCGTGAGTGGGCGGCGCGGGCCGCGCCTGGCCGCGCAGGTTCGCCGCCTCGAGCCGGGCTCGATCTCCCACTGGTGCGCACGGCGGCCGACGGTGCTGGAACGACCTGGCCGGCCTCGGCATCTTCTCGATCGCCCTGCCGGCGGAGGCGGGCGGCGGCGGCGGCACGGTGGCCGACCTGGCCGCTGCGCTCGAGCAGATCACCTACGCGCTCGTTCCCGGCCCGGTGCTGCCCACCCTGCTGGCCGGCCTGGTGCTGGCCAGTCACACGGACCTGCCCGCCGTGAAGGCACTGCTCCCCGCCCTGGCCGACGGCCACGCACCGGTGGCCGTCGGCCTGACCACGGCCACGATGACCGGAGCGAGGCCCGGAGACGGGACGCTGCGGGTGAATGGCGAGATCGGCCCGGTCCTGGGCGGCGGCAGCACCGCCCAGCTGCTCCTCGGCGCGGTCACCGGACGAGGGCGAGGCGTGGTTCCTGCTCGCGGCCGACCAGCCGGGTGTCACGGTGACTGGCCCGTCCCGCCGCCGACTTCTCCCGGTCGCTGGCCAGCGTCCGGCTCACCGGCGTGATCATCGCGCCCGAGCAGATCCTCTCCGGGCTGCACGCCGCGCCGGGTGCGCGACCTGGCCGCGACGCTGTACGCGGCCGAGGCCGCCGCCGTGGCCGGCTGGTGCTCTGGGCACGGCGGCCCAGTACGCGCGGACCCGCCACCAGTTCGGCCGGCCGATCGGCTCGTTCCAGGCGGTCAAGCACCTGTGTGCCGGGATGCTGTGCCGCGGCGGAGCGCGCCACCGTGCTGGCCTGGGACGCCGCCCGCGCGGCCGACGAGGCGCCGGACGAGCATCCGCTGGCCGCGGCGGCGGCGGCGGCCCTGGCCCTGGACGCGGCCGTGGACAACGCCAAGGACTGCATCCAGGTGCTCGGCGGAATCGGCTTCACCTGGGAGCATGACGCCCATCTTTACCTGCGCCGCGCGCTCGCACTGCGCCAGCTGCTCGGCGGGAGCGCCATCTGGCGCGCCCGGGCGGCCGAGCTGGCTCTGGCCGGTGCCCGGCGGCGGCTTGGTGTCCACGTGGCCGGTGCGGACGCCGAGTCGGCCGCCCTGGCCGCCCGGTCGATGGCCGCCGCGATCGCGGCCATGCCACCGCACTACCAGCGCGCCGCGCTGGCCGACGCGGGCTACGCCGCCCCACAGTGGCCCGCGCCCTACGGGCTGTCGGCCTCACCCGCGGCGCAGATCGCCATCGACGAGGAGCTGAGCCGGGCCGGCCTGCCCCGGCCGGACCTGGTGATCGGCGGCTGGGCCGTGCCGGCCATCATCGCCCACGGGACTCAAGCTCAGCGTGAGCGGTTCGCCGGCCCAACGCTGCGCGGCGAGATCACCTGGTGCCAGCTGTTCAGCGAGCCCGAGGCGGGCTCGGACCTGGCCGCCCTGCGGACCAGGGCCGAGCGGGTGAAGGGGGAGGTGGGCGGGGGATGGCGGCTGACCGGGCAGAAGGTGTGGACCTCCCTGGCCCGGGAGGCGGACTGGGCCATCTGCCTGGCCCGCACCGACCCAGCCGCGCCCAAGCACCGCGGGCTCACGTTCTTCCTGGTGGACATGAGCAGTGACGGGATCGAGATCCGCCCGTTGCGCGAGATCACCGGCCGCGCCGTGTTCAACGAGGTCTTCCTGGACAATGTGTTCGTCCCCAGCGACTGCGTCGTCGGGAACCCCGGGGACGGCTGGCGGGTCACCCGCAGCACGCTGGCCGCCGAACGGGTCGCCATGGGCCGCAGCTCCGCGCTCGGCGACGCGGTGGAAGGACTGATCGACGCGATCCGCTCGCGCGGGCTCACCGGCGATCCTGGCGCGCTGGAGCAGCTGGGGGCGCTCGTCGCCGACGGCCTGGCCGGGTCGCTGATGGACCTGCGATCCACGCTGGCGCAGCTGCGGGGAGCGGAGGCGGGTCCCGAGGCGGCCGTGCGCAAGCTGGTTGGCGTCGCGCACCGGCAGTCGGTGGCCGAGACCGCGCTGACATTGTGCGGCCCGGAGGGCGCGGCCGCGGACGGCGCCGCCGCGGACGCGGTGCACGAGTTCCTGCTCACCAGGTGTCTGAGCATCGCCGGCGGCACGACCCAGATCCTGCTGTCCATGGTGGCCGAGCGCGTGCTCGGCCTGCCCAGGGAGCCGGATCTCGCCGGCGAGCCAGGCCTGCCCAGCCAGGCCGGAAAAGGGGTGCGCTGAGTGGACTTCGCCCGGGGCGAGACCGAGCTGGCGGTGGCCCGTGTCGCCGCCGAGCGTGCTGGACCGCTATCAGTCATCCGCGGCCGGGCGCAGCGAGCGGCCGGACCCCGCCTTGTGGAAAGAACTAGGCCAGGCCGGACTGCTGTCGCTGACCTTGCCGCCCGGGCTGGACGGTGACGGGCTCGGGGTGCTGGAGACCGCGGTGCTGCTGACCGAGGTCGGCCGGCGGGCGGCAGCCAGTGCCCGCGCTGGCCACGCTGATGCTGGGCGTGCTGCCGGTTGTTCGTTGGGGCGGCCGGGACCTTCAGGCAACGCTGCTGCCCGGCGTCGGCAGTGGCGACGCGTGCTCACGGCGGCCGTCCGTGAGCCCTCAGCGGAGATGCCAGTGTCGCCGGGCACCGTGGCCAGCCTGACCGGTGGCGCTGGCACCGTCTCCGGAACCAAGATCGGCGTGCCGTACGCCGCCGCGGCCAGCTGGATCCTGGTACCGGCCAGCGTCGCATCGGGCGGCCGGGCCGTCGTGGTCGTTGATGCGGCGCGGACGGGGTCGGACTGTACCGCACACCCAGCTCGGCAGGCGCACCCGAATACACGCTGCGGCTGTCCGAGGCCCCCATCACCGGTGTCGTCGGCGCGGGATCGGGCCTGGAGGCGGGCGGCGACGCCGTGCAGGACCTGTACCAGCTCGCGCTGGCCGGCGCGTGCTGCCTGGCCGACGGCGCCCTGTCCGCCGCGCTCACCCTCACCACCGCGCACATCGCCGCGCGGGAGCAGTTCGGCCGGCCGCTGGCCACGTTCCAGGCCGTGGCCCAGCAGATCGCCGATGTGTACATCGCCGCCCGGACCCTGCACCTGGCCACGCTCTCCGCCTGCTGGCGGCTCGCGACCGGGCGTGAGGCCGCCGCCGACCTGGATGTGGCGGCGTACTGGCTGGCGCAGAGGCGCCCGCGGCCCTGCGGACCTGCCACCACCTGCACGGAGGAATCGGCTTGGACATCAGCTACCCTCTGCACCGCTACTCGTCCATGATCAACCGACCTGGCCCGCTTCACCGGCGGCGCCGATTATCGCCTCGACGGCTCGGCGCCCGGGTCGGGGTGAGGCACCGCGATGTTTATCGAGCTCAGCGAGCCCCAGCTAGCGTTGCGTGACGAGGTTAGGAAGTATTTCGCCGGGCTCATCTCGCCCGGCGAGCGGGCGGCCATGGCTACCGAGCGGCACGGCCCGGTCTACCGCGAGGTCGTCCGGCGGATGGGCCGCGACGGATGGCTCGGGCGTGGGCTGGCCTGCCGAATACGGCGGACGTGGGCTCGGCCAGATGGAGCAGCAGATCTTCGTCAGCGAGGCTGCGCTCGCGCCGACATTCCGCTGCCCGCGGTCACGCTGCAGACCGTCGGCCCGACGTTGCAGGCCTACGGAACGGCCGAGCAGAAGGACTTTTTCCTGCCCAAGATCCTGGCCGGTGAGGTGCACTTCGCGATCGGCTACACCGAGCCGGAGGCGGGCACCGACCTGGCGGCGCTGCGGACCAGGGCGGTGCGTGACGGCGATACGTACGTGGTCAACGGCCAGAAGATCTTCACTACCGGCGCGCATGACGCCGACTTCATCTGGCTGGCCTGCCGGACCGATCCGGCGGCACCCCGGCACAAAGGCATCTCCATCCTGATCGTGGACACCACCGATCCAGGGTTCTCCTGGACGCCGATCATCACCGTTGACGGTGCCCACCACGTGAACGCGACGTACTACGCCGACGTGCGGGTGCCGGTCACGATGCGGGTCGGAGAGGAGAACGCCGGCTGGCGGCTGGTGACGACCCAGCTCAACCACGAGCGGGTGATGCTGGGGCCGGCCGGCTCGGCGCCATGTATGACCGGGTGCGCGGCTGGGCGGGCCGCCAGCTCGGGCCGGACGGGCGCCCGCTGCTTGACCGGCCCGACGTGCGCCGGGCACTCGGCCAGGCCCAGGCCTGCCTGCGGGTCAACGAACTGCTGAACTGGCAGGTCGCGGCGGCGGAGACGGTGGACATCGCCGACGCGTCCGCGACCAAGGTTTTCGCCTCGGAGCGGCTGCAGCGCCTCGGCCAGGTGCTGGCGGAGATCGTCGGGCGGCACGGCGACCCGGCCGACGAAGAAACGGCCGAGCTGTGGGTGTGGCTCGACGTTCAGGTGAAACGCAACCTCGTGCTGACGTTCGGCGGCGGGGTCAACGAGATCCAGCGGGAACTCATCGCGACCTTCGGGCTCGGGCTGCCCCGGGTGCCACGCTGACGGGGAGACCGGAGATGACAGCGGTCGAGACTGAAGTGGCCGAAGAGATCCGCCAGGCGGCCAGCCGGATCGCCGCGGCTGGCCAGAGCCGTCCGCGGCCGGGCCGCGACCCGGTGAACCGGCCGATGATCCGGAACTGGATCGAGGCGATCGGTGAATCCACCGACCAAGCCTCGGTGGCACCGCCCGCGATGATCCAGGTCTGGACCATGCCCGGGCTGCACCGGAGCCGGGCCGGCGATGACCCGCTCGACCAGATGTCCAAGACTCTGGAAGCGGCCGGGTACACCTCGGTCGTCGCCACGAACTGCGATCAGGTGTACCACCGGTACCTGCGGATCGGCGAGCAGGTCAGTGTCCGGGCCAGCCTGCTGGACGTGACCGGCCCCAAGCGCACCGCGCTGGGTGAAGGCTGGTTCGTGACCACCCGCAGCAGCTGGTACGCCGGCGACGAGGCCGTCGCGACGATGGATTTCCGGATACTGAGATTCCGCCCGGCTGCCGCGTCGGCCGCCCCGGTCATGCGCCCGCTGGTCTCGCCGGACACCGAGTTCTTCTGGTCCGGCACCGCGGCCGGGGAACTGCGCATCCAGCGCTGCGAGGACTGTGCCACGCTGCGCCACCCGCCGGGCCCGATGTGTCCCCAGTGTGGTTCGGCCAGTCCCGGGTACATCACCGCGGCGGGGATCGGCGAGGTCTTTAGCTATGTGGTGCACCACTACCCGCCCGTGCCGGGCAAGCAGCTGCCCATGGTCGTGGCGCTGGTGCAGCTGCCCGAAGGCGTGCGGATGACCGGCGAGTTGCTCGGCGTCAGCCCGGATCGGGTCCGGATCGGCCTGCCGGTCGAGGTCGACTACGTACGGATCGACGACCAGCTGACCCTGCCCGCCTGGCGCGAGTTCGGCCACCAGCAGCCGGGCCGCGGCCCGGCCCGGCGGCCTGCCAGTGAGGCTCCGGCCGGCCGGGCCCTGCCGGAGCTCGTGATCGATGTCACGCCGACGTTCGTGGTCGCGTCGGCCATCGCGACCCGCGACTTCCAGGACGTGCACCACGACCGGGACCGGGCGGTCGCCAGGGGAAGCAAGGACATCTTCCTCAACATCCTGACCACGACCGGGCTGGTCGAGCGCTTTGTGTCCGGCTGGGCCGGCCCGCAGGCGGTATTCCGCGCGATCTCGATCCGGCTCGGGGTGCCGTGCTACGCCGGCGACACCCTGACCTTCTCCGGCCAGGTCACCGAAGAAGACGGCGGCAGTTGCGTGGTCGCCGTCGTCGGCCGGTGCCGCCTCGGTGAGCACGTCACCGGCTCGGTTCGCGTCCAGGTCCCGGCGATGCCATGATCGGCGGCGTCGCGGCGATCGCTGGCATCGGGGCGACCGAGTTCTCCAAGGACTCCGGCCGCAGTGAGCTGCGGCTGGCGGCTGAGGCGGTGCAGGCGGCCCTGGCCGACGCCGGGCTCTCCCCGTCCGAGGTGGATGGCCTGGTGACCTTCACCATGGACAGCAACGCCGAGGTCGCGGTCGCTCGAGAACTTGGCGTCGGCGAACTGCGGTTCTTCAGCCGGATCGGCTACGGCGGGGGCGCGGCGTGCGCGACCGTGCATCAGGCCGCGATGGCCGTCGCCAGCGGGGTCGCCGATGTGGTGGTCTGTTACCGGGCGCTGAACGAGCGCTCGGACCGCCGGTTCGGCCAGGTGTCGGTCGGCGCGGTGACCGCGCCGACCTCGTCAGGGATCGACAGCGGCTGGCATTACCCGATGGGCCTCGGCACGCCCGCCGCGACGGTCGCGATGATGGCCCGGCGCTACATGCACACCTACGGTGCCACCAGCGAGGACTTTGGCGCGGTCACGGTCGCGGATCGCCTGCACGCGGCGGCCAACCCGGCCGCCTGGTTCTACCAGCGGCCGATCACGCTCGCTGACCACCAGGCGTCCCGCTGGATCGTCGAGCCGCTGCGGCTCCTCGACTGCTGCCAGGAGAGCGACGGCGCGGTCGCCATCGTCGTCACCAGCCTGCGGCGGGCTCGTGATCTGCGTCAGCCTCCCGCGGTGGTCAGTGCGGCCGCCCAGGGCAGCGGCCCGGACCAGTTCACCATGACCAGCTTTTACCGCGACGACATGACCGGGCTGCCCGAGATGGGCGTGGTGGCCCGGCAGCTGTGGCCGCAGGCGGGTATCGGCCCGGCCGACGTGCGGACCGCGGTCCTCTACGACCACTTCACCCCGTACGTACTGATGCAGCTGGAGGAACTGGGCTTCTGCCCGCGCGGCGAGGCGAGGCATTTCATCGCCGGCGGCGCCATCGAGATGGGCGGCCGGCTGCCGGTCAACCCCCACGGTGGTCAGCTCGGCGAAGCGTACATCCACGGCATGAACGGCATCGCCGAGGGCGTCCGCCAGGTCCGCGGCACCGCGGTCAATCAGGTCCCGGGCGACGGCCCGATCCTCGTTACCGCCGGCACCGGCGTCCCCACCAGTGCCTTGATCCTCGCCCCGGCCTGACTCCGCCCGGTGTGCTCGACCGACCGCCCGGTTTCCGTCACCGCGGCCGCGGCGTCCCCACCAGCGCTCTGGTTCGTGGGCGTCAGCGCCAGAATTCGGTGAGCTGCCCGGCCAGGGCTCTGCCTTGGTCGTAACCGGCTCGAGCGGCGGGCGGACGCGTTGACAGATCCATCAGATTGCTGCCGAATGCGTCGCGGGAGTCGCTATCCGGCAAGATGGTTTCGACTCTGCTGCCGCGGGCGCGTAGTTCGTCGACCTGCGCTGCAAGATGCATGCCCCAGTCCAGCGGCGCCCGTGTTCTGCCGCCCAGTGGTGACAGCACCAGCACCCGCCCGTATCCGGCGGCCAGATCGGCATTCTCGCTGGATCGTCGGTAGCCGCCGTCGATGTATCGGCTGTCGCCGATACCGTAGGGAGGGACACCGAAGCCGTTGGCACAGCTGGCGGCGACGGCGTCCACCAGGTTGACTCCGCTGTGGCGGTCGAACACGACCGGTTCACCGGTATGGGCATCGACCGCCACGATCAGCACCGTTCGTTCCGGCCAGCGCTGACTGGGCAGCCGAGCGGCGACCGTAGCGCGCCACCGCGTTTGCCCGGAGCCGTCCGACGCCGCATCCATCTCGAGCGCCGCCGCACCCAGTCTGCGGCGCATGTCGGCCGGATCCTCAGCGGCGGCGATGATCTCGCTCGTCCTCCGCATATGGTCGGCCACCGGCCCAATGGGAACGCGTCCACCGTCGGATCCGACCGGACCAGTCCGGGGCTGGGGCGCAGCGGAAAGGATGCTGGCCAGCAGTTGGGCCGGGTTCGCGCTAGTTATCTGGGCCGCGGCCGTCGATCCGGCCGACGTCCCGATGATCAGATCGGCCTCGGTCACATCCAACCCGGCATCAAACAGGCCGGCGATGACGCCGATCAACCACGCATTGCCTGCCGATCCGCCACCTCCGAGGACCAACGCTCGCTCACCCGGCCGGTCGGTAAAAGGTGTTGTGTTCATGGGAGTCGCCTTTCGCGAAGTGCCTGGCGGGCGCTCCCGGTGGCGACTACCTCAGTCGCGCGATCGTGGACTGCAGGGGAGCACCCACTGCGGATACTGCGTTCATGGGTCTCACCTCCTGCCGATGGATCACGACCACCCGGGATGTTAGCACGCCGGCGACGCGGTGAGCGGCCGGCATCATGCCGGTTGCCGTGTCGCTGTCGAACGCGCCGCCGACCGCTACACCCTCGTCTGTGATCAGCCGGTTTGGGACCGTTCAGGCGGCGGCTTCAGGCGGCGGCTTGTGCTGGGGGGCTGTGGCTGTGGAGGGTTCGTGTGCCGTCGGGGCTGGTGGCGGTGGTGGTGCCGTCGGCGTGCAGGGTGATGGCCCACCCCCACCGGTGCACGGCGATCAGGTGGTGGAACGCGCACAGCAAGATCAGGTTGGGCAGGGCGGTCCGGCCGCCTTCGGAGCGGGGCGTGAGATGGTGGACCTGGCAGCCGGCGGGCCGCTGGTGGCAGCCCGGGAAGGCGCAGCGCCGGTCGCGGGCGATGACGGCGCGGCGCAGATGCGGCGGCACGGTGCTGGTCGCCGCGCCGGTGTCCAGCGGCAGGCTGACCGCGGGGAATTCGGTGCCGAGCAGGCCGGTGCGCAGGAACGCGGCGAGGCCGGCCGGGCCGGAGAGCACGTCGGCGGCGTACCGGAGCAGGGTGTCCTGGAGTCGGCGCAGCGTCCGCGGGGGCAGCGGCCGGCCGGTTCGAGAGCCGGGCGGGCAGGTGCAGCGGCCGCAGGCGCAGCCGGTCGGGCGTCCGGCGGCGGCGAGGAAGCCGGCGGTCAGTTCCGCGAGGGCGGCGGGGTCGAGGTGGCCGGTGACGATCGGGGTGATGTGCGCGTCGCAGGCATAGCCTTCTGCGGCGGCGCGGCTGGCCAGCCAGCCCGGCTCACCGTCCCCGGCGGCGCGGCTGGCCGCCCAGGCGTTCTCGGCGCTGGCCGCCCACTCGTTCCCCGCGCCGGCCGCCCAGGCGTTCTCCGCATCGGCGGCGCCCTCCAAGCTGCGGAGCTGGTCGAGGGTCAGGTGGAGCTGGATCTGTGTCGGCTGCCCGGCCCGGCCGGGCAGGCCCCCGGCCGCCACCAGCCGCCGGCATGCCTCCTCCAGCGCGTCATGGCGGCGCTGAGCCGCGGTCCGCACATCCTCCGGGCCGGCCTTCTTGCCCAGCGCCTCCAGCACCGCCGACAACGCCGCCGTACATCCCGGCGTCAGATCACCGTTCACCCGCCCGGCGCCACCGAATGTCACGCCCAGATCCAGGCCCCGGTCATCAAACCCGTCCCCGCCATCGGGGTCAGGGGCGGCGCTGCGGCGGCGCATCTCCCCGGCCAGCGCGGCCAGATCCGCTAACGCCGCGCCGCCGTCGGCCGCGGCCAGCAGGATCTCATCAGCGGCCGGCCGAGCCGTCTCGGGCAGCAGGTCAGTCCAGGCACAGATCTCCCGCGCCCACGACACCGACACCGCCCCGGCCGCTAACGCCCGGCCCACCGCCGGATGGGCAGCCAGCCGCCTCACCCAGCCCACCGCCCCGGCAGCCGCACCGCCGGTGACCCGCGTCTGCCACCTCAGCCACGACCGCGCGCAGCGCTGCCCATCCCGCTCAAACCCATCCTGAGCGGTGAATGCGGCCAGTACCCGGGCCCGGGCTGCGGTGTGACCGGCCTCAGCCCGTTCCAGCTCACGCAGGCACTCCGCCTGCTCGGCCGGGCTCATCGACCCGGTGTCCGCGCGGTTCAGGTAGGCCAGGCCGGCCCGGATCGCCGCCAGCGCCGCGGCGGAACTCGGAAGGCTCTCAGCCGGCGCGGCCCATCCGGAAAGCTGGACAGCAGGCGCCTGACCGGGATCACACACTCGCGTCCACCTCCTTCCGCGCCGGATCCTTACGGGTCTAACTCGAAGACTAGTTCGACCCTACCGCCGGGCTCTGACAGTTTCCGTCTCCCGTCTCAGGTAAATCGGCCGAGTCTCACTCATTCCGGCCCCGTCACGACAGACTGAAACACCATGATCCTCCCCAAAGATCGCGACCCCCGCTTCATCACCATCCGCCGTGGGGGGACGCTTACGGACTCCGACCATCGGCTCCTGGCTTTGTGGGCCGCCACGTGCGCGGAGCACGTTCTGCACCTCTTCGAGTCGGTGCAGCCCTCGGACCCGAGGCCCCGCGAGGCGATCGAGCAGATTCGGGCATGGGCGCGCGGCGAGATCAGGATGTCTCAGTCCCGAGCGGCGGGTGGCCATGCCATGGCGGCGGCAAGAGAGCTGAGCGGAGCCGCTCGGCACGCCGCTTATGCGGCCGGCCAGGCGGCAGTGGTGGCGCATGTCGCCGCGCATGAGCTTGGCGCTGCGGCCTACGCGATCAAGGCCGTGCGCGCGGCGGCCCCGGGACGGGAGGGTGAGAACGTCGGCCGGCTCGAGTGCCATTGGCAGCGCGAACAGCTCCCGGATGCGATTCGCGAACTCGTCCTAGAGGATCAGCGGTTGCGCAACGAGATCTGCTGGTCGGTCTTCGTGCCTATCCGGCATGCTGAGTGACATGACCGGGAAACCTGACCATCCTCCTGTCCCGTCCCGTGACACGGGTCGTCCTGGACCGCACGATCAGAGGGCGCCGGCCAGGTCGAGGGCGGCTATGTAGCCGAAGGTCATCGCGGGGCCGATGGTGGCGCCGGCGCCGGCGTAGCTGCGGCCCATCACGGCGGCGCTCGCGTTGCCAGCCGCGTAGAGACCGGCGATCACGGTGCCATCTTCACGCAGTACCCGGGCCCGTTCGTCGGTGCGCAGGCCGCCCTTGGTGCCGAGGTCGCCGGGAACGATCTTCACCGCGTAGAACGGCGCCTGCCGCAGTGGCGCCAGGCATGGGTTGGGCCGCTGCCGCGGATCGCCGTAGTAACGGTCGTAGGCCGAGTCGCCCCGCCCGAAGTCCGCGTCCTGCCCGGCCTCCGCGAACTCGTTGAATCTGGCCACCGTCTTGGCCAGGACAGCCGGGTCCACGCCGATCCGCGCGGCCAGTTCCGCGATGGCCGGCGCGCGGTGCACCGTACCGGCGGCATACCAGCGGCGGGGCAGCGGCTTGCGCGGCGCGCGCCCGGCGAAGACGTAGGTGTTGCGGTAGCGCTGGTCGATGATCAGCCAGGCCGGGATGTGCGGGCTGCCGTCCGAATGACCGTCGTACATCGCGTGCACGGCGTTGACGTACGGGGCGGACTCGTTCACGAATCGCTGTCCGGCCCCGTTGACCAGCATGCAGCCGGGCAGGCTACGCTCGGCGAGGACGAAGTACGGGCCGGCGCGGCAGCGGTATCGACGGGCCCCACCAGGCGTCGTCCATCAGGTCGAGCGCCGCCCCGGCGGCCTCGCCCGCGGCGATCGCGTCGCCGGTATTGCCGGCCGAGCCGGTCGTCCACTCGGTACCGGTCGGCTGGCGCTGGTAGCGCTGCCGCATCTGCTCGTTGCGCTCGAAGCCGCCCGCGGCCAGCACGACGCCGCGACTCGCCCGGATCAGCGCAGGCTGGCCGTCGCGGATCACCTGGACTCCCGTGACCCGGCCGTCTTCCACGTGCAGGCCGGTCATGGGTGTGCCCAGCCAGACCGGTACCTCCTTGGTCATCAGGCCGGCCCGCAGCCCGGCCGCCAGGGCCTGGCCCATGCTGATCGTGCGCTGGCGGAACAGGCGTGTACGGGCCGTCCGGCCCAGCGACTTTCGCAGCGGCCAGGACGGCCCGGGGATGCCGTGGGCCGAGGCTCAGCCAGCGGTAGTCGGCTTGCGTGATCGTCACGCCGTTGGGTGATGGCAGGTAGGGAGGGTTGAGGTGGGCCAGTTCGGCCCCGAGTGCCCGGCCGTCGAACGGTACCGGCTCGATGCTGCGCCCCTGGGCCAGGCCGCCGGGCGCCTCGGGGTAGTAGTCGGCGTAGTCCGGTACCCACGCGAAATCGACCGGAGTGCTGGCGCGCACGAAGGCGAGCATGGCCGGGCCGTGGTCCAGCAGCGCCCGCTGCCGCTCCGCCGGGACGCAGTCGCCCACCACATGCGCGAGGTAGGCGCGGGCCTGCTCCGGAGTGTCGCGGACGCCGGCCCGGAGCAGGACCTCGTTGCCAGGCGCCCAGATGCCCGCCGCCCGAGCGCGCCGTGGAGCCCGCCGAACCAGTCCGTCTTCTCCAGCACGACCGCGCGCAGGCCATGCTGCGCGGCGGCGAGTGCGGCCGTCATCCCGGCGCGCGCCGCTGCCCACCACGACCACGTCGAACTCTGCTGCGTCGGACTGGGCCTGGTCCGTTGTCATGGCACCTCCCGGGCCTCCATACTAGAACACGTTCCAGTTTTGGCCGAGAGCAGCCGGGAGGCGCCGGTGCCGCAAACCCCCGTGCCGCAAACCCCCGTGCCGCAAACCCCCGTCCCGCCGACCTGGGACATCCAGGCCGACGTGGTCGTCGTGGGCTTCGGGGCCGCGGGCGCCTGCGCGGCCCTGGAGGCCGCCGAAGCCGGCGCCGACGTGATCGTCCTCGACCGGTTCCACGGCGGCGGCGCCACCGCGCTGTCCGGGGGTGTGGTCTATGCCGGCGGCGGCACGCGCCAGCAGCGCGACGCGGACGTCCAGGACTCGCCGGAGGCGATGTTCCGCTACCTGAGCCTGGAGGTCGGCGACGCCGTGTCGCCGGCCACGCTGCGGGAGTTCTGCGAGGGCAGCCCGGCGATGCTGGCCTGGCTGGAGCGCAACGGCGTGCCTTTCGAGGGCAGCCTGTGCCCGGACAAGACCTCCTATCCCACCAACCGGCACTACCTGTACTACTCCGGCAGCGAGCTGTCTGGCCGCGCCGCCGCCGCACCGGCGCCGCGCGGGCACCGGACCCACGGCCGCGGCACCTCGGGCGGCCTGTTTTTCGAGCGGCTGGCCGAGGCCGTCCGCGGGTCCGGCGCCCGCGCGGCGCCCCAGACCAGCGCACGGCAGCTCATCATGGACGGCGAGGGCCGGGTAGTCGGGGTCGAGTGCCGCACGCTAGCGCGGCGCGCCGCGCTGGGCCCGGGCCGCGCACCGGGTCCTGCACCGCTGGTCGGCCAAGCCGTACGTTTACGCGCCTAAGCTTGGCCGCCTCCTGCACCGCCCCGTGGCCTGGATAGAGCGCAACAACGAAAAACCGCTGCTGATCGGCGCCCGCCGTGGCGTGGTGCTGGCGGCCGGTGGCTTCGTGGCCAACCGGCAGTTGATGCGGGAGCACGCGCCGGCCTACCGCGGCGGCCTGGCGCTGGGCACGCCCGGCGATGATGGCAGCGGGATCCGGCTCGGGGCCGGCGCGGGCGGCGCGACGGCGTTCCTGGACCGGGTCTCGGTCTGGCGCTTCCTCAGCCCGCCCCCCGCCTTGCTGCGGGGCGTGCTGGTGGACCGCGCCGGGCGGCGGGTGTGTGACGAGTCGCGCTATGGGGCGGCGATCGGCGAGGCGCTGGTGACCAGGCACCACGGGCAGGCCTGGCTGCTGGTTGACCGGGCGACCGTGGCGGAGGCCCGCCGCCAGCTACGCGGCACGACGCTGTGGTTCCAGTGGCTGCAGGCGGCCTACCTGCTGACGTTCGGCCGGGTCAGCGCGCCCACGGTGGCCGGGCTGGCGGCCCGGGCCGGCATCGACGCGGGCGGCCTCGCGGCGACTCTGGAGGCCTACAACACCGCCGCCGCGGACCTGGCCAGGCCGGGCGCCGGGCTGGCCGATCGGCTCGGGAAGCCGGCTGACCTGATCCGGCCGCAGGACCGGCCGCCCTATTCGCTCATCGACGTCTCCGTCCGGCCCCGGCTGGCTTACCCGGCGCCGATGCTCACCCTCGGCGGTCTGGTCGTCGCCGAGGAGACCGGTCAGGTACGCCGGGCCGACGCCACCGTGGTGCCCGGGCTGTACGCGGCAGGCCGCAGCGCGGTCGGCCTGTGCTCGCACTCGTACGTCAGCGGGCTCTCGCTGGCTGACTGCGTCTTCTCCGGGCGGCGCGCGGGGCGGTACGCTGCCGCCGCCGACCGCCCCGCCGCGGTCACCGACCGCCGCCCCACCCCACCCCAGGAGGGCTGAGTGCTCGCCGAGCAGCAACTGTCCGCGCTCGCTGACCGGCTCCGCGCGGCCGAGCGTGACCGCGCGCCCATAGCGCCGCTGACCGAGTCGCACCCCGGTCTGGAGCCGGCCGATGCCTACGCGATCCAGCTCCGCAACATCCGGCGGCGGAGCGCACCGGTCGTCGGGCACAAGGTCGGCCTCACCTCCGCCGCGATGCAGCAGATGATGGGCGTCGACGAGCCGGACTACGGTCACCTGCTGGCCGACATGCGCCTCGGTGAGGACGCCCCGGCCGACGCGGGCCGCTACTGCTACCCCCGGGTCGAGATCGAGGTCGCCTTCGTCCTGGGCGCGGACCTGCCGGGAGAGGATTGCACCGAGGCCGACGTGCTCGAGGCGACCGAGGCGCTCGCACCCGCGATCGAGCTGATCGACAGCCGGATCCTCGACTGGCGGATCAGCCTGCCGGACACGATCGCCGACAACGCCTCATCGGCCGGCTTCGTGCTCGGGCAGGCCAGGGTGGACCCGGCCGATGTGGACGTCCGTGGCATCGATGCCACGCTCTGGCGGGGCGGCGAGGTCGCCGCGCACGGGCGCTCCGACGCGGTGCTCGGCCACCCCGCGATGGCCGTCGCCTGGCTGGCCCGCTCGGTGGCCCGCTATGGCGTGCGGCTGCGGGCCGGGCACATCATCCTGCCGGGGGCGTGCGACCGGGCCGTGGACGCGCACCCCGGTGATGAGTTCCGTGCGGAGTTCACCGGGCTCGGCGCCGTAAGCCTGTCATTTACGGGTAAGTGATACTGACCGTGTCGGTCAGCGGCACCGCCTGGCAGGCGAGAATGTAGCCCTCGGCGACGTCCTCGGCCTCGAGGACCTCGTTGTGGGCCATCTCCACCTGGCCGCCGGTGAGCTGGCAGGCGCACGCCCCGCAGATTCCCTCGCGGCAGGAGAACGGCGGGTCCACGCCCTGGTCGATAAGAACGTCGAGCATCCGGGTCCCCGGCGGCCACGGCAGCAGGCGGGTCTGGCCATCCAGGGTGACCTCGAGGGTCGCGGCCACACCGCCCGTCACCTCCGATGCCTCGAACGGGTTGTCCGCCAGCGACAGGAACCGCTCGACGTGCAGCCGGTGCGCCGGGACGGCCAGCTGGCTGAGCGCCTGCCGGGCCGCCGCCATATACGGGTCAGGCCCGCACATGAACGCGTCGTAGCCCGCGTACGGCGCGGCCAGCGCCGCCAGGCCAGCGGCGGTGGGCGGCCCCAGCAAGCAATCGAGCCAGTGCACCACGAGCAGCCGGTCCTGCGCGCCAGCCTGGAGCCCGCGCAATTCCGGGCCGAAGATGACCGAACGCTCGTCGCGGTTGGCGTAGATCAGGACGATCTGGCCGCGTCCCCTCGCGAGCGCCGACTTGAGGATGGAGATGACCGGGGTGATCCCGCTGCCCGCCGCGAGCAGCAGGAAGTCGCCGTCGAGCGAGCGAGGGCTGAACGTGCCGGCCGGCGGCAGGGTGTCCAGCACGCTCCCGGTCACCACGTGGTCGGCGATCCAGTTGGAGGCGTACCCATCAGTCATCCGCTTGACCGTGATCGTCGGCCGGTCGCCGGTGTGCGGCGAACTCGACAGCGAGTAGCACCGGGCCACCGAGCCGTCGCGGTCATCCGGGATGCGCAGGGTAAGGAACTGGCCCGGGCGGTAGGCGAAGGTGCCCGCCAGTTCCGGCGGAACGGCCAGCACGAGCGAGCACGCGTCCTCTGTCTCGCTGATCACTTCGGCCACCCGGACCTGATAGTAGGCGCGCGGTCCGGTCACGCCCGGCTCACGGTGGCGATACCTCCAGGCGGCCCGCCGCCGCGGCCCGGTCGATGCTTCCGCGCAGGCTGGCACAGGACTCGATGAGGGCCGTCGGCTGGCCCACGGCCACCCCGGCGGCGAACTCGGCACAGGCCC
This sequence comes from uncultured Actinomycetes bacterium, assembly GCA_963822825.1. Lineage (GTDB taxonomy): Bacteria > Actinomycetota > Actinomycetes > Streptosporangiales > Streptosporangiaceae > JAWWPY01. The sequence goes on along the minus strand of CAWGIW010000002.1, from coordinate 308,167 downwards.
GCACGGACGCCTGGCTCCACTGCACGCTCGTGTGCTGCGGGCTGAACTTGGCCACCAGCACCTCAGCGCCGCAGCGCCCGCACTCGACCGGCCGGAAGCGTGCCTCCCGCTCGTCGGCCCGGCTCGCCAGGTCCTGTCCGTCGGCCATGGTCAGCTGGCCCGGTCCGGCCGCCCGGCGAGGTTCTCCGCCACCTCCGCCTCCCAGCCGGCCACCGCGCGAGTGGTGTCGACCTCGAACTCGTAGCGCGCCACCATGTCCGGCTCGACGTCCTCGACGTCGCGGTAGAACTGCTCATACCAGCGTCGTAGCTGGTAGACCGGGCCGTCGTCGGCGCACAGCAGCGGGTTGTCGATGCGGGTCTTGTGCGTCCAGATCTCCACATCCTGCTGGAAGCCCAGGCCGACGAAGCTGGCGAACTTGGCGGCAAGCTGCTCGGCCGCCGATTCGGAGAGGCCGGGCAGCTTCTTGACGATCACGCCCCATTGCAGCATGAAGGAATTGGGCGTGACGGGATAATGGCAGTTGATCAGGACGCTTTCCAGCGTCATGCCGTGGTAGTCATGCCACAGCTGGTCGATCATGTACGACGGCCCGAAGTAGGAAGCCTCGGACCGGAGCGTGCTCTCCGTTCCTGACGCGTAGTTCGAGCCCGTCTCGATGTCCGGCCGCGCCCGGGTATTCAGGTACTGCGAGGCGATGTGCCCTTCGAGCACGTTCCTGAAGTACGTCGGGAAGGCGAAGTGAATGTAGAAGAAGTGCGCCATGTCCACGACGTTGTCGACCACCTCGCGGCAGTTGGCCCCCTCGACCAGGATCGAGTCCCAGGTCCAGTGGCTCCACTCCGCGGAGAACGCGCCCTCGATCCGGGGGATGGTCACGTGCCCGGGCGGCGGGTTCCGCTGCGGATCGTGCCACACGAACAGCTGCCCGTTCTGCTCGAGGGTCAGCCACGACCGCGTCCGGGCCGCGGGCGGAACGCGCCTGGCGTACGGAATCCGCGCGCACCGGCCGTCCCCGCCCCAGCGCCAGTCGTGGAACGGGCAGGCGATCGCGTCACCCTTGACCGTGCCCCGGCTCAAGTCGCCGCCCATGTGCCGGCAGTACGCGTCGAGCACGTGCAGATCCCCGCCCGAATCAGCGAAGACCACCAGCTTCGTGCCGAACGCGTGCACCGCGTGCGGGCCGGGCTCGCGGAACCCTTCGGCCAGCCCCAGGCAGTGCCAGCCGCGGGCGAACCTGGCCGGCGCTGCTCCGCGGTCGATGGTCCGGACGCCGTCCCGGTCGTTCATTGGGACTCCTCCATGCTCACTCGGCACGCACGCTGATCCCCGGCCTGGGTGGGCCTTACCACCAGACTAGAACATGTTCTAGTCTGGTGGCGATGCCGGCCGCGGAGTCGGTGTGATCCAGCCCGTGTGATCGGACCAAGGCGATCGGAGGATCATCCGGTGAGCGAGCACGTCGGGGAGGCGGTGGTAGCCGGTGTGATAGGCGGGGTGCGCGACCTGATGCCGGTACTGCGGGAGCGCGCGCAGGAGACCGAGGATGCCCGGTCGGTGCCGGTCGAGTCGGTCAAAGCGCTGGAGGAGGCCGGGTTCTTCCGGCTGCTCCAGCCGGTCAGGTTCGGCGGGCACGAGGCCGACCCGGTCACGTTCCTGACCGCCGTCCGGCTGATCGCCAGCGCCTGCGGGTCGACCGGGTGGGTTTCCTCTGTCATCGGCGTGCATGCCTGGCAGCTGGCCCTCTTCCCGCTCCAGGCGCAGGAGGATGTCTGGGGCGCCGACCCGGACACCCGGATGTCATCGTCCTACGCGCCGACCGGCCGGCCCGAGGCGGCCGAGGGCGGGCACCGGCTCAGCGGGCGGTGGAGCTTCTCGTCGGGCTGCGACCACGCCAGCTGGGTGCTGCTGGGCGGGATCGTGCCCGACGCCGACGGCAATCCAGCCGATTACCGCACCTTCCTGCTGCCCGCCGCCGACTACGTGATCGACGACGTGTGGGACACCGTCGGGCTGCGCGGCACCGGCAGCAACGACATCGTCGTCGCCGATGCCTTCGTGCCCGAGTACCGGTCACTCAGCTTCAACGACGTTTTCCGCTGCGCCTGCCCCGGCCAGGAGGCTAATCCGGCCCCGCTGTACCGGCTGCCGTACGGCTCGCTGTTCTCCTACGCGATCACCACGCCGATCATCGGGATGGCGACGGGCGCCTACGAGGCGCATGTGGCGTACCAGCAGCAGCGGGTGCGGGCCTCCTACGTCGGCCAGAAGGCGGCCGAGGACCCGCATGCGCAGGTACGGGTGGCCGAGGCCGCCGCCGAGCTGGACTCGGCGTGGCTGGCCCTGGAGCGCAACATGGCGGAGCTGATGGAGTTCGCCTGCGCGGGTACGAAGATTCCGCTCCCGTTGCGGCTGCGGGTCCGGCGCGACCAGGTGCGAGGCACCGGCCAGGCCATCACCGCGGTGGACCAGCTGTTCGAGAACTCCGGCGGGAGGGCCCTGAAGCTGGGTACCCCGATCCAGAGGTTCTGGCGCGACGCGCACGCCGGCCGGGTACACGCGATCAACGACCCGGAGCGCGCGCTGTCAATGTTCGGCCGGGGCGAGTTCGGCCTGCGGATCCAGCCCGACGGCATGCTGTGACGGGAGCAGGCCGATGACGGCCCCGCCGGCGGAGTTCGCCGCCACCAGCCGCTTCGTGGACGCGCGCGGGCTGCGGCTGCATTACCACGAGGCCGGCCCGGCCGGCGGCAGCGAGGCCGGCCCGGCCGGCGGAAATGGCACCGGCCCGGCTGACGGCGGCGCCCCGGTGGTGCTGCTGCACGGCGGCGGGCCGGGCGCGTCAGCGTGGAGCAACTTCGGCCCCAACCTGCCTGTGTTCGCTGGCCGCTTCCGCACGCTCATGCCCGACCAGCCGGGATTCGGCCGCTCAGCCAAGCCGCCGGTAACCGGCAACTACTTCACGTTCGCGGCCGATGCGCTGGCCGGCCTGCTGGACGAACTCGGCATCGAGCGGGTGCACCTGGTCGGCAACTCGCTCGGCGGCGGCACCGCGGTCCGGTTCGCGCTGCGGTACCCCGAGCGGGCCGGCGGCTGGTGCTGATGGGCCCGGGCGGCCTGAGCCTCAACGTGTTCGCCCCCGACCCGACCGAGGGGGTCAAGCGGCTGACGGAGTTCGCGGCGCCGCCGGGCCCCAGCAAGGAGAAGCTCGCCGCCTTCCTGCGGACGCTGGTGTTCGACCAGCGGCTGGTGACCGACGAGCTGGTGGAGGAGCGGTTCGCCGCGGCCAGCGACCCCGAGGCGCTGGCCGCCATGGCGTCGATGGGCGCCTCGTTCTTCGACCCGGCCATGCCGAGGACGGGCTGCTGTGGCGGGAGGCCCACCGGCTGCGCCAGCCGGTGCTGCTGATCTGGGGCCGGGAGGACCGGGTGAACCCGCTCGACGGCGCGCTGGTCGCGCTCAAGCTCATCCGGCGGGCCCAGCTGCACGTGTTCGGCGGCTGCGGGCACTGGGCGCAGCTGGAGAAGTTCGACGAGTTCAACCAGCTGGCGATCAGCTTCCTGGAAGGGGGCACGGCATGACCGGGATCCAGTCGCTCGGGTACCTGCGCATCGAGTCGGCCGACGTCGGGGCCTGGCGCGAGTTCGGCGTCAGGGTGCTCGGCATGGTCGAGGGCCGCGGACCCGAGCCCGGACGCGCTCTACCTGCGGATGGACGATTTCCCGGCCCGGCTGGTGATCGTGGCCGGGGGAGCGGGAACGGCTGCTCGCCTCGGGCTGGGAGGTCCCCGCGCGATCGTGATCTCGACGAGGTGGGCCGGGCGCTGGAGGAGGCCGGCGTGGCCGTCAAGGCCGGCACCGCGGCGGAACTCGCCGAGCGCCGGGTGGCGCAGCTGCTGCGCTTCGACGACCCCGCGGGCAACGCCCTGGAGGTGTTCTGCGGCGCCGCGCTCGAGCACCGCCCCGCGGTGAGCCCGTACGGGAACCGTTTCGTCACCGGTGATCATGGGGCTTGGCCACGTCGTGCTGCCCGTATCCGACGACGAGCCCGCGCTGCGCTTCTACACCGAGGTGCTGGGTTTCCGGCTGCGCGACTCGATGCGGATGGCGCCGGAGCTGTTCGGCCAGCCCGCCGGCGGCCCGCCGCTGTGGATGCGGTTCCTCGGCTGCAACCCGCGGCACCACTCGCTGGCCCTGGCCCCGTTCCCGGCGCCGGCCGGGATCGTGCACCTGATGATCGAGGTTGCCTCGCTGGACGACGTCGGCCGGGCCATGGACCGGTGCGCCCGGCGCGGGGCGCCGGTCAGCGCCACCCTCGGCCGGCACGCCAACGACCTGATGGTGTCGTTCTACGTGCGGACGCCGGGCGGGTTCGATGTCGAATACGGCACCGACGGCCGGCTCGTGGACGACGCGACCTGGGTCAGCCGCGAGACCACCGCGATCAGCCTGTGGGGGCACCGCTTCGCGCTGCGGCGGGCGCTGCCATGTGACCGCGACGCCTGACCTCACGCCGGCTCGGCGGTCCGACCCGGAACCGGCCCGGTTCCGCCAGGTGCTGGGTCACTTCTGCACCGGTGTCACCGTCATCACGACCGTCGACGAGGGCGGCCCGGCCGGTTTCGCCTGCCAGTCGTTCGCCGCGCTGTCCCTGGACCCGCCGCTGGTGCTGTTCTGCCCGAGCCGGTCGTCGGCCACCTGGCCGCGGATCGCGCGGGCCGGGCATTTCTGCGCCAACGTGCTGGCCGACGAGCAGCGCGAGCTGGCCCGGGTCTTCGGCACCAGCGGGCCGGGCAAGTTCGCCGGCGTGCGGCTGGTCGCCGTCACCGTCCGGGGCGCCGGTCCTGGACGGCGCGCTGACCTGGGTGGGCTGCGCGGTCGAGGCCGTGCACGAGGCCGGCGACCACTACGTGGTGCTCGGCCGGGTCACCGAGCTCGGCGCCTGCCGCGCGGGAGCAGCCGCTGCTGTTCTACCGCGGCCGTTTCGACGTGACCGCCGGCGCGATCCGCGGCCGGGCCGCCCGAGGTCGTCGACACCCTGCTCGCCTGGCCCCGGCACACCGACTGGATCTGAAGCCCCGGCCGCGGGCCGCAGGAACAGCACGAGGGCCAGGATGCCCGCCACCGTCAGGGAACTGAGCGCGTAGGCGACCTCGACCCGGCGCTTGACCTCGCCAGGACCCAGGGTGATGGCGACGAGCACGAGAACGCCCGCGGCCCACGCGAGCAACTGGTCACGGTGCCGCGACAACGCCATCACGCTCTGGCCCAGGACCATGGCCAGCATGTAGCACAGCGTCCCGGACGCGAGCCAGGCGAAGTCCGCGTGCCCGAGGGCGGGGCGGGCGGCGAACAGCACCCGGATCAGCCATGGCCCGAGGATCACCGCGGGCACGCCGCCGCAGATGCCGAGGGCCGTCACGATCCCGCAGCCGCGCGCGGCCAGCTGCCTGAAGCGTGCCCGGTCGCCCGCCGCCACGGCTCCGGCCAGCCCCGGCAGCAAGGACACCTGCAGTGAGGTGAAGACGAACAGTGGTATCCGGACCAGCACCATCGCGGCGAGCAACGCCCCGACCACCGCCGGATCGCCGGGCGAGAGCAGCCTGACGTTGATCACTGCCACGTTCAGGACGAGCTGGGCGAGCAGCATGGTCGCGATGAGCAGCCCCAGCCCGCGGCCCATCACCGTCCAGGCGATGGCGGGCCCCGGACGCAGCTCACTCAGCAGCAGGCCGAGCATGCAGGCCGCCGAGAGCAGCGGGGGGACGGCCAAGGTCAGGCCGAACGCCGTGGGCGAGCGCACGCCTGCGATGCCGAGGCCGCAGGCGAGCGCGACCCGCAGGCCGCCGTCGATGGCCAGCTGGCTGCCGTAGGCCGTGAACCGGCCCAGGCCGGCCAGCACGCCCCGGCTCACGGCGGTGACCGCCAGCCCCAGTAATGCCGCGGCCAGCGCCACCACCATCCCGGTGTTCCCGCCGAACAGCAGGTCGGCCAGCGGCCGGGCGGCTACGGCGAGTGGCACCAGCGTGACGGCCAGGATGGCACCGGCCAGTACCGCGGCGCGGCGCGCCACGGGAATGATGCCCTCGCCCATCGCCTGGCGCGCGGCCACGAGCCGGATGAGCTCCTGCTCGACGGGAAAGAACAGGCCGAGGCCGATCCAGAAGACGATCGACCACAGCACCGACATGGCCGCCATGCTGGCCGTGCTCAGGCTGTGACCGGCCACCGCGAGCTGGGCGTAGGAGCCGGCCCCGAGCACCGCGAGCCCCGCGCCCACCAGGAGCGTCCCCGACGGCAGCAGGTCCGCGGCCCTGGTCGCGAGCTTCATGGGCCGTCGATCAGGGCCGTCGCGATCCTGGCCACGTGCTCGGATGGCTGGCCGAAGAGCTGCGCGGCGCTGTGCGCGCGCTTCAGGTAGCGATGGGCCTCGTGCTCCCAGGTGATGCCGATGGCGCCATGGAGCTGGATCATTTCGCCCGCCACTCGCAGCGCCACCTCCGAGCAGTAGACCTTGGCCGCCGCCGCCCGCAGCCCGAGGTCTGGTGCCCCGTCGGCGGCCGCCGACGCCGCGGCGTAAGAGAGCGACCGCGCCGACTCGACCAGCACGTGCAGGTCGGCCATCCGGTGCTGGAGCGCCTGGAAGCTGCCGATCGCGCGGCCGAACTGAACCCGGACCTGCGTGTAGGCGACGGTCAGCTCGAGGGCCCGCTGGGCCGCCCCGACCTGCTCGGCGCTGAGCGCGATGCACGCCAGATCCCTCGCCCGGGCCAAGGCGGCGCGGTCCCCGAGACGCCCCCCCGGCGCGCTTTCCAGCTGAACGACCGCGAGCCGGCGGGTGCCGTCCATGGTCGTCACGGCCGACCGGATGACGCCTCCCGGCCGCGGATCGACGTCGAACAGCCCGACTCCGTCCGGCGCCTCGGCCGCGACCAGCAGCACGTCGGCCGTGTCGCCGTCGAGCACGTGGTGCGCCTCGCCGCTGAGCGCCCAGCCGCTGCGCACCTCGCCCTCGGCCGTGGCGGTGGCGCGGCAGGCGGCCTTGCCGGGGTCCCAGTGGCCGTCTGATCCGGTCCAGGCCAGGGCGGCGATGGCGGTGCCGTCGGCGATCGCCGGCAGCAGTCGCTGGCACGCCGCGGTGTCGCCCGAGGCCAGCAGGGCCTGGGCGGCGAGCACCCCCGAGCCGATCATGGGCGACGGGGTGAGGCCGCGCCCGAGCTCCTCCGCCACGATGTGGACCTCGACCGGGCCGGCCCCGGCGCCACCGTAGCGTTCTGGCACGGCGAGCCCCGCGACGCCGATCTCCCCGCACAGCCGCTTCCACAGCGATTGGTCGTAGCCCCGGTCAGTCGGGTCATCGCCCGGGGTGCGGCGCTGCCGGTCCAGGAGCCCGCGGACCGCATCACGCAGCGCCCGCTGCTCGTCGGTCAGCGGCACGGAGCCTCCCCGGTCAGGGCGGCCATCACCACGGCGCGGTGCTCGGCCTGGCTGCCCCACGCCGGGACCAGCGCCCGGACCTTCGTCAGCCACAGGCTCAGGTCGTGCTCCTCGGTATAGCCGATCGCGCCGTGCACCTGGAGGGCCGTGCGGGCGGCCCGGTGCGCGGCGTCGGCGCAGGCGACCTTCGCGGCCGAGACGTCCCTGGGGGCGGTCATGGATCCTGCCCCTAGCGCGATCGCGGCGCCGTCGAGCAGCGGCCGGGCGAACTCGAGCCCGATCGCCACGCTGGCGAGATGGTGCTTGACCGCCTGGAACGCGCCGACCGGCCGGCCGAACTGCTCCCGCTGCCCGGCGTACCGGACGCTGGCCTCGAGCAGGGCGCGGCCCGCGCCGAGCAACTGGGCCGCGCTGGCCAGCGCGCCGAGACGCAGCGCGCGGGCGGCGGCATCGGCCACGGCCGGGCCGCGGGCCAGCACCTGCTGGCCGGAGACCTCGAACAGCGACCGGGCCGGATCCACCGACTGGTGCCGGGCCCCGGGTGACGCGACCGCCACGACATCAGCCGAGACCAGCAGGACCACGTCCGCGGCGTCGGCGTCCACCGCGTACGGCAGCCGCGGCGGCAGGGCCAGCGCGGCGATCAGGTCCCCTGCGGCCAGCCCGGTGAGCCAATCGCCAAACTGCTCCTCGCCGGGCGAGCCCTCCTCGATCAGCGCGCCGAGCAGCGCCGGCACCGCGGCCACCGACTCGGCCACCGGCCCGGGCAGCGCATGGTGCCCGAGTTCCTCGCAGGCGACCACGACGTCCAGCGTGCTCGCGCCGAGGCCGCCGAACTTCTCCGGCACCGCGAGGGCGGTGACCCCCAGCGCGGCGAGCCTGCGCCACAACCCGAGACCAGGTGCGCGGTCGCCAGCGGCCCACCGCCGCGTCGCACTGGGCACGTCGGCGGCGGTGAGCATGTCGTGCAGGGCCGCGGCGAACTGCTCCTGTTCGGCTGGCCGGGGGAGCGTCACCGGGGTAGTCCCAGCAGCCGTTCGGCGATCACGTTGCGCTGGATCTCGTTCGTGCCCGCGTAGATCGGGCCAGCCAGTGAGAACAGGTAATCGCCCAGCCAGCGCCCGTCCGGGGCGGCCTGATCGCGCAGCTCGGCCCGCGGCCCGAGCAGGTCCAGCGCCGTCTCGTGCAGGGCGACGTCCAGCTCGGACCAGAAGACCTTGCCCAGACTGGACTCCGCCCCCATAACCCCGCCCGCGGCGAGCCGGGCCGCGGTGGCGTACGTGTGCAGCCGATAGGCCCGCGCGCCGATCCAGGCGTCGGCGACCCGGTCACGCAGCGCGGTGTCGGCTGGGTCACCGGCCCGCTGCCACAGCTCGACCAGCCGCGCCGCCGCCGCGCAGAACCGCCCCGGGCTGCGCAGGGACAGGCCCCGCTCGTGGCTCGCCGTGCTCATCGCGATCCGCCAGCCGTCGCCGGGCGCGCCGACGACGTCGGCGTCGGGCACGAACACGTCGTCGAGGAAGATCTCCGCGAACCCGGCCTCCCCACTGAGCTGCCGGATGGGGCGTACGGTGACGCCGCTGGAGTGCAGGTCGAACAGCAGGTAAGTCAGGCCGCGGTGCGCCGGCGCACTGGGATCGCTGCGGAACAGGCCGAAGGCCCGGTCGGCGAAGGCCGCGCGCGAGCTCCACGTCTTCTGGCCCGAGAGCAGCCAGCCGCCCTCGGCGCGCATGGCGGCGGCCCTGATCGCGGCGAGATCGCTGCCCGCGCCGGGTTCCGACCACGCCTGCGCCCACACGTCGTCCGACCTGGCCATCCGGGGCAGCAGGCGATCCCGCTGCTCGGCGGTGCCGTGCGCGAACAGGGTGGGGGCGAGCAGGAACAGCCCGTTCTGGCCGACCCGCACCGGGGCCGCGGCGGCGTGGTACTCATCCTCGAACACCAGCCACTCCAGGAGCGACGCGTCACGACCGCCGTATTCAGCCGGCCAGGACACCACGGCCAGCCGGGCCGCGGCGAGTTCGCGCTCCCACTCGCGGTGCCGGGCGAACCCCTCGGCGGTGTCCACCGACGGCAGCGGCTCGGCGGGCACGTGCACGGCCAGCCAGTCCCGCACCTCGGCCCGGAACTCACCGGCGGCCTCGCCGGGATCGGGGCTCACCCGCTGCCCCCGCACCCGCCGGCCTTCTTCATGCCGTGGGCATCCAGCCCGGCCAGGGAGTCGCCGGCTACCTCGGCGTTGTGCGCGTGCGCGACGTGATGCAGGCCGAAGACCGAGTCCATCCCCGGCCGCAGGCCCATCAGGTCCTCGCACTGGTTCACCGCCCGCTTGGCCAGGGCCAGCCCGAACGGGGGCATCGTGGCGATGCGCTCGGCCAGCGCGAACGTCTCATCGGCCAGTTCGGTGCGCGGCACCACCCGGTTCACCATGCCCAGCTGGTAGGCGCGCTGCGCGTCGAAACGGTCGCCGGTGAACAGCGCCTCCTTGGCGAAGCGGGGCCCCAGCATCCACGGATGAGCGAAGTACTCGACGCCCGGTATCCCCATCCGCACCACGGGGTCGGCGAAGAAGGCGTCCTGCGCGGCGACGATCAGGTCGCATACCCAGGCCAGCATGAGGCCGCCCGCGATGCACGCGCCCTGCACCATCGCGATGGCCGGCTTCGGCATCTCCCGCCAGCGCCGGCACATGCCGAGGTAGACCTCCATCTCGCGGGCGTACCGGGCGTCGGCGCCGGCCTTGCCCACGTGGTCCCACCACAGCACCGCCTGGCGGTCGAACGACACGTCAACATCCCGGCCGGGCGTGCCGATGTCGTGGCCCGCGCAGAAGTGGTCGCCCGCGCCGGCCAGCACGATCACCGCGACCTGCTCGGTGTTCACGGCGCGGGCGAAGGCCGCGTCCAGCGCGTAGGTCATCGCGGAGTTCTGCGCGTTGCGGTAGCGCGGCCGGTTCAGGGTGACCAGGGCCACGGCGCCGCGCTGCTCGTAGCGCACGGGTTCGTCGCGCGCCTGGTCCGGGCTCGTCTCGCCGGTCATCCAGCTTCCTCCCTCAGCAATCGCTTGAGTGGCTTGCCCGCAGGAGTGCGCGGCAGGTCGGCGCGGAACTCCACCTGGCGGGGCACCTTGTAGTTGGCCAGCCGCTCCCGGCAGAAAGCCAGCACACAAGCCGCGTCCAGCCCGTGGCCCGGCCGGGTGACCACGTACGCCTTCCCGACCTCACCGAGCCGGGCGTCTGGCACCCCGATGACGGCTGACTCGGCGACGCCGTCGAGCCGGGCGATCACCTGTTCCACCTCGGCCGGGTACACGTTGAAGCCGCCGCAGATAAACATGTCCTTGAGGCGGTCGGTGATGGTCAGGTAACCGCGGGGGTCGAGGCGGCCGACGTCGCCCGTGTGCAGCCAGCCGCCGGTGTCGACGGCGGCGTTGGTGGCGGCCGGGTCGTCGAGGTAGCCCAGCATGACGTTCGGCCCGCGGAGCAGGATCTCGCCGGGCTCACCGGGATGGGCGGGTGCGGCCTCGCGCCCGCCCGGCCCGGCCACCCGGACCTCGAAGCCCGCGGTCGCCCGGCCCGACGTGCGGGCCACGGTCTGCGGGTCGTCGCCGGGACGGCACATGGTCACCACCACCGCCTCGGTCAGGCCATAGGCGGTGAGCACCGTGTCGAAGCTCAGATCCCGGCGCATCCGTTCGACCAGGGCGACCGGGACGGTGGCCGCGCCGGTGACCGCGAGCCGCAGGCTGGACAGGTCACGGGAGGCACGGTCCGGGTGGTCGAGGATCGTCTGGTAGATGGTGGGCGCGCCCGGCAGCACGGTGATCCGCTCGGACTCGACCAGCCGCATGGCCTCCCCGGCGTCGTACACCGGCAGCGGCACCAGGGTGGCCCCGCTGACCAGGCAGGCCAGGATGCCCGCCTTGAAACCGAAGCTGTGGAAGAACGGGTTGACCACGAGGTAACGGTCGGCACTGGTCAGGCGGCCGCACTCGGCCCAGGCCCGGGCGACGGCCAGCGACTGACGATGGGCGCTCATGGCGCCCTTGCTCCGCCCGGTGGTGCCGGACGTGAACAGGATGTCGCTGACGTGCTCGGGCCGGACCATGGTGGCGCGCGCGTCGGCCGGCGCGGCCGGGACCCGGGCGGCCCGGCCGAGGAACTCGTCCCAGCCGATGACCCCGTCGTCGGCCCGCTCAGCCACCGGTGCGGCCTCGACGGGCACCTGCACCACCACCCGGAGCTGGTTGAGGCATCCGGTGGCGGCCAGTTCGTTGCAGGTGCTGGTTTCCGCGGCGCGCAGGGCGGCGAGCCGGTCGGTGCCCAGGAACCGGCCGGCGACGATCAGGGCCCGGGCGCCGCTGCGGCTGATCACATCGAGCGCTTCGGGGCCGGTGAACCGGGTGTTGACAGGGACCAGGGTCGCCCCCGCGTAGAGCGCGCCGAGCGCGCCGAGCACCCAGTGGTGGGTGTTCGGGGACCAGATGGCCACCCGGTCTCCTGGGGCCACGCCCTCGGCGATGAGCGCCCGGGCGACCTCCGCGACCCGTTCGTGCAGCTGCCGATAGCTGAGCCGTGGGCCGCCCGGCTCGGCCAGCGCGGTCGCGTCGCCAAACTCCCGCGCGGCGCTCGCCACCACGGTCGGGATGGTGAACTCCACCAGGACTCCTCATACGAAGCAAGTGCTTGGTAGGCTGAGCCTACGCGTGGCGGCAGTCGCTGGCCAGGCTCGGCGCCCCGCGGGCGCGCACCCCCCCAGTGGGCCCGCGGGGTCGTCGCCACGGTTTTGCCGCACGAGGTTTGCCGCACGGAAGTTTGCCGCACGGAGGCGCGGGTGCAGCGGAGCGCGCACGACGAAGAGTTCCGTCATCGTGCGCGGCAGTGGCTGGCCGAGAACCTCACCGGCCGCTTCGCCGACCTGCGCGGCGCCGGCGGTCCCGGCCGCGAGCACGAGGCCCATGCCGAGCGGCTGGCCTGGAACCGGCACCTGGCCGCGGCCGGCTGGACCTGCCTGGGCTGGCCGGCGGAGTATGGCGGCCGCGATGCCACGCTCGCGCAGCAGGTCATCTTCCATGAGGAATACGCCCGCAGCGGCGCCCCGGCCCGGGTTGGCTATCTGGGCGAGGAGTTGCTCGGACCCACCCTGATCGCGTTCGGCACACCGGAGCAGCGCCAGCGGTTCCTGCCCCCGATCGCGGCCGCGGGCGAGCTGTGGTGTCAAGGCTTCTCCGAACCCGGCGCGGGGTCAGACCTGGCCGCTGTGGCCAGCACCGCGACCCTCGACGGCGACCAGTGGGTGATCACCGGCCAGAAGGTGTGGACGTCCCTGGCCCACGTGGCTGACTGGTGTTTCGTGCTGGCTCGCACGCAGGCCGGCTCGCGGCGCAGCGCGGGCCTGTCGTACCTGCTCGTGCCCATGCGCCAGCCGGGGGTCACCGTCCGCCCGATCCGCCAGCTCACCGGCACGGCCGAGTTCAACGAGGTGTTCTTCGACGGCGCCCGCACCGAGCGCGACCTGGTCGTCGGTGCGGTCGGCGACGGCTGGCGGATAGCCCGGGCGACTCTCGCCATCGAGCGCGGCGTGGCCACGCTCGGCCAGCAGGTCATGTTCCGGCGGGAACTTGACCGCCTGCTGGACGTGGCCGCCCGCACCCCGGCGGGAACCGATCCCATGGTCCGCGACAAGCTGGCCCGGGCGTGGATCGGCCTGGAGGCCATGCGGGCCTACGCGCATGACGCGGTGGCCGGCGAGGCCGCCGCGAGTGCCGCGTCGGTGATGAAGCTGCTGTGGTCGCGGTGGCATCAGGGGCTCGGGGAACTGGCCATGGAGGTGCTGGGCGCCCCGTCCATGGTGGCCCGGGGAGCACCGTATGACCTTGACGACTGGCAGCGTCTGTACCTGTTCAGCCGGGCCGACACGATCTACGGCGGTTCCGACGAGATCCAGCGCACCATCATCGCCGAGCGGGCGCTCGGCCTGCCCCGCCCAGCCCGGCCGTGATCGTCCCCGGCGCGGCTCCCCCGGCCGGGCGTGACCTGCTCGCCGGGAAGGTCGTCGTGATCACCGCGGCGGCCGGCACCGGGATCGGCTCGGCCACCGCCCGGCGCTGCCTGGAGGAGGGCGCCCAGGTGGTGATCAGCGACCACCACGCGCGCCGCCTCGCGGTGGCCCACGGCGAGCTGGCTGGGCCGCACGGGGACCGCGTATGGCCCGCCGTGTGCGACGTCACCGCCGAGGCCGATGTCGAGGCGCTGGTGACCGGGGCGGTGCGGCATTTCGGGCGCGTCGACGTGTTCATCAACAACGCGGGGCTCGGCGGCACCAGTTCGGTGCTGGAGATGACCGACGAGGAATGGCTGCGGGTGCTGGACGTCACGCTGACCGGCACGTTCCGCTGCACCAGGGCCGCGCTGCGCCAGATGGTGGCCCAGGGCCACGGCGGATCCGTGGTCAACAACGCGTCCGTGCTCGGCTGGCGGGCCCAGCCGGGGCAGGCGCACTACGCCGCGGCCAAGGCGGGGGTGATGGCGCTGACCCGGTGCGCGGCGCTGGACGTCGCACAGCACGGGATCCGGGTCAACGCGGTCGCGCCGAGCCTGGCCACTCACCCGTTCCTGGCCAAGGTGACCAGCGAGGAACTCCTCGCCAAGCTGGCCAGCCGGGAGGCGTTCGGCCGCGCCGCCCAGCCCTGGGAGGTAGCCACCGTGATGGTCTTCCTGGCCAGTGACTACGCGGCCTACCTGACCGGAGAGGTGATCTCGGTCAGCAGCCAGCACCCCTGACTAGCCTCGCTTTGGGAAGAACAAGTTCTAGTCCGCCCTGGACCGGGATAGATGCTGCTAGTCGGTGTAACGTATTCACGTATCTGTAACAGGTTCCGCTCGGATACGAGCGTCGATCCGACCTGAGGACGAAGCGAATGAAGACCAAAGCGGCGGTCCTGTGGGGCCTGAACGAGAAGTGGCAGGTCGAGGACGTTGAGCTCGACGCGCCGAAGGAGAACGAGGTCCTGGTCAAGCTCACCGCGAGCGGCCTGTGCCACTCCGACGAGCATCTGGTCACCGGTGACATCCCGATGCCGTTCCCGGTCATCGGCGGGCACGAGGGCGCAGGCATCGTGGCTGGGACAGGTGCCAACGTCAGCCACGTCGCCGAGGGGGACTCCGTCGTCCTCAGCTTCCTTCCCGCCTGCGGCCGCTGCACGTACTGCGCCCGCGGCATGCACAACCTCTGTGATCTCGGCGCCTTCATCATCAACGGCCCGCAGCTTGACGGCACCCACCGCTTCCACGCGCGCGGCCAGGGCCTCGGCCAGATGTGCCTGCTCGGCACCTTCTCCGAGTACACCGTGGTCCCGGCCGCATCGGTGGTGAAGGTCGATGACGGTACGGCCCTCGACAAGGCCGCGCTGGTGGGCTGTGGCGTGACGACTGGTTACGGAAGCGCCGTGCGTACCGCCGAAGTCAGGGCCGGCGAGACGGTCGTGGTCATGGGCATCGGCGGCATCGGCATCAATGCCGTCCAGGGCGCCAGGATCGCCGGGGCCCGGAACATCATCGCGATCGACCCGGTGGAGTTCAAGCGCGTCAAGGCCATGGAGTTCGGGGCCACGCACGCCGTGGCGACCGTCGCGGAGGCAGGCCTGCTGCTGCCGGAGCTGACCCGTGGCAACATGGCCGACTCTTTCATCATCACGACCGACGTCGCCGAGGCCGACTACGTCGGCCCCGCGCTCGACCTGGTCACCAAGCGCGGGAAGGTCGTCATCACCGCGGTCGGCCACCTGGACGCCACCCAGATGAGCGGCTCGATCTTCATGCTCACCATGATGGAAAAGCAGATCCGCGGCTCCCTGTACGGCTCCTCCAACGCCCAGCACGACATTCCCCAGATGCTGGAGCTCTACAACAAGGGGCTGCTCAAGCTCGACGAGCTGATCACCAGGGAGTACGTCCTCGAGGATGTCAACCAGGGCTACGAGGACATGCGCAATGGCCTCAACATCCGCGGCCTGATCCGCTACTGAGCCGGAATGGCTGAGTCCCCGGGGGCCGGCACCGTCAGCTGGGAAGCCCCGGCCAGCGACCACCCAGCACGCTGGGCGGCGCAGCGCTCCATGGCGGCCGTCGCCGCCGGACGCAAGGCCGACTGGCTCAGCCTGTTCACACCGGACGCCCTCGTGGAGGATCCCGTCGGCCCGTCGATGCTCGACCCGGAGGGCCAGGGGCACCGTGGGCCCGATGGGATCGGGAGGTTCTGGGACGAACGCGTCAGCTCGGTGAGCCGGTACCACTTCCAGGTGACGGACTCCTTTGCCAACGGGCCGTGCTGCGCCAACGTTCTCACCCTCACGATGACGCTCGGCGGCAGCACGACCATGACGGTCGACTGCGTCATCATCTATACCGTGGACGACACCGGGCTGATCACTTCGATCCGCGCCCATTGGGAGCCCGACCGCGCGATGGCCACGCTCACCATGCCAGTGAGCGGGCCGTAGCCGTGACAGGACGGCGCTTAGCGGTAACCCGGGCTCACGCGCAGTCCTTTGACCGGGTTGCGGAGGACTACGACCGGCTGGCCGAACTGAATGGGAACGAGCTGATCGGCCCGTGGCTGGAGGCCCTGCTGCCCGCGGCCGGCGGCCGCGCACTTGATCTCGGTTGCGGGCCCGGGCGGCATGCGGTGCTGCTCGCCGAGCGATTCGAGCAGGTGGACGCGATTGACCTGTCCGGGCCGATGATCGAGCTGGCCCGGGCGCGGCGACCGCGGCTGAATATCAGCTACTGGCAGGCGGACCTGCACGACGTGGACGGCGCTGGCCACTATGACTTTGTCCTCAGCGCGCTCACCCTGCATCACGTGCCGGACCTGCATGCCGCGCTGAGCCATATCAAGACCCTGCTGGCCCCCGGCGGACGCGCGGCCGTGGTGGACATGTATCCGCCGGGGTCGGCCTTGGCATCGCCGCCGTGGGTTCTGCGGCGGATGCTGCACCGGGTGCTGCCGTTGCGGCCTCGGCTGCATGGCCTGGCGGTGCAGAAGTTCAGTGTGAACCTCGTCCGGCGCGGGCCGGCGACCGCCTGGGAGATCTACCGGCTGTCCACCCGCCGGGAGTGGCTGGATCATCGCGTCACCGACCATTTCTTCAGCCAGGAGGAACTGGAGCGCTGCTGCGAGACCCTGTTCCCGGGCTGCCGGTTCGACATCCTAGGCGGACCGCGCGGCATCGGGCTGGTCTGGAACGCACCGCGGGTGGCCCGCGGGGAACGTCAGATAACCGATCCTTAATCCTGGCTAAAGGCGCATCCCTGACGGTTGGGGGCACTGGCTACGCCGCGTACGCCGGCCCAGGCCAGAACTCCTCGCCAACCTCCGGGAGAAGTCATGCGCGTGCCGATGCTAGCGGCCGTCTTCGCCAGACGGGGCCCCGGCCGGGCCTGGATCGCAGCGACCGCGGCCGTGGCCGCGGCCGCGGTCGCCGCGCCCGCCTGGGCGGCGGCACCGTCCTCACGGCAGGCACCGTCCGCGCGGCCGACGGCGACTGGCCGCGCCCAGCCGGGCACTCCAGCCGCCGCGAATGGATCCGACATCGATTTCGCCATTCCGGCCCCGATCTCCGTTGACGAGTGCAGAAAGGAACCGCAGGCCGGTGGTCTCCAGGGGTGGATCAGGGATCCGTACAACTGGTGCCAGGTCTTCGGGCCTACGACAATGGTGCTGGAAAGCTCCGACCCTCGTGACCCTGGCCCGCTAGGAGCCATTCAATACGCGATCATCGACATCGCCTCCGGCTCGAACAAGGCCCGTAGCTCCACCTTCAAGGCTTACGTTGACATCCTCGGCACGGTCGCCTACCCCGGCGCACCCGACTTGGACACCGTCAAGCTGTCGGTCGCGCTCAATTGCCAGCCGGCGCCGGGCGCAGGCGGCTGCCGATCAGTCACGGCGCCAGATGAGAAGACGATCGGGGACTGGAAAAACGTCCACTGGACCAAGTCGTTCACCCTGGACTCCACCAGCGCCGGAACGACCGCGCCCAGCTACGTATCGACCGGGGTGTTCTATCCGAAATTCACGTTCTCACACCCGGGCGCGGTCTCTAACACGGTGGACCCGAGCGTACTGGGCATCGAGGCGGGAATCCGGTTTGATTCGGCGGGCGGTCCCAGCGGCTACCTGGGCACGCTCCTGCCGTCCGGTGCGATCTTCGGCACGGTGAGCCCCGCGCACGCGGTCACGGTCCCCGTGCCGCAGCTGACGTACAGCATGGCGCCCACGGCCAACGAGAACCAGGTCGCACGGCACCTGTACGTCGCGCTCAACCACCCGGACAACACCTACCCACGCACGCCGCCTGGTGTGCACAAGAGGCTCAGCGCGACGCTCGACCGGCTCGGCTCGGCCGCTCAAGCGACCGCCAACCGCGCCGTATCCATCGGCGAGTGCGACGCTATCTGGGGCGCCAGCTACGCGACCAGCTACGGGAGATCACTCGACTGCGATGAGTATCCGTTTGCGACCACCTATCAAGGGGGCACCAGGGCCGGGATCAACTTGTCCGTCTGTCCCCTCGATTTCGGCAGCAACCGGTCCGCCGGCAGTCAACTGGGGATCTTCTATGCCCGCAACCGCGTCCTGGACAACCAGCCGTTCAGCGTGAAGATCGACCTCGCGGGGCAGCCCGCCCCGGTCACGCCGCCATGCCCGACGCCCCCGGCGGGTGCCGTCGTCATCGACGTGCCTGGCGCGGGCGCATTCGCCACCGTCTGGCACGCCGCCGGGGGGGCCACGGGACCGCTGGGGGGGCCGGCCGGAGGCTGGCGCGTCATCCCCGGCGGTGAGGAACAGGACTTCCAGCACGGCCGCATCTACTGGTCCCCCCGGACGGGCACGCATGAGGTGCACGGCGCGATCCTGGCCGAGTACGGACGCTCCGGCGGCCCGGCGGGCCGGCTCGGATTCCCCACGTCGAACGAGCGGAACGCACCTGGCGGTGGCCGTGAGAACACCTTCGCTGGCGAGTCCTGCGGATCGGGCTCGGCGATCCTGTGGACCGCCGTCACCGGAGCGCACGAGATGCAGGGATGCATCTACGACGCCTACCTGAAGCACCTCGGCGGTCCGGGCGGTGGTTACGGCTACCCGACCAGCGACGAGGTTGCGACGACGGGCGGCGGTGGCCGGGTCAGTTACATGGCGGGCACCCCCTGCGGCAGCCAGCACGGGTCCGGGCTGTTCTGGACCTCCTACACGCAGACCTGGCCCGTGCGCGGGTGCATCTTCCAGAAATACGAGCAGATCGGCGAGGACGAGTCCGGGCTCGGCTTTCCTACTTCCGGTGAGTACACCACGGCCGACGGCACCCGGCAGAATTACCAGAACGGCTACATGCTGTCCAAGGCCACCGGCACGTCCGTGTTCTACAGCGGCTCCAACCCACGCTGCGCCGACTACGGCCCCGACGGCAGCGGCCCGGACTCCTGTAACCGGAGCCTCGGCACCACGGGAACCTGGTTCCCAGGTGGCGGGGTCGGCCTTGACGGCGAGGAACTCTGGACCTACGCGAACGGCAAGACGCTGAACTCGACCGCTGTCTACCACTTGTCCAACCTGGGCACCACGCGCGCCTACCAGATCCAGGCCTTTATCCCCGACTACCACTCAGACGCCACCCACGCCCACTACAAGATCAGCTCCCCCGGCGGCGGCACCGCGGACGCCTATGTTGACCAGGAAAACTTCGCGAACGCCTGGGCGGATATCGGGTACGTGTGCACCAGCAACGGAACCGCGCAGATCACACTCTCCGACGATGGCGGAGATAGCTACCCGGTCCAGGTCGGCGCCGACGCGATCCGCGCCGTCCCCACCGGCTACCCCTGCGGTCTGTGAGCCTAGAGGCGCTCGATGATGGTGGCGGTGGACATGGCGCCGCCCGCGCACATGGTGATCAGCGCGGTGCTCGCGTCCCGCCGCTCCAGTTCGTGCAGGGCGGTGGTGATCAGCCGGGCGCCAGTGCTGCCGACCGGGTGACCCAGCGCGATGGCGCCGCCGTTGACATTGACCAATTCAGGATCTGGCCGGTGCACGCCCAGCCAGGACAGCACCACCGAGGCGAACGCCTCGTTGACCTCGAACAGGTCGATGTCGCCGATGGTCATGCCGCTGCGCGCGAGCACCCGCTCGGTGGCGGCGATGGGCCCGTCCAGGTGGTAGTAGGGCTCGGCGCCGATGAGGCACTGGGCGGCGATCCGGGCCCGCGGCCGCAGGCCGAGGCGGTTCGCCCGGTTCGCCTCGACCAGCAGAATCGCGGCGGCACCGTCGGAGATCTGGGACGACGTGCCCGCGGTGTGTACGCCGCCGGTGAGCACCGGCCGCAGCCCGGCCAGCACCTCCAGGCTCGTCTCGCGCAGGCCCTGATCGCGGTTGACGGTGCGCGTCTCGCCGGTCGGCTGGCCATCGGTGCCCAGGACCGGTGCCTTGACGGGGACGATCTCCCGGTCGAACCGCCCTTGCGACCAGGCGAGCTGGGCCATGGTCTGTGAGCGCAGGCCGAACCCGTCGACCTCGGCCCGGGACAATCCGCGGCGCTGTGCGATCCGCTCCGCGGCGAGGAACTGATTCGGCATGTCGATGTCCCAGGACGCTGGCCTGGGCCGCCCCGCATCGGCCTGGGCCGCCGCCCCAAGCGGGACGCGGCTCATCGCCTCCACCCCGCAGGCGATGCCGACCTCGATCGCGTCGGCCGCGATGAGGCCGGCCACGAGGTGAGCGGCCTGCTGGGCCGAACCGCACTGGGCGTCGAGGGTGAGGCAGCCCGCCTGATACGGTAGTCCCGCGTGCAGCCAGGCGGTCCGGGTGATGTTGTTCGACTGCTCGCCCGCCTGGGTTACGCAGCCCCCGGCGACCTGCTCGACGTCGGCGGGCTCGATACCGGCCAGTTCCAGCAGAGCAGTCTGCGCATGGCCGAGGATCTCGGCGGCATGCAGGCCCGCCAGCACCCCGCCGCGCTTGCCGATCGGGGTCCGTACCGCCTCGACAATCACCGCAGTTCCCACAGCCCGTCCTCCATCCCTGGTCAGTGACCTAATAGTAGAACGTGTTCCACATTTTGGCGCTGGCGGGAGTTCACGAAGGAGCGGGCTCATGGTTGAATCAAAATAGAACACGTTACATCGGAGGCAGCGATGGCCAAGCCGAATATCCCGCCGGGTTTCGACTTCACCGATCCTGACCTGTACGTCAGCCGGGTTCCCGCCGACGAGCTGGCCGAGCTGCGCCACACGGCCCCGGTCTGGTGGAACGCGCAGCCGCGCGGTGCCTCCGGATTCGATGACGGCGGGTACTGGGTGGTCACCAAGCACGCGGACGTGCTGGAGATCTCCCGCTCCAGCGATCTCTACTCGAGCCAGGCGAAGACCGCGATCATCCGGCACGGGCAGGCCGTCACCGACGAGAGCCTCGAGATGCAGCGGCTCATCCTGCTCAACATCGACCCGCCCGCCCACACCAAGCTGCGCAGCATCGTCTCCCGGGGGTTCACTCCGCGAGCGATCAGGAACCTGCGTGAGGCGCTGACCGCTCGTGCCGAACGGATCGTGCAAAACGCCCTGGACGAAGGCACGGGGGACTTCGTCATCGACGTGGCCTGCGAGCTTCCCCTGCAGGCCATCGCCGAGCTGCTCGGGATACCGCAGGAAGACCGGCGCAAGGTCTTCGCGTGGTCGAACGAGATGATCGGCTATGACGATCCGGACTACGGCGGTGACTCCCAGGCCGCGGCCGCCGAGCTGGTGGGCTACAGCATGGCGATGGCGGAGGACCGCCGCGCCTGCCCGCGGGATGACATCGTCACCAAGCTGGTAAACGCGCAGGTGGACGGCGGCCAGCTCTCCTCGGACGAATTCGGTTTCTTCATGATCCTGCTGGCCGTGGCGGGCAACGAGACCACCCGCAACGCGATCTCGCACGGGATGCTGGCCTTTCTGGACCATCCGGACGCCTGGGAGCTGTACCGGGCCGAGCGGCCGGAGACGGCCGTGGACGAGATCGTCCGGTGGGCGACCCCGGTGACGGTGTTCCAGCGGACCGCGCTCGCCGACACTACCCTGGGCGGCCAGGAGATCAAGGCCGGACAGCGGATCGGCCTGTTCTACCGGTCGGCCAACTTCGACGAGGAGGTCTTCGACCACCCCGAGCGGTTCGACATCCTGCGCAGCCCGAATCCGCAGCTGGGCTTCGGCGGCACCGGGGCCCATTACTGCCTCGGCGTGAACCTGGCCCGGCTGGAGATCGAGCTGATCTTCAACGCGATTGCCGACGGCATGCCGGCCATCAGCAAAGCCGGCCCGGCCGAGCGGCTGCGTTCCGGCTGGCTCAATGGCATCAAGAAGCTGCCGGTCAACTACACCTGAGCGCGCGTCAACGCGGCGTCGCGGCCACCACCCACATGGAGAAGTACTGCGACCCCCCGCCGTAGGCGTGGCCCAGGGCCGTCCGGGCGCCGGCCACCTGGTGGGCGCCGGCCTTGCCCATGACCTGCGAGGCGGCCTCCGCGAAGCGCAGCAGGCCCGAGGCCCCGATCGGGTTGGAGCTGAGCACCCCGCCCGACGGGTTGACCGGCAGCCGGCCGCCGATCTCGGTCTCGCCGGCCTCGGTGAGGCGCCAGCCCTGGCCCGGCGCGGCGAAGCCCAGGTTCTCCAGCCACATCGGCTCGAACCAGGAGAACGGCACGTAGATCTCGGCTGCGTCGATCTCCTCTACCGGGCTGGTGATGCCGGCCTGCCGCCACAGGGCGGCGGCGGCCTCGGCGCCGGCCCGGGGGTTGACGTGATCCTTGCCGGAGAACATGGTCGGCTCGGTGCGCATCGAGGTAGCGCGGATCCAGGCCACGGGCCGGCCAGCGGACTCGGTGGCCTCGGCCGCCGCCTGGTCGCCGATGACCACCGCGCACGCGCCGTCGGATGACGGGCACGTTTCGTCGTAGCGAACCGGGTCCCACAGCATGGGTGAGGAACGCACCGACTCCAGGGTGATGTCCGGCTGCTGGAGGTGGGCGTACGGGTTGAGGCTGCCGTTGCGCCGGTCCTTGACCGCGACCATCGCACCGATGTGCTCGGGCGCGCCGCTGCGCCGGATGTAGGCGCGGATGTGCGGCGCGAAGTACCCGCCCGCGCCGGCCAGCAGCGGCATGCTGAACGGCGGCATGATCGACAGCGCCCACATGGCGTTGGACTCCGACTGCTTCTCGAACGCGACGGCCAGCACCCTCCGGTGCACGCCCGCCTGGACCAGGCTCGTCGCGACGTTGCCGGTCGCGCCGCCCACCGAGCCGGCCGTGTGCACCCGCAGCAAGGGCTTGCCGGTGGCGCCGAGCGCGTCGGCCAGGTACAGCTCGGGCATCATCACGCCCTCGAACAGGTCAGGCGCCTTCCCGACCACGACCGCGTCGATGTCGGCCAGGGCGGCGCCTGAGTCGGCGAGCGCCCGGTCGACCGCCTCACGGCACAGGCCCGCGATCGACACATCGGCCCGCCGTGAACGATGGCGGGTCTGGCCGACTCCCAGGACAGCGGCCCGGTGTTTCGTCACAGTGCACCTTTCATGGGGGGCCTTTCATTGGGCCTTCATAACGCAGACCAGGTTCTGCTGGAGTGCGGGGCCGCTGGTGGCGTGGCCGAGGGCACGGTCCGCACGGCCCGACATGATCTCGCGTGCCGCGGTCCCGATGCGGGCCAGGCCCGCCGCGAACATCGGGTTGCCGCACAGCGCACCGCCGGACGGGTTGACGGCGACCCCGTCGCCCAGGCCCAGCGCGCGGCGCAGCAGGATCTCCTGATGGGTGAACGGTGCGTGCAGCTCAGCGACGTCGACGGCCGAGGCACCGGCCACGCGTCCAGCGACGGTGGCCGACGGCGCCGTGGTCAGGTCGCGCGCGCCCAGCGATCCCGAGTCGATCCGGTGCTCGAAGCCGGTGATCCACGCGGGCCGCGCGCACAGCTCGCGGGCCCGGTCGCCGGCGGCGAGTATGACCGCGGCGGCTCCGTCGCCGACCGGCGCGCAGTCATGGGCGCGGAGCGGATCGGCGACGTAGGGGCGGTCAAGCAGTTCCTCGGCGGAGATCTCCCCGGCCATCTGGGCCCGCGGATTCGAGAGCGCCGCGGCGCGGCTGCGCACGGCGACCTCGGCCATTTCCTTCTCGTTCCAGATACCGGCCTCGATACCCAGTCTGGCCTGCAGCGCCGCGACGGCGACCGAGTCGGGCCAGAGCGGCGCGACCAGGTACGGGTCGAGCTGGAGGGCGAGTACCCGGCGCAGCTCTCCCGCGGACGACTTGCCGAACCCGTACGCCAGCGCGATGTCGGCCTCGCCGGTCAGGATCTTCACCCAGGCCTCGTAGAGCGCCCACGCGCCGTCCATCTCCACGTGCGACTCCATGATCGGCGGGAAGGCCCCGATCGCGTCCACCGCCTGCACGAACGAGAACGCCCGGCCGGCCAGGTAGTCCGATGAGCCGGAACACCAGAAGCCGATGTCGCCCTTGGCCAGCCCCGTGCTCCGCAGCACCTCCTGGAAGATCGGCACCAGCATCTCCACCCCGCTGGTGGTGCTGTCACTGTGGCGCTCGGTGGGAGACTGGGCGAAGCCGATGACGGCGACGTCGGTCACGCTGACCGTCCTTAGAGGTGGTGGGCATACGACTCGTACGGAGCATCCGGCTCGTCGGCCGGGCGGAAGTGGTCGATGTTCGCCGGGGTCGTCCCCCACTCGGCGCGAGGCCTCCACACCGCCCTGACCCGCATGCCCATCCGCACCTCGCTGGGCTCGCAGCCCAGGATGAGGTGCTGGAACGGGATGTCGGCCCCGTCGAGCAACACGGCCGCCGCCACATAGGGCGGCGCGACCCGCTGCCCGGGGAAGGGCACGTTGACGACGCAGAACGTGGTCACGGTGCCGATGTCGGCCAGTTCGACCTCATCAGCGGTCGGCACCCCGTCCGTGGGGCACGATCCCCGCGGCGGGATGTAGACCTTGCCGCAGACCGGGCAGCGCTCGCCGAGCAGCCGGCCGTCTGCGAGCCCGCGCAGGAAACGGCTCTCCCCGGCCGAGGCGGTGTGCTCGTAGCGCAGCCGCACCGGGGTGGTGATCATGGTCACCGGCGCTCCGGCCCCCGCCGAGCCTGCCGCCGCCGAATCCGGCCCCGGCGAGCTGACCCCCTCGCACGGCTCGAAGCACGCGATGTCGCGGATGTCACCGGCGGTGCTCACCGCCCAGCGCACCCGGACCCGCATCCCGGTCCGCATGGCCGCCGCCGAGCCGGCGTCCACGGCGTGCAGCATCGCGGTGCCCGCGCCGTCCAGCCGGATCAGCGCCCACGCGAACGGATGGGCCAGCGGCTGGCCCTCCAGCGGCTCCGGTGCCCAGGACCAGCTGACGACGCTGCCCTCGGGCCCGACCTCGACCAGCTCGGCCGGCGGGGCGAAGGTGACCGGGTCGTATTCGAATGGCGGGGCGTGCACCCGGCCATCCGCGCCGCGCGAGCCGAGGATGCGCCGCCGGCCAGGGCCGTCATGAACTGGCTCAGCGTCGGGCCGAGCGAGCGGGTGTAGTCGAACCCGATCTCAAGCGGCGCGCGCAGGGGCTGACTCACGAATCAGAGTGAAACACGTTCTTGCAACGGTCGGCAAGGGATACTGAACGCTTAGACCGGGTGGAGCTTGTTCCGTTGTGGAACGTGTTCTAGATTGTTGGCCGTGGACGCCATCGGCCTGTGGGCCATCGCAGAACAGGCGCCGGACCAGGCCGCGGTCATCGAGCCGGACGGCCGCGTCGTGACCTACGCCGAGCTGGCCAGCGAGGCTGACCGCTACGGGCGGGGCCTGCAGGCCCTCGGCCTGAGCCCCGGTGACGCGGTCGCGGCGCTGCTGCCCAACAGCGTGACGGCGCTCGCAGTTTACTTCGCCGCGATCGAGACCGGCCTGTACGTCGTGCCGATCAACTGGCACCAGGTCACCGCGGAGGTCGCCCATATCCTCGGTGACAGCGCGGCCGGTGCGTTCGTGGCGCACGAGCGCTTCGCCGGGGTAGCGGCTGAGGCGGCGGGCCGGGCCGGGATCAAGCACCGGTTCGCGGTCGGCGCGGTGCCCGGCTTCGAGCCGGCCGCGCGGCTGGGCGACGACGGGTCGACCGAGCGCCCGTTCCCGCGGACGCACGGCGCGCCGATGCTGTACACGTCCGGCACCTCCGGTCGGCCCAAGGGCGTCCGCCGCCCGCTCACCGGCATGGACCCGGACGACGCCGCGGTGATGGCGACCTGGTTCTTCGGCCTGTTCGGCCTGGCGCCGTTCGATGGCCACGTGCACCTGTGCGGCTCGCCGCTCTATCACACGGCTGTGCTCAACTTCGCCGCGATCTCGATCCAGCTCGGTCATCCCGTGGTGCTGATGGACCGCTGGGAGCCAGAGGAAGCGCTGCGGCTGGTGGAGCGGCACCGGGTAACGCACACGCACGCGGTGCCGACCCAGTTCCGGCGGATGCTCGCACTGCCCGACGCGGTCCGCGCGCGGTATGACACCAGCTCACTGCGCGCCGTGATTCACAGCGCGGCGCCATGCCCGCCGGAAGTCAAGCGGCGGATGATCGAATGGCTGGGACCGGTCATTGTCGAGTACTACGCGGCCACCGAGGGCGGCGGAACCTTGATCACGTCCGAGGAATGGCTGCGCAAGCCGGGTTCGGTCGGCCTGCCGTGGCGAGGCTCGCAGATCCAGGTGCTGGACCGGGCCCACCGTGAGGTGGCCCGCGGCGAACAGGGCCTGGTCTACATGCAGATGGGCACGTCGAGCTTCACCTACCACAAGGACGAGGAGAAGACGGAGGCAGCGTGGGCCGGCGGCATGTTCACCGTCGGGGACATCGGCTACCTGGATGAGGACGGGTACCTCTTCCTCTGCGACCGGAGCAGCGACATGATCATCTCCGGCGGGGTGAACATCTATCCGGCCGAGATCGAGTCCGAGCTGTCGTGCCACCCCGCGGTCGCCGACGTCGCCGTGTTCGGCATCCCGCATGACGACTGGGGCGAGGAGATCAAGGCGGTGGTCGAGCCTGCGCCGGGAGCCGAGCCTGGCCCCGCGCTGACCGGGGAACTGCTGGCCTTCCTCGGCGGCCGGGTGGCCAAGTTCAAGCTGCCCCGCACCATCGACTACGTCGGCGAACTGCCCCGCGACCCCAACGGCAAGCTCTACAAACGGCGGCTGCGCGACCCCTATTGGGAAGGCCGCGAGGGCATCATCTGAGTTCATCCCCCTCAGGCGGCGGCGGCTGTGGGTGGTCCGTGGCTGTGCAGGGTGCGCTGGCCGTCGGGGCTGGTGGCGGTGGTGGTGCCGTCGGCGTGCAGGGTGATGGCCCAGCCCCATCCGTGGACGGCGATCAGGTGGTGGAAGGGGCACAAGAGCACGAGGTTGGCCAGGGCGGTGACGCCGCCTTTGGATCTTGGGACGATGTGGTGGGCCTGGCAGTCGACAGGGCGCTGGCGGCAGCCCGGGAAGCCGCAGTGCCGGTCGCGGGCGATGGCGGCGCGGCGCAGGTGCGGGGGGACAGTGGTGGTCGCGGTGCCTACGTCGAGGGGCAGACTGACCGATGGGAACTGGTGGCTCAGCAGTCCGGTGCGCAAGAACGCGGCCAGCCCGGCGGGGCCCGACAGCACATCAGCGGCGTAGCGCAGCAACGTGTCCTGGAGCCGCCGCAGGGTTTTCGGTGGCAGCGCTCCGGCCGGGCCAGAGCCGCCAGGTAGGCGGCGGTCATGTCCGCGAGCGCGGCGGGGTCGACGTGGCCGGTGACGATCGGGGTGATCTGCGCGTCGCAGGCATACCATTCCGCGGCGGCGCGGCTGGTCAGCCAGCCCGGCTCACCGTCCCCGGCGGCCGGGCCGGCCGCCCACGCGTTCTCCGCGTCACCGGCGCCGTCCAAGCGGCGGAGCTGGTCGAGGGTCATGTGGAGCTGGATCTGCGTCGGCTGCCCAGCGCGGTCCGGCAGCCCCCCAGCCGCCACCAGGCGGCGGCAGGCTTCCTCCAGGGCGTCATGACGGCGCTGGGCCGCGGTCCGCACGTCCTCCGGCCCCGCCTTCTTGCCCAGCGCCTCCAGCACCGCTGACAGGGCGGCAGTGCACGCCGGGGTCAGATCCCCGGCCACCCCGGCCCGCCCCGCCGAACGTGACTCCCAGATCCAGGCCCCGGTCCTCCAACCCACCGTCAGCGTCATTGTCCGGGCCAGCGCATCGGCGGCGCATCTCCTGCGCCAGGCCGGCCAGGTCAGCGAGGTCCGCGCCGCCTTCCGCGGCCGCCAGCAGGATCTCATCAGCGGCCGGGCGGTCGGCCTCGGGCAGCAGGTCACTCCAGCCGCAGATCTCCCGCGCCCACGACGCCGACACCATCCCCGCCGCCAGCGCCCGGCGCACCTCGGGATGGGCCGCCAGCCGCTTGGCCCAGCCCACCGCACCAGCGGCGGCGCCACCGGTGACCCGGGTCTGCCACTTCAGCCACGAGCGCGCGCAGCGCTGTCCATCCTCCTCAAAACCGCCCTGAGCCGTGAACGCGGCCAAGACCCGGGCCCGCGCCGCGGTATGACCGGCCTCCGCCCGTTCTAATTCGCGCAGGCATTGCGCCTGCTCGTCCGGGCTCATCGAGCCTGCGTCCGCGGCGTTCAGGTAGGCCAGGCCCGCCCGGATCGCCGCCAGCGCCGCATCGGAACCCGGAAAACCCGCCGCCCGGCGCCGCCGGACCGGCCTCACGGGATGGACCGGCCTCACGGGATGGACCGGCCTCACGGGATGGACCGGCCTCACGGGATGGACCGGCCTCACGGGATGGACCGGCCTCACGGGATGGACCAGCCTCACGGGATGGAAGGGAAGGCAACTGGCTGGGATCACGCATTGCCGCCCACCTCCTCCTGCGCTGATCAGCCGGGACTGGGTCGCCTGGCTGGGCCCGCCTGGGCGGACCCTGACTCGAAGACTAGTTCGACACTATCGGTGGCCACCGACACTTCCGGGCCATCCGAGGGGGAGCAGTAGATTTTTTTTTCGCTAACTCTGAGCCCAGGGCAAGGAGTACTTATCAGATGCAGGCGGCCGGCTGGCTGAAAGGGGCTGAGGGCGGCTGGCGCCTTGACGCCTCGTACCACAAAGCATAGTGTTACGAGGTATGGAGAGGGAGCGGCTGAAGGGGAACCTGGACCTGCTGCTGCTGTCTGTGCTGGCCGCCGGGCCCGCGCACGGGTACGCGGTTATCACGGCGCTGCGCGAGCGCAGCGAGGGCGCATTTGACCTGGGCGAGGGCACGGTCTACCCGGCGCTGCACCGGCTGGAGGCGGCCGGGCTGCTGGCCAGCGGCTGGGCCGAGGCCCCGGGACGCAGGCGGCGGGTGTACGCGCTGACTGGCAAGGGCGCTGCGGCGCTGGCCGCCGAGCAGGCGGGGTGGCGGCGGTTCGCCGCGGGGATGCGGGCAGTTGTGGGGTGGCCGGCATGAGCGGGCTGGTCGAGGAATACCTGCGTCAGCTGCGGGCCAGCCTGCGCACCCGGCCGGAGGAGACCAGCCGCATCCTGGCCGAGGCGGAAGATCACCTGCGCGAGTCGGTGGCCGCCGGGCGAGCGGCCGGGCTGACCGGGACCGAGGCAGCCGAAGCCGCCGTCTCCAGCTTCGGGACGGTACGTGCCGTGGTCCGCGCGCACCAGACCCCGCGCGGCCAGGCCGCCGCCGCTCTCAGCCACCTGTGCATGGCCATCTGGCTGCTGGCCGGAACCGTGCTGACGTCGCTCTTCGCGGCCGGCTTGATCTTGACCGTGGTGATCGCCGCCGAGGGCCCGCCCGGCCCGGGCCCGGGCCCGGACCACGACCCAAGCCTTGGTCAGCTCGCCTATCTGGTGGTGCTCTGCGGGTTGCTGGGCTTGCCCATGCTCGTCAGTTACTCCCGGGTGCGCCGCTTCCTGCAGCGCAGCCTCAGCCGTGGGTGACGCTGAGCGGCGCGTCGGCCCGGCCCGCCAGCCGGGCCACCGCCATACCCCCACAGATCAGCCTGAATGATCCGGGCTAACGGTCGCGGAACTGGGGCTTGCGCTTCTCGGCGAAGGCGCGCGGCCCTTCCTTGGCGTCCTCGCTCGGGAACACCGCCATGCCGATCCGGGCTTCGATCGCGAACGCCTCGTTCTCGGGCATGCCCTCGGTCTCCCTGATCGTCCGCAGGATCGCGCGCACGGCGGCCGGCCCGTTCGCCGCGATCATGTCGGCGATCTCCAGCGCCTTGGCCAGCGCCTGGCCGTCCGGCACAACATGGCCGATCAGACCGATCTCGCGGGCCTCGGCGGCGGTGATGTGCCGCCCGGTCAGCAGCAGGTCCGCCGCGACTGTGTACGGGATCTGCCGGGGCAGCCGCACCGCCGACCCGCCGAGCGGGAAGAGTCCCCAGCGGGCCTCGGAGATGCCGAACCTCGCACTCTGGCCCGCCACCCGGATGTCGGTGGCCTGCAAGATCTCGGTGCCGCCCGCGACCGCCGGTCCCTCCACGGCCGCGATCAGCGGCTTGGTCAGGCGGCGCCCCTTGAGCAGTGGCTCCACCACCGACAGATCCACCTCGCCCGCGGCGAAGCTCTCACCGGGGTGCGCGGCGGCCATGGCCTTCAGATCTGCGCCCGCACAGAACGCACCGCCCGCGCCGGTCAGCACGCAAGCCCGGATGCCGGGATCACTGTCGACCAGGTCCCAGGCCTGACGCATCAGGGCCATCATCGGCCCGCTGAGCGCGTTGCGCACCTCGGGACGGTTCATCGTCACGATCAGGACGTGCCCTCGCCGCTCGATCAGGGCGTGCGGTGGCCCGGTGTCAGCGGCGGGCGCGGTCGCCGGCGTCGAGGTCATGGCGCGATATCTCCTCGCTTTGGGCCCGGCAGAGGGTTGCCCAGAACAGTAACACGTTCTAGTTTCATCCCATGGCCCTGAACTTCGCCGACCTCTTTGAGCATGCTGTTGACGCCTTCGGCGAGCGCATCGCGGTGGTCTGCGGAGACAGGCAGGTGACCTATCGCGAACTGGAAGAGCGGACGAACCGGCTGGCCCACCACCTGGCCGGAATCGGGGTGGGACCCGGGGACCATGTCGGGCTGTACGCGCGCAACTCCATCGAGGCGGCCGAGACGCTGATCGCATCGTGCAAGCTGCGCGCCGCGGCCGTCAACATCAACTACCGGTTCGTCGAGAACGAGCTGCGCTACATGTTCGCCGACTCGGACCTGGTCGCACTGGTGCATGACTGGCAGGACGGGCCGCGGGTCGCCGCGGCCGCGCCGGCCGCGCCCGGGCTGCGCGGCACCGTGGTGATCGGCGACGGCGGCGGCGCCGGGACCGGCTACGAGGCCGCGCTGGCCGCCGCGTCGCCGGAGCGTGACTTCCCGGCCCGCAGCGAGGACGACATCTACATCATCTACACCGGCGGGACGACCGGCTACCCCAAGGGCGTCATGTGGCGCCATGAGGACATCTGGCGCACGCTCGGCGGCGGCATCGACTTCCTCACCGGCGTACCGCTGGCGGACGAGTGGCAGCAGTCCCGCCACGGGCTGGAGTCGGCCGGCCTGGTCCGGCTCTGCGCGGCGCCGCTCATCCACGGCGACGCGCAGGTGGCGACGCTGGCCGGGCTGTTCGCCGGGGACACCGTCGTGCTGGCGCCGCGCTTCGACGCCGCACGAGATCTGGCGCGCGGTCGAGCGCCACAAGGTCAACGTGCTGCTGGTCATCGGCGACGCGATGGCCCGGCCGCTGATCGAGGCCTACCGCGCGGGCGGTTACGACGCCTCATCGCTGGTCGCCATCTCCTCCAGTGCGGCGCTGTTCTCCCCGGCGGTCAAGGACGCCTGCACCGCGGCGCTGCCAGGACGTTTTCATCACCGAGGCGATCGGCTCGACCGAGACCGGCTTCGCCGGGCTGGCGTTCGTGACCGCGGGCGCGCCGCAGCGCGGGGGCCCGACGGTCACGCCCGGCCCGGACGCCATCGTGCTGGACGACGCGGGCCGCCCGGGCGGTCCCGGGCAGGTCGGCCGGCTGGCCCGGGGCGGCCATGTTCCGCTCGGCTACTACAAGGACCCGGTCAAGACCGCGGCGATGTTCGCCGAGGTGGACGGCAAGCGGTACGCGGTGCCCGGCGACTTGGCCCGGGTCGAGGCCGACGGCACCGTGACGCTGCTGGGCCGCGGCAACACCTGCGTGAACACCGGCGGGGAGAAGGTCTTCCCCGAGGAGGTCGAGGGCGCGCTGAAGTCGCACCCCGACGTCTTCGACGCCCTGGTCATCGGCGTACCTGACGAGCGGCTCGGGCAGCGCGTCGCGGCGCTGGTGCAGCCGCGAGACGGCCGGGCCGTCGACCTGGCCGCGCTGGACGCGCACCTTCGCGGCCAGATCGCCGGGTACAAGGTGCCGCGCAGCATCTGGCTGGTCGACTCCATCGGCCGCACCACGGCCGGCAAGGCTGACTACGGGTGGGCGCACCAGTACGCCGCCGAGCCATCCGCCTGCCGATCACGCGGCCAGCCGAGCACCGGCCACCCGGCGGCGCGTGAGGAGAACCGTGCGGACGACGCTGTGCGCCCTGCTCGGCATCGAGCACCCCATTGTCGGCTTCACCCCGTCCGAGCACGTCGCGGCGGCCATCAGCCGGGCCGGCGGCCTGGGCGTGCTGGGCTGCGTCCGCTTCAACGACCCGGCCGAACTGGACGCCGTCCTGCACTGGATGGACGACAACACCGACGGGCGGCCGTACGGCGTGGACGTGGTGATGCCCGCCCGCGTGCCCACCGAGGGCGCCCCGGTCGACCTGGGCCGGCTGATCCCGCCGGAGCACCGGGATTTCGTCGAGCAGACGCTGCTCAAGCTCGGCGTTCCGCCGCTGCCCGACGGCTCCCCGGCCGGCGACGGCGTGCTCGGCTGGCTGCACTCGGTGGCGCGGCAGCACGTGGAGGTGGCCCTGGCCCACCCGGCCCGGCTGATCGCGAACGCGCTCGGCCCGCCGCCGCCGGACGTCATCGCGCGGGCCCACGAGCGCGGCATGCTGGTGGCGGCGCTGGCCGGGAAGGCCGCGCACGCGCGCGGCCACGTCGCCAGCGGCGTGGACATCGTCGTGGCCCAGGGCTACGAGGCCGGCGGCCACACCGGCGAGATCGCGAGCATGGTGCTGATCCCGAGATCGTCGACGCGGTCGGCGCGCAGGTGCCGGTGCTCGCCGCGGGCGGGATCGGCTGCGGCCGCCAGATCGCCGCCGCGCTCGCGCTCGGGCGCGGTCGGCGTCTGGATGGGCTCGGCCTGGCTGACCACCGAGGAGTACGCGCTGACCTCGGACATGCCCGCCGTGCGCGAGGCGCTGCTGGCCGCCACCTCGTCGGACACCGTGCGCTCGCGGATCTACAGCGGCAAGCCGGCCCGGCTGCTGCAAGAACCGCTGGACCCAGGCCTGGGCGCAGCCGGGCGCCCCCGAGCCGCTGCCGATGCCGCTGCAGAACCTGCTGGTCAGCGACGCGCACCAGCGGCTGATGCGCTCCGGCCAGCCGGACGTGGTGCCGATGCCGGTCGGCCAGATCGTCGGCCGGATGAACGAGGTCCGCCCGGTGGCCGAGGTGATGTCGGCCCTGCTGAGGGAGGCCGACGAGACCCTGGCCCGCCTCGGCGGCCTGCGCTGACGCCGCGAGGCGGCGCTGACAGATCGGGCCACATGAAGATCGCACCATCGTCGGCTACTGGAGCGCCGGGCCGCCGGCCGACGCGGCGGACGTGTTCGCCGCGGCCGACCGGCTGCGGCTCGACCAGGTCTGGACCGCCGAGGCCTACGGCAGCGACGCGTGGACCCCGCTGGCCTGGTGGGGATCGCGCACCTCGCACGTGCAGCTGGGCACGGCCGTCTCGCAGCTGTCGGCCCGCCCGCCCGCCACCCTGGCCATGACGGCGATGACCATGGACCACCTCACCCGGGGCCGGGTCCTCGTCGGGCATCGGCACCAGCAACCCGCAGGTGGTCGAGGGCTGGTACGGCCAGCCCTACCCGCGCCCGCTGGAGCGCACCCGGGAGTACATCGAGATCCTGCGCGCGGTCATCGCGCGCGGCGAGCCGGTGGCCTACCACGGCCAGCACTACCAGCTGCCGCTACGCGGGGCGGGACCGGCCTGGGCAAGCCGCTGCGCTCGATCCTGCATCCGTACCGGACCGAGATCCCGATCTACCTGGGCGCGGAAGGGCCCAAGAACGTCGCGCTGGCGGCCGAGATCGCCGACGGATGGAACGTGATCTTCTTCTCGCCCGCGATGAACGACTTCTACGCCGCCGCGCTCGCCGAGGGCTTCGCCCGTCCCGGCGCCCGGCACACCAGCGCCACCTTCGACGTCGTGGGCGGCCCGATGCGCATCATCGTCGACGACGACATCGAACGGGCGGCCGACCAGCTCCGGCCCGCGCTGGCCCTCTACATCGGCGGCATGGGCGCGCGCGGCGTCAACTTCCACCACGAGGTCTTCGCCCGGATGGGCTACGAGGCGGCAGGCCGCAGACCATCCAGGACCCCTACCTGGCCGGCGACAAGAAGGGCGCCATCGCGGCCGTCCCGACCCGGATGGTCGAGGACGTCGCCCTGATCGGCCCCTGGGCCAAGATCGCCGACGAGATCCAGCGGTGGCGGCAGACCGTCCTCACGACGTTCTCCATCAACACCGACCTGCGCCACCTAGGCCGGGTCGTCGACCTCCTCCGCGGCTAGGCACGCACGGGAGACACCCTAGTGGCATGGACGCCGGGCCACCCGGCGAGCTAGCCCGTGTTTCATAAGTGCCTGGGTAGCCATTCGTTGATGGCGGCGACGCGGATGGTGGCGAGGTAGCGGACGGCGAGTTTCTTGTATCGGCTGGCGCGAAGTCTTGGTGCGCCGCGCGGCTGTGCGGTCTGGCTTGCGGTGGTTGCGCGGCTTCGCGGGTGCCGAGCGTGCGGTGCCCGCGGGAGCCGCGGCGCGTGACCACGACGAGCACGGGAGAGAAAATTCTTCCAGACAGTTCTTATGGTCTTGACAATAAGAATTGTCGGCGACAGGGTTGTGGCATGCAAGATGTCGCAGTGATCGAGGATGCCGCAGCCGCGGAGGTCTCGCTCGATCCGATCCGGGCCCGGATGCTCGCGGCCCTGGCCGAGCCACACACCGCGACCACACTCGCGGCGCGGCTTGGGCTTGCTCGGCAGAAGGTCAACTACCACGTCAAGACCCTTGAACAGCACGGTCTGGTGGAGTTGGTCGAGGAGCGTCGCAAGGGCAACATGACCGAGCGGGTCGTGCGGGCTTCCGCCGCGGCCTACGTGATCTCGCCGGCCGCGCTCGCCGCGGTCGCGCCCGATCCGGCCCGGTCGCCCGATCGGTTGTCCGCGCGCTGGCTGCTCGCGCTGGCCGCGCGGCTCGTTCGGGAAACGGGCGCGCTCATCAACGGGTCGGCGCGGGCCAACAAGCCGCTCGCCACGTTCGGGCTCGATGCCGAAATGCGGTTCGCGAAGCCCGCTGATCGCGCCGCGTTCGTGGGTGAGCTCACGGACGCGCTCACGGGAATTATCAGTAAATATCAGACCGAAACTGGTCGGCCGCACCGCCTTATCGTCGCGGTGCACCCGTAAGCATTCAGCCCTGTCCGGCTGGGTAATGCGGGGTGTCGTGATGTGACCGGCGAGCGGAGTTTACGGGGGGTCGGGGATGGGTGGCATCCAGGGAGTGCCGGCGAGGGCATCACGCAGGGCGTCCAGGACGTTGATGCCGTTCTTGGCGGCGGTGGACAGGTAGCCGCGGACCGCGTACCGCTGGCGGGTGGTTTCTTCGGAGCGGAGCCTGCCGGAGATTTTCTGCTGCGTTTTGGCTGGGCGCAGATCACGTTCGGCGTCGTTTTGATGTTGGCGGGATGCGCAGGTCGTTGACGAAGCGCAGCACGTCGTCTTGCCGGTGGCGGAGGCATTCGAGCAGGTCGCGGCAGGGGTGCTGCTTGCGGCCGGGGCGGCGGGGGATCTCGGACAGCCCGGCCAGCACGCCGTGGCGGAAGGTCGTGGATGAGCGGGGCGGCGATGTCGCCGGGGATGGCGGCCAGGCCCTTGTCCCGGGCCTGGTTGGCGGCGTGGATCAGCCCGCGCAGGGCATCGGCGATCTGGCCGGGCCAGATCGCATCCGGGTAGGTTTCGGCGGCGTCGGCAAGATCACGCAGCAGGTGGGCCGTGCAGAGCTGGTGGATGATGCCAGGGAAGGCGTCGTAGTTCTGGTAGCGGTCGTGAACGACCACGACGCCGGCCAGGTCGGGGAACACGAACGCGCCGAAGGTGGCCAGGGACCGGTCGCCGAGGAAGTAACAGGTCAGCAGCCTGGTGCAGGCCACCAGCAGGTAGCGTTTGCGGGTCTTGGGGCCTGGCCCCACCCGGATCGGGGTCTCATCGGCGCAGATCACGTGCGCGAGAATGATCAGCGCCCGGATCGCCTTGTTCGCCGCCGCGACCGCGGCGGCGGCCCGGGCGATCATGGCGTGCACGAAACCCCGGCGAGGGCGCCGCGCCAGTCAGCGATTCGATCAGCTCCGCGCAGCGGTGCACCGGGATGGCATGCGCAGCGATCAGGAACACACACCAGGCCTGCAGGTTCAGCCCGTAGCGTGACCGTCCCCGCAGGCCCCGGCGCCAGCCGGGCGCCGCAGCCTGGTGCACCCGCCCGCACGCGCACGCCACGGCGTGCAGGTCATGCTGGATCACCTCGCCGGTGCCAGCGGGATCTCGATCTGCTGGTGCGAGGCCACCACGCCCAGATCGGCCGCGCCAGCCAGGTCCGCGCCGCACTCGCACGCCCCGGCCGGGAAATGGGCACCGTGCTCGTCTGGGTGCTCGCTCCAGGCCAGGTGCGACCCGGGCGCCCCCGGCTGCTTGCCCGGCTTGCGCTTCCCCCGGCCGGGTGGCCGCTTCGCGTCGCGGCGGGGTGCGGCCCGGCAGGTCATCAGCCGACGGCGGCATCGACGAATTGCCGCTGTTGCGCGAGGCCAGCCGCTCCAGCCGTTCCACCCTGGCGGCCAGGTCGGCGACCTGCCCGGCCAGTCCGCGTTCTCGGTGCCCAGCACCTCGATCACCTGGCCTGCACGGCGATCACCGCGTCGCGGGCGGCATCCAGCGGCATCGAGGGCACAGGCCACCATGATCAGGACAATCATGCCGCGATCAAGCCGGCACGCTGGGCCGGCGCGGATTCTCGTCCCGCGCTCAGCGAGCAGCCGCTCACGATCACCGAAGTGGCTGACCGCACAGCAGCCTGGCCTCTGCCTGGGGCCGTAAGCTCACCTCATCGGGCACGGATGCCCCGCCCGGGTTCGGGAGGCCGCCGATGTCATTGACCGGAGCCGAGCAGGCAGTCTTCGATCACCTGGCCGCCGCGCCAGGGCCGGTCACCTGGGTCAGCCCGCCCAGCCCCGGCGGCTGGGCCGCCTCGACCGCGACCGGCGGAGGCGCGGGTGCCGACCCGGCAACCGTCCGGTTCCGCAAAAGCCGGGCATTCCCCGGCTGCCAGCTGCACGAGGTCGAATTCGCTCACCCGCGACGGCCAGCCCGCAGCACTGCTCGTCCGCACCTGGCAGGAACCAGACGGCATCCTGGGTGGCCGCTCCCATCGGCGGCGGCGCCGGCCGGTGGCCCCTACCGGAGCAAGCCCTGGGTCAATTTCGCCGCGCAGTGGAACGCGCAGCTGTTCGCAGCCGGCGGCCCGGTGACCGGCCAAGGCGCCGAAGCGGCCCACCTGGTCCGGCTGACCTTCGCCGGCGGAACCGCATCGAGGACGTAGTGGACAACAGCGTTGTGCTGTTCTTCGCCTCGCCCGGCGTCGCCTTCCCGGCCAGAGTCGAGATCCTCGACACCGTGGGTGGCATCCTCGCCGAGTACGACGAGTTCAACGACCTCGAATAACGCCCAGCCCCGCGACGCCAAAGGCAAGCCCTGAATGCTTACGTGCACCCGAGCATCACCGAAGACGCCGACCCGCCAGCAGAGGAGCAGCAGCAGTCATGACGCATCCATTCGAGGTACGCGACGAGATCAACGTTGACGCCACGCCGGACGAGGTGTGGGAGGCGATCGCGTCGGGGCCGGGAGTTCACTCCTGGCTCATGGGGCGCACCGAAATCGATAGCGCCACAAGACCAGCACGTTCAACATGTTCGGCGAGGTGTCCAGCTCCAGCATCACGGCGGCGGTCGGCGTCAGCGCGGACGCGGCGGACGGTGAGCCGGCGCGGCTCAGCGTGCCCGGGATCGAGCCGGTCGACGGCACCGTGGAGTTCGTGGGCTCGCCGAGCTTCGTGGGCATGCGTACCGACGACGCGATGTACATGCTGATCCACGGCTACAACGACATGGTCTTCGCGACCGCGCACTACTTCGACGACCGCGACCCGTTGACCGAGACCGAGGCGTGGCAGAACTGGCTCGGCGGCCTCGTGGCCTGATCAACGCACACCGGCACTTATGAACACGGGCTAGCCCTTGGCCAGTGCGGCCGTGCCGGGCTCTTTGTGGGCCTTGCCGATGGGCACCCAGGTCATGCTCATCGCAGCCGGCCCGGACAAGTCCAGGGTCAGCCTGGCCTTGCTCACGCAGCCCGAGTTCACCGCGCTGGTCGTATTCGCCATCGCGCTCATGGCGGTGCCGCGGTCGCTCTGCAGGGACAGGGTGCCCGAGCAGCCGAGCGCCGGCGCGCTGTAGCTGCCCCGCCGCCCCGCCGCCGGGATGACCAGCGTGACGGCCCAGCTGGTCACGGTCCAGGCGGGCTGGCTGACCGTGCCGCTCCAGGTCCCGCCGAAGGCGGCCTGGCCGCTCGGTGCCGGCGCAGCGGGCGAGCTGGCCGCGGCGGGTGGCGTCGCTGGCGCGGATGGTCCTGGCGCTGCCCCGGCATCGGACGGCGAGGGGTGCGGCGCCGCTGGTGAGGCCGCCGGTGTGCTCCGGGCTGAGGCCGGCGGACTTGCGCGGGCGCCAACGGCTGGCGGGTGGTGGTGCCCGGTGCCCGGATTGGTCGCGTCAGGTAGCAGGACCACGCCTGC
Organism: uncultured Actinomycetes bacterium; assembly: GCA_963822825.1. Taxonomy (GTDB): domain Bacteria; phylum Actinomycetota; class Actinomycetes; order Streptosporangiales; family Streptosporangiaceae; genus JAWWPY01. The sequence continues at coordinate 269,608 of CAWGIW010000002.1, read as the reverse complement.
GGCTACGGCCGCGACCAGCCCGAAGACCGCGGCGGACCTGCGGATGACGGTTCTTCTCGGCCCCTCCGGCCCGCCGGCACCCTCGCCCGGCCCGTCAGCATCAGCAGGACCGGCTGCGGGGTCGGCAGCGGCGACCGCCACGGGCCGTTCCGGCGGGTCGCGCACCACACTGGGGTAGGTGTCCTCACCCAGCGCCCCGGCACCGCCGTGCTCGGCGGGGCGGGACGGGTCCGTGTCGTTGACATCGTCCGGTCCTCTCCGCCGGCCCGGCACCAGGGAAGCGAGGGGCGCAGCCGCGACCGCGGACACCGCCGGGGGCAGCCACGACCCGTCGAACGCCAGCGCGCCATCGGTCATCCGCGCCTGGCAGGTGTCGATGATCTCAGCGGGCTGCGGCCGCTGCGCCGGGTCCTTGGCCAGGCAGCGCTCGATCAGCGGCCGCAGGTCCGCTGGGCAGCCGCCCAGGTCCGGTGCCTCGTTGAGCACCCGGTAGAGCACCGCGACCGCGCCACCAACGCCGAACGGCGGCCGGCCGGCGATGGCGAAGGTGGCCAGCGAGCCCAGGGCGAACACATCGACGGCGGGCGTCACTAGCTGGCCACCGGCCTGCTCAGGAGCCATGAACCGGGGGGAGCCGATCTGGAGGCCCCCGCGGGTCAGGGACGGCGCCGCAACGGCCCTGGCGATCCCGAAGTCGATGACGCGCGGGCCGTCCGCGGCGAGGATCACGTTGGAGGGCTTGAGGTCGCGGTGCACGATACCTACCGCGTGTATGGCCTGGAGCGCCTCCGCGATCCCGGCCAGCAGCAGGAACACGCTGTCCGGCGGCAGCGGGCCGTGGTCGGTGACCGCCTGCTGGAGGGACAGCCCGGGCACGTAGGCGGTCGCGAGCCACGGCTGCCGGGCATCCGGGTCAGCGTCGAGCACCTGCGCCGCGTACATGCCATGGACGCGCTGCGCGGCGACGACCTCCCGGCGGAACCGGTCCCGGAACTCCTCCTCCTGGCCGAACTCGGCCCGGACCACCTTGACCGCGACGGCCCGGCCGCCCCGGGTGAAGGCCAGGTACACCCGGCCCATCCCGCCGGCGCCGAGCCGGCCCCGGAGTTGGTAACCGGCGACTTCGCGAGGATCCGCGCTGGTCAGCGGTTCAACCAACCTGAAGCCACCTGCCTTCACCGACTCCATGGCGGCACTGCCTGACGGCGTGGGCGCGGGTAGCGGCCTAGTCGCCGCAATGGCCTATTGGCCAGAAAACACCGCCATCCCGCCGGAAGCGCGCCATTCCACACGTGCCGGTAGATTAACCCGATTACGACAGCGCGGCATCCTTATCCGGTATCCCCGCAGGTCACATTGGCGGCTAAGGGCTTTCTGGCCAGCCGGAATGGGACACGGCGCCGAAGGGCCGGCCTTCGGTACCGCTGGCGCCCGGCATAAGTCGGGCCTCGTCGGCCGGCCGCCGGTCAGCCCGCTGTGGCCAGGGCCGCGCCGATGCGGCGGAGCTGGGCGGTGGCGCCGCCGAGGGCGAACTCGTTGTGCTTGGCCGCGACGAAGTAGCGGTGCAGCGGATAGCTCGTGTCGACGCCCAGGCCGCCGTGCACGTGCACCGCGGTGTGCGCGACCCGGTGGCCCGCGTCGGCGGCCCAGAACTTGGCCGTGGCGACCGCCGTATCGGCGGGCAAGCCGGCCGACAGCCGCCAGGCGGCCTGCCACATCGTCAGCCGGACCGCTTCGACGTCGATATAGCCGTCGGCCAGGCGCTGAGCCACGGCCTGGAAGCTGCCGATCGGCCGGCCGAACTGCACCCGGCTGCGCGCGTACTCGGCGGTCAGCTCCAGCGCCCGCTCGACCACCCCGAACTGGAGCGCGCACAGCCCGACGGTGCCGCGTGACACCAGCCAGTCCGTGATCTCCGCCCCGGCCGCGGGGCTTCCGAGCACCCGATCATCGGGCAGCCCGACTCCGGCCAGCTCGATCCGCCCCGTGCTGCCGCCGTCGGTGACCTGCTGCCGCTGCACCGTGACGCCGTCATCGGCCGCCGCGACGAGGAACACGGTGACTCCTTGTGATGTCGTGGCCGGCACCAGCAGCAGATCGGCCTGCGCGCCCGCGAGCACCGCGGTCTTCACGCCCGACAGCAGCCAGCGGCCCGCCACGCGCTCGGCGCTCGCGGCGGGGACGCGGGGATCATCACCATCCTCCTCGGACAGGGCCGCGCTCAGCACGATCTCGCCGCGCCCGGCCGGCTCAGCCCACCGGCGCTGCTGATCGGGGGTGCCGAACCGGGCCAGTGCGCCGGCGCCGAGCACGATCGACGCGAGGTAGGGGGCCGGAGCCACCGTCCGGCCGATCTCGGCCAGGACTGAGCACTGCTCGAGCAGGCCAAGGCCCGCTCCGCCCAGCGACTCGGGTAGTCCGGCGGCCAGGATGCCGGCCTTGGCCAGATCCGCCCAGAGTGCGGGATCGAACCGGTCACCGCTGGCCTCGACCTCGCGGAGCCGGTCCTCCGTGACTCGATCAGTGAGGACCCGCCGGGCGAGGGCCGAGAGCTCCTGCTGGTTGTCGTTGAGGAAAAAATCCATGCGCCTGTCTCCTCAGCGCCGGGCCGCGGGGAGCCCCAGGCCCGCCGCGGCGATGATGTCGCGCTGGACCTCGTTCGTGCCGCCGCCGAAGGTCAGGATCAGGGACGAGCGGTGCATCCGCTCGATCCGGCCCGCCAGCACCGCCCCGGCGGATCCCTGGCGCACGTGGGCGTTCGCGCCCAGCACCTCCATCAGCAGCCGGTACGCCTCGGTGGCGAACTCGGTGCCGAAGACCTTCGTGGCCGACGCCGTGGCCGGGCCGAGGCCGTGGCCGGCCTCCCCTGCTATCCGCCAGTTGACCAGCTTGAGGAAGTCGGCCTTGGCGTGCACCCGGGCCAGGTTGAGCTGGACCCATTCCTGGTCGATGACGCGCTGGCCGGTGGCCAGCTTGGTGGCCGAGGCCCACTCGCACACGGCCCGCAACGCGGAGCGGACCGGCGCCGCCGATGTCAGAGCGACCCGCTCGTGGTTGAGCTGGTTGGTGATCAGCGGCCAGCCCTCGTCCTGCTGGCCGACCAGGGCGGAGGCGGGCACCCGCACGTCGGAGTAGTAGGTGGCGCTGGTGGCCACCCCCGCGACGGTGTGCACCGGCGTCCAGGAGAAGCCGGGCGCGTCGGTGGGCACGATCAGGATGGACAGGCCCTTGTGCCGGGGCGCCTCCGGGTCGGTCCGGCAGGCCAGCCATACGTAGTCCGCGTACCGGATGAGGCTGGTCCACATCTTCTGGCCGTTGATCACGTAAGAATCCCCGTCGCGGACGGCGCGGGTGCGCAGCGCGGCCAGGTCGGTGCCCGCCTCGGGCTCGGAGTAGCCGATGGAAAAGTGGATCTCGCCCGCGGCGATCCGGGGGAGGTAGCGCGCCTTCTGCTCGTCGGTGCCGTACCGCATGATGGTGGGACCGACGGTGTTGATGGTCAGGAAGGGCACGGGCACCCTGGCGATCGACGCTTCGTCGGTGAAGATGAGCTGGTCGAGCATGGACCCGCCCCGGCCGCCGTGCTCCACCGGCCAGCTGAGGGCCAGCCAGCCGTCGCGGCCGAGCTGCCGGACCACCTGGCGGTAGGCCTCGCCGTCCCCGTAGTCGCCCTCGACGGCGACGAGGGACTCGCGCACCTCCGGTGTCATAAGGCCGGCGAAGTACCCGCGCAGTTGCTCGCGGAGCCGGTCCTGCTCGGGCGTATAGGCGAGGTGCATCCGCCCTCCAATGCCGACCTAAACAGCGCTATAAATAGAACATGTTCTAGGAAGTGTAACTGAGCGGGGCGCTGGTGGTCAGGTGCCCGTGGCGGGGAGCCCCGTGGTTAGGTGCTGGTGGCGGGAGCCCTGTGGTTAGGAGATGAGCATGGCCGAGGCGTTCCTGGTGGATGCCGTTCGCACCCCAGTAGGCCGGCGCGGCGGAGGCCTGGCCCGGGCACACCCGGCTGACCTCGGGGCACACGTCATCGGGGCGCTCCTGGCCCGCGTCCCATGGCTGGATCCCGCCGCGGTCGATGACGTCGTCTTCGGCTGCGTGGACACCATCGGCCCGCAGGCGGGCGACATCGCGCGTACCGCGTGGCTCGCGGCCGGCCTGCCCGAGGCGGTTCCCGGTGTCACCGTGGACCGGCAGTGCGGCTCGTCCCAGCAGGCCGTGCACTTCGCGGCCCAGGCCGTGCTCAGCGGGACCGCCGATCTGGTGGTGGCGGGCGGCGTGCAGAACATGAGCCAGATCCCGATCGCGGCCGCGATGCTCGCCGGGCAGGCCTATGGCTTCGACGACCCGTTCAGCGGGTCGGTCGGCTGGCAGGCCATGTACGGGAGCCAGGAGATCTCGCAGTTCCGCGCGGCTGACATGATCGCCGAGAAGTGGGGAATCGGCCGCGCCGAGATGGAGCGGTACGCGCTGACCAGCCATCAGCGGGCGGTCGGCGCCATCGGCCGCGGGGAGTTCGAGGCCGAAATCGTGCCGTATGGCAAGGTCCGTGCCGACGAGTGCCCGCGTCACGACACCTCGGCCGAGAAGATGGCCGCGTTGCCGGCACTCCGTGAGGACGGCCTGATCACCGCCGCGCTGTCCAGCCAGATCGCGGACGCCGCGGCCGCGCTGCTGGTCGCATCAGATCGGGCGGTGCGCGAGCACGGACTGCGTCCGCGGGCCCGGGTCTGTCACCTCAGCGCCCGCGGCGACGACCCGGTCATGATGCTCACCGCGCCGATCGCGGCGACCGCGCACGCGCTGCGCCGGGCGGGGATGACCCTGGACCAGATCGACCTGGTGGAGATCAACGAGGCGTTCGCGTCGGTCGTGCTGGCCTGGCAGCGGGAGACCGGGGCGGATCTGGCCCGGGTGAACGTCAGCGGCGGGGCGATCGCGCTCGGCCACCCGCTCGGCGCGACCGGCGCCCGGCTGCTGACCACCCTGCTGAACGCGCTGGAGCGGACCGGTGGCCGGTACGGCATGGTGACCATGTGCGAAGGCGGTGGCCAGGCGAACGTGACCATCATCGAGCGCCTGTGATCACCGGGAGGCGCGGGCCAGGTGAGCGTAGACGACGATGTTGTCGAGGTACTGGCGGGTCGCGGAGTCGAATGGGCCGCCGCAGGTGATCAGCCGCACGCTGGGATAGCTGACGTTGCTGTAGATGACGGACGTCGGGAACGTGGCCTTGGTGACCTTCTGCACGCCGTTGACCGTGAATACGGCCGTTGAGCCGTCCGCCCTGATGATCTCGATATCGTTGCCGGGGCGCAGCGTCTTGATGTAGAAGAACACCGAGATGCCGGTGACGGAGTTGACGTGTCCCAGGATGACCGAGGAGCCGTCCTGGCCGGGGGTGACGCTGCGGTCATACCAGCCGGCCAGGTTGTGGCGGGCGAGCGGCGGGATCTGGACGGTACCGTCGGCGCTGAGGCCGAGCGGGGTAACCGGCGCGGACACGTGCAGGACGGGGATCTCGATCCGCACCGGTGCCGACGGGGCCATCGGGGCGGCGGTCGGAACGGTCACCGGCTGGGGCACCGACGTCCCGACGACCGCGGGGATCTCCATGGCGCCGCCAATGAGAGTGCCGCCGCCCCCGGCCAGGGTCCGTATGACCACCGCGGCTCCCGCGGCGATGAGCGTAAGGCCGATGATCACTGCGCTGCGCCTGGGGCGCTTCCTGTGGGTGGGCATTCTGGTCAGGCGGGGTGGTGCCGCTGACGGCGCCGCAGGCCCGTGACTGTGAACCAGACGCCAGCCAGCAGCGCCGCGCTGCCCACGGCGAGCGCCGGGAGGCGGCTGGCGTGGTGCAGGCTGCCACCGCCGCCCGTGTTGGGCGCGCCGACCGGGGTACTCGGCGCCTGGGCGCCGGTGGCGCCCTCGGTGACGGTTACCGTGGTGGACGACGCCATATTGGTGGTCACGGTCGTCTGGAGGACACAGACGACGACCGAGACTTGCTGCGCATGGACCGTCACCGTGAACCGGGCGGGGGGCAGGATGTGGTCCGTCCCGGCCGCGTCGAGCGGCAGTGGCCCGCTCATGGCCATGAGGCCACGGCCGGCCGCTGACATGTTCCCGGCGAGCGGGACGCCGCCGGCCTGCGCGCCAGTTACCGGGAGGGCGCCGCTGAACGAAACGGCGGACGTACCGGCCGGGTAAGGCCCGCCGAAGCTGTTACCGGGCGCGGAGAGCGTGACGGTGTCCGTCGAGCCCACCCGGTTCGCGCCAGCGCCGCTCAGGGTCATCGGAATCCGATCCATCTCTGGGACCGAGTGGGCGCCAGTCGTGACGGTACACGCGTATACCGGCCCGGAGGTCGCGGCCGGCTGGATCACCGTGATCTGCACGGCGGCAGCGGACGGCCCGGCGGACGTCCCGGCGATCGCGCAGTTGAACGCGAGGCCGGCCACGCCGACGGGGGTCAGCGTGAGCGTCGAGGGCGCCTGGACCGACGCCGGACCCGCGTTCGCCGGGATGGCGGTGCCCGAGGCGATGATGGCCGGGATCTGTGCCGTGCTCCCGGTGCTCTGGCTGCTGGCCGTGGTCAGGCCGCTCGGGCTGGGGCTGGGGCTGGCCTGGCCGCTGGCGCTGCCCTGGCCGGAGAGGGCCAGGCCGGAGACTGTCATGTCCGTGGATTGCGCCGTGCCCGCCCCGCTTACCTGGGTGAAGGCCGGCAGAGGGGTGCTCGCCGGGGGTAGCTGCACCGGGTGCGTGGTGAGCGTCACGGTCGTGGCCGTTCCGACGGTACCGGTGGCCCGCGTGCTCAGCACCGCATCGATGGTGACCGGCGGCATGCTCGCAGTGGAGCCGGTCAGGCTGCACGAATAGGTGACAGGCACCGTCGCCCACGAAGCGTTTGCATCCGCCAGTATGACTGGACCCGGCAAAGTCCCAGCCAAGGCGCCAGTAGCCTCGGTGATCAGCCCGAGCAGGGCGAGGACGAGCGTGGCACCCGACCATACGGCGCGACGTATCACAGTCCCTTGGTGGCACACGTTCTGGCCCTTCTTGAGGTGGCCCGCTCCGTGAGGTGACCCGCTCCAAGGGGACGTGCGACAGCAGCTTACGGGAGCCGCTGCACCCAAAGGCACTCAATAGCCAGATTCAACCCTTTTGCGCTGGTCACGCCAGCGGTCGAGGCCCGGAGCACCGCGACGCCCTGCGGGAGCACTGCCGGCACCGGCGGGCCGCCCTTGGCGGTCAGCGGAACAACTGCTCAACGTAGCCGACGCCGATCCCAGCCTTCTCGTAATGGTCCCGGCACAACGTAATGTAATCGAATACGTCGAAATAGCCGGTCGCTTTGCCGTTCTCGTCGAGCCATATCAACGGCCCCGTGACATTGAAGGTCACCTTCATCGGCTCTTCGGACTCATACGCCACGAGCGTGTGCGCCTCACCTGGTGCCTCATACACCCAGTCCCCGGCGGTGGCTACCCAGTCATGCTCGAGGTAGCCCCACTTACCGGAGATCGTGTACGCGAAGACCTGCTGCGGGTGGTAGTGGCGGTTCACCAGCCCGGCGCCCCGGGCCATCAAAACGTCGCACCACCGGTTCTGGCTGGGCGAGATCCACAGCGGACGGCTTCCTACCGTTTCTGACAACGGAGCGTAGAAGCGCTCGTCGTCGGTCGCCGCATCCGAAACATAAGCCTCCGGCGCGGCACCGGGCCGGAACGCCTGCGCGATCGGCTTCAGGTCCCGCCAGAACTCGCTGCTTCCTGCGTCCGTCACGATTCCTCCACCCGCTCGGCTCTTGGCTCTTGACCGCCATCGTGATCAGTTTCCCACGGCTGGCTCAGCCTGCCCAGACGCTCCAGGCACTGCCCGGCCTCCGTCATGATCGCTTCGATCAGCTCCGCGCAGGACGGCAGATCGTCGATCAGCCCGGCCACCTGCCCGGCCGACATGAGGCCGAGATCGGGCCGGCCGTCCACCATCGCGGCCCGCAGCAGCATCGGGGTGTTCGCCGCCATCAGCACCTGGCCCCAGGTCAGCCCGGTCCCTCGATGCCCAGTGCCGCGGCGCATCGCGCGTCCCTGCCGGATCAGATCCGGCCAGGACAGCCCGGACAGCTCGCGGAACGCGGCTGCGTTACGGGCCGACCGGAGCAGGCCGCTCAACCGTCCGGAACGATCCAGGCGCTCCACGAGCGGCGTGCGCAGCACCCGGTGCGGCACCCCGTCAACCCGGGTCGTGACCACCGTGCCGGTGACGTCCGCGCTGAGGTAGACCTGCTTGACCGCGTCGGCCACCGGGCTGTCGCTGGTCAGCAGGAACCGGGTGCCCATCGCGATCCCGGCGGCGCCGTAAGCGAGCGCGGCCACCAGGCCCCGGCCGTCGAAGAACCCTCCTGCCGCGACCACCGGGATGTCGACCGCGTCGACGACCTGGGGGATGAGCAGGCTGGTCGGCACCGGGCCGGTGTGACCGCCGCCCTCGCCGCCGGTCGCGATCACCGCGTCGATCCCCCAGGCCGCTACCTTCTCCGCGTGCCGCCGGGCACCGACCGAGGCGATGGTGATCACCCCGGCGTCCCGCAGTCTGCTGATCAGATCCGGCGTCGGCGCGAGCGCGAACGAGGCGACCGGCACCTGCTCGGCGATGATCACGTCGACCCGCTCGCCGGCATCGGTGGCGTCGGCGCGCAGGTTCACCCCGAACGGCGCGCTGGTCCGTTCCTGCACGCGCTTGATGGCCGAACGCAGCTCATCGGTGCTCATCGTCGCCGACGCGATGACGCCGAGGCCGCCGGCCCGGGATGTGGCCGCCGCCAGCCGGGCGCCGGCCACGTATCCCATCCCGGTCTGGATGATCGGGCAGGTGATGCCGAGCAGTTCGGTCAGCGGCGTGCGCATCACGCGAGTTCCCGCTCGCGCCGCCCGGCGGGGTCCAGCCAGCCCCTGATCAGATCCAGCTCCCGCGGTGTCGGCCACCTGGTCACGGGCACCTCTCCGGGAACGGCCGGGGGAAAACCGGTCGCCGCAACGACCTCGTTCACCGCAACTCCGGGATGGACCGAGCGCAGCCGCATGACGTTCTCGGGGGTCCGGAAATCCAGCACCGCGAGGTTGGTCACGACGACGCGCAGTTCGTGGAACGCGGCGCCGTGGCCGCCCAGCGCCGCGGCCCGGTCGTAGCCGATACCCGAGACCATGTCGACGCGGGGGACGAAGACCCTGGGTGAGTGCCTCGGGATCCAGTAGCTGACCGGATGGTTGACGGTGTTGCCGGGCGCGCCGCGCACGCCGATGAGCTGTGCCTTCGGCCGCGCCCAATCGCCGATGCAGGAGATGTTCTGGTTACCGTAGCGATCGAGCTGAGCTGCTCCCATCATCATGTGCCGACGCCCGGTGGCGACCAGCCGGAGAACGTCCCGGTAGGGCAGCCAGCCTTCTATGCGGTCGTCCGTCCCGCTGCCCTGCGGGTCGCTGCCTTGCGGGTCGCTGCCCTGCGGGTCGGGCGGCGCGATCAGCATGGCCTCTCCGTCGGTCACCAGCAGGTCCGGTGCGAAGGTGAGCTGGGCCAGCCGCGCTCCCAGGGTGGGGATCACGCCCATCGGGCTGGCCAGGATGGCGCCGTCGCCGCGCCATGCCTCGGCGCACGCCACCACGCAGACCTCGGCCCGGGTCACGTCGTCGGCCTTCATGCGCGTGCGCTGGCCCGGCTCCCGGCGAACCGCCGGGCCGCCTGCTGGTAGCTGTCCTCGTCGCCGGTCAGGTATTCGGCCCTGAACCGTGGCCAGGCGTCTGGGTCAGCGGCCGAGGCGGCGTAGTGCGCCTGGAACGCCTCGTCGCGACCGTAGTCCGGCTCGCAGCTGGTGAAATGCGCGCCGCCCGGGGTCTGCACCACGCCGTGCACCATGGCGCGGTTGATCAGCAGGCTCTGCGGTGGCCCGGATTCCAGCAGGCTCGCGGTCGGCACGATCCGTTCGCAGGACACGAAGGCCCGCTCGGCGGCCAGGCAGAAGAGGTCATCGAAGTAGGGGTCGGGCCCGAGGTACTGCCCGTTACCTCGCTGGTCGGCCCGGTTGACGTGGACCAGCGCGGCGTCCAGCCGCAGCGCTGGCATGGCGACCAGTTCCTCGCCATCGGGATACGGAGAGTGGACCGTGCGCAGCTCCGGGTTCACCCGCAGGATGTCGGAGCCGAGGCCGGCCCGGATCGGCAGGAACGGCAGCCGGTGCGCGGCCGCGAGCAGGCCCCAGTGCAGCATGCCTTCGTCCACCTCGGTGAATTCGACCGCCCCGGCCTGGCGTCCCAGCCGGAAATGTGGCTCGAGGGCAATCGAGTCCAGGGAGACGAAGCCGCTGACCACCCGGCGGACGTGGCCGCCTGCCATCAGCAGCCCGACATCCGGCCCGCCATAGGACACGATCGTGAGGTCGGCCAGGTCGGATCGCAGGATGGCGCGCACCAGCGCCATCGGCTTGCGGCGCGACCCCCAGCCACCGATCCCGATCGTCATGCCGGAGCGCAGTTCGCCGACGACGTCAGCCGGGCTCATCACGGTTCCGGTCACGCGATCACCGTTGATGCCCGCCGGTGGCAGTGCCGTCGACAAACCTCTGGCGCGCCTCGTCGGAGACGCCGGTGAGGTTGAGCTCGAACGTGAATCCCTGCTCGTAGCGGTACGAGCGCTTGACGTCAACGGGATCGATGCCGTTCAGGGACTGCTTGGCCAGCCGGATGACGGCCGGGTCCTTGGCGGCGATCTCGTTTCCGACCGAGATCGCGGCGGCCCGCAGATCCTGGCGCGGCACGACGTCGAGTACCGTGCCGAAGCTCAGCAACTGCTGGGCCGTCACGGTGCGGCAGGTATAGACCATGGCCCGCATCAGCGGCTGCGGCACCAGCCGGGACAGGTGCGTCGCGGCGCCGAGGGCGCCCCGGTCCACCTCGGGCAGGCCGAACGTGGCGTCCAGCGCGGCGATGACGATATCGGCGTTGCCGGCCAGGCCGACGCCGCCGCCGAGGCAGAAGCCCTGCACCGCGACGACCACCGGCACCGCGCACTCATAGACCGCGGAGAACGCCGCGAAACACCCCCGGTTGGCGCCGACCAGGGCGTCGTGACCCGGGGTCCGCTGCATCTCCTTGATGTCAACGCCGGCGCAGAAACCGCGGCCCTCAGCGGCGAGGATCACGGCCCGCACGCCGGGATCGGCGCCCGCCGCGGCCACGGTCTCGGCCAGTTCGAACCACCCTGCCACGGGCAGCGCGTTGACCGGCGGGAAGTCGATGACCACCTCGGCGACGCCGCCCGTGGTGCGGACCTCAATCCCCATCGCCGCCCGTGCTCTCGTGCTCGACCTAGCGTTTGCTTGGTGCCGACTTTAACATGAGGCCCATGTGGGTCGCTGATTTCGCGGGCCAGGGCGTCATCGTCACCGGCGGCACCAGGGGCGTCGGGGCCGGCATCGCGCGCGAGTTCCTGCGGGCCGGCGCCCAGGTCCTGGTGTGCGGCCGGACCGAGCCAGCGGACGCCTCCCGGCTGCCGTCCGCGGAGGACCGGACCGCGGCCTTCGTCCGGGCGGACGTACGCGACCCAGACCAGGCCCAGCGGCTGATCGGCACCGCAGTGGACCTCTTCGGCCGGGTGGACGTCGTCATCAGCAACGCGGGCGGGTCCCCGCCCGCCGACGCCGCCACCGCGTCCCCGCGGTTTCACGCCAAGGTGATCGAACTGAACCTCATCGCGCCGCTGCACGTGGCCCAGAGCGCCAACGCGGTGATGCAGGGCCAGCCCGGCGGCGGGTCGATCATCATGATCGGCAGCGTCAGCGGGACCCGGCCCTCGCCCGGCACGGCCGCCTACGGTGCGGCCAAGGCGGGCCTGCACAGCCTGGCCACCAGCCTGGCGGTGGAGTGGGCGCCGAAGGTGCGGGTCAACTGCGTGGTGCCGAGCCTGGTGATGACCGAGTCCGCGGCCGCGGCCTACGGCAGCGAGGCCGGGCTCGACGCGGTGGCCGGCACGGTGCCACTGCGGCGGATCGCGACGCCGGAGGATGTGGCCGGGGCCTGCCTGTTCCTGGCCTCGCCGCTGGCGTCGTACATGAGCGGCGCGGCCCTGCTGCTGAACGGCGGCGGCGAGCGGCCGGCCTTTCTGGCCGCGCTGGGCAGTTCGGTGTACCCTCCGGACAAGTAGAACGTGTTCTATTCGAGGGGTCGAGAATGGTCGCATCGATCAAGCCGCACCGGGACGAGGTTGGCCTCAGCGAAGGCCTCATGCTGATCGATGGTGAGTGGCGCCCGGCGCAGTCCGGCCAGACGTGGAGCCACACCCATCCCGCCACGGGCGAGGACGTGGCCTCGTTCCCGATCGCCGGGCCGGAGGATGTCGACGCCGCCGTCTGCGCGGCCCGGCGGGCCTTCGATGACGGGCCCTGGCCACGGGCGCGGGCCAACGAGCGGATACGGGTGCTGCGCCGGATCGCCGACCTGGTCCGCGAGCACGGCGATGAGCTGCTGAAGCTGCAGGCGCTGGACAACAGCGTGCCGCTGAGCTTCGGCGCCGTGTACGCGACCTCGCCGGACTTCGTGGCCGATGTCTTCGATCACCACGCTGGCTGGGTCGACAAGCTGGCCGGCGAGACGCTGCCGCCCTATCAGGGCGGCGATCACATGGTCTTCACGCTGCGCGAGCCGGTCGGCGTGGTCGGCGCGGTCATCCCGTGGAATGCTCCGCTGCTGCTGTGCGCGCAGAAAGTCGCACCTGCGCTGGCGGCAGGCTGCACCATCGTGCTCAAGCCTTCCGAGTACGCGACGTTCGCGGTGCTGCGCCTGGCCCGGCTGATCGAGGAGGCCGGGGTTCCGGCTGGAGTGCTCAACGTCGTCACCGGCCCGGGCGACCCGACCGGCGACGCGCTGATCAGCCATCCGATGGTCGACAAGATATCGTTCACCGGCAGCCGGGCCGTTGGCCGCAAGATCATCGCGGCGTCGGCCGATACCTTCAAGCGGGTCAGCCTGGAGCTGGGCGGCAAGAGCCCAGCGCTGGTGTTCGCCGACGCGGACGTGTCCACGGCGGCGGCGATCACGATGGGCACGGTCACCTTTGGCCTGTCGGGGCAGGTCTGCCTGGCGCAGACCCGGGCGCTGGTGCACCGGGACGCGCACGACGAGTTCCTCGCGATGGCCGAAATGATCGGCGGCATGATCAGCTACGGCAGCCCGTTCGACCCGGCCGTCACGTCTTCCCCGCTGATCAACGCCAGGCAGATGGATCGGGTGCTCGGGCTGATCGCCGAGGGCCAGGCCGACGGAGCCCGGCTGGTCTGCGGCGGCACCCGCAGCGAGGGCGAGCTGGCCACGGGCAACTTTGTCGCGCCGACGGTGTTCACCGACGTATCCAACGAGATGAGCATCGCCAGGGAGGAGATCTTCGGCCCGGTGCTCTCGGTCATCCCGTTCACCGACGAGGACGAGGCGGTCAGGATGGCCAACGACACCGAGTACGGCCTCGCCGCGACGGTCTGGACCAATGACATCAAGCGGGCCATGCGGATGACGAAGGCCATCCGGGCCGGCACGGTCGGCATCAACGGCTACCAGCTCGAGCCGCACGCCGCGTTCGGCGGTTACCGGCAGTCCGGGCTCGGCCGCGAGGGCGGGCGAGCCGCCGTCGAGTCCTACACGGAGCTCAAGACCGTGCTGCTGCCCTTCACCGACGAGTCGATGTGACGCCTCCTCCCTCAGCCGGCTGGCCCGGTGCCGGGCGATGCGAAGCCGATGGTCTCGCTGGCCAGGGCGAGCGTGTCCTCGCAGGCGAAGCCGGCCGAGGGCGTCGCTGAGCCGGACGCTGCTGAGCCGGACGCTGCTGAGCCGGACACGGAACCCAGGGCCCGGTGCACCGACTCCAGCGTCCACATGCCGTCGGCCGAGCCGTGCTCAGCGGCCACGAACGTCGCGCGGATCCTCGGTGGCTCCATGATCGCGGCGACACCGCCGTGCACCACGAACACCTCACCGTTGATCCCCTCCGCTGCCGGGCTGGCCAGGTACGTCACCAGCGGCGCCACGTGCTGCGGCGCGAGCGGGTCGACCGCGGCGTCGGGCGGCGCGCCCATCAGGTCCGCCGTCATGGCCGTGCGGGCCCGCGGGCAGATGGCGTTGGCCCGCACGCCGTAGCGGGCGCAGCTGCGCGCGGTGGCCACGGTGAGAGCGGTGATCCCGGCCTTGGCCGCGGCGTAGTTCGGCTGGCCGGCCGAACCGAGCAGGAATGCTTCGGACGAGGTGTTCACGATCCGGGCGTAGGCCGGGGCGCCGGCCTGCTTGCTCAGGCCGCGCCAGTAGGCGGTGGCGAAGCGGGTGGTCACGAAGTGACCGCGCAGGTGCACTCGGAGCACGAGATCCCACTCCTCGGCGGACATGGTGAAGATCATCCGGTCCCTGAGCACCCCGGCGTTGTTGACCAGGATGTCCAGGCGGCCAAAGGCATCGAGCGCGGCCGCCAGGAGTTCCTGGCCCGTCTGCCACTCCCCGACATCCCCGGCGGATACGACGGCCTGGCCGCCCCCCGCTGTGATCTCCTCGGCCACGGCCTGCACCGCGTCCCCGGGCAGGTCGTTGAGGACGAGCCGCGCCCCGGCCCGGGCCAGGGCGAGCGACTCGGCCCGGCCGAGCCCGTTTCCCGCGCCGGTCACGATCGCCGCCCGGCCGTCCAGCGCCAGCGCCTCGTCCATTCCAGGACTCTCCCTTCGTAGCCGCTCTGGTCAGTAGCCGGGCCCGCAGAGAAGGCCCCCGTCCGCGATGAACTCGCTGCCGGTCGAGTAGGACGAGTCGTCGGAGGCGAGATAGGCGACCAGCCGCGAGATCTCGACCGGCTTGGCGAACCGGGAGAGAGGCATCGACCGGAGGAACGCGTCACCGTCATGCTCGGAGGTCCCGTCAGCCTCGATAACCATCCTGGTCAGTACGCCGCCGGGATGGACCGAGTTGACCCGGATGCCGAACTTGCCGAGTTCGCTGGCGGCGGCCTTGGTCATCCCGCGAACCGCGAACTTGCTCGCGCTGTAGGCCGAGAGCCCCGCCGCCCCGGTGAAGCCCTCGATCGAGGAGATGTTGACGATCGAGCCGCCGCCCGCGGCGCTCATCGGCTCGATCACCGCCTTCATGCCCAGCCAGCAGCCGACCGTGTTCACCTCGAGGATCCGCCGGAAGTCGGCCAGCGGCATGTCGGCGATGCTGGCGAACTTCAGCACGCCCGCGTTGTTGACCAGCACATCGAGCTGGCCGAACGCGCCTATCGCCGTGCCGACGGCGGCCGCCCAATGCTCTTCGCTGGTCACATCGTGGTGCACGTACCGGCAGGACTCCTCGCCGAGCCCGGCGGCGACGGCCGCGCCCCGGTCGTCGAGCACGTCGCCAAAGACGACCCGCGCGCCTTCCGAGACGAAGTGGCGGACGTGCGACTTGCCCATCCCCCGGGCGCCCCCGGTGATCAGTGCGACCTTGCCGTCGAGCCGGCCCATGGCGCCTCCCGGGTCTGCTAGACCAAACGCTTGCTTGGTCCGAGGGTAACAGTCTCCCGGCCCGGCCGGCAGCGGGCGGGTCCGGGCTCAGCCCGGTGGGGCGGCAATCCCGTCGAAGAGGAGCCGGAGGAATCCGTCCACCACCTGATCGGTGCTGAAGCCGCCCGTCCGGCGCCACTGGGCCGGCATCCACAGCACGTCTCTGAGCAGCCGGTAGGTCAGCTTCGCTTGCAGATCGGCGCGGAAAGCACCGGCCTGCTGGCCACGTTCAAGCTGGGTGATCCAGATCCGCTCGATCTCGCGCAGAGCCTTGGGCAGATACGCGAACCGGGGATGCGCGGCGAAATAGCTGTAGTCGTTCTGCAGCATCGCGAGGGCGGCCCGGTGCCGGGAGACGGTGTGGCTCGTCGAGCGCACGATCTGCTCCAGCACGGCGCGCGGGCTCCCGGCGGAGGCCACGGCGGCCCGGTAGTCGGCGAGCACCTCGTTGATGAAGTTCGACAGGATCTCGTCACCGATCGACTCTTTGGAGTCGAAGTGGTGGTACAAGCTGCCGGACAGGATCCCGGCCGCGTCCGCGATCTCGCGTACGGTGGTGGCGCGGTAACCCTTCTGCGCGAAGAGCTCGCCGGCCAGCACGACCATGTGGGCGCGGCGCTCGGACCGGACGGATCCGTTGGGGGCCGCCGTACCTGCGGGTCCACTCCGGCCGGCCGCCTGGCTCTTCCTCGGCGTACTCACATCATCATTATCGCAGGCCCGGGCCAGCCTCCCAAACGCTTGCTCGGTTTAGTAGGTGGCGCGCCCGCCGCTGATGTCGTAGACCGCGCCGGTGGAGAAGCTGCATTTGTCCGAGGCGAGCCACGCGACCAGTTCCGCGACCTCCTCGGGCCGCCCGACCCGGCGCATCGGGATCAGGCTGGTCAGATGCGCGAGCACCTCGGGCGACGTGGCGCCCAGCATCGGTGTCTCGATGACCGCCGGTGCCACCGCGTTCACCAGGACCCCGGTGGTGGCGAGCTCCTTGCCGAGGGATTTGGTCAGCGCGATGACCGCGGCCTTGGACGCGGAGTAGGCGGACAAGTTCGGATTGCCGTCCTTGCCGGCCATGCTGGCCAGGTTCACGATGCGGCCCCAGCCCTGTTCCATCATCCGCGGGATGAAAGCCCGGCAGAGGTTGAAGGTGCCGTTCACGTTGACGGCCAGGGTCCTGGCCCACTCCTCGTCGGTGATCTCCCACAGCGGCCGGTTCGGGCCGATGATCCCGGCGCTGTTGATCAGGATGTCGACGGGACCGATGCGCCGGGCCACGTCGCTGACCGCCTCGGCGTCCGTGACGTTGACGAGGACATCAGCCCCGGGCGCGATGTCCAGGGTGACCACGCCGACCCCGTCGCGGGCGAGCCGTTCCGCGCTGGCCTGGCCGAGGCCGCTAACGCCTCCGGTGACGACTGCGGTGCGGGTCACTCCGGCCACGGGCCCGATTCTAGCGGCAGAAACTGAAACGTGTTCTATTTCTGTGCAGGCTGATCCCACGCTGGCCAACGTTGCTCGGGGCCCTAGCCCTAATATGCGGCTCCGTCCTACATTGAGGCAGGAAAACGCGGCGAGCCGCGGCAGCCGCTGGCAGGAGGGGCCTGAGCGATGGCGGTCAAGACCAGAGAACCCGGGCAGCAGCTGAAGCTCCACCGCAACCTCAGCGTCTGGGAGGCCATCGGCATCTCCCTGGCGCTGATGGCGCCGTCGATGGCGGCGAGCATCAATCCGCAGGGGACGGCGACCACCGTGGGCCGGGCGGTGCCGCTGGCCTTCGCGCTCGCGTTCGTCGGCGTGCTGCTCGTCGCCTACACGTTCGTCCGGCTGACCCAGCGATTCCACCACTCGGGCTCGGTGTATGGCTTCGTCGGAGCGACGCTCGGCCCGCGGGCGGGCGTGATCTCCGGCTGGGCGCTCGCGGGCACGTACACCTTCTACGCCGTGACCACGTCCATGGCCGGCGGCCGCTTCGCCTCCAACTTCCTGAACGCGCTCGGAGTATGGAAGAACCCGCCTACTTGGTCCGGGTTCCTGCTCGGCGCCATCGGGATGCTGCTCATCTGGTGGATTGCGATCACCCCGGCGCGGGGCGGCACCCGGCTGCTGCTGGCCGCGGAAGCCCTCACGGTGGCCCTGATCGTCATCGTGATCGCGATTGTGTTCGGCAAGCTCGCCGGCCATTCCGCCCCGCACGGGCTCGGCGTCAACTGGTCGGTCTTCCGCCTCCCCGGCGCCGTGCCGCTGTCAACGGTCTTCCTCGGTGTCGTGTTCGGCTTCCTGTCCTTCGCCGGGTTCGAGGCCGCGGCCACCCTCGGTGAGGAGACCAAGCAGCCGAACCGGGATATCCCGCGGGCCATCCTCGGCGTCGCGATCTTCGGCGGGATCTACTTCTTCGTGGTGACCGCGGTCGAGGTGATGGGTTTCGGCACGTCGGCCAAGGGCGTCACGGCGTTCATCAACTCGACATCCCTGATCGGCGACCTCGGCACCAGCTACGTCGCCTCCTGGCTGGGCACGGTCATCACGGCGGGCGCGATGGCATCGGCGTTCGGCTGCGTCCTGGCCAGCACGGTCGGTGCCGCCCGGCTCATCTTCGCGATGGGCCGGGACGGTATCCTGCCCGCGCGGCTCAGCCACGTCTCGCCGCGCCGCCGGACACCGACCACCTCGACCGGGGCCGTGGCGCTGGCCGTCTACGTCATCGTCGCCTTCACCTGGTTCATCCTGCGCGGCAGCCCGTTCACGCTGTTCCTGGAGGCCGGGACGATCGGGACGCTGATCCTGCTGGTGGTCTACATCCTGGCCACGGTCGGGATGGTCCGGCTGGTGTTCTTCACCGGGCAGACGACCGTGGCACGATGGGAAATCGCGATCCCGGTCCTTGGCATAATCGTCCTCGGCTACACCTTGTTCAGGAACGTCTGGCCGCTGCCGATCGGCGTCGCCTGGTGGGGGCCCTCAGTGGCGATCGCCTGGTTCGCGGTCGGGATCATCTGGGTGCTGGCGCGGCCCGCCGCGACGCGGCAGGCCGGCGAGCGGCTGGCCCGCTCCGAGGGACTGGGCTCGCCCGCTCCGGCGGTATCTCTAGCAGAGGAGACATGACCATGCCACGGCCCTTTAGCCGGTCCCGCAGCGAACAGGAGCGCGCCGCGGACGAGCGCCGGGGACAGGCCCTCGAGCGGCAGCTCGCGGGCGAGATCACCGGCGTCGCGACGACCTACGTCGACCACAGCGGCGCCGCGCGGGTCAAGGCTGTGCCGCTGACCGGGCTGGCCCGCGCGGCCCGGTCGGGCGTCGGGTTCTCGCCGGTCATCGACGCGTTCACCAGCGACGGCGGGATCGACGCCGCGTCGCCGCTGGACACGCCGGACGGGGACCTGCGGATGGTCCCGGATCTGGATCGGCTCGCCGTGCTGCCGGCCCCGGAAGGCTGGGCCTGGGCCCCGTGCGACCGGTTCCACCAGGACGGCACCGTCTATGACATCGACCAGCGCTCGTTCGCCCGGGCCCAGGTCGCCGCCGGGCTGGGCCAGGGCATCAGTGCCCTGATGGCATTCGAGGTCGAGTGGATGATCGGCCGGGACTCCGACGACTTCCAGCCCGCCGTGGGCGGCACCGGCTACGGGCTTTCCCGCCTCCTCGGCGCGCCCGACTACGTCCGTGACGTGCTCGACAGCCTGGAGGCAGCCGGAGTGCGGGTCGAGCAGATCCATCCCGAATTCGGCCCGGCGCAGTTCGAGGTCTCGGTGGCGCCGCAGGATCCGGTGTCGGCGGCGGACACCAACGTCCTGGTGAAGCTGATCATCTCCGCGGTCTCCGCCCGGCACGGCGTGCGGGCCTCGTTCGCTCCCGCGGTGCTGACCAACAACGTTGGGAACGGCGGCCACCTGCACGCCAGCTTCTGGACCGACGGCGTAAACCTGCTGGGCGGGGGCCCGGGCCGCTACGGCCTGACCGAGCGCGGCGAGTCGATCATCGCCAGCCTGCTGGACAGCCTGCCCGCGCTGGTCGCGATCGGGGCGCCGGTGCCCGCGTCCTACCTGCGCCTGCTTCCCTCCCGGTGGGCCGGTGCGTACCAGGTGTGGGGGAAGGAGAACCGGGAGGCCGCGGTCCGGTTCATCGAGGCCGGCCCGGCGGACCCGGGGACGGCGAACGTGGAACTCAAATGCTTCGACGCGAGCGCCAACCCGTACCTGCTGACCGGCGCGGTCATGGCCGTGGCGCTGGCCGGCGCGGACCGCCAGGCCACCCTGCCCGCGGAGGTCAGTGGCGACCCGAGCGGGCCGGGTCATCCCCAGGCGGATCAGGCCGTCCGGCTGCCGGCCACCCTGGGCGATGCGCTCAAGGCACTGGAGGCCAACGACGAGCTGCGCGCGGCCGCGGGCGATCGGCTGATCACCACGTTCGCGGCCTCCCGGCGCGCCGAGATCGAGCTCACCGACGGCAAGTCAGACGAGGAAATCGTGGCCCACTATCGCTGGCTGCTCTGACCTTGGCTGCCCTGGCGTTAGCTGCCCTGGCGTTGGCTGCTCTGGTCCCGGGGCGGCTCCGAAGCCGTCTCGGGCCAGCGGCGGCCTTCCGTCCAGTACCTGTCGATGTGCTCCAGCGGGCGGCCCTTGGTCTCCGGTACGAAGCGGGCCACGAAGATGATGGCCAGCCCGGCGAAGATCGCGTAGAGCCAGAACGTCCACGACTTGCCGAGGGCGCTGATCAAGGTGAGGAAGGTCACGCTGACGAGCAGGTTCGCGCTCCAGTTGGATACTGTCGCCGCACTCGCCCCGACTCCGCGCAGCCGGTTGGGGAAGATCTCCGCGGTCATCAGCCAGAACAGCGGCGAGATGGACAGCGAATAGCAGGCTACGTAGATCAGCAGGATGGCCAGGACCCCGACCCCCCAGCTCTTGGCGCCGAAGTGAAAGGCCAGCCCGAGCAGGATGAGCATGGATCCCATGCCGCCGAGACCGAGGTAGAAGAGCTTCTTCCGGCCGACCACGTCCACGAACGCGATGGTCGGGAAGACGAACACGAACAACGTCGCGCCTACGTAGATCGTTGGCAGCAGGGAGTTGCCGCTCACCCCCGCGTACTGGAAGATCGTCGGGGTGTAGAACAGGACCGTGTTCGGGCCGACCAGCTGCTGGAAGATGGCCAGTCCCACCCCGGCGATCAGGGCGCCGCGAAGACCCGGGCGCAGCAGTTCGCGCCAGGAATTCCCGGCCGACTGCCTCCACGTCCTGGTGCAGGCGCTCTAGTTCCTCGTCTTTGTGTTGCGGGTTGATACGGCCGAGCACCTCGGCGGCTTCGTCCCAGCGGTCATGCATGCCGAGCCAGCGCGGCGAATACGACATGAACAGCATTCCGGTGGCCAGGGCGATGGCGGGCAGCACCGCGAAGGCAAACATCGGCCGCCAGCCCCAGCCGGCCGAGTCGAAGGCGTAATCCAGGACATAGGACAGCAGAATGCCAAAAGAAATGGCCAGCTGTTGCAGGACGACCAGGCCGCCGCGGATGGGGGCCGGGGACATCTCCGCGATGTAGGCGGGGACGACGAGCGACGAGGCACCGACGGCAATGCCGGTGATGATCCGGAATGCGATGAAGAAACCCAGGTTCGGCGAGATGGCGGTGAGGATCGCGCCCACGCCGTACAGGATGGCCATCGCCAGCAGCGTGTACCGGCGGCTGAACCGGTCAGCCAGGCGGCCGCCGATGATTCCGCCGATGACCGCGCCGATGAGGACGGCGGCGACAGCGATCTCCTCAGCTGTCGAGCTCAGCCGGAAGGCGCTCGTGATCAGGTTCTCGGCCCCGCTGATAACGCCGATGTCGTAGCCGAACAACATCCCGCCGACCGCCGCGACGAGGGCGACGAGATACGTGTAGCGCGGGGTCTCGCGGATGACTGACCAGGAGAAACCCCCGGCTGGTTTTCCTGCTCTCCCGCCCGTTTCTCCTGTTTTCAGGGTCTGCTGACGGTTCTCGGCCATGGCATCCTCGCCTTTTCTGCCGCCAGTCCGCGTGCGCCCGGGCTGGCCAGGCGTGACGGCTGTCTATGACCCACACCCCCTTCCCGCGAGATGCGAGCGCTAACATCCCGGCAGATGGGTCGAAGACCTCACCGTGGACGCGCGATGCGGAACAGCTGCAGGAGGCCCTGAACTCCCGGGCCGTCATCGAGCAGGCCAAGGGTGTTCTAATGGGCCAGCAGGGGTTGTCGCCGCACGAGGCCTACGAGCAGTTGCGGTCGCAGGCCCGGTCGCAGCGCCGCAGGCTCACCGCGGTCTCCGCCGACGTGGTGCGTAACGCGGTATCCCCGGCCTAAGCCCCGTGATCTGGGAAAGACCGGGTCAGCCCCTGCCACACGGCGTCATAGCCGGGCTGCAGGTGAGCCGCCTGCATCGCCTGGCGCGTCGGAATGATCATCCACCGGCTCTCGAACATGAACGCCAGGGTGCCGTCGATCTTCTGGGGGCGGAGTTCCGCGCTGCTCGCCCGGGCAAACGTCTCCGCGTCCGGGCCGTGCGAGGTGAAGGTGTTGTGCAGGCTGGCCCCCCCGGGCAGGAAGCCCTCGGCCTTGGCGTCGTACTCGCCCCGCACCAGGCCCATGAACTCGGACATGATGTTGCGGTGGTACCACGGCGGCCGGAACGTGTCCTCGCCGACCAGCCACCGCGGCGGGAAGATCACGAAGTCCACGTTGGCCAGGCCCGGGGCTTCGCCCGGTGACGTCAGCACCGTGTAGATCGACGGATCGGGATGGTCGAAGCTGACCGTCCCGATGACCATGAAGTTCGCGGTGTCGTACTTGACCGGCACGTAGCTGCCGTGCCAGGCGGCGACGTCCAGCGGTGAGTGGTCGTAGTCCGCGGCCCACAGGTTGCCGCCGAACTTCTGCACGACCTGCACCGGGGCATGGTTTTCGTTGCTGAAGTCTTCGAAAGCGGCGGTGGGGGCCAGGAAGTCGCGCTCGTTGGCCAGCCCGTTCGCGCCGATCGGGCCGCGCTCGGGCAACGTGAACGGTGCGCCGTAGTTCTCGCACAGGTAGCCGCGGGCCGGTCCGCCGGGCAGATCGACGCGGAACCTGATGCCGCGCGGGACCACGGCGATCTCCCCCGGCGCCACCCGCAGCGGGCCGAGTTCGGTGTGCAGCTCAAGCGACCCGAGTTGCGGGACGAAAAGCAGTTCCCCGTCGGAGTCAACGAAATAGCGGCCGGTCATCGAGCTGGTCGCGGCGTACAGATGGACGGCCATGCCGTTGCGGGTCTTGGTGTCACCGTTGCCGCCGACGGTGAAAAGACCGTCGATGAAATCAGCCGGGGTCGCCGGCAGCGGCAGCGGATCCCACCGCAGCCGGTTCGGGTCGGGCTCGATCTCGTCGAACGGGGCGCTGCGCAGGGACCCGTTCCCGATGCGGGCGAAGCGCGGGTGGGCGGCCGAGGGCAGGATCCGGTAGACCCAGGTGCGCCGGTTAACCGCCCGCGGCTGGGTGAATGCGGTGCCGCTGATCTGTTCGGCGTACAGGCCCAGCGGCGCGCGCTGCGGCGAGTTGCGGCCTGCTGGGAGCGCCCCGGGCACCGCCTCGCTGGCCAGCTCGTTCCCGAAGCCCGGCTGATAACGGTAGCCGTCCTCGTTACTCACCTGAACATAAGATCATTGCCCCAACGAAGGGTCAACGCTGCCCTGCCCCACCACGTGCTGGGTCTCAGAGGAGGATCACTAACTGGTGGATCATCGACCCGACGTTGAAGATCTGCTGGGTCATCCCGAATTCTTCCATCAAACTGGCGATGCGCCCGAGCAGGGGCTTGTCTATCCCCAGCGGGAAGGTGGGGGCCGCCGCGATCTCTGCCGTGGTTCGCGACACGCCGCCGTAGGCCACCATGCCGTCCTGCACCGCGGCGAGGTTCGTGTTGGCGATGGCCTGAGCCTCGAGGATGGCGTGGCGGAAAGCCGCCGCGGTCCTCGGGTACTTGTCCAGCCAGGATTGGGTCACGATGTACCCGGCGATCGGGATGTTCTGGGTGGCGCCCTGGTCGACGTCGGCGAGCGCCGTGGCGCCGATCGATTCTTCCGCGCCGGTGATGAACGGCTCGGGGAGCCACGCCGCGTCGACCTGGTGCGCCGCGAGCGCGGCGGCCATCTGCGGGAACGGGATGGGCACGAACGTCACGTCGGATGGCGATACCCCGTTGTCCGACAGCAGCGAGCTGACCAGCAGGGTGCCGACGTTGTTGAGTGCGTTCACCCCGATCCTCTTGTGCCTCAGGTCGGTGATGCGCTGGATGGGCGACCCGGCCGGGACCATCACCTCCTGGGTAAGCGGCGCCATGACCGATCCTGGCGCCAGGATGCGCAGGTCGGCATGCTGGTTCGCGTCCGCTTGCATGTAGGCGACGTAGGCACCCGATGAGACGTCGTAGTTGCCCGCGAGCTGGGTGGCGATGACCGTGGCGCTGCTGATGGCGGGCACGATCGTCACGTGCAGGCCCTCGGCGGCGAACAGCCCGCGCTGCTGCGCGATGTACAAGCCGGCCGAGTCGAGCGCCGGGACGGCCGCGACGGTAAGATCTGGTTTCTCCACACCGGCCGGCGCCGCGGATCCGCCGCCGCTCGAACACGCCGCCGCCAGCAAGGCCGTCGCGGCGAGCGCGCCCAGCACTGGTCGGCGGCCCAACAGACGTAGCACAGAGCCCCCCCTATTTGATCGTTCAGCCAGGGGCAGGATAGGTTATGAATTGCTGAAGTATCAACCGATACGCCCAATTCCCACCATCAGGCCTTGCGGCTCGCCTCACTGCTGACACCGCAGGTCGGCGGCTATGAGCACCGAGAAGCCACGGGCTCCGTGGGCCCGGGATGTCAGCCGCGGATCATCGACGAGGCGTTGAAGACCTGCTGGGTCAGCCCGAACTGCTCCAGCAGGTTCGCGACGCGCTGGAGCAGGAGCGTGTTCGTCTGGAGCGGGTACGTGGGGGCCGCCGCGATTTGTACGGTGGCGAGCGACGCGCCCGCGTAGGCGGCCATCGCGTTCTGGACCGCGGCGAGGTTCGTGTTGGCGATGTCCTGGGCCCTGAGGACGGCGCGGCGGAAGGCCGCCGCGGTCCTCGGGTACTTGTCCAGCCAGGATTGGGTCGCTGTGTACCCACTGACCGGGAGGCTCTGCGCGGAGCCCTGGTTAACGTCGGCGATGGCCATGGCGCCCATCGACTCCTCCGCGTCGGTGAGGTATGGCTCGGGGATCTCCACGGCGTCCACCTGGTGCGCCTTGAGGGCGGCGGCCATCTTCGGGTACGGGATGACCTTGAAATGCACGCTGTTGACCGGTATGCCGTTGTCGAAAAGCAGCGCGCTGACCATCACGATGCCGATCCCGGTCAGCCCGTTGAGACCGATCGTCTTTCCGCTGAGAGCAGTGACGCTCTGGATCGGCGACCCGGGCGCGACCACTATCTCCTGGCTGAGCGGCGCCACCTCGGATGCCGGGGCGATAACCCGCAGGTCGGCGCCATGGCGCGCGTCGGCGAGCATGGACGAGACGTAGGCGCCCACGGTGATGTCGTACTTGCCGGCCATCTGCTGCGTGAACATCACGGAGCCGCTGGTGGCTGACTCGATCGTCACGTGCAGGCCCTCGGCCGCGAACAGCCCGCGCTGCTGCGCGACGTACAGGCCTGCGTTGTCGAGCGCGGGGACGGTCGCCACCGTGAGATCCGGTTTCTCGACGCCGGCGGCGCCGCGGACCCGCCGCCTGAACACGCGGCGGCGAGTAAGGCCGCCGCGGCCAGCGTTCCCACCGTGGACATCCGGACGTACGGACGCAACAGACGTATCACAAAGACCCCCCTGGCTGTTCAGCGTCCCCCAAGGGCAGGATAAATGGAGAATTACGCGGAAATCAACTGATACGCGCAATACTTTTTCGCGGCTCCGCGGTTGTGGGTTGAACGGTTTAGCGGATCCGGGGCTTCGCGGCTCCGCCGAATCACCAACACCGCAGGTCGGTGGCTCGCGAGCGCCGCGAAGGGCGCGTGGCCCACGGGTATGGGCGTCCGATGCGACAGGATGGGAAGCCACGTCGGTCTGGGCCCGGGATCCTCATGCTCCTCATGGCCTGGGTCTGGGCCTGGGGTGGCAGGCTCCCGGTCAGGCAATTCCGCCGGGCCGGCCCGCCACATGAGCCGCCGGGAGGTCAGGGTGGCACGGCATCCGGTGATCGGGTATCTCGTCTGGGCCGTTCTGTTCGGGGCCCTGTTCGCCTGGGAGGGCCTCAGCCTGGCCCGGGTCGATAACCTTCCGACCTTGAGCGACACCTTCCGCGTGATCATGCGCCACCCGCTGGGGCGCTGGGCGTTGTTCGCGCTGTGGCTGTGGGCCGGGTGGCACTTTTTCATCCGCGGCTGGCACTTCCTGCTCCGTGACTGACCGCCGCGCGCCGGCTGGAACGCCCGCCCCCTGGAACGCTGTCCCGTGCCGGCTTCCTCGCTGATCCGCCAGGACCTGGTGCCCATGGTGACCTTCTACCTGGTCCTCATGGCGGTTCTCGGTATCGGATTGCGCCACCTTCAGCGGTCACCGCGGTCGGGCGCACCGGCAGCCCCTGGGCCCGGTACCACCTGGCCTGGCGCCGCCGGGTCGCCCGGCGAGTGGTGGGCGCTAATCCGGTACCTGATCGGCACCGCTGTCGGCGGGTACCTTCTGCTGTCGGCCGTCGTGATCGCTTATTACTTCGGGGTGGCGCGCGTCGGCGGCCAGTTCCTGGAGAGCGCCTTTACCGGTCCCGCGCTCCTGGTGGGCATCACCCTGCCGGTCTTCGCCGCCGCGTCGTGGCTGGTCACACGCGGGCGACGACGGCGCGCACGCAAGACTGGGCGAGATCGGGCGCGCCGGGAGTGACCTGGCCAACGCTCCGGGGGTGCGCCTCAGGCAAGTCGGCGCGTGCGATCCTGGAAGGGGCAGAACGCTGCCGCGCTGCGTCGCAGCGGAGCACGCGGCCCGTAAGGGAGGATCCGTGTGCTTTTCGCCGCAGGCCGATGTCGTCGGCGGCTTGGTGATCTGCGCGATCGGCGTCGACGCTGTCCGTCACGTCCGCCAGCGCCGCGAGTTCATCGCGCTGGCGTGGATCCCCGTGCTGCTAGGCATCCATCAGTTCATCGAGGCGCTGGTCTGGCTGTGGCTCCAGGGCCATGTACCGCGGGCCATCGGCCAGCCCGCACTCTGGGCGTACCTGCTGATCGCCTTCGTCGTGCTGCCCGTGCTCATCCCCGCGGCCGTCATCGCGCTCGAGCCGACCAAGCGGCGCAAGTGGATGATGGCGCCGTTCGCGTCGATCGGGATCGCGGTCGCCGTGGTGCTGCTCGCGGCGATGGTTCGTGGCCCGGTGGCCGTGAAGCTCGCCCCGTATCACCTTTCCTACAGCATCCGCCTGACCGACGGATTCCTGGTCGTCGCGCTGTACGTCGTCGCCGTGTGCGGGCCGCTCTTGATGTCGGGCTACCGGCACGTCGCTATCTTCGGCCTCGTCAACCTCGTCGCCGTCGTCATCATTGCCAGGCTCACCATTTCCGGGTTCGCCTCCGTCTGGTGCGGGTGGGCGGCCGTCTCCAGCGGTGCGATCACGCTGCATTGCCGCTTCGCCAAGCCCCATCCGCACCGCGCCAAGGTCGGCGCCGACAGAGCTGATTTCCGCCGGCTGACCAGCTCGCGAGGAACGACGTTAAAGTCCAGGACGGCCGTTCTCGTCCTTCGCGGTGTATCGCTGCTCGGCCTCGCGCACTTCGGGCAGTCCGATGAAATCCAGGAACTCGCCGAACGTCGGCAGTTCGCCCATCGCCGCTGCGGGCGTGCCCGCCTGGGCGATCTCCCGCAGTATCCGCCGCATGGACGCCGTGGCCGCGAGCAAGGTGCTGATGGGGAAGATGACGATCCGGTACCCCAGTTCGGTCAGGCGGTCGAGGCTGATCGGCGGGGTCTTGCCCCCCTCGGCCCAGTTGAAGACGAGGGGGACACCGGGGAAAGCCCGGATTGCCTGCTCGGCTTCCTCCTCGGTCACGACGGCCTCGATGAACAGCGCGTCGGCTCCGGCGTCGCGGTACATCCGCCCGCGGTCCAGTGCTCGTTCCAGGCCCTCCACGGCCCGCGCGTCGGTCCGGGCGATGATCACGAACTCGGGCTGGGTGCGCGCATCGACCGCAGCCCGGATCTTCTGCGCCATTTCCTCCGCTGGGATAACGAGCTTGCCCTCCATGTGTCCGCACTTCTTCGGGGCCACCTGATCCTCGATGTGGATTCCGGCGACTCCGGCCGCCTCGTAGGCGCCGACCGTCCGGATCACGTTGAGCGGGTTGCCGTAGCCCGTGTCAGCATCGGCGATCACCGGGATGTCCACGCAGGCGGCCATCCGCCCGGCGCTGCCGGCCATCTCGGTCATGGTCAGCAGGCCCACGTCGGGTCGGCCGATCAGCGCCGCCGAGGTCCCGAACCCGGTCATGTACACCGCCGGGAACCCGGCCTCCTCGACCAGCCGGGCGGCCAGTGAATCGAACGCTCCGGGCGCCAGGATGGTCTGGCCGGAATCCAGCAGGGCCCGCAGGCGAACCGCGCCGCCCGGGCGCCGGGTGAGCCGGGCCGTCACCGGACGTCTCCGGCCAGCGTGCGGGGAAGGCTCATCCCCGACATCCTAATGCCGGGCAGAAACTCAGCCGAGCGTGATGTTGCTCCCGCTGACCGTGACGGCCTGCGCGGGCAGCGGGCTCGGCGCGGGCCCGCCACGACCGTGCCGTCGTTGATGTTGAACTCGCTGCCATGGCACGGGCAGTCGATCGTGCCGTTGACGACCTGATTGACCATGCACCCCCTGTGGGTGCAGATCGCACTGAACGCCTTGAAGGTGCCGCTCGACGCCTGGGTCACAACGACCTTCTGGCGGTCGAAGATCTTCCCGCCGCCGACGGGGATTTCGCTCGTCGTGGCGAGCGCGGTCCGCGCCTGCCCCGGAGCCGCCGCCTGACGGAGCCGGCGACGTGCCGTTCGCCCCGCACGCGGCCAGGGTGCCCACCAAGCCGGCTAGCCCGACGCCGGCCAGCATCGCCCGCTGCGTCGTGGGCTGGTCGTCCCGCCTGGGCTCGTGCATCATCTGCGACTCCTCGGGATGCGCGGGAAATGGGCTACCCCAAAGTTGAACACGAGCACTCCACCCCACCGGTTCAGTAAGGCAGCCACGTAAGTGGCCGGTAACAACTCCGTCACGGTCCGAGGGACCAAGGCGGGCCACTCTGGCACCCGGGCGCCGGAGCCCGCGACGCTGTATGTGCTGCCGACCGCCTGGTTCCGCAACACCTGGTCCTGGGATGAGGGCGCGCCCTGACCGCATCACCGTCCGCCCACGATCCATCGTCGCGCTCTCGGATCCGCGCCCGTAGTCGGAGAATCGGTGGCTATACGCCACCTTGACAGCAATGTAGAATAAGGCTTTGACATCGGTGCTGCGCCGAATTACTCATCCTGTGGAATGAACGCTCGCGGGCTATAATTATGTCAAGATCAGATACGCCTGAAACCGGCCGCACAGAAGAGTGGCGGCGCCAGCTACTTTTCGCGGAACTCGAAGTGGCAGGTGCCAGCAATCGAGATCTGCAGCGTTTACCGGCATACCTCGCCACTCTAGACCCGAGATTCAAGGACTTCTACAATAGCACGGTTAATAGCCAGGGGAAGTTTCCCGGTGTGGCTGCGTACAAGGTATCAAGGCGGCTCCGCCGCGTTCTTATGAGAGTAGTAGCCGATCGCTACTGCAGGGCGTTACTGCCGAACGCCACGGAGATGATCGATCCTGATTCCACGGTAATCGCAGAGCTTATGGAATCTGATCCTTGGCTGGGTCGGAATACGGTGTTCGCAGGGGCACGAGGGCGGCAGCACCAGGGCGATAGGGGGTTAATGGCGCGGGTCCTCAGGACGCTACTACTTCGTGACACGGTTGAGGGCATGTTTGACGAGCTGCCCGACACGGACCGGGATACGCTCTTTGACACATATACGGCCCTCACCGAGGATATGAGCGCGCTGGCGGCGGCGGCGTCCGAGGAGCTGTTTGGGCACCCAGTGAACAGCCGGCTCCTGGAAGAGCCATTCGGGGGAAATCTAACCCGCAAGGCGATACTATTCCGCGAGCGGCAGCTCGCTTTTGTCGCGGGGGCAATCGAAACTAATCTGCTGGATCTTCTTGTTAAAAATAACATCCCTAGCCAGGCTGAATTCTTCGCCGTCGCGCTAGGTGATCTTGTGGAGGCATACGATAGGGCCAGCTGTCCAGTAACTGCCCGCTATCCAACTTCGCTCAGGCACCTTACCGTACTCAGTTCGATGGCGACGCTGACTGACGATAAAGCTACACGACTCGTATTCACACAGGCTAGTCACAGAAACCTCTGGGTCGTGAGGCAATTGGGAGAAACGGGCCATTGGAGGATTCGTGGCGCAGATGCTCCGTTGAAAGGTAACCCGCTATCCCGTGAGCACAGATGCCCCGGGCCGGATGCACTCGATGCCGCTTCGCCTGATCACGAAGAACTAGCAGTAGCATTCGCAGAGTCGCTCAGGAGACTTACGAAAAGCGGCGAGGCTGTGGTCAATCCTAAGAAAATTACAGCCGCCAGTACGGTGGCAGCTTTTGCGATAGGGGTCCAATATCACTTGCGGAAGGCTGACCTCGTCGGTCCCTGCGAATGGTAACTGGGCCGCCGAATGGCGGTTTGAGGTCGACACCTACGACCCCCGTCACCAACTGGATCGGGCATGTCCGCCGTGGCTGGCGACCGCGTTACCGTCCGCCCGCGTTTCCTGGCCGTCCTCGCCGGCAGATCGATGCGTCAAGCCGCGTGATGGTGATGCGGCCGCCGTGCTCTCCGCACGGAGCGCGGATGGCAGAGCGACAAGTGCTACCACCAAGAGGGCCAGTGTCATGAGAAGCAGGCCGAAGATGGCACGTTCCAATCCGAACCGCGCGAAGAGAAACGCACCGAGCAGAGGCCCGAGGGCCAGCGCGCAAAGTGAAGCCAACCGGCCAACGCTCATCGCACGAGCCAACATTGTCTTGGCATTCCGGACCAGGAATGTATCTACTTCTATGTTGCCCAGCGCGCCGGTGAGCCCCATGACTGCCATCACCGCCGCCATGACCCAGAAAGAAAGGCTGCCCCAGAAGAACAATATGCCGAACATCACCGCCCAGATCAGCATCTGGATCTGGAGCAGGTGGTGCTCGAAATGGCGGAACAACAAGGACGCTGCCGCAGACCCGAGCGCTCCTCCCGCGCCCGAGCCGGCCAAGACCACGCCAATGCCGATCGAGGGCAGCCGCCCGGCGTGAGCTTCAGCGAAAAAGACCATGATGAGGGCTTGGCTGATAAGCGTCGCGCCACCAGTCAGCAGGAGCGCGATTTCCGCGAAACGGTGCATCCGCAGCCACCGGAAGACGCTGACGATCTCGTGCCTCAGATGCAGGCTCGCCGCTCGTTCCCGGCCGCCGTAATTCTGCCTCTTTCCTATCAATGCCAGAGCGCCAGCGGTACAAGCGAACGAGAGAGCGTCCGCCAGGAAGGGAAGAATCCGCCCGAGGCCGAACAGGAGTCCGCCCAGTGGCCGCCCCACCAGGATGACCATGTGGGTTCTGGCTTCGCTGCGGGCGAGGGCCGGCACCACCTGACGGGGTTCCACCAGGGAGCTGGCGAAGCGCCGCTCGGCGAGCCCAGAGAAGACCGCGAGGATCTGCTCGGCGGCGGCTGAGCGCGACGAGTACTTTGACCCCTATGAGATGCGCGAGGAGCAGCGCCACGATGGCTGTGATGAAGACACCCCGGCCCATTTCGCTGCGGAGCATCGCCTTGCGTGGATCCCACCTGTCAATGAGCGCGCCGGCCGGTAGATACGCGAGAGCACTCGGTGCGAGGGCGGCGAAGCTGGCCCAGCCCGCGTCCGCCGCGGAGCCGGTGAGCGCAAGAACGAGCAGGGGGTAGGCGATCGACGATACCCGGCTGCCGAGCATCGAGATGAACGAGCCACCCATGAGCAGCCGGAAGTTCGCACTGAACTGTTGCGGGGTGGCGGCGGCCCGCACGCCTCTCGAGGCTGTTGTGACAGACACGTGAAGCCCTAACTACGAAGGGCGGTATCCCTAGGCTGATTATTTGACGTGTTATGTTCAGAGTGTGCTTGTGGGAACTTCCTAAAACTAAAAAATCCCTTTACTCCCGAAATCCAAGATTAGATTTCC
Organism: uncultured Actinomycetes bacterium; assembly: GCA_963822825.1. Taxonomy (GTDB): domain Bacteria; phylum Actinomycetota; class Actinomycetes; order Streptosporangiales; family Streptosporangiaceae; genus JAWWPY01. Next base: position 237,782 of record CAWGIW010000002.1, on the reverse strand, counting down.
GGGCATATTGGCGGAAACCGGCCCGAGTGCCCGGGTGATGTATTGAGATCTTAGCCCTCCGTGCGGACTGCTCTTGCTCACCCCCTAGGGATCACGTGTGCCGCCGCTCCTGGGCGCTGCTTGGCGGCTCGTGCCCAGGCCAGACAACCGATTTACCACATGACACCCCCGGCCGAGCCGGTCTTTATCGAACCGTTCATGATCGAACTGACACTGGCGTTGGGTGAGGTGTCGTCAGTGCGCTGCGCGAGCGGCCGTTGACGACGCTCGGCCCTGGATCGATGCGTGTGATTCAATCCCAGTATGGGAGCGGCCTCGTCCGAGTGGCCCGCGACGCTCGACGTCGCGGCGATTATGGCGGATGGCTGGAGACCCGTGCCGTTCCGGGAGTTCATCATCAAGATCCACAGCCGGTGTGATCTGGCCTGTGACTACTGCTACATGTTCGAAATGGCCGACCAAAGCTGGCGTGACAAGCCGCGGAGGATGTCTTTCGAGATCGCGGACCTAACCGCGGCGCGTATAGGCGAGCACGCCCGTTCGCACCGCGTCCCGAGCATCGGGCTGGTTCTTCATGGCGGTGAGCCGCTGCTCGCCGGGCGCGACCTGATTTCGCACCTGGTGAATGCCGTCCGGCGGGCCGCAGGAACCAGCGTGACCGTTGATGCCAGTGTGCAGACAAATGCCGTTGGGCTCGATGACTCGTATTTGGGGATGTTCGATGAGCTTGGCGTCCGGGTGGGGGTAAGCCTGGACGGCACCTCGGAGGCGCATGACCGGCATCGCCGGTTCGCCAGCGGCCGGGGCAGTTCTGCGGCCGTTACGGCTGCTCTGCGGCGCTTAACCGGTGACCGTTTCCGGCACCTGTTCAGTGGCCTGCTCTGCACGATCGATCTCCGCAACGATCCGATAGGCACATACGAGGCGCTCACCGCCTTCGGGCCGCCCAGGATTGATTTCCTGCTCCCGCACGGCACCTGGGCGTCGCCACCGCCCGGCAGGATGCCAGGGGGTACCGACACCCCCTACGCCGACTGGCTGATCACGATTTTTGACCGCTGGTACCCGGCACCGCAGACCCGGGTCCGGCTGTTCGACGAGATCATGCAGCTTATCCTCGGCAAATCGTCGGCCAGCGAGATCGTCGGCCTGGCCCCGTCGAGGCTTCTGGTCATCGAGACCGACGGCGCTGTCGAGCAGGGAGACACCCTCAAGATCGCATATCACGGGGCACCGGAGACCGGCCTGCACGTGGAGCGTAATCGGCTTGACGAGGCACTCATGCTCCCCGGGGTCGCGGCCAGGCAGATCGGGGAGCGGGGACTGTGCGCCGATTGCCGGGCATGTCCCATCCGGCGAATCTGCGGTGGTGGCCTCTATGCCCACCGCTACCGCGCGGGTACCGGCTTCGCCAACCCGTCCGTCTACTGCCCCGATCTGATCCGTCTCATCGGCCATATCCACGACATGATGCGGGCTGATATCAGCGCTCGATTGGCCCGTCGGGAGGTCTCTTGAGCCTTCGGTATCACCGCGTGTCCGAAGCTGCGTTCGATGCGCTGGCCGCCGGTGGAGGTGGTGCCGGTGCCGTCAGTGAGCTGGCCGCGACACAGTACAGCAAGCACCTACTTCTGCTCCGGGGTGTGCTGGAGGCCGCCCAGGAAACGGATTCTGCTCAGGCAGGCATGGCGCGTTCCGGTTATGCCCTGCTGGCCGCGGCGCGGCAACATGATCCGGCGGCTGCCGATGTGGTGATCCGGTATCCGTCGGTTGGAGGCTGGGCCCTTCGCACGGTGCGTGCGATGCGCGACGATCGAGCACTATCCGCCGCTGAGCCAGCCAGTCTGTGCGCCGTAGCGGCAGCGGCCTGTATCCGGGCCGGGCTGGCCGCCGACATTGAGGTACCAGTAACACGAGGCATGGTCGTGCTGCCGTCGCTGGGCGCTGCCGGGGCGGACGGCGATAGGGCTGTCGTGCGAAGCGCCGGGACCGGCCCGGCGGAGGTGCGGTCGGTGGGCAAGCACGTGCGGGTGCCAGCTGACCCACACCAGAATGCACCGGGCTGGTCTGCGCTGCACCGGCTCCGGGCCGGCCCTGGGGTCGAGGTCCTCATCGACGACCTCGACCCATACCGGCTGCTTGGCCCGGCGAACGTCGCCCCCCGGCTCGCTCCCAACGAAGCCGAGGCATGGCAATCGGCTTTCCAGGCCATGTGGTCGCTGCTGTATGGGCACCATCAGGCGACGGCCGAAGAAGCTGCGGCCGTGGTCAAGGCACTCGTGCCACTGGGCGTGCCGCCGCAAGGTCAGGTCAGTTTTAGCTCGGCCGACAACTACGGCGCCATAGCGCTCTCACCGCCCGCCAACGCTCGCACCTTCGCGGTCACTCTGGCGCATGAAGTGCAACATCTCAAGCTCGCCGCACTGCTCGACGTGTTCCCGCTGACCCTGCCCGACGATGGCCGCCGTTTCTACGCGCCGTGGCGGGAGGATCCCCGCCCGGTCAGTGGGCTGCTTCAGGGTGCGTACGCCTTCCTCGGGGTGACCGGTTTCTGGCGGCGAGAGCGCCACCTGAATGACGGCTCGGACAGCCTTCAAGCTCACGTGGAGTTCGCCCGCTGGCGGACAGCCGCCCTGCGCGCTGCCGATACGCTTCGGTCCAGCGAGATGCTCACCGCTGCTGGACAAGATTTCGTTCGGGGCATGACCCAGACTCTGCGCTCCTGGCAGGACGAGCAGGTCCCTACCGAGGCTCAGACGGTAGCCCGTCAAGAAGCCGAACGGCATCTGGCCCGCTGGCAAGCGACCTATTGGTCAGTCCCAGCCTGGTCGCCACGGGGCGGCTTCTAGATCGGCGGCGGGTCGAAGTCGAAGTCGAGCCGCCGGCCCTCGGCCGCAGCCACCGTGTCGGCATGCTCGACGCCCAGGGTGGCCTCGTAGCGGCTCATGGTGTCGGCCAAGAGCAGTTCGGCTTCTTTCTCGGCGCCCTCCGCGCGCAGGTCCACCACCAGATTGGCCGCACAGCCGAGGGTCAGCGGATGGTCCTCGCCGAGGAGCCGGCGCAGACGCCTGAGGGTGCCCTCGCTCAGCTTCCGTGCCTGTGCGGTGTCGCCCAGCTCGGCGAGGTCACTGGCGAGATTCGTGGCCACAGTCAGTGAATAGTGGTGATCGCGGGTGAGTCGCTCGTCCAGACCGGCCAGGGCGGCTTCGTTCAGGGAGCGGGCACCATCCGGGTCTCCGGTTACCCGCCGCAGCAGCCCCAGGTTGCTGGCGCAGCCGTGGTTGTACGGGTGGTCGGGTCCATAAATCGGCGGGTAGCTGGCTACTGTTTTCTCAGCCAAGGCCAGCGCCTCATCGGTCTGGCCGACCGTCCGCTGGATGTTGGTCAGGTTCATCGCGGCCGCGAGGGTATCGGGATGGTTCGGGCCCAGGATTACTCCGCACTGCTCGTAGACGCTCTGCGCCTGGGCGAGAGAGTCACCGTGCGCGGTTCCGATCCGGCGCAGGGCGATCGACAGGTCGATGAGACTCCGCAGCGACCAGTAATGCGCGGCTCCCAACTTTTCGCAGCCGTAATCATAGGCATCCTGGCCCACGTCGCGCGCTTCTTCGTAGTTCCCGCATAGCCGGACGGCCCTGGACAGCCCGTTCCACGATATGACCATATCCGTAGCACTGACGCCGTGAGCGCTGCTCCGGAGGTTGTATGTGCGCTGTGCGGTGTCCCGGGCCTTCAGATAGTCACTGTTAAGCCCGTGGTCGAGAGCAAGGTTGTGCATGACGCGCAGCGTCTGCGGATCCTCTGGCCCCAATACCGCCTCATGGAGGCGGAGCGATTCCTCATCCAGAGCGCGCGCGTCCGCGAAGTCCCCGCGCGCGCGCAGATCCCCGGCGAACGAGTTGGTCATGGCCAGGGTGAGTGGGTCCTGCGCTCCGGCGATTCTCTCTGTGCGGGGTAGCGTCTCCTTCATCAGGTCGTAGGCCTTCTGATATTCGCCGCGTTCCCTGAGTGCGTTTCCCAGGTGGCGCTGGGCATTCAGCACCTCGACGGCGTCTGGACCGGAGTCTTCCGTCCACTGGGCGATAAACCGTTCGGCGAACAACCGGGAGGTCTCGGGCGCACCAGAGAGGTACAGGTATCGGACGACATCAAGGGCAAAGTTACGCACCGCGGGATCGCGGCATTCCGACAGTTGGGTGTTGGCCGAGACGACGTGGGGGACCAGCGCTGCGTAACGGGGCCACAAATTGTCGTCATCGGGATCCGCAGGCGCGCCAGCCGCGAGGATGAGGTGAGCTTCGTGCTTGTAGGAGGCCTGTTCGTCTGGGCTGAGTTCGTCTCGCAGCAGCGCTTGAATCAGGCGATGTACCTGGATCGCACGGCCATCGATCTTTACGAGGGCGTACCGTCCTAGCTCGCCGATGACGCGGGCCAGCAGGATGGGGGCGGCGAGCAGTTCGCCAACCGGAGTGTCCCAGGTCTCCAGCCCGCTGCGGAACACGTCGCGAGGAATGAATTCCGGGCCGAGGAAGGCACAGCACCGCAACAACTCCACGGCTTCCGGCAGCTTCTCGCTCAGCGTGGAGACCGAGAGCTTCCACGCAGCGGTCATGGACCGCGGGTATTCCGGCGCCTTGCCCTCGGCCATGATGTCGGTCGGCTGCTCCTTCAGCAGCCGCAAGTACTCGTCGACCGACATCCCTGTTTCAGCTTGCAGAGCGCCGGCCTGTTCGAGCGCGAGGGGGAGGTCGCCGAGTTCCTCGGCCAGTCGGTCCGCCTCCGCGTCGCTGACCAGCTTCGGCACCCGCTTGACGAGGAAATCAGTGCTCTCCGCCCGGGTGAATACGTTGACCGAGATGGTGGCGACCACCGCATCCCAGCGAGGATTTCGCGACGTGATCAGCACGTCGCCTGGCCCGCGGGGGATGATCTCGTTGATCTCCTCCGGCTGATCGGCGTTGTCGAAGATCAGCAACCACCGAGAGTAGGGCTCGCCGCGGCGAAGCGCGTCGCGCACCGCCGCGGCGGTCGCCTCGATTCCCACCGCCGTCGCTGGCTGCAGTCCCAGCGGTCCGGCCAGGGCCGCTAACGACGAAGGAACCAGAGTCGGCTGATCGGCGGGAATCCACCAGACGAGGTCGTACTCGGACCGGTAGCGGTGCGCGTACTCGATCGCCACGGCGGTCTTCCCAACGCCACCCCATCCCTGGAGAGCCTGCGGCAGTACCGCCGCGGGGCCGCCCGCCAGGGCGGCCCGCAGTTGGCCGAGGATGTCCTGCCGTCCGGTGAAGTTCTTAATACGCTGGGGGACGCGGCCCCAGATCGCTGGAGGTGCTCCCCGCGCTGATCGCGAGTCCGGTACCGTCACACGCCCATCTTATGCATCTGCCCGCCATTGGGTAGTGGACTGGCGCTCCGAGGTAATAATGATCTAGGTGACGGGGGGATAGCGGTAACAGCGTGCTTGGTGTGACGGGCGACCGGGCGATGATGGGTTCACCAATCACAATTTCGGCCAGGAGGCCGCTCGACAGATGAGTCGCGCCATGTAACCCTGTCTGGTAACGGCTCGACGAAGCGGAGCAGGGTGGATCCCTGCCCAGTTGCGGCGGCCTTCAGAATGGCCCATCAGGCGAGGTGAGGGGCGTCATGACCGACGACACGGCCAAAGATGGACTGCTTGATCTCCGCGGGCTTTCCCTGGAGGAACTGCTCAACGTTCGACGAGCCCAGTTTCAGGTCAGCACTAGACCGGGTCGTCGATCCTCAGCGCGACGGCGGATGCTACGGATTCAACAGTAGTATCTGAGTGAGCCGCGAGGTTCCGGCCAGGTAAGCGCGCTCGATGGCTGGGAGCCCGCCACCTTGCACCAGCCGTGCCGGAGGTCTCGCATGCGGGATAACGCAGGCGCTGACAGATGGGGCGGATGTGGCGAGGACGGCACAATGACCGGGAACAGAGGGTGGCCGTATCCGGGTATCCGTCCGTTTCAGCGCGCGGACAGTCATCGGTTCTTCGGACGTGCGGCCGAGGCCGCTGAGCTAGCCAAACTGTGGCGGATCAATCGCCTGACGGTCCTGCACGGCCCGTCGGGCGTTGGGAAGACGTCTCTGCTGGACGCCGGGATTGTGCCATTAGTCGCAGGCCGGAACGCCGATGTCCTCCCGATCGGCCGGGCTTCCTTCGGGGCGACCGACCCGAGCGCGGCCTTGCCCAGGCACAACCCCTATACCCTCGCCGTTCTGAGATCCTGGTCATCCGGGGAGGCAGCTAGCCGTCTGGTCGGGCAGACCGTTCTGGAGTTCGTCTCGCGTCGTGCGCAGCGGCATGGCGGCACAATTCTCGCGGTGATCGACCAGGCGGAGGAACTCCTCGCCTGCCCTGGCCCCCGCCGCGCGCACAGCGATCGGTTCCTCGGCGAGCTGGCGGCCGCATTACGCGACTGTCCCCGCTTCCACCTGCTCCTCTCGGCCCGTGCGGAAGCGCTCGACTTCCTCGCGGATGCCCTGGGTAGCGGGGTACCCCACGCTGTCACGCCGCTGAGCTTCGACCGGGCACTCGAAGCGGTGACGGGACCGGTCGACGGCACCGGCAGGACCTTCGCCGCCGGGGCCGCGGAGCGCCTAGTCACAAACCTCCTGCCCAGCCCGGTCGCAGCCGCTGGTGACCATGCGCGACCGGTTAGCTTTGACGTGCAACCGGCCCTGCTCCAGGTCGTCTGCGCGCGTCTCTGGGAGTCGCTGCCACCCGGCACAGACGAAATCACAGAACGGGACGTTCGCAGGTACGGCGATGCGGACACGGAACTGGCCAGGCATTGCGGCCGTGTGATCGCAGCGGTCGCCGAGGACAACGACTTGCGCCCGTCCGTACTGCGGTCCCGGCTGCTCGCCGCGTTCGTCACCGAGCACGGCACTCTCGGAACGGTGTACGAGGGCGCGACCGATTCGGCCAGCATGCCGAACGCGGTTGTCCGGGCGCTCGAAGACAGGCACCTGCTGTCGGCGGAGTGGCGGCAGGGCGCGCGGTGGTACCGACTGCTCGGCGAGCGCCTGCTCGAACCACTGCGGAGCGCCACCGACCAGGAAGCCCCCCGGCGGACGGCGCCGAGTACCTGGAGTCCGCCGGGCGGGCGCTCACCATGGGCGAGACGGACCTGGCCAGGCGCTACGCGGGGCAAGCCCTGCGCAGCTTGCCCGGCACAGATCTCCGGCGCCGCGGCGAAGCCGAGTCGCTGCTCGGCAACATCGCCAACGAGCGCGACAAGCCCGCCGAGGCGGAGCCGCGCTACCGCGCGGCCGCGAGCCTCTTCGAGGCAGTGCAAGACACCGGGGCGGTGGCCAGCCAGCTCGCCGCGGTCGGCCAGACGCTGATGGCTCAGGAGCGGCCCCAGGAAGCTGTGCGCGAACTGCAGGCGGCAGCCGACCGGGCCCCGCGCGACCTCGTGGTGCAGACCGAGCTCGGCTGGGCGCTGTGGGAGCTCGGCCAGGCCCGCGCGGCGGTGGCCGTGCTCACCGGCGTCCTCGCGATTGACGGGGGGAACACCGACGCGCTGCAGGCGCGTGGTGAGATCCTCGCGGACCTCGGTGACGCCCGGGACGCACTGCGCGATCTGAACCGCGTCGAGCAGCATGACCGCCCATCGGCCCGTGCCGCCCGCGTGCTGGCCCGTGCCGAACTCGGCGACCAGGGCAGTGACGCGGAAATCGAGGGGGTGCTGAGCAACGCGCAGCGCAACGGGCCGGCGCTGCTCTACGCGGCACGGACCGAGGCCCTGGGCGGCAATAAGGTCGCGGCCGTGGAACTGGCCCGGCGCGCGCTGAATGCTACTGATCCCGCCCCACCACGTCATCAGCGTGAGCTTGCTCGTGCCCTGCTCGGGCAGAGCGGGAACGCCCGCTAACGGCTCGCGCCCGCACGTCATCCACAGCCGTGTCCTGGAAGGCTGTGACGCTTTTGTCAAATTCCTCGAATTTCGGCCGCGTGACCAGCTGTTTGGCGTCCTTGTCAACCTTCTCTTCTGCGGACATCACCAGGCGGCTGGCCGCGCTGGCCACGCGGGCCGCGGGCTCAGCGAGGTTCTTCGGAGTTAACAACGCGACGCCTGCGGCAGACAGATGGATCGCCGCTTCCGACTCCCGGATCTGCGCCAGTCGCGCGCCTATCTCGTCGCCGTGGTAGTCGGCCGTATTCGCCACGCGCGCCCGCAGTTCGCTGGCCGCGCGTAGCAGATCGAGGCAGGCTTGCCGCTTCGTCTCGGCTTGACGGTCACGCCGGTCACGGTCGGCCTGCTTCACGTCGCGGATGAGGACCGCGATCGCGGGAATCGCGGCGCCCCCGATTCCGGCGGCTGCGGTAATCGCGGCGACATAAAGGGAAACGTCGGTCATGGATGCATTCTGGCCCGGATGACGCCAGTCCACAGGCCGGACGCTGGCAGCTACTGTCCCGCCGGGCTCAGCCCGTCCCGTGGCGGGTGAGCAGGGCAGCGGAGACGGCACCGGCGGCGGCGAAGAAGGCGATGATCATGATCAGGCCTTGGCGGTAGGTGGCCACCGGGTCGGCCGGCGCGACGTGGGCCAGGATGGCGACCAGGCCGGCCACGCCGAGGACGGTGCCGACCTGGCGGGCCATGTTGAGTATTCCGCTGCCGGTGCCGAAGCGGGCGGGCGGGAGCGACGCGCTGCCGGCGCCGAGCAGTGAGGGGATCGTCAGGCCGACTCCCGCGCCGCCGATCAGCTGGGCCGGCAGAAGGTGGGTCAGGTACGCCGGGTGAGCCTGGATCTGGCTCAGCCACAGCGTTTGGGAGGCGACGTTGACCACGCAGCCGAGCACCGCCACCCGGCCCGGCCCGCCGATACGGGCGGCCAGCCGCGGAGCGACCACGCGGGCGAACGGGAGGACCATGAGCGGCCCCGGCCCGATGGCCAGGCCGGCCCGCACCGCCGAATAGTGCCACACGCCGGTGAGGAACTCGACCGAGGAGAGCACGAAGGCCCCGAAGCCCGCGTAGTACAGGATCGAGGCGGCGAACGTGCCGCTGAAGGTCCGCGAGCGGAGCAGCCCGAGCTCGATGACCGGGGAGTGGTGCCGCCGTGAGCGGGCCACCATGGCCGCGCCGCAGGCCACCGAGGCGAGCAGCACGCCGAGGAACCTGGCTGAGCCCCATCCCCAGCTTGGCGCCTCGACGAGGGCCAGCGCGACCAGGCCGACGGCGGCCGCCAGCAGCCCGGCGCCGAGCAGGTCCGGCCGCCCCCGGACCTGCTCGTCCCTGCTCTCGGGCACCACCCGGGCGGCCAGCAGGACCGCGGCCAGCCCGACCGGCAGGTTGATCCAGAACACCCACCGCCAGCTGATCTGCACCAGGCTCCCGCCGATCACCGGGCCGAGGGCGGCGCCGAGGGCGCCGAGCGCCGACCAGGTGCCGATGGCCCGCGGCCGGGCGGCGGCGGGGACGGCGGCCAGCAGGAGCGACAGCGAGGCGGGCACCATCAGGCCGGCCCGATGGCCTGAATGACCCGGGCGGCGATGAGCGCGGCGACGCCGGGCGCCACGCCGCACAGCAGGGAGCCGACGCTGAAGCCGATCAGGCCGGCGACGAACACCCTGCGGCGCCCGATCCGGTCGGCCCACCGCCCGGCCGGCACCAGCACGGCGGCGAAGACGATGGTGTAGCCGTTGAGCACCCAGGACAGCGAGCTCAGGCTCGTCCCCCGGTACTCCAGCCCGATGTACGGGAACGCCAGGTTGACGATAAACAGATCGAGGCTGGACATGAACACGGCCAGGGACAGGACAGCCGACGACCGCCATCACCCGGCGCGCGCTCGGAACGGCGGCCGGGACGGCGGCACTCGCCGAGGGGCCAGTGCCTGCCGGGGGCCAGTGCCTGCCGAGGGGCCAGTGCCTGCCGAGGGGATGGGGCTCGTCGACGGGATCGGGCTCGACAGGCACCCTCCAGGTCAGTCCGGAATCTGGATCCACCCTATCCGGTGCGGGCGAGTACATCCAGAAACTTGGACTGACTCGGTAGACTGCGTTCTGTGACGTCCGTATCCGCCCAGCCACGGGCGTGCTCCGTAGCCCGCACGCTCGAGATCGTCGGGGAGAAATGGGCACTGCTCGCCGTGCGGGAGGTGTTCCTCGGCAACCGCCGGTTCGACGAAATGATCCGGCGGACCGGGGCGCCGCGCGACACGCTCGCCGCCCGGCTCCGCACTCTGGTCGGCGCCGGGATCCTCGAGCGGCAACCGTACTCCGAGCACCCGGCCCGCTATGAGTACCGGCTGACCGAGGCCGGCCGGGAGCTGTATCCGGTCATCCTGACCCTGATGCGCTGGGGCGACCGCCATCTGGCCGGCGATGACGGACCGCCGATGGTCCTCCAGCACCACTGTGGGCACCAGCTGGTGGCCCAGGTGGTTTGCGAGGCCTGCGGGGAGCCGGTTCACAGACGGGACGTCTCAGCCGGGAGCCGGTGAGAGCGGCCCCATCGGGATTGGCCTGCGGGCGTGCCGCGCATCCCTCTCGGCCTGGCGGCGGGGCGTGACCGGCGACCTGACCGGCGCGCTGGCGCTCGCCCAAGCGCCGGACACCACCGTGCCGAAGCTGCCGGCCACCTCGCTCGGTGACACGTCGGTGGCCGAGCAGGCCGTGCTCAACGCGCCGGCCCTCGATCTGAGCCCGTGGCTTCGATGAGGGGCCGCGGGGCCGGTGGCCCCTGACCGAGGACCGCGGCGTCGTTGGCTGGCTCGGGTTCGGTGGCCAGCCAGATCTCGCGGACCATCACCTGGAGCGCGCCAGCGACGGGGATGGCGATCAGCGCGGCCACGAAGGCGCCGAAGATACCGCCGACCCAGCTGCCGATCTCCGCCCCCACCAGGATGGACACCAGCACGAGCAGCGGATTGACCTTCACCGTGCGGCTCATCACGATCGGGTTCAGCACGTGGTTCTCGGTCTGTGTGTAGACGAGGAATACGACCAGGGTGATGATGCCCGCCGTGAGCGAGTGAGTGGCCGCGAACAGCACGGTGGGGATGCCCGCCAGGGCACCGCCGATCATGGGCAGGAAGTTGACCAGCGCCACCCACAATGCCCACAGGATGGGGTACGGGACCCCCAGCACCAGCAGGGTTACCAGCACCACGACCCCGGCGATGAGGGAGGTCAGGAAGTTTCCCAGCATGTACCCGGTGACCGAGCTGTTGACCTCGCGCGCCACCCTGGAGTAACGCTTCGCCCGCGCCGGTGACATCAGGCCCAGCACACCGACCCGCAGCTTGGGGCCCTCGAGCAGCAGGAGCAGCACGAGTATGAAAATGGTCAGGAGTGTGATCAGCAGCGTAATGGCGCCCTTGCCCAGGCTCAGAGCCGGCTTCGCGAGACTTTGCCCGAAAGCCACCAGCTTGGGGGTGTTGGTCTGCACCCAGTGCTGAAGGTGATACCTGCTCGCCAGGCGGCCTATCCAGCCCCGGCCGTGTTCGGCCTGGTTCACGTACGAGGGCAGCTGGTTGGCCAGATGAGTGACGCCGTTGGCCAGCGGGTAGCCGAACGCGACGCCAGGCCGACGAAGACCAGCAGACCCCACAGCGTCACGACGGCCACGGCCCAGCCCCGCCGCCGGATCCCCCAGCGTTGCAGGGCCACCACGAGCGGGTTGAGGATCACCGCGACGAATCCCGCGACGACTATGAGCAGGAGGACGGGCCGAAGCCGGTAGATCGAGCTTGCCGGCCAGAAAGACCGCGACCACCACGGCGACGGTGACCAGGATGGTCAGAAGCGGGACACTCCTGAACTCCGCGGCCCGCCTGAGGCGGGCCCACCGGGTTTCAAGTGTCGGCAAATCATCGGGCACGCGGCCATCATGACAGCTACGGCGTCCAGCCCGGGCGCGTCCCGTGGGTCTTCGCCGTCGCCGCAGGCCGGACCGGCGTCCGGAGGGTGCCTCCAGGATGGTGGTGCCGCCGACCGCCCGTCTGGGAAGGCGGCCGGCGGCACGTCCGGGCGGAGTCAGCAGCCGCCGCTGCCGGCCCAGGCGGCGACGGTGTCGGTGGCGGTATAGCTGGCGCCGGCGGTGTTGAAGCCGAAGGTGCGGTTGGCGACGGAGCCGCAGGACGCCGTCTCCTCGACGGTGGCCCAGGAACCGAGGGTGAACTTGTACGCCAGCGCGGCGGCCGGGACGGCGGTGATGGTCAGCGTCCAGGTACCGGTCCCGCTCTTGATCATCGGGTAGTCGGTGGCGATCCAGTCATCGGATGACGGGATGCCGGTGCCGAGCACGTCGTAGTTGCCCGACAGGTAGACGGTGTCCCCGCTGGGGGTGCCGGCGGGCACGGTCACGTTGATGACCGCCGTCGAATCCCCGCACGCGGCCGGGCCACCCCAGTTGGCCACCGTGTCGTTCACGGTGCCGTTGCTGACGCTCATGCTCCGGTTGCTGATGTCGGCGCAGTTCGCGTTCTTCTCGACGTTGGACCAGGTGCCGCCCAGGTCGTACTTGTAGGACAAGGTGGCGTTGGCCGCCGCGCTCACTGTCGCGGTCCATGTGTCGCATTGACCCGGGTCATCGGGATGCCGTTGGCGGCCCAGTCGGACTGGCCCAGGCCGAGCGCGGACAGGTTCCCGGCCAGGTACACAGTGTCGCCGGAGGCGTCGGTGTTCACCGGCACCGTCACGTTCACCGTCTCCTTCACCGAACCGCCGCCGGACCCGCCCGCCGGGCAGGTGCCCTGCTGCACGCACTGGGCGACGACCGCCGGGGTGTCCACGTCCTTGCCCGCCGAGATGTCGATGGCCAGCCGCACGTACTGGGCCATCGCCCACATCAGCGGGGTCGCGGAGTTGTCCGGCTGGCCGAAGGTGAACCCGCCGGTCCCGGTCGAGCCGCCCCAGACCTGCTCGGGGATCTGGTCGCCGGAGTTGGCCGCGCCCGCCATGGTGGCCAGCAGGGACTGGGCGCCGGTCAGGTTGCCCGTCGGCGACGTCGTACTCGCCGCGCTCGCCGGACAGCACCGGCCACGGGTTGCCGACACCTGATCCGGTGTAGTCGGCGCCGGAGGACGTCTCGCCGTAGCCGTCGAAGTTGTACCGGTGCCAGACCGGCCCCTCCGGGGTCGTCACCTTGATCTGGGTGTCCACGGCGGTCAGCGTGTTGGTGATGTCCGTCGCGGTGGCCGCCTTGATGCCCAGCCGGACCAGTTCGAGGAAGCTGGGGTCGACCACGGTGCGGTCGTCGTGGCTGCCGCCGCCGTTGGCGATGCCGATGGAGGCCCCGGAGTTCGGCTTCCCGTCCGGGGTGATCCGCAGGAAGTAGTCGCCGTTCCCGTAGGAGCCCGTGGTGGTGTACGTCATGCTGTCCACCTCGGACGCCCAGGACAGCGCGGTCGACTGGTAAGTGGCCGCCTGGCTGGTCGCACCGTTGGCCTCGGCGATCGAGGCCGCGCAGATCAGCCCGGCGATCTCGGCCGCCATGGTGGCCGGGGAGTAGCCGCTGGCCTCCTCCCAGCGCTCCTGCGGCGTGTACGGGCCGTTGGCGACCAGGTAGTTGGCCAGAGCCTGGATGTGCCCCCAGTCGGCCGAGTTGGTGGCGCCGAGCTGGTAGGCCAGGATGATCGGGTCGGCCACCTCGTCCATCTGGAGCGACCCGAACACGGCGTTTCCGTTGAGGAATGTGTTCTGCTTGACGGCGCCGCTCGACTCTTCCTCGTAGGTGAAGATGTACTGCAGCGCGGCGTTCGCGTCGGTGGTGTCGCCGGCCGCGAGCAAGGCCGAGGCCATCTCGTACTCGTCGCGGGTCCAGACCACGTGGTAGCCGTGGCCGCCGGCGCTGTTCGCGCTGACGCTGGCGCCCCAGGGATCGGACGGCGCGGCCACGAACCCGCCGGTGTAGGTCTTGTCCTCGTCGGCCTTGACCTCCATCAGCGAGACGTAGTACTGCTGCTCCAGCGCGGCGCTGCCGGTCACCGAGGCGGGCGGGGCGTTCAGGCCGCCGACCCAGGAGTGCCAGCCGGACTCGAACGAGCTCTCCAGCGAGGTGAACCCGGCGGCCAGGGACGCGGCGGCGTCGGAGATCGGCGGCCGACTGGCTGGAGTCGAAGGCGAGGGCCAGGGTGAAGGTGGTCGAGCCGCTGGCCGCCACCGGGATCTGCGCGACCTGGACGATGTGCCCGGCGGTCGACGCCGACGAGTAGGTCGTGGTCAGCGCGTGGCTGCTGGTCGAGCTGGTGCTGCCGTCGCTGGAGCGTGCCGACGTAGCCGGTCGTCGTCTGGCTGAAGCCGGTGGACGCGGCCAGCGCGCTGGACACCGAGCCGTTGGAGGCCGCCAGGTCGCCGCTGGCCGCGTCGGTGGCGCCGGTGTTGCCCATGCCGTCGTTGTTGAGCTGCGGCAGGTAGTCGGCGTAGAGCTGGAGCGCGCGCCGAGGTGTGGTTGGTGAACGTGGTCTGCACCAGCACCACCGAGCGGGACGGGTCAGCCACGTACGTCTTGGTGATGGTGAAGTCGCCGTTGGTCGCGGTGTTGACCTGCTGCCAGACCAGTGACGTCGGGTCGGCCAGGGAGATCGCGTGGGTGGTGTTCGCCGTCTCGGTGTTGGTGAACGTCGAGCCGTCGGTGACGATGTACTGCAGGCCGAACGTGCTGGGCGTGTCGGTCTGCGGGTAGAAGACGTTCTCCAGTTCGCCGTTGCCCAGGGTGTACTAGACCTTCGACGCCGAGCCGAGGGAGTCCGCGAAACCCTGCGAGGTTCGACTCGTTCCAGGTGGCGTTCGCGCCGGGCGCGCCGGGAGCGCCCCCGCGGCGAGCGCCGATGTGGCGGGCGCGAGGGCGGTCAGCGCGGCCGCGGTCACGGCCGCGGCCACTAACGCGGTGCCCCTCGGCCGCGAGCCGGCGTGATGAACCCGCTGTGCCCCCGCCAAGCACATGATCTTCGCCTGTACCTCATGGTGTGCCCTGTGTGCCCTTCTCTCGCTGGAAGCCTGAATGGCTGATAGCGAGTGCTATCCGCCCCCAGCGGCGGGACAATGGTTTCCCGCGAACATAGGTTTCGGGCGGAACAGCCGGCCAGAAGTAAGGGCAGAAATAATTTGTTAACAATCTGTCAATGATTCATTAACGTGTTCTCGGCGGTGTTCCTGCCATTGACGTGTCGTGCGCGTTAGCGTGATACTCCCTGCTGGGCCGGGCCTGCACGTCCGGCTCTTCGCTGACCTGTCTGGGTGCGGCGCGCCGTGCCGCCGCAGGGTCGCTGATGCCACGGCATCACGTTCCTTGTCACCCCGACGGAAGGTCACCCAGCCATGCGTTACGGTTCCCGCCCAGGCCCGCGGCAGCGCTCCAGGCTTGCCGCGTCCGCATTTCCGTGTGGCGTCGCTGTCGTGCTGGCCGTGCTCGGCGCGTTGCCCGCGGCGCCGACTCCGGCCGCGGCCCGGGTGCGGCCGGGCCTGCCGCGGCCCGGGTGGGCGTGGGCCAGCCGTGCGGGCCAGCCGACCGCGAGCACCGCGGCTGACCCGGCGTCATCGTGCAGATGTTCGACTGGCCGTGGACCGCCGTCGCCACCGAGTGCACGAACGTCCTCGGCCCCGACGGATACGGCGCGGTGCAGATATCGCCGCCGCAGGAGGCCATCGTGCTGGCCGCGAACGGCTACCCGTGGTGGCAGGCCTATCAGCCCGTCGGCTACGACCTCAACTCGCGGTTCGGCACCGCAGGCCCAGCTCGCGTCGATGATCACAGACCTGCCATGCCGCCGGGGTCAAGGTATACGCCGACGTCGTGCTCAACCACATGACCGCCCAGGCCAACGGCGGGGCCGGCGACGACGGCACGACGTTCCCGGACATGTACGACTACCCGCCGCTGTACTCGGCGGCCGACTTCCACAGCTGCCACACGTCGATCACCAACTGGGACGACGAGTCCCAGGTGTGGAACTGCGAGCTTGTCTGGCCTGGCCGACCTGGACACCGGATCGGCGTACGTGCGGGGTCAGGAGGCGGCCTACCTCAACTCGCCTGATCGCGCTCGGGGTGGACGGGCTGCGCTGGGACTCGGCCAAGGAGATGGCCCCGGCCGACATCGCCGCGATCGAGGCGCTGCTGACCAAGCAGGTCTTCGTCTACCAGGACGTCCAGTACGGCGCCGGGCAGCCGGTCACCCCTGACCTGTACGAGGGCACGGGGTCGCTGCTGGAGTTCCGGTACGGATGGGACCTCTTTAACGCGTTCACCTCGGGGACGCTCGCCTCGCTCAGCGACTTCGGGCCGTCGTGGAACTCGGCTGGGATGGTGCCGAGCGGCGATGCGGTGGTGTTCGTTGACGATCAGGACACGCGAGCGGGCCGGCGGCGCGCTCGTCCTACCCCAGCGGCGCCACGTACACGCTGGCCAACGTGTTCATGCTGGCCTGGGACTACGGCACCCCGAAGGTCTTGTCCGACTACGCCTACTCCAGTTACGACCAGGGGCCGCCCAGCGCCGGGGGCAACGCCATCGCCGACGCCGACCTGCGGCACGCGGCACCTGGGAGTGCGAGGAGCGCTGGCCAGCCATCTCGGGCATGGTCGGCTGGCATAACGCGGCCGGCACGGCACCGGTGGCGAACTGGTGGACCGACGGCCGCAACGCCATCGCGTTCAGCCGCGGCTCCAGCCGCCTGGGTCGCGATCAACGCGGAGAGTTCACCGGTCACCGATACGTTCAGCACCGGGCTGCCCGCCGGCACCTACTGCAACGTCATCAACGGCCGCGGCCGCCGGCGGGGCCTGCGCCGGCAGCACCGTCGCGGTGACCGCGGCCGGGCAGGCCACGGTGACCGTCCCCGCCATGGGCGCGGTGGGCATCGACGTGAACGCGACGGCCGCCGCCGCGGTGACCGGGCCGGTGCAGGAGACGGTCAATGTCACCGTGCCGGCGAACACCGACGCCTCCGGTGACATCGTCTACCTGGCCGGGAACCTGTCGGCGCTGGGCCTGGGCCAGCCCGACTGGGCCGCCAACGGAATCCCGATGACCCGGGCCAGCGCCAGCCAGTGGACCGCCACCGTCGCGGCGGCCGCCGACGCGACCCTGTCCTACAAGTACGATCTGGGCGGCACCTGGTCCAAGGTGGAGAAGAACGCCGGCTGCGCCGACATCAGCAACCGGAGCATGAGCGTCAATGGCGGCACGGTGAACGACACCGTCGCGGCCTGGGCAGGCCGCGGGGCTGCTGACCCGGTCGCATGGGCTGGCAACTTCGTGCCCGGAAAGCGTTGACACACCCGCATGAGCCCGGCAACACTCACGGAAACGTTGCAGAAAACAAATCTCAGCTAATGAAAGTACGCTCCTCTCTGGGGCGCAGGGGCAAAGGAGCCGGTGTGGGACGCACGGTCTTCACCAACGGACTGGTCTTCGACGGCAGCGGGACGCCGCCCGCGCCGGGCGAGGTGACCCTCGATGGCGACCGCGTGGTGGCGGTCACGGCGGGCTGGCACGAAGACCACGGCACCGATCACGTCATCGACGTGACGGGCTGCACCGTCATGCCGGGACTGGTCGAGTCGCACGCGCACCTCACGTTCCCATCGGCGGTCGGGCACATCGACCCGTCGTTCAACCCGCCGCTCGACGTGAGCTTCTTCCATCACATCGAGGGCATGCCGGCGCGAACTGGCCCGCGCCGAGCGGAACGCCGCGATCCTGCTCGACGCCGGCTTCACCTCGGCCTACTCCGCTGGCTCGATACTGCCCATGCCGACCGAGGTCATCCTGCGCGACAAGCTCAAGGCTGGTGCCGTGCCCGGCCCGAGGCTGCGGGCGGCGAGCATGGAGCGGGACAACCACCCCGTCCGGCCCGACGGCCACGTCGAGCCGGAATGGCAGGGGCCCGACGCCTGCCGCGCTTTCGTCCGCGAGCAGGCCGCCATCGGCTTCGACAGCGTGAAGTTCCTGCTCAGCAACGACGATGTGTTCATCCCCGGCGGTTCGCAGATCACCCAGTACACCCTGGAGGAGGCCACCGCCGCGGGGGAGCAGGCCCGCGAGTCCGGGGTCTGGCTGAACTGCCACGCGCAGTCCGCCGAGTCGGTCAAGATCGCCGTGAAGGCCGGCTTCCGGTCCATCTACCACTGCACCTACGCCGACGAAGAGGCGCTCGACCTGCTGGAGTCGGTCAAGGACCAGGTCTTCGTCTCGCCCGCGCCCGGCATCATCTACGCCAACGTGCACGAGGGCGCCGAGTTCGGCATCGATCGCGCGGTGGCCGAGAAAATAGGGTCGGTGGCGGCGCTCGAGGGCATGGCGGCCGTCTACCCAGAGATCCGCAGGCGCGGGATCCGGGCCCTGCCCGGCGGCGACTACGGCTTCCCGAACAACCCGATCGGCCGCAACGCGAGGGATCTCGAGCTGTTCGTCGACGTCCTCGGGCTACACCCCGCTCGAGGCGCTGACGGCGGCGACCAAGCTCGGCGGCCAGGTCATGGACATGGCCGATGAGCTGGGCCTGCTCGCGCCCGGCTACCTGGCTGACGTCCTGGTCGTCCGGGGCAACCCGGCCGAGGACGTCCGCGTGCTCCAGGACCGCGACAACCTGCGTCTACATCATCCAGGGCGGCCGTTTCCACAAGCGGCCTGGCGGGTCGTCCGGCGAGCCGGCGCACGGACTCCCGCGCGTGCCCAGAATTGACCGCCGGTCCCGTGCGGCTGACCGGAGCCGCGCTGCAGCGCGCCGTCGCCGTGCACCGTGACCTGATCTTCGCGTCGCCCGTGGGCTTCCGGCCGCTGTCACTCGACCTCTACCTGCCGCCGGGGCCGACCCCGGCGCTCTGCCTGTACCTGCACGGCGGCGGTTGGCGGGTCGGCGGCCGGGCCGATCGGCCCGGGCCGGGCCAGGAACTGGTCGCCGTCATTCTTCGAGCAGGTCGCCGCCCTGGGCCTGGCCGTCGCGAGCATCGACTACCGGCTGAGCGGCGAGGCGGTGTTCCCGGCGCAGCGTGACGACGTGGCTGCGGCCGCCCGGTTTCCTGGCCGCGCACCGCGACGCTACGGCATCGCCACGTCGCGGACAGTGGCGTGGGGGGTGTCCGCCGGCGGCCACCTCGCGGCGCTGCACGCGCTCACCGATCCCGCGCCGCGCCGGACGCCGTGGTCGTGCTGGTACCCGCCCACCGATCTCGGCGCGCTGGCCGACGACATCGATGACGCGGCCGGCGGCCAGGGCGACGCGGCCCGACCCGCGGAGTCGCAGCTGATCGGCGCGGCGCTGACGGACCGTCCCGACCTGGCCGACGCGGCGAGCCCGGTGCGCTTCGTCCGCGCCGGGGCCGCCGCCGTTCCTCTTCCTGCACGGCGGCGCCGACCGCTCGTGCCGCCGCGGCAGAGCCGAGCGGCTGGCGGACGCGCTCACCGCGGCGGGGGCGCAGCGCGACTGTCGAGCTGGTGCCGGGCGCGACGCACATGTTCCCGGAACTTGACGACGACGCGACCCGTCAGGTCATCGAGCGCTCGGTGCGTTTCCTGCTCCGGCCCCCGAGCGGCTGACCTTGCCCGCAGCGTCCTCAGCGTCCTCAGCGTCCTCAGCGGGTCAGCCTGGGTGCCGCTCCACCAGCTCGATCAGGTTGCCCTCGGGGTCGGCCAGGAAGGACATCCGGACCCCGGGTTCGGGCGACGGCTGGGGCGGCATGACCTCGCGGGCCGCCATGGACACCAGGCGGCGCGTGGGCCGCATCCGAGATCCGGCACGTCGAAGGCGACGTGGCCGAACCCCTCGGTCAGCGCGGCCACCGCCGGATTCGCGGCCCGCGAGCCCGGGGCGCGAACCGGGCCGGTGCAGCAGCTCAACGCGGTAGCCGAACTCCTTGCTCTTGAGCATCACGATGTCGAGGTCAACGGCGGCGATGCGGACCTCCAGCTCCCGGTGGAGAGAAAGGCCTTGGTGTACCAGGCCTCGGCCGCGGTCAGGTCGGCCACGTTGACACCCACGTGATCAAGTCGCATGTCCGCAGTCAATCAGTCCCAGGGCGCCCGTGGCGGCCCTCCGTGCTGTGATGAAAGGAACTTTCATGGGACCAGGCGCACGTGCCGACGCCGGTGCGGACGAGGACGCCCGCGCCCCCGCGCGGCCGACGCCGCCGAGGCGGCCCGCCAGTGAACGGCAGCCACCCGCCCGGGCGGGTGGCGGTGGTCACCGGCGGGGAGGCGTCATCGGCGGCGCCATCGCCGCGGCCCTCGCCGCCGCCGGGCATGTCGTGGTCACGCTCGACCAGGCCGGCGATCGGCCTGTCGATCTGGCCCGCGAAGACGAGGTCCGCGCCGCCGCCGACGCGGTGCTGGCCCGGCACGGCCAGTGCGACGTCCTGGTCCACGCCGCCGCCGCGTTCGACCGGGCCGACCTGGCCGGTGTGGCCCTGCCAACCTGGCGGCGGGTGCAGGCGGTCAACGTGGAGTCGGCCCTGCTGCTGGCCCAGGCGTTCGCGCCGGGCATGGCCGCCCGCGGTTTCGGCCGCATTATCTTCGTCGTCTCGGACACCATCTGGTCCCCCAGGCCGGGGACATGCTGCCCTACGTGACGAGCAAGGAAGCGCTGGTCGCGATGGCCCGCACGCTGGCCGTGGGTCTCGGCCCGGACGGGATCGCGGTCACGTGTGTGGCTCCCGGGCTGACCGCCACACCGGCCGCCCGGCAGGGGATCCCCCCGGCCGCGTTCGACGATGTCCGGTCCCGCCAGGCGCTCCCGCGCACGCTGGTACCCGACGACGTGGCCGCCACCGTGTGCTTCCTCGCCTCAGCCGCCGCCGCCGCCCTCACCGGCCAGACCCTGTGCGTAGACGGCGGCCTCATCCTCCGCTAGCCGAGCCCGCGGCCGGGAGCGAGAGATCAGGCGTGGCGGTTGAGGCGGGTGGGGTCGGTGGTCAGGTAGGAGCAGAAGACGCCGTCCGGATCCCACTTCGCCCGGACCTCGCCGAGGCGGCGGTAGGACTCGTCGGAGACGAACCGGTCATGGCGCCGCTGGAAATCGGTGTCCCCGAGATACACGCCGCAGCCGCCTGGGCCAGTTCCGGGTCCGGGAATGGACCCACTCGGCGTACCGCTCGTCGTCCGCCTCGTCTTTGTAGATCACGTATGTGGCGAGGTAGACGTTCGCCTCCATCGAGAACGCCATGTCGGGCAGCGGCCGGGTCGGCGCCCAGCCGTACCAGATCGAGAACGAGTGCTCGGTCGGCAGTTCTTTCCACAATCGGCTGCAGGGCCGGCGCGAGCTGCTCGCCGTCGCGTTCGTCCATGTGCAGTCGACCGGCGTAACGGTGGCCGGTCGGATTCTGCACGGCCTGCGCGACATTCTCGTCGGCGATCGTGGTCTGCCCGCGCACGTGACCGAGTCGTTGGTCGTCGAGCGGACAGGCGTCGAAAGGCGCGAGCAGGCTGCTCGATCTCTGCCACGAATCGCCCATCACCGTCGTGTGCAACAGCAGAACGGTGCCCTCGGGCGGCGCCTTTCCGTCATCCAGCGGGACGTCGGGCAGCGGGTCGCCGCGATCACTGGCTCGACCGTACGATGAAGGCGGGCAGGATCGTCGTGCAGCCAGCGCGAGCAGCGGCCCGGCATCGTCGAGCCGGAAAGTCCAGGTGTCCTGGACCATGACCGCGGGCTGCGGATAGGTGCGCAGGTGGAAGCGTCGTCACGAGCGCCGGGAAACCCGGGCCCGCGCCCCGCGCGGCCCAGTACAGGTCGCTGTTCTCCTCCGTCGTCGGCGTGCACCAGTTCGCCCGTCGGCGGTGACCGCGTCGATGGCCACCACGTTCTCGCACGCCCAGCCCCAAGCTGCGGCTGTTCCAGCCCTGGCCGCCCTGCAGCAGGAACCCGCCGAGGCCGACCGACTCGCAGTGGCCGCCGGGGAAGGCCCGGCCGTGCTCGGCCAGGAACGGCGCCAGTTCGGTGCCGCCCTGGACCGCGGGCCGGGCCGCGGCGATGCCGGTCGCGGCGTCGTAGCGAATGTCGCGCATGCGCGCCGAGGTCGATGAGCAGCGCGTCGTCACGCACGCTCCAGGCGGCCCACGAATGGCCGCCGGCCCGCACCGCTACTCTGGAGCCCCTCGGCGCGGGCCAGCCGCACGCCGGCAACGACATCGGCATCGTCGGCGGCCAGCAGGACGGCGGCCGGGAAACGATCTGGCCGGCGGGCGTTGAAGACCCTGCCCACCCGGGCCTCCTCGTAGCCGGCCTCGCCGCGGCGGAAGAACTGGCCGGCGAAGCCTGCTGCCATCAGCCGATTGCCGCCGCACCTCCGTCCACCGGGATGTTGGCCCCGCTGACGTGCGCGGCCTCGTCGGACGCCAGGAACAGGACGGCGTTGGCCACGTCCTCCGGCTGGCCGACCCGCCCGAGCGGGATGCGGTCGAGCTCGCCCGCGAACGGGCTGTCCGGATCGGCCAGCAGCGGCGCGGTCTGCGGGGTCGCGGTCATGGCCGGGCTCACCGCGTTCACCCTGATCTTGTGCGGGCCGCCCTCGGTCACTAGCTGGTAAGTCAGCGAAAGCACGCCGCCCTTGGCCGCGCCGTGCGCGTTCTGGGGCATGAAGAACGCGCCCCGGGTCGCGGAGATCGACGCGATGTTCACGATCGAGCCGCCGCCCCGCGCGACCAGGTGCGGCCACACGGCACGGGTGACCAGAAACACGATGTCGAGCTCGTTGCGGATGGTGAACGACCAGTCCTCGACCGACAGCGAGCTGATCGGGCCGAAGCGGATCGCGGAGGCGTTGTTGACCAGGATGTCCACGCCGCCGTAGGCCGCGACCGCGGCCGCCACCCAGGTGCTCGCGCCCAGCCTCCGAGCGAGAGGTCCACCGGCGCCATCGCCGTCATCTCGCCGCCGGCCTCGCGGGCCAGGCGGACGGTCTCCGCTGAACCGGCCGGGTGAGATCGCAGCCCACCACCCGGGCGCCCTCGCGGGCCAGAGTGAGCGCGCTGGCCCGGCCGATGCCGCCGGCCGTGCCGGTGACGAGCGCGATCTTGCCGGACAGTCTTCCCATGAGCGCTCCAGGTCGATAGCCTAGACTTAACGTTCGGCTAGCGGAATCTGATTTTATTAGCCGAGAACTTATCAGCACAAGGAGGCACCCGTGGATGTCGGCCTGGCCATGACCGCCCGCAACCACCCAGACGGCCCCCGCCCGCTCACGGCGATCTACAACGAGGTGATCGACGAGGCTGTGTCCGGCGAGCAGCTCGGGTTCCGCAGCTGGTGGCTGGCCGAGCATCACTTCGCCGAAGACCAGCACAACCCTTCCCAGTTCCCGGTGCTGGCCGCGGCTGCGGCCCGGACCAGCTCGATCCGGCTGGGGACCTACGTGCTGCTGCTGCCGCTGCACAACCCGATCCGGGTGGCCGAGGACGCGGCCACCGTGGACATCCTGTCCGGCGGCAGGCTGGAAATCGCGGTCGGCGCCGGGCCGATGCCCGGTGAATGCGCGGTCTTCGGCATCGACCCGAAAGAGTCGTTCGGGCGCACCTATGAGGCGCTGGAAGTGATCGAGAAGTGCTTCACCGAGGACGAGTTCAGCCACGAAGGCAAGTACTTTCAGTTCCGGAATGTCCGGGCGACGACCAAGCCCGTGCAGCGGCCCGGGCCGCGTATCTATATGGCCGCGCTCGGCCCGCAGAGCCTGGTCCGGGCGGGCCAGCGCGGCTACAGCCTGGCCTCGATGGTGCACACCCCGCTCTACCCCAAGTACCTGGAGGCGCAGGCCGCGGCGGGCCGGACCCGGGCCGACTACCGGCTGCTGTCCGGCCCGCTCGCCGTCCACGTCGCCGAGACCCGGGACAAGGCCTGGGACGAGGCCGAGCGGGGACTGCACTGGTGGGTCGAGTTCTACCGGCGCCGGGGCATGCAGATGCCGCTGGCCCCGGTCGGCGAGCTGCGCAACGACCCGAAGGCCGGGATCTACGGCGTGCCGTTCGCGGTGGGCACGCCGGATCAGGTCATGGAGGCCCTCAGTGCCTACCGGGACCTGCCGATGGACGAGATGTCAGTCCAGTTCCATCACCCGGGCATGGACCCGCGGCACGTCGAGGCGAGCATGCGCCTGTTCGCCGCCGAGCTGATGCCGGAGATCCAGTCCTGGGGCGGCGCGGCGTGACCGCCGACGTGCCGCGCCCGGCGGTCCGCGGGCTGCACCACATCGGGTACTGGACGGACGACCTCGACGCCGCGATGGAGCAGGCCACCCGGCTGCTCGGCGTGGGCCCGTTCCAGGTGCTCGAGCATGTGGACCTCGGGGAGTTCCGGTTCCGGGGTGAGCCGGCCGTGCTCGATCACAGCGCCGCCTTCACCGGCTGGGGCCCGGCGCTGCTCGAGCTGAACGTGGTGCACCAGGTGCGGCCGCCCGAGTTGCGGGAGGCGCTGGGCGTGCGATCCGGCGCGGTGAGCCACGTGGCGTGGATCACGGATGACCTCGAGTTCGAACGCACGCACATGGCCCGGGCCGGCTGCCCGTTGCTGACCACCTCGGCCGGAGGCGCCGTGGCCGACTGGTTCTCCGGCGGTGGCCTGTTCGGGCACCCGATCGAGGTCCACCAGCCCACGCCGGGAGTACTCGATTTCTGGCGTTCGGTAGGAGAAGCGAGCTAGCTCTCCAGGCCGGGCGGGCGGGCCCGGGGGTGCTGGCCCGGGGTTTGCTAGCACAGACCCAGCGGAAGACGTTGCGCATGCTGATGACCCCGGTGGCCGGGTCGGTGAACGGGGCGACGGCCGATTCGATGGCGGCGCTGACCGCCTCGCGGCCGGAGTCCTGGGCCGCCCGCGTCCCCCCGGCCGAGCTCAGCAGCCCACGCAGTGCATCGCCGAGGCTGTCGTATCGCCAGACACATTCGACCTCGCCGCTGGCCCCGGGCGTCAGCCCCGCGGCGGCCAGCCCCGATTCCAGGTTCCCCGGGGCTGACAGTGAGTAAGGCTCGTGCTCGGTCTGGCGGTCCGGCGGGCTGAGGGCCGACATGGCCTGATGGACCGACGTGGACTCGGAGCGTTCCGGCTCAGCGAAGGTGCTGGCCGCGACCATACCGCCGGGCCGGCACACCCGGGCGGCCTCGCGCAGCGCGCGCAACGGATCGCCCGCGAACTGGAACGCGTTCACCCCCACGACCGCGTCGAACGAGGCGTCAGCGAACGGCAGCCGCTCCATGTCCCCGAGCCAGAGGTCGGCCTCCGGCAGCCGGTCGCGGGCCACCGCGAGCAGGCCGGGTGCGACGTCGATGCCCGTCACCATGGCGCCGCGGTCCCGGGCCAGGGTCATCATCAGGCCGCTGCCGCATCCGACGTCAAGCAGGTCGCGGCCCGGCCCGGCCGAAGTCACCGCGAGCAGCGCCTGGAGCAGCGGCCGCGTGTGCGGCTCGGCGAACAATGCCCAGCCGTCCGGGTCGCTGCCCCACAGCCGCTGCTGCACCTCGGCCATCGGCGTCAGCGGGCCAGCCTGCCGCCACGTGGTCACGCCGCCATCCGCGGGACGATGTTCTGGTTCAGCCGGAAGATGTTCTCCGGGTCGTAGACGGCCTTGATCGCTTGCAGGCGGCGCAGCGTGCCGCCGTAGGCGGTCTGGCCGCCGGCCCGCTCGTCGCCGTCCATGAAGTTGACATACGCCCCGCCCGAGCACACGGGCGCCAGGGCCGCGAACGTCTCGCGAACCCAGGCGATCTCCCGCACGGTATCGGCGGGGGACCGCCAGCTCCCCGGGACGTTGATCAGCCACGAGGCCGCGCGGTGCGGGAACGCCGTGGCATCCGGGGCGATGCGGCGGATCGCGCCCCCCATGCTCAGCACCTCGATCTGCGACACCTCCGAACCCAGCATGCGGCCCCGCTCGGCGAGCACGTCGATCAGGTCAGCGGTCAGCTCGTCAGCGAACGTCGCCTTGACGTACGACAGCAGCCCGGGGCCGAAGAACTCATCACCTTCAGTCTGAATCTGACCCAACGGAAGAGCCCGGAGCTCACTCGCCACCGGACTGAGTTCTTCCCGCAACCCACCGAGCAGCATCCGGCCCGTGTCCTCGTCGCCTGACCACTCGATGACCGACATGATCCCCGGCCGGCCGACGATGCCGGCCGGCATCCAGGGCAGCGGCGGAGCCTTGCGGGCGAAGCTCGTCCAGAGCAGCTCGTCCGGCGCGCCGCCGGACATCGCCTGCTGCGCCCGGGCCAGGACACGGTGGGCGGCATCCAGCTCGTGATAGCTGGCCAGCACCGTGAGCTCCGAAAGCTCGTGCAGGGTGAACTCGAAGGCGGTCACCACGCCGAAGTTGCCGCCACCGCCGCGGATCGCCCAGAACAGGTCGGGGTGTTCGTCTGGCGCGGCTTTGAGCCGCCTCCCGTCGGCGGTGATGACCTCCGCCGACCGGAGGCTGTCGATGGTCAGGCCGAACCGGCGCATCAGCCTGCCCACGCCACCGCCCAGGGTGAGCCCGGCGACCCCGGTGTGCGAGATGACGCCGGCCGGGACCACCAGGCCGTGTTCCTGGGTGGCCCGGTCGAGGTCACCAAGCAGCGCGCCGCCTTGCACCGTGGCGCGGCGGGCCACGGGATCGACGGATACGCCGTTCATCGGCCGCAGGTCGATGACCAGGCCGCCGTCACAGGTGCTGAACCCGGGCAGGCTGTGACCGCCGCCCCGGACGGCGATCGGCAGGCCGCCGGCGCGGGCGTAGCCGATGGCCGCCGCGACATCGGCCGCGCTCCCGCACCGCGCGATCACCGCCGGCCGCCGGTCGTGCAGGGCGTTCCAGACCCGGCGCAGCTCGTCGTAACGGGCATGGCCCGCCGCGATGACATCGCCCGCGAAACCCGGGATGGCGGCGGTCGTCGTCGGCATGTGGCCCAGCCTCGTTGCGTATAAGTTTATATATATTTGTAGAGATATCATGGGATCATCTTCAACACCAGGGAGCAGCGGTGGTACCTGCCCGCAGGGCCCCGAAACCGGCCGCCTCGGCGACGGCCGGCGCTGGCCCCCCGGCGCCCCGGGCCGCTGCCCCGGACGCCCGCGCTCTGGCCGTCGTGCTGCACGACCTGGCCTGGCTGCTGCCCCGGACGGTCGGGCTCAGCGCCGCCCGCCAGGACCCGCTGCCGATCTCGGAGCTCGAGGTCATGCGGCTGCTTGTCCGCCGCCCGGGACTCAGCGTCAACGACGTCGCCCGCGAGCTGGGCCTGCAGCCGAGCAACGCCAGCGCCGCGATCCGCTCGCTCATCGCGCGTGGCACGCTCCAGCGCCGCCGCGACCGCGCCGACGGCCGGGTGGTCAGGCTGGAGCCGACGTCCGCCGCGTACGTGGCCCGCGATCGCCGGGAGTGCGCCTGGGGCGAGGCGCTCACCGATGTGCTGGCCGCGCTGGACGCGCCGGACCGGCGGCAGCTGATCGAGGCGGTGCCGGTGCTGCGGTTGCTGGCCGCGCGTCTGTCCGGCGAGGCCGACCCAGGCTGAGCCGGCCCGGCTCAGCCTGGGTCGGCGGCCCGGAAGTCGGGCCGGCCGCAACGTTACAAGTCCACCTGGCTGGGCAGGGCGTCACTCATGCCTGTACTGAGAGCTGTCGCGCGCCCCATGCTGGCGTCGATCTTTATCCTTCAGGGTTATGACACCTTGCGCCGGCCCGAGCGGGTGGCCCCGCTGGCCGAGCCGGTGGTGCGGCCGGTCGCCGACCACGTGGACGCGATGCCGGACAAGACCGAGCAAGCCGTGCGCATCAACGGCGCCGTCCAGGTCGCCGCTGGCTCGCTGCTGGCCCTGGGCCGGTGGCCGCGGCTGTCCGCCCTCGCCCTCGCGGCGACCCTGGTGCCCACCACCTTGGCCGGGCACCGGTTCTGGGAAACCCAGGACAAGCAGGAACGAGCACACCAGCAGATCCAGTTTCTCAAAAACCTCTCCATGCTCGGCGGCCTCCTGATCGCCGCGGCTGACACCGCCGGGAACCCGTCGCTGGCCTGGCGTGGCCGCAATGCAGCCCGGTCGGCGCGCCGTGACATGAAGCTGGCCACCCGGACGGCCAAGGTATCGGGCAAGGTCGGCGCCAAGGCGGGCCGGCTGTCGGGACAAGCTAGCGCCGTCGCCCGTGACGCCAGGTAGGCGCGCCTGGCGGCATAGGCGAGGAAGGCCAGTGCGGCGGCTGGGTAGCTGTTCGCGATGAGGGTGAGCCCGGTGTGGAAGCCAAGGTCGCGGGCGTGCGGGACCCACCACATGGGCGCGAGGAGGAACAGCAGGTAGCCGCCGGCCGCGGCGACCCGGCTGGCGGTGCCGCCGCGGGCCGCCAGGACGGCCAGGGCGGGGATGATCCAGACCCAGTGGTGGGTCCAGGAGATGGGGGAGACCAGCAGGCCGGTGGTGCCGGTGGTGGCGGCGGCGGTGAGCCAGTCGCCGCTCTGGCCCGCCGCGGCGGCGACCGCGAGCCCGGCGGCGCCGATCACGACGGGGATCAGCGGGTACCAGGCCCCGACGTGGCCGGCGCCCCCCAGGATGCGGACGGCGGCGCCATAGGGGGATTGGTTGCTGATGTAGGGGGAGCCGACGCGGTGGGTGTCGTAGAACAGGTGCCGCCAGTAGAGCCGGGAGGCGGCGGGGGCGACGAGGTAGCCGGCCAGCCCGCAGGCCATGAAGGTGGCGGCGGCGGTGAGCGCGGTGCGGGTTTTGCGAGTGAGCAGGAACATCAGGATGAAGATGGCGGGGGTCAGCTTGATCGCGGCCGCCAGGCCGGTGCCGATCCCGGCCGGCCGGCCGCGGGAAACGCGCCAGACATCGGTCAGGACGAGGGCCAGCAGGATCAGGTTTACCTGGCCCAGGAACAGGGTGTGCCACACCGGTTCCAGCGCCAGGCCCGCGGCCATAACGGCGGCGGCCGCGGCCCGGGACACCCGCCAGCCAGCCAGCCGCATGGTGATGACGCAGGCCCACCCGTACGCGGCTATCGATCCCAGTTCCCACAGCACCCGGGCCGTGACGCCCGGCAGCGTGCTGAGCGGTGTGAACACCATGGCCGCGAACGGCGGGTAGGTAAACCAGTGCCGGGTGACCTGGATCAGGTACAGGCGGCTGTCATGGGTGACAGCATGTCCGCCCCACATATAAACATTGAAATCGAACGGGTTACGCGTGACGGCGTACCAGGCCACCAGCCCGGCCTCGACAGCCAGCACACCGTAGACAGCGGGCGCCCATCGTCTCACGACATTCCGTCACCTCGCCGGACAGCGTACCGGGCCGGTAAAGCGAGGCGCGGGAACTGGTGCGGGCGGCCTCAGACCGCCTGCAGCAGCCGCTGGGGCCGGCCCGACGGGATTTCGCTGGCCGAGACGATGGCTGACCGGATGCTGTGGCCAACCGCCCGCGCGACGGGTGGCGGGAAAGCATTGCCGATCTGGCGGTAGGCCGCCGTCTTGCGGCCCCAGAAGCACCAGTTGGCCGGGAAGCCCTGGATGGCGGCCGCCATGGGCAGTGTCAGCCTCGGCGCGTGATGGAGGGGGTCGGCCGCGCTGGGTGGCGCGTCGGCCAGGCCCTTGCCGTCCACCTGCAATTTGAGCCACGCCTCGCGGGCCCGGGTCGGGCCGAGGTCGGGACCGCCATGCTTGCGGGAACCGCCGACCAGCGTGGGGCCGATGCCGTTGGCCTTCTTGGCCCAGGCATCCGTGCCCGGCCAGCCGCCGGCCGCCATGAGGTCATGCAGGGTCTCGCCGACGGTGGGCGGCGACTTGACGGGGCGCGGCCATTCGAAGTGACGGTAGACCGCGGCCTTCAGCGCCACCAGGATGAACCGTGGGCGCAGCTGCGGCACACCAAACTCGCTGGCGTTCAGCACCTGCCAGTCAGTCTCATAACCAAGCTCATGCAGCCGGTCCAGAACCTGCTCGCGATAACGCGCGAAGCGGCCGGTGGCCAGGCCACGGACATTCTCCAGCATGACCGCCGTGGGGTCGCACTCCGCCACGAGGCGAAGGGCCTGGGGGAAAAGGTCACGCTCGTCGTCCGCGCCGAGCTGCTTACCCGCGATCGAGAACGGCGGGCAGGGAACGCCCCCGGCCAGCAGGTCCACGCCGTGGAAGCCGGCGCCCTCGAAGCGATGGACGTCGAGCTCGACCACGTTCCACCCGGGCCGGTTCCGGCGCAGCGTCTCGCAGGCGTCCGGGTCGATTTCCACCGCGGCCAGATGAGAGAAGCCCGCCTGCTCCAGGCCGAGTGACTGACCACCGGCACCAGCGCAGATTTCCAGGCAGGTCGGCACGGGCATCGTCACGATCGTGAACTCTACCGGCACTCATGATCAACTTCTGGGATTGATCGCACAAGCGTTCGACGTGTTGCCCGGCCGCCGCGCCCTACGCCCAGGAGCGTTCCAGGCCGTCGACCAGGGCCGCGACGGCCTGGTTGAGGGGGGTGGGGACGCTCGCGTCGTGGCCGGCGCGGACGATTGCCCCGTTGAGCACGCCGATCTCGGTACGGCGCCGGGCCGCCGCGTCCTGAAGCATGCTCGGCCGGTGCGGGTTCGCGTGGCTGACCGCGGCGTCGATGACCGCCATCGGATCATCGTCCAGGGTGATGCCGAGCGCGTCGGCCACGGCGCAGCCCTCGGCGGCCAGCCCGCTGATCAGCTCGCGGGCCTCGGCCGCGGCGCCGAGCTGGCCCATGGTCAGGCCGGTCAGGGCGGCCACCGGGCTGGTGGCCGCGTTGAAGATCAGTTTGGTCCACTGCGCCCCGCGCGAGTCGGCCATCGCAGCCGTGCGCAGGCCGCTGCGGGTCAGCAGATCGGCGAGCAGCCGCACCTCGTCCATCCGGGCGGGCTTGGGCTCGAAGGGGCCGATCCAGGTGTCTCCAGGAACGTCCAGATGCATGACGCCGGGAGCAGGGACGGTGCCGGCCACGATGGTCGTGCCCCTGATGACGCGGGGCACGTGCCGCGCGATGATCTCCTCGTTGCCGACGCCGTTCTGGACGCTGCAGACCGCACCGTCGGCGAACACCTGCGCGGTGGCCGTCATGGCGGCCTCCGTGTGCAGTGACTTCGTGGCCACGATGCCCAGTGGGCAGGGTGGGATCTCGCCGCCGTCCGTGCGCGCGCGGACCCGGGAGACCACCGGGTCGGTCCCGGTCAGCCGGAGCCCGCCGTCGTTGATGGCCCGCACCTGCGCCTCAGCGACGTCGAACGCCCAGACCTCGGCCTCGGGGAGGCGGCCGAGACGCGCGGCGAACAGGCTGCCGATCGCGCCGCAGCCAACGATGCAGATCCGCATCGGCCGGGCTACCCGCGGCCCGGTCGCCGGATGGCCCGGGCCAGCGCCACGGATGCGATGTCCTCGCAGGCCGCGGGATCCCGGCCCGCCACGCCCAGCCCGGCCACGACCCGGCCTTCTTCTTCAACGGGCAGCCCCCCGGCCACGCCCAGCACCGCGAACGGGAGCGCGGTGGCCAGTTCGGACATGGGATACGCCGAGCCCAGGTCGCGGCTGCGGCACTGGAATGTCCCGGCCGCGGCCGCCACGGCCTGCGCCACGGTGACGGCCGCGGTCGGGGCGCCGCGCATCCAGTCCTGCTGGATGGGGTCCCCGCGATGGTCGGCGACGGCCACCGCGATCTGCACACCCCGCCGCCCGGCTTCCGCGATGGCCTGGTCCGCGAGCATCACGGCCCAGCGGTGCTCGGGCTGGCCACTGGCGGCCGGGGCGTCGGTCATGCCCAGGCCGGCTGCCCGTCCGGCCAGTCCCCGAAGGCGGCCACCCAGCGCTCATGGTCATCTCCGTGCTGGCCCGCGTAGGGCCGCCCGAGCGCGTAGTGGACCACGAGGTCCTCCGGGTTGGCCGGCTTGCCGTCCGCGATCATCTGCATCGGGTCGGTGCCGGGCGGGTAGAACGGGCTGACGGCCGCGCCCGACGCCGCGATCCCCCCAATCACCCGGCCCCCCGAGCCGATCGGCATGCCACCCGCGCCCGGGAAGGCCGCTTCCGGTGAGCACGCGACGAAGCCCTGGGCCACCGGGGCGGCGATCGTGGTCAGCCGCCTGAGGTGCTCGGCGCTCGGGACCTGCTGCGTCGCCGCGATCCAGGCCTTCGATCTGGCCCGGGCCATGCCGCCGGCGCCGGAGGCATCCATCCGGGACGCGGAGACGAGCACGCCGCTGCCCCCGGCGACGGCCACCGATCCGCGCAGGCCGAGGTGCTCGGCCTTGTCGATGGCGCGCTCGATCAGGGCCCGGGCTTCGTCCAGGGGGATGTCCTCGGTGTGCGGCACTGGCATTCAGGCGCCGACCATGTTGAACCCGCCGTCGGCCACCATGTACACCCCGGTCATGTGGGACGCGTCCTCGGTCGCCAGGAACAGGGCGGTGCCGGCCACCTCCTCGGGTTTCGGGATGCGGCCCAGGGGGGTCATGGAACGCAGCGTTTCCGCGCGCCCGCTCTTCCAGTCCGCGCGGTTCAGTGTCGCCTGCGTCTCGATGAAGCCCGGCGCGAACGTGTTCACCCGGACGGTGGGCGCGAACGCCGCCGCGTACGACTTGGTGATCCCGAGGATCCCGTACTTGGCCGCGGCGTACTGAGGGGCCCGGGCGCTCCCCCTGACGATCACCGTCGAGCCGATGTTGATGATGCAGCCGCCGCCCGCCTCCAGCATCCGGGACCCGAACTCCTGGGTGCACAGGAGCGTGCCCTTGATGTTCACGGCGAGTACGTGGTCGATGGACTCCTCGGTGATGTCGCGCCAGGACATCTGGTCGCGGGCCACGTCGCCCACGTTGTTGACGGCCACGTCGAGGTGCCCGAACGCCGCGAAGGCGGCGTCGGCCAGCGCCCGGATCTCGTCCCAGCTGGTGATGTCCGCCTGGACCAGCGCGGCCTCGCTGCCGGTCTGCTCGATTCGCTTGGCCGTCTGCTCAGCGCCCTCGCGCGAGCGGTTGTAATGCACCACCACCCGCGCGCCTTCCTGCGCCGCGCGTACCGCTATCTCGGCCCCGAAGCCGGTCCCAGCCCCGGTGACGAGGACGGTGCGCCCGGTGAACCGGCGCGGGAATCTGGCCTGGTCAGTGCTGATCTCATTTGGGCTGATCTCATTTGGGCTGATCTCATTTGGGCTGATCTCATTTGGGCTGATCTCATTTGGGCTGATCTCATTTGGCATGCGCGGGCTCCATGAGGCAGGGGAAGGCTAGATGAGGATTCGTCCGCCGTTGACGTACAGGATGTGGCCGGTGACGAAGGCCGCACGATCGGAGGCCAGGAACGACACCGCGTCGGCGACTTCCGCCGACGTGCCCAGCCGGCCGGCCGGCACGAGGCTGACCAGGTCTTCGCGGATGCTGGGCTGCGCCAGGTAATCCCTGGTCAGATCGGTCTCAATGTATCCGGGGGCGACCGCGTTCACGGTCACACCATGCGGTGCCCACTCCCTGGCCATGACGCGCACGAGCTGGTTGAGGCCGCCTTTGGTCGCCGCGTAGGGCGCGTGGTGAGCGTGCGCGAGCAGGCCGGACACCGACGACAGGAAGATCATGCGCCCGTACCCGGCGGCGCACATCTCCCGCCCGACCGCCTGGCCGGTCCAGTACGCGGTGGACAGGTTGAGATTGACCAGATCCGACCACGCATCGTCGTCGAGGTCCAGGATCGGCAGCCGGTTGTTCCGGCCGACGGCGTGCAGGAACACCTGGATGGACCCCAGCCGCCCGGCCGCCTCCTTGACGACCCGCCGGCACGCCTCGGGGTCGGTCAGGTCGGCGGCGACCACCTCACAGTGACCGCCGTGCTCGCGAACCCGCTGCCCGACGTCGCCGAGCCGGGCCTGATCCACGTTGACCGCCACGACCCTGGCGCCGAGGCCGGCGAGCGCGAATATGCACGCGCCGCCCAGCCCTCCCGCCCCGGCCACGAGAACCGTCCGGTCACGCATTCCGAGCCAGTCATTCACGCGCGGTCGCTCCACTACCTGACAATGTGCGGATTTTCGTTGTGGTACTTTCAAGATGTGAAAGTCAATTTTACTACCCTTCAGACGATAGAGGCCGGGCCTGCGGCTGTCCAGAGAATCCGGCTGGGCTGCGCCGCTGAGAACCCTTAGCCTGGCAGCCTGAGACCAAGGGAGATACCGCCATGCCTGGGTCAGCGAGCTCGGCGAGCACAGGGCCAGCCATCGGGGCGGCCAGCCAGCCCGACTACCGGGTCGAGGCGCTGGCCAAGGGGCTGCGGGTGCTGTCGGTCTTCTCCGAGCGGCGCCCCACGTGGCGGATCACCGACATCGCCGCCGAGGTATCGCTTCCGCTGCCCACCGCGTACCGGATCGTCATGACGCTGACCTCCGAGGGCTACCTGGAACACCTGCCGTCCGGCGAGTACCGGCCCGGGGTGCGGGTGCTGACCCTCGGCACCGCTGCGCTGCGCAGCCTGGATCTGGTCGAGCTGGCCACCCCGCGGCTCCAGGAGCTGGCCAACGCGACGGGCGAGACGGTCAACCTCGCCGTGCTGACCGGCGACCGGGTCCTGTACCTGGTGCGGCTGCGGAACTCTGACCTCGTCACGGCCAACATCCGGGTTGGGTCGCGGCTGCCCGCCGTGCACACCTCGATCGGCAAGCTGCTGCTCGCCTTCCTGGACGACGCGGAGCTCGAGCGGGCCATCACGGCTGACTCGTTTGCCGGCAGCGCGGGGCCGAACGCGAAGCGGAGCCTCGACGAGCTCCGCCCCGAACTGGCCACGATCCGCGCGCAGGGCTGGGCCATGCAGGACGAGGAGCTGGCCTACGGGCTGCGGTCGGTCGCCGCGCCCGTGCGGGGCGAGGGGGGCAGCGTCATCGCCGGGGCGAACCTGGCCCTGCCGTCCCGCGACTGGCCGGTGCAGCGCGTCGCCCGCGAGCTCAGGCCCATGGTGCTGGAGACCTGCGGCGAGATCTCCCGGCTGCTCGGCCACCGCGGGAATTGAGGCGGCCCGGCGTGGCGCGATTGCCGAAACTGCCGCCCGGGGCTCTCGACGGCGACCAGAAGCGGCTCTACGAGGCGATCACGGCCGGTCCGCGCGGCGGCGGCCCCTTCGAGCTGGTGGACAGCGCCGGTGCGCTCGAGGGGCCGTTCAACGCGATGCTGCTCCAGCCGGCCGTCGGCTCGGCGTTGCAGGCGCTCGGCGCCGCCGTCCGCTACCACGGCGGGATGCCGGACAGGACGCGGGAGCTGGCCATCCTCGTTGTCGCGTCGCACTGGGGCAGCGGGTTCGAGCAGCACGCGCACGAGGCGGCCGGGCGGCTGGCGGGCCTGCGCGACGAGGATCTGGCCGCGATCCGGGCCGGGGGGGAGCCGGATCTGGCCGATCCGGCTGAGCGCGCGGCGGTCCGGGCGGTCTGGGCGCTGGTCCGCTCGGGGGATCTCGACGACGGGCAGTACTCCGACGCGCTGGCGCACCTGGGCCCGGCGGCCGTGTTCGAGCTCACCACCCTGGTCGGCTACTACGCCACCCTGGCGCTGCAGCTCCGGGTCTTCCGCGTGGGTACTTCGCGATAGTAAATTCGGTGATAGTAGATTTCAGGATATGAGATTTCAGGATACGAGAGAGGCTGCTGGGCTGGACGGGCAGCGGATGCGGCGAAGGGAACGGCCATGAAGCTGGTGACCTTTGATGACCACCGGACCGGGCGGATTGACGGCGACGTGGTGGTCGAGCTGGACTGCCGGTCGACGCGGGAGTACTTCGAGCGCGCGGGCGCGGTCGGCGAGACCGGTGAGCGGGCCCCCCTCGCCGACGTCAGGCTGCGCGCGCCGATCGTCCCGAAGAAGTTCTTCCACACCGCGGGGAACTTCACCGAGCATCACGAAGAACTGGCCAAGGTCAACTGGTCCCATCCGGTGCACAAGGGCATCGTGTTCTTCCAGAACGTAGACGCCATCATCGGCCCGGACGACGCGGTGATCTACCCGGAGCACCTGACCAATGAGCTGGACTATGAGCTCGAGCTGGCCATCATCATCGGCAAGTCAGGCAAGTTCTTCTCGGCTGACGAGGCGGCCGGCTTCATCGCCGGCTTCACCGTCTTCAACGACATCACGGCGCGGGACATCCAGCGCCGCGAGATGAAGTCGGGGGTCTTCTCGTTCAGCAAGGCCATCGACACGTTCTGCCCGATCGGTCCCTGGATCGTCACCGCTGACGAGATCCCCGACCCGCACAACCTGGCCATGGAACTCCGGGTCAACGGCGACATCAGGCAGAAAGGCAACACCAGCCGGATGGTGCTGTCCATGCCTCAGCTGGTCGCCTACCACTCCCCGCAGGGATACAGCGCGGGTGACATCCTGACGACGGGAACGATCTCCGGGGTGGCGGCGGTGCAGCCTGACCCGTTCGACTTCTACCTGCGGCCCGGTGACGTCGTGGAGGCGGAGATCGAGCACGTCGGCGTGCTGCGGAACCGGATCGTCTCCTGGGAAGAGGGCCACGGCACGCCCGCACCGGAGGCCGCCCGCCTGTAGCGGCAGGGACTAGTCAGCCGCATTGACGGGATCGGGGATGTCGGCCCGCACTTCGCGGGCTGACGCACGGCCTGGCCGGGCCGGGAGCACGCGGTCGCGGAGTACCCCGAGCCACCTCCCGGGGCCCCGGGCCGCGCTGGCCAGTTCGCTCGCCACGCCGTCCGGGTTCTTGATCGCCGTGAGGGCGAGGGCGATCCCGGCGACGATCGTCTGGTATTGCCCGATGCTGAGATGCTCATTCAGGAAATTCACGAAGAACCCGTTCGCGGACATCAGCAGGCCCGCGATCACCGCGCCCGCGACCCGGCCGATGCCGGCCACATAAGCGATCGCCAGCAGGCCCAGCGAGGTGAACACCCCGAACGTCGGCGCGGAGACGTTGCCTTGCAGGTAGCCGAGCAGGCCGCCGGCCAGCCCGGCGATGAACGCCGAGAGCGCGAAGGTGAACAGCTTGGCCGGAGCAACCCTGATCCCGGCCGCCGCGGCGGCCCGCTCGTTGGAGCGCACCGCGATGAGCATGCGCCCGGTCGCGGAGTTCCTCAGCCGGGCCACGGACAGCCCGACCAGCGTAACGATGACCAGCAGCAGAATGCCGAAGATCATCCGTGGGTAGGAGCTGCCCTGCGAAACGCCCAGGTCCAGGCCGAACAACGTCGGC
Organism: uncultured Actinomycetes bacterium; assembly: GCA_963822825.1. Lineage (GTDB taxonomy): Bacteria > Actinomycetota > Actinomycetes > Streptosporangiales > Streptosporangiaceae > JAWWPY01. The sequence goes on along the minus strand of CAWGIW010000002.1, from coordinate 200,672 downwards.
GGCGGGACGTTGCGGCCAGCCAGCCCGCCGCTGAACCAGGTCGGGTTGAACACCAGCGCGTCGATGGCGGCCGCCGCGGCCAGCGTGATGACGGCCAGATTCACGCCCCGCACCCGGAGCGCGGGCAGCCCGATCAGGATGCCCACCGGCACTGCGGCCAGCGCGGCCAGCAGCAGTGAGAACGGGAACGGGACGCCCCAGTCCTGGCTGAGGTGGCTGAGCGTGAACGCGCTGATGCCCGCGAACGACATCTGGGCCAGCGATACCTGCCCGACGTAGCCGGTCAGCACGACCAGCGACAGGCACAGGCAGACCGACACCACGGACGCCATCAGGGCCACCCGGTCCGAGCCGTGCAGCAGGTACATCGCCACCAGCCCGGCGACGAAGGTGAGCGCCGCTGTCGCGGCCGGCCGGGCGGGCCGTCCGATGGATGGGTTGCGCCAGCTGCCCGACAGCCCGCGCGACCGCAACCGCTGCGCGCTGAGCGTCATGACCACCAGGATGATCACGAAGGGAACCCCGTCACCCAGCCCCTGCTGCGGCAACCAGGTGAAGACGGTCTGCAGCTTGACGATCTCCGACTGGACCACGCCGAGCAGCAGCCCCGCGGCCGCCGTGACGCCGAACGAGGAGAACCGGCCGATGAGCGCCGCGCCGAGCGCGGGCACGATGAACAGGGTGTAGGAGGTCGGGTCCACCTCGGAGATCGGCGCGATCAGCACGCCTGACAGCGTGGCCAGCACGGTCGCGAGGACCCAGTTCTGCGCGGCGATCCGGTTCGCGGACAGGCCGACCAGCGCCGCCCCGACGTCGTTTTCCGCCCCGGCCCGGGTGGCCAGCCCGAAGCGTGAGTAGCGGTACGCCGCGGCCAGGCCTGCCGCCAGCACGATCACGATGCCGGCCAGCCAGAGCTGGCTGACCGGGACGACGATCCCGGCCAGGACGAAGCTGCCGGTGGGCAGGACCGACGGGGCCGAGGTCGGCGTGGTCCCGAAATTGAGAACCGCGATCGCCTCCAGGGCCAGCATCACGCCGACCGACGCGCAGACCTTGGTCAGCGGCGCCGCCCGCAGCAGCGGGCGGTAGACGAGCACATACAGCAGGATGCCGAGGGCGGCGCCATACACGAGCGTGATGATCAGGGCCGGGACGGCGGGCAGTCCGTGCGGGGACAGGGTCAGCTGGTGGGGCAGCACGATCCACGGGAGCTGGAGGACACCGGACGTCCGCAGGCCGATGAAGACATAGGCGCCATACATGGCCACGGCACCCTGGGCGAAGTCGACCACGCCCGTGCTGCGGTACTTGAGCACCAGGCCGAGCCCGAGAATGGCGTAGACCGATCCCCCGCCGAGTCCCAGCAGAAGGAAGAGCAGGTACGTTGACACGTCGTGCACCTCACCTGGCGGGTCAGGACCGGGGCCCGCCGCCTGGGCGGGCCCCGGTCTTGGGATCAGCCTTTGTAGTAGGAGCCCGCCGTCACCCAGTTCGGGTCAGCCACCACGATCTTCGTTCCCTGCACCTGCCGGATCTGCTGGAAGGTGTTGCACACCGCGGTCGCCCCGGCCAGCTGCTTGCTGTCGCAGGTGTAAGCGTGCGCCATGAAGTTGGGATGGCTGGCCCCGGTCCGGAACGCGGCCAGGATCTTGGCCGTGGTCAGCTGCGCCGCGGTGAACTTGGCCAGCGCGGACTGCACGTTGATGACCGTGGCGAAGCCCATCGCGGTGAGCGAGTCGAGGGCGATGGTCGCCGGGGCGTACTTCTTGAGCACGGCCAGGTAGAGGTTGGACTCCGGCGTTCCGGCATCCGGGCTGAGCACCGGCGAGGAGTAGTACATGCCGGTTGCGCCGCCGTTGGCGGCGGCGATGGCCGCGGGCGCGGTGCACGGGTTGACGCCCAGGACCTTGGCCGTGCTGCCCAGCTGCTTCAGCGAGCTGAGCACCTGCGGGCAGGAGTTCGGGTCATCGATGTACACGACATCCGGGTGCGAGCCGATCGCGGCCGCCACCGCCGAGGTGACATCCGTGGCGGTGGGCGGCACCGGGATCTTCGTCACCTTGGTGAACCCGACGTTCTTCATCGTGGGCGCGATGACGTTGTCGGCCACTGACGTGCCCTGCGTGTCGGACGTGTAGATGATGGCCGCGGTCTTCGCGTGCAGGGTCTGCGCCGCGTACACCGAGGCGGCGGCGTTGTCGGCGACCGAGACGTCATCGAAGATGGCGGCGTTGGGGTAGTTCGACTCGGCCGGGGTGAACGGGATCCCGCCGAGGTAGGCGAGATTGGCCCGCTGCCACACCGGCATCGCCCCCGGGGCGCCGGTGTCGGCTCCGCCGAGGATCGCCACCGGGTGATCGTTCAGCAGCTGGTTGGCACATCGCGCGGACGTGGCGGGCTGACCATCGGTAGCGCACACAACGATCTTGATGGGGTGCCCGTTGATGCCGTCCAGGTACTCGTTGACATATTGGGCGGCGGCCTGCTCGGCCCCGGCGACCTCGGGGAACGTGACCGGTCCCGACTGCAGGTTCAGCAGGCCGAACACGACCGGCGAGCCGCTGGCCGGGTGTGGTGTGCCCAGGGCCGCCGCTGGTGACGCGCTCTGGGTCGCGCTGGCCGACCCCGAAGCGGTTGAGGTGCCCCCGCTCCCCCCGCTGCTCCCGCAGCCGGCCGCGAGCAGACCGCACGCTGTCATCGCGGCCAGCACTGCGGCCGGCCGCGCCCTCCCCACGTTAACCGCCATCGTGTCTCCTCTTTTGATCGGGTCATGTTGTTTTCGGGGTGAAATCCGATCGGTACGCCCGCGGCGCCGGTTGGAGCGCGGGGTCATTCCCCGGCCAGCTGGGCCGCCTGGTCCAGGTCGCCGAGATAGCAGGCCTTCAGCAGTTCGCGGCGGTTCCGCAACCGGGCCGCGGGGCTCTCCAGGACCAGCCGCCCGTGAGCCATGACGTAGGCCCGGTCCGCGATCTCCAGCGCCAGGGCCACGTGCTGCTCCACCAGGAGCACCGCCGTCCGTAGCTCGTCGGCCACCCGCCGGAGCACCGGCAGCAGCCGTTCGACCACGACCGGGGCCAGGCCGAGGCTCATCTCGTCGATGAGCAGGACGCGCGGGCGCCGGGCGATCGCGCGGCCGACCGCGAGCATCTGCTGCTCTCCGCCCGACAGCAGGCCGGCCTTACGGTCCAGGCACTTGCGCAGTTCCGGGAGCAGGTCGAGCACCTCGTCGTGGCCACGGCTGGCGGCGCGGCCCCGCCCAGCGCTCAGCCGGAGGTTCTCCCGCGTGGTCAGGCCGGCGAACAGCGCGCGGCCCTCAGGAACCAGCGAGAGGCCGGTGCGGGCCAGCCGGTACGCGGACTTGCCCGTGATGTCCTGGTTGTCCATCCGGATGGAGCCGGCGATTGGCCGTTGCAGCCCGGCGATGGTGGACAGGGTCGTCGTCTTGCCCGCGCCGTTGGCCCCGAGCAGGGTCACGATCTCCGCCTCGAACACGTGCAGCGTCAGGTCGCGGACCACCGGGTTTCCGTTGTACCCGGCGTCGAGGCCTTCGACCTGCACGACCTTCGGGCGCTCAGATCCGCTCGTGGTCGCCACCGTGCCTCCCCAGATAGGCCTCGATGACGGGTGGGCTGTCGCGGATCTCGTCCGGTGTTCCCGATGCGATGACCCGGCCGAAATCAATGACCACGATGCGGTCGCAGAGGCTCAGCACCAGCCCCATGTCGTGATCGACGAGCAGCACGCTCACCCCGCGCTCCGGCAGCGAACGGACCCGCTCGCCGAAGGCGATGCTCTCGTCGTTGTCCAGGCCCGCGGCCGGCTCGTCCATGAGAACCAGGCGCGGCCGCATGGCCAGCGCCCGGGCCACACCCACCAGCTTCCGGCGCCCGTGCGAAAGCTGGCTGGGGAGGCGGTCCGCCACATCGTCGAGCCCGCAAGCTTCCCGGGCCCAGGCCACGTCCTCGTTGCCGCGGGCCCGCGGCGGTGCCACCAGGTCCCGCAGGGCGGTCCAGAGCGTCGGCTGCTCGGCCGCGACCAGCAGATTCTCCTCGACGGTCAGGTCATCGAACAGCTCGACCGACTGGAAGGTCCTGATCAGGCCGCGGCGCGCGATGGCGTACGGCCGGGCGCCCATGATCGATGCCCCATCGAAGGTCACCCGGCCGCCCGCGGGCGGGTGGTAGCCCGTCAGCGCATCGATCAGTGACGATTTCCCGGCCCCGTTGGGGCCGATCAGCCCGACGATCTCGCCCTCAGCCACGCCCAGGCTGACACCATCGACGGCGGTCACGCCGCCGTAGGTGACGCGCAGGTCCTCGACGACCAGCAGGTTGCTCATCCGGGCACTCCGGGCCGATGTACTTTCGCTGTGTGAAACTGACTTTACTATTATTGTTGACGGTAACCCTCCCGTAACCGTCCTGTCCAGAATCGACATCGAACCGATACGTCCGCGGCGGGGGACCGCCCACGGCGGCATGCTCGGCCACGAGTCCGGTGGAGGCGCAGGTCACGGCGCCCGGGCATCGGTCGCGCCGGGCCTGCATATCACCGACAGCGATCGCGATAGCCGAAAGCAGGCCGGCGCGCCGGGTAACCACGGGCGGCCCGGGATGTGGCCGGAGGCAAGCCATCGATGTGATATCGAGCGCGTAAGAGCACAATCGATATCACATCGATGCTATGCCGGGTTGTGCTATGCGGCGCCGTCCGGCCGGGCCGTATCGCCGCGCCGCCGGGTTCATAGTGGCGGGCCGCAGCCCTCAGTGGTAACAGCGGAAAGCGCAAACGTCGTCACCCAGAACGAGCGCATGCCATCCGCGCCGCACAAGGCGGCGCGGATGGCATGCGATGCGTCAGCTACTTGGCTTCGGTGCCACGCACGAGATCTTCGGGTTCACGCCGACATAGTTGAGGGGGCCCGCGACAATCGTCAGGGCGATCGTGCCTACCTTGACACAGCTGTCATAGGATCCGTTGAAGTAATGACGCTGGCCGGCCGCCAGGACACCAATAAGCAGCCAGATGACGAGTATCACCGATCCAATTTTCATTTGTTTACCTCCGAAGCCCACGTTCCACTGGGGTGCTGCACCTTACGACTGCCTCGTGATCCGCGGTCATCGCCGGCGCTGGGGCGCCCAGCCCGTGCCCACCCCCGCGAGGTGCAGGGCGAGGCAGAACAGCCCGAGCAGCATCAGGCTCGTGACACCGAAGACCGTGCTGGTGGCGGTGTTCGTCGCGTTGATCAGGAACGCGATGATGAAGAGGATAGCTGCAACGTAACCCAGCATTGCCAAATCCTTCCGTTCGGTAGCGCAGAGTTATAAGGCCCGGAAATTCCCACCGGGTGGCTGGTCGGATCGCAAGCTACCCAGGATGGCCGGTCTTAATCGGGGAGGCGGCAGGGAGGCGCCAAGCATAGCGGTAGCGCCCATGCTGGGCGCGCTCAGGCGCGCCCGGATGCGGTAGATGGCGGGTTAGCAGATTGCAGGGCAGCGGGGGGCTGCATACCGTCGGCATGCACAACGTGCCTCCCGGAGATAGAAACAATTCAAGAGCTGCCGGGGTCCGGGACAACCGTAAGGCAGTGTAGTGGTACTGGCACTTTCCGGAAAGGGCATCCGCCAATCGGCGGCGGCCGCGGCTGACCCGGCCGTGGCGGGGCTCGTGAGCGACCCGGCCAGTGCGCTGGGCCGGGCCGCCCGCAGGTCGTTGATGAAAGTACCGAAGCGGGCGGTAACCGCTCGCCGCGCTGCTCAGCGAGGCCGGGCTACCTGCGCCTGACCCGCACCAGGTGCTGCTCCGGCTGCTCAACCTGGTCCTCAATACCGTCTTCCGCCAGCACCTGGGTGATCCGGGCCAGCAGCGCCGCTCGGGTGAAGGGCTTGTCGAGGACCGGCCGGTGAAGTCCGGGCCAGCCCTCCGCGCTGCCGTCGGGGCGCTGATATCCCGACATGAACAGCACCCGGATGCCAGGTTGCAGCGTCTTGACCCGGGCCGCGAAGGTCTCGCCCGTCATGCCGGGCATGATGACATCCGTCAAGAGCACGTCGGGGGGCGCGGCTGAATTCTCGAGGAGGTCAAGAGCCTCCTGGCCGTTGCCCGCCGTCATGACCTGGTAGCCGGCGCTGGTCAGGACCCGGTGCGCGACAGCCCGGATCGTGGCGTCATCGTCCACCACGAGGACCACCCTGGCCGACTCTGTTACCGGCTCAGAGTCGGCGGCGGCCGGCCCGGTCGCCCCGGACCCGGAGCCGGGCGCGGCGGGCAGCACCACCGTGACGGTGGTCCCATGGCCCGGTGCCGAGCGCAGCCACGCCCGGCCGCCCGCCCGCGTGGCGAACCGGTGCACGGTGGACAGGCCGAGCCCGGCCGCCTGGTCCCCGCTCTTGGTGGTGAAGAAGGGCTCGAAGGCCCGCTCGGCGGTGACCGCGTCCATGCCGGCACCGGTGTCAGTGATACGAAGCTCCACGTAGCGTCCCGGGAGCAGTTCGGCGAGCTCGGCCTCGTCCTGCCGGTCGGGCAAGGCATCCGCGGTGTCTATATTCGCGGTGTCTATGCTGACCCGGCCGCCAGCCGGCATGGCGTCGCGGGCGTTCACCGCGATGCTCATGATCATCTGTTCCAGCAGCCCAGGATCGGCTTGCACCGGCCACAGGCCCGCGCCCGGCCGGGTGACGAGAGGGACGCGTTCGCCCAGCATCTCGCGCAGCAGCCGGGCCACGTCGTTGATCAGCTGGCCGAAGTCCACCAGAACCGGCTGGCCCTCTTCCCGGCGGGTGAAGGCCAGCAGGTGCTTTATCAGCCGCTTGGCCCGGTCGGCGGCGTCCTCGATCTGCTCCACGTCCCAGCGGACCGGCTCCCACCTGGTCGCGCTCTCTGTCGCCTCGGCGACGCTCACCTCATCGCGGACCAGGCTCGCGTAGTTGCTGATCACGGTGAGCAGATTGTTGAAGTCATGCGTGATGCCGCCGACGAGCTGGCCCACGCTCTCCATGCGGCGCGACTGCTGAAGTTCCTGCCCGAGCCGGCTTATCTCGGCCCACGCCTGCTGCTCGGCGCGGGCGTCCTCGATGAAGATCGCGAGATGACGTTCCCCCGCGGGTGGCTGCACCGCGGATCCGGTCAGGTGGACGAAGACATCCTCGCCGTCCTTACGGACCAGGCGCGCGTCCGCCCGGATCCGGTCGGTACCGCCCGATATGACGTTGGCGATCAGGGCCTCGAGCGCAGGCTGGTCGTCGGGGTGAAAGTCGCCCAGGAAATCCCCGCGGCCCAGCTCCGCTCGGTTGTAGCCGGTCAGCTGGCAGAAGGTCTCGTTCACCGCGAGGTAGGCGTTCTGATGATCAGCGGTCAGGCTGGTCACCAGCATGCCGACGGGGAGGGGGCCGAACTGCTGGCTGAACTGCTGTTCGCTGGCCCGCAACGCCTCGGCCCCGTCCCCGGTGGCGACCTCGGCTGGCCATTCATGCCGTGCGGACATATCTTCCGGTCCCACGGGTGCCCCCTTCGATCTGAGCCTCGGCCGCCCGCCGCGCTCGAAGATCCGGGCCGCCGCGGACGATACTTAACGAATCATGACTTTAAGTAATTCAACGATACCTCTGTGTATTCATTACCGCTAGCTATGTACGGTGGGCAACGCGCCGTAGCGCTCGGTTACCCCGCTGGGCAGGCTCGAGGGCTCCAGCACCGGTACAGGCGGCCTGGGCAGGACGATCTGAGCTCGCCACTGCCGCCCGGAGAGACTGGCTCGGCCCCGCGCCCCGAGCGCGGAAGCCAGTCTGTCCAGCGCGGCCTGGGCCGTTACCGGGTCGCCGATCGGCTGGTTGTCTCCGCCGGCCGGGATGAGGATCAGCTCGATCTCGATGAGGTGCTCGTCGGCCCGCACCGCGACGTGGGCCTGCGCCGGTGGGTTGGCGGTCACCATGCCCAGCAGCATCAGTTCGACGACATCGGCGATGACGGGGACTTCGGCCGCGCCCAGATCGGCGGCCTTCCCGTCGCTGTCCACGAGCAGCGGCGCGCCGAGCAGCCACGCGCTGCGCTCCTGGAGGGAGTAAGTCAGCTCGGTTTCGGGCTGGACGGACTGCCAGGGTCCGTCCACCAGCCAGCGCAATGACGCGCCCGCCGCGGTCAGGTGCTCGATCACCGCGTCGAGGTGGAGAGCCGGCGGCGCCGAACGGGACATCATCTGAAGATCAAGGGTGACGGCGGTGAGTTCCTGGATCGGGCCGTCGTGCAGGAAGTCGATCAGCTCATGCCGCTCCCGCGCGCGGAGCCGACGGGTCAGCCGCAGTAGCTGCCAGGTCTGGGGCTCACCGGCTCGGTGGTTCCCGCCGGGCGCCGCGGCGGCGGGGTGCCCAGCGGCGGGGTGCCCAGCGGCGGGGTGCGCAGCGGCGGGGTGCCCAGCGGCGGGGTGCGCAGCGGCGGGGTGCGCGCCGGGCCCGGCGATGCCCCCGTCCCCATTGGCCCCCTGGGTATCCACCCCGTGCAGCCCGCGCACGGCATCGATGAGCTCGTCCAGCTGGAACGGTTTGGTCAGGAACGCGACGCCGTCCGGGAGCGTATCGGCGGTTCCGCCGGTTATCACCAGGCAGCGCCCGGCCGCGGCGGGATCTTCCGAGCGCAGCGTTTCCACCAGGTCGGTGCCCCGTTCCCGGCCGAGGTGGACGTCGAGGACCACCGCGTCGTACCCGCCCGGGTCCATCCCACGCGCTTCCGCCAGCGTGGCCGCGACATCCACCGCGTACCCGCGGGCGCTCAGTGCACGCTGAATCAGGAGTCGCATGTCCTCGAGGTCATCGACGACGAGAACCCGCAGGCCCACTGAGCTCGTCAGCACCGTGGTCAACCCTTTCGGCGTGCCTGTTTAACGAAGTTGGCGCTACAAAGAGTAACTTAATGATGACACGTCGTTAATCAGACCGGTGGAGGTGAGTGCGATGGAGACGAGTGGGGGGGAGGCCCGTGCGGGGGAAGCCCGTGCGGCAGAGCGGCGGATCAGCGTGTTTCTCGTTGACGATCACGAGATCGTCCGTCGCGGCCTGCGGGATCTCCTGGATGCCGAACCGGACATGGAGGTGATCGGAGAGGCCGGGACCGCGGTGTCGGCGCTCAGCCGGATACCGGCATTGCGGCCGGATGTGGCCGTGCTCGACGTGCGGCTGCCCGACGGTGACGGGGTGTCGGTGTGCCGGGAGATCCGTTCCACGCTGCCCGGGACCGCCTGCCTGATGCTCACCTCGTATGGAGATGATCAGGCTCTCCTCGGTGCGATCATGGCCGGCGCGGCGGGCTACGTGCTGAAGCAGACCTGTGGCTCCGACCTGGTCAGCGCGGTACGCACAGTGGCGGGCGGCGGGTCGATGCTCGACGCGCACGCGACCCAGCGGGTGATGGAGCGGCTACGTGAGCGGATGGCCGGTGTTCGACCCTCTCTCGGCGCTGACCGATCAGGAGAAGCGGGTCCTGGAGCTGATCGGCGAGGGGCTGACGAACCGGCAGATCGCCGAGCGCATGGTCCTGTCCGAGAAGACCGCGAAGAACTATGTATCGTCCGTGCTCACCAAGCTGGGCATGCAGCGGCGAGCGCAGGCCGCCGCCTTTGCCGCCCGGCTCGCCGATAGCCACACCGACTGATCTGGCCTCCCGCCCGCGCCGGGCCCGCGCTCAACCCAGCCAGGCCATCGCGGGCAGCCAGGCCATGAGGAGCCATCCCAGCTCGAACGGGCGGCACTCGTGGTTGACCGTCCCGGGCCGCAGCACCCGGTTGAGCACCGGCAGGCGCATCGCGGGGCGCAGCCGGGTGGATGCCGCGCGCATTCCGCGCACCGTCCGGCGGTCACCGCGGGCCACCTTCCGCCAGGTGACCGGCGGCTCATCGAGGATGAGGTCCTCGCCGGTCTCGGGCGGCTCCGCGAGCCACCGCAGGCCCCGGCAGATCGCCTCGAGGTAGTCCTGGCCGCCGGCGTCGGCGAGGTCAAGCAGCGCCATCGGCGCCATCGCGTACTGGTGGACGCTGTAGGCAGGATAGGTCCTGACCACATCGCCGGTGTGCGAGTCGTAGTGCCACCACCACTGCCCGGCCTTGCCCTGCGCGCGGCAGATCGCGGCGGCCACCGATTCCGCGGCGGCCAGCGCCCCCGGGTCGTCGGCGCTGCCGTGCAGCCGGGCGAGAGCCTGAACCGGGTAGACCTGGTCGGCGAAGCTGCCCACATGGGAGCGATACCACGACGTGGTCCCGACGGCCACGTGCGGATAGACACCGTCCCGGGCGGCCAGCAGACGGTCCCGTGCGGCGGCCAGGTGCTGCTCGACGTCGGCGAGCGGACGCGCGGCGACCAGTGCCGTCACTACCCACGCCGCGGCTATCACGTCCACGGGGTCATCCCGCCGGTCAAGCTCGGCTAGCCGGTCCAGCGCGTGCGGCAGTTCGCCGTGCCCGGCCTCAGCGGCGGCCCAGCAGAGCAGGGCCGTGTCGCGGCGGCTGGTGATCCGGTCCAGCCGCCTGGCCAGACGTCCCACCAGGTCATGGCAATCTTCACCGCCCAGCACGGCGCGCTGGTCCCGTCCGGGAAGCCGCATCAAGCCGAGCGCGGCAATGGTCCCGTCACGCGGGCTGGTCCCAGCCGGGCGCAGCTGCCACGTGTCCTCCGGGCCGCGCGTCCCGGCCAGCGTGAAGGCGAACTCGCCGGCCAGCCAGGCCTGGGGCAAGGCGCGGACCGACGCCCGCAGCAGGCGTTCCACCAGGGCGGCGCACCGGGGATCACGCTCGGCGACCAGGCCGAGCCGGGCGGCCTTTGGCAGGCTCCCCGTGTTGCCCGGGAAGGGAGCGCCGCCCGGCAAAGTAGCGTTGCCCGGGAAGGGCACGCGGCCCGGCAAAGTAGCGCTGGCCGGGAAGGGAGCACCGCCCGACTCACCGGGTTTCGGCAGCACTCGCGACCCCGCCCCCTCCAGGCTTACGTCACCAGCGGCGTTCTTACGTTGAGCAACTTAAAGTAGTTGGAAAACTACATCGCGTAAGATCGTAGCGGGGCGGGTTCGGCGCCGTCTACGGTTTCCGCATGGACGCACTCGACATCGACGGCGCCTGGGTCTTCACGCCGCGTGTCCTCTCGGATAGCCGGGGAAGCTTCCTCGAATGGTTCCGTGACGCAGAGTTCCAGGCTGACCTCGGCCACGGCCTGGACGTGGCGCAGGCGAACTGCTCGGTTTCCCGGCGCGGGGTCATCCGGGGCATCCATTTTGCCGATGTACCGCCGGGCCAGGCTAAGTACGTCACCTGCATGCGGGGCGCGGTCCTGGATGTCGTCGTTGACCTCCGGGTCGGGTCGCCCGGCTTCGGGCGCGCGGCGGCGGTCCCGCTCGACGACGAAACCCGTCGGGCGGTCTTCATCGCCGACGGACTGGGGCACGCGTTCATGGCGCTGAGCGACGAAGCGACGGTGCTGTACCTGTGCTCCACCCCGTATGCCCCCGGCCGCGAGCACGGCGTGCACCCGCTCGACCCCGAGATCGGCATCGCCTGGCCCGAAGACTTGGAGATGATCCTGTCCGACAAGGACGCGGCCGCCCCTTCGCTGGCCGAGGCGCGGTCCGCCGGGCTGCTCCCCGACTACGGTGACTGCCTGGCCCACGCGGCCCGCCTGTGCCGCGCGTGACCGCCCCGTGGTCAGCTACCGGGGTCAGCTACCGGGGTCAGCTACCACGCACGCATCCCGCGCGGCTATGTATCGAAAATCCGGGAATTCCTTTGGAGCGGGGAAAGGCCCGGCAATGTTAACATTCACCAGCTCATCGCACGCTTGTAAACGCGACAAATTCAGCGTAGTGTCCTTATTAGGGCAATCGCCCGCCAATGTGCCCCCTTACTTATCATCATGTTGCTGCGCCTGGCGCTGACCCAGCGCCCGCCCTCCATTACGTCCCGATGAAAGCCGGTGTGCACGCCGACGCACCGGCTTTCGCCATGATCCGGACCCGGGTGACTTCGACCCGCCCGGCCTGTGGTTGGATGGCTCGAGGCCTGGACCCCGCTTCGCTCGGATGTCGGCACGCAATGTCATCACATCGGCGGAAGCAGCAATATATGGCATTCCTGGGTAGCGCTTCGGGTCGGGTTACCGGCGCAGCGGAACCCTTTGATCGTGTTGCACGGCTGGCGGCGATGGTCCTGGGCACGCCATTGGCGTCCGTCACGGTCGCCGGTCAGCATCCAGTCTCCGGGAGGACCAGTCTCGGCATCCCGGGCGCGGCCAGCCACGTCGGGCAGTCGTTGTGCCAGCATGTGATCAGCTCGGGGGACAGGCTTGTCATCGAGGACGTCCGGGTGGACCCGCGGGCCGCCGTCAGTTGCCCGGGTGAGCCGGCGGGCGTGATCGCGTGGGCTGGGTTCCCGGTGCGCGGCCCGGACGGCGATGTCGTGGGCGCGCTCTGCGTGGCTGACGACCTGCCGCGGCGCTGGAGCGCCGGAGAGGTCGAGGTGCTGGAGACCTTGGCTCATCTGGCCTCCGGTGAGGTGGCGTTGCAGGTTGCGCTGGCCCGCGGCGCTGAGCGTGCCGCGCTGGCGCAGACGCTGCAGGAGAGCCTGCTGCCGCCGCGGCTGCCGGTCATTCCCGGCCTGCAGGTCGCGGCGCGGTATGTGGCCGGGGGGACCGGGGCCGAGGTGCTCGGGGACTTCTACGACGTGTTCCCGTCGGTCCGGGGCAGCTGGGGGATGGTGGTCGGCGACGTGTGCGGCAAGGGAGTCCCGGCGGCCAAGAGCACGGCGCTGGCCCGCTACACCCTGCGTGCGGAGGCCCACCGGGAGACCAGGCCGCGGCTGATCCTGGCCGCCTTGAACCAGGCTTTGCTGGAGTGGCTCACCGATGACCCGCGCTTCCTGACCGCGATCTATGCCACGGTCCGGCCGACCCTCGCCGGGGCCTCGGTGCAGATCAGCTCCGCGGGTCACCCCCTGGCGCTGGTGCACCGCGCGGACGGGCGGGTGCAGACATTCGGGCAGCCGGGGACCCTGCTCGGCATCCTGCCCGATCCCGACCTGCACGACTCACGCGGGCTGCTGCGGGCCGGTGACAGCCTGGTGCTGTTCACGGACGGCGTCACCGAGGCCCGCGACCGTATCAGCCATGACATCTACGGCGAGGACCGGCTCCGCGACGTCGTCGCCGCCCTGGGCGGCGTGTCCGCGGCACGGATCGCGGACGCCATCCAGCAGGCCGCCCTCGCCTACAGCGGCGGAGACAGCAGCGACGACACCGTCGCCCTGGTGCTGAAGGTCCCCCAGCACGACCGAAGCGGGCCGCCGTCGCCGCTCAGGAAGTCTCTGGTGCGCGCCGGCGCTGGCGGTACCGGCGGGTTACCGTGCCCCTCAGCGCATCGTGGGGCGGGCCTGGGCAAACGTCCACCGGTGCCCTTCGAGGTCCTGGGCGGTGTAGGCCCGAAAGCCAGTCGAGGTGATCGGGGTCAGGATCGTCGCCCCGCTCGCGGCCGCGTGGGCCAGGTGATCGTCGAGGTCGTCGACGTAGACCCACGGCTCGTGTGTGGCCGGCGTCCCGTGCGGCAGGTCGCCGTCGAGCTTGAAGATAAACAGCGAGCAGTTCCCGACGCGGAACTCGATCCATGGATGGCCGTGCCCGGTGTCAGGCAGCGGATCGGGGCCCTGGGGCAGCGGGTCGGGCGATTCGAGGCCAAAGGCGGCGGCCAGCCAGTGGGCCGCCGCCGCCGGCTTGGCGTAGTAGATGCCTACGGCCAGGCGGGCCAGATCTGGCTGCGGGCCTGATGCGGTGTCCCGGTGCGCACACCATGCGCCGAACCACTTGCCGACCACCCGGACCCACGCCGTCCCGCCCTGATCGGTCCCGCCGGCCGGGATGGTCGCCTCGACCCGGACATTCGTCCCCGATGAGATGGGATCGAAACGGACGTCGATCCGGACGTCATCAACCGAACTGGTCCATGACAACCGGGCACCCGGCTCCCACACGGTGATCCGGCCCAATTCCAGGCCCTCACCTGTCGCGGCGTCATACACCTCGATCAGCCGGCCCCCCACCCCTGGCTCGCAGACCATGGCGACGGCCCGGGCGGCGTCGAAGTAGTTGATCGGCCCCCGCACCCACCACAGGTCGAGTTCGTCGGTGAACGCGGCGAACGCCGTCGCCGGGTCCACCGGTACCTCGACCGCGGCCGAGATTGAACGATCTTCGGTCATCCCGGGTTCCTCCTCGTGACGTGGCGCTGGAACGACCGGAGCTGCTCGTCCCAGTGTGCCTGCAACTGGTCGAGCCAGGCCGCCGCGGCGGCCATCGACTCGGGCCGCAGGTGGAACACGCGGACCCGGGCATCGACCGGCGAACGCTCGTCGGTGATGATCCCAGTGGCGAGCAGAATCCGCAGGTGGCGGCTCATGGCCGGCCCAGATGTGCCTGCCGCCGCGGCGATCTCGCCCGCCCGGCGCGGCCCATGGCTCAAGAGTTGCACAACGTCGCGGCGCGTCGGGTCGGCCAGCGCATCGAAGACCCGTGCCACATCGTTAAGCATATCTGCAATATTTAACGATAGCATTATCTATTGTCAAGCGGTGAAGCAACGAACGGCCCACCCGCCCGTTCTCCCGCCGCCCCGGCTGGCCGGGTGACCCTGGCCTAGCCGCCCGCGGAAGGCCCGGCCGGCGCGATAGAACGAGCATGAAAGGCTGGATTCAGCGTGCCAATAGGCGTGAGGGGCCGTTCCGCCCCGATTGACGGCTGCATATGAGTCATGTCCTGGCGTCACCAGCATTCCGTTCCCATGAAAGATTCATGACCTTGCCTATACCGGTTTAGTGATAGTAGTGTCCCTTGACAGTTCCTGGCGGACTACGAAGGATGGCCGGGCGTGAGAGACTTTTTGGCACGTGTCGAGCACAGAATCGGTATTTACCGCCGCCGCACGTTTGCCGTGGTGGCCGCCGCCGTGGCCAGCGCCATCGTCGTGACCATTCCGGTGATGGCGGCGTCAGGGGCGCAACCCGCGCCCGGCGCGGCCGGAGGAGGCGGGATCTGGGTGACGGCCTGGGGCGCGAGCCCGGTGGTCGGCTCGGCCATCCCGGGCTCCACCTGCCCGGCCGGCACCGGCTTGACCAACCAGACCGTCCGCAACGTCGTCTTTCTCAGCGCGGGCGGCAGCATCGTGCGCATCCGCCTGAGCAACGCATTCGGCACCCAGGCCATGCAGGTCGGGCATGCTTCGGTCGCGGTCCAGGCCTCCGGCGCCGACGCCGTGCCGGGAACGGTCCGCGAACTGACCTTCGGCGGGCAGCAGGCGGTGACCCTGGCCGCCGGCGGTGACGCGCTCAGCGACCCCGTCCCGCTCCGGGTCGCGGCCTTGTCAGCCCTGCTCGTCAGCGTCTACGTCCCCGGCCCGACCGGCCCGGTCACCAATCATCCGTTCACCGCCCAAGGCAACTACCTGGGCAGCGGCGACCTGGCGTCGTCGGTGTCGGGGGCGGTCTACGGGGACACGCCGTGCTGGATGTTCATCAGCGGGGTGGACGTGCGCGCGCCCAGCCGGGGCATCGGCTCGGTGGTGGCCCTCGGCGACTCGATCACCGACACCGCCAACACGACTGGCAACGCCAACCGGCGCTGGCCTGATGACCTGGCCCGAAGGCTGAACGCCCGGCCCGGCCCGGCCCTGTCGGTGGTGAACGCGGGACTGGGCGGCAATCGGCTGCTGGCTCCCCGCGACGGCCAGCCTTACTACGGCGTGCCCGCGCTGGCCCGCCTGGACCGAGATGTCTTCGCCCAGACCGGCGTTCGTGCCGTCATCCTGCTCGAAGGCGTCAACGACATCGGATACGGAGCGACCGCCGACGAGATCATCTCGGCCGATCAGCAGATCATCGCCCAGTCCCACGCCCGCGGGCTGCGGATCTACGGCGCCACGATCACCCCGTTCGGGGGATCCTTCGTCTTCTCGGCCACGGCCGAGAAGACGAGGAGCGAGGTCAACACCTGGATCAAGACCGGCCATGCCTTCGACGGTGTCATCGACTTCGCCTCGGCGGTCGCGAACCCCAGCGACCCCACCGCGCTCAGCCCCGCCTACGACAGTGGCGATCACCTGCACCCGAACGACGCGGGCTGCCAGGCGATGGCCGACGCGATAAACCTGTCGATGATCGTTGGCGAGCGGTAACCGGCTCGACGCCGAGGCGGAAGTCATCTGCCCGCGCCCTCACCGGGCCGGCCAGGATCAGGGCCCGTTCCATCCGGTACCGAAGCGGGCGGGTCCAGCTCTCGGAGGTCCTTGGGCCAGCCGGACGCCGTTTCCCTGAGCAGGAAGCGCCGCGTGGCTGGGGCGTGCCACAGCCGAAGTACCTGTTCGGCTAGCTTCGCCTGCCGGGTTCCGCGTTCGGCTGTCTCGACGATCCGCCGGGGAAAGGTCGCCAGGGCCAACTGCTCGAGGTCGCCGCCGGCGGCGGCCAGCCCATTGAGGCCGTCTGGGCGGAACTGCCTGGCCAGGCGCAGCGTCTCGGGTGGGGCCTCGGCCAGCGCCCACTGCCGGGCCGCGTTGAGGGGGGTGGGCACGTGCCCCAGCACCGGATCAGGCCGCCACCGGTAGCGGGCCAGAAGATCCCACGGCAGGCCGGTCACGTCGTCCAGGGGGCCAGGGGCGGCCAGCCATTGCGCGACCAGATCACGGTGCTGCTGCGATTCCGCGCGGAGGCTGCGATCGCGTTCCTCCGCGAGATGGTCGTCAATGCGCCTGAGCCGCTCGCGCAGAGCCGTCGCATCTGGCGGCCCGTAGAGCGCGGCGCCCAGGCGGCCGGCCAGCCGGCGCATTCGCCCGTCGGCCTCTTCTCCGCGGGTGAACGGGTCGAGCCAGGCCTCGAGCGAGGCCTGCCAGACGTCTTCGGCCTGCTGGCGGGGGAAACGCTTGGGGCCGGCGGCCGAAGCTCGGCGTCCCGGCGGCGCCACTCGTCGATCCATATGACGCGGTCTCCGGCCAGGCTCTCGACGTCGAGTATCTGGTCAAGCAGGCTGACCGGCCAGCCGAAGAGTTCGCTGACGTCGTCACGGGCGAGGACGTCCAGATCGGGGGGGCTGATGTCATTCGGCATAGGCCAAATCCTGCCCAGAGTACGCAGTTTACGCATCCGGTTGCCGTGATCGAGGGCGCGAACGCCTGGCGTAGCCTGGCTGGCGTGACCGATGGTGGGGACCGGTTGGCTGGTGAGTCCGCGTTCGCTGTCCCGGCCATCCCCGTGTCAGCCGGAGCAATGATCTTTGACCGCAAGGGCCGGCTCCTCATCCTCAAGCCGACCTACAAATCCGGGTGGACCATTCCCGGCGGCGTGATGGAGGCCGACGGCGAGACACCGTGGGAGGCCTGCCGCCGCGAGGTCCGGGAAGAGTGCGGCCTCGAGGTGCAGAGCGGCCGCCTGGCGTGTGTGGATTTCCGCCGCCAGCGCCCCGGCCGCCCGGGCGGCATCCGTTTTCTTTTTGACTGCGGTCCGCTTGACGACGCCAGCTTCCGCGGCGTCACGCTTCAGCAGGAAGAGATCTCGGAGCACCGGATCGTCTCGTTCGCCGATGCCTTGACCCTGCTCAGGGGGCCTATCCGGCGGCGGGTCGGCGCCGCCAGGAAAGCCAGCACCGTTGTCTACCTGGAAGATGGTCACCCGGTGCCGGGGGTCGGCCTCCGGTAGAGCCTCGCGCGGACCAGTTCCCGCAGTCCTGGTTGCCTTGGGCCATCTACGGGAAGGTTCACCCTGGGTGACATGCGCTCGCGATGCGTAAGTGAAAGGCGGGTGCTGGGATGAACCAGGAGCGGCGTGTTGTCGTTGGTGTGAACGGGTCGATGGCCTCGCTCGCCGCGCTCCGGTGGGCAGCGCGGGAGGCCCGGCTGCGGCAGTCCCGGTTGCACGTGGTGTGTGCACAGGATCCCGGCCGGGCGAGGGCGGCACCCTATGCGGGCCATGCGCGCCGGCTGATGCCGGGGGAGGCTGTCCAGCCGACCAGTGCCCTGCTCCAGGCCATGGTGCACACCGCGCTCGGCCCCCGCCCGCAGGTCTCGGTGGATGCGGAGGTCGTTGATGGACTGGCCGCCAAGGTATTGATCGACCGCGCCGCGGGCGCCGACCTGCTCGTGCTCGGGGACGCCGCGACTTCCCAATTCGAGGTGATCGGGCCGGTGGCCCGGGCCTGCCTGCGGCACGCTCCGTGCCCGGTCGTGGTGGTCGGCACCGAGATAAGCAAGCCGGTACTGGCCTGATCACGTGCTGGCCCCCGCGACCAGCGCGGCGGCGGGCCCGAAGGCCCGCCGCGGCCAGGATGGTGCGGTCAGGCGGCGATGGCTGACCGCGAGGTGGCTGGCTCCAGGGCCAGGTCGAGCACCTCCCGGACATCGCTGACCGGGTGGATCTCCAGCGCCGCGCGCACGTTCTCCGGCACATCCTCCAGGTCAGGCTCGTTCCGCTTGGGGATCAGCACCGTCGTGATGCCAGCCCGGTGCGCGGCGAGCAGCTTCTGCTTCACCCCGCCGATGGGCAGTACCCGCCCGGTCAGCGAGACCTCGCCGGTCATCGCCACGTCCGAGCGGACCAGCCGCCCGGACAGCAGCGACGCCAGGGCCGTGGTCATCGTCACCCCGGCGCTCGGGCCGTCCTTCGGCACCGCGCCGGCCGGCACGTGCACGTGCACCCCCCGCTCCTTCAGGTCGCCGACCGGGAGCTCGAGCTCCGCGCCGTGCGACCGCAGGTAGGACAGGGCGATCTGCGCCGACTCCTTCATCACGTCACCCAGCTGGCCGGTCAGGGTAACCCCGGTCGTGCCAGTCTCCGGATCGGCCAGGGACGCCTCGATGAATAGGACGTCGCCACCGGCGCCGGTGACCGCCAGGCCGGTCGCCACACCAGGAACCGCGGTGCGTTCCGCCGATTCCGGGGTGTGCCGTGGGTGACCCAGGTAACCGTGCAGATCGTCGGGGCCCACAGTGAGCGGTAGCGTGGCCGCGCCCGCCGCGAGCTGCGCGGCGATCTTCCGCAGGACCCGGGAAATGCCCCGCTCCAGGGCGCGCACCCCAGCCTCGCGGGTGTATTCGGCGGCGATCCGGTGCAGCGCGCCGTCGGTCAGGGTCACGTCGTCGCCGTCGAGGCCGGCCCGCTCCAGCTGCCGGGGCAGCAGGTGCATCCGCGCGATCGTCACCTTTTCGTCCTCGGTGTAGCCGTCGAGGCCGATCAGCTCCATCCGGTCGAGCAGCGGCTCGGGTATCGCCTCCGCCACGTTGGCGGTCGCGATGAAGAGCACGTCGGACAGGTCCAGCTCGACCTCGAGGTAGTGGTCGCGGAACGTGTGGTTCTGCGCCGGGTCGAGCACTTCCAGCAGCGCCGCGGTCGGGTCACCCCGGTAGTCCGCGCCGAGCTTGTTGACCTCGTCGAGCAGGATCACCGGGTTCATGGAGCCCGCCTCGCGGACAGCCCGCACGATCCGGCCGGGCAGCGCGCCAACGTAGGTCCGCCGGTGACCGCGTATCTCGGCCTCGTCGCGGACGCCGCCGAGGGCCACCCGGGCGAACTTCCGGCCCATGGCGCGGGCCACTGACTCGCCGAGTGAGGTCTTGCCCACGCCAGGCGGGCCGGCCAGGGCGAGGACCGCACCGCTGCGGCGGCCGCCGACCAGGGTCAGGCCCTTGTCGGACCGGCGCTTGCGAACGGCCAGGTACTCGATGATGCGGTCCTTGACGTCGTCAAGACCCGCGTGGTCCGCGTCCAGGATCGTGCGGCTGCCCGCGATGTCATAGGCGTCATCGGTCCGTGAGTTCCACGGGATCTCCAGGACCGTGTCCAGCCAGGTGCGGATCCACCCGGCCTCGGGTGAGGCATCTGAGGAGCGCTCCAGCTTCTCGGCTTCCTTCAGCGCTGCCTCGGTCACCTTCTCCGGCAGGTCGGCCGCCTCGATGCGGGCCCGGTAGTCCTCTTCCTCCGACCCCGGCTCGCCGCTCAGCTCGGACAGCTCCTTGCGGATCGCGGCGAGCTGCTGGCGGAGCA
Source organism: uncultured Actinomycetes bacterium (assembly GCA_963822825.1). Lineage (GTDB taxonomy): Bacteria > Actinomycetota > Actinomycetes > Streptosporangiales > Streptosporangiaceae > JAWWPY01. The sequence continues at coordinate 180,634 of CAWGIW010000002.1, read as the reverse complement.
GGAACTCGCGCTGCTGCTTCTCCATGCCCTCGCGGACATCGTTCTGGATCGTCTCCGCGACATCCAGCTCGGCGATCTGGTCCCTGGCCCATCCGGTCAGCCGGTCGAGCCGCGTCTCGGGGTCGATCGTCTCCAGCAGCTCCTTGCGCTGCTCAAGAGTCAGGTAGGTGGCGTAGCCGGCGCTGTCGGCGAGAGCCGATGGATCGGTTATCCGTTGCAGCACATCGACGACCTGCCAGGCGCCGCGCTTCTGCAGGATCGTCGCGGCCAGCCCGCGGTACTCGCGCGCGAGTTCGTGGGCGCGGGCGCTGGCCGGCGGTTCCACCTCGACGGTGCCCTCGACCCACAGGGCGGCGCCTGGGCCGACCGTGCCGCTGCCGATCCGGACCCGCGACAGCCCGCGGATCGCCGCAGCGGGCTCGCCGCTGGGCAGCCGGCCGATCTGCTCGACCGCGCCGAGCGTGCCGACCGACGAGTACTTGCCATCCACCCGGGGCACCAGAAGCACCTGTGGGGTGGCCTGGCCTGTGCTGTTCGGGCCAGCGCCGTCCGCGCCTGCCGATATCTGCGCGGCCTCAATGGCCGCACGGGCCTCGGTGCCTGAGGTGTCAACTGGGACCACCATGGTGGGCAGCACCACGGTGTCGTCCAAGGGCAGCACTGGCAGCGAGAGCGTGTCGCTCATGAAGGATCACTTCCCCTAAGCATTACTTGATTACACCGTTCAAGCGGAGCGCGACTCCGATTGTTCCCGGATCCGTTCGCCCGCAGCGGACATCCGGCACCAGTCCGACTTGCCCGGCCTGGTCTCGTGTGCCCAGCTCTCCCGCACCCCGGCTCTCGGCCGCTGCGCGGCCGGGGCGCGGGTCGCGGTGATCACCGTAGATCTCAGTGGCGCAGCCACCGCCGTGTCCCAGGCCGGGACGGTCTGGCCGACCGCTGCCGTATCCGCCGAACGGCTGCCAGGCGTCCCGGTCCAGACGATCATCGTGGGTACGAACGGGTCGGGCGGCGCGATCGAGCGGGGCCTCACCGCCCTCGATGTCGCCTTTCCCTACCTGGGTCCGCCCGCCACCCTCGGCGAGAGTGCCTCAGCGGGCCCCTACGCCGAGTTGCAGCACGTGACCGACGTGGTGATCCTGGCCAGCCTGGTCATCGCCGGCTGCGGCCTGGCGGGCGGAGAGGAGCGCCAGCTGCGTCCAGAATGGATTCATGACCAGGGACGATGGTGGCGTCATCGAAATCGACGGCTCGTCGCTGACGTGCGCGGACGTGGCCGCCCTGGCGCCGTCAGGCTCAGGTGCGGGTGGGCGCGGCCGCGGTGGCCGCCGCGCAGGAGGCCTGGGGCCACGCACCGGCCGCCGGAGGCCGCTTGGGCCAGGGCTACGCGCTGGCCGACGGCGTGCTCGATCCGCGGACCGAGGACCGGCCGCTGGACGCCGACCTGGCGGCGGCGGCGGACATCCTCGGCGAGATCTCCCGGCTCTGAATCGGCGACGCCAGACCCACTACTGCGTTCGCGGATCGTAAGAAACACGGATACCGCAAATCGGTGAACGCTCCGCCACCAGGGAGGTAGCGTTTATCGATATTTAGTCTGGTGAATTCGGCCGGCTGCCTCGTTCCCGGCCGCATTCGCCTGGCTCTGGTGAACCGGGGGGACTCTTCGTGCCACGAATTCCTGGGCAGGCGGCCGAGCCGCCCGGCCGTTCCGGAGGCACGGGGAGTCAGCCCTTCGCCGCCCTGCGCACCTGCTATTTCGGCGACAGCCGGGAGGATGCGAGCGCCCGCGGCCTGGAGATAGCGCTCGCCCAGCCTGGCATCACCGTGGTCTCGGTTACCTGCGGCCGGCGCGAAAGTTACGCGGAGGACGGCCCGTTGCCGCGGGTCGCGCGATCGGCCGGCATCCCGCTGCTGAACCTGCAGGGCGTCCGGCGTGAAGTGGGCGCGGCCGACCTTGTGATCTCGTTCTACAATCCAGTGATCTTCCCAGCCGACTTCATCGAGCAGGTCCGGTGGGGGGTACTCAACATTCACCCCGGGCCGCTGCCGGAGTATCGCGGATGCCATCCGGTCGAGCACGCGGTGCTTGACGGAGCGACCGAGTTCGGTGCCACGTTGCACCTGTGCGACAGCGGGATAGACACCGGGCCCATCATCGATGAGGAGCGCATACCCATCACCACATTGGACACGGCGCGCACGCTGTGGTCCAAGGTGGATGATCTGGCGATGCTCTTGCTGAAGCGGACCCTGCCGCGAGTTGTGGAAGCGGCACGCGACGGCCGCCGGATCCCGGCCCTGGCCCAGGACTCAACGCGGGCGCAGTACTTCAAGGCGAGCCTGCCCCGTGAGTGCCGCCTTGACCTGGCCGGAGGTCTGGAATCACTCGTACGGCAGGTCCGAGCGTACGACCATCGCCGATGGGAACCGGCGTTCGTCGAAAATGACGGGTACCGGATCTACTTCCGGTACCGGGACGGGCACGTTGTCCTGGATCGAGTGGACGCCGCCGATCAGTTAGGCCGAGGCGGGGCCGCCGCCTGGACAGCGGAACTGGCGTGAAGTGGTGGCTTTGGCGCCCCGGTGGTCACGCATGGTGGACGGCGGCGAGCAGGGCGGCGTAGGACCGGACCAGGGGGCGCGCCACCAGTCCACCTCCAGGCGGGCCGCCTCGGCCGGGTCTCGCGGCTCGCCGTAGCTGGCCCGAACCAAGCCGTAGAACCGGCGCATGCAACGGCGCGCACCGTCGGGATGGTTGTCCCTCATCTGGCCCATCCTCCCCGATCATGGGCGTCCTCGCCATCAGCCGGATTTCCCGCTTTTTCCTGCCGTATCCAGCAGCATGCCAGTGTGGTTGGTAACGTAGGGTTAATTTACCATTGCGTAGGGTAACTAACCGGTGAGATGCCACATTCGCGATTTTTCTTCGCCGGACCTGCCCTGCTCACCGCGCTCGTGCTGATCCTGGCCGCCCGCAGCCACGCCCAGACGAGCAATGCGGCCGGCCAGAGCCCGTGCGCGCGGCACGGCTCGGCGTTCGCTAGGCCCTGCCTCCCGGCCTCCGCGTCCCACCCGCCCGTGAAGCAAGTCGGGATGGCTGACCCGGATCTGATTACGAAGTCGGCCCGGGTGCAGGCGTCTGAGCTGGCATCGATGAAAAGGCTGGGCATCACCTCGATCAGGCTGGATGCCGACTGGGGGAGCGTGCAGCAGGCCGGCCCACGGACGTTCAGCTGGGGGCCGCTGGATCAGGTGGTCAAGTCGATCCGGGCCGCGGGAATGTCGGTGGACCTGATCATCGACCGCTGCCCGGCGTGGGCCGCAGCGGCCGGCACGAGCGGTGACGTGGCACCGCCGCCCGCGTCCCCCGCCCGGTACGCGACGTTCGCCGCCCAGGTGGCCGCCCGGTACGCGCCGCGGGGCGTACGGATGTTCGAGATCTGGAACGAGCCGAACAACGCGGGCTTCTGGTCACCCAAGGCGAACCCCGCCGCCTACACCGCCGACCTGAAGGCCGCCTACGCCTCGATCAAGCACGCCGACCGCTCGGCCTTGATCTTTTCTGGAGGGCTCGCTCCCGAGACCAACGACGGCACCAACATCAGCCCGGTCACGTTCCTGCGGGACATGTACTCCCGAGGGGCCAAGGGCAGCTTCGACGCCGTGGGCTACCACCCGTACAGCTACCCGGCGCTGCCCAACAGCTACCGGTCCTGGTCGGGGTGGTCGCAGATGAGCCAGACAAACCCGTCCATCCGCAGCGTGATGACGAGGAACGGAGATGCCCGCAAGCGAGTCTGGATCACCGAGGTTGGCGCGCCGACCAGCGGCCCGGACGGGGTGGGTCAGGCCGCTCAGGCTACCGACCTGAGCCAGGCCATCACCAACACCCGGAAAACCAGCTGGATCGCTGGCCTCTACCTCTACAGCTGGCAGGACGAAGGCACCGACCCGGCCAACGACGAGGACTGGTTCGGCCTGGTGACGGTCACCGGCGCCTACAAAACCTCCGCCAAGGCAGTAGCCGCCGCGATCAAGTAGTTACCGGGGGGTAGGTAGGTTGGCCAGGCCATCAGCTTTCGCCAGCGTCTCCACGCTGTTCGCCGTGCTGGCGCTGGCACTAGCCGCCTGCGGCCAGGGCGGGACGAAGAACGCCGTTGGCGCGCTGCCCTGCGCCCGGCACGGCTCGGCGTTCGGCCGGCCCTGCCTCCCCGCATCCCCCTCCGCATCTCCGGCCGCCGCGCCGGTGTTCGCGTACTACTACATGTGGATGCAGGGTTCCTACTGGTCTACCAACAAGCTTGACCACCCGGCCCAGCCGTTCCCCGGCAACTACGACAGCGCTGACCCGGCCGTCATCAGCTGGCAGATCGAGCAGGCCAAGGCGGCGGGAATCACCGGCTTCATCGTCAGCTGGAAGAACAACGCGACCTACCAGAAAATCCTCCCTGAGGTCGAGAGCGCCGCCAGCCACGACAATTTCAAGCTGGCCATGGAGTATGAGACGCGCCAGACATTCCCGGCGCGCACCCTGACGCCGGTGGCGACCACCGAGGCGGACTTCAGGTATTTCGTGGCCAACTACGCCAGCAATCCGGCGTGGTACAGGGTCAATGGCAAGCCGGTGACCGTGATCGACCGCTCCAATCTCTACTCGACGGCACAGATCGCCGCTATCACCGGCCCCGTGCGCTCCTCGCTGGCCGTGCTCCAGGATGTGAGTACGGTCGCGGTGTACAACAGGTACGCCGCGCATACGGACGGGAACGCCTACTACTGGTCCTCGGACAACCCGGCGACCAACCCGCACGCGGCGGCGGACCTCGAGGCGCTGGGCGCCGCGGTGCACGCCGCTCACGGGATCTGGATCGCCCCGTTCGCGCCCGGATATAACTCGACGCTCATCGGCGGCCACGTCGTCGTCGCGCGGGGGGGCGGAGCGGTCCTCCGCAGTGAGTACGCGACCGCGGCTGGGTCGTCTCCTGACATCCTGGGGCTGATCAGCTGGAATGAGTGGACAGAAAATACCTACGTCGAACCGTCGGTGAGCTACGGCTTCAGCTATGTCAACGTGCTGAAAAGCCTGATTAATCCGGCACGCTGACCAGTTCCGGCACGCTGATCAATCCGGGCACGAAACCCGGCGCCGGAATTCCTGCCCACCCATGAATGGGTGAGCTGGAACCACCCGAAAAAAGGAGCCTTCCCGCGCGGCCCAGACATACCGTTCACCTTGTGTCTCCTGGAAATGGGGACGATGGGGGCGGGAAATATGGCTGGAACGATCCACGGGGATCGCGCACGCCATGTCGCGATGGGGCATGGCCGCATGCCTGTGATCTGGATGTATCACTCGGTGGCGCCGCATGAGCAGGATCCCTACCAGGTCACCGTGCGTCCGGAGCGGTTCGAGCAGCAGATGCGCTGGCTGCGCCGGCGCGGGCGGCGCGGGGTGTCCGTGCGGGAGATGCTCGATGCCCACGCCATCGGCCGCGGCCAGGATCTGGTCGGCCTCACCTTCGACGACGGCTACGCCGATTTCGCCGAATACGCGCTGCCTGTGCTCAGGCGGTACGGTTTCGGCGCGACGGTGTACGTGATCGCCGGCCTGCTGGGCGGAGACAACGAGTGGGACCCGGAAGGGCCCCGTAAGCCCCTGATGACTGCCCAACTGGTACGGCAGGTGGCTGAGGCCGGGATCGAGATCGGCTCGCACGGGCTGCGCCACGTGTCGCTGCCCAAGGCGCCCGACGCCGCGCTGGCCGGGGAGATCGCCGGGAGCCGTCGCGCGCTGCAAGACATCAGCGGCCAGGACGTGCCCGGGTTCTGCTACCCCTACGGGGACATCGACGCCGCGGTGGTGGCGGGCGTGCACGCGGCCGGTTACGACTACGGTTGCGCGATCTGGCCCTCGGAGCTCACCGGGCGCCGCGCGCTGCCGCGCACCTTCATCGGCGAGTCCGACTCTGGCCCGCGTCTGCGGGCCAAGGCCCTACGCCACTGGCTGACCTGGAACTACCGCGTCCTGGCGCCTACCGCCGCCGGCCGCCAGCCGCCTCCTGAAATACATCACCCAGCGTAGCCGGCCTACCCCTGTTGGCCTACGGCCGTGACGCATCTGGCTGGCACTGTCGTACTTAGTTAGAGAAATTCCAATAAATCAGATGAACATGTCACGAAGAAATTCGTGCCTCGATACGGGGCCTGGGGGGAACGCGACAGTGATAAGCAACCGGCTTTCGCTCGCAATCAACGGTCGGGAGCGCCAGCTGCAAGGCAAGCTGGTCGCGTTCGAGATGCCAGATCCGCGATCAGGTGACGGCAATGGGAATGGCAACGGGAATGGGAATTCCACCGGGCTGCGTTCCGTGGCGATCGTCGGACTGGGTTACGTGGGGCTGCCGACCGCTCTCGCCCTGCACGGCCGGTGCCCGCAGATCATCGGGATCGACGTCAGCCAGGCCCGGCTGGACGAGATCTCTGCGCGTCACGCGGATCTCAGCGACCCTGACCGCGAACGCCTCGACGTCGCGCTGGCCGCCGGCACTCTGACGCTGACCAGCAGGCTGGCCGCCATGACCGAGGCCGACGCGGTCATCATCTGCGTGCCGACCCCGGTGGATGGCCACAACACTCCCGACCTGACCGCGCTGCGCAGCGCGTGCGCCACCGTGGTGGCTCATGCCCGGCCCGGCCAGACGATCATCCTGACCTCGACCACGTACGCCGGCACCACCCAGGAAATGCTCGCCGAGCCGCTTAAGGAGCGTGGGTTCCAGGTGGGCTCCGATGTGTTCGTGGCGTTCAGCCCCGAGCGGATCGATCCGGGCAATGCCGATCACCTCCAGCGGGAGACCCCGCGGGTCGTCGGCGGCGTGACCCCCGCGTGCGCCTACCGGGCGGCTCGTGTGATCGGCCAGCTGACCGATTCCGTGTACCTGGTGAGCTCGCCGGCCGCGGCGGAGGCCACCAAGCTGTACGAGAACATCTTCCGCGCGGTGTCGCTGGCCCTGGCCAATGAATTCGCCGATGCCTGCCGGGCCCTTGACCTTGACCCCATGGAGGTCACCCTCGCCGCCGCCACCAAGCCGTACGGCTTCCTGGGAGTCTTCCCTGGCCCCGGCGTAGGCGGCCACTGCATCCCGGCCGACCCCCACTACCTGCTGTGGCAGCTGGGCCGCCACGGCCACAGCTCCCCGCTGATCGCCCAGGCCATGAAGTCCATCGACTTGCGTCCCGAGCGGGTCGTCGAGCGGGCTGGAGAGGTCCTCGCCGATGCCGACGGCAAGCTGGCCGGGGCCCGCGTGATCGTCGTCGGGGTCAGCTACAAGGCTGGTGTGCGGGACCTGCGGCAATCCCCCGCGATCCCGCTCCTCGCCGGCCTGATCCGCGAAGGCGCGGACGTGGAGTACTACGACCCGCTGATCCCCAGCGTCCGGATGCCTGACGGCCAGCTGATGACCAGCACCCTAGCGCCGCGCGGCCCGGACTACGACCTCGCCGTGATCCACACCGTGCATCCGGACACCGACTACTCCTGGGCGCAGAACTGCCCGCAGGTACTGGACGCCACCTACAAGTTCGATGGCGGCACGCACCGCTCGGTGGTCTAACAGTGACCAGCGACCGCAGTGACATAGACGTGACCACCCCCGCGGTGGTGCTCAAGTTCGACCCGAACGTGATGCACCACGGTGGTCTGGGCGCGATCCGCAGCCTGGGGCGGCTCGGCGTGCCCGTGTACGGGGTGCACGAGGGGCCATGGGCGCCCGCCGCGAACTCCCGGTACTTGCGGGGCAGGCTGTTCTGGAGGCCCACTCCCGATCATTCCGAACGGATCCATGCCGGGCTGATCCAGCTCGCCCAGCGGATCGGGCGCCCGTCGGTGCTCATCACCACCGACGACGCTGGTGCCATCTTCCTGGCCGAGCACGGCGACAGCCTGCGGGAATGGTTCCTGTTCCCGGCTCCCCCGGCCGACCTTCCGCGCCAGCTGGCGGGCAAGTACTCAATGCACCAGCTCTGCCGCGAGCTGAACGTGCCCAGTCCGCGGGCCGCCGTGCCGGTATCGCTCGACGAGGCCCGCGACTTCGCGCTCGCGACGGGCTTCCCGGTGATAGCGAAGCTCACCACGCCGTGGCGCCATGGCGGCGGGCGGCATGGCGACACGCTGCGCAGTACCTCGATCATTCACACCGCGGAGGAACTGGTCGGGGCGTACCGCGCCTTCGAGCGCGAGAACGCCGGCCTGATGCTGCAGGAGTTTATCCCGGGCGGCCCGGGCCAGGATTGGTTCTTCCACGGCTACTGCGGCACCGACTCCGTCTGCCGGCCCGCGTTCACCGGGGTCAAGGACCGGTCCTACCCAGCCCACGCCGGACTGACCAGCCTCGGCCACTCCGCGCTGAACATCCCGCTCCGTGACCAGGTCACCGGCCTGCTTTCGAAGCTGTCCTACCGCGGCCTCACCGATCTCGACCTTCGCCTTGACCGCCGGGATGGCCAGTACAAGCTGCTGGACTTCAACCCGCGGCTCGGTGCGCAGTTCCGGCTCTTCACCGATCACGCTGGCGTGGACGTGGTCCGCGCTGCCTACCTCGACCTGACCGGGCAGGCCATCGCCGCCCACGAGGCGGTGGACGGCCGCCGGTTCCTGGTCGAGAACTACGACCCGATCGGCGCATTCGGCTACTGGCGCAGCGGGGAACTGGGACTGAGGTCCTGGCTGACGTCCCTGCGCGGAATTGACGAGGCGGCCTGGTTCGCCCGGGACGATCTACGGCCCTTCGGGCTGATGTGCCTGCGAATGAGCTGGCGGATGATCAGCCGTCCGTTCGCCCGCGGGGGTGGTGGCGGGCCGGGGAATCCGCCCCGTTACCGGCGGGGCCGGGCCGCGGCTCGCCGCCGCGTCACCCCGCCGCCGCGTCACGCCGGCGCTCCGCCGTCGGCGGGCGCGCGGTCAATCACACCAAGCTTGGCGGCCACGCCGCCCAAGCCGGAACTTCACACAGTGGGGGAAAAGATATGAGCAGCACCGTTGACGTGGCGATCGTGGGCGCAGGCCCGTACGGCCTCTCGGTCGCCGCCCACCTGCGCGGTGCCGGTGTGCGCTTCCGCCAGTTCGGCCTGCCGATGAAGCTGTGGCGGGAGAACATGCCGCTCGGCATGTTCCTGAAGTCGCAGGGCTTCGCCTCGAACCTGTCCGACCCGGACGCCGCGTCCACCCTGAAGGCGTTCTGCCGGGCCACCGGGCGCCCCTACGCCGACTACGGGCTGCCGGTGTCGCTGGACACATTTGTCGCCTACGGCGAGTGGTTCCAGGCCCAGCGCGCTGACGGCCTCGAGGAAACCCTGGTCACCAGCGTGGCCGCGCAGGACGGCCAGTTCAAGCTCGTCCTCGCCAACGGGGATGTCGCGCGCGCACGCCGGGTCGTGCTGGCCATCGGTGTCGAGCACTTCGCTCACATTCCCGACCAGCTGAGCTGGCTCCCGGCGTCGGTCTGCACGCACAGCAGCGCTCACACCGACCTGTCCGTGTTCCGCGGCCAGCAGGTCGTGGTGGTCGGCGCGGGCCAGTCGGCCCTGGAGTCCGCCGCCTTGCTGCACGAGAACGGGGCCAGCGTCCAGATCGTGACGAGGAAGCCGGCCGTGATCTGGAACGGGGCCCCGCTATCCCCGGACCGCCCGCTGCGGCAAAGGATGCTGGAGCCGGAGGCCGGGCTTGGTTCCGGCTGGAGTACCTGGTTCTACTCGCGCAAGCCCGGCCTGTTCCGCCACCTGCCCGAGTCCACCCGAGTCCACCGGGCGCGGACCGCACTCGGCCCGGCCGGGGCGAGCTGGCTGCGCGAGCGCGTCGAAGGGCAGCTCCCGGTCCTTACCGGCCAGGCCATCGACCGGGCCAGCTCCGGCCCGGGCGGCGTGCGCCTGGGCCTGGTCACCAGCGCCGGGACGCACAGCGACCTGGTCGCTGATCACGTCCTCGCGGCCACCGGCTACCGCGCCGATGTCCGCCGGCTGGCCTTCCTCGACGAGCAGCTGGTATCCCAGCTCCGGACCGTGGCCAACACCCCGGCGGTGGGCCGGGACTACGAGTCCTCGGTGCCCGGGCTCTTTGTCGTCGGCCCGGCCGTGGCGCCGACCTTCGGCCCCGTCATGCGCTTCGTCTACGGCGCCGATCACGCGGCCAGGACCGTCGGGCGGCGGCTGGCGGGCTCCGCCGGGCGGCGGACCACGGTGACCGCAGGCGCAGACCGGTGACGGCCCAGACGCTGCCGCCGCGGGCGGGGCGCTCCACCCGGGACCGCCGCTGGCCCAGCCCGCACGGCTCAGTCGCGGTGCTGCCGCTGACCGACCTGCTGGCCCTGGTGGCCGCGGCGGCCATCGCCGGCGAGCTCAGCGGGCGCGGCGCCGTCTACGTGGCCGCGGTACTTCTCGTGCTCGAGGCGAGCGGGCTGCACCGGGTGCGGATCTGCCTGCGGGTCTTCGATCAGGTGGGGCGCCTGGCCGCCGCCGCGGCGCTGCCGGTGCTCCTCATCCTGCCGTGGACGCCGGCCGCCGACACGCTGCGGCTGGCGGCATGGTCCGCCGGGCTGCTGGTGGCCTTCCGGCTCACCGCCAGCGCGGTGCTGCGCGCCGCGCACCGCCGCGGCTTGCTCACCGAGCCGACCCTGGTGGTCGGCGCCGGAGAGATCGGCCGGCACGTCGCCCGGTTGCTGGGTGAACACCCCGAGCTGGGGCTGCTCCCGCGCGGCTTCCTGGACAGCCGCCCGGCGGCCGGCCAGCTGCCGGCGCTGCTTCTTGGCCAGCTCACCGATCTGCGTGCGGTAGTCGCCCGCCACCGGATCAGGCGGGTCATCGTGTGCTTCCCCGGTGACCGGGACCAGGAGATGGTGGCCGTCCTGCGCGCCTGCCGCCCGCTGGACGCCGACATCTGCGTGGTTCCCCGGCTTCATGAGCTGGGCGCGGCCGTGCCAAAGGCCTGCCTGGATGAGATAAGGGGCATCCCCCTCGTCCCGCTGCGGCCGGGCCGGGCCGTCATGAGCGTGTTCCTCAAGCGGGCCTTCGACGTCGTCGCCGGCACCGTGCTGCTGGTCCTGGCCGCTCCGCTGCTGGTCGTGCTGGCCCTGGCGATCCGGCTGCAGCTGCGCCGCCCGGCGCTCTTCCGCCAGGTCCGCGTCGTCGGTCCCGGCCGGCTCGCCGAGATCGCGAAGCTGCGTACCCTGGCGCCCGGCGAGGACCCGGATACCTGCTGGGCCGCGTCGGCCCAGCAGACCACGTCACTGGGCCGGTTCCTGCGCAGGACGCACCTGGATGAGCTGCCGCAGCTGGTCAACGTGCTGCGCGGGGAGATGTCGCTGGTCGGGCCGCGCCCGGAGCGCCCCTATTTCGCCCGGCAGTTCGGGCAGGACGTGCCCGGATACCTTGACCGCACCCGGATGCCCGCCGGGCTGACCGGGTGGGCCCAGGTCCATGGGCTGAACGGGGACACCTCGATCCACGACCGGGTACGGCTGGACAACTCCTACATCGAGAACTGGTCTTTCTGGCTGGACCTGACGATCCTGGCCCGCACCGTGGCCAGCACCGTGGCCACGGCCGCGGCCTCGCTGGCCGGCGCCTCCCGCACCGCGCCCGCGCGGCCGATCGCCGGGCGGTCGCTGTCTCAGGAGCCCGCTCTTGCCCACTCCGAGCTCGGTGCCGCCGGCTCAGAGCCCGCTTTCTCTCGCTCAACTCGCGGAGGTTCACGATGAAGGTTTTGCATCTGATTACTGGTCTGGGCGTGGGCGGGGCTGAGTTGCAGCTGCGGTCGGTGTTGCAGCACTCGCGGCACGACGCCGACGTGGTGACGCTGTATAACCCGGGCCCGGTGGCCGAGATGATCGGCTCGGACGGGATCCGGGTGCGCGATGTCGGGATGACCCGCAATACGCAGGTCGCGGTGTTGTGGCGGCTGCGGACGCTGATCCGTGACGGTGGCTACGACGTGGTGCACGCGCACCTGTACCGGTCGCAGGTGTATGGCCGGCCGGCGGCGTGGCTGGCGGGCACGCCGGTTGTGGTGTCCACCGAGCACTCGATCGGTGAGACACACCTGGAGCGGCGGCCCATGACGGCCGGCGTTCGTGCCCTGTACCTGGCGACGGGCCGGTTCTCGCAGATGACAGTGGCGGTGTCGGAGATCGTCCGCGCCCGGATGACCGGCTGGGGGGTGCCCGCGGCGAAGGTGACGGTGATCCCGAACGGGGTCAACCTGGACCGGGTGGCGTTCGACAGCGCGGCGCGCGACCGGGTTCGGGCCGAGTTCGGCGTGAGTCCTGGCCAGTACGTGATCGGTGTCCTCGGCCGCCTGGATCCCAACAAGCAGTTCGATCTCGTAATCGCGGCCGCGGCACCCCTGCTGAAGGCGGGCGGGGTCCGGCTCGTGATCGTCGGCAAGGGCGAAGAAGGGGAACACCTGAAGCAGGCCGCCGCCGAGCACGGGGTGACAGATCACGTGGTGTTCGCCGGGGAACGGCATGACGTGTCCGGAGTGCTGTCCGCTTTCGACCTGTTCGTGGCGTCCTCGGCCCAGGAGACGTTCGGGCTGTCGGTGCTCGAGGCCCTGGCCAACGGGCTGCCGGTGGCCTACACGACGTGCCCGGCGCTGGACGGTCTGCAGGTGGCCCGCGCCACCCAGGTCTCCTCCGATGTGGCCGGGATCCGCGCCGCCCTGGAAGCGGAGGTGACGATGGGCACCCAGCCTCGGGTCCCCGAGCCGGCGGTGCAGCGGGAGTACGGCATCGTCGCGGTCACCGACCGTATCGACACCATGTACGAGCAGCTCGCGACCACGCGCGGCGCGCGCCGCCGCGCCGCCCGCCTGGCCCGCCGCATACCTACGACCGCGGGGCAGTTCATGCCGGCCGCGGCACCCACGCCAGCGGGGCAGCCCGCGGGCATGACGGGAGCACAGCGATGAGGTATTTCGTGACCGGCGCGGCCGGCTTTATCGGCGGCCACCTGGTCGACAGCCTGCTGGCCGACGGCCATCAGGTCACCGGTCTCGATGACCTGTCCACCGGCCGCCGCAGCAACCTCGCCGCCGTCAGCGACCACCCCTCGTTCCGGTTCACCGAGGGCAACATCCTGGACGCCGGCCTGGTCAGCGAGCTGACCGCCGGGGCCGACGTGGTGTTCCACCTCGCTGCCGCCGTCGGGGCCTTCGTGATCCGCGACAGCACGCTGAACAGCATACGGACCAACATCCACGGCACCGAGCACGTCGTGCAGGCCGCCCTCGACCATGACGCTGTCCTGGTCGCCGCGTCCACCAGCGAGATATACGGCAAGAACACAAAAATCGGGCTGCGCGAGGACGACGACCGGATTCTGGGCTCGCCCCTCAAGTCACGATGGAGCTACGCCGAGGCGAAGGCCATCGACGAGAGCCTCATCGAGGCCACCGCCCGCGAAGAAGGCCTCCGGGCCGTCATCGTCCGCCTCTTCAACACCGTCGGCCCCCGCCAGTCCGGCCGCTACGGCATGGTCATTCCCCGGTTCACCCGCCAGGCACTCAGCGGCGAACCCCTGACCGTGTACGGCACCGGCCAGCAGATCCGCTGTTTCTGCCACGTTCACGACGTCGTCCCGGCCCTGGTCAAGCTGGCCTGGACGCCTGCGGCCTATGGCCAAGCCGTCAACCTCGGCTCGACCGAGCAGGTCGATATCGAGACCCTCGCCCGGAAAGTCATCGCCGCGACCGATTCACCCTCACGCATTACCCGCAGCTCTTACCTGGACGCGTACGGCCCGGGCTACGAGGACATGCAGCGCCGCGTCCCGGACTGCACGTTCGCCCGGACTCTGACCGGCTTCCATCCCGTCCGGACCCTCGACACCATCATCCACGACGTCATCCAGGACCAGGCCGCGCAGCGCCCGGTGGCCGCGGTGTCCGCATCGTAACGAGCCGGCGGCGTGCCGGACCGCCGCCCGGGTCGGCCATGGAGGCTGGCTCCCATGTGCACCCACCGTCCAGGCGCCTGCGGCCGGTGGCCGGGCTGGCCGCCGCGGTCGCTGTGGTCGTGGTGGTCGCCGCGGTGATGATCGCCGCGCGGGCAACCGGTGGGGTGGCCGCCCGCCGCACGCTCGTGGTGGCCTCGATGCCCTTCTGGAACATCGGGTTCAGCACGTCCGTGGTGATGGCGAACCGGAGTGACTTCGACGAAGCCTCGCCGTGGATGTACGGGCTGGCCGGCGACGGCCAGATCGACACCCAGTATGAGCCGGGCCAGACCGCCGCGGTGGCCCGGGACCTGAGCCAGTTGCGCGCCAAGGGCCTGCGCATCGTGCCCACTATCGCGAACATCACCGCGGGCATCTGGTCATATCAGCCCGTGGCGCGGATGCTGAACAGTCCCACGCTGCGGGACCAGCACGTGGCGGCGATCGTCGCGCTGGTGGTCTCCCACAACTACGCCGGGATCGACATCGATTACGAGAACCTGCACGCGACCGACCGGCAGGCGTTCACGCTGTTCGTGACCCGCCTGGCGTCGGCTCTGCACGCGAGGAACAAGATCCTCTCGGTGGCACTGTTCGCCAAGACCACGAACGCCGGATACGCTCCGCGCAACGTCGCGCAGGATTACGCGGCGATCGGCCGTGTCGTCGATCAGGTGCGCCTGATGGCCTACGACTTTCACTGGGCCAGCTCGCCGCCCGGCCCGGTCGCCCCGGTCAGCTGGATCAGCGCCGTGCTGCGCTACGCCAAGACCCAGATACCCGCCGCCAAGATCGTTCTCGGCGTGCCGCTCTACGGATACGACTGGTCCGGCGGCCACGGCACCGGGCTGAGCTGGCTGCAGGCGACCCGGCTGGCCAGCAAGTACCACGCCACCGTGCACTACGACACCGTCGCCCAGGCGCCCTGGTTCAGCTACACGGATGGCTCCGGCCACCCGCACACCGTGTGGTTCGAGAACTCCAGCAGCTCCAAGGCGAAGTTCAGCCTGGCCCAGCGGGCCGGCATCGCCGGCGTGTACCTGTGGATGTACGGCGCCGAGGACACCGGGACCTGGAGCGCGCTGCGCCACGTCCTGCCGACATCAGGGCCGCACGCCCTCAGCACCTCACAGGCCGTCCAATGATTCCCTGGTGGCTGCTGGCCGTTCTGATCTTTGGCGCCAACTTCGTTATCTGGGGGTTCATCGGCCTCTGCCGCCAGCTGGCGGCGCTCATCCGGAAGGTGCGCGGCGTGAGAGCCAGCCAGCGGCCCGCCACCCTCCCGGCGCCCTGGGCCGTGCCGCCCGGATCCGCCATGTCCCAGAGCCGCGGACCAGGCGCGTGGGGGATGTCGGCGCTCTCCGGGCTGCTAACCCGGCCCGCTCCGGCTCTGGCCCAGGCCGCCGCCTGGCGAGTGCGCCCGGCTCTGCCCGCGCCCCGGCTGGCCGCGGACAACGGGAACCCGGTCGATGCCCCCGGCGAGCTCGCGGGCCGGCCAGAAACGATGGCCGTGCCGGAAGTGGCGGTCCTCATCGCGGCGCACAATGAGGAACTGGTCATTGACCAGACCCTGGCCGCCATCATGGACCTGGTGCCGTTGTCGAGCCTGTACGTGGTCTCCGATGGTTCGACCGACCGGACGGTCGAGGTCGCGCGGCGCACCGGGGCGAACGTGATCGAGACGAAGGAGAACCTGGGCAAGGCGGGCGCGCTGCAGGAGGCGATCCAGCGGTTCGGGCTGCTCGACCGGTTCCGCGCGATCATGCTGCTGGATGCGGACACCCGCGTGCAGCCGGGCTACTTCGACGCGGCGCTGCCCATGTTCGATAGGCCTGATGTGGTCGCGGTGGCGGGCTGCGTCAGGACCGACACTGACCGCAGGCTGACGGCAATGGGCAACCTGCTGGTGGGCCATCGTCAGCGGATCTACGCGATCGGCCAGCGGGTGCTCAAGTACGGGCAGACGTCACGGCGCTTCAACGCGACCCCCATCGTTCCCGGCTTCGCCAGCATCTACCGCACCGAGGTGTTTCCGCGCATCGACATGAACCCGCCGGGCCTGGCGATCGAGGACTACAACATGACCTTCGAGGTCTACCAGAAGCAACTGGGCAAGGTCGGGTTCACCCTCTCGGCGGTCGCGGTCACCCAGGACCCGGACAATCTGCACGACTACATCCGGCAGACCAAGCGGTGGGCGCTCGGGCTCTGGCAGACGGTACGGCGCCACCCGCCGCGGGCGAACCTGTTCACCGCCATGGTCGCGCTGCTGCTCTTCGAGATGGTGGTCTCCAGCCTCATGTTCCTGCTGCTGCCGTTGCTGTTGCTGGTGTTCGGTGTCCCGGAGCTGCTAGGCGGCGCACAGTACTGGCCGTGGTTCGCGCCGGTATACACGGCCGTGACCACCCATGTGCAGCTGTCCACGGTGTTCTTCGGCATCGTGGTCCCCGACTACGCCCTGACCTGCGTGGTCGCGCTGCTCGAACGGCGGCCCCGGCTGTTGCTGTGCGGTCCGTTCTTCCCGGTCCTGCGGCTGGTGGACGCGGCCATCGGCATCTATGCGATTCCTATGGCGTGGCTGTCGCGGTCCAACGGGCGGTGGAAGAGCCCGGCCCGTAGCATCCAGGGCAGCGGTCACGTAGCCGCAGCTAGCGGGCGTGCCGACCGTGCCGAACGGCGCACGCTCTCCGTGGCGCGGCCGGCGGCCAGCGCTAGCTCTGTTCAGCTGAATGGTGTCGGCGCGACTTGCGCGGTATTTATGGGAGACGGTTGTCATGCATCTGGATGAGGACGCCGTCATGCCGACGGTGCAGAGTGAACCTATGAACCCCGTCCGGCTGCTGTTGGTCGATGATCACCTGATGGTCACCGAGGCGCTTGCCTCGCGCCTCTCGACGGCCATGGACCTCTGGGTGGCCGGGAGGTGCACCACGGCCGATCCGAATCTTCTCGACATCGTCCGTGGCCTGCGGCCCGATGTCATCACGATCGAGGTTGAGCCGCTGGGCCCAGCCGCCGGGGAAGTACTCCGGGCGCTGGTCGCCGCGCGGCCCGAAGCGCGCGTGGTGGTGCTCAGCTCCGACCACAATATCGGGCACGCGGTCGAAGCGGCCAGGGCCGGAGTCGCGGCCTGGGTGGCCAAGGAGCAGGGCGCGGCCGAGCTGGAGACCGTGCTGCGCGGCGTGTGCCAGGGGCATTCCTGGTTCCCGCCCGACATGCTCGGCGAGATACTCCGCGAACTGCGTGCTGACGTCAGCCGCGCCAAGGAGCACGAAGATCTGCTTGACGTGCTGAGCCCGCGTGAGCGGGACGTCCTGCTGAGTATGATGGATGGCAAGCGGGGCGGGCAGATAGCCCAGGACCTGCTGATATCTACCGATACCGTGCGTACCCACACCCGCAACATCTTTGCCAAGCTGGACGTGCACAGCCGGCTCGAAGCCGTCCGGGTGGCCCGGGCCGCTGGCCTGAGACCGCCGGAGCGCGTCAGCTTATTGCGCCGCACGCCAGGTAAGCCCGGGGAGCCAGCGAGGCAATGCGGATCGCCACGGTTATCACCCGGCTGGAGGGTGGCGCGGGCGTGCATGCCTTGCGCGGCGCCCGGGCCATGAACTCCGCCGCCTTCCAGATGACGATCATCACCGGCAGTGGTGGCAGGCTGCTCGACGAGGCCGCCCAGGCCGGCCTCGAGGTCGTGATCGAACCCACGCTGCGAGCGCCGATCGATCCTCGCCACGACCTTCGGGCTCTGCGCCGGCTTGGCGTGATCTTCCGCGAGTCGCGGTTCGACGTGGTGCACACGCACACCGCCAAGGCGGGCGCGGTGGGACGCCTGGCCGCGCGCCGCGCCGGGATACCGAGGATCGTGCACACGTACCACGGTTTCCCGTTCCACGAGTTCCAGCGGCCGCCGCGGCGCCGCGGCTATGTGGCGATCGAACGCCGGCTCGGCCAGATCACCGACCTGGCCCTATGCGTCGGTACCGGCGTGGCCGTGGAGGCGGTACGCCGCGAGCTGATCGCGCCGGACAGGATACGCACGATCGGCGTGGTCGTGGACGGAGCGGATGAGGCGGCGGCCGGGCTGCCCATCGCCGGGGTCCCGGCTGCCGCGAGCCCGGCCCGCCACCGGGCCCGGCTGGCGCTGGGCCTGCCCGCCGGCGCCACGGTGGTCGGCTCGGTCGGCCGGCTGACCTACCAGAAGGCGCCCGAGGATTTCCTCGCCGCGCTGCGGGGGCTCGGCCGCCGGGACGTGATCGGTGTATGGGTCGGCGGAGGCGAACTCGCCGAGCGCATCGCCCGGCGGGCGCGGGCGATGCCGGACATAACGGTGCTGCTGGCCGGCGAGCGGACTGACGTGCCGGAACTCCTTCCCGCCTTCGACGTGTTCGCGCTGCCCAGCCTCTACGAGGGCCTGCCCACCGTGGTCGTGGAGGCCATGGTCTGCGGGGTGCCAGTGGTGGCGACCGCGGTCAACGCCGTTGCCGACGTGGTGGTCCCAGGCGAGACCGGCCTGCTGGTACCGCCGCGGCGGCCCGAACTGATGGCCGAGGCGATAGGTTTCCTGCTCGACTCGCCGGCCGCCGCCGCCCGGATGGCCGCGGCCGCCCGCGGCCGTCTGGGCACCCGGTTCGGCGAACAGGCGCTGCGGGGCGCGCTGACCGAGGCGTACACCCGGCACTGGCCCGGTGACCCCGCGAGCACCCGGCTGGCCTTAGGGCGTGTTTAAAAGGTTGTCTGAGATGAGGTGGTTGGTCACAAGCTGGTGACATAGCGTGTCGGTGCCCGGAATGGCATGAGGTCTCCGGTAGATGAGTCATCGACCTAGAAGACCTGCATACCGGAGACCTCATGCCTACCGTACCGGTCAGCGGCCGGGCGGACCTGAGTGACGCGCAGTGGGCGGTGCTGGAGCCGCTGCTGCCGCGCGGCAAGAAGCCAGGGCGTCCGCCGAAGTGGACAAGACGCCAGCTCATCGACGGGATCCGGTGGCGGGTCCGGACTGGGGCGCCGTGGCGGGACGTGCCGGAGCGGTACGGGCCCTGGCAGTCGGTGTACGGGCTGTTCCGCCGGTGGCAGCGGGACGGCACCTGGGCACGGATCCTGACCGTGCTGCAGGCGCGGGCCGGTGCGGCCGGGCTGATCACCTGGGACGTGTCGGTGGATTCCACGGTCGCGCGGGCGCACCAGCATGCGGCCGGGGCGCGGAAAAAGGGGACCTGCAGGCAGAGCCGCCCGGCGGGGTAGATACCGAGCCGGATGACCATGGCCTGGGCCGGTCCCGCGGCGGGCTGACCAGCAAGGTGCACCTGGCCTGCGAGCAGGGCCAGAAACCGCTGGCCATCGTGATCACCGCCGGGCAGCGCGGGGACAGCCCGCAGTTCCAGGCCATCCTGGGGCGGATCCGGGTTCCCCGGCCTGGCGGCGGCCACCCGCGCATCCGCCCGGACCGGGTGCTGGCCGACAAGGCCTACGGGTCCCGCGCCAACCGGGCTTACCTGCGCCGGCGCGGGATCCGGTGCACCATCCCGGAGAAAGCCGACCAGATCCGCAACCGCAAGAACAAAGGCAGCGCCGGGGGCCGCCCGCCGGCCTTCGACCGGGAACTGTACAAGCAGCGGCACGCCGTCGAATGCGGCATCAGCAGGCTCAAGCGCAACCGCGCCGTCGCCACCCGCTACGACAAACTCGCCGTCCGCTACGAAGCCACCGTCCGCATCGCCGCCATCACCGAATGGCTATAACGGTTTCGTGTCTTGTGGCTTGATGGCCGATGATCGGGTGATGACCTGGACCACCCCGGAGATCACCCGCACCATCGCCCCGCTCGGCGCCCTGACAGGTGACGAGCGCACGCTCGCCGGCGCATGGCTGGATCTTCAGCGGCAGACGCTGCTATGGAAATGCGGCGGGCTGACCACCGGGCAGCTGAAACTGCGCGCCATCGAACCATCACGGCTATCTCTGCTCGGCCTGCTCCGTCACATGGCCGAACTCGAACGAGACTGGTTCCGCACCCGGTTCGCCGGGCAGCACGCCGGTTACCTGTACTGCAGCGACGATGACCTTAATGCCGAGTTCGACGTTGACAGCGCCGACGCTGAAACCGACTACGCCACATACATCCGCGAGATCGAAGTCGTCCGGCAGCTACTCTCCCGGCGCTCACTCGATGAGGTCTATCTCGACCCGCGCCGCAAGACCGAAATGAACCTCCGCTGGGTCTACTCATCGATGACCGTGGAGTACGCCCGGCACAACGGACACGCCGATCTGCTACGTGAACGAATCGACGGCCGCGCAGGTCACTGACCTGAGTTTCGGACTCGACGCCTTCTTAAACACGCCCTAGCCCCGCTGCCCAGCCCCGCTGCCAGCCTAGGCCGTTTGTGGGGTTTCTGATGCCCCAGATGACACTGTGGCGAGAGTAGCCCTCTGTACCTACTACTATCTGTTTTGTAGCCCATGCCGTAAATTGGGTACTGCGCCTCATGCAGGGCTGGCTCAGGGGGGCCAGATGGCCTGCGACGGTGGCCGATGGGCGGCCCGTCTGTTCCCCGGTATCCCCCCGGGCCAGTTGTGCGCTGCCCTGGCTGCTCAGGGTGGGGGAAGGGGACATCACGATGACATCATCAGTGGACCGGCGGCGCAGTCATGGCCGCCGGCGGTCAGATGGCGCCGCCCGGGGCCTGCTTCATGATCTCGGGCACCAGATGACAACCCTGTCCTACCTGGTGGAGGCGGTGCGCGGGGATGTCGTGCTGCCAGACGACTCGGGCTTCCGGATGGAGCTGCTCTCGGCGGAGATGACCCGGATGCTCGACATCATCGCCAGCGAGGTCCCGGACGCCCGCGAGGCTGAGGCTGTCGGGGCGATCAACCTGGGCGCGCTGACTGGCCAGGTGACGCAAGTGGCCGAGTTCGCGCACGAGGCATCCGTGACCTTGCTGCCCGGACCTCTCGTGGGCGTCGAGGCGAGCCCGGCGCTGCTCTGGCGGGTGCTGACCAACGTCGTTGACAATGCGGCGCGGGCGGCGGGCCCGAGGGGAAAGGTCGAGGTCGAGGTGCGCGAGGAACCGGGCCAGGCTCAGGGCCCAGAGGCGGTTGTCGAAGTAACCGACGACGGCCCTGGTTTCGGTAAGGGCCCCGCGGGGGTCGCCTCGCTGGGCCTGACCGTAGTGACCTCGCTGCTGGAGTCGTGCGGCGGGCGGCTCGAGGTGCAGGCGCCCGAGGCCGGCGGTACCCGGGTCCGTATGATCTTCCCGGTCCGGGCCAGTCCCGGTGCGGGGCCGTCCGGATGAGCGGCTGAGCGCGGTGACCAGCCTGGTGGTCGGTGACGACCACAGCGTGTTCCTGGACGCGATGTCCACGATCCTGGGCCAGCGCGGGTACGAGGTCACGGTGGCGGACAGCGTCGCCGAGACCATCGAGTCCGTCCGGCTGCTGCAGCCAGATGTCTGCCTTATCGACCGTCACTTCGCCGGGGACAACGGCATCGAGGCGATCGCGGAGATGATCGTCGCCAGCAAGCACACGAAGGTCCTCGTGCTCAGCGCGGACCCGGACACCGAGGGGGTACGGCAGGCGCTGAACGTCGGGGCCGCCGGGTACCTCCACAAGACCCGCGGCGTCGCCGCGCTGACCGGGGCCATCGAGCGGGTTTTGCGCGGCGAGGTGGTCGTCGACGTCCCGAAGGCCATGAAGAAGCGGCTGCTGCCGCAGCAGGATGACGCGCACCGGCTGGCCGGGTTCCTGACCCCGCGCGAGTGGGAGTGCCTGAGACAGCTGGTGGAGGGGCTGGACACGGCGGCCATGGCGACCAGGCTCGGGGTATCGCCGGCCACTGTGCGAACGCACGTTCAATCACTGCTCACCAAGCTGGGCGTGCATTCCCGGCTCGAAGCGGCTTCCTTCGCTGTTCGCTACCGGCTGCTGGACGAAGGCGCCACGCGTTCGCCGTTGCGACGTTCCGGCTTAGGCCTGCGGCGCAGCGCCCGTATCCCGGCCGCCGCGCCGCCCAGGGCGAGCAGCGCCAGGATCGATATGTCCAAGATTCCCCGGGTTACGCTGAGCGGGGTGGCGCGGACGCTGTAGTCATCGGTGACCAGCGAGCCCTTACCGTTCAGGGTCAGCCCGAAGCTGAGCCCGCTCGCGCCGGCCGGCAGCGGTGGCGTCGTCCAGGCCGCGTCGGTCCACTGCTGGGTCGCCCGGTACAAAGGACTGGATGTCCAGTACACCCAGCGGCCGGCGGGCATCCGGTAGTACACCGAGAATTGCGTGATGGCGGTGGACTTGTACCAGGTGGCCAGGTCATAGGACCGGCCGGCGACGACCGGGATCGAGCACTGGCCGGTGTCAAACTGCTGGATCAGCTTGGCGGCGCCGCTGTGGTGGCTGGTCATGGTCAGCCGCATGGCCCACTGGCTATCGTGGCCGCCCCGGATCCGCCGCCAGGTCACCGAGTTCTGGCCGTAGTCCGCCTGCATCCAGCACAGCGGAAAGGGGGCCGAGTTGCTCGCGACCTCGACCGTCGGGTTGACCGCGCCGGAGTTGCTGAGGATGGCCAGTGACGGATTGACGACGCCGTGCCTGGCCGCCACGGGCTCCTTCACGAGCGGCCGCCGCGGGCCGCCGACGACCTGCCCGACGGTTTCGACGACGGTGCCGACGTCCCGCCGCGAGGCGAGCCACCTCGCGAACGCGTTCACCACGGATAGCCGCACCGTCACGCTGGGGCAGCTACGGCTAGCGCAGATGTGATGGAAGACCAGGGGTATCCAGCCACCACCGTGCTGCTCGGCATAGGTGACGAGCTGCTCGATGGTGGCCAGCGTCCACGTGCCGTCCACCTGCCCAGGAACGCGGACCGCGTAGGGGTCCTTAGGCGGCGTCGTCTCCGCCACCGTGCAACGCGGGCACCCCGGCGAGCGCAGGCCGACCACGGTCCTGGCATTGTCAAAGCCGCATTGGCGCACTATCGCCTCGGTTGCTTTGCTGTACGCCCCGCCGGGGTAGGCGAACGAGGTCACGTGGAATCCCCACGTGGTCAGGATGTCCCGCCCGTCGCATACCTGGCGGCGGGCCTCGGCGGCGGTGATGTGGGGCAATTCGAGGTGCGAGACGGTGTGCCCGGCGATCTCGTCCCCGTCCGCCGCCAGCGTGTGCAGGTCCGAGAGGGTCACGTAGTTGGGTGCGCCGACCGCGCCGGTGATGATGTAGAAGGTGCCGGACAACCCGTACCTGTGCAGCACCTGAGCGGCTTGCATCTGGTTGACGTCGCCGTCATCGAACGTCAAGCTCACCACGGTCCGGGAGACGGCGGCGGCCAGCCTGGCCGCTGGCTGCTTCGGGCCGCCGGTCGCACCCTGGGCGCCGTCGGCGCAGAAGGTCGCCAGCGACGACACGGCCATAGTCAGCGCGGCGCCCGCAGCGGCCATCCTCCAGCGACGCTTAGTAACTGATCGCATACAATAAGTGACCATCTGACGGACAGCATATCCCCGCCCTCAGGCCAGGCCTCGCCACCGGCCCCGCCCGGTGATTGACTCGGCCGGGAGGGGGTGCTGCGAGGTGGCCCACAAGAACAGCACGGCGAAGGCGCGGCGCGCGGCGCACACGAAGAGCGAGGCGGCCGGGCCGCGACGGCTACCCAAGAAGGTGTACGAGACCGAGCTCTACCGGCTCCAGGCCGAACTGGTGAAAGTGCAGGAGTGGGTGCGGACCGAGCGCGCCCGGGTAGTGGTGATCTTCGAAGGCCGTGACGCGGCCGGCAAGGGAAGCACGATCAAGCGGGTCGCCGAGTATCTCAACCCCCGCATCGCCCGGATCGCCGCCCTCCCCGCGCCGACCGAGCGGGAGCAGGCCCAGTGGTACTTCCAGCGCTTCGTCGAGCACCTCCCGGCCGGCGGCCAGATCGTCTTGTTCGACCGGAGCTGGTACAACCGGGCCGGCGTGGAGCACGTCATGGGCTTCTGCACCAAGGAGGAGTACTTCCGGTTCCTGCACCAGTGCCCCATCTTTGAGCGCCTGCTCATCGAGGAGGGCATCCTGCTGCGGAAGTACTGGTTCTCGGTGAGCGACGACGAGCAGGAAAGCCGGTTCCGGTCCCGGCTGGAGGATCCCATGCGGCGCTGGAAACTCTCCCCGATGGATCTGGAGTCGATCACCCGCTGGGAGGACTACTCCCGGGCCAAGGACGAGATGTTCATCCACACCGACATCCCCGAGGCGCCGTGGCACGTGGTCGAGAGCGACGACAAGCGACGGGCCCGGATCAACATGATCGCGCACCTGCTCACGACCCTGCCGTACCACGACGTTCAGCGGCTGCCGCTGTCCCTGCCCGACCGCCCGGGATCCCGTGGCTACGTGCGCGTGCCGCGGGATATGCAGACATACGTTCCCGACTACGCGGCCACGCTGGAGAGCCCGGCCGGCTGACCGGGGAGTCCACGCGAGTGCCGAGCACGGTGCTTGCTGCGCGGCTGGCCGGAAGAACGCGGCCGGGTCTGGTCTAATACCCGCAGGCACTCAACGAAAGACCGCTGCCCGTGCCAGCGAACGCCCGCGCGGTCTCCGCTCCGGTGTCATAGCGGCCCAGCTGGACAGCGAGCCATGTGCGGCCCGGAGGAAACCTTGACTGACGCGACTGAGAGCAGTGACACAGGGGAGGGCCGGCCCGGCGGCTTGGTGTGACGGCGTCGATCTGGGCGCTGGAGCATCTGCAGGATTTTGTCACCATCGTGGTGGGCGCGGTGCTGATCCTCCTCGCCGCGACCCTGATCGTCTCCGGAGTGATCAGCTTTTTCGAGGACGCGGTGCATAAGTCCATTTCCACCGCGGCCATCGATCTGCTGGATCGCGTGCTCCTCGTGCTGATCCTGGTGGAGATCGTGCACACCGTCGTGCTCTCGCTGCGCGCGCACCGGCTCGTGGCCCAGCCGTTCATCGTCGTCGGGCTGGTGGCGGTGATCAGGCGGATCCTGTTCCTGCTGAGCAACCAGGCGACAATCAGCTCGGCCGAACTCGGCCTGCTGATCGCCATGGTCGTGGCGTTCATCGCCGGGCTCATTGCTGTCAGCCAGTTCGAGAGGCGCGACGAGTGAGGCGGCGTCGGATCCCTCGGCCGGGGGAACAAGGGGGCCGCTGGTAGGGTTGATACACATGGCGGGCAATATTGCCGCCACTCCCGCGGGCGAGATGCCCGCGCGGTCGCAAGTGTGAGCAGTCCGCTTCTCGGTGAGTTCCAGTTCGCCGCTGTCGTCGAACGCCTCCCATCACGACGCGGCCCACGAAGCATGGATGGAGTTCACCCTTGCCGCAGAACGTAGCCCGCCGCGACCCGACCCGCCGAGGCAACGGCGGTGGCAGTTCGGGCCGCCGGAACGCCCCCGGACGCCGCAGCCAGGCGAGCCGGGGCAGCCATGGCCGACCCGCCGCCAGCCGCCCCGTCGTCGCCCGCTCCGCTTTGGACCAGGCGCTGACGGCGGCGCTCAGCGCGCCGGCGCCGGCCGACACCACCTTCCGGGAGCTTGGCATTCCCGCCCCGCTGGTCAGCGCGCTCGCGCAGCGCGGGATTGATACACCATTCGCCATTCAGGCCAGGGCACTGCCGGACGCGCTGGCCGGCCGCGATGTGCTCGGCCGCGCGCAGACCGGATCCGGCAAGACCCTCGCGTTCGGCCTGCCCATGCTGTCCCGGCTGGCCGGGGCGGGCGTGCCGCGGCGGGAGAAGGCGCCGCGCGGGCTCGTCCTCGTCCCCACCCGGGAACTCGCCCAGCAGGTCGCCGATGTGCTGATGCCGCTCGGCCAGGCGCTCGGCGTGACCGTCACCACGGTCTACGGGGGTGCACCGCTGGGCCGGCAGATAGACCGGCTCCGCCGCGGGGTGGACATCGTGGTCGCGACGCCCGGACGGCTGATCGACCTGCTCGACCGTCATGCCTGCACTCTGGCCCAGATCGAGATCACGGTGATCGACGAGGCGGACCACATGGCCGACCTCGGCTTCCTGCCCGCCGTCAGCCGGATCCTCGACGAGACCCCGTCTGGCGGCCAGCGGATGCTGTTCTCCGCCACCCTCGACCGCGATGTGGACCGGCTGGTGACCGCGTACCTGACGGATCCCGCGCTGCACGCGGTGGCGGCGTCCAACGCCTCCGGCGCCACTGCTGATCACCGCGTCTTCGTGCTGCCGGCCCAGGACAAGGTGACCATCGCAGCCGAGATCGCCGCCCGTCCCGACCGCACCCTGTTCTTCGTGCGCACCAAGCATGGCGCGGCCCGGCTCGCCAAGCAATTGACTACGGCCGGCGTCCCGGCGGCGGCCATCCACGGCAACCTGAACCAGAACCAGCGGCAGCGGGCCCTTAATGCCTTCACCGCCGGTCATCCGAGGGTGCTGGTGGCGACCGACGTTGCCGCGCGCGGCCTGGACATCGACGACGTGGGCCTGGTCGTGCACTTCGATCCGCCGAACGATCACAAGGACTACCTGCACCGCTCCGGCCGCACGGCCCGCGCGGGCGCGTCGGGGACGGTACTGGCGCTCGTCGATCCGGCCCAGGTCCGCGACGTGGCGCGACTGCACGATGCGGCGGGGGTCACTCCCATCAGCCACCGCGTCCAGTCCGGCCACGAAGCCGTCCGGGAGATCGCGACGTCGGGCATTCCCGTGCCGCCACCGCCGGTGGACACCCGGCCCGCACCGTCCGACCGCACCGGCCGCCCTTCGAGTGGATCGCGAGGCGGTAACTCGCGAGGCGGTAACTCGCGTGGCGGCAGTTCCTCGCGCGGCGGTACCTCGTACGGCGGCAGCCCGCGCAGCAAGCCGTACAGCGGCGGCTCGCGCGGCCGGTCGTACAGCACCAGCTCGTATAGCACCAGTTCGGATGGCAGCAGCGGGTACAGCAGCAGCTCGGACGGCGGCTCCTGGGACGGCGGTCGCCCCGCCAGCTCGCGAGGCACCAGCTCGCGTGGCGGTCCGCAGGCTGGCGGCGCTGCCCACGGCGGCGGCGCCCCCCGCGGCGGCAGCGTCCGGGGAAGCCGCAGTGCCGGGCGCCCCCGCCCCGAACTACGCCAGGCCGGCTAGCCGATCTCGTGCCCCCGCCCCAGCGGTCGGCCACCCCCCGCCTAGCCGGACTTTCCACGCGTTCGGTCGTTCGGTGACCACATAACCGGACAAAATGGATGCCATTACGGTCGTGGCGCGTGATAAGTACTCCATAGCTGGATTCGGCGCCCGCGATGGCTGGGAATCGGCGGGCCGATTCCAGGCCAGTCGGGGCCGGGCTCCCCGGGGGCTGCTGCGGAACGTCCGTTTGGTCCCTCCTTGCCCGAGGGCGCGGCTCGTGCGACGATCCCTGTAGCTTGCCGTCCGGCTGGGGCGGCCAAGATGAGCCACTCTTCATGCAGCAGGATGATCTCGCCGCCTCAAAGGGGAGCCGCCCGTTGGACTGGCCCGCAGCCCATTGACCGCCGCCCCGGCCCAGAATGCCCGCCTGCGTGGCGAGCCGGTGGCGCGTGCCGTGTTCGCCGACCTCCCCGCCCGCTACGACCGGCTCGCTTACCTGCTCTCGTTCGGCCAGGATCGCCGCTGGCGGCGCGCGGTGGTCGAGCACACCGCCGCGGGAAACCCGCACCGGGTGCTCGACGTGGCGACCGGCCCGGCAGGCGTGGCCCTGGCCGTGGCCGGGCGTACCGGAGCGGATGTGGTCGGGATCGACCTCAACGAGCCAATGCTGCGGGCCGGCCTGCCCCGCACCCGCCGGCCAGGCCAGCGAGGCCGGGTCAGGCTGGCCGTCGCCCGCGCGGACGACCTGCCGTTCGCGGACGGTACCTTCGACGCGGTGACCTTCTCTTATCTGCTGCGTTACGTGGACGATCCGGCCGCGACCATCGCTGAGATGGCCCGCTGCCTGCGCCCGGGAGGCACCCTGGCCAGCCTTGAATTTCACGTGCCGCGACAGCGGGGCTGGCGGATGTCGTGGTGGCTGTACACCCGGCTGGCCCTGCCGCTGCTCGGCGGCCTCACTGGCGGTGGCGCCTGGTACCGGGTGGGGCGGTTCCTGGGTCCGAGCATCTCGGTGCACTACCGGCAGCACCCGCTGGAGGAGCACATCGCGGCGTGGCATGCGGCGGGTCTGACCCAGGTCGGAGTCAGCCAGATGAGCCTCGGCGGCGGGCTGGTCATGTGGGGCAGCAAAGCGGCGCCGCCCCCCGCGGGACCCGCCCGGTGAGCACCCGGGCCGACCGGGCCGGCCAGGACAGCGCCGGCCGAGACGGGGCCGGCAAAGACAGGGCGGGCCGAGACAGCGCCGGCAAAGACAGGGCGGGCCGAGACAGTGCCAGAGGTGCCGGCAAGCGCAGGCCAAGAGGGAGTCGGCAAAACAGCGTTCTACGCGATGGGCCGCGGCACCGGCGGGTTCCGGGACTGGCTGACCCTGCTGCACCCGCCCTACACCTTGTGGCACCTGTCGTACGTGGCGATCGGGGCCGCGGTCATGCCCAACCTGGTGCTCTGGCGCCTGGGTGGCACGCTGCTCGCGTTCTTCCTGGCGGTGGGCATCGGCGCGCACGCCCTCGATGAACTGCACGGGCGCCCGCTTGGCACCGGCATCGGCAGCGGTGTGCTCGCGGTCACGGCCGCCATCAGCATCGCGGGCGCCATGGCCCTGGGCATCGTGGACGGCGGGTTGCGCCTGCTGCCGTTCGTGGTCATCGGCGCGGCGCTGGTGTGCGGGTACAACCTGGAACTGTTCGGCGGCATACTGCACAGCGACCTGTGGTTCGGCGTGGCCTGGGGGGCGTTTCCCGCGTTGGTTGGCGCTTACGCCCAGCACTGGAACTTGTCGGTGGCAGCGGGGATCGCCGCGGTCGCGGCCTTCTTCCTGTCAATGGGCCAGCGGGCGCTCAGCACACCGGCCCGGGCGCTGCGCCGCCGCATCGGCTCGGTCTCCGGGCAGGTCACCTGGCGCGACGGCCGCCAGCAGGACGTGGGCCGGGCCGATCTGCTGGCGCCCCTCGAACGTGCTCTGCGCTACTTCGCGTGGGCCACTCCCACGCTGGCGGTGGCGCTCGTGCTGGCGCGATGAAGCCGCATCATGAAGCCTGAACGCTGGGACGCGGTGGTGGTGGGCGCGGGCCCGGGCGGCAGCATCGCCGCTCTGGTGCTCGCCCGCGCGGGCGCCCGCGTCGCGCTGGTCAACAAGGCGGCCTTTCCCCGCGACAAGGCGTGCGGTGACCTGGTCGGTCCCCGGGGGGTGCGGGTCCTCGAGGAACTCGGGATCAGCGTGTCCGATGCGGGCCATGGTGCGGACCTGCTGGTGGTGGGCCCGTCCGGGCGCCGCTCCCGGCTGCCGGCCTTCCCCGGGCGCAGCTATGCGGGCCATGGGATCGTCATGCCGCGGCTGGGTTTCGATGACGCACTGCGCAGCGCCGCGATCGCCGCGGGAGCGCAGCCGGTGAGAGCCCGGATCAGCGCGGTAGACCAGGATCCGGACGGGCCGGTCCGGGCGCTCATCGCCGGGGACGGGAGCCGTTTCGCCGCAGACGTGATCATCGGTGCCGACGGCGCGCTGAGCCCCGTCGCGCGGCTGGCCGGGATGCTCGATTCCAGCGCGGCGCTCTGGGGTTTCGCGATCCGTGCCTACGTGCCGGCCGAGGTCCCGCTGCCCCTGCTTGTCCTGCTCGACGCTGAGCGCCGGCGGATCTTCCCCGGGTACGGCTGGCTCTTCCCGGGCGCCGCCGGGGAGGCGAACGTGGGCATCGGTGTGGGGCTGGGCCATCAACGCCGGCAGGCCCAACTCCGGGGAGACCTGGACCGCTTCTGTTCGATGCTCCGCGCCGCGGGCGACCTGGCCGGGAATGCGCAGTCAGGACCGGTGATCGGCGGCTGGCTCCGGATGGGAGGCACCGGCACACCGCCCGCCGCGGGCAACGTGCTGCTCGTCGGTGACGCGGCTGGGCTGGTGAACCCGTTGCAGGGGGAAGGGATCGCGCCGGCCATGGTCAGCGCGCGGCTCGCGGCCCAGGCGGTGCTGGCCGATCCGGGGCAGGCGGCCCGGCTGTACACCGAGGCGGTGAGCCACGCGTTCGGCCGCTACATGCCGGGCGCCGCGGCGCTGCAGGGGGCCATGCTTCAGCGGCCGCGGGCCGCGTCGGCCAGCGTCCGGCTGCTCACCGCGCCCGTGGTCCGCCGCCTGGTGGCGGGGACCTGGTCGCTGTACTGGAATGGCCTGGTGGACGGCGCGCGACCGCGGCCCTCCGCGTGGGCCGCAGGCGTTGTCCAGAGCCTGGCCGGGCGGATGGCAGCCCGGTAACCGCGGATCACCTTGCCACCCCCGGCACCCAGGCCGTGACTGACCGTCGATAGGCAACGAGAGTTGCGGGCCCCCAGGACTCATGTCACAGTGAGCGCGTGGCGCCGGAGACATCCAGGCCTGACGACGAGGCCCTCGCCTGCCTGTCCGATCTCGCGGCCTCGTCGGGTGAACTGCACCACCAGCTCACGGAGCTGAGCCGGTGGTTGGTCCTCACCAAGGGCGGGCACCTGCCGGGGTCGTCGTATGCCAAGATGATGCCGCTTGAGGACCGGCTGGCGATGATGGAACAGATCTCGTCGGCGATCAAAGCCCTGGTCCGCGAAGGCAGCCGGTTCCGCCGCCTCGAAGCGCGAGCGCTCTACACCGAGGGACTGACCATGGCCCAGTTGGCCACGGTGTTCGGCGTGAGCCGTCAGCGCGTATCCGCGTTATTGCGCGGCGGTGAGGATCCGCCCGAGGCGGCGGGCCCACACGGTACGGCCAGCCGCGGGGCGGCGGGGAGCCGGGCGAGCGCCTAGCCCGCTGATGACGCCGGGCGGGCGGCTCACTGGGATGCGGCGTTGTTCGGCTGGGCTGACTGCAGCGGAGAGGCGGCGGCCACCGCGGGCAACGTGGACGGGTTCACGAAGGAACTGCCGGACGGGCCCGCCTGCACGGCCTCATGCAGCGCGCTGCCCTGCAGCAACTGGTCCCAGCTGAGGAACCACACCGTCCACCCGTCGTCCCACTTGCCCGCGGACGGGCTGCCCGTGACGGTGACCGGGTCACCGGGGACGGCCAGGCTGTAGTACATCTGCGAGTGGGCGGGGGAGGTGTTCAGGCAGCCGTGGCTGACGTTGGTGTTTCCCTGCTGGGTCACCGACCACGGCGCGTCGTGGATGTAGTCCCCGCTGTAGGTGAACCGCACCGCGAAGTTCACCAGTTCGTTGTAGCCGTTGCCCACCATCCGGACCGGGTTGCCCTTCTCGATGGTCAGGTACGTGCCGTTGACCGTGTCGAGGCCCGGCCTCCCGCTGCTGATCGGCCAGTTGCCGTACAGCTTCCCGCCGAGATAGACCTGCATGAGGTGCGTCCTCGTGCTCGCGATCGCGATCAGCGAAGCCCCGATGTTGAACGTCTGGGTCAGGTCGGACGTGCCGTACACACCAGGGGAGGACTCCACCCCGTCCAGATGCCCAACGAAGCTCACCCGGGTGTCGGCGGGCCAGTAGGTCTGCGGCCGGAAGTACAGGGTCTGGTCACCGTCCCAGTACCAGGCGCCCACGACCGGCTTGGACGTCGTCACCTGGAGGGCGTTTTCCACGGCGGTCTTGTTGGTCACGGGTGCGGAGAACTTGAGGATGATCGGCATCCCGACCCCGTACGTCTGGTTGTCACCCTCAAAAATCATGGTCTGCTGCGACTGGGCGGGGGTAAGCGTCCGGAACGAACTCGTCGTGGTCGCTGTCGTTCCCTTAGCGTCCGACGCCGTCGTGGTGACCGTGTACCTGGCCGACGGGGACAGTGCCCACGTGCTGTGCCACACCGTGGCCGACGCGTTGAGGGAGCCGGTCACGGACTCGCTTCCCGTGGTCACGGTGACGTTCTTGATCTTGCCAGTTTTCGCGGTGACCGTTACCCCGTTGCTTGGGTTGACGTTTGTACTGCCGTTACCCGGAGTGACCAGCACTTGCGCGACGGGCGTGGCAGAGGCTTTCACGTGCGGTGCGCCGGGTGCGGCGGCCGGGCTGGAGCTACCGCATCCGGCGACGAACAAGCACGTCACACCGCAGATTGCCGTAACCGCGAGCCAACCCCGGCGGCCGGGCGCCTGCAGCGGCGCCGCGAGTCGGCTCCGCCGACCGGAAAGTCCGTCCGATCGGCCGTCTGCTCTCTCGCTGTCCTGCACCCTGGTCCTCCTGCTGCTGATCCGTGGATTCATCGGGCCGCTCCTGGGCCACCTCTGCGCCGGAAGACTCATCTGTTCGCTCAGGTAGAAAAGGCCGTGTCCCCGCCTGGGTCGGGGTTTCCGAGGGTGGGGTCACTGCCGGACGAAGCTCCCACTATGGAGACGGATCGGGCACGCCGGTGGTTGCGTTCCAACACTATCTCTACGGTGCGATAAGGACGACCGGTCCGTAGCAGGGCATAGGCGGCGGTAAGAAGGGCGACTGGGGTGGCCGTTCAGGGGACATAGTCGCCCATCTGGTCATATAGGGTACGCCGACGGGCTTACCGCGGCCGCCTCGAGCGCCGGGCCCCGGTGACCGCCCCGGCCGCGGCCCAGGCCGCCGCGCCGAGGGTGAGCACGATGACCACGGTCTCTGGCCAGGACCCGACGCGGTCGGCCAGCGTTAGCTGGCTGTTCAGCGGCACACGTGCCTCCAGCACCGCACGACGCCAAAGGCCGCTGCGGGTTATCACCGTCGCGTTCGGCGCGATGATGGCGCTCTCCCCGGTGGTGGACACGTATACCACCGTTCGATCGGACTCCACGGCGCGGATCCGGGCCATGGCCAGTTGCTGGGCAGACTCGCCGGTCTGGCCGTCCAGCTCGAAGTCCGCATCATTGGACTGGACCGCCAGCAGGTTCGCGCCCGCGTCGACTTCGGAGGAGACCAGGGTGTCGAAACCGACCTCGTAGCAGATCACGTCGCCGAGCCTGATTTTGCCGGCGTGGAACACGACGGGCTGGTGGCCGGGCGTGAAGTTGACGGGCTGCAGCGAAGGCAACGACGTGAACTTCTCCAGCAGGCTCCGGAACGGGATGTACTCCCCGAACGGCACGAGCTGACGCTTGACGTACACCTCGACCGGGCCTCGCCCGGGGAGCCAGAGCTGGCCGGCGTTGCGCAGCGGATTCTCGAGCACCGAGCCGACGAGCACGGGCCGGTCGATGGCGCTCACCGCCTGGTCGATGGCGGCGTAGACGGACGGGTACAGCGCCGGGTCCAGATCGGTGGAGTTTTCCGGCCAGATCACGAGGTCAGGTGCGGGCCGGGTAGCTGACCGGACCTGAGCGGCCAGCCCTTCGGTGGCGGCCGCGTGGTTGGCGGTCACCATGCTGGCCCGCAACTCGTTGGCCAGCGTCCGCGCCCGGGGCACATCACCCTGGACAGCGGCGATGGTCGCCTGTGGTGCGGCGGTCGGCTGGTCCACGGGGAGCAGCGCACCGGCCGCGGCGAGCCCCGCCGCCGCCGCGGCGGCGGCCAGCGGGACAGCCCGCCGCCGCATCAGGCCGCGCGACCCGCCGCGCCCAGTCGGCGCGATCAGCAGCCAGGCGAGGACCGCCCCGGCCAGAGCGACCAGGAACGTCAGCAACGGCGCACCGCCCACTGCGGCCCAGCCTTCGGTGGGGGCGCCCGCCTGGCTCATCGCCAGGCTCCCCCACGGGAAGGCGTAAGGCCACTTGCCGCGCAGTGCCTCGGCGGCGACCCACCAGCCCGCCACGGCCACCGGCCAGACGCGCACCTGGAGCAGCAGCCGCTGGCCCACGGCGAGCAGGCCGAAGACCAGGGCCTCGGCGAACGCCAGTGCGGCCCATGCGTACCAGGCGACGTTGATCAGCCACGACAGCAGCGGCAGGAAGAAGGCGATCCCGAAGACCAGCCCGACCAGGAACGAGCCGCGCAAGCTTCTCCGCCACAGCGCGACCACGAGCAGCGCAGGCCCAGCCGCCGCCAGCGGCCAGATCCCGGCCGGCGGGAAGGCGGCCGCCAGGGCCAGGCCGCCTGCCACGGCGCTGAGCACCGCCCAGCCGAGCTCCGGCCCTACGCCCCAAACCGCCGGGCGGACCGAGGCGGGCTTCGGGCTCGCCGCCACCGGCCCAAGGCCCGGATCAGTATGGTCGCGGCCCGGGCGGGCCGGGGCCGCCGCGGTCGCCCAAGCCGCCGCCTGGCCGTCAGCGTCGCCGTCTGCGCCAGTCAGTGCCACAGTTGCTCAGGGTAGCCGTTGGGCGAGGAAGGCATGATGCGAGCGTAGCCCCGGTTTCCGTGGATCTGCGTGGTGACCGTATGGTGTCAGGCGCTCGCCTTGTGTCACCAAAATCAGGGACTTCGCCGAGTTCGGCTATCGAACGGTGATAACGTCGCCTCCACGTATTCCCAGGTAAATGGGCTCGTTGAGAGCGAACGATGCGCGTGAGGTCCGGCCCGTGATCAGGATTGGCTACGCAGATCTGCCGGAGGGACTGCACGCCAGGCTGGAGGCTCAGGGCAGGCGGAAGGTCATTTATCTGCGGCCGGCGCTGTCAACGGCCCAGCGCCGAGACGCCCTGCGCCGGGTGCGGCGCGCGGCGCAGCTCGGCAGTGGCCCGCCGCTGTCCGCGTCGGGTGTATGGCTGGCGGTGGCCATGGATATCGGGAGATCCACCGCCCGCAACGGAATGACCGCTATCCGGTGCCATCCAGTCGGTTCACTGTTCCTGACCGCGCTCCTGGCTTCGGTGATGGTGTGTTACACGTTCTTTGTCTCGGTGTCGATACAGCTGATCCCTGCGCCGCCGGCCAAGGGCGCGCTTCCTGCCGTGGGCGGCGGGAACAGCCCGGTCCATGTCCAGCCACCCAGCGCGGCCGCGCGGCCCGGGCGGCCCGGTCGGCCCGGGCGGCCCGGGGGTGACCGCGCCGGCGCCGGTGTCCTCGCCGGGCGGCGTCGCGTCCCCGCGTGCCTCCGCACACGTCCCGGCCGGTGCCCCGGGCGGTCCCTCCGGCAGTGCCCCGGCCGTTCCCCCGGGGGTACCCCGGCCGGTGCCTCGGTCAGCGCCGCCGCCAGCGCCTCGGCTCGGGCCGCCGTCCGTCCGGTCGGGCCGGGGCCGTCGCGGCCCGCCCCGAGCCCGGTTCCGCTGCCCACGTCGCCTGCTCCGTCGGCGTCCCCGTCGCCTGGTCCGACGGGTGCCTCACCGGCCCCCTCGGGGTCGAGCGCCGGCCCCGGCGGGCTCTGCGTGGACGTCGGCCCGCTCGGGGTGTGCCTGTCGGTGTGAGCCTGGCTGGCCCGGAGGACAACCCCGGCCAGCCATCGGGCCGCAAATTCCTTCGCTGCACACCCGTCGGCCGATATAGCCTGCCTGGCGGACGCCAGGACGGAAGGTGATGCGCGGTGAGCCGCCGCGGCTGGATGCTCTTCGCGGTGATGAGCGTGATCTGGGGTGTGCCCTACCTGCTCATCAAAGTCGCGGACAGCGGGGTCTCGGTGCCGGTCCTGGTGTTCGCCAGGGTGGGCGTGGGCGCGGCGCTGCTGCTGCCGGTGGCCGTGCGCCGTCGCCAGCTCAGCGCCCTGCGGCCGTACTGGCGGTGGCTCGCCGTCTTCGCGGTCGTCGAAATCATCGCGCCCTGGTTCCTGCTCTCCGACGCCGAGCGGCACCTGTCCAGCTCGCTGAGCGGCCTGCTCATCGCTTCTGTGCCGATCATCGGCGCGGTCGTGGTCCGGCTCGCCGGGGCGACCTCCGGCACCGGGTTGGCTGGGGTGACCTCCGGCACCGAGCGGCTCACCGCGGTCCGGTGGGCGGGCCTGCTGCTCGGCCTCGGCGGGGTGGCCCTTCTGGTGGGGCCGAGCGCCAACGGCGGCGACTGGTGGTCGGTGACCGAGGTCCTGCTCACGGCGCTCGGCTACTCGATCGGCCCGCTGGTCCTGAGCCGCAAGCTCAGCCACGCGCCCGATCTCGGGGTGATCGCCGTCTGCCTGACCGCGGCTACCGTCGTCTACGCCCCGGCCGCCGCGCTGAACTGGCCGCACGCCATGCCGTCGGCGCGCGTGCTGGCCGCGCTGGCCGGCCTGGCGGTGGTCTGCACGGCGGGCGCCTTCCTCTTGTTCTTCCGGCTTATCGCGGAAGTCGGCCCGGCCCGCGCCACCGTGATCACCTACATCAATCCCGCGGTGGCCGTGGCCCTGGGCGTGACCCTGCTCGGCGAGCCACTGACCCCTGGGATGGTGGCCGCGTTCGCGCTGATCATGGTGGGCTCGGTGCTCGCGACCCGTTCGGGCCGGCCCCGCCAGGATCCCGCCGGTGATGTCCGGGTCCGGGACCGGCAGGCCCGGCTAGAATCGCGCGGGTGATTGACCTCAGGGCTGCCCGCCGGGAACCGGACCGCTACCGGGCGGCGCTCGCCCGCCGCGGTGCCGCCGACGATTTCGACGCACTGCTCGCCGCCGACCAGACCTGGCGCGAGCTGACCGAACGCGCGGAGACGCTGCGCGCGGCGCAGAAGCGCTCGTCTGGCCGTAAGCCCAGCGAGCAGGAGATCAACGAGCTGCGGCAGCTCAGAGACGACCTGGCCAAGGCCACGGCGCAGCAGGCCGAGGCCGAGCGGGAACGTCAGGAACTGCTCGACCGCGTTCCCAACCTCCCCGACCCCACCGCGGCGGACGGGATGGCCGAGGAGGACGCGGAAGTCGTCCGGACCTGGGGCGAGCCGCCGGTATTCAGCTTCGAGCCCCGCGAATCCACCGAGCTCGGCTCGTCCCGGGGCTGGATCGACATGGCCCGGGGCGCCCGGCTGTCTGGTTCCAGGTTCGCCTACCGGATCGGCGACGTGGCCCAGGCCGAGATGGCCCTGTACCGGTTCGTCCTGGACCGCATGGCGGGCCAGGGCTTCCTGCCGGTGCTGCCGCCGGTCCTGGTGGGCGAGCGCGCCATGTACGGCACCGGCTTCCTGCCGACTGAGGAGTCCAACCTCTACCACCTGGAGAAAGACAACCTGTACCTGACGGGTACCTCCGAGGTGGCATTGGCCGGGATCCACGCGGAAGAACGGCTGGACGAAGCGGATCTGCCGGCCAAGTACGTGGCCTTCAGCACGAACTTCCGGCGCGAGGCCGGCGCGGCGGGCAAGGACACCAAGGGCATGTTCCGGGTGCACCAGTTCGACAAGGTGGAGATGTACGTCTACTGCCTGCCGGAGCAGTCCGCGGAATTCCACGAGCGGCTGCTCGCGTACGAGGAGGAGATCGTCCAGGCGCTCGGGCTGCCGTACCGGGTGATGAACATCTCCGTCGGCGATCTGGGTGCGCCCGCCGCGAAAAAATACGACATCGAGGCGTGGTATCCCGCCCAGCAGCGTTACCGCGAGATCACCTCATGCTCGAACACCACGGACTACCAGGCGCGGCGGCTGAACATCCGGTTCCGCCGCGATGGGAAGCTCGAGTTCGCGCACACCCTCAACGGAACCGGGGCCACCGCCCGGGTGCTGCTGGCCGATCATGGAGAACTTCCAGGACGAAGGGGGAACGGTCACAATCCCCGAAGTGCTGAGGCCCTTCGGCGCGCCCGCCACCGTCGGCGGTCCCGGGTAGGCCCCCGGCAGCGGCGGGCGCGCCGCGCTCAGCCAGCCTGACTCAGCCTGGTCAGCAGGGTGGTGCCATTAGGAGTGCCCAGCCCGGTGCAGGCGTCCCAGCCTGGCCCGGCCGCGTACGCTCCGTTGTTGCCGCTGGTGATGTCGCGGAATCCAGGCGTGGTCGCTCCGGCCACCACGCCCGCATAAAGCAGGGGCTGTATCAGCCCGAACGATTTGTTCGCCGCTTGCGCCAGCCTGCACACCAGGGCCGTCCATAGCGGGGCAACGGCACTGGTGCCGCCGACCACGATGCTCTGCCCGTCCACCAGGACCTGGTACCCGGTCGCGGGGTCGGCGTTGCCCGCCACGTCGGGCACGCCACGGCCGGTCGCGGACCCGGAGCCGGCCGGGCCGGCACGCCTGCGGTGGCCTGCCACGACGGCACCGGGTAGACGTCACTGACCCCGCCGCCCGTCGCGCCCCGGCCGGCCCCGTCATTCCACACGGTCTCCGAGCTGATGGCGCCGGTCGCTGGGTCACCCTGCAGGCTGGTGCCGCCACAAGCCAGCGCGTGCGGGCTGGAGGCGGGGAAGTCGGTGTGGCTACCGCCCCCGGGGACGCCGTCGCTGCTGCCGCTGTCGCCCGCGGCGGCGCACACGGTGACGCCCAGCGCCGCCGCGTCCTGGATGGCCTGGTCGAGCGCCGTCCGGGCCTGCGCCGTCCAGGAGTCCTCCGACTCGCCCCAGCTGATGCTCACGACGGTCGGCGTGGGGGTCGCGTGCACCGCGGTGGTGACCGCGTCCACGAATCCCTGGTCGGTGTTGGGCGCGAAGTAGACGATCTGCGCGGCCCCCGGCGCGACGGACCCGGCGACCTCGATGTCGAGCAGCACCTCACCGTCGGCGCCGTTCGGGTCCTGCCCGGGCTGGTTGATGGAGCCGTCGACGCTGGCCGCGGTCACGCTGGGGGTGGGGATGCCGAGCCCGGAAAAGTAGCTGTCCAGGTCGCTGGTGGTGAACCCGCCGCCGAACTCCAGGATGGCGAGCGTCCGCCCGGTTCCGTCTGTCCCCGCCGGGAACTGGTAGAGCGCGGCGACCTGCGGTGGGGAGTACGACGACGGGGCGGCGGCCGGGCCGGCCGCCGCCCCAGCCCAGGCGGGGCTGACGGCACGCGCGATCCGGAAATGGGGCTGGGCTTGCGGCCGGTCGTCCAGGCCGAGCACCGCGAGCACGATCC
Organism: uncultured Actinomycetes bacterium; assembly: GCA_963822825.1. Classification (GTDB taxonomy): domain Bacteria; phylum Actinomycetota; class Actinomycetes; order Streptosporangiales; family Streptosporangiaceae; genus JAWWPY01. The sequence continues at coordinate 141,840 of CAWGIW010000002.1, read as the reverse complement.
CATTCAGTTCCGCCGGTATCCGCAGGCTGCCCTCGCGGTACCGGTGCTCGGCCGTGGCGCCCGCCGCGGCCGGCTGGGGGCTGCGCACCATGCTCAGGGAGGCGCCGAAGGTCTCGGCCAGGGTGGTGACGGTGCCCGCTGCTTTCACCCGCCGGGAACCGGCGTCCGCCTCCGTCACCTCGATCCCGTGCCGCGACAGCACCTCGCGGACGAGATCGAGGTCGGCGGGATCCGTCCCGTGCTGCTGCGCGAACTGTTCCTGAGTCATGGTGGCCGGGCCGAGGACAAACTCGGGGGGCAGCGCCGCGCGGCGCCGGGTTATCAGCGTCACCTCGATACGGGTCGCGCCGTCCACCGGGCCTGCCGCTTCCGCTCCCGGCAATGGGCCGCGTTCGCTGCCAGGCAATGGAACAAAGGAATCGTCCGTCATGATCTCGCTCCCTGGCTAAATGGGGGCTCCGATGCCCCGTTCCGGTCGGGAGCCAGTATTCCGTTTGGCCGGGGGGTAGGCGAACGCGGACGGAAGGATCAGCACAACGGCTCGGCGGCGGCCCGGAAATAGCCTTCGGCGGCCGGCCGAGCCGCATGGTCAGGCGGCCGCGTCAGCGAGCACCAGCCAGGTCAGCGAACCGTGAGCTGAGCTTCATGATGAGGACCTCCTCGACGCCATGGGGAATGGCGCCAGCCGTTGCTGACGGCGGGTCCGGGGCGGACGCCAACTGGGCGCCCGGACGGCTCGTCGGGTTTCCGTCCTGTACTCCGGAAAGTCGCCCGGTATAACCCGGATGCCGCCTCCGGTTATGCCCGGCCAAGAATGTCTGCTAGATCCCACCGCCGCCCGGGCCTGGCCCGGATCAGTCGTCGATCTGCCGCCGCTCGTCGGCCTCGACGGTGGCCGTGCCGCCCGTCCGCGGCGACCGCCGTGGTTTGCGCTTGACCTCCACCCCGCCCATCAGGGCCAGGCCGACCACCTTGACCCGCGGCGCGCCGGGAAGCCCCGGCGCGCTGGCCGCGTGGTCGAAGCCGCCCATGATCCCGATGCCGGACACGTCGACCTCGATGTCATCCGGCGCGATGATGCAGACCCCACCCATGAGGCAGAACGCCTGGATGGTCACCTCTCGCTCGCTGAACTGCGCCTCCCGCAGGTCGAGTTCGACCCCGCCCATCAGGGCGAAGCAGGTGAAGCGCTGGGGGACTACCCAGTGCCCGGCCCGCCGCGCCCCGCTCATGATGGCGATCGCAAAGGTCACCCCGGGCGTGCCCCCGATGCGCGCGGCCGGGAAACGCCCGCTGGCCGCGGCCGCGGGGGCGGAGACACCCGTACCGGGCAGGTCACTGGTGACGGCCTCGAGGTCGGCGTAGGTCTTCGCCCCGTAGGCCACGGCGAGCCGCTCATCGAGTTCATCCAGGGTCAGCCGGCCGTCGCCGGCGGCCGTCCGCAGCACGTCGGCGGCCTGCTCCCGGTCGGCGTCGGAGACCCGGAGATGACGCTGGCCCGGAGGTTCGGGGAGGTTGGTCACGGTCTCACCCTAACGTCCGGCCCCCCCGAAGCGGTTACGCCGGCATCTGCACCTGGAGGTAGCTCAGACCGCGCAGGTCGAGCCAGGCCCGGTCGGGGGAGCGGACCAGCCGGAGGACCACCTCGTCGCAGGTGGGGCAGCGCGCGATCATGCCCGGAGCGTCCGCGTACACGCGGGCCTGCCCCATCGCGCTGGCGGTCCCGCAGGAGACACATTGCCCCATGGCCGTGGTGATGTCAACGGTGAACAGCTCGCGCAGCGCCCCGGCCAGCACGTTCCCGTCGAGGTGCTCGTTCATTGCTGGCCTCCAGAGGGTCCGAATCGTTCGGTCTTGATCGTCCGCGATTCGTAGCCGGCGTCCACGAGCAGGTCCGCGGCCGCCTCCACGAATCCGGTCGGGCCGCAGACGAAGACCGCGAGCCCGGGCCGCGCGGCCTGGCCAGCGGTGAGGATGTCGGCGTTGATCCGGCCCGTGGGCATGGGCCACCCCGGCGGGGTGGACCGGGTGTAGACGTAGGTCACGTCGAGGCCGGCGTCCGCCGTCGCACGGCCGGCCAGCTCGCCGGCGTAGAGCACGGTGTCAGGCTCGCGCACCGAGTAGACGAGCCGGAATGGCGCGGGGCTGCCGCTCGCGGCCCGGGTGCGGATCATCGCCATCAGGGGGACCACACCGCTACCGCCGGCCACCAGCAGGACCGGCCCGTCATCCGCGGGATTCCAGACGAACCAGCCGCCGATCGGCCCGCGCAGCTCCAGCGGATCGCCGGGGGCCAGCACGTCGGCCAGGTAGGACGAGACTTCGCCGTCCGGCAGGCGCTGCACGGTGAGCTCGAGCTGCGAGCCGCCGGGCGGCGAGGCGATCGAGTAGGACCGCTGTGCCGAGTACCCGTCCGGCGCGGTCAGCCGCACGTCCACGTGCTGGCCGGCCTGATGCCCGGGCCAGCCAGGCACGTCGAGGCCGATCGTGCGCGCGGTCGGGGTCTCCTCGCGGACCGCCGTGACGGTCCCGACCTGCCAGGTCAGTCGCCCCAGTACCGCTGCTCGCGCCATGGGTCTCCGTAGTTGTGATAGCCGAGGCTCTCCCAGAACCCGGGCTCGTCCTTGCGGAGCAGGTCGATGCCCTGGACCCACTTCGCCGACTTCCACAGGTACAGATGCGGCACGAGCAGCCGGGCCGGGCCGCCGTGCTCGGGCTCCAGGTCCTCGCGGTCATAGCTGAAGGCGATCCAGGCCTGCCCGTCGCGCAGGTCGGCCAGCGGCAGGTTGGTCGTGTAGCCGCCGTAGGAGCGGGCCAGCGCGAACTCGGCGGCCGTCTCCACCCCGTCGAGCAGCGTATCCAGTGACACGCCACGCCAGGTGGTGCCGAGCTTGGACCACTTGGTCACGCAATGGATATCGACGGTGATGTCCTCCTGCGGCAACGCGCGGAACGCGGCCCAGTCCCAGCTCTTGGACTGCCCGGTCTCGGTCCTGATCCGCAGCTCCCACGAGTCCAGTTTGACCCGGGGAGTGGGCCCGGCGGAAAGCACCGGGAAGTCGGTCACCAGGTACTGGCCCGGCGGTAGCTTCTCGTCGGCCCCGCGCCTGCGCCCGGAGAAACCGCGGGACACGATGCCCATGACCTCACGCCCCTCAGTGTTCCAGGTGGCCCTGTGTTTCAGGTGGCCCTGGGTTCAGCTAGCTCAGTGGAGCTGGCTTTGCCAGCCGTGCGGCACCCGGCCGGCCGGACCGGGAACCGGCTGATCGAGCGGGTGATGCTCCGGCGGGGCCAGCGGCGGCCCGTCGTAGTAGTCCTCGGTCTGGTAGCTCCAGAACCAGTCTTCACCCGGCTCGAAGCTGCGGATGATCGGGTGCCCGGTAGCGGTCCAGTGAGCGGTCGCGTGCTGCGCCGGTGAGTTATCGCAGCAGCCGATGTGCCCGCACTCGGCGCACCGGCGCAGGTGCAGCCACCATCCGCCGGCGGCGTCACACTCCAGGCAGCCAGTTCCGCTCGGCGGGACCGACGGATTGATCCCGGGCACGGCTTCCGCGGTCATCAGGTCTCCTCGGCCGGGGCGGTCAGTGGCAGGTGCACCCGGAAGCGGGTGTCTCCCGGCACGGACTCCACCTGCAGATCCCCGTGGTGCTTGTTCACGATGACCCGCCAGGAGATGTCGAGCCCGAGCCCGGTGCCCTCGCCCACCGGTTTTGTGGTGAAGAACGGCTCAAAGATCCGGTCGCGGATCTCTGGCGCCACCCCCGGGCCGGTGTCGCCAATCTCGACGAGGAACTGGTCGCGGTCCAGCGCGGTGCGCACGGTCAGCGTCCCCTCGCCGTTCATCGCCTGGACCGCGTTGTCGACCAGGTTCGTCCAGACCTGGTTCAGCTCGGCGGCGTAGACCGGGATCGGCGGCAGGCTGCGGTCGTAATCCTTGACCACGGTGATCCCTTCGAGTTTCCTGCTCAGCATCAGCAGCGTGCTGTCCAGCAACTCGTGCACGTCGAGGACCCGGTACGGGGCCCGGTCCAGCTGGGAGTACTGCTTGGCCGCGCCCACCAGGACGGAGATCCGGTTGGTCGAGTCCTCGATCTCGTTCATCAGCAGTTCGGTCTCGACTGTGTAGTTCAGCCACCGTATCGCGCCTTCACACGTCTGGCCTGCGACGTCAACGGTGGCCGCGACCTGCTCCAGCCAGTCGGTATCCAGGCCGGCCTGGACGAACGTGGGTGCGAGTTCCCAGCCGCCGGGGATGCCGTGGGATTCCAGCCAGTCACCGATCACGTCCTCGCGGTCGGACGCCTCCATGGGACTCAGCGTTGGGGCCTTGGAGACGCGTTCCGCGGCGTCCTCCTGCAGCCGGACCAGCGCCTCGAGCGCGGCCCGGTCGAAGGGGCCGGCCGCGATCATGCCCAGCTTGTGCCGCATCCCGGCGACCCGCTCGCGCAGCGCCGACGTCGCGCGCACCGCGGCGGCGGCCGGATTGTTCAGCTCGTGGGTCAGGCCAGCCGACAGCGAGCCCAGCGCGAGCAGCCGTTCCCGCTGGCCGACGGCCTGCTGGGTGTTCTGCATGCCGAAGAACAGGCCCTCCAGCATATGCACGGCCATCGGGAACCAGTCGCGCATCATCCAGGCGAACTTGTCGGCGTCGAGCACGTAGAAGCGTGAGGGCACCGTCACCCGCACCGAGTTGGCGTACGTCTGCTGCGCGTGGTCGGGGATGTACGCCCGGAACGCCCCGGCATACACACCGGGATTGGACGAGCGGGTCACCTCGACGTCGTCGGCCCCGACCCGGCGCGACATCACGAGAGTGCCCTCGAGCAGCACGTAGAAGCAGGTCGCCGGGTCGCCTTCGGTGAACACCGGCCCGGCCGGGATGAGCTCCACGTGCCCAGAACGGCACAGCCAGTCGAGCTGGTCGCCGGTCAGCTTCTCGAACAGGAAGAGCGTGCGCAGCTCATCAGGGCTGCAGGGCATGGACTGCGTCGTTTCGGTCACAGCTTCTCCAGGTAACGGTGGACCAGCATGACGGCCATGGCGCCCTCCCCGACGGCGGAGGCCACCCGCTTGGCCGACTCGGCCCGTGCATCGCCGGCCACGAAAATGCCGGGCACGCTGGTTTCCAGGTGATAGGGCGCTCGGTCCAGCTCCCAGCCCCGTGGCCGTTCCCCCTCGACGGAGAGATCAGGGCCGGCCACCACAAAGCCCCTTTCATCCCGCTCAACGACACCGTCCAGCCAGTCGGTCAGCGGCGCCGCGCCGATGAAAAGGAAAATCCATTGCGTGCCGACCGTCTCGGTCTCGCCGGTGGCGGTGTTGCGCAGCGTCAGGCCCTCCAGGTGGCCGTCGCCGCGGGCCTCGATGACCTCGGTGCAGGTGCGGACCGAGATTCGCGGGAGGCCGTTGATCTGCTGGATGAGGTAGTAGGACATCGACCTCTCCAGCGACGGCCCGCGGACCAGGATCGTCACCGATTTGGCCTGCCGGGCCAGGTAGACGGCGGCCTGCCCGGCGGAGTTGGCGCCGCCGACGATAAAGATGTCCTGGTCTTTGCAGTTGGCCGCCTCGGTCAGCGCTGACCCGTAGTAGACCCCGCGGCCGGTCATGTCGCCCAGTCCGGGCGCCTGCAGTTGCCGGTAGGAGACTCCGGTGGCCAGGATGACGGCGTGCGCGTCGATCCGGCTGCCGTCGGCGAAGCGGACGGTGCGCGCCGAGCCGTTGACCTCCAGGGCGGTCACGTCGCGCGTGGTGAGCACCTCGGCCCCGAACTTGATGGCCTGCCGCCGGGCTCGGTCGGTCAGTTGTGCCCCCGACACCCCGTCAGGGAAGCCGAGATAGTTCTCGATCCGCGAGCTCTGGCCCGCCTGGCCGCCGGTCGCGGTGCGCTCGACGAGCACCGTGCGCAGGCCCTCGGACGCGCCGTACACCGCAGCGCCCAGGCCAGCCGGCCCGCCGCCGATGACGATGAGGTCGTAGAAGTCCTTGGACGGCGTGGTGGCCAGCCCCACGTGGCGCGCCAGTTCGGCGTCGCTGGGTGCTACCAGTGGATCGGCGTCCGGCGCGATCACGACCGGGAGAGTGAGCCCGTCGGCTCCAGCGGCGGCCAGCAGTCGCTGCCCTTCCGGCTCGTCAGAGGCATACCAGCGGTAGGGCACCTGGTTGCGGGCGAGAAACTCGCGGACCTCCGACGAGCGCGCCGACCACCGGTGGCCGACGATCTTCGTCTCGGGGACCGGCCGGTGATCGGAGGCCAGCCACGCGTCTAGCAGCCCGTCGACCACCGGGTACAGCTTCTCCTCCGGTGGGTCCCACGGCTTGAGCAGATAGTGGTCCAGGTCGACCACGTTGATGGCGTCGATGGCGGCACCGGTATCGGCGTACGCGGTGAGCAGCACGCGCCGCGCACCTGGGTACACATCCATCGCGCGCTCGAGGAACTCGATGCCGTTCATCTGCGGCATCCGGTAGTCGGCCAGGATCAGGGCGACCAGGTCGCCGCGGAGCTTCATCTGGCGCAGGGCGTCCAGCGCCGCCTCACCGGACTCGGCGCGGACGATCCGGTGGTCCTCGCCGTAGCGGCGCCGCAGGTCGCGGGCGACCGCACGGGACACCCCCGGATCGTCATCGACGGTCACTATCGCGGTGCGCGACGTAGCTGCTGAACCGGTGGTCTCTGGACCCGTCACCGACATGAGCGTGCCACGTCCTTCCCGGCCCAGATCGGGGAGCGTTGCATACATCCATGCTAAGCCCGCCATGACGCCCGAGGGCCGTGGCCGGATGGCCTCCAGGGCTGGCCGGCCTGGGCGATAACATGGCTTTCGGGGTGGGGTCCTCAATGAGGCATTCAGCGGTTGCTGTCAGCGTGCTGGCGGCCTGCACCATGCTGGGCGGGCTGACAGCATGCGCGGGGCCGGGCCGGCCAGCGGCAGAAAAAACGGCGGAGGGAAAACCACTAGCTGGCATTGCCGCGCGCCCCATCACCGCCGCGCTCGCCCGGCCGCTGCCGAGTCCGCTCTACGGGGTCACAGTGGACGACATAACCGGTATCAGGCAGATCGTTCGCGGTTTACGGCAGTTGCCGCACGCGCCGACGGCCCGCATTTACTTCAATGTGACAGAGCCCGCGGGGTATTACCAGCCCGCGGTCCACGCCTTGCGGCCGGTGAGCTACCTGATGGGCGAATTGCTCGACTCTTCTGATGAGACCCAGATCAGCGCGCCGGCCTTCGATGCGCGGGTGAAATCCTATCTGGCCGCGTTCCGGAACCAGATCGACCTGTGGGAGATCGGAAACGAGGTAAACGGGAACTGGACTGGGCCGTACCCGGCGGTGCGCGCGAAGCTCACCGACGCGTACCGCGACGTCTCGGCGGCGCGAGAGCGGGCCGCCCTTACTCTTTTCTACGACGCCGGATGCGGTGATGGGCCCGCTGAACTGGACCCCCTCGCCTTCTCTCGCGCGTATGTTCCGCGCGCGGTCAGGGACGGGCTCGACTATGTGCTGCTGTCCTACTACCCGGAGAGCTGCGGCGGCCTCTTGGGGGATGCCGGCCGGTGGACGGCGTACTTCCGGGAACTGCACGCGCTGTACCCGCACGCGCTGCTTGGCTTTGGCGAGGTCGGCATGAGGAGCCCGGCCACCGCGGCGACCCAGGCCGCGGCGGAGGCGCTGATCCGCCACTACTACGGCCTGGCCATCAGGCTTCCCTACTACGCCGGCGGTTATTTCTGGTGGTACTTCAAGGAAGACTGCCTGCCGTATGCGAGCAAGCCGCTGTGGGGAGTGGTGCGGCAGGGATTCCAGGCCGAGGCCGCCGTCGCCGGATGAGGCATATCGCAGCGGTGTCAGGCGTCCCTGCGCCTGACGACGAGGAACGTGACCCCTACGAGGATGGCGGCGAGGGCCACGAAGATGCCGGCCTCGATGAACTGGAACGGCCAGAACCGGTAGCCCGGCTGATAGGTCGTGAACGAGCGGTAGCCGAGGCGCGTCAGGCATGTGAGTGTGGAGTTCATCTGGCCAGAACCGGACGGTGCCGGGCATGCGGCGGGAAGGGTGGGCCCATGGAAGCCCGAGACTATTTCCCCGGGGCCGACGCTCAGGTTGGTGGTGAACTGGCCGCCGGGCAGCACCACGCCGTGCGCGAGCGGCCAGTACGCCCCCTTCGCGGTGAAGTTCTGGGTCACGCTGTAGATGGCGGTGACCGCGGGCATGTAGTGCACGCGCACCCAGTACGTGACCGCCAGGCGAACGGCGAGGAACACGCCGGCGGTTACCGCGAGCGCCGGCAGCGACCGGCCGATCAGCGCCCCGGCGGTGATCCCGAGCGCCACCGCGAACACGGCGTACCCGATCGGGACGATGCCCTGGATGTCGAAGGCGCCCTGGGCGAACTGGTTCTGGTTGAGCGCGTTCAGGGGTGCGTACCACCAGGTGATGATCCCGGCGACCGCGCCGCCGAAGACCGCGCCCGCGAGCAGCAGCCAGCCGGTCTTGGCGGACAGCCAGTGCCGTCGGATGACCGACTGCGTCCACGCGAACTGCACGGTCCCGGTCTCCCGCTCCCTGGCCACGGCCGGGCTGCCCCAGAACATCCCGAACAGGAGCGGAACGGCCAGGGTGAGAATGGTCAGCGTGTACACCGGGCCGCCCGGCCAGCGACACGCTCTGGGAGAGGTTGCCGCAGGTCCCGTTCTTGGCGCAGTTGGCGAGCGCGGTGTGCCACTGCGCGGCGTCATGCAGGCCGGTGATCAGGAACAGGACGGCGAAGGCGGCGAGGATAGCGCCCGCGATGGCCGCGGTGACGCGGTACTGGCGCCAGATGACCCAGGTCATCGCTTACCTCCCGCGGCGGTCAGCTCTGAGATCTCTGGGGCCGCGTCGGCCCCCATGTAGGCGAGCACCATGTCCTCCAGGCTGACGTCTTCGGCTTCCCACCCCGGGTCGGCGACCGGGCCGTTCAGCCGGACGAGCATCGTGGTCTGCCGGGCGGTCCGTTCGGTCTGCACGACGGTGTGGTCCCGTTCGATCGCCGTCGTGTCCTTCCGCGGGCCGACGAGCACCCGGTGCTCGTTCAGCAGGCCCTCGATGTCCCCGCAGAGCTGGACGCGGGAGGACGCGAGCAGGATGAGGTGGTCGCAGACCCGCTCGATGTCCGCGACCAGATGCGAGGACAAAACGACGGTCAGTCCTCCCGCCGCGACCGCGTCGGCGAGGGTGCCGAGAAAGTGCCGCCGGGCGAGCGGGTCGAGCGCCGCGACCGGCTCGTCGAGCAGCAGGACCCGCGGCCGCTTGGCCAGCGTGAGCGCCAGCGCCACCTGGGCACGCTGGCCCCCGGACAGCGTGCCCACGGCCGCGTCCAGTGCGATGTGCACCCCGCGCAGCCGGTCCCTGACCGACTCGCCGTCCCAGCGCGGGTTCATGTGCGCGCCGATGCCGATGTGGGCCTCGGCGGACATCCGCCGGTACAGCGGGATCTCCTGCGCGAGGAACCCGATCTCCGCGAGGAAGGCCGGGTCCTGGCGCGGCGCGCCGCCGAGGATCGCGGCCTCGCCGCTGGTCGGGCTGGCCAGCCCGGACAGCAGCCGCAGCAGCGTGGTCTTGCCCGCGCCGTTCGGCCCGACGAGAGCGGATATCCGGCCCTCGGGAACCGTGATGGAGCAATCGGACAACGCGGTGATGCGGCGGTACCGCTTGGTCAGCCCGCGGGTTTCGATGGCGGGGGTCATGCGATCTCCTCCTCGTCCGCGGCGCGCAGCGTGATACGCAGCAGCGATTCGATCGACTCGTCGTCAAGTCCCGCGGCGCGCGCCTCGCGCACCCAGCGGGACAGGCTGCGGCCGAGCCGCGCGTGGGTGCCGGGCGGCGGGCCGTCCGGCCGTCTGGTCACGAACGTGCCGCGGCCCGCCGCGGCGGCCACCAGCCCTTCGCGTTCCAGGTCGCGGTAGGCCTTGAGCACCGTGTTCGGGTTGATGGCGGTGGCGGCGACCACCTCGCGGACCGACGGGAGCTGGTCGCCCACATCGATCAGCCCCATGCGGAGCGCCTGCCGAACCTGCTGCACGATCTGCAGGTACGGAGGTGCCGCCGACCGCCCATCCACACGGAACCTAATCACTGTCCTGGCCCTCCAGTGTTTTAGATACCTAAGACACTAGAGCAGCAAGCAGCCGTCGTCAACAAGATCCCAGGAGGCCGGCGCAGGCGCCAGATAGGCGTCAGATCTTATGAGAAAGCGCCATTTACGATGAGAACCTACGAGCGGGTTACGGCCGGGCGGCGCTGTCGACCGCCGCGGCGTACCAGGACCCCGACAGGCTGACCCGCTGCACGAGTTCGCCGGTGCGCGGAGCGTCGATGATCATGTCACCACCGACGTACATGGCCACGTGCCCGTCACCGTCGAAGAACACCAGATCGCCGGGCTGGAGGTTGGACAGCGGTACCGCCGGAAGCCCCGCTACCTGCTCGTAGGTGTCACGGGGGATGGCGATCCCGGCCCACGCCCAGGCCGCCTGGACAAGGCCGGAGCAGTCGTAGGAGTCGGGGCCGGTGGCACCCCATTGATAGGGCTTGCCCAGCTGGGCGTAGGCGAACGCGACCGCCTTCTCCGCCTGGGTACTGGTCGGCCCGGTGTAGACCGCCGACGTGGTGCCGCCGCCGCCGACCGTGGCCGCCGCTTGCTGTTGCGCGGTGAGCGTGGCCAGCAGAGCCGTCTGCTGGGCCAGGGTCTTGCCGATGGCGTTCTTGCGCGTCAGGCGCTGCCTGCTGAGGACGGCGATCCCCGCCTCGGTACGGCGCGCCATCTGCTGGGCGGCCTCGAGCTGGCGCGCCGCCGAGACGAACTGGCTCACCTGGGCGGACCTCTCGCTGGACAGCTGCAGCAGGGCCGATGCCTGGGACAGGACAGCCTGCGGGTTGTTCGCCGTCAGCAGCGCGCCCACCGAGCCCATGTTGCCGCTCTCATAAGCGTCGGTCGCGATCGCTGCGATCTCGGCGCGCATCGACGCGAACCTGGCCTGGGCCTGGTTCACCTCCCGGTCGAACCAGGGTGAGCTGCTGCCGGGCGCTGGCCAGTTCCTGCGCCGTCTGGTCGTACTGCTGGGCGGCCTGGTCCAGCTGTGAGGTGAGATGGCTGACCTTCTGCTGGACCTGGGTGACCGTCGGCTGCGGTGCCGCTCCGGCCGCTGCGGCGAAGCTGGCCAGCGCCCCAGCGGCGAGCACACTGACGGCGCTGGCGGCGCCACGGCGCAGCCAGGACGGATGGACGACCAAACGCGTACTCACGTGCCTGACCCGCTCCTTCACCTTCACCGCTGAAGTCCTCCCAGGCGAAACCCGAGACGATCCTCCCGCGTATGACACTAATGAGACGGTTCTGCGCATTCCCACCGCCGGCCTGGCCGTAACCAAGCGGTAAGGTCCGGCACAACCTGGGTCAGCCGTTCGTGGAGATCAGGCTCGATGGGCTCACGAACGTGTAGCCGAGTGCCTTGATCCCCGTGACGACCTGCTGGAGAACTGACAGCGGGTCATCGTCGGAATGGATGAAGAAGCTGGCCACGCCCTGCGTGACGGCGAGGTTCTGCTGAGCTTCGTTGATGATGTCCTGCGCGGAGCGCGCCGGGTTGCCGAACAGCGCGGTCGTCTCGTAGTCGCCGAGGTTCTCCGGGACGATCGTCGTCCCGTACACGTCGTCCACCTCGTAGGGGAAGAACTGGCCGAACACGTGCGAGTAGTTGATCGCCCCGCCAGTCAGCTCCCCGCCGAAGAACAACTCCTGCTCATACCGGGTCGTGTAGGTCTGGCCGATCCCGGCGTAATCCGCGGCCGAGGCCGCGTACTGCGGGGTGGTCCAGATCGTCGGCGTCGGCAGGCCGGCCGCCTTGAACAGGGCCCGGCCGGTGGTTGTCCGGCCTGCGGCGAACGACTGCGAGTCGCCGGGCAGCGGCCCCTCCTCGATGACGGAATCCGTGTTCGCGCACGGCGCCACGAAGTTGTACGGGGGGCTCGACGTGGTGGAGCACTGGGCGCGGTAGAACTCGAAGTCGTCGCCGCTGACTCCGGTGAACGGGTTGGGGATGTTCGAGTACTGGTGCGTGTAGCCGTGCTGGATCAGGATGCCGCCATCCGCCACCGAGGTCTTCAGCGCGCTCACCATCGCGGGCACCTGGGCCAGTGTCTCCGACACCGGCACGCCGTTGTTAAGGGCCCCGTTCGGGTCCAGGTAGTCGGGGATCGCCGCGACGCTGAACGGCACGCCCTGGCTCTTCAGGTAGTTGGCGAACGACGTCAGGTTCGCCGAGTTGGACGCCGGGCCGATGTCCTCGATCCGGACTAGCGCCTCGTGGCTGGGCGTCGCCGTGGGGGCGAGGTCGTCGAACAGGAGGTCGGCGAACGCGACGTAACGATCGGTGAGTGACATATACGAGAACGGCACTTCGCCGATGTACATGAGGTTGCTGGAGTGGATCGCCCACGGGAACGTCGGTGCCCGCGGTCTGCGCGATCCCATTGCAGTTCACCGGTGAGCCCGATGAGGTGCAGTTCGCCGAGGCCAGCACGCTCACCTGCGAAGCCGTGGTGATGTGTGGTGCGAGGATGCCGCCGGTGGCCAGAGTGTTCCGGGTGAACGTCTGGGACTTGTAGCCAACGGAGGCGACCGTGTCCACGGAGTCGAAGTACGACGTGGACGGATCCCAGCCGTAGGCCGCCTCAAACGCCGTGTCGGCGGCGCTTCCCGAGGTCCCGGTGAGCTGCCAGATGTTGTCGCCGATCCATATCACCGGCTTGGTGGTCGAGAGCACGTCGTTGAGGAATGTCTGCGGGATCGGCTCGTTGTAGGTCGAGCCAATGTAGACCGTCGCGGTATAACTGTTCACCTGGCCGGAGACGTAGTCGACCACCGGCTCCGCGGTCACCGTGCCGAAGTGCGTGGCGAGGTTGCCGGCCCCGATCGCGTACAGCTCACCCAGCCACCCCCAGGTGTTCGTGCTGTCGTAGACGACCAGCGTGGTCGCTGACCCGCTGCCCCAGGTCTTCGCCTGCGGCGGCGGGGTAACGGCGGGCCTGGCGAGGGTCACCGCGGCCGTCTCGGTCGCGGCCGTTATCTGGTGACCACGGCGCTTGGGGCGCATGGTGGGTGCCCGGTAGCCCTTCCGCTGTTTCGGCAGGCCGTGCCGGTGGTTTAGGCGGAGCGGGCAGGACCGGGCCGCGGTAGCCGCCAGGCGCCCCGAGCGGGCGTCTGCTCCGCGGCGGGCCTGGCGCCGGCCGGTGCTGCTCGCGGCGGTTAGCGGAGCCGCGAGCGCGACCGCGGCCGCGACCGCGACCGCGACCAGAAGACGATAGTGACGCATGGTACGAACTTCCTTCCCCCTGCTACGGTGCGGTGACTGACGGTGAGCGGGTTCTTCACGCGGTGACGGCGGGAACGGCCGCGCGGAGGCTGTTGTATCCCGGTGGGATGGCCGCCCCGCCATGCCGGCGGCGTCGAATTCGTCAGCGTCGAACTCTTCGGGGGGTGGACCGAGGCGGAAGTGGTGCGCGAGCGCGGCCACCGCGCGCTCGTGCGGCCCGGCCATCGCCGTACGGATTGACCGCGTTGGCCATCGCCGCGTAGGCGGCCGGGTCGGTGAGCAGGCGGCCGACCGTATCCGACGATGAGGTCCTCATCGGTGCCGACCAGCCGGACCGTCCCCGCTCGCACGGCCTCGGGCCGCTCGGTGGTGTCCCGCATGACCAGCACCGGCTTGCCCAGGCTGGGGCCTTCCTCCTGCACCCCGCCGCTGTCGGTGAGGATGACGCTGGCCCGGTTCATCAGCCGCGCGAATCCGCCGTAGGGCAGCGGCTCGGTCACCGATGACGTTCGGCAGGTCGCGCGAGGCTGGGCAGGATCGCGTCCCGGACCGTCGGGTTGCGGTGGATCGGGAACACGATGCGCAGATCGCGGTGCTCGGCCGCGATGCGGGCCAGTGCGCGGCCTATCGCGCGCAGCGGATCGCCCCACGACTCCCGCCGGTGCGCGGTGACCAGCAGCACCGGGCGGCGGCTGGCGTCCAGGTCGGCCAGCGCGCGGCTCGCCGTAGTCGCACTGGCGGGCCACAGCCCAGAGCAGCGCGTCGATGACGGTGTTCCCGGTCACCACGACCTCGGCCGGGTCGACCTTCTCGGCAGCAGGTTGGCCTTGCTCGTGGCGGTCGGGCGCCAGATGCAGCGCGGTGAGCTGGGTCGCCAGCCGCCGGTTGATCTCCTCCGGGTAGGGCGAGTAGGGGTCGTCCGGTGCGCAGCCCCGCCTCCAGGTGCACGACCGGGATCTGCTCGTAGAAGGCCGCGAGCGCGGCGGCGAACACCGTGGTCGTGTCGCCCTGCACCACGACCGCATCGGGGCGCTCCTCGGCCAGCAGCGCCTGGACGCCGTGCAGCGCGCGGGTCGTGATCTCGGTGAGGGTCTGCCCGGGGCGGTGGATGTCGAGGTCGAATTCGGGCTTGATGCCGAAGACCTCGTTGACCTGGTCGAGCATCGACGCGGTGCTGCGCGGTGACCGCGACCACCGGGGTGAATCAGGCGGACCGCGTCGAGGCCTGCGGATCAGCGGCGCAACCTTTACCGCCTCAGGCCGGGTGCCGTAGATGACCATGATCTTGCGCGTGGCCCTGGCTGCGGACGCCCCCGTCGCAACGGACCTTACCGACCCCGTCATTGGCGTGTCGCTTCCTTCTCGGACGAACTGCTCAGCGGATATGGCTTACCGACAAAGGCACTCTTAGGACGGAACGGGCGCTTTATGGCCATCAGGTAAACAGTGGGCAAACTTTAGATGTTCTGAGTCCGCTATGGGGGGTTTGTGCGTTTGGCCGGGCCGCAGTTCGGCTCAGCGCCCCCGCCGGTCAGCCCGCCCGCCGGTCAGCCCGACCCCGCCGGTCAGCCCGCCCCCGCCGGTCAGCCCGCCCTCGCGGACCAGCCGGTCAGTCTCCGCGCCGCAGATCGCCGATCAGCTGATCCGTCACGTTCTCCTCGGGCACGGCGAGACCCGTCTGCCGCATGGCCGTGGCGAGCCCCGGGTCCCACGGCGTGGGCCGCGGCGTGCCGGTGAGCGCCTGCCCCGCGCCGGCCAGCCCCCCCGTGGCCAGCCCCCCCGTGGCCAGCCCGCCCGTGGCCAGGCTCCCCGCGCCGGCCAGGTAGTCGGTGGCGGTCATCCGCCAGGCGGTGGCCTGGTAGCGGTCGATCAGGGTGGCGGCGACGGTGACTCCCAGCCAGTCAAAATCGCCGTGATAGCGCAGCTCGCCACCCCCCATGGCGATGATCTCGGCGAGCCGCCGGAACGCGGCGGATGGCCGGCCCTCGGCGCACAGCAGCGGCGCGCTGGCCACCGCCAGGTCGGCCGCGGCGCGACGGAACACCGCCCGGTGCTGGCATGCGTACACGGTTCCTGGGTGGATCCGCGGTGGATGGGCCGCGAGCTGGTGCAGGGTGACGTAGAACGGGGTCCCGAACCGCGCCGCGCCGGTGAGCCATTCACCGAGGCCGGTCCCGTCCGCGGCCAGGTTCAGCACCAGCACCCGGCTGGCCAGGTCGTCGGCCACCACGTCGGCGGAATCCCACAACCACCGCCCGCCTGCCGCCGACCGTGGCGCGGCCTCCCCGCCGCGGGCCGCCAGCGCGCCCATCACCAGCGCGGACAGCGCCGTCCCGTCGCTGAGGGCCCCGGCGTCCCCGGTGACCGCCTCGGCCACCGTGCCCAGCATGACCGGCGCACGGTCCCCCGCCCGGCTCGTCAGGTACTCGAGCACCCGTACTGCCTGCTCAAGCTCGTGCGGCCGCCAGGCTGCCACGCCCCCCCGCACGCTGTCGAGCCACGAGGCATACCACGCGGCCGAGGACATCAATGAACTACATTCGGCCCAACGAATCACGGCCGCCACTGCCATATCCTCCGTCGGGCCGGCGTGCTGATTCGCCGGCGGCGCGGCGAGCCGCGCCAGCAGGTCGCGCAGGGTGAGGCCGGTGGCCTCCCGGGCGGCCTCGTCAAGGTCGGTGAGGCGAACGGGGACCCGGCCCGCCACCGGGGGCCGGTAGTGCCCGGTCACGCTGATGATCGCTTTGCGTTCGGCCTCGTTGGGACTGGCGACGGCCACGCTGCGGCCCAGGTCACCGCCGGTGTGTTCCAGCGAGCGCCGGGCTGCCGCGAGCAGCCGCCGGTACTCTGGCCGGCGGAATCGGTCGATGCCGTCCTGGGTGCTGGTCATCCGCGGTTGGCCAGCACCGCGGCGACCGCGTCGGTGATCACACGGCGCCGGTCGGCGGCGGTATGCGTAGCGACCAGTTCGGTGAACTCGGGCGTGATCGAGGTCCACATGGCCGCCAGCGCCAGCACCAGGGCGAGCAGGTCGGCCGCCGCGACCTGGGACGGAAGGTCCCCTGACCGCTGGGCGCGGGCGATCGCGTCCACCTTGTCGCGGTTGCTCTTCACTATCGCCTCCAGCGGTGCGTGCGTCCCGGCCCGTTCGAGGCGGTACCAGGTGGCCAGCCGGGGGACCTGCGGGTGCTGCTCGTAGCGGTCGAATAGCCGGCCGGCGTACTCAGCCAGATCCGTCACGTCGATCGGCACCTCGTGGAGCGTGTCGGCGACGAGGCTGTTGAACACGGCGTCGAACAGCTGGTCCTTGCTTCCGAAGTAATGATAGATCTGCGCCTTGTTGGACCTGGCGACCTCGGCGATGCGGTCCACCCGGGCGCCGGCGATCCCGCGCGCGGCGAACTCCTGCGCGGCCGCGTCCAGCAGCCTGCGCCGTGTCGCCTGCGCGTCCCCCGCCATGCCCGCAGTTTACCTAACTAACTGAATAGTTGACATGGCTGGCTAGCTAGCCACCCCGAGCCAGCCCGAGCCGCCCCGAGCCACCCCGAGCCAGCCCGAGCCAGCTAACTAACTGAATAGTTGGCAGGCTGGCAGCGCCCGGGTTTAGCTTCAACTAACCAGTCAGTCGAATGGAAGGTGTTCGTCATCATGGCGAAGGTGTGGCTCGTCACAGGCAGCTCCCGGGGGCTCGGCCGGAGCCTGGCCGAGGCGGTGGCATCGGCCGGGCACCAGATCGTGGCCACCGCCCGCCGCCCCGAGCAGCTGGCCGACCTGGCGGCTCGCTGCCCCGGGCAGGTGCTTCCGGTCGCGCTGGACGTGACCGATCCAGCCGCCGCGCGCAGGGCCGTGCGCGCGGCGGTCGAGCGCTTCGGCCGCCTGGATGTCGTGGTCAACAACGCCGGCTACGCGGACGTGGCGTCCATCGAGGACGTGACCCTCGATGACTTCCGGGCCCAGATCGACACCAACTTCTACGGCGTCGTTCACGTCACCAAAGCCGCCGTGCCCGTCCTGCGCGAGCAGGGCTCCGGGCACATCATCCAGATCTCCTCGGTCGGCGGGCGCGTCACCAGCGTCGGACTGGCCGCCTACCAGAGCGCGAAATGGGCCGTCGAGGGGTTCTCCGGGGTCCTCGCCCAGGAAGTCGCCCCGTTCGGGATCAAGGTCACCATCATCGAGCCGGGTGGGTTCCGCACCGACTGGGCCGGCTCGTCGATGACCATCCCGCCCGTCAGCGAGCCCTATCAGCCAACGGTCGGCGCGCGGGGTCCGGATGATCGGGGAACACGCGGGCCAGCAGGCCGGAGACCCCGCCAAGGCGGCTCAGGTCATCTTGCGGCTCACCGAGCTCGATGCCCCGTCGCTGCGGCTGCTGCTGGGCAGCGACGCCGTGCGCTACGCCGCCGCTGCGGACCAGGCCCGCATCGAGTCCGACACGAAGTGGCGGGCCCTCAGCGAGTTGACCGACCACGATAACGCCATCGCGGCGCAGAAAGACCCCCTCGCCGGCCTGGGGCGATGAGTTTAGGCGCCGGGGCGAGGTCGGCCGGCGGCAACGGCGAAGTCAACGTTCTGCGCGAGGTGCCAGGCAATTCCGTTGAAGATGTCAATTCACATGGGGCCGGGCCAGGCCGGTGCCCACGGTTGTTTCAAGATTATTAGGTGAGGCCGAGAATGGCGAATGGCCGGTTCATGGACCGACTGGCCCATCGGGTGGCTTCGGTGATGTCGGGGCGGCCTGCCAGGCGCAGGGCGCTGATGGCCAGGTTTCGCAGGGCTGCCCGTCCGTCACCAGGCCGAACAATTCCAGCAGGTCACCGGTGGCGGCCATCCCGCGCCGACGGCGCAACCAGCTCACGATCAGCAAGGGCAGCGCAGACTGGACCACGGTGAAGCTCCGAGGGACAACGATCCGCGGGAAGACCGGGGCCCCGGCAACGTCGTCTAGCAGTTCAGTCGTCTAGCAGTTCAAAGGCCGAGCAGTCCGGGTGTCTTGGCGGCTGATCGCCAGATCTGCCCGGGATCGGGTATCAGCCGCCGGTTCCTGAGGTCGAGCAGGCCGCCGGTATTGGTGATCTCCGCGGTGAGGGTGCCGTCGGTCATGCGAATTTCCTGCTCGACGCGGAACGACTTGCCCGCGCCCCAGACGAAAACGCAGGACACGTTGACTTCCTCGCCTGGCCGGATCTCGCGGTGAAAGCGGATCCGCTCTTCCAGGCTCACCGGCCCGATCCCCTTGCTGATCAGCTCGCCCTGGTTGACGCCTGCCGCCCTGAGGCATTCCCAGCGGGCATGCTGGCCATACTGCAACAGCACGCTGCCGGCAACATGCCCGTTCGCGTCGGCTTCGTACCCGCGGGCTGCGACGCGCACAAAAAAACGATCATCCATCGCCATCGGCGTCTTCCTGCCCGGCGAGCCACTGGCGCGAGCTCTCGGTGATGTAGCGGCGGCCGTCGGGCCTCGTCTCGATCCAGTTGCTTCGCGCCCAGCCGCCCGCAGTCTGCGGTGCGAAGCCGTGCTTGCGGAACAGCGCGCTCGCCTCGCCCCGGCTCAGCCCCTGGCCGCCCCACTCCCGCAGCAAGCTCGCCACCCGGACCTGTTCCGGCGGTCCGGCGGCCGCTCCGGCGACGGCGTCGGCCAGTGCCCCGAAACCCCGCGCGATCTGGCGAAGAGCGGCTGCCACCTCGTTCGGGCGCTCCACCCGCCCCACTGTATAGCGATTGCTAGCGATTGCCAAGCATAGACTCAGGCCGGGCCAGCGCAGGGCCGCGAAGTCATCCGCTAGCACAGCATGATCGTTTGTAGCATCGGCTGGGCCCGCGGAAACCCGCCCACTCTTAACGACCTTGAAAGAGCCTGAGCCTCCGCCTTGCCGTACATAAGGCGACACCCGGGGCATCACCGTCTTCCAGCCAGGCCGGGCGCGAGCCGTGAGTGCGGAGGTATTTCAACGGCGGTCGGTGTCTATCTCTATTCTATCTCTGTAGGCGAATTCTTACCGCAGGTATCGCGATGTCTCATGCCATTTGCGGACACGTCTGAAGAATTGCGGCGGCACAGGGGGACCCGTGAACGAGCCTGTCCCATTCAAAGTAAATACGCTTGATCCCATTTCGGAAGTCGGCGTCCTTGCGCAGCTGAGGCGCCGTCCGGAGGTAGTCATCGCCGGCGCTGGTGTGCGCCCGGCTGTGGTGCTCGCCATCATGGACAGCACAGACGAGGATGCTCTGCGCTGGCTGAGGGCTCTGCACGCGGACGGCGGCCTGCCGATCGTGCTGATCATCGGCCGGGTGGACTCGAGTGCGCTCGCCTGCCTGCTGGAATCGGGCGTCTGCGGGGTTCTGCACCGGGTGGACGCCACCGCGGAGCGCCTGGTCCGGGCCATCCAGCTGGCCGCGGCGGGGCACGGTGACTTGCCCCCTGAGCTGGTACGCCACCTCATTGATCACGTCGGGCAGCTGAATCGCAACCTGCTCACGCCCCGTGGCCTGTCCTTCGCCGGGCTCACCGGGCGGGAGCACGACGTCCTCCAGCTGATCGCGGATGGGCTGTCCACCCGTGAAGTGGCGACCCGGCTCGCCTACTCGGAGCGCACCATCAAGAACGTGCTCCAGCACTTGACGCTCCGGCTCAACGCACGCAACCGGACGCACGTTGTGGCCTGCGCGGTGCGGAACGGGTGGATCTGAACTGACGCGGAGCAGCTGTCCGCGGCCGATGGACGCGGGCTAGCCGCGGTTGATGAGCCGGTCGCCGGAGGACGGCTCCATCGGCCCGGGGTCGACCACGGCGTTGGCCGTGAGCTTGATGGCGCCCTGCGTGGCGACCAACTGCCTGGGACCGAGCGGATCGTTCGGCATCACCAGGAAGAAGCCGCCGATGGTGCCGCCGGCGGTGACGGTGACGTTCAGCGCGCCGAGCAGCGGAGTGCCGCCACTGAGACCCTGCCAGGACAACATCACCGGGGCGCCGGACGTGAAGCCTGTCCCGGTGACCTGCGTCAGCTCGCCGGGCTCGAGCACCGCGGGATTGATGGCCAACGTCATTTTCTTGCACTCTGTGGCCTGGAGGGGGGCACTCGCGCTGAACCGGAACGCCAGCCCCGGGCTGGCGGCCTGCTCGCTGGCTGTGACCTGGTAGGCCGTGCAGCCGAGGCCGCGCGCGATGATCGGCACGGTGAAACCCCCGCCCGAATTGGTCACCGTCGAGCCGACGTGGGTGCCATTCAGCGAGATCGTGACCGGCTGGCCGGCCTGGAACTGGCTGCCCGTCACCAGTACCGTGGCGGGCTGGCTGGCCCCTTTTATCGTGGCTGGGGTCAGCGTGATCTGAGAGCACAAGACCGTGGTCTGCGCGCTGGCGGACAACACCTCCGCTCCGGCTGGCCGGGTGGAGAGCGTGACCGTGTGCGTGCCGCAGGATGGTGATGACGTGAAATCCAGGTCGCCGTGCGCTGTCGCGGTGTATACCTGCGGCTCCCCGTCGATCGTGAGCGCAAGGCGGCCAGCCGAGGGGAAGTCCTGCGGCGCCACCCGGAAGGTGGCCGGCAACTGCTGGCGGCCGACCAGCGAGGGGCCTACCGAGATGCTTCTGGGCCCGGTACCACCGCCGCGGGCACCGCGGTGACGCCGTCCGCTCCGGGCGCACCGGCCAGCAGTGTGCCACTGGCCAGCAGTGTCCCGCCCGCCAGGACCACCGCGGCGATTCTCGCGCGCTTCAATGCGCGATCGTGTCGTTCATGCCGGTGATCAGTACGACCGGCTTGCATGCCTTTGGCTTCGGCGGTGGGTTGGCGCAGTGGACGGCGAAGGTCAAGTTCTGGCCTGCCGGCACCACGATCGGGGTAATGAAGTGCAGGTCGTAATCGCGGAAGTCGGCCAGTTGCTCGGAGAACAGGACCGCGGAGGGCACGCCGTTCCGGCTTAGCGTGAGCGTGCCCTGATCGCCCTCCGGGTTCTGCAGGACCAGGTCGGTGATCGCCAGGGCATGATTAACCGGCGCGTAGAGGATCGGGGTGACCGCGTCGAGCGTCTGCGCGAACGGCACCGGAGCGGGCAGTGAGGGCTTCTTCTTAACGGACGTGGGTGATGACGTGGGTGATGACGTGGGTGGCGTCGGGCGAAGCTTCGTCACCGCTTCCTGCGCCGCCTTCTGCGCCGCCATCTGCGCCACGGGAAGCGCCGCGTTTGTCGCGGTGTTCGTGACGAGCGGTCGCAGCACGGCGAGCCACAGCGCGACCACAGCGATGGCAGCGGCAGCGGCGAGGGCGATGGCCTTGGGCAGCCAGTTGGGCAGCACCGCTTCCTGCAGCAGGGTTCCGTCATTGCGGACGATGCTGTCACCACGCAGATGCGCGATCACCTGGAATCTGTGCGTGACGGATGGCCCGCGCCAGAACCGGTGCCGGGCCCGGACCCGGACCTGGACGAACCCAGCGGAGCCCGGCGGCACTTCGAGCTCAGGCGGCCTGACCCGCACCTTCACTGTGTCTGCTTCGTCGCAGCCGACGAACTCGACGATGGCAGGCGCATTACCCCGGTTGCCCACGGCGACCCGGTGCCTGCTTGCTCGCTTGCCCCGGGCCTGTCCTGTTCGCGGCGACAGGTCAGCGGTGACGAATGGCCGCGGGGCGATCTCCACGATGCCTTCTTCAACGACGGAATCCAGCGGATCCTCGTTGGAGGCGACGCGGACGGCGAACGGGACAGGCCCATACGGCAAGTCAGAAGTCACCGGCGGCCTGAGGAAGACCCGGGCGGTGCCGTCCTGCCCGGGAAACAGGGACATAGCGGCCGGTTCGCAGACCGCCCAGGGCGCGGGTTCCCCGAGCACGCTGAGCGCGAACGAGTCCTCCACCTGCCCGGTGTTCGTCACCGAGATCTCCATGAGTGCCTCGCCACCGGGTGCGACGGGCAGGCGGCCTGGTCTAAGAGCTACTTGGGCACCCATACGCCAGAAACCTAGGCCCAGTCGCATGCACGGGGCCAGGTCAGTAGGTGCAGTAAAAGGTGCAGCGGGCGATGGCCATCAGGGCTGCCCGATCGGGCAGTCCGCGCTCCGCCGGATGACCGGACCTCAGCCGGTGGCCACGATCACGTCGGACGCCTTGATCACGGCGGTGACCTGGCTGCCCTCGACCAAGCCGAGCTGGGCGACTGCCTCGACGGTGATCGAAGCCACCAGGCGCACTCCGCCGGCGTCCAGCTCAACGTTGGCGATGGCCTCTCCGGCCTGGATGCTGGTGACCCGGGCTGGGATCTGGTTACGCGCACTCAGCATCATGATTTGGATGCCCCCTGGGGATCTACGACGGTGTGACGCTCACGCTAGCCCCCCGCAGGCCGGGCCGTGGCATCACCTGCCGGCGGAGCCATGATTGCGGCTGCCCGGCCTCCGTGGATATGGCTTGCCAGGTCCAGCCGGCCGCTCTGCGCTGGGCCACGTAGTCGGCGACGCTGCCGAAACCGAGGTCGGCGGCGACGTGGGCCGCGCGCTGACCGGCCGCGTGGCGCTTGGCCGCGTGCGCCATCCGGGCCAGCCCGTGGCGGCGTAGCGCGGACTCGACCGCATGGTGGCTCAGGCCGACCTCGGCCGCCATCGCGTTGAGGGTCTGATGCTGGACGATGTGGCGTTCGTGCAGGTAGCTCGGTACGTCGGGGAACCCCAGCCGCCGCAGCGCCGGTAGCCACCTGGCGTCCCACCGGTCGGGACCCCGCTGCTGCGCGGCGGCGGCCGCTACGGGATCGACGTCGCCGAGGTGCCGGGACAGCCAGTCCTTGTGCAGCCCGGCCTCGCGGCTGATGGCCGCCAGGCTGGCCCCGTCGGCCACCCGGGCCAGGACGTACGCCCCGATGTCCGGGTACCCGCGCCGCCGGGCGGCGCCGGAGGCGACGCGGGCGAGGTGGCGCCCCGCGCGGTCCCGGTTCGCCTGGGCGACCGCGGCCGGCGGAATCGCAGCCAGGGCCCGCAGAGCTTTCCTGCGACGCTGCTCCGGAAGGCGGCGGCCCTTGGCGGCCGCGGCAGCGTCGCGGGTGAGGTCCCCGGCGCGGGCCCGGTCCCGCCCCGCGGCGCTGCCGTCGCGGATCGCGGGCTCGAAGACCAGGCGCGAGGCTAGGGCGGCCGCCCGTAGCTTGCGGGTCTCCGGCCCTTCCAGGGACTGGTGCCGTTCCAGGCCGAACGCCGCGCAGTAGGCCTCTTTGGTCCAGCCGTGCATGCGCAAGTGAGCCGTGACCGAGCGCAGCGACCGGCCGCACAAGTGGCAGGTGACCAGGGTGTCATCGACGATGACGGCACCGATCGGCGCGTAGAAGGCGGTGCCGTCAGCCAGCATGCCGACCGCCGGGCGGCTCCGGCCACCGCTGCGTCCGACCGCCGGACGGCCCCGGCCACCGCTGCGTCCGACCGCCGGGGCCCCCCGGCGACCGCGACGCCGCGCCACAACGGGGCCGGGCCCGGAGATCGCGCTGATCATCTCGGCGGACATGACCGGCCTCCCCGATCGGCACCCGACTAGTCACAAAGAGACTACTCATTCCGTTGGCGCTCGTCACGACCCCCGCCATCTGGACGAGTCGCTAGCCGCTGGGCTCAGCCCATTACGCTCGGATCATGAGCGCTGGGGCATCGTTGTCGCTGGCCGAGTGGACGGTGCTCGCGGTGGTCAGCGAGCGGCCCACGCATGGCTTCGCCATCGGCCAGCTCACCGCGTCCGCTGGCGAACTGGGCCGGATCTGGCACATCCCCAGGCCCATCATCTATCGCTCGATCGGCCGGCTCCTGGAGTCCGGGCTGGTGACTCCGGACGCCGTGGAGCCGGGTCGCGGCCCACAGCGAACGATCTACACCGTCACCGCGCGCGGGCGGGAGGCCGTGGCTTCCTGGCTCGATACGCCCGTGGAGCATGTCCGTGATGTCCGCTCGCACCTGCTGCTCAAGCTCGCCCTGCTGGACCGGTCGGGAGGCGATGCCACGAGCCTGCTCACACGGCAGAAGGCTATCCTGGAGCCGATCGCCCAGGCCATCGAGGCAGAACGGCCGGACCGGGAGGGCTTCGACGCGACCCTGCTGGCCTGGCGCAGGGCCACAGCGGCGGCGACCCTCAGCTTCCTCGACGACGTCGCCCGGCCTGATCCGGCGGCTTCTGATCCCCAGCTTTCTGGACGGCACGACCCGGCCTGACCGGGCTCCTGATCCTCAGCTCCTCGGCGGCTTCGCCCGGCCTGATCCCGGCGATTCCTGAGACCACAGCAGCCTCTCAGCGCACGAGATGGCGACCGTATCGGGGCGATTTTCTGCGTTATTGTGCCCTTCGGCCCTTGTGCGAGCCCAGGCTCTGTTGTCACATTGTGACTACCAAGCGGGCCGCAGCCTGCGGGCTGGGCCTCCGCGTGGCGAATGCTGGCTGGCCGCAATGGGGTGGCTGCCTTCTGCCGCGCTGGCAAGGGAGATGACAATCCATGACAGTGACCATGGAACGCAGTGTCGAAGAGTTCATCGCGACCCCCCGGCAGCTGTTCATCAACGGGCAGTGGTCGGACGCAGCGTCAGGCAAGACGTTCGAGACCCCCAATCCCGCGACCGGCGAGACCCTCGCCCGGGTCGCCGAGGGGGATGCCGAGGACATAAACCGGGCCGTGCGGGCGGCGCGCCGAGCCTTCGAGGAAGGCCCGTGGAGCAGGATGACCCCGTCCGAGCGCGGGCGGATCATCTGGCGGATCGGCGATCTCATCCTTGAGCACGTTGACGAGCTCGCACAGCTGGAATCGCTGGACAACGGCAAGCCCTTCGCCGTAGCGCAGGGCGCCGACGTGCCGCTGGCCGCTGACCTCTTCCACTACATGGCGGGCTGGGCCACCAAGATCGAGGGCAACACCATCAACATCTCGGTGCCCTACATGCCGGGCGCCAACTTCCACTCGTACACGCTGCGTGAGCCGCTTGGCGTGGTCGGCCAGATCATCCCGTGGAACTTCCCGCTGCTGATGGCCGCGTGGAAGCTCGGCCCGGCGCTGGCCACCGGCAACTGCGTAGTGCTCAAGCCAGCCGAGCAGACGCCGCTGACGGCGCTGCGGCTGGCCGAGCTTATCGCCGAGGCCGGCGTCCCGGAAGGCGTGGTGAACGTGGTGCCCGGCTTCGGCGAGACCGCTGGTGCGGCGCTGGCCGCGCACAACGACGTTGACAAAGTCGCGTTCACAGGTTCCACCGAGGTGGGCAAGCTGATCGTCGCGGCTGCGGGAGCCAGCAATCTGAAGAAGCTGACCCTGGAGCTCGGCGGCAAGAGCCCCAACATCGTGTTCGATGACGCTGAGGACGGCGCCATCGCGGGCGCGGCCAACGCGATCTTCTTCAATCACGGGCAGTGCTGCGTGGCCGGGTCGCGGCTGTTCGTGCAGCAGAGCCGCTTCGATGAAGTCGTTGACGGCGTGGCGGAGATCGCCAAGTCCATCAAGATGGGCCCCGGAATGGAAGCTGGGACGCAGATGGGTCCGCTGGTCTCCGACGAGCAGTTCCGCCGGGTGACCGGTTACCTCGAGTCCGGCAAGTCCGACGGTGCCACTGCACTGGCCGGCGGCGGCCGCTTCGGTGACCGCGGCTACTTCGTCGAGCCGACGGTGCTGACCAACACCAACCCCGACATGAAGGTCGTCCGGGAGGAGATCTTCGGCCCGGTCCTGGTCGCCGCGCCGTTCACCGACCTGGATGAGATCGCCGCCGTCGCGAACGACAGCGACTACGGCCTCGGGGCTGGCATCTGGACCAGGGACATCTCCAAGGCGCACGCCCTCGCGAAGAAGATCCGGGCGGGCACGGTATGGATCAACTGCTACAACGTGTTCGACGCGGCACTGCCGTTCGGCGGATACAAGCAGTCCGGCTGGGGACGTGAGATGGGCCACGAGGTGCTGAACAACTACACCGAGGTCAAGGCCGTCACGACTCAGCTCTGAGTCGTTCGGCTGGCGGTCTGCCCGGATGATGGGCCGTCGGCCTGACCAGCCCGCCAAGGCGGCACGCTGCTGATCGGCGTGCACGACCCTGGCGGGCTGGTCAGCATGCGGCCGTTGGTCGGGGCGCATGCTGCCGGGCGGTGTGCCTACCCTGGCGGGCTGGTCAGCGGGGTGGGTGTCGGTTAGGCGGGCTATCCGTCAGGCGGGCTGGGTGTCGGGGCTGGTGGTGTAGGCCCGGCCTGCCGGCGTAATCCAGGTGAATTCGCCGGGCCGGGTCTGTGTGAGCCGCCATCGGGGGTGCTGTTTGAGCTGGTGGTGGCGCCGGCAGCCGCCGCCGAGGTTGCAGCGGCAGGTCCGCCCGCCGTCGTCCCAGGGCTGGGTGTGGTCCAGGTCGGCGCGCCAGGCGGGCTGGCGGCAGGGCGGGAACCGGCAGGTCACATCCCGGGCGGTGATGTAGTCCCGGAGCCGGGGCGGGGGCCGGTAGGCCCGCGACTCGCCCTGGTGGGCGCACCCGCCGGCCGCCTCGTCGGCCCCGGCCTGCGCCAGTGCGCGGGCCAGCGCCTTGGCCGCGGCCCGGAACGCGGCGGCGGCGATCCCGCTCACCGGCTCTGGCCTGCGGGGCGGGCCTGGTTCGCCGGACCCGGCCGACCTGCCGGGCGGCCCCAGCCCGCCCGGCGCCTGCTGGCCGGCGGTGATGATGTCCTGGCTGATGATCACGGTGACCCGGCCGACCAATCCCGCCCCCGGCAACCCGCCATCCCTGACTTGACCAGGGCCATCCCTGACCAGGCCAGGGCCATCCCTGGCGTGACCGGGGTCATCCCTGGCGGGGCCGGGGCCGTCGCGGGCGCGTCGGCGCCGGATCCGGGTGACCGCGATGGCCTGCCCGGCGGCGTTGGTGACGATGATCCGCCACTGGGTGGCTGGGTCGGCCGCGGCGGCCTGGGCGAGCTGGCAGGCCTGGATCGCGGTGATCGGGCCGATCCGGCCCAGCGCCCCCGGCCCGGCGGACAACCCGGCCAGCACCGCCCAGGGCAGGGTCACATCCAGCAGCCCCGGCACCGGCCGCCAGTTCCCGGGCGGCCCACTCCCCGGCTGAACGCCGGGCCGGCCGGCCAGGCCAGGCGGAATCCCGCCCAGCGGCGGCCACTGCGGAACGGGCCCCGTCCCGCCCAGGTCACCCCCGTCGTCCTGCCCGCCGCCCCATTGTCGCCCGCCCCATTGTCGCCCGCCCCATTGTCGCCCGCCCCATTGTCGCCGGCCCCGTTCTCACCGGCCCAGCCATCACCGTCCCGCCCGCCGTCGCCGGGGGGGTCATCGTCGAGGCCGTCGTCGTCCGGGGCGTCCTCATCGCGGGGGCCGGGGCGGCCGTCCCACGGGCCGCCATCACCCGGTCCGGGCGGATAGTCCCAGGGGCTGCCGTCACCCCGGCCGGGCATGCTGGCTGGCGGGCGGCCCGGGCTGTCCGCACTGTCGCCGTCCGGTCCGGCCGGCCCGCCGGGCCCACCGCCGCCCGGTTCCCCATCGCCGGGGTCGGGTGGGGGGTCATCGGGTGGGGGCTGGCCGGGTGGGGCACCGTCGGCGGGCGGGATATACGGCAAGGTGCCCAGCAGCAAGCCAAGCATCACCTGGGCCCGCATTAGGTCCAGGCCGCCGGCCTGCCCGGCGGACTTCATCGCCCGGGCCAGCGCGGTGATCCGCGCCATCGCCGCCGCCGCCTCCACCGCCGGCAGCTTCGACCCGGTCAGCACGGCGGTGCCGTCATCCTCACCGAACAAGCTGACCCTGGCCAGCCGCTCACCCCGCCGCCGCCGCGCCTCGGCACCCTCGGGGTCGGCGGCGATCACCGCCCGGCGCAGCCTAGCCCGCAACTCCCCCGGCACCAGCCCACCCGCCTGCGGCAGAATCTTCGCCTCCACCGCCCGCGCCGCGTCCTCACCCAGCACCGACGTCGCCTCGGCAATCAGTTTCGCCCGGTACAGGTCGATGCGTCCCGCGGCCAGCGCCTGCCCGGTCGCCCGCAGCCGCCACCGCACGCTCACCCCCAGATCCGCCCAGCTACCCGCGCTGTAATCCGACAGCGTCAGCGCCAGCGACACCTGGCTGACCGCGTCCTGGCACACCCGCCCCGGGCGCCCATCGCCGGCCACACCGATCTTCGGATCAGCAGCGGCCGCGCACGCGGCGATCTGCGCCACCGCGGTCAATTCGGCCGCCTGCGCCCAGGACGCCAGCCGCCGCGCCGCCACCGCCAAGCCAACCAGCGCATTCTCATCCAGCACCCCCGCCGCCCCGGCGGCCACCCCCAGCCACCCCGCCTGCGCCGGACCCGGGACCATCTGCTCCGCGCCTAACGCCGCCAGCTGATGAACCGGCAACGGCCGCACCCCCCGCGCCTCCGCCGCCACCTCCGCAGCCAGCACCGCCTCCTGATCCTCGTCCGCCCCGGCCGCGGCCAGCGCCTCCAGCAGCGCCTGCCAATCCAGCCCCCGCGGCAACGCCGCGTCCCCCCATCCCCGGTCCGCAGCCAGCCCGCCACCAGCCGGGCCGCCCACGACCAGGCCATCACCCGCAGGCACCGGCCCGGCCTCAGCACTGCCCGCCAGCCACGCGAACCCTGGTCGGCCAGGGCCGCCCGGCGGCGGCTCCTCACCGTCTGGGCTGGGATCGGGCACCGGGCCAGACATCGGGCCACCTCCTCGGTGCGGGCAGGTCCTGGGATGATCCGTCTGCATCCACCGTAGCCAGCGGTACCGACAAAAAGACTGCCTCCACAGCACCTGACCAAAGAATCTCGAATTTTTTTTCTATGCGCTCGATGCCCCGCCGGGCATCATCAGCGTGCAGACCAGCCTTTCCCAGGGATTAGACGAACGCCCCAGTCGTGGCCGTCAGCTGGCCAGGCCCGGTGATGTTCTTCGGCTGCGGAAACCGGGCGCTGGTTGACGATGCGGCGGCCGAGGAAGTCGTAGAGATAGCGGCTGCGGTCCGGAGTGGTGATAGCGGCGAGAGTCCCAGCGGCGGGGCGGCGGTCCGGGCGACGAGCGGGCGTTTGGAGGCAGGGTGGACAGCGCAGCGCTGTGGCAGCCCTTCGGTTCAAATCGATCTTCAGATCGAGAGGCTCAGTATTTCCACTCAGAACACCGCTGTCGGCGTTCTGCCACAACCGGGCTGCACATTCAGAACCCCGGCTCTGCGCGGCGGGCGCATGCCAACAGGTTCATTAGTCATGATCATCTGCTGAAATCCCATTCAAAGGTTGCAGATATGCCCGATTCTCATCGTGACCTTCTTGACCTGATCTAGCTAGATTTACGAAGGGGCGTTGCCCAGATCTCTGAGTTGACAGATAGATTCAGCGACCAGAGCGTCAGCGGAGGCATGCCATCAGGGTCGTCCGACGGTTTCGCAGAAAGCACATAGATCAAGATCCTCGTCTCCGCGACGTAGTATCTTTCATGATCCGAGCTCTGTCGATCATCTATTAGGCGCGGCTCATGATCAAGTGCTTTTAGTCTATTGCGCATCTCTTCGAACGGGATTGTTCTGGGGAACACGCCGTATCTGCGGCGGAGTTTCGGAGGTACGTTATCAGCGTCCCACCACAGCCTGTGCGCCTGTACGCTGATCGCGGCACATCGCCACGTCCGTTCGACACGGGCGAATCCCAACTCTACAAGACCATAATCGCGCCGCATCTGATTCTTCCGCCTATCATCGACGTAGCCATCGCCCAGATGCTCTGACCAGTCGTCCGGCTCCGAATTGAGGCCCACTCCCTCAATTCGTCCGGTAACAGCGAAATCAATAAAGAAATCCAATGCGGTCACTTCATCTTCTCCAGTGCTTTAATTAGGAAATACATTTCTGCAGCGTGATTGCTGGCCATTCCGTATGCTCCACGGTTCATTGCGTTCATGGCTGATTGCGTCTTCTGAATGAGATCCGCTCTAAGGTTTGCGTCGGAGTTAAGTGCATTCAATACTTCATCTAGTTGTTTGGCGCTAGGAAGTCCCGTGCTCAGGCGAATTCCCTCCACGCCAATCCCTCCATCGTGTGTCGGGAAGACACGGGCCTCCTTGCCATCGATGTGGAGATGCGCTCCCTTTGTTCCCCAGTCCTGACCTTCGGGTGAGACTCTGATATTGCAACCCATCAGGCCAAGAGGGTCAATGTAGGTGCAGGGGTTGGGGACGTAGGTATGTGGGTTGGGGGCGGAGGCTAGGCCTAGCGGATCGGGGCTGAGGTAGCGGCCGGTGGTGGGGTCGTAGTAGCGCTGGTTGTTGTAGTGCAGGCCGGTTTCGGGGTCGGCGTACTGGCCGGGGAACCTTAGTGGGGTGGAAGCACCGTCGGGGTGCCAGAGGGTGGTGCCCCACAGGGTGCGCTGCTGGTAACCGGCCAGGGTTCCGTCCGGGCCTGTGAGCTCGGCAGGGGTGCCGATGAGGTCGGTGACGATGGCGTAGAACCGCTGGTCGATGTCGCGCTGCGGGGCGTCGCGCGATACGAGTCGTTCGGCCTGGATGACGGGGGTGAAGGTGCCGGGCTGGTAGTCCCAGGTGATGACATGGCTGGGTTGGCTGCGGTGGGAGTCGCCGGGCGGGAAAGCGGTGCGCTGGGGGGGCGGGCCAGCACTGGCGGACGTGCTGGTGGTGGCCTGCTCGGCGAGGGTCGGGCCGTCCCAGGTGAAGTCGGTCTGCTCGGCGACGTGGCCGTCGGGAGACAGGCGTTGCTTGGCGATGCGGCGGCCGAGGGGGTCGTATAGATAGCGCCAGCGGGTGTGGTCTGGGGTGGTGACGGCGGTGAGCCGGTCGTCGGCGTCCCACTCGTAGTGCCAGGTGTCGGGCTTGCGGGAGATCCGGGCGCGCTGGCGGAGGGTGATGCGGCCTTGGCGGTCGTGCTGGTAACGGACCGAGCCGGACTGGGTGATCAGGGTGCCGACGTAGTCCCGCCGGCCTTGCAGGTCGGTGCCGAGCCAAGAGTCGGCGGGGCCCGGCGGCGGAGCGGGCCAGGTGGCCGCCGTGAGGTTCCCGGCTGGGTCGTAGGCGTAGTGCTCGGCCCAGCCGGGTCCGTCCACGCTTCTGACTTTTCCCGCGGGGTCGAGGGTGAACCGGCGCGGGCCGGCCAGCAGGTCATCGAGGCCGGTCAGGCAGCCGTCGGCCCGGTAGGAGTAGGCGCGGCGCTGCAGTAGCCGCTCGGCGTCGGCTGCGGGCTGAGATGGTACAGCCGGTGCGGACAGGGTCGGCGGGACGGGCGAGGTCGTCGGGACGGGTGAGGTCGGCGGGACGGGCGAGGTCGGCGGGACGGGCGGGGGCGGCGGCGCGAGCGGAGCGGCGGTGAGGGTCTGGGCGGCGAGCCGGCCGGCGAGATCCCAGTCCTGGCTCAAGGCAAGGCCGCCGGGCAGGTCGCGGCGCGTCTCGCGGCCGGCCGTGTCGTAGCCGAACCGGATTTCCTGGCCGCCGGCGTGCAGGGCAACGGGCCGGCCTGGGTCGTAATGCCAGCGGGTCTGGGCGCCGGAGGGGGTGAGGCGGCGGATGCGCCGCCCGCAGGCGTCGTAGCCGGAAACCACGGTCCGGCCGTTGCAGGTCTCGGCGGTTACCCGGCCGGCCGCGTCCCGTTCGATCTGGATCTCGGCGTCATGGCCGTGGGCGTGGACGAGCCGACCCGCGGCGTCGTAGCCGAACGTGGTGGCAACGCCGCCGGTCCGCCGCTCAACCAGGTGGCCGAGCTGGTCATATCGGTAGCTGGTCGGCTGGCCGGCCTCGCCCATGCGCGCCGCCAGTTCCCCGGCGGCGTCGTAGGCGTACCGGGTCGTGGCGCCATTAAAGTCGGTCTCCGCCGTCAGCCTGCCCGCCGGGTCGTACTCGTACCGCCAGGTCATCCCGCCGTGAGTGACCCCGATCAGGCGCAGGGCGTGGTCATAGGCGAACTCCGTGCGGGTGCCGTCCGGGCCGGTCTGCGCCGAGATCAGGTCGAAGCTGGTGTACTCGAACTCGGTCAGCCCGGCCGCCGGGCTGACGTGCGTGGCCACGTTCCCTTCGCCGTCATAGGACCATCGTTCGACACTCCCGTCGGGCAGGGTGCGGGAGGCCAGCCTGCCTTCGGTGGTCCACGAAAGCCGGGTGATCTCCTCGCCGGGCCCAGTGCCGCCGGGAACAGTAATGGCGGTGATACGGCCGAACCCGTCCCGCGCGTACCGCGTGAGCACCCCATCCGGCCCGGTGACCGCGACCGGCAGCCCGGCCGGGTCGCACTCCACCCGGGTGGCGGCGCCCAGCGGGTCGAGGATGCCAGTCAGATGACCGCGCCCGTCGTAGGAGAATCTCGTGACCGCCCCGTCCGGGCCGGTCAGCCGGACGGGGTTGCCGGTCGTGTCGTAGTCCTGCCGCCTAGTCCCCCCGTCCGGGCCGGTCACGGCGACGGGCAGGTTCAGCTGGTTGTACTGGGCCGTGGCCTGAGTCCCGTCGGGGCGGGTCACCGCCGTCAGGTTCCCCACGCCGTCGTAGCGGTAGCGGATGACGCGGCCCAGCGGGTCCGCGTGCGCGACGATCCGGCCGCACTCGTCATGCTCCCAGCGGGTGACGTTCCCGAGCGGATCGATGACGGCCGCGACCTGGCACCGGTCGCTGATCTGGTAGACGGTCGTTGCCCCGGCCTGATCGGTCCACGTGGTCACGCGGTTGGCCGGGTCATAACCAAACATGCCTGACAAGGCGCCGCCTGGTCCCTCGGCGCGCACGCACCGCCCCTGGTCGTCGTAGCCGTACCGGTAGGACCAGCCGTTGCGGTCCTCCCAGCCGTTCAGCCGCCTGCCTCGTCATAGGACAGCCGGAGCGGCTGGCCGGAGGAGTTGATGATCTCGGCTAGCTGGCCGCGGGAGTCGTAGGCGTACCGGGTCAGCGGCACATCCCGGTCGCCGCGAGCTGCTGCGCCGCGGCCTGTCCCGCCGCCGCGATCCGCCGCGCCGCGATCCGCCCTGCCGCGGTCTGTCCCGCCGCGATCCGCTGCGCCGCGCTCCACCCCGCCGTGATCCGCTGCGCCGCGATCCACCCCGCCGCGCTCCGGCGCGCCGCGACCCAGCCCGCCGCGCCCCAGCCCGCCGCGCTCCGGCGCGCCGCGTTCCGGCCCGCCGCGCTCCGCTCCGGCCAGCGCCAGCCCGGTGACCAGGCCATCGGCCACCGAAACGCGGATCCGGTAGCCACCGTCGTGGGTGACTGCCTCCGGGGCGCCCGCCTGGTCGTAGCTGAAAGTGATCTGGTGCCCGGCCCGGTCGGTGACCGACACCAACGGCAGCTCTCCGTGGCCCGCGGCCGACACGTAATACCCCGACCGCGGTGCGAACCGCCACACCGTTCCCGCCTGCGGATCGGTGACGGCGTAGCTGCCGTCCGCGTCACGCACCAGCGGCCAGCGCGGCCCCGACACCGGCCATACCTCGACGCCGTCCTCGTCCACCGGCGGGAAACACAGGACCCGGCCGTCGGCGAACGCGGCCAGCACGTCGCGCGCGCCGACCGCCAGCCGCTGGTCGAGCGTGGAGGCCCAGGTGGGGCCGAACCACCGGCCGGCCCGCCAGGACGACCGGTGCACCCGCTGCACCACCAACGGCAGGGCCCCCGGCAGGGTGACATCTATCTGGGCCAGCACAACATCCCCCGACGCCACGTTGACCGGGTCGGCCTGCATGGTCATGTCGGCCGGCGCCCGCGCGGCCGCCTCCGGATCCGACGCCGCGTCCCGCAGTCCCGCGGCGGCGGCGTCCTCACCGGTACCCAGTGCGGCGCGCTCGGCCACATTTGCCCCGGCGTCGGCCGCCGTGCCCGCTCCGTCGGTACCGGCCGCCAGCACCACGTTGGGCAGAAGCTTTCCGGCCGCCTGAAACGGGTCACTGCCCCACCCGGACCCGACCAGGCTCTGCGCCAGGTCGGCCGGATGCGTCACGTCGTGCCCCAGGCCGGCCGCGGTCGCCGACAGTCCCAGCCCGTACTCCGCCAGGTGCGTCATGTTGTACGGATCGTCGGGGTTCAGCGAGCGGGCGAACTTCACCAGATCCGCCGTCCCACCGACCACCCCGCCCGCGAAATGGAGTTCGGCCAGCTGCCCCGCCTGGCTGGCGTCGGCCAGGTCGTTGACCAATCGTTGGGTAAATGAAGGCTCAGCCGGGGCCAGGCTGGTCGCGGCGCGGATCTTGGCCGCCGCCTCCCCAGCGGCCTCGTCCCGCCGCTGGCGGGCCTGCGTCAGAATCTGCTCGGCCTGCTGCCGAAGCGCCTCACCCGGGTCGGTGAACGGACCGGGCCTGGTCGGCGGCGGCCCGGGGCGCGGCCCGCGGCCAGGCTGTCGTCCGCGGCCTGAGCCGCCTGATTAAAGCCCGCCACCTGCTCGTCATAGGTGGTCACGGCGGCGGCGGTGGCCCGTTGCCCGGCCTCGTACCGGTCGATGGCCTGCCTGGCCTGGCCCTGGGCCCAGGTCACGGTCTCGGCATAGGAGTCCAGCGCGCCCGCCCCGTCCTGGCATCCGGTCGCCGCGTCCTGCCAGCGCGCCGGTTGCGGGGTGTACTTGGCCTGGAACGCGTCCGCGGCCTGGCCCGTCCAGTGGCTGGTGTCGATCCCGGACAGCCCGGCCGCGGTCTCCCCGAACGCAGCCGAGAAGGTCCGCAACTGCTGCGCGGTCCGGCTGATCGCCGCCGGATCGCCGTGGATCAGCTGGGTGGGATCGGTGGTCTGGCCGAGCTGCTCCTCGGGCACCTCGGCGCCCAGGAAATCAGCCGCCCTATCCCCGGCCCCGACGACCGCGCGGGCCGCCCCGGATAAGCCGACCGCGTTCAGGCCGGCCCCGGCCAGGCGCGCGCCCTGCTCGATGAGCGTTCCCGTGGCGTGCTCCGCGCCGGTCGCGAGCCGCTCCGCCTCGCCGCCCACCGCGTTCAGCGCATGGTCGAACCAGCCCACCCGGTCTCACCCCGCCGGCCGGTGAGGCGTGCCCGTGGCCTGCGCCCACGATCCCTGCTCGGCCTGGGCATCGCTCAGATGCGGATCGCCCACCATCGCGTCGGTCACGTTCTTCAGCTGCCCGGTAACGTACTGCTCGGCATCCGCGTACACCCCGGCATTGAGCCCCAGCCGCAACGCGATCTCGTTCCCGTCCTGCACCAGCGATCGCACCCCCCACGACCACCGGTCGCAAAACCCGGAGAACGCCCCCTGAAGCCCGGCATTACCGACCTGTAAGCCGCTGAGGGCCAGGCCAGAAAACCCCCGCCCGACGCCGGCCTCCTCGACGAAGCCCAGCTTCGCCAGCGCACCGATCGTGTTGCTGATGCCCTGCGCGGTCTCGCCGAGCGCCGCCCGGTCCACGGTGAACCCGCCTGCCATCGAGCTCCTCCCGTCGTCTTGCACCGAACCCACCCGTCCCCGCGCCGCCGCCGCCATCATAACCAGGCGGCCGGCGCAGGTGATCTGGAACGAATTAGCGTCACGCAACGGATAGGCCGGTGTGGCTCCAATGGTGCATCAAGTCAGCTGGGAACCCGACCACAACGGGACGGTCAATGCCGTCCCAGCCGGCGGTAGCCGAGAGGTGGACGACGCGCGGTCCGCGGGTCAACATAATGAACCCATGTCCGGAACCGAGCATCGCGCGGGACGGGTCGGCTCGTGGCCATCGTGACGGAGTTTCGGCTGAAACGGGCCGCACGCCCGCTAACCGACCGCTGGCGGGAGGTGCCGGTGGAGCCCCGCGGTACAGCGCAGCTGGGGATCAGCTTCCGGCCACTGCAGGCGGAGGCGCTCGGGCTTGATCCAGAGGCTGCCCTGCGGACGCTCCTGGCGTACCCGTTCCAGCTGATCCGGCTCAGCGCCTACTGGGACCGGCTCGAGCCCGGACCCGGCCGCTTCGTGCCCGGCGAACTCGACCGCGTGCTCGACGCCGCGGAGCACGCGGGCAAGCAGGTCATCGTGTGCGTCGGCCCGGTAAAGGCGTTCGGCTACCCGGAGTTCTTCGTGCCCCAGCATCACCTGGGCCGCCCCCTGCGCGAGGGCTCGCTCGTCACGCCGGACCAGCACAGTCGGCTGCTCGAGGCCGGGACCGCGTTCGTCACCCGCGTGGTGCAGCGATACCGGGAGCGTGATGCGATCATCGCGTGGCAAGTCGAGCATGAGGCGGTCGACCCGCTGGGCATGGAGCACTCCTGGCGCCTGTCTGAGGCGTTCGTCCGCAGCGAGGTCGAGGCGGTCCGGGCCGCCGACCCGGGCCGGCCGGTCATGATGAACGGCTTCCTGCCGACCTCCACGCCGGTGGCGTTGCAGCAGTGGTGGCGCACCAGGGACCAGGGCGACTCGCTGTCAGTAGCGGAGCGCTTGGCCGACATTGTCGGCATCGACTTCTACCCGCGCCACGCTCTGGCCAGCGCTGGCCCACTGACCCTGTACCTGGACGGCAGCCGGGCACGGCGGCAGCGACGGCGGCGGGAGCGGCTGCTTGAGCGGGTCGCCGCGGCCGGGCGACGGCTGATGATCGCGGAGGGGCAGGCTGAACCCTGGGAGGCGGTGACGACCCCGCCCAGCCCGGCCGGCCGGGCCATGTACAGCTGCCGTCCCGAGGATCTGATCGGGAACTACAGCCAGGCCATGCGGTGGACGGACCGGCGAGACGCGTATTTGTTCTGGGGGGCCGAATACTGGCTGCTGCGCGAGCAGCAGGGCGACCCCAGGTATCTGCGCGCGTTCGCGCGCGTACTGGAGAGCGCCTGAAAACGGCTCAGCGGGTTCGCTCCCGGTAGCTGAACACGACCGCTCCCGTGATCATGAAGACGACGAAAAGCCCTCCGGCCACCGCGGCGTCAAGCAGCGGACTGCCGGACACCACCAGACGGTAGCCCGGTGTCCCGGCATAGAACGCGGCGCGGGTCAGCTCGACCACGTAGCGCATCGGCATCAGGTGGGCCAGCACGTCCAGGTAGAACGCCGTCCCGCGCAGCGGCACCAGGACGCCCGCGAGCACGTACTGCGGGATGATCAGGAACTGGAAGATCTGCATCGCCGAGCGCTGGTTCGGCAAGGCCGCGATCGTGGCGAGCCCGAACGCGCCGCCGAGCAGGCAACACGCCAGGCACGGCGGGACAAGCGCCGTCAGTTGCCCGGGCGAGACCCGGACGCCGAACGCCACCGCGAACACGACGATGAAGACGCCCTGGCA
The DNA here is from genome assembly GCA_963822825.1 of uncultured Actinomycetes bacterium. Taxonomy (GTDB): domain Bacteria; phylum Actinomycetota; class Actinomycetes; order Streptosporangiales; family Streptosporangiaceae; genus JAWWPY01. Next base: position 104,341 of record CAWGIW010000002.1, on the reverse strand, counting down.
GAACGCGACCAGGGTCTCCCCGGCTATCTTTCCGGTGACCAGGGTCAGCCGGGAGACAGGGGTCACGAACAGCTCGCGGGAGAAGTCGTTCTCCCGGTCCTCGACGATCGAGATCATGCCCGCCGCCGCGGACTGGAACAGGCTGGCCGCGAGCACCCCGGTGAAGGCGAGCGTCACCGCGTTGAGGCCGGTGACCCGCCCGACGGTGGGCTGCAGGATGCTGCCCAGCCCCCCGATGAGCAGGACCGGGAACGCCAGGTTGACGGCCAGCCGGGGGCGGTCGCGCAGCAGCTTGATCACGTCGCGCTGGGCTATCACCAGCAGCGCGGACAACTCGTGGGCCAGGCCGGTCAGCGCCGGAGGCTCGGTGGCTGATCGTGCGCTGGCTGATCGTGCGCTGGCTGATCGTGCGCTGGCTGATCGTGCGCTCATGGCCCGGCACGCCGAAGCATCAGCAGGTAGGCGTCCTCCAGAGTCGGCTCGGCGATCTGGAACTGGGTCAGCTCGGCGTCTATCGCGGCGACGATGCCCTGCGCGCTGCGCCCGTTCAGCGGCACCCGCAGTGGCCCGCCCGGCCCGCCCCCCGTGACCTGAACGCCGAGCGCGTCGAGTTCGCGGCGCAGCCCGGCGCGGTCGCGGGCGTCGAGCACAAGCTCTGGGCTGAGCTGGCGCGCCTTGACCTCGGCCGGGCTGCCGCGCTCGATGATCCGGCCCCCGGCCAGCACGCATATCGCGTCGGCCGCCTCCGCCTCTTCCAGGTAGTGCGTGGTCAGGAACACCGTGGTCCCGAAGGCGGTCCTGGCCTGCCGCAGGTAGGCCCACAGGTTGCGCCTGCTTTCCGGGTCGAGGCCCGCGGTCGGCTCGTCGAGGAAGAGCACGCGGGGCCGATGCATGAGCGCCCGGACGATCTCCAGCCTGCGCCGCAGCCCCCCGGACAGGGCGCGCGCACGCTGCCCCAGGAGGTCAGAAAGACCAAGAACACCGGCCGCCTCCTGCACCTGGCTGCGATAGCTGGCCGGCATCAGGCGGTAGAGCGGCCGCCAGGGGTAGAGGCCGTAGAGCACCGCGTGCAGCCTGATGTTCTCCTCGGCCGTCAAGTTGAGGTCGAGTGAGGGCTGCTGGAATACGACGCCGATCTCCCGGCGGACCCTCGCCTGCTCCGTGGCGAGGTCCCGGCCGGCGATCCGGACCTGGCCCGAGGTCGGGGCGAGCGTTGTGGTGAGTACGGACACCGTGGTCGTCTTTCCCGCGCCGTTGGGCCCGAGCAGGCAGAAGAACTGACCTTCCGGGACGTCGAAGCTGATGTCGTCCACGGCGTTGCGCCGGGCGGCGCGGTAGCGCTTGACCAGGTGAACGAGCTCGACCGCGGTCATCGAGAGCGCCGGATGCCAGTGGCCGCGCTCAGGGCCGGCCTGGCTCGCGGTGGGACCGTGCAGCCGGCGGTACCGCGCGTCGAGCCCCCGCCGCCTGGCCAGCCAGGCGAGCGGGCGGATAACGGCGTGGATCAGCGCGGCCGGGAGATACGGCGCCCGCACCTCCCGCTCGTAGTCACGCATGAACAGGGCCAGGTCGAGCGGGCTGGGCAGCCTGCGGGCCGCGGCGTGCTGTTCCTGGGCGAGGGCGGCGGCGGTTTCCAGCAGTTCCTGCATGTTCAGCGCGGGCCTGGTCTGCACCGCGACCCGGGCGGGCCGGCTTCCAGGGTTGGCGAAGTGGTGCACCGTGCCGGGCGGGATCCGGACGGTGTCGCCGGGGCCGGCCGTCACCCGCCGGCCGCCGACCCGGAACCTCATCTGCCCCGTCAGCACGGTGAAGGACTCCTCCTGCTCGGGATGGGCGTGGCTGCTCGGCACCCGCCCGCCCGGGGCGAGCATGAGCTCCCACTCAAGCACGCGGCCGCCGGTCTCCGCGGCCGTCGCGCGGATCGTGATCTGCTCACCGCTGAGGGGGTTCTCGATGATGTGCCCGCCGGGCCTCATGGCCGCCTCCTGGTTAGGTGACATCTCGCGGCACCGTCGTCCGGGCGGCCACCACCGCGACCAGGATAGTCAAGGGGATGTCTCACCCGTGATGGGTGATGCCGATGATCGGCTGCGTGGCCAGGCTGAGCCTGCCCGATCACGGCATCACAGCCAGGTGCCGGGCGACCGACCTGGCGCGAAGGAGAACGAATGTATCTGGCCGCTGCGTCGTCTTATCCGCTCTTGAACCTCTTCTGGACGATGTTCGAGTTCTTCCTGTGGATCATCTGGATCTGGATCCTGATCATGGTGTTCATCGACATCTTCCGCAGCCACGATCTGTCCGGCTGGGCCAAGGCCCTCTGGTTCCTGTTCGTGCTGTTCATCCCGCTGATCGGCGTGCTGGTCTACCTGATCGCTCGCGGTGGCAGCATGCACGACCGGGCGGCACAGCAGGTTCAGCGCCAGGACGAGGCCTATCGCAGCTACACCCAGGAGGCCGTGGCGAGCGCACCAGCGACTACCGCGGACCAGCTGGCGAAGCTGGCTGACCTCCGTGACCGCGGAGTTATTTCTCCTGAGGAGTTCGAGCGCGAGAAGGCCAAGGTGCTCGCTGCCTGAGGCGGGAAGTGAGCATGGCTGAAGCCGAAGGGGGCCGCGAGGAGCAGTACGCCGCTGCGGCGGCGCGCCGTTACCTCATCCGGTTTGAAGAGGACACGCTCAAGTCGCGGCCCCTGTGGGTCCGGGTGATCATCGAGTTCCTCGGGACGTTCATGCTCGTGACCGTGGCCGCCGGCGCTGGCGTGATCAATCATTACGCCGGGGGCAGCCCGATCACCCGGGCCGCCGCGGTGATCGCGCCCGGCGCCCTGGTGATGGCGCTGATCTACGCCTGGGGCCCGCTGTCCGGATTGCACATCAATCCGGCGGTCACCTTCGCCTTCACTGGCCGCGGGGTGTTTCCTCGGGCCTGGGTCATCCCTTACCTGGTAGCGCAGTTCGCCGGGGCCATCTGCGGTGCCCTGTTCCTGCAGATCGTTTTCGGTGATGTCAGCGCGGGCGGGAACTACCCCATCGCCACGCACGGCGGGCAGTGGCGGGCGTTCGTCATGGAGATCGTCCTGACGACGATTCTCGTGAGCGTCATTCTGCACACGGCGACAGGACACCGGAGCATCGGCCACAACGCGGCCATCGCGGTCGGCTCGACGGTGGCGCTGCTCGGGCTGTTCGCCAGCCCGATCAGCGGCTCGTCCATGAATCCGGCGCGCACGCTCGGGCCTGACATCGTGGGTGCCAACTTCACGGGCTGGTGGGTCTACGTCTTCGGCGACCTCATCGGTGCCGCGATCGCGGTAGTGATCATCATTCTGGTCCGGGGACTCCCGGTCGAGAAGGAGACGGAGGCCGCCGAAGGCGGTGGCCTGCCGCTGTGACCCGGGGGGCGGGAGCGCCGTGAGGCCGGTCGATCCGCGCCTGCTGCGTCACGCCCGGGCCGCCCGGGGCTACCTGGTCTTCACCATCGGCCTCGGGCTCGTGGGGGCGGCGCTGATACTGGCGCAGGCCGGACTGCTGGCCCACGCGCTCGCCGCTGCTGGCCGCGGCACCGGGCGGGCCGCCCTGTGGGACACCTTGCTGGCGTTGCTGGCCGTGGTGGCGGCGCGCGCGGCGGCCACGTACGGCGGGGAGGTGGCGGCGCTGCGGGCGGCCGCAACGGTGAAGTCGCAGCTGCGGCGGGCGCTCGCGGCCCGCGCGCTCGGGCTCGGCCCGGCGTGGCTGAGCGATCAGCGGGCCGGGGAGATCGCCACGTTGCAGACCCGGGGCCTGGACGGGCTGGATTCCTATTTCGCGCGTTATCTTCCGCAGCTGGTGCTGGCGGTCGCCGTGCCTGCCGCGGTGCTGGCGCGGGTGGCGGCCGCGGACTGGATCTCCGCGGTGATCATCGGCGTGACGCTGCCCCTCATCCCGGTGTTCGCGGTGCTGGTGGGCTGGCACACGAAGGCCCGCACGCGGCGGCAGTGGCGGCTGCTGGCCATCCTGGCCGGTCATTTCCTTGACGTGGTCGAGGGCCTGCCCACCCTGAAGGTGTTCGGCCGCGCGAAGGCCCAGGCCGAAGTGATCGGGAACGTCACCGGCGCGTACCGGGCCGCCACCATGTCCGCGCTCCGGGTGGCGTTCCTGTCCGCCCTGGTGCTCGAGCTGGCCGCTGCGCTGTCCACCGCGCTGGTCGCGGTCGAGGTGGGGCTGCGGCTGCTGGCGGGCCACCTGGGGTATGAGACCGCGCTGCTGGTCCTGCTGCTGACCCCGGAGGCATACCTGCCGCTGCGCGCGGTCGGAGCGCAGTTCCACGCGAGCATGGAGGGCGCCGCCGCGGCTGGGCGCGTCCTGGAAATCCTGGACACTCCACCGCCGGAAGGGCGGCCCGCGGTGCCCGCGGGCGCGGGCCGCCGCCGGGCCCGCGTGGACCTGCGGGCCGAGGAGATCAGGCTGGACGGGGTCACCGTCGCGTTCCCCGGCCGGCCCCACCCGGCTCTGGCGGGAGTGGACCTGACGATCCGGCCCGGGGAGCGGATCGCGGTGACCGGGCCGAGCGGCGCCGGGAAAAGCACCCTTCTCGCGCTCCTCCTGCGGTTCATCCAGCCGGCCGCCGGGACGATCCGGGTGGGCGACGGCGATCTGGCCGCGATCCCGGCCGACCGCTGGCGCGCCTCGATCGCCTGGGTTCCGCAGCAGCCCTACCTTTTCGCGGGCAGTGCCGCGGACAACATTGCCCTGGGCCACCCCGGCGCGACCCCGGACGCCATCCGGCGGGCCGCCCGGCTGGCCGGGGCCGCGGAGTTCATCGAGGCCCTGCCGGGTGGCTATCACGCGCCCCTGGGCGAGCGCGGCCGGCGGCTGTCAGCAGGCCAGCGGCAGCGGATCGCGCTGGCCCGCGCGTTCCTGCGCAACGCGCCGCTGCTGCTCCTGGACGAGCCCGCCGCCCACCTGGATCCGGCCGGCGCGGGCCAGATCGGGGCCGCCCTCGATGGTGTGCTGGCCGACCGCACCGTCATCCTGGTCACCCACGGCCGGGGAATTCCGGCTGGCCGCGTCGTCCGCCTTGAGCACGGAAAGCTGCTTTCGCGAGCCGGGGCGATCCGATGACCACGGATGCCCGGCCGCTGCGGCGCCTGCTGCGCCTGGCCCGGCCGCTGCGCGGCCGGCTGCTGCTCTCCGTCGTGGCGGGCGCGGCGGCCACCGGCTGCGGCGTGGGATTGCTGGCCGTGTCGGGGTTCCTGCTCGCCCGCGCCTCCGAGCACCCGAACATCATCGCGATCTCGGTGGCCGTGGTGGCGGTCCGGGCGCTCAGCGTCGGGCGGGGGGTATCCCGGTACGTCGAGCGCCTGGCGTCGCACGATGTCGCGTTCCGGGTTCTCGCTGACATCCGGGTGGCGATCTACCAGCGCCTGGAACGGCTGGCGCCGGCCGGGCTGGCCGCTTTCCGCTCCGGGGATCTGCTGGCCCGGCTGATCAGCGACGTAGACGCCACCCAGGACCTCTTCATCCGCGGCATCGGTCCGCCCTTGGCCGCGATCCTGGTCGGCGCGGGCGCGGTGACCGTGTGCCTGCTGATTCTCGCCCCGGCGGGCGCGGTGCTGGCCCTGGGTCTTCTGGTGGCCGGGGTCGCGCTGCCGCAGATGGCCGTCGTGGTCTCCCGCCGGGCGGCCAGGGGGAGCGCCCCGGCTCGCGGCGAACTGGCCGCGACGGTAACTGACCTGCTGTCGGGGGCCGCCGACCTGCACGCGTTCGGCGGGCAGGACGCCGCGCTGGCCGCCGCGGCGGCCGCGGACGGGCAGCTGACGGCGCTGGCCAAGCGCTCTGCGACCGCGGCCGGCCTGGGGACCGGGCTGATCATGGCCATTTCCGGCCTCACCGTGTGGGGGGTTCTGGTCCTCGGCGTGGCGGGCGTGTCGGGCGGCACCCTGACCCGCGTGCCGCTGGCGGTCGTGACCCTCACCGCGCTGGCCGCCTTCGAAGCGGTCACCGCCATGCCGGCGGCCGCCCTCCAGCTCAGTGCCGCCCGCGCCTCGGCCGGCCGCATTTGCGCGGTCCTCGACGCGCCGGATCCCGTGGGCGAGCCGGTGGCACCCCGGCCGCTGCCAGCGGGGCCAGTGCACGTGCGGCTCCGGGGCGTGCAGGTCCGGTATGAGCCGGGCGCACCGCTCGCCCTCGACGGGCTCGACCTGGACCTGCGGCCCGGGCGGAGGGTAGCGCTGATCGGCCCGAGCGGGGCAGGCAAGTCAACCGTGGCCGCCGTGCTGCTGCGCTTCTGCGACCCGGTCGGTGGCACGGTTACCCTCAACGGCGCCGACATCACCGGTTTCGCCGCCGATGATGTGCGCGCGGTGATCGGCGGCTGCCCCCAGGATCCGCACATCTTCGATGCCACCATCCGCGACAACCTCCGCCTGGCCCGGCCGGGCGCGACCAACCATGAGCTGGCCACCGCGGCCACCCGCGCCCGGCTGCGGCCCTGGATCGAGTCGCTGCCGCAGGGCTGGGACACCCGGGTTGGCGCGCACGGCGCGGCCATCTCCGGCGGCGAACGGCAGCGGCTCGCCCTGGCCCGGGCCCTGCTGGCCAACCCGGCCGTGCTGATCCTCGACGAGCCGACCGCCCACCTCGATCCCGAAGCCCGCTGCGCGCTCACCGCCGATCTGCTGGCCGCCACCAGGGGCCGCGCCACCCTGCTCATCACCCACGAGCTGGAGGGGCTAGATCAGGTTGACGAGATCGTCGTCCTCGACCACGGCCAGGTCGCCCAGCGGGGCACCCACGAGCAGCTCCTGCGGGCCGATGGCCCCTACCGCCAGATGCGGGGGCCGCTATCGCTGCGGGGTCCCTGACCGCGGGATCGCCAGATGATCCGCTGGAGGCGCAGGACCAGCGCGCCCATCGTGATGAGCACCACGACGTTCAGCAGCAACTGCAGCGCTGAGCCCCAGGCCTCGGTCCAGCTGGCGTACGCGGTCAACAGGGCTATGTCGGCCGCCGCCGGAATGGTCGTGACGGAGATGAAAACGCCGATGAGGGTGCTGGCCCGCGATTCCGTCAGCGAGACCACGCCGACGATTCCGGCCAGGACAGCGACAACGAGAGAGAACAGGTTCGGCTTGTCGATCAGACTGGAGACCGGCCGCAGGCCCGCGGAGAACGCTTGAGGGGTGCGCCCCGACCAGCGGATGGCCAGGCTGAAGACCAACGTCACGATGATCGCCGCCGAGAACCCGGCGAGAAGGGCGACGCTGCCCCGGAGTATCGCGGGCCGGTCGCGCTTGTCGATGCCCAGGGCGATGCCCATGATGGCGTTATATTCGGGCCCGACGACCATGGCACCGACGATGAGTATCTGCGAATTAGTCAAGATGCCGACCGCGCCAATCAGCCCGGCGATAGCCAGCAGGATAAAGAAGCTGGGAGCGTAGACGGCATCTGACCGGATCTTGGCTTCCACGACATCCCATATGGGAGCGATGTCCTTTTGTACAAGGCCTGGCGTGGCGGCCGGTTCTGCGCCTTCGCCGATGTGCGCATCCACGTTCTCGATGACGATGGAGTGGCGGTCGCCCTGGAGGGCCCGTAGCTGCCCGAGCACGGAGTTGGCCGAGCGGGTCAGCACGTCGAAGTGCACCGCATCGCCGGCTGGCCGCCGCGCCGATCCAGTCAGCACCACCACGTTGGAGACACCGGAGTCGGCGGCGAGCACATCGACGAGGAGCTCAGTCACGTCGGGCGGGGTGATCACGCGCACGTGAAGAGTCATGGCCGGGGCGCCTGACCCAGTGACACGATCGTGTCGCCGCCTGCGGCGCCGGCGGGCCGGCCTCGGTGACGGCGGCGAGCCGGCCGTCCGCCCGCAGGAGGAACAGGATGTCCTGCCCGGCGGGCGGCTCGCCGTCAGCGGGCCGCACCACGATCCGCGCCCCATCCTGATATCGCCGGTTCACCGCGGACCTGGTCATCCCCGCGCCGAACAGGATCTCACCGCCGGTGTAGGGAGCGACCACGCCCTGGCTGCGCAGCGGTGGCGCCAGCCGGTAGACGCGGCCGTTAACGTTGCCCTGCAACACGGCCGAGGCGAGCGCGTTGAAATCGTCCTCATGCGTCAGCAGGAGCACCGCCGTGATCCCTTCGAGCCGCGCGCTGCGGCCTGCCGCCGCCGCGAGCAGCTCACCCGGTGCCAGCTCGAGCCCGGCCTGCCTGATCCGCTCCCGCTGCTGCTCAAGACCCGCCCACATCAGCACCTCGAGACCCGCGGACTGCAGCGCCCGGCCGAGGTCGACCACCCATGGATCGCCGCCCACCAGGAGCGGCCTGGTGCGGGCCGGGCGGGTGACGCCCAGTCTCCTGGCCACCGGGGCGGCGGTCACGCCGTACAAGGTCACCGTGGCCACGATCACGACAAACGTGGCCGGCAGGATCTTTGATGCGCCGCCGATCCCTTTGGCGACCAGGCCCGCGCCGAATGTCGAGGCGGTGGCGGCGGCGACGATGCCGCGCGGGGCCATCCAGCCGATGAAGGCCCGCTCGCCTCGTGACAGGTCCGTTCTGAGCGTGGACGCGAACGCCGCGAGAGGTCGGGCGGCGATAACGAGCACAGCGGTCAGGCCGAGAGCAGGCAGCAGAACGTGCCGGAGCGAGTGCGGGGTCACCGTGGCCGAGATGGAGATGAACAGGATACCGAGGATCAGCTGGACCAGTATCTCGAAGAACGGCCGCCGGGCGGCGACGTCGAAACCCCGCTGATTCGCGAGCGCCAGCCCCATGAGAATCGCGGCGATCAGCCCGGTGTCGGCGCGGGCAACGTCGCAGGCGGCGGCCACGGCGATCACCGAGGCCAGCTGCGCGGTGGTGCCGAGCACCTCGCCGAGCCGGAGCTTGCGGAGCAGCAGCCAGAGCAGGGCGATGCCGACCGCGCCGCCGGCCACGCCGACCCCGACGCTCACCACGAACTGCCCGACCTGACGGCCCAGGCCCTGGTGGGTGCTCGCGACGACGCCATGAAACACCAGCGCGCCGAGAATGCCGCCGACCGGGTCGATCAGTGACCCCTCCCAGACGAGGACGCGCTGCAGCCGCTCCGTCGGCCGGACAAAGCCGAGCAGCGGGCCCACGACGGTCGGTCCCGAGACCACGAGGATGACCCCGAGCATCACGGCTGCCCCTCGTGACATGCCGAGCAGCGGTGCCGCCAGGACCGCCCCGAACGCCCAGGTGATCAGGACACCACCGGCGATCAGCCGGACCACGACCCGCCGCGTGTGCCCCTTGAGCTTGCGCAGATCGAGGCCCAGGCCGGCGTCATAGAGGATCACCGCCACGGACAAGGACACCAGGGGCTCAAAGGCGGCCCCCAGCAATCGCTCAGGGTTGACGTCCATGGTCAGCGCGCCCGCGGTGAAACCAACCGGCAGCAAGACGATGAGCGCGGGAATGCGCAGCCGGCTGGCCAGCACCTGTGAGCCAACCGCCAGCACGAGAATCAGGCCGATGCCTATGAAAATCTGGTTGGTCGTCACGTCGGTCTTTCATAACGCGGAGTCGGTTATTAGTTCACCAACCGTTTATGTACATTGATCTAGCGATCTGCGCTCCTTAAATGTGACGGCGGGGTCCGCGGGAATCATCACCCGTCCAAGGTGATGAGATGGCCTCCCCGGGCCTATAGAAAGGCAGGGGCGCTGACCGTGAAGCGCGCGCCGCGGCCGGCGCCGAATCACGAGGCGGCCCAATCGACGGACGTTGTCGCGCATCGAGGCGGAGGGACGGCAGTGGGTGCTGAGCAGGAGCGGGTGGCCGGCTTCGGGCGGCTGGAGGATGGGCTGCGCCAGGCGGGGGAGTGGTACGGGTGGGGGCCGTACGTCAGCGAGCGCCAGTGGGGGACGGTCCGCGAGGACTATAGCGCGAACGGTGAGGCGTGGGATTACCTGCCGCATGATCATGCCCGGTCGCGGGCCTACCGCTGGGGTGAGGATGGCCTGGCCGGGTTCTGCGACGTGGAGCAGCGGCTGTGCCTGGGGCTGGCGTTGTGGAACGGGAAGGACCCGATCCTGAAGGAGCGGGCGTTCGGCCTGACCGGCGCGCAGGGCAACCATGGCGAGGATGTCAAGGAGTACTGGTGGTATCTGGACGCGCTGCCCAGCCACGCCTGGAACCGGTGGCGGTATCACTATCCGCAGGCCGCCTTCCCCTATGACGACCTGCTCAGCGTCAACGGATCGCGGAACCGGTTCGAGCCGGAGTATGAGCTGATCGACACGGGCATATTCGATTCCGGCCGGTACTGGATCACCGAGGTGCACTACGCCAAGGCGAGCGCGGATGACCTGCTGATGGAGATCACGGTGACCAACGCGGGCCCGGAGCCCGCGACGCTGCACGTGCTGCCGACCGCCTGGTTCCGCAACACCTGGTCCTGGGATGAGGGCGCGCCCCGGCCGGCCATGAAGGCGGCGGCCGGTTCGGCGGCGGCGATCGAGCATCCGTTCCTCGGCCCGCTGGAACTGCTGGCCGGGCCGGGGCCGGACGGCACCGCTCCCAGCCTGCTGTTCTGCGAGAACGAGACGAATGTGGAGCGCCTGTTCGGCGCGGAGCCGGTCACGCCGTACCCGAAGGACGGCATCAACGATCATGTGATCAGCGGCGCGCCGACCGTCAATCCCGAGCGCACGGGGACCAAGTGTGCCTTCTGGTACCAGGTGACGGCGGCGCCGGGCGAAACGGCCGAGTTGCGGCTGCGGCTGCGCCCGCGCTCGCCTGGTAAGGCCCCGAAGGTGCGGCTCGGCCGTGACTTCCAGCGGGTCGTTGCGGAAAGAAAGGCCGAAGCGGACGAGTTCTACGCGGAGCTGACCCCGGCGACGGCGGACGCGGATGAGGCGATGGTGATGCGCCAGGCGTTCGCCGGGATGCTGTGGAGCAAGCAGCTGTACTACTACGACGTGGCCCGGTGGCTGGACGGCGACCCGGGGCAGCCGACGCCACCGCCGGAGCGGCTGACCGGGCGCAACTCCCGGTGGCGCAACTTCAAGCCTTCGACATCATGTCGATGCCCGACAAGTGGGAATACCCCTGGTTCGCCGCCTGGGATCTCGCGTTTCACTGCGTCGCGCTGGCCCCCCCCGGTCAACTTCACCTGGTGGGTCAACCTGGAGGACAAGAGCGGCAACAACGTCTTCGAGGGCGGTTTCCTCGGGCTGGACAACATCGGCCCGATCGACCGCTCGCACCTGCCGGTCGGCGGCACCCTGGAACAGTCCGACGCCACCGGCTGGATGGGGTTCTACGCGATCGCGATGGGAGCAATCGCCGCCGTCCTGAACCGGTCCGGGCAGCGGCCGGCGACGGACCTGGTGCTGAAGTTCCTCGAGCATTTCGCCGCCATCCGCCGGGCGCTGGAAAGCCAGGGGCTGTGGGACGAGGCCGACGGCCTGTACTACGACCGGCTCGTGACGCCGTCCGGGGAACAAGTGCCCGTGAAGGCCCGGTCGATGGTGGGCATCATCCCGGCCCTCGCCGCCGCGGTTATCGAGGAAAAGGATCTGGAACGCGCACTCGTCGTGGGCAAGCAGTTCGCGGGCCTCCTGGGCCGCGAAGGCCTCGACGACCCGGCCAAGCTGCACGAACTCGGCCTGCTTCGTGGGGAGCCGGGCCGCCAGCGGCTGCTGCTGAGCCTGGCCGGCCCGGCCCGGCTGGAGCGGCTGCTCGGCTGGCTGTTCAACGGGGGCGAGTTCCTGTCCCCGCATGGCCTGCGCGCCCTGTCGGCCTGGCATCGTGACTATCCGTACGAGTTCGAGATCGAAGGCATCCGGTCCAGCGTCGACTACGAGCCGGCCGAGTCCACCACGGCCATGTTCGGCGGAAACTCCAACTGGCGCGGCCCGGTCTGGTTCCCGCTGAACTACCTGGTCATCAGCGCACTGGAGCGCTACCACCGGTTCTTCGGCGACGACCTGACGATCGAATACCCGACCGGATCGGGCCGGCGGCTCACCCTCGATGTGGTCGGCCGCGACCTGTCCGACCGGCTCATCTCGATCTTCACCCGCGGCCCGGACGGCCGTCGGCCCTGCTTCGGCGGGACCGAGCTGCTGCAAAACGATCCGGCCTGGCGGGACAACCTCATCTTCAGCGAGTACTTCCACGGCGACAACGGTGCCGCGATCGGCGCCGCGCACCAGACCGGCTGGACCGGGCTGATCGCCGACGTGATCCGCCGCCGCCACGGCGATGTCCGCCCGACCGGCGACGTAATCCGGCTCATTGGCCTGGGCGGCCAGCCATGACCGCCACGGCCCGGTCGGCCGCGGTTCCGCTGCCGGGAAGCCAGTTCCCCCTGGGGGCCACGGTCCGTGACGGAGGGACGAATTTCGCGGTGGCCTCCGGCGTGGCCGACGCGATGACGCTCTGCCTGTTCGATGAGGCAGGCACCGAGACACGGGTTCCGTTGCTGGATTATGACGCGGGCGTCTGGCACGGCTTCGTGCCAGGTATCGGACCGGGGCAGGCCTACGGGTACCGGGCCACAGCTCCCTACGACCCGGCCCGCGGCGTGCGCTGCAACCCGGCGAAGCTCCTGCTCGACCCCTACGCCCGGGCCCTGCACGGGACCGTCACGTTCGGGCCCGAGGTGCTTGGGTACCCGGTCGGCGGCGACCCGACGCACCGAGCACGCTCGACTCGGCGGCGCACGTGCCGCGCAGCCTGGTCGTAAACGAGACGCATCGCTGGGGCGACAGCGACCGGCCCCGGCGCTCCTACCCGGACACGATCATCTACGAGGTGCACGTCAAGGGCTTCACCATGCGCCATCCGGGGGTGCCGCCCGAGCTGCGCGGAACCTATGCCGGGCTGGGTCACGAAGCGGCCATCGCGCACCTCGTCGATCTCGGCGTGACCGCGGTCGAACTGCTGCCGGTGCATGAGAGCGTTCCCGAGTCGTTCCTGGTCGCCGAAGGCCTCACGAACTACTGGGGCTACAACACGATCGGCTACTTCGCGCCCCACCAGGGTTACTCGGCGGCGGTGCGGGCGGGCCAGCCGGGCGGGCAGGTCGCCGAGTTCAAGGCCATGGTTGACGCCTTGCACCGGGCCGGGCTCGAGGTGCTGCTCGATGTGGTCTTCAACCACAGCGCGGAGGGAAACCAGCTCGGGCCCACACTCTGCTACCGGGGCCTGGACAACCCCGCCTACTACCGGCTGGACCCGGGCGACCCGCGCGATTACGTTGACACGACCGGCTGCGGCAATTCACTGAACGTCGGCGACCCCCTGACCCTTCAGCTGATCATGGACTCGCTGCGCTACTGGGTGACGGATATGCACGTTGACGGGTTCCGGTTCGACCTCGCTCCCACCCTGGCCCGCCAGGAGGGCGAGTTCGAGAAGAGGTCGGCGTTCTTCGATCTCGTCTCGCAGGACCCCGTGGTGTCGCGGCTGAAGCTGATCGCGGAGCCGTGGGATGTCGGGCAGATGGACAGTTACGACCTGGGCGGGTTCCCGCCGGCGTGGCGCGAGTGGAACGGCAAATACCGCGACACCATGCGCGACTTCTGGCGGAGCCACCCGGTCGGTCTCGGCGAGTTCGCCTCCCGGTTCTGCGGGTCCTCAGATATGTACGGCGCCGCGCGGCGCCGGCCTACGGCCTCGGTGAACCTGATCACCGTCCACGACGGTTTCACCTTGCGCGACCTTGTCTCCTTCAACGACAAACACAACGAGGCCAACGGCGAATCCAACCGCGACGGGACCAGCGACAACCGTTCCTGGAACTGCGGCACGGAGGGCCCGGACAGCGATCCCGCCGTGCTGGCCCTGCGCGCCCGCCAGTCCCGCGCGATCCTCACCACCCTGCTGCTCTCGTTCGGGATCCCGATGCTGCTCGGCGGCGACGAGATGGGCCGTACCCAGCAGGGCAACAACAACGCCTACTGCCAGGACAACGAGATCGCCTGGTACGACTGGTCCGCGGCCGACCGCGAACTGCTCGCGTTCACCAGGCGGCTGGTGGCCTTCCGCCTCGCTCACCCGGTGTTCCGCCGGCAACGGTTCCTGGCCGGGGCCGCCGGGGCCGATGAGCTGGGCTGGTTCACGCCGGCCGGCACCGCGATGACCGGCAGCGACTGGTCCGACAGCAGCGCTCTCGCCGTGGCCATCTACCTCGACGGATCCGACGAACCCGACCGGGCGGCCGATGGCGCCTTCCTGCTCGACGACGATTTCCTCGCCTGGCAGACCGCGATAGACACCTATGATCCAGCCGTCGCCGCCGGTTCCGCGGCCGCACCGCGAGCCGCCGGTGATCACGCCGCCGTCGGCCCCCGGTCCATCATGGTGCTCTCCGACCCGCTCCGGCCCTGAGCACACCTTCACCGGGAGGCGGCTGTTACCCGAAGGCGGCGCCGCGGTTGGCTGGCTGCTCGGCGTCGATGAGCAGCGATACGGCTTCGATCAGGGCCAAGTGGGTGAACGCTTGCGGGAAGTTGCCGAGATGCTCACCGGTGCTGGTGTCGATCTCCTCCGCGTAAAGCTGCAGCGGTCCGGCGAACGACAGCAACTTCTGGCACAGGGCGTGGGCGCGCTCCGTTTCACCGATCATGGCCAGCGTGGTCACCAGCCAGAAGGAGCAGATGGTGAAGGTTCCTTCCTGTCCCTCGAACCCGGTGTCGGTTCCCTCGACCCGGTAGCGCAGGACCAGGTCGTCCTGGGTCAGTTCGTCGGCGATGGCCAGCACGGTCGCTCTCACGCGCTTGTCGTCGGGCGGCAGGAATCCCATGATGGGCAGGAGCAGCAGCGAGGCGTCGAGGTCGTCGGTCTCGTAGTGCTGCCGGAACACGCCCCGCTTGGACAGGCCCTTGTCCAGGATCTCGGCCTTGATCTCGTCGGCCCCGGCCCGCCAGCGCTTGGCGCGCTCCTCGTCGCCGCGTTCCGCGGCGAGATCGGCGCCGCGGGAGGCCGCGACCCAGCACATCACCTTGGACGCCGTGAATTGCCTGGGGTCGCCACGGACTTCCCAGATCCCCTGGTCGGGCTCACGCCAGTGCTGCAGGGCGGCCTCCACGAAGGTGGCGAGCCCTTCCCACACCGGCGTCACGATCTGGGTCGCTCCCCGGTGGAACTGGACATCGACCGCGTCGATGATCATCCCCCAGACGTCGTGCTGCTGCTGGTTCCAGGCGCCGTTGCCGACCCGGACCGGGCGCGCCCCGCGGTACCCAGACAGGTGATCGATGGTCCGCTCGGTCAGGTCGCGTTCCCCGTCGATGCCGTACATGATCTGAAGCTCGAACTTGCTGTTGAGGTCGCCCCCGCTGACCGCGTCGATGACGAAGCCCCAGTACTCGATCGCTTCCCAGTCGAAGCCGAGGCGATACAGCGAGCGGAGCATGAACGCTGAGTCCCTGATCCAGGTGAAGCGGTAGTCCCAGTTGCGGGCCCCGCCCCAGGTTTCCGGCAGCGAGGTGGTCGACGCGGCCATGATGGCGCCCGTCGGGGCGTAGCTGAGCCCCTTCAGGGTCAGCGCGCTGCGGTCCAGGTAGGTCTTCCACGGATGGTCCGGGATCTTGGCCGCGCTCAGCCAGTCACGCCAGAAATCGACCGTGGTATCCAGTGCGCGCAGCGCCTCGTCCTGGTTGGCCGGAACGTGGCCGCCTCCCCAGGACAGCGCGACGAAGGCCGACTGCCCCGCAGTCAGCGTCGTGCGGCCGTAACAGCGGGCCCCCAGCACGCCGAGCGGGATGCTGCCCGCCAGTTCGAGCCGCACGTCCCCTTCCTTAGGGGCGATGGTCATGGCGTCGTACCCGTCACCCCGGTAGCTCCACGTGCCACCCGCCCGCCCGTAATCGAACAGCGGACCGCAGTTCACCACGACCTCGACCCGGCCGCTGATGCAGGTCGCGACCCGTACGAGCGCGCCGATGGCGCCGAAATCGGCGGGCGCCCGGTGATAGTCCGGCCGCCGCCCCTCGGGCTGGACCGGACCCATGGCCAGGAAGTCCTGGACGATCATCCATCCCGTGGGGGTCTGCCAGGTCGTTTCCAGCACCATGGTGCCCGGTACGTATCGGCGATGCTGGGGGACGTGAGTATTGCCGGGACCGAACCTGAACAAGCCGGCCGCCCGGTCCAGCAGCGCCCCGAAGACACTGGGGGAATCAGGCCGGGGCAGGCACAGCCATTCGACCGCCCCGTCCGGGGCGACCAGGCAGCTCTGCTCGCAATTCGACAGGAACCCGTAATCGGCGATAGGCGGGAACGTGCTCATGTGCCCTTCTGACCTTTCGTAGTCATGCCATCCGGCTCAGCAGGTGCTCGCCCACGCGGATCGCGTTGGCCATGGCGGTGAGCGCCGGGTTCACCGCGCCGATGCTGGGGAAGAAGCTCGTGTCGACGACGTACAGGTTGTCGAGCTCGTGGGCCTTGCAGTTGACGTCGAGCACCGAGGTGGCGGGGTCGGCGCCGAACCGGCAGGTGCCCGCCTGATGGGCGACGCCGGCCACGGGGACGTCCATGCTCATGTAGAAGTTCTTGTCCAGGATGTGGTGATCGGCCATCCCGATGTGGTTGAGGATCTTCCTGAGCTCGTGGTACAGCCCGGTCGCTTCCGCGTCGTTGGTCGCGGTGTAGGCGAGGTGCACGCGGCCGTCGCGGTCGACCGTGACCCGGTTGCCGGGCTTGGGCACGTCCTCGGTGGTCAGCCAGAAGTCGACGGCATGGTGGGCGACCTCATCCAGGCTCCAGTGCGGGGCGAGCTTGGTGAGCTTGGGCTCCTCGCCCTTCATCGCCATCGCGTTTGACTTGCCGAGCAGCTGGATGTTGCCGAGCGGCCAATCTCGGCCGTTCCCGGCGAAGTAGAAGTCGTTCAGGGCGAGCGTCTTCTGGAACACCGTGTCGTTACGCTCCTTGCCGAGCGCCACGATGGCTTTGCTGTTGTGGTACATGTAGTTGCGGCCCACCTGGTCGGATCCATTCGCCAGGCCAGCGGGGTGACGGTCGGAGGCCGACTGGAGCAGGATCTTGGCGCTGTTGGACGCGCCGGCCGCGACCACTACGACGTCCGCCTGGTAGACCTCGTCATCGCCGTCGCGCGTTACTTCCACGCTCGTGACCGTCCTGCCTCCCGCCTCCGTCCCGAGCCGCTTTACCTCCGCGTTCACGAGCAGCGTCACGTTCGGCCGGTCCAGCAGGGGACGCACGGCGATGACCTCAGCGTCGGATTTTGCGTGCACGAGGCACGGATAGCCGTCGCACCAGGCGCAGCGGATGCACTGGCTCGCTGGCCGGTTGGCCTCATCCAGCAGGATGCCGCACGGCGCGTGGAACGGATGGTAGCCGCCGGCCAGCAGTGCGTCGGAGATCTGCTGGATCCGAGGCTCGTGCGAGACCGCCGGCCACGGGTACTGCTTCGAGAAGTGGCCCTCGGTGGGATCTTCGCCGTGCGCCCCGTGCACCTGGTACAGCCATTCGGCCTTGGTGTACCACGGCTCGAAGTCGTCATAGCCCAGCGGCCATTCCGGCGACACGCCATCGGCGTGCTGGAGGCGGCCGAAGTCCCCGGGGCGCAGCCGGTAGAGCGCGGCCCCGTAGAGCTTCGTGGCCCCGCCGACGAAGTAGTGCACCTGTGGCTGGAATGGCTTGCCGTCGGCGTCGTACCACGTGTCCGGGGAAATGTACCGCCCGTCCACGAAGACCGGTCCGGGACCCCAGTTCTCCGTCTCGCGCGGCAGGAAGTTGCCGCGTTCGAGCAGCAGAATCCGCTGGCCTGAAGGAGCCAGCGTATGCGCCAGCGTGCCGCCGCCCGCCCCGGTGCCCACGATAATTACGTCATAGTGCTCGGTCACAAGCCCACTATCGCCGCGCGCGGCGGACGGCGCCCCACCCGGGCCGGGTGAGCCCCGCATCGTGGGCAGATCGCATCGGCACCGCGGCCGTAGTCACCCGTGGCGGATGATGCCGCCCGGCTCTCGCGCAGCGACAGTGACGATCACTGACCCACGCCCGGCGATCCGATGCTCATCGTGACCCATCGGGCGGCCGCACCAGCGCGGCCGGGCCGGGCACACCTGGAGCCTTCCGCGCCGGAGGAGTAGATGGCAAACGTCGATCTTGCGCGGTGGCAGTTCGCGTTTGTGACGATCAATCATTTCTTCTTCGTCCCGGTCACGATCGGCCTGGCCTTCCTGACCGCGTTGCTGCAGACGGCCTGGTATCGCGGCAAACGGGACGAATATCTGCGACTGACCAGGTTCTTCGGCACGCTGCTGGTCATCAACGTCGCGATCGGGGTGGTGACCGGCCTGGTGCAGGAGTTCCAGTTCGGGATGAACTGGGGGGCGTACTCGCGGCTGGTCGGCAACATCTTCGGGGCCCCGCTGGCGATGGAGGGCCTGGCCGCGTTCTTCCTGGAGTCCACGTTTCTCGGTCTGTGGCTGTTCGGCTGGGACCGGCTGCCACGTCTGGTGCACCTGCTGGCGATCTGGGCGGTCTCGCTCGGCACGGTCCTGTCGGCGGCGTTCATCATGGCGGCCAACTCGTGGATGCAGCATCCCGTCGGGTACGTGATGAACAAGGCCCGTCAGCCGCAGCTGAACGACATCTGGGCGCTGCTGGTCAACCCGGTGTTCGTGTGGGGATATTCGAAGGTGCTGCTGGCGTCGCTGTCCACCGGCGCGGCCGTCATGCTGGCCGTCTCGGCATGGCAGCTGCGGCACGGCGGGGACCGTGAGGTGTTCACCCGGTCGGCCCGGCTCGCGCTCGTCGTCCTGGTCCCGGCGATCCTGTTCACCATGCTGGTGGGCGACGAGCTCGGGGTAATCGAGGCTCAATACCAGCCGATGAAGATCGCTGCGGCTGAGGCGCAGTGGACCACCTGCCAGCCGTGCTCGTTCTCGCTGTTCCAGATCGGCGGCGGCAACCAGGACGAGACGCCGACCAAGATCATCGCGATTCCCCACCTGCTGTCCCTCTTGGCGACCAACCACTGGAACGGCAAGGTGACCGGGCTCAGCCCGCTGCAATCGCAGTACACCAAGACCTACGGGCCCGGCTACTACGTGCCGAACGTTTTCATCCAGTACTGGTCCATGCGGGTGATGGCCTACGCCGGGGTGCTGATCTTCCTGCTGGGGCTGTGGGGGCTCTGGCTGATCCGGCGCCAGAAACTCGCGGCCTCCCGGCGGTTCCTGTGGGTGGCGATATGGGCCACCGTCCTGCCGTTCCTGATGAACACCGCGGGCTGGCTGCTGACCGAAAGCGGTCGGCAGCCGTGGATCGTGCAAGGCATCATGCTGACGAAAAACGGGATCTCACCGTCGGTCGGTACCACGTCCATCGTGATCAGCCTGGTGGTTTTCGTTGTGCTGTATGGCGTGCTCGCGACCGTGGACCTGATGCTGATGCTGAAGTACTCGCGAGCCGGGCTACCGGCCGCGCGCGCCGAGGCCGACTCCGGCGCGCCCATCCCGGCCGTTCAGTATTGAGGTTTCGATGAGACTCGTGCCGTTCTGGTTCATCGTCATCGCCGTCCTGTGGACCGGTTTTTTCATCCTGGAGGGCTTCGACTTCGGCGTCGGCATGCTGCACGGCGTGGTCGGGAAGGGATGAGGCCGGCCGCCGGGCCGCCATCAACACGATCGGGCCGCTGTGGGACGGTAACGAGGTCTGGCTGATCGTGGCGGCCGCCGCCCTGTTCGCCGCGTTTCCCGGCTGGTACGCGACGATGTTCTCGGCCCTCTACCTGGCCCTGGTGCTGCTGCTGGTCGCGCTCATCGTCCGGGGCGTGTCGTTCGAGTACCGCGGCAAGCGCGACGCGGTGCGCTGGCGCCGCACCTGGGATGGCTCGCTGACCGCGGGCAGCGTGGCGGCCCCGCTGCTGATCGGCGTGGCCCTCGGCGACCTGCTGCACGGGCTGCCCATCAACTCCAGCCAGGACTACACCGGGTCCTTCGTTGATCTTCTCCAGCCGTACGCGCTGTTTACCGGGGTCACCCTGGTGCTGATCTGCCTGCTGCACGGTGCGACGTTCCTGGGCCTGAAGACCACCGGCGACATGCGCGAGCGCGCTGGGCACCTGGCCCGCCGCGTGGCCCCGGTGACCGGCGCCGCCGTCGTGGGCTTCATCATCTGGACGCACGTGACCGCTCGCGGCACCTTCTTTCTCAACCCGGTCGAACTGCTCGCCGTACTCGCCGTGATCGCCGCCGTCTGGCTCGTCTACTCTCGCAGCGACGGCTTCGCCTTCGCGGCGACCACGGTCACGATGGCGGCCTGCATCGTGTCGATCTTCACCGGCCTGTACCCCAATGTCATGGTCTCCAGCACCAACGCGGCGTACAACCTGACCGTGCACAACACCGCGTCCGGAGCGTACTCACTCAAAGTGATGACCGTCGTCGTCGTGATCTTCCTGCCGTTCGTGCTTGCTTACCAGACCTGGACGTACTACGTGTTCCGGCGGCGCATCAGCAAGCAGGAATTCCAGCCGTCACCAACCCCGGCCCGGCGCGAGGCAGCCGCCCCCGACCTGACCGCCGGTGGCTTCTGTCCATGGCTCACCCGCCGCGGGTGGTGCGCCGCGCCGCGACCACGGTTTCGATGGCCAGGGCGCGATAAGGCAGCGCGATCAGGCAGGGAGTGGAGATGGCCACCAACCGAGTTGACGCACTCGTGATCTTCGGGGCTACGGGTGACCTGGCCAAGCTGGAGACATTCCCGGCACTGGTGGGGCTGGTCGAGCGCGGTGTGCTCACCGTGCCGGTCATCGGGGTGGCGAAGAGCGGATGGGGGCTGGCGCAGTTCCGCGACTACGCGGCCGCCTCACTGCGGCTCAACCACATGGACCCGAGCAGCCCGGCCGCGCAGAAGATGCTCGGGCTGCTGCGTTACGTGGATGGCGACCTCGACGACGATGCCACCTATAAGGCGATGTCGGACGCCATCGGCGCCGGCACGCAGGTCTTGTTCTACCTGGAGGTGCCACCCCCGCTGTTCGGCCGCATCGCGCACGGAATCGCCACGGCCGGCCGGGCCAAGGACGCGCGGGTGATGGTCGAGAAGCCGTTCGGTACCGACCTGGTCACTTCGCGGCAGCTCAACCACACCATGCACCAGTATTTCCCGGAAGAGGCGATCTTCCGGGTCGACGACTGGCTGGCCTTTGATCCCGTGGAGAACGTGCTCTTCGTCCGGTTCGCCAACTCGGTGATCGAGCCGCTGCTCAACCGGACCTACGTGGAGAGCATCCAGATCACCATGGCCGAGGCGTTCGACGTCGCCGACCGCGGCCGGTTCTACGACCGGACGGGTGCTATCCGGGACGTGGTCCAGAACCACATGCTCCAGGTCCTGGCCACCGTGCTGGCCGACCCGCCGGACGGGGTCGGCCTGTCCTCCTGGAGGGACGCCAAGGCGCGGGTGATATCCGCGCTGCGGCCGCTGACCTCCGAGGACACGGTGCGGGGTCAGTACGAGGGCTATCACGAGGTGGACGGTGTCGACCCGAAATCGACGACGGAGAGCTACGTCGCGGTCCGGCTCGCCGCCGACACCTGGCGCTGGGAAGGCGTGCCGATCCTGATTCGCGCGGCCAAGTGCATGCCGGTCACCGCCACCGAGGTGAACATCCGGTTCAAGCGGCCTCCGCATGACGTGTTCGGTATCGATCCGTTCGCCGTCCGCGACTCACTGCGGTTCCGGGTCTGGCCCGAGACGGCGGTGAGCCTGACGCTGGCCGGCAAGAAGCCGGGCGCCGGGCTGGAGCCGCTGCTGGAGGAACTGTCGTTCGCGGGGCAGCCGGGCTCGGACATGCGTGCCTATGACCGGCTCATTGGCGCGGCCCTGGACGGGGACCGCTGGCTGTTCGCCCGGCAGGACACCGTCGAAGCGGCCTGGAAGATCGTTGATCCGGTGCTGGGTGACGTCACGCCCGTGCACCCCTACGCCCGGGACAGCTGGGGCCCGCAGGAAGCCGACCGGTTGCTGCCCGGCAGGGACACCTGGCACGACCCGGCAGGCTGAGGAAGGGCCGGAGCATCCGATGACAGGTCCACCCGATCGGCCTCGCGTCGTGATCGTCGGCGGCGGCTTCGCCGGGCTGTTCGCGGCCCGCAGGCTGAAGCGCAGCGACGTCTCGGTGACCCTGATCGACCGCGCCCAGCACCACGTATTCCAGCCACTGCTCTATCAGTGCGCTACCGGAATCATGTCCGAGGGTAAGATCGCCGCTCCGCTGCGCGACCTGCTCAAGAAATACCGGAACGTTGACTGCGTGATGGCGGAGGTAGTCGATTTTGATGCGGCCGGCCGGCGGGTCATCGCCGCCCGCGTCGGTGGTGATCGCGTCGAGTTCGGCTACGACCACCTCATCGTGGCCGCCGGGGTCCGGCAGTCGTATTTCGGCCACGATGAGTTCGCCCGCTGGGCGCCGGGGATGAAGACAATTTCGGACGCGCTCGCGATCAGGCGCCGGGTGTACGGCGCGTTCGAGATGGCGGCCACGGCCGCCGACCCGGAGGAACGGCGGACCTGGCTGACGTTCGCGCTCGTCGGCGCCGGGCCGACCGGGGTAGAACTGGCCGGGCAGATCCGGGAGGTGGCCACCAAGACCCTGCGCGCCGAGTTCCGGAGTATCAGACCGGAGGACGCCCGGGTCCTGCTCTTCGACGGCGGCAGCGCGCCGCTGGCCGTGTTCGGGCCCAAACTGTCCGAGAAGGCCGATAAGGCCCTGCAGGCACTCGGGGTCGAGCAGCATATGGGATGCATCGTGACCCATGTCGACCAGGGCTTCGTGCTCGTCCGCGACCAGGCTGGCGAACAGACCCGCTACGACGTCGGCACGGTGCTGTGGACGGCCGGGGTGGAGGCGCCTCCCGTCGCCGAGGCTCTCGCGAAAGCCACCGGCGCCCAGCACGACCGGGCCGGGCGCATCCTCGTCGAGGACAACCTCACGATTTCCGGGCACCCCGAGATCTCCGTGCTCGGCGACATGATGAGCCGCAGCAAGCTTCCCGGCGTGGCCGAGGTGGCGATGCAGTCCGGGCTGTACGCCGGGAACCGCATCCGGCATCAGGTCTCGGGGAACCTGGCCGAGAAGCCGTTCCGTTACCATGACCTCGGCTCGGCCGCCTACATCTCCCGCGGCCGCGCCGTCGTCTCGGCCGGCCCCCTGCGCGTCGGTGGCTGGCTGGGCTGGTGGATCTGGCTGTTCATCCACATCGCGTTCCTGACCGGCTACCGCAACCGTCTCGGGGCCCTGCTCACCTGGTGGCTGGCCTTCACCCGCGACATCCGCCGCGAGCGGACCTTCACCACCCAGGAGATCGAGACGTTGCGCGACGTTTACACCGGGCCCCGGGCCCCCGGCCCGCCCGCCGCGGACGGCCCGGCCTGGCGCCCGGCGACAGCTCCTGAAGGGAACCACGGCCGTTGGCCGCCTACCAGGCCCGATGGACTCATCTGAGCGCCCGTTCGGCCGCCCTCCGCCGAGGGCGGCTGGCGATCCTGGATCCGGCGTACCTCCAGGACCTGCACGCCGAATGTCTCCAGTCGGGCGAGCAGCCCGTGCAGCGCCGCCTGATCAGGAAGAGGGCCGTGCAGGACAGTCTCCACCGGCTCGATGGACGCAGTGAGCCGGTCGAAGTCGAGCAAGGCTTCGGGCGGGAGGATCCCCACTACGCGGATCTCGTAGTGCGTCACGAGAGCCCCCAGCGAGTCGGAATGGGTAACGGCACATCTCTACGGTGCCGCCTGCCGGCTTGCGGCACGCCACTCACAGCGGGTGAATTCGGTCACCCGGGTGAGATCCGGACAGGGTGATGACAGCTCACCCTTATACGGGAACAGATCACATATAGGTAACAAAGCCAACCCGCCTCCAGACCCCGGGTGGGGGGCCGCCACTAGCCGGGCCGAACGCCCAGCCCCAGCCGTCCCGTGTCCGCGTACCTGGAAGTTGGCAGCGAAGATGACCAGCATGAGTGCACGTGGCCCGGCCCGCCCAAAAGGGCAGGCGACCAGTGGTGAAGATCCCGTCCTGACTACCAAGATCACCATGCCTGGCCTGCCGGGCTGGGTCGTCCCGCGTCCGCGAATCGAGAAACTCATCGCCGAAGGTGCGCGCGGCCCGCTGACCACGGTCACCGGTCCGCCCGGCGCGGGCAAAACGATGGCCATCGCGTTGTGGGCGGCCGCCCGCACCGGCCCGGCCCGCGTGGCGTGGATCACGCTTGACGACTACGACAACCGGCCGAAAGTCTTCTGGTCCTATTTCGTGGCGGCCTTGCGGCGTGCAGACGTCGCCGTTCCGCGGGTCTCGCCGGCGGTCGCCGCCGGGGACGCCGTCGACCATGTATTCCTGCTCCGCCTCGCATCGGTGCTGGCCGCGCAGGACCCGCCGGTCGTTGTGGTGCTCGACGATCTCCACCTGCTGACCGAACCCGGCACGCTGGACGGGCTGGGCTACGTGCTGCGTAACGCGAGGCCAGGCCTGCATCTGGTGGTCTCGTCGCGGATTGACCCGCTGCTGCCCCTGCACCGGTACCGGCTGACCGGGGAACTGGCCGAGATCCGCGCGGGCGACCTCGCTTTCAGCGTGGCCGAATCCGGCTTGCTCCTGGCGCAACATGGCATCACGCTGGCTGACGCGGCGCTCGAGTGCCTCACCAGGCGGGCCGAGGGCTGGGCAGCGGGCATGCGCCTGGCGGCGATCTCGATGGATGGCATCTCCGATCCTGAGCAGTTCGTCAAGGAGTTTGACGCCGAAGGCAGCGCCATCGCCAGCTATCTCGTGGACGAGGTCCTCGACGCCCAGCCTTCCGCCACCCGGGAACTTCTGCTGCGAACGAGCATCCTGGAGCGGGTCAACGCGGGACTCGCCGGCGAGCTTGCCGATGACGAGCAGGTCACAACCGCCCTGCCGGCTCTGGCCCAGGCGAACGCGTTCGTCCTGCCGCTCGGGCATGGGTGGTACCGCTACCATTCGCTGTTCAGCGCGGTCTTGCGCCTGAAGCTCCGGCGCGAACGCCCCGGCCTGGTCCTCCGACCTGCACCGGCGAGCGGCCCTGTGGTTCCGGCGCAACGGGTCGCTCACTGAAGCCGTGCGGCATGCCGGGGAGTCAGGCGACTGGCCGCTCGCCGCGGGAATAGCCCTTGATGAGCTGGCCCTGGGCCAGCTCATCGAACCGCGGGGAAATCAGTCGCTGGCGGACGGGTTCCGCCGCATGCCGCGGCGCATGTCATGGACGAAGCCGCAGCCCCTGCTGGTGGCCGCCGCGCTGGACTTGTCTGATGCCGAAATCATCCCCAGCGCGGCGTCACTCGACGCGGCGGAAACCTTGATTGGGCGTCTTCCCGCGGATGACGAGATCCCCGCCCGGCTGGCCACGGCGCTGATCCGGCTCGCCCTGTCCCGCCGCACCGGGGATCTCGGCGCCGCGACGGCCGCGGCCGCCAGCGCGGAGCGGCTGCTCACGGCGATTCCCGAAGGCCTCCTCGCCCGGCATCCCGCGATCCGCGCTCGGGTGCTGTCGGGTCGCGGCGCCGTGGAAGTCTGGGCCGGCCATCTCGATGAGGCAGCCGCCTCCTTCGCGGCGGGCGCCGCTGCCGCGTCCGCTCCGGACAGCACGCATGAGCGAGCTGACTGCCTCGGGAATCTCGCCCTCTTGGAGGCCCTGCGGGGACGGCTGGGCCGCGCGGCCAAGCTGGCCGACGGGGCCGCCGGGGCGGCCGAGGATAACACCGGCGAGCCGGCGGAGCCCGTGGGCCCGGCCGCGAGCGTGGCACTCGCCTGGGTGTACCTGGAACGTAACGAGCCGCAGCAGGCGCGGGCCCAGCTGAAGCTGGCGGACGCCGCCCTGCGGATCCGCCCGGACCGGCTGAAGAACGCCACCGCCTGCCTCGTCGCGGCGCGATGCGGTCTGGCCGGTGGCCGGCCCGGGGTGGCCGCGGAGATGGTCAGCCGCGCCCGACAGGGCTGGCCGCTTCCCTCCTGGCTCGAGCACCGGCTGGCGCTCGTCGAAGCGCGGGCCTGCGCGGCGGCCGGGGACATCGAGTCCGCCATTGACACCGCCACACGCGCCGGCCCGCACTCACATTTCGACGCCGCCGTCACGCTGGCGCAGGCGTCGCTGGCCGCGGGCGATCCTCAGGCCGCCAGGCACGTGCTGGCCGCCAGGCCAGCGATCTCCACCGGGCAGCCCGACTACATCCGCCTGGAGGCATCGCTGGTCGATGCCAGGCTCAGCTACGAGAGCGGCGACCGTGCGCGCGGCCGCCGGTCACTCGAGCAGGCGCTGAGGCTGGGCCAGCCAGAGCAGTTCCGGCTGCCGTTCGCCATGGAGCGGACCTGGATTCGGCCGGTGCTGCGACGCGACCCTGAGCTCGTCCATGCCTACCGGCGCCTGCTCGAGCCTGATCTGGTCAGCACCGACTGGGTTTCGGCCCGTCGGCCCGGGAGCGACGGGCCGCCCCTGATCGTGGAGCGCCTGAGCGAGCGCGAGCGTGAAGTGCTCGAGCACTTGTCGGGCATGCTGAGCACCGCCGAGATCGCCACCGAGATGTACATCTCGGTGAACACCGTGAAGACTCACCTCAAGAGCATCTACCGCAAGCTGGCGGCAGCTCACCGGAGCGAGGCGGTCCGCCGCGCGAGGCTGCTCGAACTGATCTGACCGCGGCACGGTCACAGGATTCCGATGTCGCGGGCGTGCGCAACGGCGTCGTGCCTGGTGGACACGCCGAGCTTCCGGTAGATCGCCTGAGCGTGGGTCTTGATCGTGTTCGGCGACAGGTACAGTTCCTGCCCGATCTCGCGGAGCGATAGCGTGCCCCGCAGTAGGCGCAGCACCGCCATCTCGCGTTCGGTAAGCGAGTCCGCGGCGGCCGGCACCCCTCGCGACTGGACCACCAGCCGCCGCCTGAGCCGTTCCAGCCGGGCCTGCGGAGCCTCCGCGCCGTCAGGGAACAAGGTCAGCACATTCTGTGCCTGCTCGATGAGTTCCGCCGCTGCGGCGTAGTCTCCCAGGTCGAGCTGCACCTGTGCGAGCCGGAGCATGGCTTCGAGGGTGGCCCAGGGGCTCATCCCTGGTGTTCTCAGGCGGCACTGAAGGCCGCGCTCGAATTCGCTGCGGGCTTCGTCGAGCCGTCCCTGCGCGGCACGGACCGCACCGGTCGCCGTGAAGGCGAGGGAACTTTGCGGCGTCTCGATGAGATCACCATCAGTCGCGATGCCGCGGGCCTCGCTGGCCAGCTCCATCGCTCGCGGCAGCCGACCCAGCTCGACCGCGACCAGGGACCAGCTCGACAAGGTCAGGATGCGTATCAGCGGCACAGGAGCCTCATTCAGCTCCGCCTCTTCCAGGGTTTTCTCCGCCTCGTGGAGTTCCCCGGACAGGTAGAGACTGAAGCCATGCGCTCCTTTCGCCAGCGCATACCACGGCGATTTCGGATTGTTTTCCAGGCCTACCGCCACGCGGGCCGACTCGCGCATCAGCCGGAGGCCGTCGAAACCGTAGACGCCCTGCAACAGCGCGGCCGAGGACTTCAGCGAGCGTATTCCGTCGGGCAGCGGCCCCTCATGCTGCGCGGCCTCCAGTACCGGGAGCCAGCGCTGCACTGGCTCGGGCTCACCGGTGAGGGCCGCGGCCCAGGCCGCACAGTGCGCCACCAGGGGGTTGGCGGCTATCTGATCGTCAGCGAGCGAGCCCATCCAGCGGCGAACCGTCGCTGCGCGGCCGACACTCACGTAGGCGTACCAGTGACGTGCTATGAGATCGGCGGCATTGGCCATGTCGCCGCCGGCCAGGGCGTGCTTTACCGCTTCGCCCACCGACCCCGACACTCGATGCCAGGCGCTCGCGCGCTCATGCAAGGTCGGCACGAGGTCGGGCTCGGTCCTGGTGAGCTGGGTGTGCAGGACCTGGGCGAAGAGATGGTGATAGCGGAACCACTGCCGGGTCTCGTCGAGCGGCACGACGAAAAGGTTCTCCCGCTCAAGGACGTCGATGATCTCAGCTGCATTGGCCGATCCGGCTACGGCGTCGCACAGCGGCGCGCAGAACCGGGCGAGAATCGCGGTCCGCATAAGGAACTGCCGGATCTCGCCCGGCTGGCGGCTGAGCACCTCCTCGGCCAGGAAATCGACGATGAACCGGTTATCACCGGTGAATTGGTGGATGAAGGCGCTTGGCGAGGGGTGGCCGCGCAGGGAAAGCGCCGCCAGGTAGACCCCGGCCGGCCATCCCTCGGTCCGCTCGAGGAGATCGGCCAGGTCGGGTTCGCTGAGCTCGATGCCGGAAACGGTGTGCACGAGGGTGGCGGCCTCCGCGGGTGAGAAGTGCAGATCCGGCGCCCGGAACTCGACCATCTGGCCGGCCGCGCGCAACCGGGCGAGCGGCAGCGGCGGATCAGCTCGCGTGATGAGCACGAGCTGGGTCGTGGGCGGGAGATGGAACAGCAGGAACGCGATCTGGTCGTGGCAGCTTTGTTCCTTGATCACGTGGTAGTCGTCGAGGACGAGAACAACCGGTGCCGGTAGCGAGGCCAACTCGTTGACCAGCATCGGGAGCACCGTTCCCGCGATGTCCAGGCCCTGGATTCTGGCCGCCCTCAGAATGTCCTCCCCGCCGAACGCGGGGGAGGCCCGTTGCAGCGCTGACACCACATGCCACCAGAGCCTGCCGGGGTCATCGTCGGCGCGGTCCAGCGAGAGCCACGCGAAGGACCGCTCCTCTATTGTGCTGGAGCGCCACTGCGCGACGAGGGTGGTCTTGCCGAAGCCCGCCGGGGCGTCAATGAGGATGAGCTTGGCCGTGGCGCCGGCCAGGGCCTGAAGCAGCGGCCGCCGTTCCACCCACTCCTTACGCGAAGTTGGAGCATGGAGCTTGGTCTCGATCGGCACATCGATGCCCGGGCGGTTCGGAGCCGAGCCGGGGACCGCCCGAAGTACGTGTTCTGGTCCGTGCTCGCGCACACCCATATCATGACACACTGCCAAATTGAGGCCTAGGGATCAAGGTATCGCCAAGATCCCTAACGGCGCACGGCGCCTGCCATCCACGCTAATCATTACAGCCATTCCAGGCGCAGTCTGCCTTTCCGCCCCGCGTCATACTGTCATCGAATGGGCGACCACAGTATTTCTCGCCTGGACCGCCATAATGGCGAGAATAATGCCGTAGAGCGCCAGCCACGCACCGAGCACGGCCAGCAGGACCGTCAGCGAAATCGTGGGCTTGAACATCACGAAAAGCCCGGCCGCCAGGCTGATCAGGCCGGCTGCCGCCGTGATCCACCGCCCAGGCGCCGGTCCGGCGACCGCCACGATCAGGTCCACAGCGCCGTGCACCGCCCAGAACAGGCCCACGATGAACGCGAGGAGCGCGACGGTGACCGACAGGTGCCGGATGCAGTAAAGGCCCGCGGCGAAGCCAAGCACGCCGAGGATGACGTAGGCAACCCGCATCCCCCCGCTTTCGCTTCCCGCGGTGAGGCCCGCGAGCAGCCGGACGAGGCCGAATACCACCAGTTGCGCTCCCAGCAGGACCGCCACCACGTTCAGCGTGGCCTTCGGCCACGCCAGCACCACGAGGCCGAGGACGAAAGTCACGGCGGCGCCGGCCAGGAGGACGAGCCAGGATCGGTCATGAGCCGGGGCGGCCAGCCGCGGTGCGGCACTCCGGTCGGCGTCGCCCCCCGCGTGACGGCCAGGCGTCCCCCCATCCGCGGGCCTCGGGTCGGCTACAGCCATGACATCCTCCCTGGGCGGGCTAGGCCCGGCACCATCGTGCTCGGCTCGGGAACTCCCGGTCGCACCCGCATGGGGTGAGCAGCCCCATCGGCGAGCCAATGGGCGTGGCCGCGGTGCGGTCAGGGGGCGGGATTCACCCTTGCCGGGGGAGGCGGCCGGTGGGCGTCGGGGGCAAGCTGAGGACGGTGAGGGCTGAGCACCGGAACGCGCTCGAGGCGGCCGGGGCTCCGCGCTCATGCGTGCCGCGGGTCACGGGACCGGCGGTCCGGCGGTCCGGCGAGGGAAGGCGGCAAGCCTCGTGACAATCGGCGGCAGCATCGCGCTCATCGTCATCGGAGCAATACTCCGGTTCGGCATCACCTGGAAGCCTGCGCACGTGAACCTGGAAGCCATCGGCGTGATCTTGATGATCGCCGGCGCAGCCCGCTTCGTCATCTCGATCGTGTTCATCGCGATGAGACGGCGCCAGCGCGCGCCGGCGGCTCAGGTCTATGAGGAGCGCCGCTACACCGAGCCGCCCGCCTGACCGCGCGCATGGCCGCGCTGGTGTCCCGGCGGAACCGGTGGGGTCACCCGCTGCGGGTGTGGTGCGGTGTGGTGTGGCTTGGTGGACTGGGCCGGGAGTGATCACACACCGGCGAAGGAGACCATCATGTCTGACCTGATCGCGATCGGCTACCCGGACGAGGCGACCGCGGAAGCGGCCGCCGGCGAGGCGCGGCAGCTGGCCCGGGACCTGATCATCGAGCCGGACGCGATCGCGGTGATCGTGCGGGACAAAGAGGGCAAGTACCACGTGCATACCCAGCATCACCTGGTCAGCGGCGGGGCGACCTGGGGCATGTTCTGGGGGCTGCTGTTCGGCGTGCTGTTTTTCGTCCCGGTGGCCGGGATCGCGATCGGCGCCGGGCTGGGCGCCCTGATGGGCAAGGTCACCAAGTCCGGTATCGACCGCCAGTTCCAGGACCAGGTCCGCGGGATGCTGACCCCGGGGACCTCGGCGCTGTTCTTGATGGTGGAGAAGGTCACCCCGGACAAGGCGGTCGAGGCGATGAGCAAGTACGGCGGGACCGTGCTGAAGACCTCCCTGTCCAAGGACGGCGAACAGGAACTCCAGGAGGCCCTGCACGGCGGAGGCGCCAGCACCTAGCCCGCACGGGCCAGCTGTCCCGCCTGAGCGTGACCGGACGGAGGGGCATGGCGCAGGCATCGCTGGCCCGGCGGGCCGCCAGGCGAGGCAGCCCGCCCGGTCCGCCGGAGACAGCGGCCGGTACGGCGCGCTGCTGCTCGTGCTGATCTCTACTTACCTGCTGTCTGCCTTCAGCTTCAGCAAGCTGGCCGGCGACCTCCAGGTCGCAGCGTTCGCGGCGGTAGTGCTGCTCGCGCTCCGCACGTCACGGGTGCGCCGCCGGACGGCGAGGCTGGCTGGCGCTGTCGCGCTGATTGGCTCGGCCGCGGCTGGAGCGGCGGAGCTGACCGGCACCGCCGCCGGCTTCGGCGCGGCCGAGATATGGAAGGCGCTGATCCTGCTCTTCACCGCGGTCCTCATCGTGCGCCGCGTGCTGGACCGGCCGACGGTCACCGTGCAGAGCATCTACGGCGCCCTGAGCGCCTACCTGATCATCGGGCTGATGTTCGCCGCCTGCTACGCGGCTATCGAGCACCTGGGTAGCGGACGCCTTTTCGCTGACGGGCAGCGCGCCAACACCCAGACATTCCAGTACTTCAGTTTCACCACGCTGACCACCCTCGGCTACGGCGACTTCACCGCCGCCGGTGACGGCGGCCGGGCCATCGCCGTCATGGAGGCATTGACCGGCCAGGTGTTCCTGGCCACATTGGTCGCCCGCCTGGTTGCTGCCTTCCGGGCGCCAGCCGAACAAGCGCCGCCGGTCACCAGCCGTCCCCGGCCGCCTCGCCCGGTCCGGCGCGGCCCCGGGGGCCGGACCGCGGGCGACCAGCGGGAAACGCCGAGAAGGACGCCGCGGCGCACCCGCGCCCGGCCAGCGCGTAATCACGATGATCTCTGAAAGGACGTCGCGTCATGTCAGGGTTGGATTGGTTCTTCTCGCTCATCGGCGCGGTCCTTCCCGCCAAGCGCGGCTCGTCGTACCGCGCGTGATGCTTCCGGGGTCGCCGCCGCGGGGGACGGTGTGAGCCGCGCCGAGACCACGTACGCCACCACGACCGCCACGATCACCAGCGGCATGACGGCCAGGCCGTCCGACGCAGCAGCAGGGTGGCCAGCAGGACGGAGGTCAGCGGGAGCCTGAGCATCACTGCGGTCATCGCGCCGATGCCCATGGCGACGCCGGCAACAAGCGGCAGCCCCGGCAGGTGCGACAGGGCCACGCCGCCCGACCGCCCCGAGGAACATGGCCGGGAAGGTCGGACCACCGCGGAAGCCGCTCAGCGATGCGCCGTAGGCGAGTCCCTTGCAGGCGATGAGCAGCAGCAGCGCCCCCACGGTGTAGCTGGCGCTGTTGGCTGATGAACGGGCCGAGTGCGGACTGCCCGGAGAACAGCACCTCGGAGGAGCCCTTTCCGGTTCCGTCGGCGAACGCGATGGCCAGGCCCGCGACAGCCAGCCCGACCACCGGCGTGAGCCAGGAACATCCGCCGCTCGACATGAGGCCGGAGGAACAGCCCGAGCCATCGGATCCCGGAGCCGAGCGGGACGGCCATCACCCCGATCGCCAACGCCCACAAGAACTCAGCGCCAGTGGGCGACCCGACATGGGGAAGGCCCGGAATGGCCAGCGAGAACGTGCCGAGCCCGGTCCAGGCGTCGAGGCCGATGAAGATGAGCGAACCGACGCCGGCGGCCAGCAGACCAGGCAGCAGCACCAGCTCCAGCATCGGCCCCGCCCAGCCCCGAGGCCTCCATCAGCAGGAACGCCCCGAGCAGGGGCGAGCCGAGCAGCGTGCTGATAGCGGCGAAACTCCCCGCCGCGGCCACCACAGCCTGGGTTCTGGCCGGGAGCATCCCGCTTGACCAGCCGCACGGCCAGGACGCCAAGGCCGCCGCCGAGGGCGATCAGCGGTGCCTCGGGCCCGAGGACCACGCCCAGGCTCAGGGTCGCGAATGCCGCGAGCACGATGCCGGGAAGCTCGATGGGCGTGGGAGCGCCCTCCGCCCGCCTTGAACCCATCGGCCGGTGAGTGACCGCCTGTGCCGGGCAGGTACCGGATGGTGAGGCCGACCAGCACCCCAGCCAGCAGCAGCGGCAGAATCGGCCACCACAGCGGCTCCGCGCGGAAGCCCAGCCCTTCGGCAGGCTCGGTGAAGATCCAGCCTTGCAGCTTGCTGACCAGGGCGAGAAAGAAGTAGGCCGCCGCCGAGACGGGCACGCCGATGATCGCGGCCAGCACCAGCAGCCCCAGGTAGCTCCGGGTCCGCAGGAGCGCAAGGGGATCGGCGGGCGTCGTCACCTGGGCGCAGTCCTTCCTGCGCGAGGCTGTCCGGCCATGGTGTTCCAGCCACGGACGCGGATGCCTCACCTGCGCGGGGTGATTGCCACTACTTCAGGATGTTGACGGCGCGCGCGACGACCAGGAGCGCGACCAGAAGCGAGATCACATCCTCGGCCATCATCATGAGCTTGGCCCAGGGCCTGATCGCCGAGACGTCCGTCGGGCTGAATGCCATCGCGGTCGTGAACGACAGGTGCAGGTAGTCGATGAACTTCGGATACCAGTCAACCCCGACGTACTCAGCGTTGCTCATCTCCGGGAAGACGAAAGCAGGCTGGCCCGCCGGACCCCGCGTGCGCGGGCTGCCGCGCCACCGCGGTCCAGGTCCCAGTACCACAGGCCAAAGGCGATCACGTTGGTGAGCCACACGGCACCGCCGCTGGCCAGCAGGACATTGGCATTGTTGGTGAACGCGGCGTGCGCGCTGATGATGGCGGCCACCAGGCGTATCACCGCCGTGGCATTCACCAGGGAGATCACGCCGATCAGCGTCCCGGTCGTGACCCGCAGCCAGGTGGAGTCGCGGTCGATGCGGCCCGGGTCGCCGACCACCAGGACCGCGAGCAGCACTACGAGGACCAGGATGAGCACCCAGCGAGCGTCTCCGGCCCTGAGCTGAGGGGGCAGGATCGCGCGTAGTGCCCCGGCGCCCAGCACAGCCAGCGCCATCGGCCAGCGCGCCTCCCCGGCCCTGGGCGATCGGCGCGGGCCAGGGATCGTCACCGGTCATCCGACCAGCAGGTAGATGCTCTTGCCCGCCAGCCAGAAGCCCAGCAGCAGGGACATCACGATGATCACCTGGTCCCGATGTGTGTCCAGCCAGGTACGCAGCGCCTTGAGCCGGGCGCCGGCCGCGGCGGGCGGAAGGCCGCGTACAGCTCCAGGTACAGGAAACTGGACGTGGCCAGCAGGCAGAACAGCATCAGCGTCAGGTAGTCCCCGGCGGTGGAGAGCTTGGCCTGGGTGACCGTCGCGGCGCCGGCCGCGACCAGCGCCCAGGGCTGAAGGAAGGCGGCGAGCCCGGCGGCGGCCCAGAACGAGAGTCGATCCAGCCGCGCCATCCAGGCTGGGCGGATTGCGGGGGCGGCCCCTCCGGCCCCTCCGGCGCCACTGGCGCACGGCCAGCAGGATCAGCAGGATGCCCAGGACCAGCTTGACGGCCAGCGCGGCGGTCGACGGCGCGGTGTTCGACGCCGGTGGATTGCCCCTGGTCATCAGGATGACGGCGGCGATCACCACGACCAGGCACGCCAGCCAGCCGAGGATGAACGCCAGGCCCTTCCTGGTGCCCTTCTCGGCGCTCAGGATCAGGATGAAGGCAGTGAGCGGGAACGGCTCGAGGGTGATCCCGAGCCCGATGACCAGAAGGTCAACCACCACCTGCGTAGCTCCCGGCCGGCCGGGCTCTCACAGGCCGCGCTCGGCGGTGATCCGTCCTGATGCGACCGCGTCGACCAGGGCCTGGTGGTCGCGCTCGTTCTGGTCGGCGTAGGCGGCGGCGAACTGGGTGATGGCCTGGTCGAAGACGTCCGAGCCGCCCAGGTAGGCGGCGATGGCGATCCGGTCCCCGGAGCGGGCGTGCGCCCGCGCCAGCGTCCAGCCGCAGAGCTCCGCCGTACATCCGCAGGCCGCGCGGCACCATGGTCTCGATGTCGACGGAGAACTTCCAGTCCCGCAGCTGGCGGACGTAGAAGTCGCGCTGACTGCCCGTCCAGGCCGGCCTCGGTCCGCTGCCAGCCCAGGAAGATGTCGCTGGATGCCTGCATCAGCCGCTGGCCCGCGACCACCCGCTGGCCCTGGTTGGCGTACTTGCTGGCGCCGACGAAGCGGCTGAGCACCGACTCCTCCGCCTCCTTGACCTGCAGGAACAGCGGATCGGACGTCGTCACGGCCGAGCATCAGCACGATCCAGCAGCGGGTCCCGACGCTGCCGACGCCGACGACCTTGCGGGCCATGTCGGCGAACTCGAACTGCTCGAGCAGGAACCGGCGGTCGGTTTCCAGCGTGCGCCGGTACTTGCCGATCAGGTCCTTGATCTGCGCTTCGAAGGCCGTCCGGTCCGTCTGCTTGGGCAGCAGCTCATCGATCGGGACGAGCAGCGGCGGGTCGGAGATGATCCGCGGCCGGCCGTCCACCAGGTGGGTCAGCTTGGCCACTTCCTGCATGCTGTCCCTGGTCCGCGCCTTGGCCAGGCCCTTGTCCACCATCTTGCGCTGCCGCGCCTTCAGCTGGGACTGGAACTGCGCCCGCAGCTGGTCCATGTCCGCGTGCGCGTACCAGACGTCCAGGTTGGTCATCGCGGCGAAGCCGCGCATCGCCTGCCGGTAGCTGGCGACCGCGGCCGTGACGATCTCGCGGCGCTCCTTGCCGGAGAACCCGTTGCCGCGTCCGGCCACCTCCAGGCTGGCGGCCAGCCGCTTGACGTCCCACTCCCACGGGCCGGGCAGCGTCTCGTCGAAGTCGTTGACGTCGAACACCAGGCGCCGCTCGGCCGAGCCGAAGACGCCGAAGTTGGACAGGTGCGCGTCGCCGCACGCCTGCACGGCCAGCCCGGACACCGGGGTGCCGGCCAGATCGCTGGCCATCGGCAGCGCCGCG
The DNA here is from genome assembly GCA_963822825.1 of uncultured Actinomycetes bacterium. Lineage (GTDB taxonomy): Bacteria > Actinomycetota > Actinomycetes > Streptosporangiales > Streptosporangiaceae > JAWWPY01. The sequence continues at coordinate 68,535 of CAWGIW010000002.1, read as the reverse complement.
CCGCGGTAGAAGGTGAACGGGGAGACCATCATCCGGCCCCACCGGACCGGCACCAGCTCAGGCACCCGCGACTTGCGCCTGCTCTTCCAGCAGGCCGATCGGGTCGGGCCGGTCCGGCGGCGGGTCGAACACCGCATGGCTGTCCCGCGGCACCTCAGCCCGAGCCTCCTTGCCCCGGACAGCACGCTCGGCCGGGGTCAGCCGCCCCAGCCCGGAGTCGAGCTGGTACTTCCGGGCCCGCCGCGACGGAGCCTCGGCCGTCAGCTGACTCATCATCGGCTCCTCTCTGCCCGCCAGCATGCCGTGGTGGGCGGCTCGTCCGGCTCACCCTGACGGGGTGAGGAACGTGTGTCCCTCCAGCCAGCGCGGAGCATGGTCAGCAGGTGCCGTCATCGGGCGCTCGCGGTGGTCATCGCTGGCCAAGCGACCACCCGCGTGGGGTGATGCGTCGGCGCGGCCCGGCTGGGAGCGTCAACGCAGAGGACTGGCCGATCGGTGAAAGTGAAAGAGGCAGGGATATGGCAATCGGGCCTGTGCAGCTCATCGTCTTGGGGTTCAGCCATCCCAACTTCCACGGTGAGATCATCGCCGAACTGGAGCGGCTGAAGGAAAATGACACGGTGCGCGTGATCGACTCGCTGGCCGTCTACAAAGACGCGGACGGCGAGCTGGAAGTGGAGCACCTCAGCAACCTCACCGAAGATCGAGGCGATCGAGATGGGCACCAAGATCGGCGCCTTGATCGGCCTCGGCATCGAGGGCGAGGAGGGGATGGAGGCAGGCGCGATCGCCGGAGCCGAGGAGGTAGCGGCCGAGGGCGGCGTGCACGTGTTCACCGAGGAGGAGGGCTGGGACATTCTCGAGGACATCCCGAACGACTCCGCGGCGGCGCTCATCCTGCTGGAGCACCACTGGGCGGTGCCGCTGCGCGATGCGATCGCCCGCGCCGGGGGCTTCCGCATCAGCGACGGCTTCATCAGCCCGCTCGACCTGGTGGAGATCGGGCTGGTCTCGGCCGAGGAGGCGCAGGAACTGCACGAGATGGAAACGTCGGCCGCGGCAGGCAAAGCGTAGCCTTGAGCCAGCACGAGAACCTGGAGGCAGAGATGTTCGGAGGACGTAGAGTAGCCCGGCGTACCTCCCGGCGTACCGCCCGGCGCGTTTCCCGCCGCAGGTAGCCGCTCAGCACGCCGCCTTCGTCGCCAGGCGCGGTGAGGATGAGCGCTTCCGACCTGGCGATCGTGGCTGCGCTGATCTTCGCCTGGGGGACGCTGTCGGCGCGGCTGGAGCGGTTCGACGTCACCGCGCCGATCACGTTCGTCCTGGCTGGTGTGCTGCTGACCCACGGGCCGCTGGCGCCCCTGGGGTTCGCACCTTCCAACGAACTGGTCAAGGCGCTGGCCGAGATCACCCTGGTCCTGGTGCTGTTCTCGGACGCGTCCCGGGTCGGGCTGCGGGACCTGCGAGCCGACATGGGACTGTGCCTGCGGCTGCTCGGGGTCGGGCTGCCGCTGACGATCGGCCTGGGCACCCTGCTGGCGCTCGCCCTGTTCAAGGGCATGAACATCTGGCTCGCCCTGCTGGTGGGCGCGGCCCTCGCGCCTACGGACGCCGCCCTCGGCGCGGGCATGATGGTCAACCCCGCGGTCCCGGCCCGGATCCGGCGGCTGCTCAACGTCGAGAGCGGGCTCAACGACGGGATCGCCACGCCGTTCGTGCTGGTCGCGATCGCGGGAGCGGGCACCGCCGGGCTGGAGGCCGCTGGGCCCGGGCGGAGCGGTCGCCGAACTGGCGCTGGGCGTGCTCATCGGCGCGGCCGTCGGCGGCGCGGGCGGTTTCCTGGTGAAAATGGCGCGCCGCCGCGACTGGGCCGCTGGGGACTTCGCGGGCTCGGCCGTGCTGGCGCTGGCGGTGTGCGCGTACGCCAGCGCACTGGCGCTGCACGGCAATGGCTTCATCGCCGCCTTCGTGGGTGGGCTGGCGTTCCGCGCCATCGGCGGGCGGCCCGGCGAGCGGCTGGTGCCGTTTGTCGAGGAGACGGGCGCCCTGGTGTCGCTGCTGGTCTGGCTGGCCTTCGGTGCGATCGCGGTGGTGCCGGCGCTGGACAGCCTGACGTGGCAGGTCGTGGTGTATGCCGTGCTCAGCCTGACGGTGATCCGGATGGCGCCCATCGCGGTGGCACTGGCCGGTGCGCGGCTGGGCCGCGCCGCGGCCCTGTTCATCGGCTGGTTCGGTCCCCGCGGGCTGGCGTCGGTGGTGTTTGCCCTGCTGGCGTTGGAGGATCTCGGCGAGCATGCCGCCGGGCAGGCGGTCGCGGTCATCGCCGTGACCGTGCTGCTCAGCGTCATAGTGCACGGCGTGACCGCCGATCCGCTGGCCCGCCGCTACGGGCCGCGGCTCGCCTGGGCCGCGGATGGTGCCGACGACGCGGGAACACCGCAGCTGCCCGAGCGCAGGCTTATCCGTCGCGCCTCGTGACCAGCCATGCGCCGGCATCGAGGTAGGCCGCCTGGCCGCGGTGTTCACGCTCACCACGGTGACCATCGCGCGGCGCACCGAGATCGTGGCAGATGGCTCACCGTCGCCGGGCTGGTGGCCGCGCTGGTGCTCTTCGTCGCGGTCGGTATCACCGTCTGGGTGGAATTGCTGTTCCCAGCGTGGATCCTGGCGCTGAGTGTCGACATCCTCGTGGCCGCTCGCGGGCCTCCCTCCTGGCGGGTGATGACCGGTAGCTCCGGCCGCACGATCCTGAGGTGACGTCCTGGCTCGGCCGGGATTCCTGATGCGCGGAGGGATCAGCATGCGGCGCTTGGTGGTCAAGAGCCTGCTCCTCACGGCCGCGATCCTCGGCTCGGTATGCTCCGTGACCGGATGCGGCAGCGGCGGCAGTGGCGCGATCGCCAGCATCGCCCCCAGCAAGAGCATCAGCTTCTCGCCCAGCCGGGCGGCCAGCGTGCGGCCAGCTCCCGCCCAGCGCGGCGGCCAGCGTCCCGCCCAGCGCGGCGGCCAGCGTCCCGGCGACCGCTACCGCCCAGCCCTCGGTGATCCAGAGTGCCACCACGGCACCGGCTCCGGCGGCCCAGCCGAGCGGCACACCCGCGGCCGCCAGCGGGTCCAGTTCGCTCATCTGGCTGTGGGTCGTCCTGGGGGCCCTGATCCTCATCGGCCTGATCATCTGGATGGTCAGCGCCGCCCGCCGCCGCTCCGCCGTGGCGGGGGGCTGGCAGTCCAAGATCATCGATGCCTACGCGAAGGGCTCGGCGGTCTACGACGCGATGAGCGTCGCCGAGGGACCTGGCGGGCTGAGCGCCGCGGATGCCGGGGCTCGCTGGGCCGACATCCAGCGCCGGGCCGATGATCTGGCGCAGACGCTGTATGCGATGCGCGAGGCCGCCCCGAACGAGGAGGACCGCGCTCGGGTCGCTGACGTGCTTGTCTTGCTCCAGGCGGTGCGGTCCGGGATGGAGGCTGAGCGTGCTCCCGGAGGTGCCAGCCCGCGGCAGGCCGAGGTCGTCCGCGGCCGCCTGCGGGCCTTCGATGCGGCTCTGCGCAGCCTCAGGGCGCGAGATGACGGGATGCCTTACTGATTCACTGACTCACTGACTCTGAGTCACTGACTCGGTGTGCCGTGGCAGCGTTTCCATTTGCGGCCGCTGCCGCAGGGGCAGGGGTCGTTACGCCCGCGCCGCGCGTCCTGCGCGGCGTACGACCGCCATCAGCTCGGCGGGGCCCGGTCGGCGCGCAGGAGCCCGGCCATCGTTTCCATCGGCTTGCGGACGTGGTGGAAGAAGTCCTTGTAGCCGGGGCACAGGTAGTGCTGGCCCGGCTCCCCGTAGGGAGAAACAGCGAACCGGTCCTTCGGGCAGCCTCCATTGCAGGCGAAACGCACGTCGCAGTCCAGGCAGAACCGGGTCAGGGTGTCGTGCTTGTCCTGCCCGAACGTGCGCTGGGCCGGCGAGGCGATCAGCTCCAGCATGTGCTTGTCGTTGATGTTGCCGAGCAGGTAGCCGGGCTCGACGTAGTGGTCGCAGGAGTACAGGTCACCGGTGTGCTCGATGGCCAGCTGCGACCCGCACGTCTTGGCGTGCACGCACATCCCGCCGGGCTCGCCGTAGAAGTTGGCCAGCGCGGTGTCGAACATCTGCACGTACACGGTGCCGATGTCGCGGCGGACCCATTCCTCGAAGACGTCGATCAGGAACCGCCCGTACTGCTGGGCCCGACCGAGCGGTGGGTGACCAGGCTCCCCTCCTGGGTGTACAGGGGACGTCCTTTCACCCCGCCGCCCCAGCCGGCGTCGGCGATGGGCAGCGTCTGCTCGGTGGCCCGCTCGATGATGGGGATGTACTGGATGAACGTCGCGCCCAGCTCATCGCGCAGGAACGTGTACACCTCGCGGCCGTGGTCGCCGTTGACCGCGTGGATGGTGGTCAGCACGTTCCACTCGACCCCGTGCCGCTTGAGCACGTCCAGGCCCCGCATCACCCGGTCGAAGGTGGGCTTGCCGCCCTTGTCCACCCGGTAGGCGTCGTGCATCTGGCGCGGGCCGTCGATCGAGATCCCGACCAGGAACTCGTTGCTCCTTCAGGAACTCGCCCCACTCGTCGTCCAGCAGCGTGCCATTCGTCTGGATCGTGTTCAGGACCTGCTGGCCCGGCCTCGCGTACGTGCGCTCCAGCTCGATGGACCGGCGGAAGAAATCAAGGCCCATCATGGTCGGCTCGCCGCCCTGCCAGGCGACGACGACCTCCGGAGCCCGCGCGTGCGCCTCCAGGAGCTGGCGCAGGTAGGTCTCCTGGAGGTCGGCGGCCATCCGGAACCGGCTGCCCGGGTACAGCATCTCCTTGGACAGGAAGAAGCAGTACTCGCAGTCCAGGTTGCAGATGGCCCCCGTCGGCTTCGCCATCACGTGAAACGCCAGCGGCGCGCCGGCCATAGTCAGCAGGTCGGTGATCGCGGCCTCCTATTCTCGGGCCAGCATGGCCTGGGCCTCGCGCTCGAGATCGACATAGGGATCGCCGCTGACGTCGACCGCGACCCGCTTGATCGTGCCGCCGGTGAACCGGTGGGGTGACCCGCCCGGGTAGTCGCTCGGTCACCGCCTCGCCGCTGTCCCGGCCGACACACAGGCCCTCGCCCGCGATCGAGAACATCCCGGGCTGAGTCTTGATCCGGCCCTCGCCGACCTTCTTGTCCCCGTGGTAGAGAGACAGGATCCCGGTGGCGACCCCGGGCGGATCCTCGCCGTCCTTTTCGAAGGAGGCGGAGAGGATGAGGTTCTCGCCCACGGGCAGGTCTTCGGTCCCGTCGACCTTCTGCTCGAACATGCCGACGAAGTTATAGGCGTAATGCAGCCGGTTGTCCTTCACGTAGAGGGCGTGCCCGCCGAACCGCGATCCGTGGGCGAACAGCACGCCCTGGGCGCCGGGAGCGGGGATGTCGACCAGCGCCCCGATCGTGAAGGACCGGTTGCGGACGTTCACCGCCTGCGCCTCTGGTACCTCCGCTGTATCGGGGAAGTAGGCGTAGCGGTCGCGGGCTGAGGCCAGCTGCGGCCGCGGCGTGATCATGATCTCCAGCGCGGACCGGTCGTCCAGCGGGAAGGCGCCGTTGTCGCCCGCCTCGGCGAACCACAGGTTGACCAGCTCGCGCACCTTCTCCGGGTGCTCGCCGGCCAGGTCGTGCACCTCGGCGCGGTCGGTGTCGGTGTGGTACAGCTCCCAGGTGTCGTCGTTGAAGTTGCTCCAGCCGCTGAGCGTGGGATGGGTGGTGACGGCCTTCCAGCCGTCATGCCAGATCCCGCGCGAGCCGAGCATGGAGTAGAACTGGGTCTTGCCGGGCCGATGGCGCCGAAGCTCATCTCGACGCTGTAGCGCATGCTCACGCCGTCGAACCGGCTCTGCACGTGGCCCTTGATCGTTGCCGGGGCCTCGACGCCCAGCGTGTCCAGGATGGTCGGCACGATGTCGATGGCGTGGTGGTACTGATGCCGGATCTCGCCCTGGCCGCCGCGTGGCCGACTGGCCAGGAGATGATGCAGGGGTCGGCGGTGCCGCCGTTGAACTCGTACCGCTTCCACATCTTGAACGGCGTGTTGAACGCCATGGCCCACCCGTTGGGGTAGTGGTTGTAGGTCTTCGTCCCGCCCAGCTCGTCGAGCATGGCCAGGTTCGACCTGCATGTCGTCGGGGATGCCGTTGCGAACTTCATCTCGTTGACCGACCCGTCCGGGCCGCCCTCGCCGCTCGCCCCGTTGTCCGACACCACGATCACCATCGTGTTTTCCCGCTGCCCGGACTCCTCGAGGTAGTCGAGCAGCCGACCGATGTGGTGATCGGCGTGCGCGAGGAAGCCCGCGTACACCTCGGCCATCCGGGCGAAGAGGTGCTGCTCGTCGGCGGACAGGGAGTCCCACGGCTTGGTGTAGTCCAGCGGCGGGAACGGCTGGCCCTTGGGCCCGGTGCGGGTCTCGGGCGTGCCGATCGGGTTGATCGGCGGCAGCTCGGTGTCGGCCGGGACGATGCCCATCTCCTTCTGCCGGGCCAGCGTCTGCTCGCGCATCGCCTCGTACCCCATGTCGAAGTGGCCCCTGAACTTGTCGGCCCATTCCTTCGAGACATGGTGCGGCGCGTGGGCGGCGCCGGGCGCGTAGTACAGGAAGAACGGCTTGTCGGGCGCGACCGTCTTGGCGTCCTTGATGAACTCCATCGCCTTGTCGGTGAGGTCGTCGGTGAGGTGGTAGCCCTCGGCTGGTGACTTCGGCTGGTCGACCGGGTGATTGTCGTAGACGAGGTCGGGGTACCACTGGTTGGTCTCGGCGCCCAGGAACCCGTAGAAGCGCTCGAAGCCGCGGCCCGACGGCCAGTTCCGCCGGGTCGAGGCGACGTTCATCTCCACGGTCGGGCACAGGTGCCACTTGCCCACGATGTAGGTGTTCCAGCCCTGCTCGCCGAGGATCTCGGAGATCATGCCGTTCTCCGGCGGGATCGTCCCGCTCGCGTTCGGGAACCCGACCGCGGCCTCGGTGATGCAGGCCATCGAGTTGCGGGTGTGGTTGCGCCCGGTCAGCAGGCAGGAGCGGGTCGGCGAGCACAGCGCGGTCGTGTGCCACTGCGTGTAGCGGACCCCGGCGGCCGCGATCCGGTCGATGTTCGGCGTCTCGATCGGGCCGCCGTAGCAGTTCATGGCGGAGAAGCCCGACGTCGTCGAGCACGATATAGACGACGTTGGGCGCGCCGTCGGGCGCCTTGGGCGGCTCGAACGGCGTCCAGTCGGGAACCGAGTCCCTGATATCGATGTTGATCGTTCCCTTGAACGGCTCGCTCACCCTGTGCTCCTCTGTATCGATGCTGACGGCTGCTCAGCCGAGCAGCTTGGCCTTGGCCGCTGTGAACTCGTCGTCGGTCAGGGCGCCTTGCTGATGCAAGGTCGTGAGCTGGTTCAGCTGATCGAGCAGGGACGGCCCGGCGGCCGCGTGGCGGGGCTGCCGCTGGCGCCGCTGGCGCGATCGCTGGCGCGGCCTGCTGCTGCTCGAGGTCGTCGATCCGCTGCGTTCTGGTCATCCTCCGCCTGTGCCTGCTGCTCCGATCGCCGCCATACCCCGGCCCGCGACGTAAGCGGCACCGCCGACCGCGGCCGCGCGCAGCAATGGGCGCCGTCGTCTGAACATGACTGCCTCCTGGGGGTGTCGTCGCGTGGACCAGGTCGGGCCTACTGCCCTTCCGGCAGGGACAGGCCGAGGGCGACCATGAGTTCCGGTGCTGCCGCCACCACCTTGGGCCCGCCGACCTGCGGCGCGACGGCGTACAGCACGCCCAGCAGGTCGGCCGGGGTGGCCCCGGCATCCAGCGCGTTGGCCACCTGCCAGAGATACGAGGCCGGAGGCGCGTCGAGGGCGATGAGGACGGCGACCTTGACGAGGGCGAAGCTACGAGGATCCAGGCCGCTCTTTATCTGCCAATCTTCGCGCATTTCCAGGCCGGCCAGCAAAAGCTCCGGGTCGCCGACGGCCAGGCCGCCCAGCATTTCCCTGGTGGTGTCGTCGACGTCAGCCTTGACGGGCACATTCATGATCGGGTTCCTTCCGTCGCTCCGCGGGTGGTCCGCATGTGGGTGGTCCGCATGGGGGTGGTCCGCACATGGCTGGCCCACCCCACGTCAACTGTCGCGGCTCGCCGGATGCCGCGCGTCACCCGTTGCGGATGGTTCGTTCAGCTTCTTTCGGTGCCGGACTTGGGTGCTGGCGGCGTGGAACCGGCGGTGAGACGCGGCCCCGGCGGGCCAGGAACCGGAGCCGGGCCGCGCGGGCGTCCCAGGCGTAGACCACCGCCGTGCCCGCGATGAGATCGTGCAGCGCCCGGTGCTCCCGCTGGACCAGGATCCCGGCGAACCCCAGGCCGCAGAGCAGGAAGCTGAGCGGCAGCGCGAGGGTGCGCAGCACGGCCCGCCCCGGGTCGAGGTCGGCGCCGTCGGACCGGACGACCTGTATCCCCAGCACGGCCATTCCGAACGTCTTGCCGCCCACCGACCAGGAGTACGCCGAAATACAGGAATTCCCAGACTACGTACGCGACCGCGACGATGATGCTCCCCTTGTTCCAGGCCACGTGACGGCCGGTCAGGAGGTTCACGACGTAGGTGATGGCCGCGAGAGCGAGCGTGAACAGGCCGGAGCTGACCGCCATGTCGATGGCGTACGCCGCCAGCCGGGACACGGCTCCGGCGTAGTGCCCCTGCAAGCTCGCCCTGGCGGCCGGCGGCGTCGTGGTGGTCAAGGGTCCGCCGGTGAGGGCATCAGGGCCGCGGGCCCCGGCGGACGGGCTGCGCCGCGGCGCAGCAGCCGCCACACCCAGCGGTCGATGAACGTGTCGAGCCCGACGGCCTGGCTGCGCACCGCATCGAGCGCTTCGCTGGCTACCCCGCCCGATGACCGGGCGATGACGGCGCCGAGATCCGTCTGTTCGACCAGCATCCCCACGTCGACCCGCCCCACCAGGGCGTTCACATCGATGCGATCGAGCAGGGCCCCCACGTCAACGCGGCTCAGGATCTCGTCGATGTCCACCCGGTCGACCAGGCTGGCCACGTCCACCCGCTCGACCAGCGCGGGCACATCCACCTTTTTCAGGACTTCGTCGATGTCGACCTGATCGAGCACGGCGTTCAGGTCGACCCGCTGCATGAGGGCGTTCACATCCAGCGCCTGAACCACGAGATCGACAACCCGCTCCGCGACGCGCTGGGCGAGCGCTTCGGCTGGGTCGGCCATTCGCTTGCCTACCGAGCGCAGCCGGTCACGCGGGTCCACAGTATCTAGTATCGTCACGGTAGTACCCCGGGAATCATCCGGCGCGGGTGATGCCGGACTCGCGGGTGATCCTGGCCCGCCCGGGACGCCGCCTGAGTCATCACGCGGCGATGAGCCCATAGGCACCGTTGAAGACCATGATCACGCCAGCTACGACCAGCACCACGGCCAGCACCCGGCTCCCGTGCGCCCGCAGCCACGCATTGAAGGCCTTCAGGCGGCGTTCGGTCGGCTCGGGGGCAACCAGGTGCGCAACGATGGGCAGCCACACGAGCAGGACATTGATGATGACGACGATGATCACGGCGAGCGCCGTTAGCCTGATGTCGGCCCGGGACGTCGCTATCACCTGCAGCGCGGCCAGGAATGTGACGCCCGGCGCGAACACCAGGAGGCCGACGGCGAACGCGCTCAGCGGCGCCGGTTCGGCGACCATCCTGGACACTATGCCGCTCTGGGGCTTCACCGGATCGGGCGGGCGCGGCTTGCGGGCCGCGACAAAGGTGCCTGCCGCCAGCAGCAGGAGACCCAAGCCGAGCCGCACGCCGTAACGGGGCGTGCGTTCGCTGGGATGGCTGAGGCCGCTGTTGCGCAAGATCACGAGAATGATCACTCCCATGACCAGGCTCATGGCCACCGCGCCCGCGAGATAGAACAGGCTGGTCAGCCGGGGCCTCGCGGAGCCGAGGTAGACGGCGGCGACCAGCAGCGCTGTCGGAGACAACGCGGCCAGCAACGCGAATCCCGCGGCCTGAGCGATCATTGGCCGCGCCTACCGCGGGCGGAGCACAGGGCCGGCCCCGGCGGGCCGCCCGCCGCCCATGTCACGGCTGACCGGCTATCGCCGGACGGGTGGGCGGCCTGCCGACCAGTTCGATCAGCCCGAGAACCACCAGCAACAGAATGGCAATCAGGATGACGACCAGGCCGGTGGGCCTGCCCCAGAACACGAAGAGCAGGGCGGCGAGCGTCACCGCACCGATCCGGAGCCCCTTGCGGTGCGCGTAGGTCCACACGCCCACCGGCCCGGTGCTCACACCTGCGCCCTCGCCGCTGCGCCGGGCCCAGCCCAGGGCGGATGCGAAGGCCGCACGGGTCCGGACCGCCGTCACCGACGGCCCGGTGAAGAACGCGGCCGCGGCGACCACCAAGCCCAGAACCAGGAGCGTACGCAGCGCGTCCTTGATGAAGCGCACGAACGTATCGAACATGGCGGCGGCGGCGTCGCTGGGCAGCACGCTGCTGGGCACGCTGTTCAGGTAGATGCTGCGGAAGATCACCAGGCTGGCGCCAAGCACCAGCATCGACGCGGCGAAGCCGAGCCCGGCGCCGATCAGGGCGCGCCGGTGGCCCCGTGCGATATACACCCCAGCCCCTATCAGCAGCAGCGTGAGAATCGGCAGCACGATCTTGAGATCGTTGATGAGCCGGTAGAGGGTCTGGGCCCTGACCAGGTCGCGCGACGAGAACAGCGCCAGCGTGGGATGGATCGGCGGGAGGCTGTTCACCAGCGTGAACCCGCGGGAGCTCAGGTTCTGCTTGACGATGTTGATGAACGGGGCCAGGTCGATGACGACCTTGCCGTTGCTGACAGTGACCGAGCCGCCGCCCTGCCCGGAGAGCGCCTGCACCAGCTGCTCGTGGGCAACGGTGTTGACCTGGATCCAGGTGCTGGCGAACCGCGGGCTTGTAATGATCTTGTGCACCTGGGTGTGGATGAACCCGGCGACCGCGCTTGAGATCGACGGGCCGAACGTCTTGAGCACCGTGCCGACGCGTGGGAGGCCCTTGCTCGATAGCGCCGTGGCGGCCTGGTTTATGTAGGCTGTCACGTTGATGTGGCTGGTGATCTGGTTCGTGATCTTGTCGGTCAGGGCGTTCTGGATGGCCGGGTCGTGGATGAGCGGCTCTATGTTGGCTATGTAGCGGTCGGTGTTGGAGACCTGATTGGCGCTCCAGACCCCTATCACCGACAGCGGGGCGAGCAGGCAGCCGATCACGATGAGTACCGTGGCCACCGGGGTCCGCCAGCTGACCCGGTGCCGCCCCGCCGGGCCAGCGCGCTGGCTGCTCAGCTCGGCCACCTGAGCCCGGAGGCGCTGCAATTCGGCCCGCTCGCCCGGGCTGAGTTCTGGGCCCTCGATGACGGGTCCCGGCTCGCCGCCGATGTCGGACAAGGTCACCCCCACCTTTCCGCCGGGCAGCATTGGCGTGGCTGTCGGCCGTCATCTCGCCTGGTGTGCTCGATGCCGCGTCCGTCCACCGTCTCCGGCCTCGGCAGGACATGCCTCACCCGGTTGGGGTGGTTCCCGGGTGGCCCTAAGCGGGGCGGCCGCCCCAGATGCCCAGGGCGGCAGTGAGTTGCGATGGGCTTGGATCCAGCAACGCGCCCTGGGTGGCGGCGTCGCGGTCAAGCTCGAGTAGAGCGAGATACGCGTCGACCTCATCTGGAGTACAAGCCAGGCTCGCCGCGCCCACCATCGCGAGCTCGCCGGAGGCCTGTAGCCGGCCCAGTTGCAGTCCCGGCGGACGCCGTCCTGCGAAGAGCAGGCTCAGGGCGGGCGCAGCATGACGGATCAGCACGTCGAGACCGGCGAGCACGGTTTCATCGGTAAGTGCGTGCGCGTTGTCGAGCATCAGAACAATGGGCGCGACGAACAGCCGCGCCACCTCGACCAGCCGGAGCGGGAAGTCCTCCGCCGAGGTGTCCTGCAGGGACCGCACGGCCTCGGGCGGCACCGCGCGCGCCCGGGTCAGGCTCGCGCAGACGTCGGCCCAGAACCAGGCCTGGTCATCTCCAGCCTTCAGGGTGAGCCAGGCGACCCGCGGGCCTCCGGGCCGCGCAGCCGCCCACCATGCACATGCGACCGTCTTCCCGGCGCCGGCGGGCGCACACACTAGCGCGACCCTGTGTCGGGCCGCCCGGTCAATCAGGTCGGTGAGCCGCTGACGGTGCAGCAGCGGGCCTCCGGCCGCCGGCATCCACAGTTGACCTGCGGGAAAGCCCGGCTGGCGCTGCCCTGCCACTCGCTGATCCGCGCTAGGCGCTGGTGGTGCTGGCGCCTCCGCCGTGCAGGGCCTCCTGGAGTTCCTGTTCGCCGTCCTTGGACAGGGAGGTCTTCAGCACGGTCCCGCCGTACTTGCTCATCGCCTCGACCGCCTTGTCCGGGGTGACCTTCTCCACCATCAAGAACAGCGCCGAGGTCCCCGGGGTCAGCATCCCGCGGACCTGGTCCTGGAACTGGCGGTCGATACCGGACTTGGTGACCTTGCCCATCAGGGCGCCCAGCCCGGCGCCGATCGCGATCCCGGCCACCGGGACGAAAAACAGCACGCCGAACAGCAGCCCCCAGAACATGCCCCAGGTCGCCCCGCCGCTGACCAGGTGATGCTGGGTATGCACGTGGTACTTGCCCTCTTTGTCCCGCACGATCACCGCGATCGCGTCCGGCTCGATGATCAGGTCCCGGGCCAGCTGCCGCGCCTCGCCGGCGGCCGCTTCCGCGGTCGCCTCGTCCGGGTAGCCGATCGCGATCAGGTCAGACATGATGGTCTCCTTCGCCGGTGTGTGATCACTCCCGGCCCAGTCCACCAAGCCACACCACACCGCACCACACCCGCAGCGGGTGACCCCACCGGTTCCGCCGGGACACCTCACTGCAGGTGGATCATGTGCGCACAGCTGTTCCCGCGAGAGACGGCCCCCTTATGTCGTGGCCTTCCCTTAGGCCGTGGCCCCCTTTGATCCCGACCGCTGGGTCGTCCGGGATCAGGGACCGGAAGAATCGCTTGTCTTCCTCGCTGGCCTTCGGGATCTCCATCGCCTACGCGGTCTGAGGGGCGGGCTGGAAGATGCTGAACACGGCGCCTTGCGGGTCGCGTGCCACGGCCATGCGGCCGACCGGGGTGTCGAACGGCTCGGCCAGGATCGCGCCGCCCAGCTCGGTGATTTTCGCCGCGGCGGCGTCGGCGTCGGCGACGACGAAGTACACATGCCAGTGGTTGGGCGTACCCGGCATCTGCGGCGGGGTGGTGCCCCCGACCATCTGGCCGTTGACCTCGAACAGCGTGTACTGGCCGGCGCCCATGTCCATCACGGACGTGGTCAGGCCGAGCACCTGCCCGTAGAACGCGGCGGCGGCGGCCGGGCCGGTGGTGATCAGCTCATTCCAGCCGACCGTTCCCGGCTCGTTGACCAGCGACGCGCCGATGTGCTGGCCAGCCTGCCAGAATGCCACCGCCGCACCGGTCGGGTCCAGGACGAACGCCATCCGCCCGGCGTTCGGAACGTCGAAGGGCGCCATCGCGACCTGGCCGCCAGGCCGCTTCTACCTTGGCCACCGCGTCGTCGGCCGAGTCGACGGCCAGGTAGGTGTTCCACATCGGCGGCGCACCCGCGGCGGCCAGTTCCGGTGACTGCGGGGCGATGGCGGCGACGTTCTCCGCGCCGACCATGGCCATCGAGTACACCGCGTCCGGTCCCATCGGCCGGTCGTCATAGGTCCAGCCGAACAGGCTGCCGTAGAACGCCTTCGCGGCGGCTTGGTCGGTGGTCTGCAGGTCCACCCAGTTCGGCGTCCCCTGGGCATACGAAGTGCGTACTGGCATGACTCTCTCCCCTATCTGTAGTGCGTTTGCGGAGGCGGCCGGGCTAGGCGGCGCGGCCGGTGAAGGCGATCAGCCGGTCGAGAACCTGGGCGTCCGGCCCGGGCTCGACCGGGTCGGCGAAGCCGCCGGTGATCCGGCCTTGTGGGGTGATGATGGTGTGGGCAGCATCCAGAATGTGCGCGCTGAGTTCGTCGGGCACACTGACCTGCTGGCCGGTGGCCTGGGCGAAGTCCCACGCGTGGACCAGGAGCTCAATCGAGAGAATACCGAGGGGGAGCGTGGCGGGCACCTCGTTCGGCCCAAGCTTGACGGTGCCGTCGGCGCCGCGGGCGTTCCATGCTTCCAGGGCGACCTGGGCCGCCGTGGCGACTCGTTCCTCCAGGGTGATCCCTGTGGCCTGGGAGAACTCGGCACCCGCTGCGCCGCCCAGGCTGGTGATCGATCCGATCAGGTGATCGGTCAGCTGGGTGATGTCGAACTCAGTGCAGATGGTGGCGTTATGGTAGTCAGCCTCCGCGACCCCCCGGAGGGCGAGCTGGCAGATGGCCAGGGCCGCCTCGGCGGCCTTGATGGCGTCGAGTTCTTCCGGTGCCATCCATTCATCGGCCCCCGCATCCCCCGTGGTGCCGGCCTCGACGAGCCGGTCGAGGTAGTGGGACCAGCCCTCGCCGTGGCTGACGGCCTGCTCGTCGGTCAGCCCTTCGTGAACCAGCCGGACCTTCGTCCCGCCGGCCGACGGCTCCAGCGTGATGGTCACGGTGGACGCCCCGGGCGGCAGATCGGTGTCTCCTTCCCAGCCCCACGTGTAGACCACCCGCTGGCCCGGCTCCACCTCGGTGAAGGTCCCGCGAGCCGAGTGGCCAGGGACGATGGTCCACCGGTACTCGCCGCCCGCCCGCAGATCCACTCGCGCGGTGATGGCCTGCCAGCGGCGCAGCCGGTCCGGCTCGGTGATCAAAGCGAAGGTCTCGTCGGGGCTGAGCGGCACGATCACGGACTTCTCGAACGGCATCACTGGACTCCTTCGGCACCAGGTGCGTAGCGGCTGGGTGCGTAGCGGCTGGATGCGTAGCGGCTGGATGCGTAGCGGCTGGATGCATGGGGGATGTCGAGGGCATCGCGCACCAGTTGGTCAAGCTCACGCGTCCAGAACGAATCGAGTTCGCCGCGCAGAGCCGCCATGCCCCCAGGGTTCAGGCGATAGTGCTGGAACCTTCCTTCGCGTCTGCTCACGACCAGCCCGGCCTCGGCCAGCACCCCAAGGTGCTGCGAGATCGCCGACCGGCTCACCGTGAAGTGGCTGGCCAGTACGGTCACCGTCTGCTCGCCGTGCCCCAGCAGCTGCAGCAAGCGGCGACGGTTCGGTTCGGCCACCGCGGCCACCAGGTCAGGCACGTCAACACGTTAGTCCTCACTAACGCGTTAGGCAACCCGGCCCTAAGAACCTGTTTGAGAACCTCAGGCGGCTTGTAGCAGGGGTCGCGCTGACGCAGCCGTTGGCTCGGCTGGTCCGGGGAGCGGCGTGGGTGGCGCGGGCTGGCGGCGGGCGACACGGGCGGCCATGACGTGGATCATCGACCAGTACAGGTAGGTCTCGTGGTGGTCGGGCAGCCGCTCGTAGTCGCGGACGCATCGCCGGTGTTTCATGATCCACCCGAATGTTCGCTCGACGACCCAGCGGCGGGGCAGGATTTTGAAGGTGTGCAGGTCGTCGGGGCGCTTGACGATCTGGAGGGTCCGTGCAGCTGCCGGCCTCCAGGTGACCAGCTTGCCGGCGTACCCGCCGTCGGCCCAGACCAGGATGACGGTGCGGAAGCTGGCGGCCAGCCGACACAGCAGCGGGCGGGCGCCGTCGCGGTCCTGGACGGAGGCGGCGGTGACCACGACGCACAAGATCAGGCCCATCACGTCCACTGCGATGTGCCGCTTGCTGCCCTCCATTTTCTTCCCGGCGTCCTAGCCCCGGCTGTCCTTGCCGACAGTGTCGGCGGCCTTACCGACTGGGAGTCGATGATCGCGGCGGGTCGGGGCCGGGCTGCGGCCGGCCAGCACACGGACGGCCTCGCGCAGCTCATCGTGCATCCGCCGGGCGGCGCCGCTGGCCTGCCAGTCCCGGACATAGCCATAGACGGTGCGCCAGTGCGGCAGGTCAGCGGGCAGCGCCCGCCACACCGGCCCGTTGTGTGTCAGGTAGCGGATCGCATCGACGATGTCGCGGCGGCAGTAGATGCCAGGCCAGCCGCCCTGGCCGGCCATCCAGCCCGGTGCGGGCAGCAGCGGCTCGATGACCGCCCACTCCGCGTCGCTCATGTCCGAGGGGTAGCGGCGCTCCCGGGTGCTGCGCGACCCGGCCGGGCAGCACCGGCAGGCCACCACGGCGGCGGGCCGTGCAGCTGCGCTACCGCGCGGAACAAGGTACAAAGCCATCAAGGGCTCCTGGTGTGGCCGGGGAGTTGACACCACTGCCGCTAGCAGGAGCCCCCTGCCGTGCCCGTGATAGACACGCAGGCGGGAAGCAAAAGATCACAAAGTGTTACGCACTACCCAAGTGGACAGGCCGCGAGGTTACACTCTGGCCCCATGAAAGTTCATGTGGGTGGCGCTTTCGGCTGGCCAAAGCCGCACGCATCCCGCGACGTAGCGTGCTGTCCGGCGGAGTGCGGCGGCTGCGCTTTGGCCGCCCGCCCGTGAGCGCGCCGGCCGTGCCTGTCCCCGCTGACCCGCGCGGGAGCCGGATGCCCTGGTGGCAGCTGGTCTGGGTCACCTGGCAGCAGCACCGGGCCGGCCTTGTCACGATGGCCGCCCTGCTTGGCGGACTCAGCCTGATCCTGGCGTTCGGGCACAGGAGCAACTACGGCGGACCAGGCACCATGATCCCCCCCGACCGCTTCCCCGCGCTGCTCGCAGCGCTCATACCCGCGCTGGCCGGGATGCTCGCCGGAGCGCCGCTGCTCGCCCGCGAGCTGGCCCATCGATCAAGCGGGCCCGGCGCGACCACGGCGCGCGGCCAGACGCGGCTGGTCTCCGCCAAGCTGGTTGTGCTGGCCATCACCCTGACCGTCCCTGCTCTCGCGGTCGGGATGCTGTTCCTGCAATGGCTGACCCCGGATGTCATCGAAGGCACGGCGGCCAGGCTGTCGCCCGGGTTATTCGCTGAATGCGGCATCGTCCCGGCCGCCTGGACCCTGTCCAGCTTTGCTCTCGGCGCCCTCGCGGGCGCAGCGGCCCGCCGCCGGGCGGTCGCGATGACAGCGGCCGGGGCCAGCTGCGCGGTCTTTGCCCTCCTCGTGGCAGGCTGGCTGCCCGCGCACCTGTTCAGCATCGGTCCTGCGGTAGTCACCGCCGGCAATGGATACATTTCACCACCGCCCAACAGTTATCAGGTTGACACCGGGCTCATCCAGCCCAGTGGCCCCTGGCTGAGCGGCACCGCAAGCAACGATCTCATGGTCCAGAAGAACATGGCCAGCCCGCCAGACGGAGCGGACAGATTTCTGGCCAGCCACCACTACCGCTACTGGACCACCTACCAGCCGGTCAGCAGGTTCTGGATCTTCCAGTCCGTCGCGGGAGCCTTTCTCCTGCTGCTCTCGATGATCCTGGGCGCCGCGACCATCTGGCTGGTCCGCCGCCGGCTGAAGCGTCCAGGCTGAGCACCACCGCGGGGTGCTCGATGACGTGGTCTTCGCCCAGCGGCCGCACGGCCGCGCCTATCGCGAACTCCCTCCCGAAAGGCCAACCGGTGCTGCACCCCCCGTTGACAAACCGCGAGCACGACTTGGCGGTCGTCTCCGGGTAGTTTCCTGGCTACCCACACGCAAAGCCGCCCCGCAAGGTTCTCAAACAGGCTCTAAGCTTGTTCTTTAACCTGTGCGTTTGCGCCGTGCCCTGAGCGTGAGTTCCCTCTTCGTCGTCTTTCCCAGGTCGTGGCGGGGGGCCGGATGGCGGTTCTTGGATCCTGGCGGGCGTCCCGGGCCGGGCTTGCCGGGTTTCGGCGCACCGGCCAGGCGAGGCATGGTCGCGTGGATGTTCCGGAACCCGCGGCGGACCCGGGCCGGGGTGAGCCGCCCGGGCTGGGCAGGCCGTTCCCAGGGCAGGCGCAGGTCCGCAGCGAGCGGCCGGGCGAGGCGCAGCTGGGCGTGGACGGTGATGATGATCCAGGTCCAGCGGTCGGCGGTGGCTGGCCCGCGGATCTTCGGTGCCGTCCACCCGAGGACCTGCTTGAACAGCCGGAAGGTGTGTTCAAGATCGAAACGGCGCAAGAACGCCTGCCAGCACCGGTCCACGTCACGGGGCAGTGCCCCGGTCCGGGACCACCACAGCCACACGGGCTTGGGGTCCCGGTCGCCGGGCAGGTGATCCACCGTCAGCCTGATCAGGGTTCCCTCGATGACCGGCAGCGGACCGTCGTGATCGAGCCAGGCAGCGCGGTGGGTGAGCCGGGGATGCACCCGGTCCCAGGCAGCAGTCACGGCCGTCCCGTAGCGGGA
Organism: uncultured Actinomycetes bacterium; assembly: GCA_963822825.1. GTDB lineage: Bacteria > Actinomycetota > Actinomycetes > Streptosporangiales > Streptosporangiaceae > JAWWPY01. The sequence goes on along the minus strand of CAWGIW010000002.1, from coordinate 50,130 downwards.
GGTTACCGTGCTCGTGGTGACCGGCGGGGCCGGCCACGTCGCCGGGTCAGCGAGCGCCAGTTCGCGGCCATGCTTGCGGGGCCGGCCGTTCGTGCCGGGCTGGCGCGGTGGCGCCGGCAGCTGCATCACCCGGTCTGAGCGCAGCCGCCCGAGCAGTTCCACGGGAAGGTCAGCGAGCAGGTAGGAGAGCCGGGTGACGTCGTAGCCGGCGTCGAAGACGACCAGGACCGGCTGGTCATCCTGCCGCCAGTGCCCGGCCTCGATCAGCCGGGTGACGACCTCGCGGACCTGCGCGGCGGTCACCGCGGTCTCGTCATCGTCAGGGCCGAGGCGCACCGCGTCCAGCACAGCGGTCCAGGAGGTCCGGCCCGGCTCCAGCGCTGCGATCACCGAGTATGGCCACCCCGGGATCATCTGCGCCTGCCCTTTCCCCCGGCCATAGACGTGGCAGAACAGGCGCTCCGGGCTGGTCGCCGCGCCGGGCCGCAGCCAGTTGCTCACGTCGGCCGCCAGCATCAGCCGCCCGTCTGCTGCCCGCGGTAACGGCAGGCCCGCGAGCGACCGCCGCAACCGGGTGATATCAATCCGCCCGTGGTTCACCGCGTCATACAGCGCGCCGTGACCGCGGGCGTGTTCCGGGGCCAGCGACAGCCCCGCGAGGGTCCTGACCGGCCCATCCGCGCACAGCACCGCATCGGCCAGTTCGCACAGCTCATCGGCACGGGCAGTCAGGCACGCATGGAAATCCCGCCGGAACCGCGACAGCACGGCAAGTGGCCCGGCACCAGCATCCTCTGGCAAGCTGTCCATCACGGCCTTCGTTAGTGATCATTGTCCTTTGGCGAGAACAAATGATCACGCGGAGGCCGCACTCACGCGTAGCGACACGCCGGGACCACCCGGCACAAGATCCGCGAAACGCCCAGATCCCAGCCGTGGAGGTTAAAGAACAAGCTAAGCGATAGTCGGGGTTGTCGAAGTCGGACCAGGATGTCGGCCGCCCGCCCCTGCTGGTAGATGCCCGGCCACGCGTCGGCCGTCCAGCCATGCTCGGTCATGTCCGGCCACACCCCGGTGGCGATCTCGTGGTTGACCGCCCGGAGCATGTTGACGGTCATCGCGCCAGGATGCCACCCGGCTCCGGTGCTTTGCCCAGGTCACGCTGGAACTGACGAAGGGCCGGGATGCGAGAATGGGGGCCTGCAGCCAGCCATCCTGTTCTCCGGGGAGCGCCCGACATGGAAGTCAAAGAACTCGGCCACCTGGTCCTGTATGTCCGCAACCTCGAGCGTTCCGCCTCGTTCTACCGTGACGTGCTCGGCTGGCGGCAGATCATCGGCGGCCCGGACGACGCGCCGTTGCCGTTCCGGGCCGCGGCGTTCTCCGCCCCGTCCGGGCGCACCCACCACGAGTTGCTGCTCATTGAGGTGGGGGAGGACGCCGCCGCGCTGCCCGCGGGCCGCCGCGTCGGGCTGTACCACTTCGGCCTGAAGGTCGGTGACAGCGACGACGAGCTACGCCAGGCGCTGGCCGACCTGGAGGCCGGCGCGGTCAACATCGTGGGCGCCAGCGATCACACGGTGACGCACAGCCTCTACATCACCGATCCCGACGGCAACGAGATCGAGCTGTACGTTGACGTGCCGGGAGTGGACTGGCGCAACGACCCGTCACTGGTGGCCGCCCCCATCCGCCCGCTCAAGCTCTAGCCGGAACAGCCGGGTTAGTCGCCCAGGTAGTCGGCAGGCAGGTTGTGGCCTGGCACCTGGCTGGGCGACAGGATCGCGGCATCGCCGGGATAAGGCACCTTCCAGTCGTGGGCGCTATACCAGTCGAGCCGGTTGAGCTGGGCGGGGTTGGCCCAGTCCTGGATGGCCCCGTTGCCGTTGAACCGGCCGTTCCGGCTCCATACCACCCACTGCTCGTAGATCCCCTGGACGGAGACCGGGATGCCGAGCGCGGTGGGAGAGGCTGGGGCGAAGTTCGGCGCGGCCGTGCCCGAGCCGGTGGCCGACGCCGTGGGCGTGGGCGACGCGGTGGCGGTGGCCGACGCCGACGCCGACGCTGGGGGCGACGGAGCCGGGGTCAGGCCCTGGGTCAGCGGGATCTGGTTCGGGACGTAGGTGTACGGGGTGAGGTCAGGCGTGTTGGTGAAGGCGCTGAACATCGGCTCGGCCGCCCGGTCCTCCTGGTTCATGGGGGCGATGCCGAGGATCTGCTCGATCGTCTTCACCACGTTGAGCTGCGTGTAGTACGTGCTGTCCACGATGCCCCGCTTGGCGTACGGGCTGGCGATCAGCAGCGGGCCGCGATGGCCGTCGACGTGGTCCACGCCGTTCTGGGTGTCGTCCTCGACCACGAACACCGCCGAGCTCCTTCCAGAACTGAGAGTGCGAGATGGTGTCGATGATCCGGCCAACGGCCAGGTCGTTGTCGGCCACCTCGGCGACCGGGTTGGGGTCACCGGTGCCCACCCCGGCGGTGTGGTCGTCGGGCATCCAGATCAGGTTGAGGTTGGCCAGCTGGCCGGTCTTCTCGCTCTGCGCGAACGACTGCTCCCAGACGTCGGTCCGGTACTGGTCCGGGATGCCCAGGTCGAACGGCGGGTACTCGTGGTAGTCGATGGCGTTGAGCGAGGGGATGTCGGCGTAGGTGTTCACCGACGTTTCCGGGACCGGCAGCGGCCCGCTGGCCTTGCCCTCCAGGATCTGCGAGTCCTGGTAGTAGGCGGACCAGGACGGGACCGGGCTTGCCTGGGTCAGGAAGTTGTTGTACTCGCCGAACGCCTTGACCGTCTTGCCGGCCGCCTCGGCCGCGTTCCACAGGAACCCGTCCCGCTGGTAGGCCAGGGCATCCCCGCCCTGGGCCGGATAGCTGCGGTAGAAGGCGCCGAACTCCTTCTCGATGTAGTCGTTGGCGTCCGCCTGGACCAGCCAGTTGTGACCGTCCGCGGACAGGGTGCCCTCGTCGTAGAAGTTGTCGAACAGCCCGAAGCCGGTCGGCCAGGCTTGTGCGCGTTGGGCGTGATCGTGGCGCCGAACTGGGCCAGGGCCGGGTCGCTGTTGCCCTTCCCGACGTCGCCGAGCACCTGGTCGTAGGTCCGGTTCTCCCTGACGATCAGGAACACGTGCTTGATCGTGGAGGGGTCGCCCAGCCGCTGCGGCACGGCGACCGGCGCGGCGTCGCAGCTGGCTCAGCGGCGTGCTCGCGAGCAGGTGTTCCCAGTCGTTGTCGGTGAAGACCTGGCTGGTGTAGGCGCCGATCGCGGCCAGGCTCGGCATCGTGAACTCGGTGACCGAACCGGTGTCGTCGTACGTGTTGTGGCCGGTGACCGACTCCGGCGCCGGGGGCGGTGCCGGGGCCCTTGTTGATAGTGCTCTCCGGGCCGCGGGCGCCGATGCCCTTGTCGTTGGTGACGACGATCTTGCCGATCGCCGGGTCGTAGGTGACGTTGACCGGATAGAAGTCGGTGGGCAGCAGGCCCTCGTAGCGCACCGGTGACCGCGGCCCGCTGTAGCCGTAGACGGCCAGCGCGTTGTCGCGGCCGATGCTGACCAGGATGTGGCCGGGGTCGGGCATCGTGATGGCGTTGGGGTAGCTGCCGACGGTCGAGCCGGGCAGCGGGTTGACGTTGACGGTCTGCACTACGGTGCCGGTGGCCGGGTCGATGAGCGAGAACGTGTCATCGTTGGAGTTGGCCACCATGAGCGTGCCGTCCTGGGCCAGGTACTCGGCGGTCGGCTCCAGGCCGACCGGGATCTCCTTGACTTCCCGGCCGGTCGCCAGGTTCACCTCGGACACCGTGCCGGTGATGGCGGCGCCCGTGACCTTGCTGGCCACGATGGCGGTCCCGTCGGACTGGTTGGTGAACTCCCCGGGCTTGGCCGGCCGGCCGCCCTCGTTGGACACGAACGCGTCGCTGCCGACCAGGACGACCTGGCGCGGGGCGTTGCCGACGGGGATGGTCTGGGTGAGCTGGCTGGTCGCGGTGTCGATGACGCCGAGCTTGTTGACGCCGTTGAGGGCGACGTAGAGCTTGCTGCCGTCCGGGCTCAGTGCCATGCCCGAGGGCAGGTCAGGCGTGGTGGTGGTGACCGTGTTGAGGTTGGTCACGGCCGTTTCGAGGGGGATGACGACCGGACTGGACACCGTCCCGCCGGCGGCCGACGCTGAACCGGACCAGGTCGGCGGTCTGCGGGAACCACAGCGTCGTGCCGTCGGCCGACCATAGCGGGCCGTCCGCGGCGACCGTGCCGTCCCCGATGGCCTTGTCGGTGCCGGTGCCCGTTCCGATCTGCTGGATGATGGCACCGGTCTTCAGGTTGATCATGGTCAGGAAGCCGGTGAAGTCGTTCCAGGTCAGGGCGGCCAGATACTGGCCGTCCGGGCTGATCGAGGACGACAGGAGGCGGCCGTTGCCGACCAGCAGCCGGCTGCCGATCGGCATGATCCGCTGGTTGGTCGGCAGCAGGATCCCCTGGGCGTTGCTGGTGCCGACCTGGTCGTTGCCGAATCCTCCGGTCAGCTCGGCCGCCACCGCGGCGGACCCGCTGGCCACCAGGACCAGCGAGACGCCGGCCCCGGCGATCATGCGGAGGGCGCGGCGGTGCTCATGGCGCCATCGTGCGGACATCAGATGTCCCATCGTTACTGTCCCTCTTTCGGTTGGCGGGGTGCCCGGCGCGCTGCTCAGGTGATGTCGAAGCAGCCGTCGATCAGCGACAGCGGGTTGATGAGCGGCTGGTAGTGCGGACCGGTGATGGTGGGCGAACCGTTGACGGAGGGCGGCCCGTCGCCGTCGGCGGCGTAGCAGCCGTCGGTCTGGACATCGACCTTGTACCGGGCGATCACCGGGTAACCGGGCCCGGCGACGAAATAGGTGATCTGGCACAGCCAGTTGCCCGCGCCGTCCTGGGGCGTGGCCGGCGTGCCCTTCTGGCAACTGGCCCGGCTGTGCAGGCTGGCCGCGGCCGGCCGCGGATTGCCCTGCTCAGCCTGCTGGAGCAGGTACAGGTTGGCGAAGGTGCGGCTGATAGACGTCTGCAACGCCCCGGCGGTGATGCCCGTCGAGCCACAGCCGGAGATGAGGAAGAGCAGCGGAAGGGCCGCCCCGGCGGCGAGCGCCGTCCGGCCCGGCCGACTGGGCGCCGCACGAGCCGCCCGCATCAGCCGCCCGCCTCAGCCGCCCCCGCCTCAGCCGCCGCATCAGGAGGCCCCGCCGATGGTGCGGCGCCGGAACACGAGCCACGCCCCGGCCGCGGCGATCACGAACCACCCCGCGCAGGTCATCAGGCCCTCCAGGAACTGGCCGTAGAACGCCGGCTGCACCCAGAAGCCGTGCCAAGCCAGGAACGGCGTGCTGAGCAGCGCCATCTGCGCCCACGCAGGCAGGCTGATCAGCGTCACGACCTGGAGCACCAGGGCGATCAGGGCCGCCCCGCCGATCCCGACCACGCTGCTGCGGCTGGCCACCGACAGCGCCGCGGCGAGCGCGGTGAAGCCGAGCACCGGGGGGATCTCGGAGGCCCAGCTCGCGATGACCAGCGCGGTGGCGTGCCCGGCGGGCACGAGCTGCCCGCTGAGCCCGACCACCGGCTGCGTTCCGGCCAGCAGGCCAGCGATCAGGTCGGTGATGGTCAGCAGCAGCACCGAGCCCACCGCGAAGGTCACCGCGGCCAGGAACTTGCCCGCGAACAGCTGGCCGCGGCTGCGCGATCGGGTGAGGATGGTCTTCCACGTGCCGAAATGGTCCTCGGCGGAGAAGATGTCACCGGCCACGACGGCGGTCAGCACCGGCAGCAGCCACTGGCCGCCGAAACCGAGGATGACCATAGGGATGGCGAACCCCGAGACGTGCACCCACTGGCCGAACGCGGTGTCGCCCGGGGTCGAGCTCTGCAGATTCAAGCCGGCCACGGCGAGGAACGGGACGACGAGGGCGAGCAGGGCGATCGTCCGTACCCGGAGCTGGCCGCTGAGCTTGGCCATCTCGAGCCGCCACACCACCAGCACACCGGAGCGGCTCCGGCGGCCGGCGGCGGGCTCGGCAAACGCAGGCCACCGGTCGGCGGCGAAGGTCATCGGACCTCCTGGGTCGGGGGCTGGTGCCCCGGCGGCTGGGTCTCTTCCGTGAGCTGGAAGAAGAGCGACTGGAGGGGTGTGACGTCGAGCTCCAGGCCGCGCACGGCGACCCCCGCCCGGCCGAGGCGCAGGACGTAGTCGTCGAGGCGGTGCTGAGCGGCGAACACGACCAGGCCACCGTCGTCGTGGCTGGCTGCCTTGACCCCGGCGACCCGCCGGGCTTCTTCAACGGCGGTGGCGTCGTCGCTCGTGCGGAGCCGCCAGACCGGATCGGGGGCCTGCGCCCGCATCGCGTCGAGGCGCCCGGCGAAGACGACCCGCCCGTGGTGCAGGACGGTCACGCCGTCACAGATCTCTTCCACCTGCGCCATGTCGTGACTGCTCAGGATGACGGTCACGGCATCGTGGGCCAGGCGGCGCAGTGCGGCCCGCAGGTCCCGTGCTCCGGCCGGGTCCATGCCGTTGCTCGGCTCGTCCAGGATCAGCAGGCGCGGGCGGCGGAGCATGGCGCTGGCCAAGCCCAGGCGCTGGCGCATCCCGAGCGAGTAACCCCGTACCTTCTGGCGGCCGGCACCGCCCAGGCCGACGCGCTCCAGCGCCTCGTCGACCAGGTCGGCGGCGTCCCCGCCGTCGAGCCCGGCCAGGACGGCCAGGTTCCGGCGGCCGCTCAGGTACGGATAGAAGCGGGGCGTTTCGACGAATCCGCCCACCCCGTCGAGCCAGCCGGGTCCAGCCTCGGCCCGGGTGCGCCCGAACAGCCGCAGCGTCCCCTCATCCGGGAGGACCAGGCCGAAGAGAGCCGAGAGCAGCGTGGTCTTGCCGGCGCCGTTGGGACCGAGCAGGCCGTGGACGGTGCCGGGAGCGACAGTGAAATCCACCTGGTCGAGAGCGGTGGTCTCGCCGAACCACTTCGTCACCCCACGGGCTTCGACAGCTAATCCCAGCGCGGTCACGGAGACTACCGTAGGGCTTCCGCTAGGCCGTAGCGCGAACAAACCAAGGCCAGTAGATGAAGGGTCAAGTAGGCCCGGGGCGGTACCATCGACAGCGCCGTGAGGGCGAGGATGCTCGCGGCGCCCGGCCGGCGCCGGACTGGCCAACACAGGACTTGCCAACACAGGACTTGCGAAACACGGGACTTGCGAAACACGGGACTGGCGTTGCAACTGACGACCCTGGCGCCCGGCGGGCCGGTGGTCTCGCGGATCGGCCTGGGCTTGGCGGCGCTCGGCCGCCCGGCGTACATCACCGGCGGCCGGGAGGATGATCTGCCGGACCGCAGTGTGGACGGCCTGCGGGGCCGCACGTTCTCGATGCTGGACGCCGCCTATGAGGCCGGGGTCAGGTACTTCGACGCGGCCCGCTCATACGGCCGGGCCGAGGAGTTCCTCGGCGGATGGCTGGCCGCCCGGGGTTACCCCGACGCGGTCTGCGGGTCCAAGTGGGGTTACCGCTATACCGGCGGCTGGCGGCTGGATGCGGACCGGCAGGAAGTCAAAGAGCATTCGCTGGCCATGTTCACCGCCCAGCTCGCGCAGACCCGGGCCGCACTCGGCGGCCGGCTGGCGCTGTATCAGGTGCACTCGCTGACCCCCGAATCCGGCCTGCTCGACGACCGCGGGCTGCTGGCCGCGCTGGCCCGGCTGCGCGCCGAGGGCGTGATCATTGGCCTGACGACCAGCGGTCCCGACCAGGCCGAGGCCCTCCGGCGGGCGATGGAAACGACCGTTCGACGGGCAGCCGCTGTTCACGGTCGCGCAGGTCACCTGGAACCTCCTCGAGCCGTCCGTCGCCCCGGCGGCGGCTGAGGCGGCCGCCGCCGGGTGGACGATCATGATCAAGGAGGCCCTGGCCAACGGGCGGCTGGCTCCCGGCAGCGGCCCGGCTGGCGGCGGCCCGGCTGGCGGCGGCCCGGCCGGCAGCGGCCCGCCCGGCAGCGGCCCGCCCGGCAGCGACCTGCCCGGCCCGCCCGCCCGGCTGGCCGCGCTCGCCGCCGCCCGTGACGTCACGGCCGACGCGATGGCGATCGCCTCCGCGCTGGCCAACCCATGGGCCAGCGTTGTGCTGTCCGGGGCCGTCACCCCCGGGCAACTGGAAGCCAACCTGACCGCGCTGGCCGTCGGCGATGTGCCGCAACTGGACCTGGCCGAGCCGGCCGGCGCCTACTGGGCGGGCCGCGCCGCCCGGCCCTGGCAGTGAGCCGGGGGGCCGGAGCAGCCCATCAGCCTCCGACCTTGGTCGCCTCGGTGAGGATGCCGATCAGGGCGGCGACCGCCTCCTGCGCGTCGGGGCCGGCCGCGCGGACGGTGACCTGCTGGCCGCTGGCCGCGCCGAGCCCCATGACGGAGAGCACGCTCTTGGCGTCGGCCCGGCTCGCTCCGGCCGCCAGCTCGACGGAGGACTCGAACTTCGCTGCCGCGACGGCCAGCGCCCCGGCCGGCCGGGCATGCAGGTCACCGGCCAGCGTGACCGTTGCCTCACAGCTTTCTGGCATGACGTGCCTCCTCCGCCGCGCCCAGCACCGCTTTGAGGTCCCCGCCGACGGCCGCGGTGACCGTGGCCGCGACCGCGCCTTCCACGAACGGGGCGTCCGCGACGGCCACCTGGTCGGGAAGATCATCTTCCGGGTCGGCGAGCAGCGCGCGGACGGTGAGCACCGAGCTGCCGAGGTCGGGCAGGATCAGCACGCCGGCGCCGGCATCAGCCAGCGCCAGCGCGCGCTGGACCTTGGCCAGGCTGGTCCCGATGCGGCCGTCGTCCGTCCCGCCCGCGGTCGCGATGATCACGGTCCCGCCGCCGATCTGCCCGGCCAGTTCGGCCGTGCCTTCGGCCAGCGCGGCGCTATGCGAGACAAGGACGATCCCAACCTTCGCTCTGTCACTCATGCTCTATCCTGAATGGTGTTCGACATTACCGAAAGGACTCCATGATCCAGTCTGTGGAGCGGGCGGCTGCGATTCTCGGTGCACTCGGGTCGGGAACGCCGCGGCTCGGCGTGACCGAGATCGCCGAGCGGGTCGGGCTGGCCAAGCCGACCGTCTACGGATTGCTGCGCACGATGGTCAAGCACGATCTCGTCGCCCAGGACCCGTACACCGGCAAGTACAGCCTGGGCCCCGGCGTCCTCCAGCTCGGCAACGCCTACCTGGACGGCTCCGAGCTGCGGGCCAGGTCGCTGCTGTGGGCCGAGGCCCTGGCCCAGCGGGCCAACGAGGCGGTCTGGGTCGCGACCCTGTCCGGCTCGCGGGTGATCGTACTGCACCACGTGTTCCGGCCCGACAACACGGTGCAGATCCTCGAGGTCGGAGCCGCGATCCCGTGGCATGCGTGCGCGCTCGGGCACGCGATCGTCGCGCATCTGCCCGCCGCGGAGGGCGCGCGCGCGATGAGCGGCGACCTGGCCCCGCTGACCGGGCGGACCAAGACGACGAGGGCGGCGCTCGGCCAGGCGCTGGCCCAGGTCCGGCGCCGGGGCTACGCCGTGGAGGACCAGGAGGCCACGGTCGGCGATGCCGGGGTGGCGGCGCCCATCGTGAACCGGGAGGGTGGCGTGGCCGGCGCGATTGGCCTGGTCGGGCCAGCCGAGCGGCTGCTGGCACCGGCCGCGAGGGACGAACTCGCGCGCGCCGTCGTGGAGTCCGCCCGGTCCGTGTCGAGGGATCTCGGCGCCGGCCGCAGCGGCTCCGTTCTGTCGGCGCTCAGCTGAGGTCATAGGGGCGGCACCAGCTTCCACACCTCGTCGGCGGTGGAGGCGCGCAGCGCCTCCGCCGCCAGCGCGTGGCACGCCGCCGTATTCAGGCCCATCAGCCAGGACCGGACCCGCTGCACCCGCGCGGCCGGGACGCTGAGCGTGGTCACGCCGAGCCCGACGAGCAGCGGGAGGACCAGTGGGTCGGCCGCCGAGTCCCCGCAGACCGAGACCGGGATACCGGCCCGGCGGCCCGCCTCGGTCACCCGCGCGATCAGGGCCAGCACCTGCGGGTGCGCGGCCAGAGCGGGCCTGGCCGCCGGATCACGCCGGTCCAGCCTGAGCACCTGGCCGGTGAGGTCGTTGGTACCGATCGAGAAGAAGTTGACCGCGGGCGCGAACGTCTCGGCCGCGGCCGCGGTGGCCTGCAACTCCACCATGATCCCCAGCCGCGGCAGGTCGGCGCCGAGCGCGGCGGCCGTCCCGGTCAGCACGTCACGCACCCGGCTCACTTCACCGAGCGAGCTGACCATCGGGATCAGGATGGCCAGGTCGGTGCCGCGGCCCGCCTCGAGCACGGCACGCAGCTGATCGGCGAGCGCCACGGCATCGGTGAGCAGCGCGGTCAGCCCGTCCGACGGGGCGCCAGATGGCTCGGTGCCGCGGAGGAACGGCGGGATCTTGTCCCCGGAGAAGTCGAGCAGCCGGACCGTGGCCGTCTGGCCGGTCAGCAGGCCGAGGATCGGGGCCAGCTGGGACCGCTGCTCGTCCAGCGTCGGCCAGGCCACTGCCTCGGCATAGGGGATTTCGGTGCGCAGCAGCCCGACCCCGGTCGCACCGGCGGCCAGCCCGAGCCGGGTCTCGGCCGCCGAGGCGACGTTGCACAAGACGGTGATCTCGCGCCCGTCCGCGGTCCGGGCCGGGCCGCTGGGCCGTGGCTGCTGCTCGCCCGCGCCGCTGCGCGCGGCCGCCGCGGAACGCTGCGCGGCGTCGGCGCCAACGATGAGCTCGCCCTGGTTGGCATCCACAACGGACAGCTGGCCGGCCGGTGCCGTCAGGACCGCGGGATCGGTCCCCACGATCATCGGTAGGCCGAGGCCGCGCGCGATGATCGACGCATGCGAGCTCGCCCCGCCCGCCACCGAAACCGCGCCCACCAGCCCCGCCTCGGACAGCTCGATCAGGTCGGCCGGGCTCACCTCGCGGCGGATCAGGATGAAGTCACCGGCCGGAGGCGGCGCGGCGTCGGCCCGGCTGAGCCGGTCGATGACGGCGTGGGCGACCTGCCTGACGTCGCCCGCCCGCTCGGCCATCTCGCGGTTGGCTAGCGCCTCGATCACCACGGCCTGAGCCTCGGCGGCCTGCCGTACCGCGGTGGCGGCGTCGATGCCGTCGCGCACGGCGGCCACGGCGGGGCCGGCGAGCACGGGGTCAGCCGCCATGAGCGCCCCGATCTCGATGATGGCCGCCTCTTGATCGCGCCCGGCGGCCCGCAGCCGCTCGGCCAGAGCGAACCGTTCCGCCGCCACCGCGGCGAACGCGCCGGCGACCTCGTCGGGCGTGGCGCTGACGGCCACCCCTACGTCGGCGATTACGTCGGCGATGTAAAGACTGCCCGCGGCTATGCCATCGGACACGGGCAGCCCTCTGAACCGCATGGGCAAGCTCATCCAGTCTGCGCCGTCGCGACGTCCCGCAGGGCGTGCAGGATCAGTGCTGTTGACGCCGCGCCCGGATCCTCATGGCCCACGCTGCGCGGGCCGAGATAACTCGCCCGGCCCTTGAGGGCCTGCATGGAAATCGTGGCCTGGGCTCCGGCGTCGGCGGCGTCGGTGAGCGCGGCGAGGGCGTCGCCGGCCGACGCCCCCTCCGCGACGGCCTTGTTGAACGCGCTCACGGCGGGCGCGAGCGCGTCCACCATGGTCTTCTCGCCCTCGCGGGCCGCGCCGAGCTTCTGGACTCCGGACAGGGCCGCTTCCAGCGCCCCCGCCAGGGCGGCCAGGTCCACCTCAGGCTCGTCTCCCAGCGCCTTGCTGGCCCGCCGGAACGCCGTCCCGTAGAGCGGGCCGGACGCGCCGCCCACCTTCGAGATCAGTGTCGAGCCGGTGAGCAGCAGCACGGAGCCCGGGGTCGGCGTGGCGGCCTGCGCGAGCGCCGCCTGGACGGCCCCAAAGCCGCGGGCCAGGTTGATGCCATGATCGGCGTCGCCGATCGCCGAGTCGAGTTGGGTGAGGTGGTCGCGCTGAGCTTCGACGACCGCTGCTATCTCCGCTATCCATGCGCGGAAGAATCCAGCGTCCATGTGCGCTCCTTTGCGGTCCTGGGACGATGTGGTTGTTCTACCGTCCCCACCGCAGTCCTGGCGTGTCCACTGGCGCGTCCCACAAATCGGTCAGCGTGTCGGTGAGCGCGCACACGGTCACCGAAAATCCCTGCATTTCCAGGCTGGTGATGTAGTTGCCCACCAGGTTCCGGGTGATCCGGGCGCCGCGCTCGGCCATGTACCGGTTCACCTCGTTGAAGACGCCGTAAAGCTCGATCAGCGGGGTCCCGCCCATGCCGTTGACCATGACCAGGAGCTCGCCGGTCAGCGGCATGTCGGCGGCGATCGCGTCCATGGCGATCCTCGCGATGTCACCGGCGGGCGCGAGCGGGGCCCGGGTGCGGCCGGGCTCGCCATGGATGCCGATGCCCAGCTCGATCTCCTGCTCGGCGAGCTCGAACGTGGGCTTCCCGGCCGCTGGCACCGTGCACGAGGTCAGGGCGACGCCGAAGGACCGGCTGCGCTCGTTGACCTCGGCGGCCACGGCCGCCACCTCGGCCAGGGGTGCGCCGCGCTCGGCCAGCGCTCCGGCGATTTTCTCAACGAAGACCGTGGCCCCGGTGCCGCGGCGGCCCGCGGTGTAAAGGGAGTCCTGCACGGCGACGTCGTCGTTGATCACGACGGAAACGACCTCGATGCCCTCATCCTCGGCCAGTTCGGCGGCCATCTGGAAGTTGAGCACGTCCCCCGTGTAGTTCTTCACCAGATGGACCACGCCAGCGCCCGCGTTGACCGCCTTGGTCGCGGCGAGCATCTGGTCGGGCACCGGCGACGTGAACACCTCGCCCGCGCACGCCGCGTCCAGCATGCCGTAGCCAACGAAGCCGCCGTGCAGCGGCTCATGGCCGGAGCCGCCGCCCGACACCAGGCCGACCTTGCCTTCGGTCGGGCCGCCGGCCCGGGTGATGACCTTGTTCTCAAAGTCCACCGCCAGCGACGGATGCGCGGCGGCCATGCCGGCCAGCGCGTCGGTCACCACGGAGTCGGGTGAGTTGATGAGCTTCTTCATGACGTGCCTTCCCGGATTCTGTCGATACTGACGGTCGGGTCCGAGGGACACGGTGACCGCCGGGGTGATGAGGCCGCCGGGGATGCGCCCGGTCGCGCGGACCAGCCCGGCGGCGGCGAACATGAGCGCGAGCGAGATCGTGCCGCGCTGGGCACCAGTATTACGGCCATGGGTTCGCCCGCCGGCTGTCTCGTGGAGGGCCAGACAGCGGGTTCCTCACCTCCTCGTTGAGACGAGTCAAGACCCGGAATGCTGTTCGGCATCGTAGAACAGCATTTCAGATGGAACATAAATCCGCGAAGGCCGCCCGTCAAGAGCCCATCCCCGCCCATCCCCGGCCGCCCCTCACAGCACACGCTACCGGGGCCACCGGCGCCCGCCCAGCGGCCGCCGGGTTCGCCACACTTCCGTGCCACCGCCGCCCGGGGAAGGTCGGCTTGGCGCAGTTCATCGCCCTGAACGGGCCGTCCGCCGGGCGCTGCGAACCGCCTGACGCGGGCCTGCCCCGCTCTGCCTGACCTCAGCCGACGGACCGCGCTCGCCCGCCGGAGCCGCCATCCCCGGCGGCGAGTGAGCCCATCCGTCGCCTATGGCCAGAATCAAGCGCGTTCAGACTTTGCTAAAACTTTACCCGGTTGGGACATTGCCGACCACGCCGTCTGAGTCGTACTTTGAGCCCAAGGTTCTAAGTGGATCATTCCGCCAAGCGGCGAGGAGGCCGTCTGATGGCAACGTCCACGCACAGCAGGTACAGGTTCGCTCTGCGAAACCATGGGGCCCCCGGCTCAACCTCGAGCTGGGTGACCACGGCGGCATCGCGTGGGCGCGGGGGCCTGGCGGTCATGGTCGGCTTCGCGGACGTCCGCGGCTTCCCCCGGCGCAAGGCTGATCCGCGTGACGCCATCAAGAGCCAGTTCGTCTTGTCCGCCCGGCCAGGGAACGGCTCGGCGCCCATGAGTGATCGTGCGGCCTTCTACCAGTACTGCGCGGGGAGGTACTTGCCCCCGCCGTCTGATCACGAACCCAGTTCATCTGCGACTCAAGGAGGAGTGCATGCCGGATTTCGTTGGCGTCGTAAACCAGGGCATCACCAGGCCGGAGGATAGTCATGTCTGACATCACGCCTTTGCGAGGTGAGGGCCGCACCGTCGGCCGCATCACCGGCTTGTACGGTGAGCTGCTGTCGGAGTTCCTGGGCTGCGTTGTCCTGATCTCGTTCGGTGACGGCGTGGTGGCCATGGCCGTGGCCGCCTTGCCCGGCTCGGGACGGACGGCGGGTCCCACCGTGATCTTCAATGCCGCCGGTGACTGGCTGCTGATCACGTGGGGATGGGCCCTGGCCGTCGCGTTCGCGGTGTGGGTGGCGGGCGGCGTGAGCGGGGCTCACATCAACCCCGCGGTGACCCTGGCCTTCGCCGTCAGGCGCAAGTTCGCCTGGTCGAAAGTCGGGCCCTACATGCTCGCTCAGGTCTTCGGCTGTTTCGTCGGGGCCGCCCTGGTCTTCCTCGTCTACCACAACGCGATCGACGCGTTCAACCTCGCCGCGAAGACCCCGAAGAGCGGGGGAAACGCGCTGGCGACGTACTCGATCTTCGCTACGTTCCCGGCCAGTTACTTCCACGGCGCGTTGATCTGGCCACTGATCGACCAGATCGTCGGCACGATGTTCCTGCTGATGTTCGTCGTGGCGGTCATCGACGTCAGGAACGCGGCCGTTCAGTCGAACATGGCGCCCCTGGTCATCGGCTTCGCCGTGGCCGCGATCGGGATGTCCTACGGCGCGAACGCGGGGTACGCCATCAACCCGGCCCGCGATTTCGGGCCCCGGCTCTTCGCCTACTTCGCGGGGTGGGGAAAGGTGGCCCTGCCTGGGACCTTCAGCTCGGGAACCTTCCACTTCAGCGTCTACTTCTGGGTCCCCATCATCGGCCCCCTCATCGGAGGCGTACTTGGCGTGATCATCTACGACCTCTTCATCGGAGACGTGCTGCACGCCAGGCTCAAGATGGTCGAGAACGTAAGCGGTCCGATCGCCGAGACGGTCCCGCCGGGGCAGGAAGTCAAGTGACCGTGACCCACGTCAGCAGCTACTCGAGGAGGAGTGCATGCCGGATTTCGTCGGCGCCGTAGACCAGGGCACCACCAGCACACGGTTCATGCTTTTCGACCACTCAGGAAACGAGGTGGCCAAACACCAGCTCGAGCACGAGCAGATCCTGCCGCAGGCCGGCTGGGTCGAGCACAGCCCGGTAGAGATCTGGGAACGGACCACCTCGGTGATCCAGACCGCCATGAACGGGGCCGGCCTGGGGCCGTCCGATCTGGCCGCGCTCGGGATCACGAATCAGCGCGAGACAACGGTCGTCTGGAACCGCAAGACCGGCCGCCCCTACTACAACGCCATCGTCTGGCAGGACACCCGCACTGACCGCATCGCCAGTGCGCTGGACCGCGATGAGCGCGGCGGCGTTATCCGGCGCAAGGCCGGCCTGCCACCGGCCACGTACTTCTCGGGCGGGAAGATCCAGTGGATCCTGGAGAACGTGGACGGCGCGCGCGAAGCGGCGGAGAACGGCGACGCCATCTTCGGCAACACCGACTGCTGGGTCATCTGGAACCTCACCGGCGGCCCGGACGGCGGCTCCCACGTCACCGATCCGACGAACGCCAGCCGGACGATGCTCATGAATCTCGAGACCCTCGACTGGGACGATGAGCTGCTCGGCTTCTTCAACATCCCGCGCGCGATGCTGCCGGAGATCCGGCCGTCCTCCGCGCCGGGCGGCTACGGCGAGGTTCGCGGGCCCGCCGCGGTCCAGGGCGTGCCGCTCACCGGGGACCTCGGCGATCAGCAGGCCGCGACGGTCGGCCAGGTGTGCTTCGAGGTCGGCGAGGCCAAGAACACCTACGGCACCGGCAACTTCATGCTGCTGAACACCGGCGAGGAACTGGTGCGCAGCAAGAACGGGCTGCTCACGACCGTGTGCTACCAGTTCGGTGACAAGAAGCCGATCTACGCCCTGGAAGGGTCGATCGCGGTCACCGGATCGGCGGTGCAGTGGCTGCGCGACCAGCTCGGCATCATCTCCGGTGCGGCCGAGACCGAATCGCTGGCCCGCCAGGTCGCCGACAACGGCGGCATCTACTTCGTGCCGGCGTTCTCCGGGCTGTTCGCGCCCTACTGGCGAAGCGACGCCCGCGGGGCCATCGTGGGGCTGTCCCGCTTCAACACCAACGCCCACCTCGCCCGGGCCACGCTGGAGGCCATCTGCTACCAGAGCCGCGACGTCAGCGACGCGATGGAGCAGGACTCCGGCGTGCACCTGGAGGTGCTCAAGGTGGACGGCGGGGTCACCGCGAACGATCTCTGCATGCAGATGCAGGCCGACATCCTGGGCGTTCCGGTCAGCCGTCCCGTCGTGGCCGAGACGACCGCGCTGGGTGCCGCCTACGCCGCCGGCCTGGCCACGGGCTTCTGGTCGAACACCGACGAGCTCAAGGTTAACTGGAACGAGTCCAAGCGCTGGGAGCCGGAGTGGAATGAGCAGCAGCGGGAAGATGGGTATGCAGGCTGGAAGAAGGCCGTGCAGCGCACGCTGAACTGGGTGGAGGTCGACTGAGCTCGTGTTGGCGGAACTATCCCCGGCAGCGCGGGAAGACGCGATCGCCCGGATGGCAGAGCACGAACTGGACGTGCTGGTCGTGGGCGGCGGTGTTGTCGGGGCCGGCAGTGCGCTCGATTCCGTCACCCGCGGGCTGACCACGGCGATCGTGGAGGCCCGCGACTGGGCGAGCGGTACCTCCAGCCGGTCGAGCAAGCTCATTCACGGCGGCCTGCGGTACCTGGAGATGCTCGATTTCGGGCTGGTCCGGGAGGCCCTGACCGAGCGGGGCCTGCTGCTCGACCGGATCGCCCCGCATCTGGTGCGGCCCGTGCCGTTCCTGTACCCGCTGCAGCACCGGTTCTGGGAACGGCCCTATGTCGGCGCCGGTATCGCGCTCTACGACGTGATGGCCTTTACCTCAGGCACCGCGCACGGGCTGAACCACCACCGCCACCTCACCCGCAAGCGGGCCCTGCGCGAGGCGCCGTGCCTGCGCCCCGACGCCCTCACCGGCGCCGTCCAGTACTGGGACGCGCAGGTGGACGACGCCCGGCACACGGTGACGGTCGTGCGCACCGCCGCATCCTTCGGCGCCCTCGCGGCCAACCGGGTGAAGGTCACCGGTTTCCTGCGGCAAGGCGAGCGGGTCACCGGGGCCACCCTGGCCGACGTGGAGACCGGGCGGACCTTCGAGGTGCGCGCCAAGCAGGTCATCAACGCGACCGGGGTGTGGACCGACGACACCCAGGCCCTCGCCGACACCCGCGGCCAGTTCCACGTGCGCGCGTCCAAGGGCATTCATCTCGTCGTGCCCCGGGACCGTCTGCAGTCCAACACCGGGATCATCCTGCGCACCGAGAAGAGCGTGCTGTTCGTCATCCCGTGGGGACGGCACTGGATCATCGGCACGACCGACACCGACTGGTCGCTCGATAAAGCGCACCCGGCCGCCAGCTCCAGCGACATCGACTATCTGCTGGAGCACGTTAACGCGGTGATAAGTTCCCCGCTCACCCGGGAGGACGTCGAAGGCGTGTACGCGGGGCTGCGGCCGCTGCTCACCGGCGAGTCCGAGTCGACGTCGAAGCTGTCGCGCGAGCACGTGGTGGGTCACCCGGTGCCGGGCCTGGTCGTGGTCGCGGGCGGCAAGTACACCACCTACCGGTTGATGGCCGCCGACGCCGTGAACGAGGCGGTCCGCAGCCTCGACGCCCGGGTGCCGGACTCCTGCACCGATCAGGTGCCGTTGATCGGGGCCGAGGGGTACCGGGCGCTGTGGAATCAGCGCCGCGCCCTCGCTGTGTCCGCCGACGTGCACGTCGCCCGGATCGAGCACCTGCTCAACCGGTACGGCTCCTGCATTCACGAGCTGCTGGCGATGCTGCGGGAGGAGCCGTCGCTGGCCACCCCGCTGCCCGGCGCGGACGACTACCTGCAGGTCGAGGCCCGGTACGCGGTGACCCACGAGGGCGCCCGCCATCTGGACGACGTGCTGGCCCGGCGCACCCGGATCTCGATCGAGTCGTGGGACCGCGGCGTGGCCGCCGCCCCCACCGTCGCCGCGCTCATGGCGGCCCAGCTGGGCTGGGACACCGAGCAGACCGACCGGGAAATCGAGCACTATCTGAAGCGGGTCGAGGCCGAACGCGATTCGCAGACCAAGCTCGACGACGACACCGCCGAAGCCGCCCGGCTCGGCGCGCCGGACATCGTCGCGCTGCCCTAGTCCGGCGAAGCCGGTCCGCGGCGGGGCGGCCCGTCAGCCCTTGACCGCGCCCGTCCATCCTCCGACGAGATGCCGCTGGAGAAAGACGAAGCAGCCCAGGGCGGGGAGCATCGAGAGCGCCGTGAAGGCGAGGACACCGGCCGTGTTCTGTGAGAACTGTGTCGCGAAGTTCGCGACGGCCAGCGGCAGTGTGTCGTGGTTCGGGCTGGTGAACACCAGCAGCGGAAGCAGGTACTGGTTCCAGCTGTTGACGAACGTCAGCACGGTGATCGTGGCCAGCGCGGGCCGGCACAGCGGCAGCAGGATCCGCACGAAGAACTGGATCCGGGTGGCCCCGTCCACCACCGCCGCGTCCTCTAGCTCGCCGGGGATCGCGCGCATGAACGGCCGCAGGATCACCATCGCGATCGGCAGCCCGAACGCCCCCTCGGCCAGGGCCAGGCCGTACAGGTTGTCGAGCAGCCCGATCTTGTCCAGCAGCAGGTAGAGCGGCAACGCCGCGGCCGTGATCGGGAACAGCAGCCCGACGGCGAACAGCATGAAGATGCCTTCGCGCCCCCGGAACGTGTACCGGGACAGCGCGAAGGCCGCCATCGAACCGACGACGAGCACCACTCCGGTCGCGATCACCGCGACTATGAGGCTGTTCGCGAGGGGCTGCCAGAAAGCCGACGAGGTGAGGACGCCGCGGTAGTTGAACCAGACCCAGGGGTGCGGCAGCGAGGTGGCGGAGGAGTTTATCTGCGCATTGGTCCGGAAGCCGTCCAGGAACACGAACAGGAGCGGGACCGCCGTGATCCCCACGAGCAGCAGCCCGACCAGGTAGGTGGCCGGCTTGACCGCCGAGATTTCGCCGGCCGGGGGCCGGGATGGCCGACACGCCACTCACCCCACGGCGCGGGTCAGGGCGCCGTGGGTGTCACGGCGCAGCACGAATCGCTGATATACCAGCGCGAACGCGAAACAGATGAGGAAGATGATGACCGCCACCGCACTGCCGTAGCCGAACTCGTTACTCTGGAAGCCGTTCTGGACCATGTAGGTCAGCATCGTGACCGACCCGTTGGCCGGGCCGCCCAGGGTCATGATCCACACCTGGTCGAACAGTTGCAGCGAGCCGATGATGGACAAGAACATGTAGATCCTGATGGTCGGGCCGAGCAGCGGTATCGTGATGCGCCACGTCGCCTGCCACGCGCTCGCCCCGTCGATCGCGGCCGCCTCGCGCAGCTCCGTGGGAATGCCCTGCAGGCCGGCGAGCATCAGGAGCATCGCGAAACCGAAGTACTGCCAGGTGAGCACCACGATCATCGTGTAGAGCACGATGTGCAGGTTGGCCAGCCAGAGCTGGACCAGTCCGCCGAGACCAATCGCGCCCATGACGTGGTTCACGAACCCGTGCGGCTGAAGCAACAGCGACCACATGACCGCCGTTACCGCGGGCGGCAGGACGAACGGCGCGAACGCGAGCGCGCGCAGGAACGACCGGAATCGGATCGGGCGGTTCAGCAGCAGCGCCATCCCGAGGCCAAACGGAAGCTGGATGAGGATGGACGCCACCGCGACGATCACGTTGTGCAGGAACGCCTCACGGAAGACGGGGTCCGACAGGACGAGCTTGTAGTTGCGCAGGCCCCGGAAGGGACCCAGGGACCCGTAGCCGGTCCAGAGGTGCGTGCCGTCCCAGGCGGCGAGGACGATCGGCAGCAGCACGAACACGACGAAGAGCGCCACCGCCGGGCTCAGGAGCACGATCAGCTCGATTTTCCTGCGCATTCCCCGCCGCGTCCGGACCGGCGGCGGTGCGGGCGCTACGGCTACGACGGATTCCTCCGTCGTAGCCGTAGCGCTCCGTGGATGGCTCAGACTCATTACTTTTAGGCGCCAGCGGCCGCGGCCGCCTTGTTGACGGCCGTGATGATGGCCTGCGGCGTGCCCTGCCCGGCGAAGAAGTTCGCGATCGCACTGTCGAGGGCCGTGCCTACGCTGGTCGGGAAAGCGATGTCGAAGTAGGTCTGGATGTACGGCGCCGCGTGGTTGGTCTGCGCCACCGTCTGCAGGGGCGGCAGGGCCAGCGCCGACGCCGCTGAGGGGTTGGCAGGCAGGCCGACGTTGGCCCCGACCACCTTTTCCTGCACCGGGGTGCTGTCAACGTACTTCAGGAAGTCGGCGCAGGCCGGCTCGGCGGCCCCGGTGGTGCACGAGAAGCCGTCACCGCCGCCCAGCACGACGGCGGGGTCGCCGGCGCCCCCAGTGACGGCCGGGAACGGGAACCAGCCGAGCTGCGAGGTGAAGCTGGTGTTGGTGGTGAGGCCTTGCATTACTCCGGGATCCCAGTCACCTTGCAGTTCCATGGCGGCCTGGCCGGTCGAGACCATGCCGGCCGAACTGCCCGCGCCCACCTGGGACGCGGTGCCCAGGAAGCCCGTCTGGAACGGCTTGGTGGCCATGAAGGCCTGGAGGTCCTGGCCCGCCTTCACGAAGCACGGGGCGCTCACGTTGACCGCCTTGATCGCCTTCTTCAGCGTGGCCGTGGAGCACTCGCGGACGGCGAAGTAGTCCCACCAGAATGCGTCCGGCCACTTGTCCTTGCTGCCGACCGCGATCGGGGCGATGTGTGCCGCCTTCAGCTTGGTGACGTCGGCATCGAGCTGGGCCATGGTCGCTGGCGGGGTGGTGATGCCAGCCCTGGTGAACAGGTCCTTGCGGTACCAGAAGCCCACCGTGTGCAGGTCGTAGGGGACGCCGTACTGCTTGCCGTTCACCTGCCAGGCGTCGGCCGCGAGCCCCACCTGGCTGATCCAGCTGGAGGTGTACTTGGTCAGGTCGGTGAGCTTGCCCGACGGGACCTGGGTCGCCTCCTGGCCACTGCCCCACTGCTGGTAGATGTCCGGTGGGTTGTTCGAGTTCAGCGCGGCCGGGACCTTGGTCGCGAAGGCCTCGCTCTGGAGTGGCTCGTCCCGGATCGTCACGTTCGGGTTCGCTTTATGGAAAGCGGCGGCGGCCTGGCTCCAGACGGTCTTGAGATCCCCGGTCGTGGCGTTGTTCCACCACGTGAGGGTCACGTGCGTGCTTCCCGATGAACTTGGTGCGCTGCTGCTGCCGCCGCATGCGGCAAGGGTGAGCGCCACTGTCGCCGCCAGGGTGATGGCGGCATACTTCCCGATGCTGCGCATGGTCATCTCCTGAGGATGTCGCCCCGGGCGTCATCGCCCGAGCGCCGGGCCGGCGTCGGCCGCCCCGGCTTGCCGCAGAGTTTTGCGCGTTAAATCCCTTATGTCAATCGTTGTCGATAACGTTTTATACGCTATCCTCGCCCTGGTGGAACCAAGCTCCCGCGTCACGATCCGAGACGTCGCCGCACAGGCGGGCGTCTCCGTGGCCACGGTCTCGAAGGTCATCAACCGGCGCTACGGGGTGGCGGCCGGCACCTCCGCGCGGGTCCAGGCCGTCATCGACGATCTGGGCTACGAGGCCAGCCTCGTCGCGCAGAGCCTTCGCAATCACCGCACCAACGTGATCGGGATTCTGGTCGCCGACCTTGAACCTTTCAGCACCGAACTGCTCAAGGGCGCCGCGGACGCGATCCGCGGTTCCGGCTTCGAGCTCGTCGTCTACTCGGCCGGCGGCCACGCGGGCGACCACGTGGGCTGGGAACGCCGGTACCTGTCCCGGCTGAGTGGCACGCTGATCGACGGGGCCGTCCTGGTCACTCCCACCGTGGTGGACGTCAACTACGGCGCGCCGATCGTCGCCATCGACCCGCACACGGGCCAGTCCGGCCTGCCGACGATCGACTCGGACAACCTGCGCGGCGGGCAGCTGGCCACCGAGCACCTGCTCGGACTCGGGCACCGCCAGATCGCCATGCTGACCGGGCGGCCCGATCTGCAATCAGCGCAGCTGCGCGAGCAGGGCTACCGGCAGGCGCTCGCCGCCGCCGGAGTGCCCGCCCAGGAGGACCTGGTCCTGCTCGGCGACTACGACTACGCGGTCTCCGTGCAGCGGGCGCGGCAACTGCTGACCGCTCCCGACCCGCCCACCGCCGTCTTCGCCGCCAACGACATGTCAGCGATCGCGACCATCGAGGCCGCGACCGGGCTTGGCCTGCGCGTGCCCGCCGACCTGTCGGTCGTCGGCTTCGACAACATCCCGGAATCCGCGCTGTGCTCGCCCCCGCTGACCACGGTCAACCAGCCCATCCGCAAGATGGGCGAGCAATCCATCCAGCTGCTCATCCAGCTCATGCGGGGCGACGCCCACGAGACCACCCATATCACCCTGCCCACCAACCTGGTCGTACGGCAGACCACCCAGTCCCGCTGACGCCTGGTCGCGCCGGACGGCCCTGCGCCCCGGGCGGGGGGAGTCCGGGGCGCAGGACGATCGGGGGGCTGCGCCGTCAGGTGGCGCAGGCGGTCCCGTTGAGGGTGAAGCTGGCCGGGGCGGCGTCGCTGCTGGTCCAGGTGCCCTGGAAGCCCAGCGAGGTGCTGCCACCCGCGGCGATCGTCGCGTTGTAGCTCTCGTTCGCGATCGACACGCTCCCCCCGCTCTGGGTGACCACGCCGTTCCAGGCGCTGGTGATCTTCTGGTCACCCGGGAAGGTGAAGGCGAGCTTCCAGCCGCTGACCGGTGTCGAGCCGCCGTTGGCGATGCTGACGCTGGCCACGAAGCCGCCGCCCCACTGGCTCTGGGTCGTGTACGTGACCGTGCAGGCGCCATCACCGCCGCCAGAACTCCCGCTGCCGACGGTCCAGGTGAACGTGGCGGACCCGGCCGCTCCGGTACCGTCCGTCGCGGTCACCGTGACCGTGGATGTCCCCGCGGTGGTCGGCGTGCCGGAGATCAGGCCGGTCGAGGAGCTGATCGACAGGCCCGCGGGCAGCCCGGTCGCGCCGTAGCTGAGGGTCTGGCCGGACGCCGAGTCGGCCGCGTGGACCTGAACGCTCGCCGCGGTGCCGACGGTGCCGGTCTGGTTGCCGGGGCTGGTGACGGTGACCGTGTTCCCGCCGCCACCCGAACCCGTGGTGCCGACCACGTAGGTGACCAGCGACCGGGCCGGGATCGTCGCGCTGAACGATCCGCCGCTCACGCTCGTGGCCGCCTGCGCGGCCGCGTTGCTGGATGAGTTGGTCAGGTACGGCGTCACCGCGGCGCCATTCGGGGTCCCGGTGCCCGACAGCGAGTACGTGATGGCGTCCGCGCTGCTCAGCGTGTTGAGCGCCACGATGGCGATGGTTCCGTTGGTGTTCTTGAAGGCGGTCAGGTCCACGCTGCCGTTGGAACTGGTCGCCCCGATGCGGACCGCGCCGGGACGGACGTACCGGCTGAAGTTGGCGAATGCCCACAGCCGGCCGGACGGCGCGACGGTCGAGCCGTTGATCTGGATGAGGCTTTCGTCGTCGCCGTTGCCGGACGGGGTGCTGCTGCCCCACCAGTACAGGAACGCGCTCAGGTTAGCGGCGGTCAGCCCGGTGAAGATGTGCTGCGCCCAGGTCAGCCCAGAGGCGACGGTGCCATCATCCCAGGCCGGGTCCCAGGTCTCGAACGTCGACCATTCGGTCTCCCAGGCCGGCTTGGACCAGCCGGACAGCGCCGAAGCCGGGGCCTGCGTGTAGCCGTGGCTGGTGAACAGCGGGGTGTCGGCGTTGGCCACAGCGTCTGCCTCGATCGCGGCGGCGTACTGCTGGGCCCAGTCCCAGCCCTCGGTGGCGCAGCACTCGTCCTTGGTGGACAGCCCCGAACTGGCCGTGGTCGGGCCGAGGACGTCCATGACGTTAGCGCTCTGGGCCGGGGTCAGGGTCATCCCGTCGTAGTTGCTCGGGGCGAGGTTGGCCTCGTTCTCCGGACCGATGTAGGTCAGCGGGACCCCGGCCGCGGAGTAATCCTTGGCGTACTGCACCAGGTAGTTCGCGTAGGCCTGCCGCCAGTCACCGCTGGAGCACGTCGCGCCCGGCACGCCGCACAGCGTGCCGCCGTTGTCGAACTGAGTCATTGGTCTTCATGAACGGCGGCGCGCTCCACGCGTCGGCGAACACGTTGCTGACCCCGTAGCTGGCCTTGATCTGCTGGGCCAGCCACAGCTGCCCCATGTCGTTCCCGATCGACGAGAGCGGCAGGTAGGACGGGGTGGCCGTCGGGCTGGAGGGCGCCGTCGGCTCGATGGTGTCGCCCGAGTCGGCGCTGATTTCGTTGCGCAGGATCGTGAGCCCGGCCCCGGAGGCGGGGCTGAACAGGTAGTTCAGCGCCTGTGTCTGGGTCGCCGATGCCGCGTTCTCGATGGTGCTGGCCTGGCCGAACCCTTCTGAGGCGCCGAACCCCGCGATGGTCTGGTAGGTCGTCGCGCCGTTGATCGTCGCGGTGTCCGCGGCGGCGGCCGGGACAGATGGGACGAAGACTGCCAATGCGCTCACCACGAGTAATGCCACCGAGCTGGCCAGCGCTGCACGGGCGGTGCGCGGGGTAAATCTCAACAAGGTACCTTTCCTTTCCGGTCTCGCTGGGCGTTGACGGCCAAGACATCGCGTCCGGGACGGTGCGGCCTCCTTCCTCTGGCCCAGATCTCTCGCGCGGCTTGTGCGCTCGGGCGGCTCGCGGCTGGTCACCGAGGCGCGCGGATATCGGGCCGGGACCGGCCGCTGGATCTGGGCCGTATGAGAAGCGGAACACGGCCGGGGGCTGGCCCCGCTGGCTTGCCGCAGAGTTTGGCGCGCCGCCCAGGCGATGTCAATCGTTGTCGATAACGTTTTATACGGCTATCCTCGCCCTGGTGGAACCAAGCTCCCGTGTCCCTATCCGCGACGTCGCCGTCGGCGCCGACGCTTCCTTCACGATGGCCGCGAGCGTCATGACCAGGCAATACGGCCTGGCCGCGGGCGCGCCGACGCAGGCTGCGCCGGTCATCCACGGCCTGGGCCACAAGGTCAGCCATGTCCCGCCGAGCCCGGGTGACCACCGCATCAACGCGCTCGGGACACGGGCCGCCGATCGTGAAGCTTTCACCACCGACTGGCCCGAAGGCGCCGTGGACGCGATGACCCGGCGCACGCCCAGTGAGCCCATTCCTCGATGACGGACGGACCCAGGTGATTATCGAGAGCAGCGGTTCTACCGAGAGCAGCGGTCCCACCGAGATCTGGCGCGACCCGGCGCAGGCCCCGGCCGAGCGGGTCCGTGACCTGATCTCCCTGATGACGACCGGGGAGAAGGTCGCCCAGCTGTACGGCGTCTGGGTCGGTATCGACGCGATTGGCGGCGACGTCGTGCCGCACCAGCACGACGTCGCCGCGGCGCCGGCCGACTGGGACAAGCTGATCGGCGACGGCGTCGGGCAGCTCACCCGTCCCTTCGGCACCGCTCCCGTCGATCCGGTCGAGGGTGCCCACGCGGTGGCGCGCAGCCAGCGCCAGATCATGGCCGCCGGGCGCCTCGGCATCCCGGCCATGGTGCACGAGGAGTGCCTGACCGGCCTGGAGGCCTGGCAGGCGACCATCTACCCGTCGCCGCTCTGCTGGGGGGCGAGCTTCGATCCCGGGCTGGTCCAGCAGATGGCGGCGCAGATCGGGGCCGCCATGCGCCGGCTCGGCGTGCACCAGGGGCTCGCGCCGGTCCTGGACGTGGTCCGCGATCTGCGCTGGGGCCGGGTCGAGGAGACGATCGGCGAAGACCCTTACCTGGTCGGCGTCATCGGCAGCGCCTATGTGCGCGGGCTCGAGTCAGCGGGCATGGTCTCGACGCTGAAGCATTTCGCCGGTTACTCCGCCTCGCGGGCCGGGCGGAACATGGCGCCCGTCTCGATCGGCCCGCGTGAGCTCGCGGATGTGCTGCTGCCGCCGTTCGAGATGGCCATCCGCGCGGGCGCCCGGTCGGTGATGAACTCCTACACCGATATCGACGGGGTTCCGGTGGCGGCCGACGCCGGCCTGCTGACCGGGCTGCTCCGCGGACACCTGCGGCTTCACCGGGACGGTCGTCTCCGATTACTTCGCGGTCTCTTTCCTGCAGACCCTGCACGGTGCGGCGGCCAGCCGCGGCGAGGCCGCGGGCCTGGCGCTGAGTGCGGGCATCGATGTGGAACTGCCGACCGTCAACTGCTACGGCGAGCCTCTGCTGGACGCGATCGAGTCCGGGACGGTGGACGGCGCGCTCGTGGACCGGGCCGTCGAGCGGGTCCTGGCGCAGAAGTGCGAGCTCGGCCTGCTGGACGCCGGCTGGTCCGCCGAGCCGCAGATCGCCGGCGGTGAGTGCCTGGATGACGCCCCGTCGCGCCGGCTGGCCCGAGACCTGGCGCAGCGCTCGATCGTCCTGCTGCGCAACGACAGGATCCTGCCGCTGGCCGCGGGGCGGAGCGTCGCGGTGGTCGGGCCGCGGGCGGATGAGGCCGCCGCGATGCTCGGCTGCTACTCGTTCCCCGTGCATGTCGGCGTGCATCATCCGGACGTGCCGATGGGGGTCGGCGTGCCGACTCTGCTGGATGCCCTGCGCGGCGACCCGGCCGGGTACGCGGTCCGCTACGCGCAGGGCTGCCCGGTGCTGGGCGGCGATGACGCCGGCCTCGCCGCCGCCGTGCGCGCGGCGCGCGATGCCGACGTCTGCGTGGCCGTCCTCGGCGACCGGGCCGGGCTGTTCGGCGCGGGCACCTCGGGGGAGGGCTGCGACGCGGCCGACCTGCGGCTGCCCGGCCGGCAGGAGGAATTGCTCGATGCCCTGCTGGCCACCGGCACGCCGGTGGTTCTCGTGCTGCTGGTTGGCCGGCCGTACGAACTGTCCCGGCAGGTGGCCCGGCTCGCGGCCGTGGTCTGCGGGTTCTTCCCCGGGGAGGAAGGCGCCTTCGCCCTGGCCGACGTGCTGAGCGGCCGGGTCAACCCCTCCGGGCGGCTGCCGGTCAGCTTCCCCGCCGGGGGAGCCAGCCAGCCGGCCACCTACCTCACCCCGGCCCTGGGCCAGCGCAGCACGGTCAGCAGCGTCGACCCCACGCCGGTCTTTCCCTTCGGCCACGGGCTTTCCTACGCCCCGCCCCGGTGGATTGAAACAACGAAACGCTCTCCCGAGTTGTGGCCGACCGATGGCCGCTGCCAGCTGGCCGTGACGCTACGCAACGAAGCCGGGATCGCCACCACCGAAGTCGTCCAGGTCTACCTGCATGACCCGGTCGCCGAGGTGGCCCGCCCGCTGCAGCAACTGATCGCCGCCGCCCGGGTGGAACTGGCTCCGGGGCAGAGCCGGACCGCCCTCTTCGACCTGCACGCCGACCTCACCAGCTACACCGGGCGATCGGGCCGTCGGCAGGTCGACCCGGGCGAGGTCGAGCTGCGGGTGGGCGCGTCGAGCGCCGACATCCGGGCCGCCCTCCGGTTCACGCTCACCGGGCCCCGCCGGGAAATCGGCTTCGGCCGGGTGCTGGAGCCGGCGATCACGCTGCTGCCGGCCGGCTGACCGGGGCCTGGAAGAAACCGCGGTCGCCGCTGGTTGGCGCTGTACGTGATCAACGTGCCGCTATCCGTTCTGGACCTTTCCCCTGTAGCCGCGGGCACGACATCCGGGCAGGCGCTGCGCCAGACGACCGAGCTGGCCCGGCGCACCGAAGAACTGGGGTACCGGCGCTTCTGGGTGGCCGAGCACCACAACATGCCGGCTATCGCCAGTTCGGCGCCCGCCGTCCTGATCGCGCACCTGGCCGCGGCGACCTCCACCATCCGGGTCGGTTCCGGCGGGGTGATGCTGCCCAATCACGCCCCGCTGGTGGTGGCGGAGCAGTTCGGCACCCTGGAGGCGTTGCATCCGGGCCGGATCGATCTCGGTATCGGCCGCGCGCCGGGTACCGACCAGCTCACGGCGCTGGCCCTGCGCCGGACGATGGAAGGCCTGTCCGCGGAGGCGTTCCCGCAGGAGCTCGACGACCTGATCGGGCTGTTCACGGGGGAGGACCCCCGGGCCCGGATCGCCGCGACCCCCGGGCGGGGTGACATGCCGGCGATCTGGCTGCTTGGCTCCAGTGGGTTCAGCGCGCAACTGGCCGGGCTGCTTGGGCTGCCGTTCTCCTTCGCGCACCATTTCAGCTCGGCCAACACCGTGCCCGCGCTGGCGCTGTACCGGCAGAATTTCCGGCCGTCGCGATGGCTGGAACGGCCGTACGCGATGGTGGCGGTGAGCGCGATCTGCGCGGACACCGACGAGCGGGCGCACTGGCTGTCCGGCCCGGCGGCCCTGTCGTTCCTGCGCCTGCGGGCCGGAACGCCGCAGCCGCTGGCCAGCCCCGAGGAGGCCGCCGCCTATCCGTACTCGGACTTCGAGCGGCAGTTCGCCGAGGACCGGTTCACCGGGCAGGCGATCGGCTCCCCGGAAACCGTGCGGCACCAGCTGACGGGGCTGGTCGAGCGCACCGGCGCCGACGAGCTGATGCTCACCGCGATGGTCTACGACATCGAGGACCGGGTCCACTCCTTCGAGCTGATCGCCGAGAAGGTCGCCGGTGGCCTGCCGGACCGGGCGGCGGACGGGGCGCCGGGCTAGGGTGGGGGTCGGAAGGAGCATGGATGTCATCGATGTCAGAGCCAGTGCACCTCAGCAACCATCACCGCAACACGCTGCGCCAGATCTTTCAGCACCCGGTGAGCCACAACATCGAGTGGCACTCCGTGGTCTCGTTGCTGGAGGCGATCGGCTCGGTCGTAGACCACCACGACGGCCTGGTGGCCGTCACGGTCGGGTCTGAGACCGAGTACCTCGACCGTCCCGCCCATAAAGAGGTTGACGCCCAGACGGTGGTCGACCTGCGCCGGATGCTGAGCAGCGCCGGCTACGGGGCCGGTCAGCCAGGCTGACGTGGGCCGGCGGCCGGGTCGTGGGGCCGGCGGGTCGGGGGCTGGCTGGGTCGGGGGCTGGCTGGGTCGCTCAGCCGGGTCGGGGCGGCCGGATCGCTCAGCCGGTCACGGCCGGGCCTGGGCCTCGTCGGCCCGGGCTTCCTCGACGGTGAGTTCCGCCGCCGGGTCGGCCTCCAGCCGCTCGTCGGGAATGGGCTGCCCGCTGCGGATGGACCGCCCGTATGTCCCGTTGTCGAGCCGCTGCTCGGCCCGGTCCAACGCGGCCAGGCGGTCACGCAAGCTCTCCGTGATCGCGTCGTCCATGCCCTGAGCGGTCAGTAGCTGGGCGGGATCGGCGACGTCCCCGTTCTCCCCGGCCTCGTCCTCGGTAGCACGGTCCTGCTGCGCCGCCGCCTCGGTGTCGGCGAGCAGGTTCAGCACATCGGCTCGCTCGGCGCGAACCCGGGCCCGGGCCCGGTCCTCGTCCATCTGCTCTCCTCTACGTAGGCTTTCCAGTCAACACTGACACCTTACGCGGGCGGCCTGGCGGGTCAGGGCGGCCTGAGCCTGGTGTCGAGCGAGTCCCGCAGTACGTCGCCCACGAAATTGACGGCGATGACGGTCAGCATGATGATGAGGCCGGCCGGATAGACCTCCCACCAGTATCCGTCCAGCAGGTACGTGGTGCCCTGGGACAGCATGCCGCCCCAGGTCGCGGCGGGCGGCGGCAGCCCGAAGCCGAGAAAGCTCAGGGTGGCCAGCAGGATGATCGCGTCGGCCACCTGGAAGGTCGCGCTGACGACGATCGTCCCGAACGTATTGGGAACCAGGTGCCTGGCGACGATGCGCGGGCTGCGGCCGCCCATCACCGTCGCGGCCTCGATGAACTCACGCGTGCGCAGCGACAGCGCCTCGCCGCGCACCAGCCGGGCGGGCCCTAGCCAGGACAGCAGCGAGATCACCACGATCAGCACCGGGACCGTGGGCCGCAGCACCGTGGACAGGTAGACGAGCAGGAAGATCGCCGGAATGGCCAGCACGATGTCGACCACCCGCATCATGACCGCGTCCGCCAGGCCGCCGGTGAAGCCGGCGACCGCGCCCCAGACGACGCCGATGGCCGTCGCGAGCACCGCCACGGCCAGACCGATCTCCAGCGATGCCCGGCCGCCGATCATCAGCCGGCCGAGGATGTCGTAGCCGTTGTTATCCGTGCCGAGCGGGTGGCCGTGGCCCGGCGGGAGGTTCGTGAGCTGGATGTTCGTGTGAATCTGATCGGTGTGATAGATCGCGGGCCCGAGGAAGCAGAAGAGGGCCAGCGCCACGATCAGCGCCACGCCCGCCAGGCCGAGCCGGTGGCCGGCGAAGGCCCGGAGCACCGAATCGCGGGCCGGCCGGCCCGCCTGGGCCGGATGAGTCGCCTGGGGCGGATGAGCTGCCTGGGGCGGATGGGGTTCGTCAGCCATAGCGGACTCTGGGGTCGAGCAGCGCGTACGCGACGTCGGCGAGCAGGTTGCCCCCGACGGTGACGATCCCGACGAGCACGGTGATGCCGAGCTCGACCGGGTAGTCGGAGTTCACCGCCGCCGTGTAGTAGGTGAGGCCGACGCCCGGGACGTTGAAGACGTACTCGACGATCAGGCCGGCGGTAAGCACCGCCGGGATCGACAGGCCGACGAGCGTGGTGACCGAGATGAGCGAATTGCGGAGCACGTGACGGCTCAGGACGAGCCGCTCCGGCAATCCTTTCGCCCGGGCCACGCGAACATAGTCCTCGGCCAGCGTCCCGATGGCGGCGGAGCGCATGTAACGGCTGAACAGCGCCACGTTGATCAGGGTGAGGGTGAGCACGGGCAGCACCAGCGCCCTGGGGTCGGCCAGCAGCCCGCCGACCGTGCTGGCCTGCGGTGCCTCCGGGGGAAAGACGTGCAGTCCCACGGAGAGCCCGGCGATCAGCAAGATGGCCAGCCAGTACGACGGCATCGAGTACAGCGTGAACGCCGCGGCCGTGGCCAGTTGGTCGGTCACCCGGTTCCGGTGGGTGGCCTGGGCGATTCCCAGCGGGATGGCGATCGCCAGGGCCAGGACCAGCGCCGAGCCCACCAGAATGAGATCGTTCGGCAGCTGATGCAGCACGAGCGAGTCGACGCTCTGGTTCAGCCGGTAGGAAAAGCCCAGGTCGCCTCGGGCGACGCGGCCCAGGAAGGTGAGGTACTGCTCGATCACCGGCCGATCGAGGCCGTTGGCGCGGTTGAACGCCGCGATCTCGGCCGGGCTGGCCCGCGAGCCGAGGATTCCCCTCGCCAGGCTGCCCGGGATGAGCTGCTCGAGGCCGAAGGTCACCGCGGTAACCCCCGCCGCGACCAGCACGGCCTGGGCGATCCGCCGGATGATGTACCCGGTCACCTGGTGAAGTACCACTCCTCGGGGCTGATGAAGCCGTACGCGTTCGGCGTGAAGCCGCCCAGGTTCGCCGCCGCCGTGTCCAGGGTGGCGGGGCTCGGCTGCCAGAAGTCCGGCAGCTGGAGCCGCACCTGGTCGGCGTAGGTGGTGAGCGCGGCGGCGGCGCCAGCCGCCGACGTCGTCGTCGCGATGATCAGCTTGTCGATCGCGGGATCAGAGTAGTTGTTGACGTTGCCGAGCGCGCCCGTCTGGAAGATCTCCTCGCCGCTCGGATAGTGGTCGGGCTCGAAGACCCAGGCGCTCCCGTAGTTGCCGAGTTCCCAGCCGCAGGCCGGTGACGATGCCGCGCAGGGCTCGATGGTCTGGGTGATGGTGTCCGACGTCACCTCATCCAGCGATATCTCGATCCCGACCTGCTTCGCGACCGACTGCAAATCGGTCATCGAGCCATCGGTGTAGGGCAGGCCGCTCGGGTACATGAGGGTGAAGTTGAGGAGCTGGCCGGCCTTGACGCCCGGGCCGCACTCGTTGCCTCCGGTTCCGGCCCGGGCGCAGCTGGTGACCCCGTTGGGGACGACCTTCCAGCCGTGCGCGGCCAGCAGCGCCTTCGCGGCCTTGACGCTGAACGGGTACGGATTCACCGTGGCCCTGGCATCGGAGTAGGGATTCGCAGGGCTGGCCGGCACCGGGCTGTAAGTAGGCACGCCGAGATCGTTGTAGTAGGCGTGGATCCACCCGGTCTGGTCGACGAGATGCTGGAATGCCTGGCGGAAGTACAGCTGCCTGAGGATCGGCCCGACCTTCGGGTTGTTGAAGTTCGGCTCGAAGTAGTCGAAGCCGAACGGGAAGTCCTTGATCAGCTGATAACCCTGCGCCCGCAGAGCCGGCTGCTGCGGCAGGTCGTTGTCGGGCACATAGCCAACCGAGATCTGCTGGCCGGAACGGCCGGGCCCGCCGCTGGCCGAGCCGGCCTTCAGCACCGAGAACTCGGCGGTGGCGCTGGTGAAGGGCAGCTCGACGAGCTTGGCCAGGTGTGGCTGGTTTGGGCCGGAGTAGCTCGTGTTGGGCACGAAGGTAGCGGTACCGTCGCTGGTCAGGCCGGTCAGCTTCCACGGGCCGTCCACGACCGACCAGATGGGACTGGACGCGTAGCCGGAGATCGTCTTGGCCTGGTCGTTCAGGAAGGTGTAAACCGATTTCGCGCCGGCGGTGGTGGTGTCCGGCAGGTTGGCCGCCGTCGGGGCGGGGGCGGGCGCCGCGAGCGAGGTCCGGTCCCAGGCCATCGGGAGCGGGGTGATCTGGGACAGCTCGTTAAGGGTGAACCACAGCGGATTGTAGCTGGCGTTCAGATCGAGCTGCACCGTGGCCGGGCCGAGCGCCTTCCACGAGACCACGTTGTCGGGGAAGTCACCGGGGACGTAGTTCGCCCAGTCAGCCTTGTCTGCCTTGACCAGGTTGATCCAGAATCCGACGTCGCGGGCGCTCACGGTCTCGCCATCGGACCAGGCGTAATGCTTGAGCGTGATGGTGACCACGCGATTGCCGTCGCTGAAGACCGGCGCGTTGCCGATCGAGAGCGGGTAATCGACCGAGGGGCGGCCCCGGTCTCCGTACCAATAGAGCGGCGGGTAGAGCAGGGTCTGGAAGTCGGCCGTATTTTCGACGCTGAAGTTCGCGCCGGACACGAGCGGGAAGATGTACGTCGGCGGCTGCAGGGGCTGCTCGGCAAAGTACGCGGTGCCGCCCCGGACCGGCGTGCCGCCACGGCCGGAACTGGGTGCGCCTCCGGATGGGCCACCCGCGCTGCACGCCGCCAGGCCGAGGGCGGCCGTGGCCGCGAGCGCGAGCGCCGTGCGGGGTGCTTGCTTGTTCATCGAGCGGTCACCGCTACCTCCCTACGCCGGCATTACCCGGTCAGGTTCAAACGGTCGGTGGCGCATAGCCGCGTGGCCAGCCACCCTCTCAGCCCGGTCTGCCCGAGCTCCCGTGTGTGTGCTTATGTTACCGCCCCGTCATCTGCCCGTCACCGGCGGGTTGATGCTCGTGCCGGACACGATGAGATCGAATGACGCGGGGGGCCTGATCGCGTCGAAATATGCCTGCTCGGCGAGCAGCCAATCGGGGTCCCACTCCTCCGGCGTGACCCGGGCGCGCAGCCGCCGCAGCCGCTCCGGCTCCGGCGTCTCGACGAATACCGACCGGTCCACCAGGTCGGAAAGCTCGGGTGCGGCCGAAAAGACGCCTTCGAGCACGATGAGGGGGGCCGGCGCGACCGTGGTCGTGCCGTCGAGCCCGGTGCCGTCGAGCCCGGTGTCGTCGAGCCCAGTGCCGTGCTCCCAGTCGAACCTGCGGAACGTCGCGCGGTGCCCCGCTCTCAGCGGCTCGACGGCCTGCGCCCGTATCCGGCGCCAGTCGTAATACTGACTCAGCGGCCACGGGGCGGCCGGGGGTGCCGGGGCGCCAGGGGGTGCCGGGGCGCCGGGAAGTGCCGGGGCGCCGGGAAGTGCCGGGGCGCCGGGAAGTGCCGGGGCGGCGGGAGGTGCCGGGGCGGCGGGAGGTGCCGGGGCGGCGGGGCGTGCCGGGGCGCCGGGAGGTGCCGGGGCGGCGGGAGGTGCCGGGGCGGCTGGGCGTGCCGGGGCGGCTGGGCGTGCCGGGGCGGCTGGGCGTGCCGGGGCGCCGGGCCGCTGGAAGAAGTCGTCGGTATGCACCAGTGCCGCCCCGGTCGCCCGGGCGATGGCGGCCGCGAGGGTGGACTTTCCCGCTCCGCCATGCCCGTCGATGGCGAGCACGAGAACTCCGGGGTGCGCGGGCTGCCACCGGCCGACCGCGCTGATCACCCGTCGTGCTGGCTCGCCGGCATCGGGTCCTTCGATAGACGTCATTGCGGCGGTGGCCCGCTGCGCTAGTGGTTGAGGTCGTGCGGCGCGGTGAGGTCCATCGCCATCACGCGGCGGCCGGGCTGGACCGTCGGCCCGGCCATCCACGCTGCGGCGTCCCAGGCGGTCCCGAACGGCCCGATCAGGAGATCAGGCGCGTTCTTGGCGGGTCCACACAGCACCGGTCCACACAGTGCGGGTCCACACATTACAGCCGACGGCATGTCAGCGACTGTACCGCGAGCCACTCACGAGCCGGGCGACTCCTCCAGGTATGGACCCTGTGCCAGC
The DNA here is from genome assembly GCA_963822825.1 of uncultured Actinomycetes bacterium. Classification (GTDB taxonomy): domain Bacteria; phylum Actinomycetota; class Actinomycetes; order Streptosporangiales; family Streptosporangiaceae; genus JAWWPY01. The sequence continues at coordinate 15,326 of CAWGIW010000002.1, read as the reverse complement.
GTGCTGCCGTCCGAGGGTATTTCGTTGGCTTATTGCTAGACTAAGCATTTCCGTCAGCATCCGGGGGGATTTTCGTTGCGGAAATGCATTGTGGTGAGCGTGGCCGGGGGCTGCGGGTACGCAATTGTGGCCGCCGGTTTTCTCATCGCCCCCCCGGCGTCCGCTTCGCCAGCCACCGCGCTATGCGGCCAGTACCAGTACATGCCGGTCGCCAACCGGCTGGGCGAGAGCTTTATCGTCAGGAACGACAACTACGGGGGCCAGCGGGAGTGCCTCATAAACTCCGATGCCCGGCCGAATTTCGCAGTCACCCAGTCATCGGCTGATTCCGGGCCAGCGGCTGGTGATGGCCTTCCCCTACATATTCCTGGGCTGCAGCTGGGGGCTGTGCACCCCGGGCAGCGGCCTGCCGGCCAGGATTGCCGCCCTGCATGACCCGGTGACGACCTGGAACGCCTCGCTGCACGCGGCCGGCGTCTGGGACGCGACTTACGACATCTGGTTCAACCAGACGCCGATCACCACCGGGCAGGCCACCGGGGGAGAGCTGATGATATGGATGAATTCCCATGGGCAGCCCGCACCAGGCCGCCACACACCCATCGTGTGGGAAGACGGCGCCCGGTGGTACCTGCGGAGCTGGATAACCAAACATGCCGGTATAAAATGGCGTCTCATCCAATTCCGGCCGGTACGGCCCGTGTCGCGGTTTGCCGCGCTCCGCCTGAACGCGTTCATCGCTCAGGCGGAAAGTAAGCACTGGATCCGCCCGTCGTCCTGGATGCTCAACGTTGACGCCGGTTTCGAGATCTGGAAAAACGGCACCGGCCTGGCCACGACCTGGTTCGCGGCGCGATCCTAGGGCTATCTCTGGGCGGATGGTGATGCGAGCGGGGCCCGCGTCAGCGCTCGTCCTGCCGACGCAGGTCGAACGGTCTCAGGTAGGGGGCGGGCCGGTAGCTGACGAAGGCCGGTGCCGTTGGGACGATTCCTGTGCTGGTGGGGTAAATGTTAAAGGCCGGGCCGAGCGCGGCCGCCTGGCTGTTCAGGTCGTCCGGGGCCAGCGCCGAGCCGTCCCAGTGCCCCGTGTGCAGGCGGTTCAGCAGCACCTGGGCGGCGGTGATCGTCTCGGCCGGGGTGAACGCGCAGTGGCCGGCTCGCTGCACGAAGATCTGCCGCAGTAGCCACCCGTCGCCGGCCCGGTCCACGACGCTGCGGTAGGCCTGCTCGTTCTCCGGCACCACCAGGCCGTCACCGGTGGTGTGCATCGTGAGCATCGGCACGGACAGCTCGCCGTCGAACGCGATGTTATGCGCCAGGTAGCTCACGGCCGAGGGCTTGGCGCTGATCCGGGCGGCGTGGTTGAGCGTTTCCAGGTCGTCGCGCAGGCTCAGGCCCGCTGTCTTGTACAGGGCCATCACTTCACGGAAATCGGCCGACTTCGCCAGGTCGCTGGCGTAGTTCACGCCGGTGTTCCAGGAGGGGTTCCCGCCTGCCCGGGCCTCAAGCTCGGCGCGGAACGCGAAGATGAACGGGAAGTCCACCTGAGTGTCCCAGAGGTACTGGTTGGCCTCCTGGCCCGCGTAGTCATTGGCCGCCGGCTCCGGGGACAACGGGGTGAACCACCCTGGGGTGTCGCCCAGCGCCGCGACGAGGGCCAGCCGCGCCCGGCCCTGCGGAGTCTGCTGCGCGCCGGCCGCGGCGGTTTCGGCGGCGGTCAGGTTGCTGGTCGGGTCGGTGATGCCGACGACGCTGACCGACGGGTCGATCAGTTGCTGGACGGCGAACTCGGCGTCCAAGGCGGTGTTCCAGGTCGCCACGCCGCCGGAGAGCACGCCGCACATCGGCAGGGCGGCGCTGAAGCGGTCCGGATACTGCTGGATCAGGCCAGCGGTAATGATGCCGCCGAGCGAATGGCCCCATGCGATCGTCCGCGCGGGCGTTCCGAAGGTCTGGTCAAAGACGTCGAGCGTGGCGATCTGGTCGGGCAGCGCCTGCTGGATCGCCCAGCCGGTGGTCGCATAGGACGACCCGGCCAGCGCGAAGCCGTGGCTGAGCAGCCACCCGCCGGTGACCGAGTCGCCGGCATCCTGGGCCGGATTCGCGGAGCCTGGGATCACGTAGCCGTGGCTGTAGAGGAACAGCGTGCCGTTCCAGGCGCCCGACGGGCACTGGATCAGGTAGGTCGCCTTGTCCGGCAGCGCGCCATTCAGCGATGTCGGTGCGCCGGAGCCGCCACAGGTCTGAGCCGTGGCCAAGGCCGGTGCCGCCGATGTGAGCCCGGCCGCCAGCAGCGCCGCGGACAACACGATTCCAGCGATTCTCTTCGTCCGCTTCACGACCCACGCTCCATTGCGCTATGTCGCCATAACCTGCGCGCCTTTCAGGGGACTGTAGTCCAAACCATATTGGTCGCGACAGTACCCACCGGCGCGTCACCGGCTCACGGCCCAACATGGGCCGTTATCCCGAGGGTCAGCAATCGCGGCGCCGGCGCATCGCCGCCGCGCCGGAATCGGCCGTCCCGGCCCCGGCCAGCGCGGTCAGCTGGGGGGGCCAGAACCCGTCGAGGAACACCCGCACGGTACGCAGCCCGGCGGTGCTCACCAGGTACAGATGCCGGGTGCCCGAGCGCTGCTCGGTCACCAGGCCCGCGTCCCTCAGCACCCTCAGGTGATGGGAAACGGCCTGCTGGGTCAAGGGGATCCGGTTGGTGATTTCCCCGACCGCGCGGGGCTGATCCCGCACCAGCGCCAGGATGGTCCGGCGGTTACCGTCGGCCAGCGCCCGCAGTGCCGAGTCGAGATCCTGCGCGGTCATGTCTGTCAGCCTGTCCAGGGGGCGGCGGGCCCAGGGTGCCGTTCAGGTCGTGCCGGTCACCAGTGGCTGGGCTGGATGGTTGGGGGCGCCGTCGGCTGGCTTGTCGTGACCGGCGTCGGCGTGCTGGTGATGCTGGGCGCCGGTGTGCTCGTGGTCACCGGCATCGGCGTGCTGGGCACCGGGGCGCCGGTGACACGGGGCGTCGGCGTGCTGGTGACGCCGGTCACGCCGGTCACCTCACCAGCCGGCGGAAGCTGGATCTGCACGGCCTGGTTGAGCGAGATGATCACCAGGACGATGGTGATCCGCGTGGATTTCCCTGACTCGACCAGGCTGATCTTGCGCACCTGGTTCTTCGAGTCCACCCAGACCGTGAAGTCAGTCGTGGTGATGCCGCTCGACGCCAGGTCGGACTGCAGGCCGGCCCGCTGGTCCGGGGTCAGCTTGGCCAGGCCGGCCGCGAGGCTGTAACTGCCGGTGTACTGGGTGGTCGGGACGCCGCTGATCACCCCGGTGCCAGTCTCCCGGGCATCCGTGGCGGCCGTGAACATCTGGGCCTGCGCCACCGGATCGCTGGCCCGCAGTTGCTGGATCATGGGGGCGAGACTGGCACCGGTGCTGCTCTTCAGCCCGGAGAGCGGCGCCTCGAGCCATGGCCTGCCGGTGGTCTGGGTGAGCGCGCCGAGCTTGAGGTAGGCCATGTCACCGGCCAGGATCGCGTCCAGGCCGCTGGGGACCGCGGTACGGACCTCAACGACCTGGCTGGGCTGCATCTGCTCGGTCAGGGTGCCAGACAGGTCCGCGTCCAGGCTGCCCGTGGCGTGGATGTCGAGCGTCGCCACCAGCGAGTTGACCGCTGGGGCGTTGCTGGCCGCAGCCGTTAGCACGGTCGCCGCGGACGGCCCGGCTTGAGCGGTCGCGGTGGCCATCCCGCCGGATGGCGTGGCGCCCGAGGAAGCGCCGGTCGCAGCGCCGTTCGTGCAGCCGGCCACGGTGATTGCCGCCGCGCAGCCCACGACCACGGCGAGCGGCCGCACGGCCCGCGCCGGGATACCGGAAAGACCGGCCTGAACTGGCCGGGCGCGGCTGGCTCCGCGGTGGAGAGCGACCGGCCAGCGCGGCTTCGAAAGCGAGAACACGATAGGCCCCCCTCGGGTTGGCGGTTGCCATATTTGGCAGGCAATGGGACGCTCCGTCAACGACGCTATGTGCCGGATCCCAGTTGCAGGCCCGCCGTAAGCGACACGTAAGGCGCCCGGGGCCACCCGTAAGCGCGGCGTAATATCGGCCACCGGGCTCAGCCCGGCTTGCGGGCCTCGATGAGGAAGCGCTTGGCGTGCGCGACGAACGGCCCGTTGGCCTGGATGCGCCGATGGAGTTCGGCTAGCTGAGGCCGGTAGCGGTCGATGCTGAAGCCAGGGACGATCCAGATCACTTTCCGCAGGAAAACGACGACCGCGGCGACATCGTAGAAACCCATCCGCAGCGTCGCGCCGCGCAGATCGGTCACCGCCAGCCCGGCTGCCTCGGCCTGGACGGCCGCCAGTCGCGCGCTCCACGCCTGGCTAGGTTCCTGGCCGCCCATCATGGCGTCGGTCAGTTCCCGCACCGAGCCCGCCCCGACCTGCTGGGACAGGAATGCCCCGCCGGGCGTGAGGACCCGCGCAATCTCGGCCCACGGTGTCTCGACCGGGTGCCTGCTGGCCACCAAGTCGAAGGACCCGGCCCGGAAAGGCAGGCCAGCGTCATCGTCCACGGTGACCACGTTCACGCCCATCCGGCCAGGTTGCGCCTGGCCATCTCTGCGTTCGGCGGCCAGGACTCCGGCGGCGCCCGGCATCGCAAAGGGGTTTCCCGGGTGTCCGGCGATGACGCCAAGTACTCCAGCCGCACTTAGTGATCTTTCTGGCGTTAGTCGCTGGTAGTGGACGACACCGGGTTCGAGAAGAAGGGTGCCAGTTCGGCAAGGTGCAGCGGCAGTACACGGGCACGGCTGGAAGATCACGAACTGCCAGCTTGGGGTGTTTCTGGCCTACGCTCGTCAAGGGGCCGCGCTGCTCGACCGGGAACTGTTCTACCTGTGCCACACGCCAGCAAAGTCGTTAGGGACACTCCCTAGACCATGACGGCGCCCCCGGCGACATCCAGCACCAGGCCGGTGATCCAGGCCGCGTCATCCGAAGCGAGGTAGCGGGCCGCGCGGGCCACGTCCTCGGGTGTGCCCAGGCGCCGTAGCGGGTGCAGGCCGGCCAGCGCCTCCTGCTGCTGGTCCGGAATTTGCCGCTTGTTCCGGTCGGTGAGGATTGTTTCCGGAGCGATGCAGTTGACGCGTATGCCATCCGGGCCGGCCTGCGCGGCCAGGTGCTGGGTGAGGATCTGGATGCCTGCCTTGGCCGCTGCGTAGGGGACCGGCGAGCCCGGGTGCGCCCGGCGGGCCGCGGCCGAGGAGAGGGTGATGATGCTGCCTGCCTTGCGCTCCTTCATCCCAGGCAGGAAGCACTTGATGGTCAGGAACGTCGCCGTGAGGTTGCCGTCAACCGCCGCGCGCCAGTCCGCCTCGCTGATCTGCTCGACCGGGCCGGGCCGGGAAGGGTTGCCCCCGGCGTTGGCCACGAGCACATCGACGGGCCCGAATTCCTGCTCTATCTGGCGGCGCATCGCCTCGATGTCGGCGAACCTCGTGAGGTCCGCGGCGGCCTGCATCGCGCGTCCGCGGGCCTGCTGGATGCGCGCTGTCACTGCGGACATCGCCGCGGTGTCCCGGCCGTGCACGATGACCTTTGCGCCCTCGCTGGCGAAGAGCGTGGCGATCGCCGCACCGATGCCACGGGAACTCCCGGTCACCAGTGCCACCTTGTCCCTGAGGCTGCTCATGCTTTCTCCGGTTGCGGGCGTGCTTGGGTCTGGCGCCGCTTCAGCGTGCTTGGGTCCGGCGCCGGTACGGCGTGCTTGGGTCCGGCGCCGGTACGGCGTGCTTGGGTCCGGCGCCGGTACGGCGTGCTTGGGTCCGGCGCCAGCGGATTATGGCGTGGCCTGACCCTACCACAACCATTAGATACCTAAGGGTTTGATGTCAAACTCTCGTGGCCGATGCGCGGGCCAACCCGGGCGCGTCGGGTTCGGAGGAAGCTCAGCCACTGCCGACCGGATGACTTTCGCCTGTCTGTTAATGGTGAGGAGCCGCCGCCAGAGACCATTCTGTGATCCTCGTGTTGTCACCCGCCCGGCGGTTCCTGAGCGTCTGATCTGTGAAGGCAAAGGGTGAACGTGCGCCGAGAGCGCCCTTCTGATGGCTCCTGAGGCTGTGGAGAGGCCTGGTCACGTGGTTCCGGACGCTCCGAAGGCAGCGCGGTCGGCCATGCCTGGCGCAGCTGGCGGCGCCACCACGGGGATCTGCGGCACATCGGAGGCGACATGACCGTCACGTCACGGCCCGGAATGACCCGGGTCGTCCTCGGCGCGCCCATGCTGCCGCCGGCCCCGGCCAGTTCAGGAGACGCGGCATGACTGCGCCCGCGGACCGGGTTCTCTCGGTCGTCATCATCGATGATCATGAGATCACCGGCCGCGGCGCCGCGGATGTGCTGCGCAGCGACCCCGCAGGACGGTTCCGCGTCCTTGCCGTCGTCCGGCGGATCGCCGACCTGGCGCCCAGCGTCACGGGCGCCTCGTACGACGTGTGCGTCCTGGACCTGGTCGGCGTCGGATCGGCCGAGGAGATCGAGCGGCTGATGAGAACCCGGCCGGTCGTCGTGCGCACCGCGAGCGATGCCTGGCCGGTACGGGTCGCCGCGTGGGTCCTCGGCGCCCGCGCCGTCCTGGGCAAGGACGTTTACGGCCCGCCTTTCGCGGAGGCGGTCTGGGACGCCGTCCACGTTCCGCAGGACGTCAAGCCCCAGCTCGCGCGAGCGCTGCTGGACGCCGTTGACGCTGGCTCGCTGCCCCTCACCGTACGCCACCACGCGATCCTGAACGACCTGGCCAGCGGCATGCCACGGGGGCAGGTCATGGAGGCCGCCGGGCTCAGCGCCGAAGGCCTCGCCGACGAGATCATCCGCATCAGGGAGCTGTGCGTGCGAGCAGGCTTGAACCAGCTCAGGCTGCCGGCCCAGGCGGTGCCCGGGGCGGTCGCCACCGCGAGGGCCGACGACTGGCTTTCGGTCCTCTACCGCAGCCTGACGCCGCGCGAGCGGGAGGTCCTCGAGCTCTATGCCGACGGGACCACGGACAAGGAGATCGCCGACATGCTGGGCATCCGCCCCCTGACGGTCCGTAACCACATGGCCCAGGCGCTGCTGCGATGCGACATCCACCGCTCCGACCGGGAGACCCGCATGTGGTTCGCGCTGGCTGTGACCGGCCGCCACCGGTTCCCTGAGCGCATCCTCCGGCGGATCGAGGCCCTGCGCGACCAGAACTGAACCAGCGCGAGCAGAGCTCGCCGTCGTGCCGGCGGTGCAGATGCTCGTGGCTGGCCCTGATCCGCGTCAGCGTGGTCCGGAACGTCCAGGCCGCGGCCGCCTTGATCTGGTCGAACTCCTCCCGCGTGCAGGCGGCCTCGGCCGGGGCCGGGCCAGCCGGGATGCGCCGCGCCGCCGCGGCCGCAGTGGCGGCCGGGATGCCCGGCATCTGCGGCAGCCAGGACGGGGAAAACGCGTTTGCGTTTGGCATGTCTGTGACAATGGGGCCGCGATATCTGATATGTCCGGCGCGCCAGTCACAAGCGCGTCACGGTGATCCCGGCACGTCCAGCGGGAGGCTTACGGTGAACACCGCGCCGCCGCCCGGGTGGTTGCCCGCGTGGACGTGACCGCCATGCAGGCGCGCGTTCTCCCAGGCGATCGCCAGCCCCAGGCCGCTGCCCTCCGAACGTGCCCGCGCCGTGTCCGCCTTGAAGAACCGTCGGATTCCGCACGTGGTATCAACCGGCGGCGGCTGCTCGGATGGGGCGGATTGGCGGCCGCCGGCGTGGTGGCGGCCGGCGTGCCGCTGGCGGGCGCCCAGCCCGTCCACGCCGGCCCGGCCCCAGCCAACCCAGGCATCCCGCCGGACACCCGGCCCGGCGGAGCCTACGACCGGTACGTGGCGAAGCTGGCCGCCGAGGGCAAGTTCTCCGGCGTGGTGCTGCTGTCGCACCGGGGCCGGACGGTGCTGTCCCGCAGCTATGGCATGGCCGACAAGGAGAAGGGGATCCGCAACAGCGAGCGCGTCGCGTTCAACCTCTCCTCGGCGAGCCAGCCGTTCGGCGCGGTGGCCATCTTGCAGCTAGCGCAGCAGGGCAAGGTGAAGCTGTCGGACACCGTGGGCACCCACCTGACGGGCTACGCCAAGGACATCGCCGAGCAGGTGACCATCCACCATCTGCTCACCAGCACCTCCGGGCTGAGCGACTCGGCGATAGACCCGCAACGCATCTTCCACAGCCGTGAGGAGGTGCACGAGTTCTTCCAGCAGTGGACCCGGCAGGCGAAGCTGGTGGCCGTCCCCGGCGCGGGCTTCAATACCCACTCCGACGGCGCCGGCGCCGCCCTCAACATCGCCGCGCAGATCGTGGAGGCCGTGACCGGCACGACGTACTGGGACTACATCCAGGAGCACATCTTCGGACGCTGCGGCATGACCGGCTCGGGGTTCTACACCAGGCCGCAGTGGCTCACCGACCAGCACATCGCGCACCCGTACATGACGCTGGCCGATGGCAGCCAGGTGGACGCGATCCGCAACCTGGACAAGAGCAGCCCGTCCCCGGACGCACTAGGGCGTGTTTAAGAAGGCGTCGAGTCCGAAACTCAGGTCAGTGACCTGCGCGGCCGTCGATTCGTTCACGTAGCAGATCGGCGTGTCCGTTGTGCCGGGCGTACTCCACGGTCATCGATGAGTAGACCCAGCGGAGGTTCATTTCGGTCTTGCGGCGCGGGTCGAGATAGACCTCATCGAGTGAGCGCCGGGAGAGTAGCTGCCGGACGACTTCGATCTCGCGGATGTATGTGGCGTAGTCGGTTTCAGCGTCGGCGCTGTTGACGTCGAACTCGGCATTAAGGTCATCGTCGCTGCAGTACAGGTAACCGGCGTGCTGCCCGGCGAACCGGGTGCGGAACCAGTCTCGTTCGAGTTCGGCCATGTGACGGAGCAGGCCGAGCAGAGATAGCCGTGATGGTTCGATGGCGCGCAGTTTCAGCTGCCCGGTGGTCAGCCCGCCGCATTTCCATAGCAGCGTCTGCCGCTGAAGATCCAGCCATGCGCCGGCGAGCGTGCGCTCGTCACCTGTCAGGGCGCCGAGCGGGGCGATGGTGCGGGTGATCTCCGGGGTGGTCCAGGTCATCACCCGATCATCGGCCATCAAGCCACAAGACACGAAACCGTTATAGCCATTCGGTGATGGCGGCGATGCGGACGGTGGCTTCGTAGCGGACGGCGAGTTTGTCGTAGCGGGTGGCGACGGCGCGGTTGCGCTTGAGCCTGCTGATGCCGCATTCGACGGCGTGCCGCTGCTTGTACAGTCTCCCGGTCGAAGGCCGGCGGGCGGCCCCCGGCGCTGCCTTTGTTCTTGCGGTTGCGGATCTGGTCGGCTTTCTCCGGGATGGTGCACCGGATCCCGCGCCGGCGCAGGTAAGCCCGGTTGGCGCGGGACCCGTAGGCCTTGTCGGCCAGCACCCGGTCCGGGCGGATGCGCGGGTGGCCGCCGCCAGGCCGGGGAACCCGGATCCGCCCCAGGATGGCCTGGAACTGCGGGCTGTCCCCGCGCTGCCCGGCGGTGATCACGATGGCCAGCGGTTTCTGGCCCTGCTCGCAGGCCAGGTGCACCTTGCTGGTCAGCCCGCCGCGGGACCGGCCCAGGCCATGGTCATCCGGCTCGGGTATCTACCCCGCCGGGCGGCTCTGCCTGCAGGTCCCCTTTTTCCGCGCCCCGGCCGCATGCTGGTGCGCCCGCGCGACCGTGGAATCCACCGACACGTCCCAGGTGATCAGCCCGGCCGCACCGGCCCGCGCCTGCAGCACGGTCAGGATCCGTGCCCAGGTGCCGTCCCGCTGCCACCGGCGGAACAGCCCGTACACCGACTGCCAGGGCCCGTACCGCTCCGGCACGTCCCGCCACGGCGCCCCGGTCCGGACCCGCCACCGGATCCCGTCGATGAGCTGGCGTCTTGTCCACTTCGGCGGACGCCCTGGCTTCTTGCCGCGCGGCAGCAGCGGCTCCAGCACCGCCCACTGCGCGTCACTCAGGTCCGCCCGGCCGCTGACCGGTACGGTAGGCATGAGGTCTCCGGTATGCAGGTCTTCTAGGTCGATGACTCATCTACCGGAGACCTCATGCCATTCCGGGCACCGACACGCTATGTCACCAGCTTGTGACCAACCACCTCATCTCAGACAACCTTTTAAACACGCCCTAGGCAAGAACCCGGGCCGCAGCTTCATCGGCGACGCCGGGGCGGCGGCTTCGCCACCGCGCCGGATCTGGTCCGGTTCGCGCACGCGCTGGGCGACGGCACGGTGCTGGACCGGCCCTACGCCGAGTTGCTCACCGGGGCCAAGATCCCCCAAGGGGGTGCCCAGAACGGCCAGCCAGCCCCGCCTACCCGTCGTTCATGGCGTACACGATGCCGGTCCATATCATCAAAGGCCAGTGGGTGCCCGGGCGCTCCGGTGGCAACCCCGGTATCGGCGCCAACTGGAACCTCTACCCGGACACCGGCTGGGTCGGCGTCATCCTCGCCAACTGCGACGAAGAGCCGCTGCAGGAGATGGGCCAGCAGGAGTTGCAGGCCGTCACCGGCCAGCCTGTTTCAGGCGGTGGAGGCGGTTGAGGCCCGCGAGCAGCTAGTGTCCTGCGCCTGAAATTTACTCGGCTAAGTCGGTAGCCTGCTGGGGTGTCGCAGACTGCTGCGCCGTTGACGCTGACCGATGATGACCGAGGCGAACCTGGCATCTCCTGATCGATCTTGCGGTCCGGCCACGGGCTGTCGGTCAGCACCCCCGGCCTGGGCGGCCAGGACGTCAGGATGGCGGGCGCGGGACTGGCCGAGCCTAGTCCTCGAGTGCGCCGGGATTGGCGGGGACGTTAACGGCATGCTCCTTCAGCGCCGCGAGGGGCACCATCTCCAGAGCCCGCTCATGCGTCGATGCGAGCACCACGGGCGCGGCGGCGCCATCGTGGTGGGCCCGCAGCCAGTTCACCGCCGTCACGCACCAACGGTCCCCGGGTACCAGTCCAGGGAACTGGAACGCGGGCATCGGGGTGCTGAGATCGTTCCCTATCCGGCGCTGGTGCTCGAGGAACTCGGCGGTCACCACCGCGCAGATCGTGTGGCTGCCCTGGTCCTCCGGCCCGGTGCTGCAGCATCCGTTCCGGTAGAACCCGGTGACCGGGTCGGTGCCACACGGCTCCAGCTCACCACCCAGCACATTGCGGTCGCCCATGCCAGCAGTATCGCGCACGACCAGAAGCTCACGGCCAGCAGTCGGCCGGGTGGCACCAGAACCTAACCGCGCCCGATGAACGGCATCGTGGTCGCCATCAGGGTCATGAACTGGATATTCGCCGTCAGCGGCAGATTCGCCATGTGCACGACCGCGTCGGCGACCAGGTCGGCATCGATCATCGGCTCGGGGCGGGTGCTGCCATCCGGCTGCAGGGCTTCAGTGGAGAGCCAGCCGGACAGGTCCGTTGCGGCGTTGCCGATGTCGATCTGGCCGCAGGCGATGCCGTACCCGCGACCGTCCAGTGACGTTGCCTTGGTCAGGCCGGAAACCGCGTGCTTCGTCGCGGTGTAGGGCGCCGAGTGAGGCCGGGGCGAATAGGCGGAGAGTGACCCGTTGTTGATGATCCGGCCGCCGCGGGGATCCTGTTCCTTCATGACCCTGAAAGCCGCCTGGGTGCAAAGGAACGCCCCGGTCAGGTTCACGCCCACCACCGACTGCCAGTCGGCGAACGACACGTCCTCCAACGGGACCGGCGGGGCCGCGCGCCCTGCGTTGTTGAACAAAAGGTCCACCCGTCCAAAGCGGCGCACCGCCTGATCGAACAGCCGCTGCACCTCCGCCGGATCGCTCACATCGGCGACGACCGCCCGGAGCCGGAAGCCGGCGGCTGAACCGTCGCTCACTGTCCGGTCAAGCGGGCCGGGCCGCAGGCCGGCGATCACGACCGCGTATCCGTCCCGGCCGAGGGCCAGGGCGGACGCCCGGCCGATGCCTGTCCCGCCACCGGTGACTATCGCGACTTTGCCTGGCATAGCGCTGGACCGTAGCACCCGTACCGAGCCGCAGGTGGTGGCGGCGCGTGTCCTGGGGGAGCACGTGACGCCTGGACGCCCCTGGGTGCTGGACCGCCCCGGGGCGCTGGACCGGCCCCGGGGTGCTGGACCGTCCGGGGTGCTGGACCGTCTGGCGCGTTAGAGTCCCTGCGTGGGGTCGATTCCGCCGGAACTGGCCGGCCAGCCAGACCGGCTCAGGTGGAATGCCCGGTACGAAGGCGGCTTCGAGGCGTCGTTCGATCCGCACCCGCTGGCCGCGGCGGCCCTGTCCCGGCGGCTGCCGGATGGGCCGGTTTGCGATCTGGCCAGCGGGCCGTCGGGCAGCGCCCTGCTGGCCGCCGCGGCCGGGCGCCGGGTCACCGCCGTGGACGTTTCCGAGGTGGCGCTCGGCCTGCTCAGTCGGGAGGCTGAGCGCCGGGGGCTCAGCGATCTGATCACGCTCGTGCACGCGGACCTGCGAGCATGGCACCCGCGGCCGGGGAGCTACGCCCTCGTGCTGGGTACCGCTTACTGGGACCGGGAGGTGTTCGCCGCGGCCGCGGACGCGGTGGCGGCGAGCGGCCTGATCGGCTGGGAGGCTTTCACCGCTGACGCACGGCGCGCGCGGCCCGGCATCTGCGCCAACTGGTTGCTGGATGCGGGGGAGCCCGCGGCCCTGCTCCCCACCGGGTTCACCGTCCTTTTCCAGCATGACCGGCCAGATGACCAGCGGGGCCCGAAGCGGAGGCTGCTGGCCCGGCGCCGGGCCTAGTGTCCCGGCCGGAGAACCGCCAGGCCAGCTGGGTCGAGGCGGCTACCGCACGGCGCGATTAGTAAGATCCAGTGCTCGTGGGTCACGCTAGCTGCCGATGCGTGCCGTGACGTGCCGGGCGGGCAGCTGCTCCGGCCGCCGTCGTTTCTGCTGGTCGGGGGGACCGAGGAGGGCCGAACGCTCATGCCGAGCCGCACAGTCACGCTGACTGGCTGGGGCCGGGTCGCGCCGTCCTCGGCCGAGCTGGCCGAGCCGGCCAGCCCCGCCGACGCCGCCACGCTGCTGCGGGCCGCCGCCCCGTCGCGCGGGATGATCGCCCGCGGCCTGGGACGTAGCTACAACAACGCCGCGCAATGCGAGCGGCGGCGTGGTGATTTCGACCGCCCGGCTGAACCGGATCATCGAGCTGGACACGGCGACCGGCCTGGCCACCTGCGAGGCCGGCGTCAGCCTGGAGCAGCTCATGGTCGCGGGACTGCCGGCCGGGTGGTTTGTGCCAGTGTCTCCGGGCACCCGGCAGGTCACCATCGGCGGCGCCATCGCGGCCGATGTGCACGGCAAGAATCACCACGTGGCGGGCAGCTTTGCCAGGCACGTACCGTCGTTCGACCTGCTGCTGCCCGGCGGCGAGCTGCGCACGGTGACCAGTCAGGCCGATCCCGCGCTGTTCTGGGCGACGGCGGGCGGGATGGGCCTGACCGGACTCATCGTGCAGGCCACGGTGCAGCTGAAACGGGTAGCCACCTCGCGGGTCCGGGTGGACACCGTGCGCACGGCCGACATTGACGAGACGATGGCCGTCCTGGCCGAGCATGATCGCTCCTTTGGTTACACAGTGGCATGGTCGGACAGCCTGGCCAGGGGCGCTCGCCTGGGCCGGTCGGTGATCACCAGCGGCGACTTCGCCGACCTGGCCGACCTGTCGCCGGCCGACCGGACGGACCCGTTCGCGTTCCGGCCCGGCGCCCGCCTGGGCGTGCCCGCCGGGTTCCCGCCCGGGCTGATCAACCGCTATACGGTGGCCCTGGCCAACGAGGCGTGGTACCGCAAGGCGCCGCGGCAGCGTGAGGGCGAGCTGCAGACCGTCGGGACGTTCTTCCACCCGCTGGACGGCGTCAGGAACTGGAACCGGGTCTATGGCCCCGGCGGCTTCCGGCAGTACCAGTACGTCGTGCCGTTTGGCCAGGAGGCCGCCGTGCGCCGGTCGTTCGAGCTGGTCGCCGCGGCGCGGGCGCCGTCTTTCGTGACTGTGCTGAAGCGGTTCGGCGAGGGCGACTCAGGATTGCTGTCGTTTCCCATGGCCGGCTGGACGCTCGCACTCGACTTTCCCGCGCGGACGCCGGGGCTGGCCGGGCTGTTTGGCCTGCTTGACCGGCTCGTCGTCGAGGCCGGCGGTCGTGTCTACCTGGCCAAGGACTCGCGGGTGCCGGCCGATGTGCTGGCGCAGATGTACCCGCGGCTGGCGGAATTCAGGAAGCTGCGCGCCGAACTGGACCCGGCTGGGATCCTCGCGTCCGACCTGTCGCGGCGGCTTGGCCTCTAGCCGATTCACCGCCCGCCTGGCGACCGCCCAGCCCGGCCAGCGCCCGGGCCGCCAGCGCCCGGGTGTCGCTATCGCTGGCGCTAGGCGCGAGACGAAGCCGGGACGGCCCGGATCGGCAGCGGTGCCCGTGCAGGCCTGGCCGCCAGGGCCGCCGCGACGGTGGCCAGCACGGTACCTGGCTCCTTCCTGATCTGGCTCGGGGTGAAATGCAGCACGAGGATGCCGCGGGCGGTCAAGTCGGCGTGGCGGCGCATCGTCCGCTCCCAGTCCTGCGGAGACAGATGCCACTCGCGCGAGTCCACTTCAGCGGCCAGGCCAGCCTGGGGCCACCAGGCATCGACGATCGCAATCAGCTTCGAGTCGTCATAGAGCCACGTGTTGAACATGGGCATGGGTAGCCGGCCGCGTTTGAGCAGGGCCCGGAAGTCTCCCTCGGCGACGGACCGGATTCCGTCCGCTACCTCCGCTAGAGCGGCCCGCAACGCGGTCGATCCCCGGCTTGGGCCTTGCTCTAATTCCCTGGCGAGCATGCTGACCGTGCAGTGCCGTTTTTGCACCGCGTTGGCCACGAGCGCGCGTACCTCCCGGGGCTTGCTGAGACCACGGGCGGTATCAGCGATCGCGCGGGGAGCGGTCACGTAGCGTATTTCGCCGTCTATCCTCACCGGCTCGGGCATCCGCCTCGTGCGGTGAATCCGGACGAATGAATCGCTGCCGGTGTACACGGTCACCGGCACCAGCACGTCGATGATACCCGGCGCCGCCGAGGTGATCCCGTTGCGGCGCAGTGCGGCATGACCAGTGATGACGCTGGCTGGACCGGCATGGAGCAGGGCTCCCATCTCGCGCTGGTCCGCCGTCGCGGTCCCGGTGATGGCCAGGTAGACGCCGGGCAGCAGCATCTGCCATGGCCCGTCGGGCCTGAGCCGGTGCCGGAGGGTGCTCGGTGTCATCC
>CAWGIW010000001.1:0-412353 GCA_963822825.1 uncultured Actinomycetes bacterium | reverse complement strand
CCCGATCGTGCTGGCTCACGCCCGGGCGCTGCTGACCAGCGATCCGTGGGGCACGACCGCCTACATCGACGCCGACCTCCGGGACACCGAGACGATCCTCCGGCAGGCCGCCGGGATGCTGGACTTCCGCACCCCGGTCGCCGTGCTGCTGCTGGCCGTTCTGCATTTCATCCCGGAGGAGGACGATCCGTACGGGATCACGGCGCGGCTGATGGAGGCCATGCCCTCGGGCAGTTTCCTGGTGATCTCGCATGCCGCGAGCGACATCCAGTCCGGGACGGTGGCGGCCGGGACCGTCGCCTACAACCAGCACTCCGCGGTCTCCATCAACCCACGGACCGGGGCTCAGGTCGCCCGGTTCTTCGACGGCCTGGAAGTCGCTGCACCGGGCGTGGTGCCGCTGGGTCACTGGCAACCCGGGCCGCCCGGCGCGGTGTACCGCCCCGGCCTGCCCACGTACTGTGCGGTGGGCCGCAAGCTCTAGGTGTACTGACTGCGGCCGCCCGCGACGGAGCGGCGAGCTGGCCGAGCGACAGGCCTCCGGGCTGATTGGCGCGAGTCCCAACGGCCGAATCGGCCGCCGGGAGCGTATGCGGCCGGACCCGGACCAATAGCATCCAATGGTCTGATTGAACCGGTTGACCGCGCGAGGCGGCGGGGATAGCCTTTTGTGCATAATTAATAGGAAAGTTTCCTATTAATTATGCCACCCCGGTCCCCCTCCTGGGAGGAAATGTGCATCAATCCCTGCTCGGCCCGCCGCCTGCGCCGCGGGCACGCCTTAGGTGGCGAACGGCTGCCCCGGCCTTCACTGCCGCCCTCCTGGTCAGCGGCGCTATCGTCGCAGTGGCGGCGGTGGTCCAGGCCGCGCCCGCCTGGACGACGGCCACCCTGACGGCCAAGACGGCCAAAACGACGGCCGCCCTGAGCGCCAACTGGTATGAATCCGCGCCCTACTACAGCACGCTGGACTCGGCCGCTCCCGACCTCGGCCAGGTGATGTCCGCGACCGGGCAGAAGGCGTTCGACATGGCCTTCATCCTGGCCAACGGCGGTTCCTGCGCTCCCGCCTGGGACGGGACCGACCCGGTGTCCTCGGACACCCAGGTGGCCGCCGTCATCAACGGGGTACGCACGGGCGGGGGCGACGTGATCGTCTCGGCGGGCGGCTACAACGGCACCAAGCTCGGGCAGGTCTGCAGCTCGGCCGCGGCCACCGCAGCCGCCTACCAGCAGGTCATCACCACCTACGGCCTGCACGCATTCGACTTCGACCTGGAGGAACCGGAGATCGAGAACTCGACGGCGATCGCCTACGAACTCGGTGCCGCGCAGATCCTGCAGCAGGAGGATCCCGGCCTGTTCATCTCGATCACCATGCCGTCCACGCCCACCGGCGCGAACTACTTCGGCCAGCTCCTGCTCAACGAGGCCAAGGGCCTGGGATTCACCCCCAACGACTTCACGATCATGCCGTTCGACGGTGGCTTCAGTGGCGGCTCCTCACAAGTCACCGCGCTGCAGGATTTCAACGCCCAGCTGGTGAGCACGTTCGGCTGGACCAGCGCGCAGGCTTATGCGCACGAGGGCTTCTCCGGGATGAATGGCCGGACGGACTCGGCCGAGTACTTCTACCAGAGTGATTTCCAGACTGTGCTCGCTTTCGCGGAGAGTTCCGGCCTGAGCAGGTACACGTTCTGGTCGGTCAACCGCGACCGCGAATGCAATCCGGTCAACAACGGTGTGACCTCCAGCGACTGCAGCAGCGTGACCCAGAATTCGTGGGACTTCACCGCCTACACGGTGGCGTTCGCCAATCACACGTCGGCCACCACGCCGCCGACTCCGACCCCCACGCCCACCCCCACCACGACATCACCGGCTCCGACGCCGTCGCCCAGCCCCACCCCCAGCTCGGGCGGCGGCTGCACCGCGGGTGCCTGGGTGTCGAACGTCGCGTACGTCTCCGGCAACGTCGTGTCCTACGGCGGTGACCAGTGGACCGCCAACCAATGGAATTACGACGAGGTCCCGGGCGGCGCGTCGGGCGCCTGGAACAACGACGGCCCCTGCTGAGCCGCCCCGGCCGGCCGGGGCTCGCGGGGTGGCCAGGTTCCGGGCCACCCCGCGGGCCGCTCAGCGGCCGCGCGGCAAGAGGGGCGCCTACCGGGATTCCCCGGCCGTCGGGCCAGAAGGTGACCGGAGGTGATTGCATTCCTGCTGCGGGTAGGCGATTATGCCCCAATAGTCACGTTGATGTTGGTTACTGTAAGGTCACATCTCTATCTGTTGGGCTGGGATTCGAAGCTGGGGGCCGCCCCGCGTTCGTGGTCATGACAGCTGAGGAGACTCATGAGGCTCATCCGCGTGAGGCCCATCCGTCTGAGGCATGGCTGGCTGGTCGCGGCCGGATTAGCGACAGTGCTGGTCACCGCGGCCTGCGGTGGCTCGGGTACCGCCGCGAAGGGCAGCAGCACGGGCGGCAGCACCGGTCCTGAGAAGACGCATCTCACGGTCGCGGCTCTGCCCATCGTGGACGACGCGCCGCTCTTCCTGGCCATCAAGGAAGGCTATTTCAGGCAGCAGGGCCTCACCGTGACTCCCGAGATCATTGCGCAGAGCACGCTGGCGCTTCCCGACCTGCTGCACGGCACGGTCAACATCGTCGGCGGCGGGAATTACGTGTCGTATTTCGAAGGGCAGGCCAAGGGCACGTTCAGCCTCCAGGTCCTGGCGGCGGGAGTGGCGTGCAGCGCGAGCAGTTTCGGCGTCCTGGCCATGCCGGGGTCGGGCATCACCAGCCCGGCCGGGCTGGCGGGCAAGACCATTGCCGTCAACCTCACCAACAATATCCAGACGCTCACGACCAACGCTGTGCTCAAGTCCGATGGGGTGAACACCGCCACGGTGAAGTACGTGGCCATTCCCTTCCCGGACATGGCGACCGCGCTCAAGGCCGGCCGGGTGAATGCCATCAGCGTCGTGGAGCCCTTCCTGTCCGGCGCGGAGCACAGCATCGGTGCGCGGCAGGTCATGTCCGAATGCTCGGGCCCCACCGCTGACCTCCCACTCTCGGGGTACTTCACCACCCAGGCGTGGGTCCAGAAGTACCCGCGGACCGCGGCCGCCTTCCAGCGCGCGCTGAACCAGGCGCAGGCGTTCGCCGATGCCAACCCCTCCGCGGTGAAGCAGATCCTGCCGACCTACACCAAGATCACCGCAGCGGCGGCCGGCACCATCAACCTCGGCTCCTTCCCGGCCACGCTGGTCGCCGCGCAACTGCAACGGGTCGCCGACCTGATGCGCTCGGGAGGCCTGCTGACGAGCCCGTTCAACGTGCAGCCCATGCTCTTCCACTGAGGCGCCCGTGACCACTGAGGCGCCCGCGACCCGGGGCCGCCAGCTAGGTCGCGTGCCCCAGTGGGCGCGCGGGCTGGCCGGCATCGCTGGTTTCCTGCTGCTCGCGGAAGTGCTGGGCCGTATCGGGATCATCAGCCCGGCGGTCCTCCCGCTCGCCTCCACGGTGCTCGCGCGGACCGCCGGGCTCGCCGCCAACCCGCGCTTCCTGGCCGATCTCGCCGCGACGCTGGAGGCATGGGCGCTCGGGCTCGCCATCGCTGTCGCGGTGGCCGTTCCGTGCGGCGTCGTGCTCGGCAGCTTGCCGGGGGTGCGTACCGCCACCCGGGCCGTGGTGGAATTCCTGCGGCCGATCCCTTCGGTCGCGCTGATCGTGCTCGTGGGCCTGCTCATCGGCCCTGGCCTGCGGATGAACGTTACGCTGATCGTCTACGCGGCGATCTGGCCGGTGCTGTTCAACACGATCTACGGCCTCGACGACGCCGATCCGGTGGCGAAGGAGACGCTCCGCGCGTTCGGGTTCGGCCCGCGGGCGGTGATCAGGTTCGTCTCGCTGCCGAGCGCGGCGCCGTTCATCGCGACCGGGATCCGGCTCGCCTCCTCCATCGCGATCATCCTCAACATCAGCACCGGATTCCTGACCGGCCGCATCGGCGGCAACGGCATCGGCGCGTTCGTAGCCGACGCGAATACTGGCGCTGGCAACACCGCTCTCGTCCTGGCCGCGGCCCTCTGGGCCGGCTTGCTCGGCTTGGTGCTCAATGCGGCCCTGGTCTGGGCGCAGTATCGGCTGCTGCCGTGGCATCAGGCGTACGCGGCGGAGGCGCAATGACCGCGGTGCTGCGGCGCTGGACGGTGCTTCTGGTCGCGGCGGGCGTGTGGGAGTTGTGGGCGCGGGCGCGGCACAGTTCGTTTTTCCCGCCGCCCTCAGCGATCCTGACCCGGATGTACCGGCTGTGGTTCTCTGGCCCCGCGGCGCACCTGTTCCTGACCGAGGATGCCATCGGCAACCTGCTGCCGAGCCTGGGCCGGGTCCTGGCCGGGCTGGCCATCGCGGCCGCGGTGGGCGGCGCCGCCGGCCTGGCCCTGGGCCGGTCCTCCACCGTCTTCGGCTTCCTCGACCCGCTGCTGCAGTTCGGCCGGGCGCTGCCCGCGGTGATGCTGGTGCCCGTCTTCATCGCCATTTTCAAGATCGGCACCCAGATGGAAGTGGCGACTATCGCGTTCGGCACCATCTGGCCGATCCTGCTCAACACGGCCGACGGCGCCAGGTACCTCGACCCGGTCCAGGTGGAGACGGTCCGGGCCTTCCGGCTTCCCGCCTGGTCGCGGCTGATCAGGCTGATCATCCCCGCGGCGCTGCCCAAGTTCTTCGCCGGGCTGCGGCTGAGCGTGTCGCTGGCCCTCATCCTCATGGTGTTCGCGGAACTCGCGGGGAGCAGCAACGGCCTCGGGTATGAGATGAACAACGCGGAGAGTTCGTTCGACATGACCTGGCTGTGGTCCACGCTCGTGCTCGTCGCCATCCTGGGCAACCTGCTCAACGTGCTCGAGCTGGCGATGGAGCACCGGCTGCTGGCGTGGCACCGGGGCGCCCGGCAGCATGAAAGCTGACAGAAGCACGGCCACCGACGGAAGCAGAGAGCCATGCTGGAGATCACGGACCTGACGCACTCGTACGGCCCGCCTCCCGAGGGCCACCTGGCCATAGACCGGATCACTTTGAGCGTGGCCGACGGCGAGCTGGTCAGCATTGTGGGGCCTTCGGGCTGCGGCAAGTCCACCCTGTTGCGGTGTGTCGCCGGCCTGCTCTCCCCCTCCGCCGGGCGCGTCGTGCTCGGCGGCACCCGGGTCGATCGGGTGCCCGATGGGCTCGCGCTGGTGTTCCAGGATTACAGCCGCTCCCTGCTGCCCTGGCTGAGCGTCCTGGACAACGTCGCGCTCCCGCTGCGCCGGAGGCCGGGCGGTAAGCCGGGCGGTAAACAGCGCAGCCGCGAGGACCGGCGGGAGACAGCGACCGCCGCGCTGGCCACGGTCGGGCTGACCGGCACCGCGCAGAAATACCCGTGGCAGCTTTCCGGCGGGATGCAGCAGCGGGTCGCCATCGCCCGTGCCCTGGCCTGCGATCCGGTGCTGCTGCTGATGGACGAGCCATTTGGCTCGGTGGATGCCCAGACCAGAGAGGACCTGGAGGACCTGATCCTGGCCGTGCGCCGTACCCGGGACATCACGATCTTGCTGGTCACTCACGATATCGACGAGAGCGTCTATGTCGGCGACCGGGTCGTGGTGCTCAGCCGCGGGCCGGGCCAGGTCCGGGCCGATCTGCCGGTGGACCTGCCATCTCCCCGCGACCAGATCACTACGAGGGAACTGCCGGCGTTCGTGCGTCTCCGGGCGGAGGTGGGCCGCCTGGTGCGCGGGCAGCAGCCGCCGGGGGACCAGGCGCGGGCCGCGGACGAGAGGCCGGCGCGCGCGCCTCAGGCGTAGCGCGGGGCTCAGGAAGGGCCCGCGCCTCAAGCGTAGACGGCCGCCCCGGCGTTGCGCTGGACCTGGAGCAGGAACTCGGCGTTCGAGGAGGTCGACCGCGTCTTTTTCAGCAGCAGCTCAATGGCCTGCTGGGAGTCGAGTTCGGCCAGCCCCCTTCGCAGCTGGGCGACGACAGCGTGCTCTTCGGGCGACATCAGCAGGTCGTCCCGGCGGGTGCTGGATGGTGTCACGTCGATGGCCGGGAAGATCCGCTTCTCGGCGAGGTCCCGGCGCAGCCGCAGTTCCATGTTCCCGGTGCCCTTGAACTCCTCGAAGAAGACGTCGTCCATACGCGATCCGGTTTCTACCAGGGCGGTGGACAGGATGGTCAGGGAACCGCCGTTTTCGATGTTGCGGGCGGCGCCGAGGAACTTGCGGGGCGGGTAGAGCGCGCTCACCGCTACCCCGCCGGCCAGGATGCGGCTGCTGGGCGGGGCCGCGATGTTGTAGGCGCGGCCCAGCCGGGTGATGGAGTCGAGCAGCACGACGACGTCGCGGCCCATCTCGACCAGGCGTTTGGCCCTTTCGATGGCCAGTTCCGCGAGGGCGATGTGCTCCTTGGCGGCCTGGTCGAAGGTGGCGGCGATGACCTCGCCGCGCACCGACCGCTCCAGGTCGGTGACCTCTTCTGGCCGCTCACCGACGAGCACCACCATCAGGTGCACCTCGGGATGGTTGGCGGCGATGGCGGCGGCGATCGCCTGGAGCACCATCGTCTTGCCGGCCTTGGGGGGAGACACGATGAGGCCGCGCTGCCCCTTGCCGATCGGGCTCACGAGGTCGATGATCCGCCCGATCGGCGAGCCGCCGGGGGACTCGAGCCGGAGACGCTCTTGCGGGTGAAGGGGGGTCAGGGCGGCGAAGTCGGGGCGCTCCCTGGCCTGCGAGGCTTCGACGCCGTTGACGGTGTCGAGGCGGGTCACCGTGGCGTTTTTCTCACGCGTCCGGCTCGGGCGGGACACCTGGGCGGTGCCTTCGATAAAGTCGCCCTTGCGCAGTCCGTACTGCCGGACCTGGGCGATGGTGATGCAGATATCGTCCGGATTCTGCTCGTAGCCGGAGGCTCGGACGAACGCCTTGCTGTCGTGGACATCGAGGATGCCCGACACCGGGACCTGCGGTTCGGGGACTTCGACGGCGGGCGGCCGGGCCGCGCGCTGACGGGTGATTGTCGTCATACGGGAATTCCTTTCAAGGAACGGCAAAAAATTCTGGGTACGCGAAGAGAATCGCTGGCGGCTCAGCGGAAATACGCACGAGCAGGCAGCTCAGAAAAAGAACACCGCCGGGGGCATGATCCGGCATTTCGGGGAAACGCTCTACGTCCGCACCCGGGATCTTGTCCGGGGAGGATGGAGCCGGGGACCCTTCTCAGGGAAACGCTGCCGCTACTGCGGGAGCATCACTTGATGCGACTATATACCGGAACGTCGGCGTACGGCCAAATCATTCCGTCAGATTGAGAAGTCCTGCTCGTACCACACCTCGGAGGCGGCCGGGTGGGGGTGCGGAGGCGGCGGGCCGCTGACCCCGTTGACCTTGGCCTCCAGGTCCTCGATCCGGTCAAGCAGCACACGAAGGCTGACGCCGACGAGGTCGGGGAGCAGGCTGTGCTCGAGATCCGCCGGCGCGGTGGCCGCACGGGCCTGCTTGCGCTGGATAACCTGGCCGGGTACGCCCACGACCACCGAGTCGGGCGGCACCGGCTTGACCACCACGGCGTTGGCGCCGATGCGGCTGTCGTGCCCGATCGTGATCGGGCCGAGGACCTTGGCGCCGGCCCCGATGGTCACCCGGTCACCGACGGTCGGGTGGCGCTTGCCGCGCTCCAGGCGGTTGCCGCCGAGCGTGACGCCGTGGTAGATCGTCACATCGGTGCCAACCTCGGCGGTCTCCCCGATGACCACGCCCACGGCGTGGTCGATGAACAGGCCAGGTCCGAGCAGCGCCGCCGGGTGGATGTCCACGCCGGTGAGCCACGCAGTCAGCGCCGAGCAAAGCCGTCCGGCCAGCTTGAGGCCCCGCCGCCACAGCCAGTGGCTGATCCGGTGCCCCCAGATCGCGTGTATGCCCGGGTAGCAGAGCACAAGCTCCAGGGTGCTGCGTGCGGCCGGATCCCGTTCCCTGGCCGCCTGGAGATCGCGTCGCAGGGTTCCGGGCACCGCTAGTCGTCCAGGCCGGCGAACAGCGGGGTGCTGAGATACCGCTCGCCGAAGTCAGGCACCACGACCACGATCAGCGCGCCCGCGTTCTCGGGCCGGTGCGCGAGCGCCACGGCCGCCCAGACCGCGGCGCCGGACGAGATGCCGACGAGCAGCCCCTCCTCCCGGGCCATCCGCCTGGCCATGTCGAACGCCGCGTCGTTCTCGACCGTGATGACCTCGTCGATGAGGTCAACCTCCAGGACGGCCGGCACGAAGCCGGCCCCGATGCCCTGGATCGGGTGGGGGCCCTTCTGGCCGCCCGACAGCACCGGCGACGCGGCCGGCTCGACCGCCACCAGCCGCACCGATGGCTTGCGTTCCCTGAGTAGCTGGCCCACGCCGGTGATCGTGCCCCCGGTACCGACCCCGGCCACGAAGACATCGATCGCGCCGTCGGTGTCCCGCCAGATTTCCTCGGCGGTGGTGGCCCGGTGGATCGCCGGGTTGGCCGGGTTCTCGAACTGCTGCGGGATGAAGTACCGCTCGTCGTCCTTGGCGAGCTGCTCCGCCTTGGCGATGGCACCGGGCATGCCCTCGGCGCCGGGGGTCAGGATCAGGTCGGCGCCCAGGGCGCGCAGCAGTTGCCGCCGCTCCTTGCTCATCGTCTCGGGCATCGTCAGCACGCAATGGTAGCCGCGGGCGGCGCAGACCATGGCGAGCGCGATGCCCGTGTTGCCGCTGGTGGGCTCCAGAATGATCGTGTCCGGGTGGATCAGCCCGTCGCGCTCCGCAGCGTCGATCATGGCCACGCCGATCCGGTCCTTCACGCTGTGCGCCGGATTGAAGAACTCCAGCTTCGCCACGACCTGCGCGCCCGCACCGTCGGTCACCCGGCGCAGCCGGACCAGCGGCGTATTCCCGATCAGCTGCGTGACGTCATCGGCAATCCTCATTGCCGGCCCCTTCCCTATGGTGACCTTTGGCCCTGTGCCTGTACCCAGTACCACGGTGCCGATGACGCTACTCGCGGCCACCAACGCACGGAGCGCAATCAATCGGCGCTTCCCCCGGGACACCGGCCATGACGGTCACGCGATGGCAGGCTTCACCGCCCGGATGACCGCCGGGTGGATGCCCGGGGCCGCCTCAGCGGTGAAGGTGACTGACACATCAGCGAACCCGACGGCGGTGAGCCCGCCCAGGTACTCAGCACGCGACAGCGCACCCGCGATGCAGCCGACATACGATCCCGCCGCCGCCCGCTCGGCGGCGGACATGTGATCCTCGGCGACGACGTCAGAGATACCGATCCGGCCACCCGGCGCGAGGACACGGAACATCTCCTCCAGGACCGCGGGCTTGTCAGTGGACAGATTGATCACACAGTTGGAGATCACCACATCCACCGACGCATCAGCCAGCGGCAGATCCTCGATCTGGCCCTTACGGAACTCAACATTCCGCGCGCCTGCCTTCACGGCGTTCTGGCGGGCTAGCTTCAGCATGTCGTCGGTCATGTCCACGCCGTAAACGAAGCCGGACGGCACGACCCGGCGCGCCGACAGCAGCACATCGATACCACCACCGGAACCCAGGTCCAGCACACGCTCGCCCGCATGCAGATCGGCGACCGCGAGCGGGTTGCCGCAGCCCAGGCTGGCCAGCACCGCCGCCTCAGGAAGATCATCTGTCTGGCCCGCCTCATAGAGCGGCCCGCCCAAGCGGTCGGCCGAATCGAGCGCCGCCGATCCAGTCCCGCAGCAGGCATCCAGCGCGGAACCGCCGCAGCACCCGGCGGGCCCGCCGCCCCCCGGCTCCAGGACCGCACGCGCAGCCTCCGCATACCGGGACCGGACCTCCTCGCGCAGGTCGCCGCCCATCTCATCGCCCACCACGATCACCCCCAGGCATAGACAACTATCGATGCCTACCCTGGCCTAAGACATAGACAGGTGTCAATGCCTAACCCATACTGGCCAGGTGAGCACCCCAGCCGCCACCCTGAGCCCCGCACGCCTCCCGCTGGCCGACACGTGCTGCGCGCCGCTGCTGCGAGAGCCGATCACCGCCGATCAGGCCGCCGACCTCGCCCGCACGCTCAAAGCACTGGCCGACCCGACGCGGCTGCGGCTGGTATCGATGGTCGCCGCGCATGAAGGCGGCGAAGCGTGCGTCTGCGAGCTGACCGAGCCGCTCGGACTCACCCAGCCGACCATCTCTCACCACCTCAAGACCCTCGTAGACGCCGGAATCCTCACCCGCGACAAGCGCGGCGTCTGGGCCTATTACGCACTGGTCCCAGCGGCCCTCAACGCCCTCGCGGCGGTACTGAGCACAGCCGGCTAACCCGCGGGGGCCAAACGCAGCAAGTCACCTTCTTTCGCTCATCCATACCGAGACATGGGCGGGCTCCAGGGTCTGCCGCACGACGCTGGCCAGGTCATCCCGGACCGAGTCCAGTTCCACGGCGTCCTTCAGGCGGACCGCGAACGCGGCCACCGTCACCTCCGCGTCATAGCGGGCCCGGTTGAACCGACGGTCCACTAGCCGCTGGACGCGCCGCCGCAGTGGGCTGAACAGCGCCGCCGCCGCCAGCGTAGGCGGCGGCTACCGACACCGGGGCGGCGAAGGCCAGCACGTGAGTGGCCAGCAGCACCAAGCCCCGCGTACACGCCGACCAGCAGCCCGGTCAGCACGGCATAGCCCAGCGTCCGGGAGATGATCCGGTCGATGTCGTAAAGCCTGTACTTCAAGATCGCCACACCCCATGGACACCGGCAGTGCGGCTAGGCCGAACCAGAGCAGGTTGTCCACCCACAGCTGGACCGTCGTGGTGGTGCCCGAGGTGCTGAAGGGCACCGCGAGCACCACGCTGACGATGGTGACGGCCGCCCCGCTCGCCAGC
This sequence comes from uncultured Actinomycetes bacterium, assembly GCA_963822825.1. Taxonomy (GTDB): domain Bacteria; phylum Actinomycetota; class Actinomycetes; order Streptosporangiales; family Streptosporangiaceae; genus JAWWPY01. The sequence continues at coordinate 401,418 of CAWGIW010000001.1, read as the reverse complement.
CACTTCAGCTGCTGGCGCCGTTCCCGGACGAGCACCGCCAACTCAGCACCTGGCGGCCGACGAAGCAGCACAACGCGAAGAAGATGAGGACGGAGCCTGGCCGCTCGACGGCACTGAACCAGCCGGCCGGGTTGTCAACGGCGGACAGCCCGCCGGTGGCATCGACGTGCATGGGGTGCCGGCGAGACATCAGCCGTCGCCACGGCGGAAGCGACGAGCAGCGCCACGAACAGCGCGCAAAAGGCGCGCAGGGCCCAGCGCCAGAACCGCGACGGCAGCCTGCCATCAGGAAAGAGCAGGATCACCAGCACGAACAGCGCGAGGCCCGCGAGCCCACAGCGGGTCCAGCGCCAGCCCTACCGGGCCGAGCGGAAGGTGGTGCCCGAGGCGGTAGTCGAGGACCGCGTAGTCTCCGCCGCCGGTGCTGAGGAAGAGGCAGACGGCGATCACGAGAAAGAGCCAGCCGAGCGGGTTACCGGGCTTGCGCCGGGCGACCACCGCCCCGACGCCCGCGCACGGAACGCCGATCACCAGGGCCACGGCCCCGTTGCCGACCTGGCGGGACATCAGGGACAGCAGGATCATGGCCGCGAGGCACAGCGCGGCCAGGCCACTGAGCACCGCCACCCAGGTCGCCGGCGACACCAGGAAGAGGCGGCGGCCCACACTCTCCGTCGCCATCGCCGTCTGGCCGCCCCCGGGCTGCACTTCACCCACGATGGCCACGCTACGACCTGACCGTCCCGGGAACGTTACGGGGCGGTCAGGCGAGCCGGCGGGCGGCCGCCTCCCAGGCCCGGCTGGCCCCGTCGGCCGGGTCGAAGCGCCTCAGTCGCTGGGTGGTACGCAGCAGCGCGCGCATCCCGTCCAGGTCGGCTGGGCCAGAGCCGAGCGAGCGCGCCTGGACCAGAATGTTGCCCAGGGCCGTGGCCTCGGCCGGGCCGGCGACCACGGGCAGGCCGCAGGCATCCGCGGTGAGCTGGCCCAGCAGTACGTTGCGCGCCCCGCCGCCGACGATGTGCACGGTCTCCACCTGACGTCCGGACAGCTCCTGGACCTGGATGATCGCGCGCCGGTAGGCCAGGGCGAGGCTGTCGATGATGCACCGGACGGTTTCCGCCGGGTCCTGGGGCGGGCTCTGGCCGCTCCGAAGGCATGCTTCCGCGATGCGGGCCGGCATGTCGCCGGGCGGCAGGAACACCGGGTCATCGGGGTCGATGACGGCCCGCCGGGCCGGCCGCCGCGCGGCCTCGCCGAGCAGGGTCTCCACGTCGGCGGGCAGCCCGGCGTCCGACCAGGTCCGGACCGATTCCTGGAGCAGCCAGAGACCCATCACGTTGCGCAGGTAGCGGATGGTGCCGTCGATCCCCGCCTCGTTGGTGAAGTTGGCGATCCGGCTGGCCTCGGTGAGCACCGGCTGCTCCAGCTCCACCCCGACCAGGGACCAGGTGCCGCTGGAGATAAAGGCGAAGCCGCGGCCCGCGGCCGGCACGCTGACCACGGCGGACGCGGTGTCATGCGAGCCGACCGCGACCACGGGACACCGGGGCCGCCGGCCGCCCCGGCCGCCCAAGCCGGTCCGGCCGGCGGCCTCTGGCAGCAGGTCACCGATCACGGCGCCGGGCGGCCGCAGCGCCGGGAACAGCCGCGCCGGGATGCCGGCCCGCTCCATGATCTGGGTCGCCCAGGACTGGGCCCGCACGTCGTAGAGCTGGGTGGTGGACGCGTTCGTCACCTCCGCGCCCACCTCCCCGGTGAGCCAGTACCCGAGCAGGTCGGGGATCAGCAGCAGGGTCCGGGCCGCGTGCAGTTGCGAAGTGGCGGCCGCCGCGGCGAGCTGGTAGATCGTGTTGATCTGGAGCTGCTGAATGCCGGTGGCCGCGTACAGTTCCGGCGCCGGGATGGTGGCGAGCACCTTGGTAGCCATGCCATCGGTCCGGGCGTCCCGGTAGTGCACCGGGTTGCCGAGCAGCGCGCCGCTCTCGTCGATCAGGCCGTAATCCACGCCCCAGGAGTCGATCCCGAGGCTGGCCAGGTCGAACTCCCTGGCCGCCGCGCGCAGGCCGTCCAGCACGTCCCGATAGAGCCGCAAAATGTCCCAGTACTGCGTGCCGAGCACGGACACAGGATCGTTGCGGAATCTATGCAGTTCATGGAGTTCCAGCCGGCCAGGACCAACCTCGCCGACCATGACCCGCCCGCCCGACGCCCCCAGATCGACAGCCGCCACCGCGACGGGCTCGCTCACTGAGGCTCCCCTCGATCGGCCGGGCCGTGGAGATCAATATGCAGGATGGTCAGCGCAGGAAGGCCGCCGCCACTCCGGCGTCGACCGGGATGTGCAGCCCGGTGGTCAGCGGCAGGTCGCCGGCGGTGAGCACGACGACCGCGGCCGCGACATGCTCGGGGAGCACTTCGCGCTTGAGCAGGGTCCGCTGGGCGTAGAACGCGCCGAGTTCTTCCTCGGGCACGCCGTAGACGGCGGCCCGCTGAGCCCCCCAGCCGCCGGCGAAGATGCCGGAGCCGCGGACCACGCCATCGGGGTTGATCCCGTTGACCCGGATGCCGGATTCGCCGAGTTCCGCGGCGAGCAGCCGGACCTGGTGGGCCTGGTCGGCTTTGGCGGCGCCGTAGGCGAGGTTGCTCGGCCCGGCGGCGACCGAGTTCTTGCTGCAGATGTAGACGATGTCCCCGCCCATTCCCTGAGCCCGCATGGTGCGGGCCGCCTCGCGGGAGACCAGGAACGATCCGCGCGCCATCACATCGTGCTGCACATCCCAGTCGGCCGTGGTCGTCTCGAGCAGCGGCTTGGAGATGGACAGCCCGGCGTTGTTGACCACCAGGTCCACGCCGCCGAAGGCCAGGGCCGCGACCCGGAACGCCTGGACCACGCTGGCCTCGTCGGTCACGTCAGAGGTGACACCCACCGCGACGTCCCCGGTGGTCAGGTAGCCGGAGCCGATGCCGTCGGCGACCTTCTGCGCCGCGCCGCCGTCCCGGTCGGCGACGACCACGCATGCGCCCTCGGCGGCCAGCCGCTCCGCGGTGGCCCGCCCGATCCCTGACCCGCCCCCGGTCACCAGGGCGACCCGGGTGGCCAGCGGCTTGGCCTTCGGGCGCCGCCTGAGCTTGGCTTCCTCCAGCGACCAGTACTCGATGCGGAATTTCTCCCGCTCGTCGATGGGGGAGTAGCTGGAGACCGCTTCCGCGCCGCGCATCACGTTGATCGCGTTGACGTAGAACTCCCCGGCGACCCGCGCGGTCTGCGCATCGGCGCCGAAGCTGAACATCCCGATGCCCGGGACCAGGACGATCGCCGGGTCGGCGCCGCGCATCGGCGGCGTCGCGGCGTCGGCGTACCGTTCGTAGTAGGCGCGGTAGTCATCGCGGTAGGCGGCGTGCAGCTCACGGAGCCGCGCGAGCACCTCATCCAGCGGGGCGGCCGCCGGCCGGTCGAGCATCAGCGGCCGGACCTTGGTCCGCAGGAAGTGGTCCGGGCACGAGGTGCCGAGCGCGGCGAGGGCCGGGTGCTTGCGCCGGGCCAGGAAATCCAGCACCACCGGGCGGTCAGTGAACCGCCCCACCTGCGCGCGGTCGGTGGAGGCCAGCCCGCGCAGGACCGGCGCCAGCGCGGCGGCCCGCTCACGGCGCTGGGCCTCCGGCAGCGGCTGAAATTCAGGAACAACGTCACCCAACGGTTCCGCGCGCCCATGCGCGTCGAGATACTGCTGGGCCGTAGCGATGATCTCCAAAGACCGCGCTTCGCACTGATCACTGGTATCGCCCCAGGCGGTGATCCCATGGCCGCCGAGAATGACCCCGATGGCCCGCGGATGGCCACGGCGGAACTCGGCGATGTCCAGGCCGAGCTGGAAACCCGGGCGCCGCCACGGAACCCAGCCGACCCTCTCACCGAAGCAGTCAGCGGTCAGCACCGGACCGTTCGCGGCGGTCGCGAGGGCGATCCCGGAGTCGGGGTGCAGATGGTCGACGTGGGCGGCGTCCACGAGCCCGTGCATGGCGGTGTCGATGGACGGCGCCGCGCCCCGCTGTGCTGGTTCTGACCCCGCCACCCCACGCTCTGCTAGTCCTGACCCCACCACCCCACGCTCTGCTAGTCCTGACCCCGCCACCCCACCCAGGCCGTGCAGGCAGTAGTCGAAGGCGGCGACCATCTCGTCTTCGCGCTCGACGCCGGGGTAGACGCCGGTGAGCGCGCGAAGCCGGTCGAGCCGCAGCACGGCCAGCCCGTCCGCGGTGAGCGTGCCCAGGTCACCGCCGGACCCCTTGACCCACAGCAACTCGGCGGGCTGGCCGGTCACCGGGTCGGTGACCTCGCCTTTCGCGGAGGTGTTGCCGCCCGCGTAATTGGTGTTACGCGGATCCGACCCGAGCCGGTTGCTGCGCTGGAGCAGCGCGGCGACCTCGGGCGGTGGTGGCGGGGCCGGTGTCATGTCCGTTGTCCTTCCCGGGCGAGCTACACCCAGCTGGCGGGGGTGCCGCCGATGCGGTCGGTGATGATCTTCTCTCCGTAGCCGGAGCGGTGGTAGGCGGCGATGGGGTCGGGATCCAGACCCATGTCCTCGCGCAGTTGCGCCAGAAGCGGCCGGACGTCCGTGTTGAAGCCGTCCATGAGCGCGGCGTGGGCGCCCAGCACATCCCCGTTGCGCTGGGCGGTGGCGAGGGCTTCGGTGTCGACGAGGAGTGCTTTGGCCGTGGCTTCCTGGACGTTCATGACCGAGCGGATCTGGGCCGGGATCTTGGGCTCGATGTTGTGGCACTGGTCGAGCATGAACGCGATCCCCGCGTCGGGCCCGAGCGCGCCCGCCATCACGACCTCGTGCAGGATGCGGAACAACTGGAAGGGGTCGGCGGCGCCGACCATCAGGTCGTCATCGGCGTAGAAGCGGCTGTTGAAGTCGAACCCGCCGAGGCGCCCGGCGCGCAGCAGGACGGCCACGATGAACTCGATGTTCGTGCCGGGGGCGTGGTGGCCGGTGTCCACGACGACGGCCGCTTGCGGGCCGAGCGCTTGGCAGTGCAGCAGCGAGGTGCCCCAGTCGGGGACGTCGGTGGTGTAGAACGAGGGCTCGAACAGCTTGTACTCCAGCAGCATCCGCTGGCGGGGTGCGAGCCGCTGGTAGACGAGGGCGAGGGCGTCGGCGAGGCGGTCCTGGCGGCCCCGGATGTCGTCCTGGCCGGGGTAGTTGGTGCCGTCGGCGAACCACAGCTTGAGGTCGGCTGATCCGGTGGCGTCCATGATGTCGATGCAGTCCAGCAGGTGCGCGACGGCTTTGGCTCGCACCCCCGGGTCGGGGTTGGCCACGCTGCCCAGCTTGTAGTCGTCGTCCTGGAACACGTTCGCGTTAACGGTCCCGATCCTGATGCCCAGGTCCGCGGCGTAGCCGGCCAGTGCGCCGTAGTCGTCGACCCGGTCCCACGGGATGTGCACGGCCACGCTCGGGGCGACGCCGGTGAACGTGTGGACCTGCGCCGCGTCCGCGATCTTCTCCTGCGGTGTCCGTGGCACTCCCGGCTGGGTGAACACCTTGAACCGCGTCCCGGTATTACCGAACGCCCATGACGGCGTCTCAATCCGCTGCGCCCGCAACGCGGTCTTCACGGCAGTCAGGTCAAGCATCTCGCGTCATCTCCAGGTCGCAGAACGGTGCGGCTCAGTCAAGGTGGAATACCTCGGCCAGCCTGCGGAACCCCTCGTCGGGCCGCTGATCGCCGAGGTCGGCGAAGAAGGGCGCCATCTCCGCCTGCCAGCGCTCGTTGGCGTCAGCCTGTGCCATCCGCCGCTGTGCCGCTGCGTAGTCGTCGGTTTCCAGGTAGCCGACGAGCAGCCCATCGTCGGCGAGGAAGAGCGTGTAGTTGGTCCAGCCGGCGCTGCGCAGCGCGTCGGTCATCTCCGGCCAGACCGCCCCGTGCCGGGCCCGGTACTCCTCGAGCCGGTCCGGCCGGACCCGGGCCAGGAAGCAAACCCGCTCCATCGGTTCCCTTCCCGCAAGGTGGTCCGTGGATCCCGGCCGGCGCCGGTGGCAGCGGCCGGGATCCACGGGGACACGCCGTGGTCCCTAGAAGTTGAACTGGCTGATGTTGGCCTTGTTGAACACGAACGGCGGGCCAAGCAGGATGGTGCTGTCAGAACCGACCGTGAACTTGCCGAGCTTGCCCGCGGTGAATGATCCACCCGCGCTACTCGTGATCTTCTTCGACGCGAAATTCACCGCTGCGTACCCGGCCAGGAAGCCGAGATTCGCCGGATTCCACAGCTCGAAGGACTGGATGGTGCCGTCAGCCACGAACTTCTTCAGGGAATCGGGGGTGCCAAGGCCAGTGAGCGCGATCTTGCCGCGGTACTTGGCCGTGTCAAGAACCTGCGCCGCGGCGAGGATGCCCACCGTCGTCGGCGAGATGATGCCCTTGAGGTTCGGGTACTTCTGCAGCAATCCCTGGGTCACCTGGGTCGCGGTGGTCGGGTCGTCGTTGCCGTAGACGGTGCTGACGAGGTGCATATTCGGGTACTTCGCCAGTTCTTGCTTCATGTAGCCGATCCAGGCGTTCTGGTTCGTCGCGGAAGCGGCGGCGGACACGATCGCGATATCGCCGGTGGAGTTGATCTGCTTCGCGAGCAGGTCCACCTCACTGGTCCCGATCTGGGCCGTGGATGCCTGGTTGATGAACAGGTTCCGGCAGGATGGTGCGTCCGAGTCGTAGGTGACGACCGTGACGCCCTTGGCCATGGCGGACTTCAGGGTGGGGCAGAGCGCCGAAGGATCAGTGGCCGACACAATGAGGGCATTGGCGCCCTTGGTGATCGCGGCCTGGATGGCCGGGATCTGCGACGCTGCCGTGGCTGCGGTGCCGCTCGTCTCGGACCCGGTCTCACCAAGCGCGCTGAGCGCGGCCAGTGCCCCGCCGGAGTTCACGCTGTCTGACGTTGTGAAGTACGGGTTGCCGAGGTTCTTCGGGATCACGAAGACCTTCAGCCCGGTCTTCAGTCCCCCAGAGGCGCTGGCGGGGCTTGACGAGCCGGAGGTCGTGGAACTTCCTGATGAACCGCACGCCGCGAGCGTTGCGGACGCGACCAGGAGCACCGCGGGACCCCACAGCGCTCTCTTAACGGAACGTCTCATATCTGAATCCTTTCAATCGGGCCGGCGTAACTGGCTTTGCTCGATGACCTGGTGGCGTGGTGGTCGTTGAGGGATGTGGGCGGTCGAGTGGCCGTTTGGGGCATGTGGGGTGGTGGACTGGTGGCCGTTGAGAGAGATGCGGATGATGGCGTGGTCTTCGTTGAGGAATGTGGTCTGGTGGCGTGGTGGCCGTTGAGGGATGCGGGGTGGTGTGGTGGCGGCGCGGGTTGCGGCGCTGCGGGGATGTGGCCCCCTGGCCGCGTTTCAGTCATGTACTGCTCCGATTTCCGGTGAGCGGCGCAGGTTACGGCCGCGGCCCAGCCCGCGGGCCCGGCTAAGCAGGGCTGCGGCGTTGGGGACGAACACACTGACCAGGAGGAGGCCGCCGATGACGATGCCGGTGGCCTCTTGGTTGAAGTTGGTCAGCAGGAGGGCATTGAGCAGCCCGGCGAAGATGATCACGGCGAGCACCACGCCGACGATCGATCCCTTGCCGCCGAAGATGGAGACGCCGCCGAGCAGGACAATGGCCACCACGCTCAGCTCCAGGCCAAGCGCGTTGTTCCATACCGCCGTAGCCAGGCGGAACGTCCAGAGCGCGCCCGCCATGGAGCAGATCAGGCCGGACACCACGAAGAGCATGGTCTTGATGCGCTTGACCCGGATCCCGGCGAAAAGCGCAGCTTCCGGGCTGGCTCCCATCGCGTAGACGGAGCGGCCGGTCGGCGTGGCGTGCAGCACCACGCCGAATATCACGGCCAGGACGATGAAGATCGCTACGGAAAAGGGGATGTTGGTATGCGGAACCGGGTTGATCCCGATGGTGGTGTACCTCGCCGGGAAGCTGGAGATCGTGTTCGCGCCCAGGATGATCTGCGCGATGCCACGGTAAAGCCCGAGGGTGCCGATCGTCACCGCCAGTGATGGCAAGCCGACGCGGGTCACCAGGAGGCCGTTGATCAGCCCTGCGGCCACCCCCAGCACGGCCAGGACGACGAAGATGGCCAGCATGGGCCAGTGCTTGTTCCAGAGGAAACCGAGCGTGGCACTGGACATGCCGAGGGTTGATGCCACCGACAGATCGATTTCGCCGCTGATGATGATGAGCGTCATCGGCAGCGCCATGATCGCTACCTCACCCGATGAGACACTCAGGTTGAAGAAGTTCGCGCTGGTCAAAAACTGTGGTGAGGTGAGGGCGCCGAACACCACGACGGCGACGGCCACGACGACCAGGCCGGTCTCCCAGCGCACGGCGGATGGCATCCCCGCCCGCCGCGGCCAGGCCTGAGCTGCCCCACGCAGCCGGGTGCTTCGGTCAGGTTCCAACGCCCGAACTCCTTTGTCGCAGCGCGGCGATCAGCCTGAGGGAGATGAGGCGATCGAGCGTGATGGCCACCAAGAGCAGGAAGCCGGCGATGGCCTGGTCCCAGAATGGGGAGATCCCGAGCACGTTCAGCGCCGAGCTGATGGTGCTGAGCAGGAGTGCACCGATCGCGGCGCCGACGGCGCTTCCGCTCCCGCCGAAGATAGCCACGCCGCCGACCACAACGGCCGAGATGACCGTCAGCTCGTACCCAGTCCCCGCGGTGGAGTCAATGGTCTGGTACTGCGCGGCCCAGAGCACACCGGCCAGCCCGGCGATGCCGCCGCTGATCGCGAAGGCAGTAAAGATCCGCTTGCCAACGGGGATTCCGGCCAGCCGTGCCGCCTCCGGGTTCGAGCCGATCGCGTAAAGCTCGCGCCCAGACCGGAACGAACGCAGGTAGTACGCCCCGGCACCGATCACTGCGGCGATCACGATGGCCAGGTAGGGGACCCCGGCCACGTTGGCCCTCGGGATGTTGATGAAGCTGTTCGGGAGGGTCTGGGCGACTACTTCGTTTCCGCCCACGATGAGAATGTCTATTCCCCGGATGATGTAGAGCGTGGCCAGTGTGACCACCAGGCTGGGCACCCGGCCGATGGCCACCATGAGCCCGTTGCCGATGCCGCACACGAGCCCGATCCCCAGGCCGGCGAGGAACACGACCGCGATGGGAATGCCGGGGTGGTGCCCGAAGAGGTTCGTGGAGACATAGGCCGACAGGCCCAGTACCGAGCCAACGGACAGGTCCACGTTCCGGCTGATGACCACCATCGTCTCGCCGAGCGCGAGGAGGGCGTAGACGGTGGTGTTACTGAGCACGAACTGGATGTTCGCCTGATCGATGAACCTGGGCTGGATACTCGCGGTGACGACGACGAACACGATGAGGACGGCGATAATGCCGGATTCCCGGATCCGGAAGACTCGTTCAGTGAGCTTGCGCGAGGCGGTCCCGGCGGGGACGCTGGCTGGATCCTGGCGCTCGGTCAATGCCGTGCTCATAGCGCTGGCCCGCTGCCGGCAGCGCCTGCGGCAGAGAGCTGGCCGGTCGCCGCCGCCATGATCTTTTCCTCTGAGACGTCCGCGTGGCTGAATTCCGCCATCAGCCGTCCTTCGCGCATCACCAGAATCCTGTCCCCGATGCGCAGCACTTCCGGAAGTTCTGAGGAGATCATCAACACCGCCACGCCATCCCTGGCCAGTTGCACCAGGAGCTGGTGCACCTCGGCCTTGGTGGGGATGTCGATCCCGCGGGTCGGCTCATCCACGATGAGCAGCGCGGGTTTGCGTCCCAGCCACTTGGCCAGCACGACCTTCTGCTGATTGCCGCCGGACAGGCGGGACACCGGGTCGGTGAGCTTGCCGTACTTGAGCTTTAGCCGCACGGCCCAGTCATCGGCCAAGGCGCGCTCGGCCGCCGCCCTGATGAGCCCGGCTCTCCTGAGCCTGCCCAGCGACGCGAGCGCCACGTTCTGCTGCACGGACATGTCCATGACCAGGCCCTGCTGGCGCCGGTCCTCGGGGACGAAGCCGACCCCGGCCGCCATCGCGGCCGTGGGCGACGCGCGGCGCAGCCCCTGTCCCTCCATCAGAATGGTCCCGGCGTCGTACCGGTCGATGCCAAAGATCGCCCTCGCGACCTCACTCCGCCCGGACCCAACCAGCCCGGCCAAGGCGACGATCTCCCCGGCCCGCACCTCGAGCGAGATGTCGGTGAACACCCCCTCCCGGGTCAGATGCTCAATGTGCAGCACCGGCTGACCGGGCGTGCTGCGTTCCCCGGCCGCGCGCCCGGCCATCTCCCGGCCCACCATCGCCCGCACCAGATCATCCGCGGTAAGGCCGGCTAGTTCCCGGGTGAGCACATGCCGGCCGTCGCGCATCACGGTGACCCGCTGGCAGATCTCGAACACCTCCTCCAGGCGGTGCGAAATGAACAGGACCGCTGAGCCCGCCGCGCGGAGCGTACGCACCACCTCGAACAGCCGGGCCACCTCGGTCGCCGACAGCGCGGCGGTGGGCTCGTCCATCACGATGATCCGGGCGTCAACGGACAGCGCCTTACCGATCTCGACGATCTGCTGGTCAGCGATGGACAACCCGCGGCAGATCCGTCCCGGGTCGAGCCGAACCCCGAGCCGGGCGAAGAGAGCCGCCGCCTGGGCCCGCATCGACTTGCCGTCGATGCGCCGGCCGGCCCGCAACGGCTGGCGTCCCATGAAGATGTTCTCCGCGACGGTCAGGTCAGGGAAAAGCGTGGGCTCCTGGTAGATGACCGCTATCCCCGCGGCCTGGGCGTCCGCCGGGCCGTGCAACTGGACCGGGCGGCCATCGATGAGCAGCGAGCCCGAGTCGGGCTGGTAGACACCGGCCAGGATCTTCACCAGCGTGGACTTACCGGCCCCGTTCTCGCCCACCAGCGCGTGGGTCTCGCCGCCGTACAGGTCGATCGACCCGAGGCCGATCGCCTGGACGGCCCCGAACGCCTTCGTCGCATCCCGCAGCGACAACAGCGGGCGGCCGGGATCGCCGCCAGACGCAGGAGCGGGCCCGGCGGCGGGGTCGGCGCCTGCCGCGGAGGCGGGGTCGGCGCCTGCCGTGGGATAGGCGGCGGGGTTGGCCCCTGGCGCCGGAGCGGGCTTGCTCCCGGGAACGGGCTCGGCGCCAGCCGTGGGGGCGGGGTCGGCGGCGGGATCGGCGCCAGCCGTGGGGTTGGCGCCTGGCGCCGGAGCGGGCTTGGTCCCGGGAACGGGCTCGGCATCTCCGTCGGCGAAGACGTTGCCGTCATGATCCACGGCCTAATCTCCCCTCGACGCGGCGGCCGGCCAGGACTTTCTGGCGGAGCGCGATGTGGCATGGTGGAACGTTTCAAATATGTGAAGCAGTGTCAAGCCGTGCCAAAGGCGTGTCAAGAGGCCCCGCACCCTGATGCTTGAATCGTTACAGACAGGTTTCCTAGCTGTTGCGGCCACGCGGGGGCAGGGGCTGCTGCGGCCATGTGGGGGGACCGGGCTGCGCTCGGTGGAGGGAGGCTGCCGCCGCCCGGCCACCCTGGATCGCCCGAGCTTCCGTGATCACGGAGTATCCCGGACAGATAGGGGCGAACGTTGCGAGATTGACCGGCCTGGCCGGTAATACTAATCTTAAACCATGTGGCCAGAATCTAGGTCAAGCGGCCAGCGGGACCTGACGTTCACCGAGGCCGCGCGGCGGGCCCAGATCGTGACGGCGGCCATCGACACCATCGCCGAGCTGGGATACGGCCAGGCGTCGCTGGCCCGGATCGCCGAGCGGGCCGGTACCAGCAAAGGGGTGATCTCCTACCACTTCGCTGGCAAGGATGACCTCATCCGGGAGATCGTCTCCGAGGTGCTCGCCAAGGGCGAGGCATTCATGCTCCCGCGGATCCTGGCTGAGTCATCCGGCGCGGGCATGTTGCGGGTCTACATCGAGTCGAACCTCGCATTCATGCGGGAGCACCGCAATCACCTGACCGCGTTCCTTGAGATCTTCCTCAACGCCCGCGGCGATGACGGCAGCCAGCTCTTCGACGAAAAGCGTCTCGATTACCTGGTGACGTCGCTGGAGCAGCTTCTGGCCCATTTCCAGACGGCCGGTGACTTCCGGGCGGACTTCGACCCGCACGTGATGGCGCTGGCCATCCGTGGCGCGATCGACCAGGTGCCGCCCCGGCTGGCCCGAGACCCCGATCTCGACGTGGACCGCTACGCCCGGGAGCTGGCGGCGTTGTTCGACCGGGCTACCCGCAGGGAACCGGAACGCTCGGAGGGATGCAGACCGTGAACGCCTGCACGGGCACGGATGGGGCGGCGATCGAGGTGCTGCATCTCCGCAAGAACTACGGCGGCACGGCCGCGGTTGACGACGTGTCGTTCTCGGTGGCTGAGGGCGAGATTTTCGGCATTCTCGGGCCGAACGGGGCGGGGAAGACCACCACTATCGAGTGCGCTCTCGGGCTCCGGTCGCCAGATTCGGGATCAGTTCGCGTGCTGGGCCTCGACCCGGGCGAAGACACCGAACAGCTGCATTTAATCGTGGGCGCGCAGCTTCAGGCGAGCGCGCTGCCGGCCAGGCTGAAGGTCGGCGAGATACTCGATCTCTACCGGTCCTTTTACCGCCAGCCGGCCGACATCGAGGAACTCGTCCGCGCACTGGGGCTGTCCGGGAAACGCAGGGACTACTACCGAAACCTGTCGGGCGGCCAGAGGCAGCGGCTCTCGATCGCCCTGGCCCTCATCGGACGGCCGAAGATCGCCATGCTCGACGAGATGACGACCGGGCTCGACCCCCAGGCCCGGCGCGACACTTGGGACCTCATCGAGGGCGTGCGCGACCGCGGGGCGACGATCGTCCTGGTCACGCACTACATGGAGGAGGCCGAGCGCCTGTGTGACCGGGTGGCGCTGATGGATCGGGGCGCCGTCGTCGCGATCGACAGCCCCGCCGGGCTGGCGCGGCGGGCCGACGGCGGCCAGCGGGTGCGATTCGTTCCGTCGGCGCCGTTCGACGACCGGCTCCTGACCGGGCTCCCCGAAGTGAAAGGCGTCGAGCGTCACGGCCGGCACGTGGTCGTGAGCGGGTCGGGAGATCTAGTCAACGCCGTGATCCTGGCGCTGGCGTCGGCTGGGCTGACCGCCGGGGACGTCCAGGTGGAGGCAGCGACGCTCGAGGACGCTTTCGTGCGGCTGACCGGGCGCCATCTGCATAACGAAGGGATGGTGCCCCGGCCATGAGCACCCGCTGGTCGCTGCTGCCCGCGAGCACGCCCCGTGCGGCATTCGGGATGATAGTCCTGAACGAGTCCAGGCTCTCCCGCAGGCGGCCCCTCGGGCTGTGGGCTGGGGTCGTGGTGCCCACGGGGCTGCTGGTAGTCTTCGGGAGCCTCCGACCAACGAACATACCCGTGAAGGCCCTGGGCGGTCTCACGGACTTCACCGTGTACGTTCCGGTCTTCCTCGCGATGGTCATCGCCGCGCTCGCGCTCTTCGGCCTGCCGGTCGCGCTGGCCAGCTACCGCCAGCAGGGCATCCTGCGTCGCCTGTCCCTCACGCCGGCGCCGCCGGCCTGGGTGCTCGCCGCGCAGCTCGTCCTCAACGTGGGCTTCGCGGCGGTGGAACTGGTCCTTCTTCTGGCCGTGGCCACGGCCGGCTTCGGCACCGCCGTCCCGAAGAGCCCCGGCGGACTGGTGCTGGCGTTCGCGGCAGCGATGGCCGCGCTGTTCTCCGTCGGGTTGTGGATCTCTGCGATCGCCCGGACCGAGCAAGCCGGCGGGCTGCTCGCCCTGGCCTGCTTCTTCCCGATGCTGTTCTTCGCCGGCCTGTTCTTCCCCCGCGCGGAAATGCCGAAGCCGCTGCTCGATATCAGCAATTTCACCCCGCTCGGCGCGGCGGTGCAAGCGATCCAGAGCGCCCTGCTGAACGGGTTTCCCCCGATCGCACCGCTGCTCATCCTGCTTGCGTACGCCGGCATCTTCGGCGCGCTGGCGGTGCGCTTCTTCCGGTGGGAGTGACCCGGCCGGGCGGTCGCGGAGGCAGATACGACATCGGTATGCGAGAGCAAGGGACCAGCTAGCCAGAGGAGGCGGCAATGCCGGATTCGCTCGACGAGAAAGTGGCCATCGTAACCGGCGGAGGCTCGGGGATCGGCGAGGCCGTCAGCCTGGAACTGGCGCGCCGCGGCGCGCGGGTGGTCGTCGCGGACATCGACGCGGACAGCGCCGAGCGGGTGGCCAAATCCGTCGCGGAGAGCGGCGGGCGGGCCACGGCAAGCCGCGTTGACGTGTCGCAGGAGCAGGACATCAGGCATCTGGTCGAGGACACCGCCTCTGTTTACGGCCGCCTCGACTACCAGTTCAACAACGCCGGCGTAGCGATCGGGGGTGACGCCCGTGACCTGACCCTCGACCAGTGGCGCCAGGTCCTGGATGTGGACCTCTACGGCGTCTTGTACGGCACGCTAGCGGCTTATCCGATCATGGTGGGGCAGGGGTTCGGCCACATCGTGAACACGTCGTCGGGGGCTGGCTTGCTGCCGACGCCGCTCACCGCCCCGTACTGCACCGCCAAGCATGCCGTCGTGGGGCTCTCCCGGTCGCTGCGCCTTGAAGGCGCCGACCTCGGGGTGAAGGTGAGTGTCGTCTGTCCCGGGTACGTACGGACCAAGATCTTCGAGAGGGCGGTGCTGGTCAAGATGCCTCAGGAGCTCGCGGGCCGCACGCCAGGCAGAGTCAAGATGGTTGAGGCGGCCCAGGCGGCGCGGGTGATCCTGGACGGTGTGGCGCGGAACCAGGCGGTGATGGCCTTTCCTGCCTATGTCCGCTGGGCCTGGCGTATATCCTGCCTCGCCCCTCGCGTTCTCGATCGAGCCGCTCCCCGGCAGATCCGGGAAATGCGGAGCTACCGGATAGCTGCGGACGATTCGTGACCACCTGACTACGGGCTCGCACCAGATCGAGGCGACCCGGCCTGTGACGCGTGTCCTGGCCCGAGCCCGCCGCCCCCATCACGACCGTGCTGGCGGGCCGCCTGCCCTTTACCGAACCCGGCCTGATCTCACCTCAGGCCAGGTCGAACTCGCCAGTCTTAATTCCGGCCGTGAACGCCACCCACTCATCAGGGTCGGCGCACCGGCCCGTCTGCCGGTACTGCCTAGATGCGGGCGCGAACGCCACCTGGACCGGCCCCGCCGGGCCCGCACCAGCGCCCGAATGCCCTCCCGTTTCAGCATCAGCACTACGTCCCCGTAGACAAGAAGTGCTCCGCGATCATGGGCGGAGCCGGTTTGACACGTTCCAATTGGCCCGTGACACTGACAGCACACAGGAGGACGCCGTGGCGGACGCGCCGGTCAGCATCAGGGATGTCGCCGCCCTTGCCGGCGTCTCGGTCGGCACCGTCTCCAACGTCCTCAACCGCCCGGATGTCGTCGCCGAGTCGACCCGCAGCCGTGTCCAGGCCGCGATCAAAACGCTGGGCTTCATCAGGAACGAGTCGGCCCGCCAGCTCCGCGCCGGGCGGAGCCGGACGATCGGGCTCGTCGTTCTCGACGTGGCGAACCCGTTCTTCACCGACGTGGCCCGCGGTGTCGAGGACGAGGCCAGCGAGTCCGGGCTGGCCGTCATCCTGTGCAACAGCGACGACAAGCAGGTGAAGGAGTCCCGCTATCTCGAGTTGCTGGAAGAGCACCGGGTGCAGGGCATCTTGATCACGCCAGTGTCAGGTGCCGGCGAGCGCCTAGCCCGGCTGCAGCGCCGCGGTACTCCCGTGGTACTCGTTGACAGCAGGTCATCGTCCGATGGCCAATGCTCGGTATCGGTTGATGACGTGCTCGGCGGCGATCTGGCCGTCTCACATCTGCTAGAAGAAGGCCACGAGCGGATCGCATTTGTCGGGGGGCCGATGAGCATCCGGCAGGTGGCTGACCGCCGCGATGGTGCCCTCCGGGCACTGGGCCGGGCCGGGAGCGCCGCGGATGAGCTGCGCGTTATCGAAACCAGCGCGCTGAACGTCTCGGCCGGGCAGCAGGCCGGTGCGGCTATCGCGGAGCTGCCCGCGGAAACCCGGCCGACTGCCGTATTTTGCGCCAACGATTTGCTTGCCCTTGGTGTCCTTCAAGAGATGACGGCGCACCAGATCCGGGTCCCGGAAAGCGTCGCCCTGGTTGGTTACGACGACATTGAGTTCGCGGCCGCGGCCGCGGTCCCGCTCTCGTCGGTCCGCCAGCCCCGCCATCAACTCGGGCGCTCCGCCGCGCAGCTGCTGATCGACGAGACCGTCGCGCAGGAGGGCCACCAGCATCGCCAGGTGGTCTTCGAACCGGAACTGGTGATCCGCCTGTCGAGCCGGGCGCCGCGGCACCGACCCGGACGGCCACTGCGACCCGGGCCGGCGGCCGAGGTCCTGGCCGCCGAACCAGCCGAATGACCCGTGCGCATCACAAGGGATTCCTTGGCTTCAGCCGGTCGGGGCGGGCAGCCCAATCTGGGAGCCTGCCGCGGTCTCGTCGATCTGGAGCGCGTCGGCCGGCAGCAGGAACCCCTGCTGCACGTCGCTGGCCGCCGACCGCGCCACCGCCGCCACGTAGTCGCTGTGCAGCGGATAAAGCGCGGTGAGCTGCGCCGTGCTGAACGGCGTAGTCGTTCCGAGCAGGAAACAGAGCAGGCTGCTGCCGGTATTGCCGGTTCCGGTCAGCCTGGCGGTCGGAGCGTCCACGGCCGGGGTGCGCACCCCGCCGAGCGCGTTGCCGAAGTTGTCCGTCACGTACGCCCCGTTCTCGATGTCGATGAGGGGAGCGTGCGGTACCGGGATGCCAGCCCGGACCCACCGGTTGAGCTGGGCCACCGCCGCATCCATGACATAGCGCTCCTGGCCGTCATTGGGCGGCAACGCACACGTACCCTGCGGGTAGGTGGGGATGTCACGGAGAACCTCGGTGGCGGACAGCCCGAGCTCCGTGCTGTCGACATGGGATGTGCCTGGCACTTCCCAGAGCCGGAACGAGCGGCTGTCCGGCTGGGTCGCGGGAAGGTAGCCGAGCCCGCTCGCGAGGATGTCGGTCTCGGTCTCGACGGTCAGGACGGGAACTCCGATGTCGGCCCGAATTGGCGCCACGGCGGGCATTGGCGGGGCCGCCTGTGGTGCCTGGGAGATCGGAGCGCCGGCCGCGCCGCGGCTGTGGATCAGGAATCCGTCGAAGAGCCGGCTGAGTGGCTGGATGGCATTGGCGTAGGTGACCATCCGCGCGGCCGACTGCGACTCACCGTCGGCGATCAGCGCCCTGGCATGCAGCGGGCCGAGCGGATTCGCCCCGTGCGAGTGCAGCAGCGACTCGGCGGCCTGGGAGAAGATGCTGTAGGAGAACGTGTCCCCCGGATGGCTCAGCGCCTGATAGCGGGCCGGGTCCCAGTTTTTCAGCCCGAGCGGGCCCTGCACCCCGTACTGCTGCGCGGAGACGCCTACCCAGGCGTAGCCCGCGCGCAGCAGTTCCTGGCTCTCGTACAGGAAGTCGGGGTCGACGTCGACGTTGAAGCTGACATTCAGCCACTCGACCACGACCGTGCCGTTGAAGCGGGCCGGGTTGGCCGGCCGCCGGACCAGGATCCGCGTCTCGTAGGGAGCGGTCTCGGCCGGCCGGGCCGTCCAGCGGCCGTCACTGCCCCAGGTGCCGGCCTGCGAGTAGCCGGTCGCGGTGCCTTTCAGGAAGTACTCCTGCTCGGTGTATCCGGCCAGGCCGAGCGGTAATGGCGACGAGGTGAACGGCCGGCCATGAGCGCCGCCAGTGATCGGCCCGATCACCACCGGGCTCGGCATCCGTTCGCCCGGTCCCGCCATGGCGGGCGCAGCCTGCGCCGTGCTCGCGGCGGGGGGTGCCTGGGCCGTGCTCGCGGCCTGCACCGACGTCGTGCCGGCCAGGGTCACCACGAGCACGGTCGCGGCGGCGGCCCGCCCGAGCTGGCCTGGGAGGCCGGTGCTCATCCCGTCGGCCTGTTCCTTCCGCATGATCTTCCTACCTCCATGGTGGGATGCGTCTGGCCGGCGAGGATGTGCGCACCGGCCGGCGGGAGGCCGGCCGGTGCGTGCCGTCCCTTGGGTCAGCTGTGCTGGAAGGTGCTGCTGCTCGTGCCGAACAGCATGCCGGCGGTGAACACGTGGGTGTGCAGCGCGGCGTCGAGGTACTGCGCACCGTCGGCCGTGATGGTCGTGGCCAGATTGCTGATGACGAGGTGGGTCGCGTCGCCGCCGAAGGTGGCACCGTTCAGGCTGAGCTGGAACAGCGAGACCCGGGTGCCGGCCGAGGTCAAGGCGGTTTGGGTGACGATGCCGTTGACGATGTTCACCTGGATGCTGGTGAGCCGCACGATGTGCAGCGGGAACAGCTTGGCGAACACGATGGTGCCGCCCGCCGAGACCTGGCCGTTGAAGGTCGTCAGGTTGACGCTGCCGGCGGTCAGCGGCAGCGTGATGGTGGCGGTGAGGTTGGACAGACTGATGCTCATCGTGCCGGGCGGGAGCACCACGGGCAAGATTCCGGCGCCGAGGAGCTGACCGGCCACGCCAGGAGCACTGACAGTGGTCGCGCTGCCTCCAGTGACAGTGATCACGTTGTCGGCGGCGGCCGCGGGACCCGCGGTTGCCGCGCTGACCGCGGGTCCCACGATGGTGGCTAGGGCGAGCAGCATCGACGCCAGACGCAGCCGATGTCTCCGATGGGACATGCTTCCTCCTTCTGGACACGCGGGCCATCGAGAAGGTGGCTCGCCGCGGCGCGATCGGTTGCCCGCGTACCGGGCAGCTGGCCTTCAGCCCGGAGGGCAGGAGCTGAGGTTACTGCCCAGTAACCCTGGTTCGCTATGTGCGCGGGTGATAATCCGCGGGCACGGTTTCCACCCCCGGATGAGTGATTCCCCTCTGCCCTTTTCATGATCAACCCGGGTAACTGGGTAGGACTGCGTAGGGCTTGCGGCTGGGATTGGCTCGTGTGCGGGCCGGGATGTGCTGGTTGGGGTAGCGGGCAGGCTGGGTAGCCTGGGGTGCAGGCAGGAGCGCCTGCCGCACTCCGAGCTGCCGTGGCCCGCGCCCGCGGTGGCGGTGAGGACAAGGGCCGCCGGTTCGCGCTAGCTGGGACAGATCAGTCACCGCTGAGCCAGGCGATCAGGGCGCGGGGCAGGGTCGCCGCGAGGGACATGGCGTGACTGACGACAGCGCGTTCAAGAAGCAGGTCCGGACCCGGATGGAACAGGCCGGGGAGAAGTACACCGTCGCCCGCCGCATGGTCATCGCCGAGCGTGATCCGGACCAGCCACCGGTGGCGTTGCGGGTGTACCTGAATCCCCATGTGGACCTGGAGCTGACCGGAGAGGCGGCCCGGGCATATGCGGCGGCGGATGAGCCGGGCCGGCGGGACATGGTGAACCGGCAGCTGGCGGACCACATCGAGATGGCCGGGTCCGGGGAGGCCGGGGTCGCCGCCGGTTCGGAGATCCTGACGGTCCAGGCGCTGCGTATCGAGGAGATCGATGAGGTGGTGCGCCGGCGGATAGGACGGGCGGCCGGGGTATCCGCGGTGGCGGTCGGCGGGGACCTGGACCACGTCCGGGTTGATGTCGAGGCCGCCCGGCCGGGCGTAGTGCACGGCCATGGCGGTGCGGAGGCCGGTCGGCTCCGCGCTGAGCTGGAGGAGCTGACCGGCAAGCCGGTGCTGCTGAACATGCTGGTGAAGCCTGGCCCGCAGGAGGGGCCGGGGGACGCGGGGTCCGGACGTGCAGGCTGAGGACCGGAACCGGCGCCTGTGCGCGGCGGCGCCGCGGTCATAAGTGCTGTGGCCGGCCCGGCCGGGCCGGGCCCATCGTCCGCCATCCCGCTCGTGTCCGCCAGTCGGGCCCGCCCCCTGAGAGCGCGGATCGCTACCGGCCGGAGAACGCCTCGGTGTTGCGATCGCCGCCTTTGCCCGCGCGGCCATTAGCGCGTATCTGGGCAAAGCGCAGAATAATTCGCGTCTTTTCGCGCACCACGTCTTTTCGAGCGCGCTGAGCACAATTACGTCCCCGTTTGCCCGAGCCTTGGGATAGGCGTCCGCCGGATGGCCATCTCACGTGCCAAATTGCATTCAATAAAACACGGGAGCGTAGTAACATGTTGGCCGGCGAACCCGAGCGGGACCCGCTAGGCCAAACGCCACCCTGGAGGGTTTGCGGAGCACGGAAAGTCCGTGCTCTGTCGTTTAGAGGGGGACAGGATGAAGCGTAGGTACATTTCCGCCCTGGTGGGAATCGGGACAGCGGCGATGCTCGCGGTCCCGGGGGTCGCATCGGCCTCAACGGTCGTGCACCAGGCGAAGTCTGTGGCCTCGCACCAGCGTAGCGAGAACTGGCGCGGGCACTGCCGGGGCAACGGCTGGGGCGACCAGGGCTGGGGCGACCAGGGCTGGGGCAACCAGGGCTGGGGCGACCAGGGCTGGGGCGACCAGGGCTGGGGCTGGGGCTGGCACCGGCACTGCCACCGCTGGCACCAGGGCGGCGGCTCCTGGTAACAGCCAGAAGCCAGTCTTAACTCCCGCGCCCTCGGTGGGGGGCTCCGGACTGCCTGGCCCTGGCTTGGCACCACTGGGCCAGGGCCAGGCAGCCGGCGGCGGGAATCCTGCGTGATCACGTGAGCTGTTGGTCAGTCTCGCGTGGCGGTCGGCCGCCGTCGGCATACCCTGGCCTCTGACAAGCTGCGGACCGCATTGCGCGGCACGCCCGGCTGGGACCCGGGCGGGTGCAGGGAAGAGGCTCGACCGTGACTGCGCACCGTCGTGCATCACCCGGGCGGGCGCGCCTGAGCTGGGCGATGGTAACCGTCGCCGTCGGCGTCGTGACCTCCGCGTGCGGCGCCAGTGCCGGGCCGCCTGCGGCGCACACGTCCCATGCCGCGCCATCTTCGGCCAGCGCGGCCTCTTCGCCCAGCCCGCACCGAGAGACTCAAGCCGGGCCCACCGCGTCGTCCCGCGCGGTGCCGTCCGCCACCCCGGCGGCCCGCACCCCGGGGCTGCCTCTCGCTGGGCTGATCGTCGGCATCGACCCAGGTCACAATGGCCACAACTACGCCGATCCGGCCTATATCGATCACCAAATATGGAATGGCCGGGAGTCGGAGAACTGCGACACGACGGGCACTCAGACCGATGCTGGATATACCGAGGCGTTGTTCAATTTCAGCGTCGCGACTTTCCTCAGCGCCGATCTCGTTCGTGATGGCGCCCGTGTCGTCATGACGCGCACGAGCAATGACGGCGTCGGGCCGTGTGTGAATACCCGGGCCCAGATCATCAATGCCGGGCACGCGAACGTCGCGGTCGACATTCACGCGGACGGCGGCCCCGCGTCGGGCCGGGGATTCACGGTCCTTGAACCGGTCGCGGACGGACCGAATGATGCGGTAATCACGTCATCGGAGCGGTTCGGCGCCGATGTCCGCCAGGCGTTTCTCAGCGGCACGCCGATGCCGGTAAGCACGTATGACGGATCCGACGGCATCACCGCCCGCGACGATCTCGCCGGGCTCAACCTCACCAGCGTCCCCAAGGTCCTGGTCGAGTGCGGCAACATGCGCAACGCGACCGACGCCAGCCTGCTGACGTCCACACCCTTCCAGGAACAGGTAGCTAGGGCACTCGACACGGCGATTATCCGCTTCCTTTCGCAACGATAGGTTGGCAGAACTGCCATCAGCGTGAGGAGAGGTGTCGTGGGCTCAGGACCCGGTGGCGCGGCGCGCCAGCAAGTGCTGTGGAACCCGTTTGCCAACATGGCTGGGCTGGCCGGTCACGCCGTCACGATCGTCCGGGGTGAAGGTGCGACGGTGTTCGACGCGCAGGGACACTCCTACCTGGACGCGCTGGCCAGCCTCTGGTACTGCAACATCGGGCACGGGCGCGTCGAGCTCGCCGATGCCGCGGCGGCCCAGATGCGCCAGCTCGCCGGCTATCAGGTATTCGAGTCCTACTCCAACCCGCCGGCCGAGGAACTGGCCCGCCGGGTCGCGGATCTGGCCCCGGTCCAGGACGCGAAGGTCTTCCTCACCCCGGGCGGCGGATCGGACGCGGTGGACACCGCGGCCAAGCTCGCGCGGGCCTACTGGCGGGCCACCGGCCGGCCAGACAAGCTGGTAACCATCGCCCGGTCACACGCTTACCACGGGATGAACGCGTACGGAACGTCGCTTGGTGGCATCCCGGCCAACACCGAGCCCTTCCTGCCGCTCGTCTCGCAGGTGGAGCACGTGGCCTGGGACGACCCCGCGGCGCTGGACAAGACGATCGAGCAGGTGGGGGCCGGGCGGGTGGCCGCCTTCTTCTGCGAACCGGTGATCGGGGCCGGCGGGGTCTACCCGCCGCCGGCCGGGTACCTGACCAGCGTGCGGGAGATCTGCCGCCGTAACGACGTGCTGTTCATCGCCGACGAGGTGATCACCGGGTTCGGGCGGCTCGGCGCCTGGTTCGGCAGCGGGCGGTTCGCGCTCGACCCCGACATGATCACCGCGGCCAAGGGGCTGAGCTCGGGTTACGCCCCGGTAGGCGCGGTGATCGTTGGTACGAGGGTGGCCGAGCCGTTCTGGCGCGAGGGATCGGTCGAGGTGTTCCGCCACGGCTACACCTATTCCGGGCACCCCGCTTCGTGCGCCGTAGCCCTGGCCAACCTGGACCTGATCGAGCGGGAGCGGCTGATCGAGCGGGTGGCCGAACTCGAGCCGGTCCTGGAGCGCAGCCTCGCGCCCCTCGCTGAGCACCGGCTGGTGGCGGAGGTCCGCTCCGGGACCGGCCTGCTCGCCGGGGTGGAGATAGCGGAGGAGGCCAGGGCCGCGGATCCCGGGCTGGCCGCCCAGCTGGTCGCCGACATCCGCCACCGCGGCGTCATCACCCGCTTGCTGCGGGGAACGTCGCTCCAGGTCTCGCCGCCGTTCGTGATCACCGAGGCGGAGATCGCGCGGATTGCCGAGGTGTTCGCGGCCGCCTTCGACGCCGCGGCGCGCTAGACGTCGCGGCGGGTGAGCACAATCGCCGTCACGGCGATGAGGGCGGCGGCGAGGAGCACGAAGATGCCGGTCTCGATGCCCTGGAACGTCCAGTACCGGCTGCCCGGCTGGTAGGTGACGTACCCGCGGTACCCGTGGGCGCTCATGCAGGAGATGACCCTGGACGTCCCGTGGCGCAGAAGACCGCGGCAGGCGGAGGAGATGCTGGTCAGGGACACGGACTTGCCGTCGATCGGCAGGCCCGGCCAGGAGTTCGGGAGCGGTTGGCCGCTCGGGGCGATGGTGCCTTGGGCGAGCCACAAGGATCCGGCCGGTCTGGAGGCGGGCTGGGCGGGACTGAACGTTGTGGTGATCGCGGTCATGTAATGCGGGCGGACGTAGGTCGCGACCACGATGCGCAGGGCAGCGAAGACGCCGAGCGTGACGGCCAGCGCGGGCAGGGCGCGGCGGGCCAAGGTTCCGGCCGCGATGCCGAGGGCCACGGCGAACAGCGCATAACCGACCGGGACGACGCCCTGGATGTCGAACTGGCCGAGATTGAAGCTCTGCTGGTTGAGGGCATTCTCCGGGCCGGACCACCAGGTGACGAGGGCCGATACGGCGCCGCCCCAGGCGGTCGCGGCGAGCAGGACCCAGCCGGTCTTGACCGTGAACCAATGCCTGCGCGTGACGCTCTGCATCCAGGCGAACTGGCTGGTCCCCGTCTCGAGTTCCCTGGCTACCAGCGGCGCGCCCCAGAACAGTCCCAGCAGGGCCGGCACGGCCAGGGTCAGCGTGACCAGGACGCGCAGCGGGCCATCGCCCAGGGAAAGAGTACTGGCCAGGTCGCCGCAGGTCCTGGTGGCGGCGCAGGAGGCCAGGGCGGAATGGTATTGCGATGCCATCTGCAGGCCGGTGATCAGCAGCAGTACGGTCAATGCGGCGAGGGCGGCGGCGCCGAAGAAGGCCTGATTGCGGTGCTGGCGCCAGGCAAGCCAGGTCATTGGTCTTCCCCCACCGTGGTCAGGTGCGTGAGCGCCGGTCCGGTGCCCTGGCCCAGGCTCTGCTGGCTCATGTTCTGCTGGCCCATGTAGGCGAGCACCATTTCCTCGAGGCCGACATCGGCCGCCTCCCAGCGGGGGTCGGTGACCGGGCCGCCGCGGCGGATGAGCAGGGTGGCCTGGCGGGCGGTACGCACGGCCTGCACGAGCGTGTGGGTCCGCTCGATCGCGGTGGTGTCCTTGCTCGGGCCGATCAGGACCTGATGCTCGGCGAGCAGCGCATCGATGCCGCCGCACAACTGGACCTGGGACGCGGACAGCAGGATGAGATGGTCGCAGACCCGTTCCAGGTCGGCGACCAGGTGCGAGGACAGCGCGACGGTCAGGCCGCCGCGGGCCACGGCGTCGGCCAGGATGGCGAGGAACTGACGCCGGGCGAGCGGGTCGAGCGCGGCGACGGGTTCGTCGAGCAGCAGCAGCCTGGGCTGTTTGGCCAGCGTCAGCGCCAGGGCCACCTGGGCGCGCTGGCCCCCGGACAGCGTGCCCACGGCCTGGGCAAGCGGTATGTCCAGGCTGTTCAGCCGCTGTCGCACGGACGCGGCGTCCCAGCGCGGGTTGAGGTGAGCGCCGATGCCGATGTGGTCGGCGGCGGTGAAGCGCCCGTACAGCGGGATCTCCTGGGCGAGGAACCCGATGTCGGCCAGGAACGCCGGGTCCTGGCCGGGTGTGGTGCCGAGCACGGTGACGTCACCGCCGGTCGGCCTGGCCAGCCCGCTGAGCAGCCGCAGCAGCGTGGTCTTGCCGGCACCGTTGGGGCCGATCAGCGCGGAAATCCGGCCTTCGGGAACGGTGATGGTGCAGTCGCTCAGGGCGGTGACCCGGCGGTAGCGCTTCGACAATCCGCGGGTCTCGATCACGGGAGGGTCTGCCTCGGTCCGGGCCGTCATGCGATCTCCTCCTCGTCCGCCGCCTGCAGCGTGACGCGCAGCAGCGATTCGATCGAGTCGTTGTCCAGCCCGTTCTCACGGGCTTCACGTACCCACCGGGCCAGGCTGCGGGCCAGCCGCGAGTGCGTGCCGGGAGGCGGCCCGGGCGGGCGGCGCAGCACGAACGTGCCATGGCCGGCCCGGGGTTCGACCAGGCCTTCGCGCTCCAGGTCGCGGTAGGCCTTGAGCACCGTGTTGGGGTTGATCGCCGTCGCCGCGACGACCTCCCGCACCGTGGGGAGCTGGTCTCCCACATCGAGCACGCCCATCCGGAGCGCCTGCCGGACCTGCTGGACGATTTGCAGATAGGGCGGCACGACCGAGCGGCCATCAAGCCGGAAGCTGATCATTTCGGTGGCCTCAAAGTCCGTGTTCTCAAGGTCCACATCCTCAAAGTATTAGTGTCCTGGTACTTTAAGGCAGCCCGGAACTGCTGTCAATCGTGGCTCTGTCAAATCGTGGCTCTGTCAATCGTGACTGGGGCACTGCTCCTGCGTTTGTAGTCGGCACGCTGCCAGAGAAGGCTGCCGCAGTTCGTTGAGTAGCATGTCCGTCAGCAGGACTGGGGTGCCGCGACGGCGCTGTAGGCATCGAGATCGTACTGATAGCCCTTGGCGGCGGGGCCGTCGCTCGGCGGATCACCAGCGTCATTGACCAGGATCCCGTCCTGGCCGAGCGCGTAGCTGATGTAGCCATGATGCAGCTTCTAGATCCGGTCCTGGCTGCCTAGGTCGTACTGCGCGGCCGACGTGGCGGTGCCGCAGTCGAAGGCGCCAAGCACCGACATGACGACCCGGCTGCCGGTCACGTTCATCCAGCCTTCGACCACATGCAGCGCACGAAGCCGCGGCCCGGGCTTGCATCTCCAGCCGGTGGAGGCGCGAGACTCGCAGCATGGACGACGATGGCGCGCTGTTCACGATCGGCCGGCTGTCCCGGCGCACCGGGCTGGCGGTGCGCACCATCAGGTACTGGTCGGACATCGGCGCGGTGCCCCCCGCCGGGCGCAGTGGCAGCGGCCACCGGCTGTATGACACGGCCTGCGTCGCGCGCCTTGAACTGGTCGCTACCTTGCGCGAGCTAGGCGTGGGACTGGCGGATGTGCGGCGTGTGCTTGAGCACAAGACCACCGTGGCCGAGGTCGCTGCCGTGCACGTGGAGGCGCTGGACGCGCAGCTAGCCGCCCTGCGGCTGCGCCGCGCGGTGCTGGCCACCATGGCGAAGCGGCAGCCCGGCATCGAGGAGATGACACTGATGAACAAACTAGCCAAGCTATCCGCGCAGGAACGCCAGCAGATCATCGGCGACTTCGTCGATGAGGTCTTCCGCGGCCTGGATCCCGATCCCCGCCTGGCGGCCCACATGCGCGGAGCGACCCCCGAACTGCCGGATGATCCGACTCCAGAGCAGGTGGATGCCTGGATCGAGCTGGCCGGGCTGGTCCAGGACCCGTCGTTCCGGCGGCGCATCCGCGCCATGGCCGAATCCGGCGCACAGGCAACGGCGGAACGGGAGCCGCCGGAGAGTGCCAGGCAGCCGGGAAGCACCGGGCCGGACACGCACACCGCGGATTTCGTGGGCCGGGTCATGGAGTACGCGGGGGCGGCACGCCAGCAGGGCGTGGTTCCGGGGTCGGCCGAAGGCGCCGAAGTGCTGGACCGCATCCTGGCCGGCACCCCCGATGACCGGCGCCGACCGGAACTGCTGGCCCGGCTGGAATCAGGAACCGATGCCCGCGCCGAACGCTACTGGCAGCTCATGGGCATCATCAACGGCTGGCCGCCGCTCCCGGCCCACGTCCCCGTCTTCGAATGGCTGATCGCCGCGTTGCGCGCGCACGGCTGAGCGATGTGGCCTGCGCGTGCCGCGTGGGACCGTGTCAGTCGGGGTAGCTGGTGGGTTCGGTGGTGTAGCTGCGGTGGCCGGGGGTGGTCCAGGTCATGTAGCCGGGCTGGATTTGGGTGAGTGTCCAGCCGGGGGTTTGCTTGAGTTTGTGGTCGTGGCGGCAAGCCGGGGCGAGGCCGCATTCGCAGGTCCGGCCGCCGAGGTGCCAGGGCACTGTGTGGTCGAGGTCGCAGGCGGTGGCGGCGCGGCGGCAGCCGGGCCGGGTGCAGGTCGCCTGGCGGATGCAGATGAGGTGGCGCAGCGCGGCGCCCGGCTGGTAGGCGGGGGTTTCGCGGGGGTGGGTGCAGGTCTCGGTCTGCAGCGGGGTGATCTTCACCGTCCGGATCCAGTCAGCGCCGCCGCCGTTTCCCGGTGGCCCGGCGTTCCTGGACGGGCCGCCTGGCTGGGGTGGCCCGGGGCCGGCGCGTGGCTGTGGCCTGGGTTCTGGCCTGGGACCGGGTCCTGGTTCAGTTTCACTGGGTGGGCTGGGGCCGTGTTTCGCGCAGCCGTGGGCGACGGCGTGCCCGGCCGGATCGGTGAGCGTGATGCACCACGTGTTAGCCGGGGTGCGGGCGAGCATGGCGGCCAGGTCGCGGCAGTCATCGGCGTCCAGGGTGCCGAACCCGGGGACCTGGCCCGGGGACTGGGTCCAGCCCAGCCACGCCGACAGCGGCATGGTCAGATTCACCGTCCCGCGCAGCGCCGGGAACCCGGGCTGGCCCGTCCCGGTGGCACTGGCCCCGGTGACGGGCGTGCTGCCTGCGGGCGCGCCGGTGCTAGATGTACCGCTGCCTGGTGTGCTGTCACCTGGGCGGCCGGGCGCGCTGGTGCCGGGTGTGCTGTCACCTGGCGGGGCGCTTCCCGGGCGGGCGGGCGTGCCGTCAGTGGCAGGGGATAGGAGGGTGGCGGCGGGCTGGCCGGCCAGCAGGTGCAGGTAGGCGCGGGCCCGCAACCGGTCCATCGTCTCCCCGGCCCCGGCGTTCTTCATCGCCTGGGCCAGCGCGGTCAGGTGCTTGTCCGCGGCCAGCACCTGGGCGGGCGGCAGGTCCCGCCCCGACAGCGACGCGGTCCCCGACGGCGCGCTGCCCGTTTCCACCCGGGCATCCTTCAAAGCCTCTTCCTTGCGCCGCTTCGCGGCCGCCGGGTCAGCGGCGATGACGGCCCGGCGCACCGCCGGCCGCAACTGCCCGGTGGTCTGCCGGGCCGCCGTGCCGATGACCAGTTCCTCGACCGCGGCGGCGTGCCCGTCATCGAGGCCCGACAGCTCATCAGCGATCACCCAGGCACGCCGCTCATCGATCTGCCCGGCGGCCAGCGCGGCCCGGGTCAGCGGCAGCCGGTCCAACGCCAGGGCCAGGCCCAGCACATGCCCGGCCGCGTAGCGGGTCATGGTCAGCGCGATCGCGACCTCATCGTCCGCGTGCTCCAGCGGCCGCCAGTCCCTCGTGTCAGAACCTTCAGCCTCGCGGCGGGCCGCGAGCTCCGACACCGCGGCGAGCAGCCCTGCCGCCGCGTGCGCACCCAGCCGCTGCCAGGCTTGCATCACCCCGGTCAGCTCTTCATCATCCAGCCCATTCAGACCGTCCTCCCACACCCGGTCAGCCAGCGCAGTCAGCACCGCACCCGGCGCCATACCGTCAGCCGCGCCGCCGCAGGCGAACCCCCCGCGAGCCGTGTCGATAGCGACGGTTGGACGATCTGAGGGCCGGGCAGGCGAATCCTCCGGCCGTGCATCCAGTCCGCCGCCGTCCAGGCAGCCGAGGTAATCGGGTTCCTCCCAGATGGGTTCCTCTTCAGCGGGGAACGCGGCCATCTGCTCAGCCAGCACCTGATCTTGGTCTTCCTCAGGGTTCCTGGGGTCTGCTGGCATCTGGTCACCTCCCACCTCGCCGGAGTCAACCTCTTAGAGAAGAATATCGTACATAGAAGCGCATGGCGAGCAAGTATCGAAAATATTAGCGACTGATGTGCGGCTCACGACCTGTGGACCGTTGGCGGATAGGCCTGATCGGGTGCGGGGCTAGTCCGGGCACATAGCCTGGCAGCTTCTGGCCAGCCCAGGCATGTGAAGCCCCTGGCTCTGCTCGCGGTCGAGGCGCGGGCCGCTCGGGGCTGGCAGGTTCGGGCTCGAGGCTGAGGGCATACTCCGGGCCGAGGCCGGCTGGCAGGTTCGGGCTCGAGGCCGGCTGCCGGTCTGGGTCTTGCCGGTCTGGGTCTTGCCGGTCTGGGTCTTGCCGGTCTGGGTCAGCGTAAGGCGGGGGACTGCACTTAGCCGCGGAATGCCTGGCCTTGACAAAACTAAGACGACCGGTCATATTCGAGTCATGCCACGGGTGAGCGTTCGTGAAGAGATCGTTGAGTCGGCGCTGGTGGAGTTCCACCGGCGCGGCTTCAGTGCGTGCTCCGTCGAGGACATCACCAGGGCCGCAGGCGTGCCGAAGGGATCTTTCTACAACCACTTCAAGAGCAAAGAGGATCTGGGGGCCGAGGTGGTGCGCCGCTACGCGGCCGCTTCTGGGTGGCGCGCGGAACTGCCGAATGGCCTCTCGCCGCTGGA
This sequence comes from uncultured Actinomycetes bacterium, assembly GCA_963822825.1. Classification (GTDB taxonomy): domain Bacteria; phylum Actinomycetota; class Actinomycetes; order Streptosporangiales; family Streptosporangiaceae; genus JAWWPY01. The sequence continues at coordinate 371,969 of CAWGIW010000001.1, read as the reverse complement.
GCAGTTGCGGGCCAGGTTCGGCGTGATGCGCGGTGTACTCGCCAGGCGCGAGTTCTCGCGGGGATGCCTGGTCGGCAACATGGGGACCGAGCTCGGCGATCACAGCGAGGCGATCCGGGTAGAGGTGGCGGCGAGCCTGGAGTCGTGGTCGGCCCGCACCGCGGACTTGTTGCGGGCCGCGCAGGCCGCCGGTGAGATCTCGGCCGCCCTGGACGCGGACCGGGTCGGGCGATTTCTGGTGAACGCATGGGAAGGCGCGGTGACCCGCACCAAGGTCATCAAGAGCCCCGAGGCCATGGACGACTTCTTCACCGTGGTCTTCGACCGGCTTCTGCGCTGACCACCGGGTAGCCGTTCGCTCCGTAACGCACCCACCGCCCGGCCGCCGCGTTAAGGTGACCAGTCTGTTAAGATGACCAGTCATATTGAGGAGAATCATGCCCACCAACCGTGCCTTCCACGGACCCGTATCCCGGATCGCCGGATCCGGGATACCCGTATCCCGGATCCGGCGATCCGGGATACGCCCCCGACTGTCGGCCGGGATTTCGTTCTGGGTAATGATCGTGGCGTATCTGGGCTTGATGGTCGCGGCCAGCGCCCCCTCGCCGCTGTATGTCGTCTACCAGGCCCGGTGGCATTTCTCGGCCATCACGCTCACCTCGATCTTCGGTATCTACGCGCTGGCCCTGCTACTTACGCTGCTGACGGTCGGTGGCCTTTCTGACTTCATCGGGCGAAAGCCGGTACTCCTCGCCGGATTCACCGCGCTCGCGGCCAGCATGGTCGTGTTCGCGCATGCGGACGGCGTGGGATGGCTTTACCTGGGGCGCGTACTACAGGGCCTGGCCGCGGGCTCGTCGCTTGGGGCGCTCAGCGCGGGGCTTATCGACTTCGCGGGCCCGCAGCGCCTCCGCTTCGCGGGCCTGGTCAACAGCCTGGTGCCGAGCCTCGGATTGGCGCTTGGCGCGCTGGGCGCCGGCGGGCTCGTGCAGTTCGCTCCGGCGCCGACGGTGCTCGTGTTCGTGCTGCTCGCGGGGCTGTTCGTCCTGGTGCTGATGGCCGTCGCCATAGGCCCGGAAACGGAACGGCGCCGGACCGGTGCCGTTCGCTCACTCACGCCGCGGATGCGGGTACCCAAGCGGCTGCGGCCCGAGTTCATCCGGACCATGCCAGCGCTGTTCGCGACGTGGGCGCAGGTCGGGTTCACCTTGTCCCTGACGACGACGCTCGCGGCGGCCACGTTCGGCCTCACTGACCACTTCCTGGACGCTCTCGTCGTAGCCGCGGTCTGCGGATCCGCGTTCCTGGCCACGGTCATCATGCGCAATGCGTCAGCGCGGCGCGGCACCGTGCTCGGGGGCGCCGCTCTCACCACCGGCACGGCGATCACCCTGGTCAGCCTGGCCTGCCCGTGGACCCTCGCGTTCTACGCGGGGTCAGTTCTGACCGGGCTCGGGCTCGGCTCGACGATGGGTGCCGCCATGAGAACCCTCTCGATGCTGCCGGCGCACTCCGAGCGGGGCGAGTTCTTCGCCAGCGTCTACGTCGTCGGCTACCTCGCCTTCAGCGTGCCCGCCATCATCGCCGGGATATTCGTCACCCGCGCCGGGCTGGTCGAGACGACGGTCGGCTACGAGGTGGCCATCGGCCTGCTCGCCTTCACCGCCGCGGTCAGCGCGTCCCGGCCGGGCGCCAGCGAACGTGCGGCGGCGCTGGGCGGGGCCGATCCGACACCGGCCGCCGCCGAAGGCGAAGTGCTGGATGGCGAGCTCAGCCGGGCGTAAACGGCACCCGGTGCCCGCGGCGGATGTCTGCGGTCCAGATGGCGCCGGCCGCGGGCGGGTGCAGACGAGGAAGTTGGGCAAGTCCGACGCGATGGTCGCACCCCGGAGCTTGTCGCCCAGCCCCGCGAAGTAGTCGCCCAGCCCCGCGGAAGTAGTCGCCCAGCCCCGCGAAGTAGTCGCCCAGCCCCGCGAAGTAGTCGCCCAGCCCCGCGAAGTAGTCGCCCAGCCCCGCGAAGTAGTCGCCCAGCCCCGCGAAGTAGTCGCCAGCCCCGCGAAGTAGTCGCCCAGCCCGCGAGTTCCACTCCGCGATACCGGCCAGCGGGCCCCGCATCTCGCGGAGCAGCTTTCCGGTATCGCGCGTCGCCGCCGGCCACGGTCACCCACGCGGATCCAGGAACGGGTCAATGGTGCCGTAACAGCAAATCGGCAGGGGCCGATGACGGTGATTGGCTGCTTTTATGTGCTTACTGCGCAGGCCAGCGGGGGGATCGGGGGGATCTGCCCGCGCGGCTTTCTTTAGTCGGGACTAGTGTAAGCGTACGGTAATCGTGGAATAGCTCTTCGTAGTTGATCAACATGGGGGGGATATCAATGCCTGTGCAAAGCACGACTCGCACGGCCACTCGCCGCGGCTCGGCAAAAGCCGCGTCCGGCAGGGCGCTGCGCGGCAGTCCGTCCAGGAGTGCCGCCAGCCGTCCAAAGGTCAAGGCCAAGGCCAAGGCCAGCAAGGCCAGCGGCAAGAGGACGGCCAGCGCGGCGACGCGCGGCGCGGCCAGGACCGCACCGACCACGGCATCCGCCGCGAGGACGGTCTCGACCGCGGCGGTCAAGGTGACGACAGCAGCGACCCGGCTCACATCGGCGGCCACCAAGGCCACGGCGTCGGCCAAGACGCTGTCTACCGCGATGCAGGCGATCAACACCGCGACCAAGGCCATGAGCACCGCCGCGAAGGCGCTGACAGTGTCGGCGAAGTCGATGTCAGTGGCCAGGCCAGCGGCGGCGGTCAAGCCAGCGGCGGGGCGAAAGACGGCATCCGCCAGATCTTCATCAACGAGGACCACCACCTCGTCAGCCAGGACCGCGGCGGGCCGGCCGAAGGCGACGGCCAAGCCCAAGGCGACGGCCAAGCCGAAGGCGACGGCAAAGTCGCGGACCACGGCCAAGCCGAAGGCCAGCAAGCCCAAGAAGGCCGCGGCCAAGCCGAAGGCCCCGGCCGCCCGGACGGCGGCGGCCAGGTCAGCGTCGACGGTCAGGACGGCCGCGGGTCGGCCGACATCAGCGGCCCGGTCCAGGGCGACAGCCAGGCCCAAGGCCGCGGCCAAGCCCAGGGTAGCGGCCCGGCCAAGCGCCGCAGCCCGGCCCAAGGCGACGGCTAAGCCAACGATGGCCGCCAGGCCCAAGCCGAAGCCCGCGGTGCGGTCGAAGTCGGCCGTGCTGCCGAGGCCCCCGATGCAGCAGAACGGGGCCACATCCAGGCCTGCGCCGCCTAAGCTGCCGCCCCGGGTGACCGGCCGGGACGAATACGGGGGAGTGCTGGCTGGCCTGATCCGCTGAGCCTGGCCTGATCCGCTCGAGCGGACCGGTCGTCCCTGGGTAACGGGGGCGCCGTGGGCTTCACCGGGGCGTCGCGGTGCAAACCCACGGATGGTCAGCTAGGGCGGGCCAGGTCTTCGAGCCAGAGTTGGCTGGCCCGGGCGACCCGGGCCGGCACCGACAGCTCACCGAGCAGTTCGCACGCGGCCGCCATTTCGTGGCCGCGGCGAACGGCGTGCCGGTAACTGCCCTCTTCCAGGCGGGTCAGCGTGCCGCCGTCGGCGGCGGTGAGCTCCGCGGCGATGTGCTCACGAAGCCAGTCCTCGCAGCCAGCGGACCTGGCCGCGAGCAACGCCTCGATCACCGCCGCGGCCATCCCCTTGTAGAACACGCTGCGCAGAAGCTTCCTGGTGGCCGCGGCGCCGGCTGGTCCGTCCAGCACCTCTACCGTCGCGCCGCACGCGCCGAGCATGCCGCTGGCCGCCGCCGCCCCTGGCCCCGACGCGATCATCGGCGCGTGCAGTCCCCGTCCCGGCACCGGCGCCATGATGGCCACATCCGCGAACACGACTCCGGCCTCAGCGGCCCGGCGGGCCAGCCTCTGCTTGAGGCCCGCCGCCGCGGTGTTGGCGTCGGCGTACACGGCCGTCGCGCTCAGCCCGGGAAGCGCCTGGCGCAAGGCGCTGTCGGCCTCGCCCGCGGTAGTGAGGCTGATCACCAGGTCGGCGTCATGGCAGGCGTCCGCGTCACCGGTCGCGACCTCGACACCAGGAAGCCCGGGCGCGACCGGGTCGAAGCCGCGTACCCGCACCCCGGCTCCGGCCAGCCCGAGGGCAATCTCGCGGCCGGCCTCGCCAAGCCCGAGGACCGCGACGGTCAGGGTGGTCATCTGCTGGCCTCCACGGGCGGGGTGCCATGGGTGTGGAAGCTGTCGATGGTCCTCAGGCCCCACGCCTGGCCCTGGGCGCGCTCGGCGGCCGTCCACGAGATGGGCCGCCAGTCCGGCGCGAGCACCAGCCGGGCACCCGCGTTGCACAGTTCGATGCGGTTACCGCCTGGCTCCCACACGTAGAGGAAGAACGTCTGCTGGATCGCGTGCTTGTGCGGCCCGGTCTCGATGTGGATCCCGGCCTCGAGCATCACGTCAGCGGCCCGGAGGATGTCCTCGCGCTGGTCAGTGGCGAAGGCTAGATGGTGCAGCCGCCCCATGGCCCCGGTCCAGTCACTGGTGTAGACGAGGTCGTAGCTCTTGTCGGCCACGTGATACCAGACCGCCGACGGAACACCGTCGTCGAGGACGACCTGCTCGGTCAGCCTGGCGCCGAGCACGTCCGGGAGGAACCGGGTGATGGCGGGGATGTCGGCGGCGAGATAGTTGATGTGGTCAAGCCGGCGCACGTTGGCGCCGCGGCCGGGAAACGGCGCGGCCTGGTTCTTCAGCGCGGGCCGCTGGCCCTCGGGAGGGACGTACCATTCGCTCTCCCAGTAGATCCCGAACTCGTGACCGTCGGGGTCGGTGAACAGGTAGGTCGGCCCGATCCCCTGCTCGCCATCGGTCCAGCCGATGCCGCGGCCGCTGGCCTCGATCGCGGTGACCCGGCGGGCCAGTGCGTCCGGGCCGGCCGCGCGCAGCCAGGTCCGGCCGACACCCGAGGTGGGCGCGTCCACGACGCTGATCGTGAACCGCTCGTAGTCATCCCAGGTGCGCAAGTACGACGATGCCCCGTCCCTGGCCACCTCGGTGAGGCCCATCAGGCGGACGAAGAAGTTGACCGTCTGTTCTGGCATCTGGGTGCGGAGCTCCACCGCCGACACGTGGGCTACGTCGCGGCAGCGTTCGACGGCCATGCCGTGCTCACCTCCCGGCGTTGGCCTGCGATGTGGGCAGGCGGTTGAGCGATTCGATCACGCTGGTGATGTGATCGCGCATCGCCGCCTCAGCCTCGTCCGGATCCCTGGCGATGATGGCGGCCACGATGCGCTCATGCTGGACCAGCGACACGGCCGGGCGGCCCGGCACGAGGGACAGCGTGAACTGGTGGCGGACCAGCTGAGCGCGGAGACGCTCGATGATGCCCGTCGCGGTTTCGTGGGCGGCAATGGTGCGGATGAGCGCGTGCAGCCGGGCGTTGGCGTCGCTGTACCGCACGAGCTCGGCCGACTGGACCGCCTCGCGCATCTCCCTGATCACTTCCTGCAGCTCCGTCGCCTGAACTGTGGTCACGCGCTGCGCCGCCCGGGCCGCGGCGAGACCCTCGAGGAGCCGGCGGACCTCGGTGATCTCGATCGCCTCCTCCAACGGGATGACGCGGACCCGTGCCCCCCGGTGCCGCTGCACGTCCACGAGCCCCTCGCTGGCGAGCACCGGAATCGCGGCGCGCACGGCGAACCGGCTGCTGCCGAAGCGCTCACACAGGTCCACCTCGACCAAACGCTGCCCGGCCGCGAACTCGCCCGCCAGGATCGCGGCCCGCAGCGCATCCAGCACCGCCGCCTCGTCGGCCATGTTCCTTCCCCCTCACGATTCGCCCGGATGTGCCTCAAACGGGGAACCGCGCCCCGGTGATCCCACCGGATCCTCGCCCGCCAGCAAGCGGCTGTTGGACACGATCATGGTGGTGATCTCCTGATCCGTGAATCCGGCCGCGTGCAGCGCATCGGCCATCAGCGCGAGGCCGTCCTCCACCGGGGGGTTGTGCGGCTGTCCGAGGTCAGTGGTCACGATCGTACGCTCGGCCCCGGTGGCCTGGATGTTCTCTACCATGCGGGCCCAGTCGTATTTGCCGGTGAACGGCGTGGTGAAGCAGCGTTCCAGGAATGCCCCCTGCCTGGCCAGGGCCAGTTGATCATCCAGGCCCATGTCCTGCTGCGGGAACTCCGGGTGGGTGGCGATGACGTGGCGGACGCCGGCTTCGAAGGCCGCGTCGGCCACGGCCCTCGCCTCGGACACGCTCAGGTGGCCGGTGGCCACGACCAGCTGGTGGCGCGCGGCCAGCTCGAGCACCTCGAGCGTGGCCGGGAGCGGTCGTCCGGCCTGGTCGACGACTGGTACCGGCTCCACCGCGATGCCCTGGTCTTCGAGATCCTGCTGCAGCGCCAGCCACATGGGCGGCGTCGCGCCCGCTGGCAGGTCGCCCCCGGTCGCGCGGTGATTGAGCGCGTCCACGGTGGGCATCCACAGAACCCGGGCCCCCTCGCGGGCCGCGATCTCCACCGCGAGCGGGTTCATGCCGCCGACGGCCGCGTTGAGGGTGAGCGCCCCGATGGCCCGGACCTCGCCGCCCAGGGCTTCATTGACCACGGCGGCGCGTTCCGCGGTGGACACGTAGTGCGACTTGAGCACGAAGCCGGCCAGGCCGACGTCCCAGCAGCGACGGGCCAGCTGCAGGTCGGTGATGCGCCGCCGCATCACGTCCGGCGACACGTGCACGTGCAGGTCGTAGGCGCCGCGAACCAGCTCGCGGGCCCACTCCGTCGGCGTTGTGCTGCTCAGCACCGGGTCACCTGACCAGTATTGATGGCCTCCAGCACCGCGTGGGCGTCCATGCCGGACCCGGTCAGCTCGCCGGTGAGGCGGCCCCGGTAGAAGATGAGGATGCGCTCGCACAGCGATGCCAGTTCGTCCGCCTCGGTGGAACACAGCAGGACCACGGCTCCCTGCGCGGCGATGGACCGGATGAGGCGGTGCATCTCCGCCTTGGCCCCGACGTCGACGCCGCGGGTCGGGTCGTCGAGGAGCAGCAGTTGCGGCTGGACCTCCAGCCACTTGGCGAAGACCACCTTCTGCTGATTACCGCCGGACAGCGACCCGGCTGGCGCATTGTCCTGGCCCCGGATGCCGAGCCGCTCCATCTGGCGCCGCGCCCGGCCCCGCAACGCGGCGGCCCGGATGAAGAGGCCGTCGCGGGCCAGCGCCACCGAGCGGACCTGCCCCACGTTCTCCCAGATCGGCTTGTCGAGCATGAGGCCGAGCCGCCGGCGGTCGCCGGTCACCAGCGCGACGCCCTGGCCGACGGCCGCCCGGAGCCGGCGCGGGGCCGCCGCGCCGCTCGGCAGCCGGACCGTGCCCTGGCGCGGCCGGCTGAGGCCGGACACGACGTCGAGCAGTGCGTGCTGCCCGGCCCCCGCCAGCCCGGCCAGGCCGACGACTTCGCCCGGCCGGGCGGTCAGGCTGACGTCGTCGAGTTGCCGCCGGACGCTGACGTGCTCGATGCGCAGATCGCCGGCCGCGTGCATGCCCGAGCCGGCCGGTGCCACCGTGCCGGGCGCGGCCACCGCCTCGCTGCCGCTGCCCCCGGCGGCCGGCCGCTCATACAGCTTCTTGTCGCCGAGCATCGCCGCCACGACCCCGGGAATGGTCACCGAGGCGCGCTGTGCTCCTTCGACCACGACGGTGCCGTCGCGTAGGATCGTGACCTCGTCGGACAGGCTGAGCACCTCTTCGAGGATGTGCGAGACGAAGACGACGCCCACCCCACGATCCCTGAGCACCTTGACGATGTTCAGCAGGTTCTCCGTGCCGGCCGACTCCAGGGCCGAGGTCGGCTCGTCGAGAACCAGGATGCGCGGATTGGTGATCAGGGCGCGGCCGATCTCGATCCGCTGCCGGTCGGCCAGGGTCAGCGTCCCGACCAATCGCCGGAGATCCACCGCCAGGCCGAGTTCGGCCAGGACCGGTGCCGCGCGGGCCGCCATGGCGGCCCGCCGCAGCACCGGTCCGCGGCGGACCGGTCCGGTCGAGAAGAGGTTGAGCAGCACGTCCAGGTCGGGGAACAGCGCCAGTTCCTGGCTGACCACTGCCACCCCGCTCCTGGCCGCATCGGCGGTGCTGGTGAACGACACGGGGACGCCGTCGAGTTCGACCGCCCCACTGTCCTGGCGTTCCGCACCGGCGATGATCTTCACGAGGGTCGACTTGCCGGCGCCGTTCTCGCCCAGCAGCGCGTGGACGGTGCCGGGCCGCACCCGGAGGCTGGCCTCCCGCAATGCGGTGACGCCGCCGTAGGTCTTCGTGATGCTGCGTACCTCGAGCACGGCGGCCCTCAGCCACCCATGGCGGACATGGGCTTGATGTACTTCTGCGGGTTCGCGAGCTCGCTGGTGACCTCGTTCTTGAACCAGGCCAGGCGGCTGGCCGCGGTGGCCTGCCGGGCCTCGATCTCCTTGATGTTGGCGCTGTTGACCACCAGGTAACCAGGGTTCCACCAGCCTGTGGGGAGCGCCTTGCCGGTCAGGGCGTGCTGGGCCAGCAGGTTGACGGCGATGTAGCCCTTCAGCCAGTGCTCCGGGGAGACCAGAGCGGTGACGAGGCCGTTGGCCACGCCTTGCAGCGCCGTCGGGTCCAGGTCGTCGGCGCCGACGAGGTAGTGCTTCCCGGAGTGCTGCTCGATCTGGGCCATGCTCGCGGCGTCCTGGCTGCCTGGGCCCACATAGGCGACCGCGTTCGGATGCGCGTTGACCGCCGACTGCCAGGCGGCGAGGTTGGTGTTCGGCACCTGGGTCGAGTCGAAGTTGACGAACGTGATACCTGGCCGCGCCGCGTGGATCGTGGTCATGAAGCCCTGGTTGCGGGCGGTCAGGACGGGGAGGCCGGGGGTGTCGGTGCCGATGAGGATCTGGCCCTTCGTGCCGGCCGGGATCTTCGGCAGCAGCGCGTTGGCCAGTGCGTCGCCCAACTGGACGTTGTCATTGCCGATGAACAAGGTCACCGTGGTTCCAGCCGGCGGGGGAGTGTTGACCGCGATCAGCGGGATGCCGTCGGTCTGGGCCGTGGTCAGCGGGCGCACGAACAAGTCGGGGAAGAGCGTGGCCAGCGCGATCCCGTTCTTGGACGTCTGCGTGGCCGAATCGAACTCCGACACCTGCTGCGCGCCCACCGGCTGGGCCGGTGCGACGTTGGTGAGGGAAATACCGGTCTGCTGGCCGGCCGCTGCCGCCCCGAGCGCCATTTCCTGGGCAAAGTTCTCGACGGTTGTGTCGTAAATGAACGCGATGTTGGCGTTCTTGGCCTTGGCGGTGGAACTCGACGAGGACGACGCCGATGATGTGCCGCTGCTGCCGCAGCCGGCCAGGGCGGTGACCACGCCGGTCAGTCCGGCCAGGATCAGGAGGGCGGGGGCCCGGTGACCGGGTCTTATCGGCCGGGCTCGTTTTGTCGTTAGCAACGCGGTGTCCTTTCGTTTAGGTAAATCGTTTAGGTAAATCGTTTAGGTAAATATGGTGAGAAAGCAGTGATGCTCAGAGCTGGCGGGCCCGGCGGCGCCGGCGTCCCTGCCGCAGCAGGCTGTCCAGGCCGACCGCGACGATGATCACGGCCCCGGTGGCGAAGGCGCTCCAGTTCAGCGGGACGTTGAAGAACACCAGGGCGCTGCTCACGACGCCGAGCAGGATGGCGCCCACGGCCGCGCCGAGCACGGTGGCGGTCCCCCCGGCCAGTGCCGTGCCGCCGATGATGGCCGCCGCGATGGCGGTCAGCTCGGAGCCGGTGCCGATGCTCGGGTCACCGGAGTCGTAGAAGGCCAGGCCCAGCACGCCGGCGATACCACACAGCACACCCATCAGGACGAGGGCCTGAACGCGGACCCGGGGGATGGAGATACCCGAGAAGGCGGCGGCGTCCGGGTTGGACCCGATGGCGCGCACCCGGTAGCCGAACGGTGTCAGCCGGAGGACGACAGTGAGCACGATGACGACGATCAGCAGCACCCAGACGCTGGTCGGCACGCCCAGCTGGTTGCCGCCCAGGACGGTGAAGAACGAGTTGCCGATCGGCAAGCCGACGATCTGCTGGCCGTTGGCCAGCGCCTCGGCCAGGCCGGAGTACAGCGACAGCGTGCCGAGGGTGGCGATGATCGCCGGGATCTTGACCCCCTGCACCAGCAGTGCGTTCACCAGGCCGAGCCCGGCGCCGGCCACGATGCAGATCGGCGCCGCTAGCCAGGGGCTCATGCCGCCCTTGATCAGCACGGCGCCGATGATGAGGGTCAGCCCGAACATGGACCCGACCGAGAGGTCGATCTCCCGCATGGCCAGCAGGAACGACATGCCCACGGCCAGCAGCGCGATGAAGGACGCCTGCTGGGCCACTTGCTTGAGCTGGCTGACCGCGAAGAAGCCGGGGTGGAAGATGCCGACCGCGACCACGAGCACGATCGTGGCCACGATCACGCTGCCGCTCTCGAGATCGGTCAGGCGGCGCACCGCCGTCTTGCTGAGATCGTTGGCGGCCGTCCGCCAGGACGGCTCCGCCGCGGGCTCGTCCCTGGTCAGCGGCTGCCCCGGGTCGGCCTTCATAGCCCGCTCGGCGCGGTGCCGGGCTCAGCCGGGCGGGTTTCAGCCGGGGCTGGCTTCAACCGGGCCGGCGGCTGGGTATGCCGCAAATGTCCGCGCACGTCAGCCCCTCCGCCTTCGTTGGCCTGAGCGTTTTGTCAGTGATTTTGGCGACAATAGTTCCCGACAACTTCGGCTACGATAGGCGCGCGAGTTACGGCGGTCAAGTGCCGAGGTCGCCGCGCCGAGCCCACCCAAAAGGAGAACGCGATGCCAACCGTCCGGGACGCGACCTTCCAGGTGGCCCGGGAACTCGGCCTGACCACCTGGTTCGGCAACCCTGGTTCGACCGAGATCCCGCTGCTGGCCGACCTGCCCGACGGCATCGAGTACCTGCTGGCCCTGCACGAGAACGCGGCGGTCGGCATGGCCGCTGGTTACGCCATCGCGACCGGCCGGCCCGCGCTGGTCAGCCTGCACACCGCGGCCGGCCTCGGCAATGCCGTCAACGCCCTGGCCAGCACGCGGGTCAACCGGGCTCCGCTGGTCGTCCTGGTCGGCCAGCAGGACCGCCGCCACCTGGCGTTCGAGCCGTTCCTCACCGGGCGCCTGGACGGCCTGGCCGGCGACTACCCGGTCGCGGTGCATCAGCCGCTGCGGCCGCAGGACGTGCCCGGAGCGCTGGCCCGCGCCTACCACGAAGCGGCCACGTGGTCCGGCCCCGCGCTCGTGATCGTTCCCATGGGGGACTGGTCGGCGGTCATGGACGACACGGTGCTGGCCGCGCCGGCCGTCTGCCGCTCAGCCACCGGGGTCGCGGCCGCGGATGTGGCGCCCATCGCCCAGATGCTCGATGCCGCGCGGTCGCCGGTCGTGGTGACCGGCGCGGGTGCGGCCGACCGTGCGACCTGGGATGCCCTGGTCCAGCTGGCCGACCGCCTCGACTGCCCCGTCTGGCAGGAGCCGTTCACCGGCCAGGCCGGGTTCCCTCAGGACCATCCCCGGTTCGCCGGGTTCCTTCCCGGCGGGCGGGCCGCGCTGCGGGATACTCTGGCCCGCCACGACGTCGTGCTCGTGGTGGGCGCCGGGGTGCTGCGGCAGTACCAGTACGAGCGGGGGCCGCTGTTCACCGGCGGCACGGCGGTCGCCGTCATCACCGCCGATCCGGCGGAGGCCCACCGCAGCCCGGCCCGGGTCGCGCTGATCGCGCCGCTGGCCGCGGCCTGCGGGTTGCTGGCCGAGACGGTCAATGCCCGGGACCGCGGCCCGGGATCCCTCCGTCGCGAGCCGCCGCCCGGCCGGCCATCTTCCGACCGCGCATCGGGCCTCACCGCGCGAGACGTGTTCGCCGTGCTGGCCGCGCGCCTCGACCCGGATGCCATCGTGGTCGAGGAGAGTCCATCCGCCCGCGAGCTCCTGCTGGAGATGCTCCCGGCCACGGACCCGCTCGGCTACCTTGGAGCGGCCATGGGCAACCTTGGATTCGCCCTTCCCGAGGCCATCGGCCTGCGCCTGGCCGACCCCACCCGCCCCGTGGTGGCCGTCCTCGGCGACGGCTCGGCCCTCTACGGCATCCAGGCCCTGTGGAGCGCGGCGCACTACGGAGTTGGCGTGCTCTTCATCGTCTTGGCCAACGCCCGTTACGGAGTGATGGACCACCTCGCGGCCGGCCAGGGCAAGGTCCCCTGGCCGGGATTTCCTGAGGTGCGGGTGGCCCGCCTGGCCGACGGGTTCGGATGCCCCGCGGACAGCGTCGCGACCCATGATGCGCTCGTGGAGGTCATGGACGAGGTCATCCCGACCCTCCGCACCCGCCGCGAGCCGCTCCTGGTCAATGTGGAAATCGTCACCGACGGTGCGGCCGGGCCATGAGCGCCCGGACGTCAGGCCAGCCCGAGGATCCGGGCCGCGTTCGCCCGCAGCACCTGGTCCAGCGCGTCGTCGGGCAGGTCCAGGTCTTCGAGTTCGGCCAGGCATCGTTCCGGGGTCAGGAACGGGAAGTCGCTGCCCCACAGGAACTGCGCGCTCAGGCGTCCCCGCAGCTCTCTGATCAGCTCCGGCGGGATGCGGCGTGGTGACCAGCCGGAGATGTCGATGAACACGTTGGTCTTGTGCAGGGCCATCGCGACCAGTTCCATGTGCCAGGGCCAGCCGAAATGGGCGGCTACGACGGTCAGGTGGGGGTGCGCGGCGGCCACGGCGTCGAGCTTGATCGGGCGGGCGTAGTCGAGCCTGATGCCCTGCCCTCCAGGCTGGCCGGCCCCGATCCCGCTGGTGCCCGTGTGGAACAAGGCCAGCAGGCCCTGCTCCTGGCAGGCGGCGAAGATCGGCCAGTATGAGGCGTCGTCCGGGGCGAAGGCCTGCAGTGACGGGTGGAACTTCACCCCGCTCAGCCCGAGCGCGGCGATGTTCGCCACCTCGGCGACGGCCGCGTCCCCTTTGTGCGGGTTGACCGAGCCGAATCCGGTGAAGACGTCTGGATAGTCGCGGCAGGCGGCGGCCACCGTCTCGTTGGGCACCCTCGGCCTGCCGGTCGCCGTCTCGGCGTCCCAGGCCAGCAGCACCGCCCTCGTCCGCAACTGGCGGTATCTCGCGGCGAGCTGGTCCAGTGACTCCCGCTGCACGGGCGAGCGGAAGTACGCCTCGGCCGCCTCGACGTACCCGGCCATGCTGCCGTCCAGCCAGTCGGGGGTCGGCAGGTGGACGTGAAAGTCGATGGCCCGGGTGAGGCCGCCTGAGTAGGTGGGCACCGGCCCCATCGTAGTGACGGGCGCCCCCGCCAGCACTGCTCCAGCCCGGCGAACCAGCCTAGGCCAGGCCGTCCGGGCCGCCGGGGCAGAAGGCCGCGGCGATCTGCTCCCGGGTGGCCTCCCGGGCCAGCAGGACGTGCAGCAGGAGACGGGCCTTGAATGGGTCGAGATAGCCCGCGCCGATCAGGCCGTGGCTGAGCAGGTCTCGTTCCGAGCCAGGAAAGCCGTAGGTGGTGGCGAGGACCGTTCCGGCGCCGGTGCGGGACGCGAAGACCACGGGAATCTGCCCGGCCAGCGAGGCGAGGATGGGGACGGTGGCGGCCGGCACGTGCCCGGCCCCGAAGGCGGCGACGACCAGGCCGTCGAAGCGGCCTTCGGCCGCCCGCAGGAACTCTCCGTCGTCGCCGAGGCTCATGACGGCCAGCCCCACGCGCACCGGACGGTCCGCGTCCGCCGCCGGAAGCGCGGCCCGCCGGACCGGACGGGCCAGCAGCCGCACCCGTCCTTCGATGACGTGGCCGATCGGCCCGGTGGATGGTGAGGTGAACGCCGCGACGCTGGTGGCGTGGGTCTTGCGGACAAAGCGCGCGGCGTGGACCTCGTCGGCGAGCACGACGGTGCAGCCGAGCCCGCACATCAGCGGGCTGGCCGCGGCCTGGAGCGCGGCGAGGACGTTCGCCGGACCGTCGTGGCCAGCCAGGGACGGGTTGCGCATCGCCCCGGTGACGGCCACGGGGGCATCGCCGTCGTACAGCAAGTCCAGCAGAAACGCCGTCTCCTCGATGGTGTCCGTGCCCTGGGTGACCACGGCCCCGGCCGCGCCGGCCGCTACCCGCTCGCTGATCGCGGCGGCCAGGACGGTGATGTCGCTGATGGTCAGCGAAGCGCCCGGCACCTGCCGGAAGTCATGCACCTCGACGGTGATGCCGGTGTCCGCCAGGCCGGGCACCGCGGCGAGGAGCTGCTGCCCGCTCAGGGCCGGGACGGCTCCGCCGGCCCGGCTCGGCCCGCTGGTCATGGCGATGGTGCCGCCGAGGGAGAACACCGCCACGGGCGCGGGAACGGCCGGCCCGCGAGCTGGTGGCACGGTGGCCATGCGGCTTCCCCCTCTCCGGGCACGCAGGCTGGCCTGTGTGGCGTGCAGCCTAGCGGCCCCGGCCACGCCGTCGTGGCCGGGAAACCTCCGCTGGCCAGCTCAGGCGGTCCGCGCGCCTTCGTCGCCGGGCTGGATGCCGCGGCGGCACAGCAGGTCCTGCAGCCGGGCGACCTCGGATCGCAGCCGGTCGAGTTCTTCGCCGAGGGCGACGACGTCCACGCCGGCCGACCAGTCCGCGATGCGCCTGGTCCGCTCGGCCAGCAGCTGCTTTTCGCGGTCACGCAGAGCGGTCGCGAGCTCGTAGTCGTGCGCGTCGATCGCGGCGTCCTTCTGGTGCCTCACCACCGCGATCTTCTCGTCGTAGTCGCCGAGTCCGGGTGCGGGCGCGGGCTCGCCACGTGCCGTTTTGTAGCCGGCGAGCTGCTCGAGGACCGCGTCGCGGACCTGGTCGTAGCTGGCGCCGAGCTTGATCAGTACCTGGGCCGCGACCCCGTTGCCCTCGCGGAGCAGGCTGAGCAGGATGTGCTCGGTGCCAATGTCGTTGTGGCCGAGCCGCAGGGCCTCGCGGAGCGACAGCTCGAGCGCCTTCTTGGCCCGGGGCGTGAACGGGATGTGCCCGGCGGGGGCCTGCCGGCCCTGGCCGATGATCTCCTCGACGTGCAGGCGCACGGCCCCCAGGCCGATTCCCATCGACTCGAGAACCTTGGCCGCCACGCCCTCGCGCTCGGCCACCAGCCCGAGGAGGATGTGCTCGGTGCCGATGTAGTTGTGACTGAGCCTGCGTGCCTCGTCCTGGGCCAGGACGACGACCTGCCGTGCCCGGTCGGTGAATCGCTTGAACGTGGGCCTGCCGGTTCGTCGTTGGCCGGGCCGCCATCGCATGGAGTTCTCCTGGGTGCGTGGTTCGTGGTGGGGGGACAGCCGGGGCGCCAGCCAGGCTGCGAAATCGGTCACGGTCAGGCTGCCGCTGGCCAGCTCGGCGATGATCGCTTTGGCCGCCTGGGCCGGACCGAGATCGGCCTGCCAGCCGTTGAGGATGAGAAACTGCAGCGTGGCCACGACCGCGATCTGCCGGTGGCCGTGATGGAACGGGTGGTGGCGGAGCAGTGCGTGCAGCAAGGCGGCCGCGCACACGGCCGGGTCGGGGTCCGCGCCCGCGGGCTGTGCCTCGGCGAGGGCGGCCTCGGCGGCGGCCAGGTCGAGCAGGTCGAGCGGGTCGGCGGTGCCCAGGCCCAGGGTGGTGTCGGCGATGACGGCCAGATCGGCTGGGCCGGGCCAGATCATGGCCGGTCGTCCCGCAGCAGGTCGAGGATGCGCCGGTGCTTGGCCAGGTTCTCCTCGAGCAGCCGGATGAACCGCGCGTCTTTCCGCCGCTCCTCGACCAGCGCGGCGATCGCCTCGCGCACCACATCGGAGACCGACCTGCCTTCCACCTCGGCCACCGCTTCGAGGCGTTCGGCGAGCCCGGGATCGAGCCGCAGGACCATGTTCTTCGTCCGGACGGCTCCGCTCTCGCTCATGATACTAAGATATCACGATATCTGGATTCGTCCACTGGTCACCCGGGGCGGTTCCGGGTCAGCTGACCGCGAGGCCAAGGAGCCGGTGGGCGGCTCGGGGGCGGCGGGGGAGCGCCAGCCGCCGGGAGGCGCCCGCCGCCAGCATGCTGAGATAGCGCTCCCGCGGCATCGGATCCGCGCCGAGTGACCGCAGGAAAGGACTGTCCCACTGCGCGTCGATCGCTGTGCCGCCGGCCTCGGCGAATCGAACGGCCAGATCGGCGACCGCGACCCGCGCGGCATTGGGGCGGTGGTTGAACATCGAGTCCCCGCTGAACACGGCGCCTATGGCGATTCCGAATGCGCCGCCAACGAGGTCATCGCCTTCCCACACCTCGACGCTGTGCGCCCACCCCATCTCATGCAGGCCAAGTAAACCGTCGAGCAACGTATCGGTCAGCCAGCGTGGCTCACGGTTGCCCCGGCATTCTGCGGCCACGCGCTGAAACGAGTGATCGGCAGTGGTGGTCCACTCGAGGCCGCGCCGCAGACTTTTCCTGACATTTCTCCCGATGTGCACCTGCTGGACGTCCATGACAAGTCGCGGGTCGGGTGACCACCAGGTTACGCTGTACGGATCGTCGTGGCCGTTGCCGACTATGGCGATCACGCCCTCAGCGACCTTGTCCTCGTACCGGAACTCGGCAAAGTTCCGGGAGTACTCATCGTGTGCCGGGAACGGGATCAAGCCTTTCTGGTAAGCGCCCAGCACACTGGCCGCGCTCAGGTCCCCGCAGAACGCGACCGGGGAGTCTGCCGGGGCCATCGACGGGTCGAGTGACTCCCAGTCCGGATAATAACTGACGGCCATGGGGTGCCCCCTGGTCCGGGAGAGCCAGCCTCCCCGGGTGCCCGTCGCGAGGATCCTTGAGGTAGCCCATGCTCACCAAGCGCGCGATGTGCAGGTCGAGCAGGTCCTCGTCCACGGCCGGGAAGACGATGCCGCTGCCGCGCAGGTCCCGCTCGGTATTTTCCCGGCTGTAAACGGGAAAATTATGGTCGAGATACATTTCGGCAACTGTGAGATCAGAGCCGGGGGAGCGGTCGACAAACAGCGGGACGAATGGAGCCATCGGATGAGAGGGGTGTCCGGCGGCGTAACGGAGCAACTTGTCTACCCATTCGTGGTATGGTATTTCGTTGATCGTGAATCCGAAGTGCCGCAGCCTGGCTGTCAGCAATCCAACGAGCGCGTGCTTGGGGCTGGCCAGGTGGTAGGTCTTTCCGGCCCCCGCAACGTGCGAGGCGATAAAGCCGATTGCGGCGGCGCAAATATCGGCCGGGGCGAAGTCCAGCGGCAGGTCGATGTCCGGGGCAATTCCGGTATCCGTGATGAAGCGTATCATCGCATACATTTCTGTGGACGTGTTCCATACGCCGCTGTGCTGGTCACCAACGATGTCGAGTGGCCGGTATATGGTCACCGGCAGTCCGCGCCCGGCCGCGTTCCGCAGCATTTCCTCGGCAACGAAGTTGCTTTCCACGTACCCCACGGAAAGATACTCCGCATAAGCGAGTGGCGTCTCCTCTGAGACTTGACGGATCCCGGCACGGCCGAAACCCGCGAGCACCGCGGCGGTTAACACGTAATGTACGGGTATGCCGCGGTAAAGGCCGGCGAGGCGGATGAGCTCGCGTGTCCCTGTCACGTTAGCCGCCCGCAGTTCACTGTAGGGGTAGATGAAGTTCACCAGGGCCCCCGCGTGGTGAATGACATCGACGCCGCGCGCCAGTTCCTCAAATGGGCCGCGCGGCAGGCCCAGATCAGGCTCGGCCAGATCGCCGACCAGCGCGACGACCCGGTCAACGGGCAGCCAGGCCGAGTTCGTAACGCTCGGCCGCCTGCGCGATGCGCTCCCGTCCGTGATCCGCGCTGCGCGCCCGGACCAGGCAGTGCACGCGTGCGCTGGTCGAGGCCAGAAGCTCGCGCAGCAGGTGGGCGCCGAAGAAGCCGGTCGCCCCGGTGAGCAGGATGTCGGCCGGCCGCCGCCAGTCGGGCGGCGGGCCGGCGTCGCGCCGGATCTGGACGTCCAGCGCCGCCTCGCGGGTGAAGTCGATGCGGGTATCCGCGCTGTCAGCGACGAGCGTTCCCGCGCGGGCGTCGTGCGTCGCGTCCGCGAAGCTCCTGAGGGTCGGGTCGCGCAGCAGGCAACGGGTGAGCGGCCGGACCTGCTGAGGGTCGATCCCGAACATCACGCGTACCCGCGCCAGCATTTCCGCGGCGAGCAGGGAGTTGCCGCCCAGCCTGAAAAAATCGTCATCGAGGCTCACCTGCGCAACGCGCAGGACCTGAGCCCACAGGTGACTCATCCCGGCTTGCAGGGTGGTGGGCATTCCGTAGGGGTGAGCGCCAGCGGGCAGCGCCGGGAACGCGAGCGCTGGCCGGTCGATCTCCCCCGCTGGCGTCAGCGGCATCCGGTCCAGCGGCACGAACGCGGCGGGGATCATGAAGCTCGGAAGGGAAGCGGAAAGGTGTCTTCGCAGGCTCTCGGCTGACGGTGGGCCGGACCTCCGACCGCGGCGAAGCAGGGTGTAATGCGCGGCGATCTGCTTGTCGCCACCGCCGAGGTCGCGGGAGATGACCGCTACCTGGTCGATGTCAGGGTGAGTGGCCAGGGCGCCCTCGATCTCGGCCGGCTCGACACGGAAGCCGCGCACCTTGACCTGGCGGTCTGCCCGCCCGATGACCTCCAGGTGGTGGTCCTGCCGCCAGCGTCCGAGGTCCCCGGTGCGGTACATCCTCGACCCGGCCGCGGCGGAGTGCGGATTCGGCATGAACGTCTCGGCCGTCAGTCCGGGTCGGCCCAGATAGCCGCGCGCGACACCATCGCCGCCAATGAAGATCTCGCCGGTGACTCCGGCCGGCACCGGCTCGAGGTCCTCGTCGAGAACGAGGATCTGGGCGAGCGGCAGCGCCTTGCCCACCGGTACCGGCGCGCCGGGATCCGATGGCAGAACCTCCTCGGTCGCCTCGAAGACGGCCGAGGTGATGGTGGTCTCGGTGAGCCCGTAGGCGTTGATCAGCCTGGCTCCGGGGGCCCACCGGAGCGCCGCGCGGCAGTCAGCCGCGTCCGCACGATCGCCACCTGTGATCATGAGCCGCAGAGACGCCGGGTGCCCGGCCCCTTCCCCGGCTGGCCCGGCTGGCCCCGCTGGCCCGGCTGGCCCAGCGGCCCCGGCGGGCCCGGCGTCAGCCAGGACCTGATGCCAGTACGTGGGGGTCAGGTCGGCGACGCTGATCCGCTCCCGCGCCAGGTAGCGGGCCAGGTCGGTGGGGGCGACCGGGCCAGCTCCGGGCATCATCAGGGTTGCGCCGCTCAGCAGCGTGGCGAGTACCTGCTCGAGCGACGTGTCGAAGGCCAGGGCGGCCAGCTGAAGGACCCGGTCATCGGCGGTCAGCCGGTACTCGCGGATTACGTCCTGGCAGAGCCGGGCGATCGAAGCATGGCTGACGGCGACCGCTTTGGGGCAGCCGGTCGATCCCGACGTCCAGATGGCATAGGCCAGGTTCGCCGGCTGCAGGCTGACGACCGGGGCCGAGACCGGATAGGGCGCTATCTCGGCGGCCAGCTCGTCAACGGGAAGCAGCAACGCGTCGCCTCCCGCGAAGGCCCGCGCGCCGCTGCTGTGGACCAGGATGAACCTGATGCCTGCCTCGTCGCGCATCCGGGCGAGGCGGATGTCGGGAAGCGATGGATCCAGCGGCACGTAGGCCCCGCCTGCTTTGAGGACCGCCAGCAGGCAGCGAATCGTCTCGGCACCGTGGTCCAGGCCGACCCCGACTAAGCTCTCCGGCCGGACCCCCCGGGCCTGGAGGTAGTGAGCGAGCTGGTTGGCCGACTCGTTGAGCTGCCGGTAGGTAAGCGCCCCCACCGCTGACACCACGGCGGCTGAGTCCGGCTGACGGGACGCCTGCGCCTCGAGCGCTTCGTGTACGTAGCGGGAAGCGTGCCCACGGCACGGCGCTGGGCTGATTTCCCGGCCCCGGTGCGCGGCATTTCGCGTCGCACTGGCCGTGGCCGGGTCGCGGACGCTCACTGGCGCGATGTCCGGCCATTCGGCGGCAATAACAGCCATGCAGGAATCCTTCGGCATGGCCCGCCCCTTCTGCTGCCAGCCCGCCGGAACAGCCAGTGTGGCCGGCCAAATCGAATGCTGCCCTTGCCCGTTGACGACAATGAGATGGGCTTCCGAGGACCGAGGATCCGGAGGGTGCTGAGGCAGCGCTGCGTTAGCATGTTGCGTGTGATTCATGCTTCCCAATCGTCGCGATTGGGCGCGAAGCACCTCGGTGCGCCTGCCCTGGGTGATTCTGGCCCGTGGTCTCTGCCGTAAAAGCCCGTGGTCTCTGCCGTAAAAGATGAGCAGGTATCAAGCCTCGCGGCGGACTGCCGCTTAGCAGCCGACTCTGGTCTGGATAAAGAAATTCGCCTGAAAGGTCTGGCTCCGTGCGCCGATCAGCCGCCACGGGCGTGCCCAGGTATCCGGTGTCTGAAATGCTGCAATCCCCGATCGCCCCGGTTGCCTGAGGCCATGACAGCGTGCGATATCCTCTACCTAAATCTATGCCAGATGCCAAGAACCGAGGATATCAGCCCTATAATTGTCTCACAGCCATAAATCTGTACAGAAGCGACTTATCGGGCGTACCATCTGGTTAGGTCACACCACTACGTCCCCACGTGGCCCGCGGCAGACGTGGCAGATCGCTCAGGCAGCCCGCCTGGGGTGGGCGCGGCTGGCGAATACGGCGGACCCGGGGGGGTGGTTGCGTTGGGATGGCGGCGGCACGTGATGGCGGCCTACGCCGCCTGGATGACACTGCTCGTCGTCAGCTACTACGCGCTGCCCCACCTGCGCCTCGAGACGTGGACCATGCTCGGGCTCAGCGGGGTCGTCGCCATCGTGGCGGGCGTGGTCATCAACCGTCCCGCCCGCCTGGCGCCATGGCTGCTGCTGGGGGCCGCGAATCTGAGTTTCGCCACCGGCCAGTTGATCTTCCTGGTCTTTGCCGACGTCTTGCGGAAACCTCTCCCGTTTCCGTCGATCGCGGATGGTCTGTACCTGGCGACGTATCCGCTGTACGCCGCCGGGCTGCTGATCTTCATCCGATGGCGTACCGCAGGCCATGACCGGCGGAGCCTGCTGGACGCGCTCACCCTGAGCTGCGGCCTCGCCCTGCTTTCCTGGGTCTACCTGATCCTCCCGTATGTCCACAATCCCGAGCTGACGGCGGTGCAGAAGGCGTTCTCGGTCGCCTACCCGATCGGTGACGTGCTCGTCCTCGCGATGCTGGCGCGGCTGCTCGCGCCCGGCGCCGGCCGGACCCGGGCGGTGCAACTGCTTACGGTGGGCACCGCCGGTCTGCTCGCGTCCGATGTCTCATTCAGCCTCGTCCAGCTGCACGACCCGGCCGGCTTCCACAATGGAACGGTCGTCGATCTTGGCTGGGCGCTCTTCTACATGGCCTGGGGGGCCGCGGCGCTGCATCCGACCATGGCCCAGCTGACCGATCCGGTCCGCCAGCAGCCGCCGGAAGGCCCCAGGCTCCGGCTGACGGTGCTCATGCTCGCCTCCCTGATCGCTCCCGCGGTGTTGTTCATCGAGGCCTTCCAGGGTAACGGCCCGCGGGACGCCGCGGTCATCGCGGTCTTCTCCGCGATCCTCTATCTGCTGGTGATCTCGCGCCTGGCGGAGGCGGCCACGTCACAGCGGCGTGCGCTGGGCCGCGAGCGGGTACTGCGGGCGGCTGGTGCGTCCTTCGCATCGGCCGTCACCGTGGAAGACGCGGCCAGCGCGGCCCGCAAAGCCGTGGCGGAACTGCTCGGCCCGGACCCGCAGCAGGAGGCGATGTTCGCCGTGCGAGACGGCGGCGTGCTCCGCGTGATCGGCGTGGCGCCGGACGCCTCTGCCGTGCCGACAGGCCGACTCGACACGATGGCCGAGACCGGGTTGTCCCTGCTCGCGGGGCCGAAGCCGCAGCTCGTGCGGGCCGCTCAGCTGGGCGAGCAAATCGCCCACGACCTGGCCGTGACTGACAGTGTCCTGCTCTGCCCGCTCGCGCTCAAGGACCGGCCATCCGGCGATCCGCTGATCGGGGTGCTGGCCGTGTTCGGCGACGAGAAAGGCCTGGCCGCGCTGTCCGGGACCCTGGAGATCCTGGCCGGCCAGGTCTCCCTGGCGGTGGAACGGGTCCTGCTGAACCTGCAGGTGAACCGCCGTAACAGCGAGGAGTACTTCCGGACTCTGGTGCACGACGCCTCTGACATCATCTTGATCGTCAACGACGATGGGAACATCCGGTACGCGACGCCCTCCGCCACCACGATGTTCGGTGACGTCAGCGTCGAGGGAGCGCACCTCTGGGATCTTGTCCGGCAGGAAGAGAGCAGTGACGTCATTGCCGCGTTCACGCGGATGCGGGACCACGAGGCGCAGAACTCTGAAGACTGGCAAATCACGCGCCGCGACGGGACATCCGTGGAGCTCGAGGGCAGGTACAGCGACCTGCGGCACGACCGCACGGTCGGTGGCTTCGTCCTCACGCTGCGGGACGTGACCGGTCAGCGCCAGCTGGAGCGTGAGCTGAAGCACCGCGCCTTCCACGACTCACTGACGGGACTCCCCAACCGGCTGCTGTTCCACGACCGGGCCGCGCACGCGCTGGCCCGGGCCCGGCGGACCGGCACGACCGTGGGCGTGATTTTCGTCAACCTGGACGACTTCAAGGTGGTCAACGACACGATGGGCCACAGCGTGGGCGACGAACTCCTGATCGCTGCCGGGGTCCGGCTTTCGGGGGTGGTACGGGAATCTGACACGGTGGCGCGGCTGGGTGGCGACGAATTCGCGCTGCTGGTCGAGGACGCCGCCAGCGGTGCCGTTGCGGAGACGTTCGCCGAGCATATCGTGCGCGCTTTCGGCGAGCCGTTCACGCTGAGCGGTGGATCGGTGATCGCCACGGCCACGGTGGGCGTCGCCACGACGGAAGACAGCACCGACGCGAGTGGCCTGGTCAGCCACGCGGATCTGGCCCTGTACGCGGCGAAGGCGGCGGGTAAGCGGCAATGGCGCCGGTACCAGCCGGTGCTCAGCGCGGGCATGGTCAAGCGGCGGGAATTGCAGTCGGCGATCGCCGACGCGGTGGTCGGCTCGGCGTTTACGCTCGCGTTTCAGCCCATCGTCGAACTCGACAGCGGGGAGATCGTCGGGTTCGAGGCGCTGGTGCGATGGCCGCATCCACGGTGGGGAATGATCCAGCCAGACCAGTTCATCACCTTGGCCGAGGAAACCGGTCACATCGTGCCGCTGGGATCCTGGGTGCTCGGGCAGGCCGCGGCCGATACCGTCAGATGGCAGCGCCGGGTACCACGCGAGAGGCCGCTGTATATCAGCGTGAACGTATCCGCCCGCCAGTTCAGGGACCCCGGCTTCGTCGATACGGTACGGCAGGTCCTCGCGACGTCTGGCCTGGCACCGTCGGCGCTGCTGCTGGAGCTCACCGAGAGCGTTCTGCTGCGGCGCGACGACCGGATCCGCGCCGACCTGGAGGAACTGAAGCGCATCGGGGTCAGGCTCGCCATCGACGACTTCGGCACCGGGTATTCATCGTTGAGCTATTTGCGTGAGCTGCCGATCGATGTCCTCAAGATAGACAAGTCCTTTGTGGAAGGCATCGCGATTTCCGAGCAGCGGCTGGCGCTCGCTGAGGTCATCATCCGGATTGCCAAGACGCTCCGCCTGACGGTCATGGCCGAGGGGATCGAGAACGAGGTGCAGCGAGACCTGCTGATCTCGATGGGCTGCCAGTTCGGGCAGGGGTACCTGCTGGCCAAGCCGGTGGGCGCCGACGAAGCGGAGGCGCTGCTGCGCATCGGCCACGGCCTGGTGGCCCAGCTTCCCCACCCCGGCGGCTTACTTCGAGCCGACCACGCTGCGCCGGCCACCCAGCGATGGCCCGGGTTCGGCCATGACACCACGGCCGACACCAGCTGACCTGGCGGCGGCCAAGGACCAGACGCTCGCCGACGTGGCCGCGCCTGGCTTGCGGGTCTTGTTCTCGGGCATCAATCCTGGCCTGTATTCCGCCGCCACTGGGTACCACTTCGCCCGCCCGGGAAACCGCTTCTGGCCGGCCCTGCACCGGTCCGGGTTCACTCCGCGGCAGCTCCGCCCCGACGAGCAGGAGCGACTTCTGGATCTCGGGCTCGGCATCACCAACATCGTCGCCCGCGCCACCGCCCGCGCCGACGAGCTGCGCCCCGAGGAGTTGCGCGAGGGTGGCCGCATGCTGGCCGTCAAGGCCGGGCGGCTGCATCCCCGATGGCTGGCGATTGTCGGTGTCACCGCTTACCGGACGGCGTTCGGCCACCCGGGCGCCCGGGTGGGACCGCAGGACGAAGCGCTTGGCGGCACCCCCGTGTGGGTGCTGCCCAATCCCAGCGGCCTCAACGCGCACTGGAGCCCGGAGTCCCTCGCGGCCGAGTTCGCCCGGCTCCGGGAGACCCTGGACGGCAGGAGTGGCTAGTGCCGCGTCAGGCAACGTTCGCCCTGTTCTCCAACGCGGTTCGGAGCCGCGCGTTCTGGAGCACTCCACTCCCTTCCTCTACTATTCAGGTTGTTAAATCCCTTCTGGAGGACGCCTTGGGCGCGGCAACGACGATCGTGAACGCGACGGTATTCGACGGGACGAAGTCGCAGGACTGGACTTCGGTCCGGTTCGCTGACGGCCTGATCACCAAGTGCTCGGTCGCCTCGGCCGCCCAAGAAGGCGACGAAGTGATCGACGCGGGCGGCGGGACGGTGCTTCCCGGTCTGATCGACGCGCACGTGCACCTCGTTCCCGGCGCTCTCGCACAATCGTTGACCTTCGGCGTTACCACCGTTCTCGACATGTTCAGCCCACCCGGCCTGGTGGCCAGCGCTAAGGAGCAGGCCGGCTCCCGTCCGGACGTGGCCGACGTGCGTTCCTCGGGTGTCGGTGCCACCGCGCCCGGCGGGCACCCGTCGATGATGTACGCCCCGTTCCCGACGTTGACCGCCGCTGACCAGGCCGGGCAATTCGTGGCCGAACGGATCGCGGCGGGCTCGGACTATCTAAAGATCATCTCCGGCACCGGGGGCCTGTGGCCCTCGCTGGACCCCGAAACCATCCAGGCACTGGTCATTGCCGCGCACACCCGCGGCTTGGTCGTCGTCGCTCACGTGAGCTCGACGGCCGGTGCCGGGGAGGTCGTGTCCGCCGGTGTCGATGTGGTGGCCCACGTCCCTGCGAACGCCGAGCTGGACAAGGCCCTGGTCCAACGTATGGCCGAAGCCGGAATCGTGGTCGGTCCGACGCTGGCCACCATCGAGAACACCCTCGGCGAAGCGGGTGGCGCGGCAGTTGCGGGGGACCCACGGCTCGCTGAAACGCTCGGCGGCGCCTGGGCACGCCGGTTGACTTCGGATGCCTCGGGATGGCATGGCCGGCAAATGCCGCCCTACTCTCGGGCCGAGGACAACGTGCGACGACTGGCCGATGCGGGGGTCACTCTGCTGGCGGGCACGGATGCCCCGAACCCGGGGACCGTGTTCGGGGCAAGCCTGCACCGAGAGCTCGAACTCCTTGTCCGGTGCGGCATCAGCCCGGCCCGCGCCCTGGCCGCTGCCACGGCTGAACCGGCACGAGTGTTCGGCCTCGCCGACCGAGGACGTGTCGCCGCCGGGCAGCGCGCGGACCTGGTCCTCGTGTCCGGTGACCCGTTGACGGACATCACCGCGACGCGCGCCATTGAGCGGATATGGCGCGGGGGCATAGCCTGCGACCGGCACGCCTTCGTCGCGAGCGCTGCCGAAGCTGAGCAGCTTGACGCGTTCGACGCTCAGCTCGCCAAGGTCGTGGCCGCCGTGCGCGAACGCTGGTCCAACTGATCCGGGAAGGCCCCCTGAACGCGGGTCCCATAGTTGTCGCCGCGATCGCCGATCGGCTCACCGTCGGCGGCGACATCATCGAGACGTGTCCACCGCACCAAGTGACGCCAGGGTTCACCGGCACGACCGACCGCAACAGGCGCGACGCCAGAATTCAGTGCGCCTGGTCGGGCGGTGCGCGTCTGAGTGCGGAGGCTGTTGCAGATGGCTTCCCATGCCGTTGGCCTCAAGGCGAGAGACATCAACTGACGGGTGGAGAGCCCAGATCCCCCCGGGAGCCGATGACAGCGACCGGACCCGGGCATACGGTGATCAACGTCCGCCCAGCAGCTTCGGTTGGAGAAGTCGGAGAAGCAGCATGCACGCGCTCAAGCTCGCCATCGGTTGTGCCTGGCTCGTCTTCTGGATCTACTGGATCGCGTCCGCCTCCAGCAGCAAGGAGAGCGTCAGGAGCGGGTGGCGAACACGGCTGACTGGCGTCAGCACGATTGGGGTCTTCCTGATCGCTGGCGTCCTCCGCGACGGCAGCCTGGCCGTGCACAGCTTGATCCTCGCGGCGATAGGGGCGCTGCTGTTCGCTTGCGGGATCGCGCTCGCGGTCTGGGCCCGCCTGCACCTCGGCCGCAACTGGGGGATGCCGATGACTCAGCGGGCCGAGCCGGAGCTTGTCACCTCAGGCCCCTACCGGTTCGTCCGCCACCCGATCTACACGGGACTCCTGACCGCGATGCTGGGGACCGCGCTCGTCAACAACCTGCTTGGCCTGATCGTCGTCGCGGTGCTGGTCGCGTACTTCTATTACAGCGGGACCGTGGAGGAGCGGAACCTCACGGCCACCTTCCCCAAGGCGTACCCGGAATACAGAAGCAGGACGAAGATGCTCATCCCGTTCCTCCTGTAGTCCGCCTGGCTCCGGGAGGCCGCCGACGGCGTCGCGCCAGAGCCAGCGGCCCTGGGTTAGCCCGGGGGACATCACGCCCGGGGGACATCACGCCCGGGGGACATCACGCCCCGGGACATCACGAATGCCCTGGTGGGCAACGGTGACCGTTGACCATAACGGATGGGATCTGATATATCAGACATCTGATTGCCCTGCATCCAGGGAGGGGACCGGCCATGGCCGAAGCGACGGACGAGCTTAGGGTCTTCGAAGGCGTGCGGCCCACCCGCACCGGTGATCTCGCGCTGGAGAGCCAGGGCATGGCCCCGATCCCAGCCGACGCCAGGTACGGCGGGGTGCACCGGATGTTCACGGTGTGGTTCACGCCGAATATGGAGCTGTCCGGCGTTTTCGCCGGCACGCTGGCGGTGGTGCTCGGGCTCGGCTTTCAGCTCGGGCTGGTCGCCATCATCGTGGGCACGGTCATCGGGTCTCTGCCGGTGGCCATCCTGTGCACGTGGGGTCCCCAGACGGGCACGGCCCAGGTGCCGCTCGCGCGGTTGCCGTTCGGCCGGTCCATCGTCTTGCCGGGCACGGTGCAGTGGCTGTCGTCGATCGCCTGGGATGCCCTCGTCGGGCTGTTCGGCGGCGAGGCGGCGCAACTGCTTTTCCACGTCCCGTTCTGGCTCGGCGTCGCGATCGTGCTGGTCCTCGAGGGGATCGTCAGCATCTACGGGTACGAATTCGTGCACCGGCTGCAGGTGATCGGCTCGGTCGTGCTCATCGTGCTGTTCCTCGTCCTCACCGTGCGGATCTTCCAGCACCATGTCGTCCTGCCGCACAACACGGTCCACGGCGGGGCGCTGCTCGGCGCGTTCGTCCTGATGGTGACCATCTCGATCAGCGAGGGAATCTCCTGGGCAACGTATGCCTCCGACTACAGCCGGTACATGAAGCCGACGTCATCGAAGGCCGCCATCTTCTGGCTCACCCTGGCCGGCCTGACCGCGTCCTACGTATGGGTGGAGACCATCGGGCTGGCCGGTGCCAGCGTGCTGAGCAACCAGACCGCGGCGGGCGTGCGAACCCTGATGGGCGGTGGCCTGCTCGGCGTCCTGGCACTGATCGCGATCGTCTTCGGGGCGATCGCGTCCAACTCGATGAACGATTACACCGGGTCACTCGCCTTCCAGGCAATGGGGGTCCGGGTTCCGCCGGCCGATCGTCGCCGCCGCCGTAGCGGTCCTCGCGTACGCGGCCATCCTGTGGATGAACGCCGGGAACACCTCGGGCAAGTTCCAGAACATTCTGCTGTTCATCGGCTACTGGATCGCGCCGTTCTGCGCCATCGTCATGATCGACTGGTACTACGCGAGAGGCAGGTACACGCCTCCCTTCCTGAGGAGCGCACTCGCATTCCGGAACCTGAGCAACGGCTGGCCGGCTCTCGTGGCGTTCGTGGTGGGCTTCGGGGCCATGGTGCCGTTTATGAACACGTCGATCATCGTCGGCCCGGCCGCCACCGCGCTCGATGGTGCCGACCTCTCCTTCTACGTCGGGTTTGTCGTTACCGGGATCCTCTACTTCGTCCTGCGGAAGCTGGCCGCCAGCCCGGCGCCGGTCCCGGCCGCTGTCCCCGCGGTCGGGGTGGGCGGCGAGGCCGGATCCGGGCGCCCGGCGGATTAAAAGGGGTAAGGAGCAGGGCCGGACTGCTCGTGAGGAGGAGATCGGATCACCGTGGACATCGTTGACCCCGGGTTGGCTGCCCCAGTGCTGGACAACGTCGATCTCGGCCGGGCCGTGGATCTGGTGCGGCAGGTCTGCCGCATCCCGAGTGTCCTCGGCGATGAGGGCGGGCTGGCCGCCTTCCTGGCCGGCGTCATGCGGGAATCCGGATTCGAGTCGGTGGACCTCCAGCCCGTGGCGCCCGGGCGGCCCAACGCCATCGGCGAGGTCAGCTTGGGCCCGGGCCGGCGGGTCGTGCTCACCGGCCACACCGACACCAAGCCCGAGTCGCACGGCTGGCAGCGGGCCGCCCCATTCTCCGGCGATCTCATCGACGGCGCGGTCTACGGCCACGGTGTCATGGACATGAAGGCCGCGCTGGCCTGCCAGATCGTCGCGATCGAGGCGGTCAGGGCGAGCGGCCTGCCGCTCGTCCGGCACGCTGGCCATGGCGGCCGTCTCCGACCACATGGGGGAGCAGGCCGGTTCGATCGCCTATTTCGACGCGCCACCCCGCGGACCTGTGTGTCCTCGGCGAGCTCACCGATAACCAGATCTGCCTCGGGCATCGCGGCCGGTACTACTTTGACGTCACGGTGCTCGGCCGCTCGGCGCACACCTGCCACAAGCACGCCGCCGTCAACGCCAACGCGCTGGCCGCCCAGGCGGTGCTCGCCCTGGACGCTCCAGGCTTGAGCCCGGACCTGGCCGACGGGGTCGCTGAGCTGTTCGGCGCGGAGACCTATATCGTGCCCGGGCCGGATCTACGGTGGCCTGGCCCCCGGCGGCCCGTCCATGATCCCGGACGAATGCGTGATCCGGGTAGACTGCCGCCCACAGCCCGGGGTGACCGTCGGCGCAGGTCCGCGCCGAAGATCGACCGCTGCCTCGCCGAGGCCAAGCGGGCCGACCCGCGGTTCGCCGCGGAGGTCACGCTGGCCGACGTCAAGAGCGGCTACCTGGCCCAGCCCGGCGACCGAGGTGGTGCGGCTGATGGCAGACGCGGTGCGGCTAGTGCGCGGCGAGGAACCGGCGCTGGTCACCGAGAACTGGCTCGGCGACACCGCGAGCTTCGGGGAAAAGATCCCGACAGTGATCTTCGGGCCCGGCGGCCCGCCCGTCTACTGCGCCGACGAGCACCTGTCGGTCGAGGACATCCACGAGGCGACGAAGGTGTATGCGACGTTCGCGGCGCTGGCGCTCGGTCAAGCATGCGGGCGGGCGCATGGAGCCATGAACGACGGCGGTTTCGACACCTTCTCGATCAGTGCCTGGGCGTCCGCCCGGGTGAGCAGGTCGTGCTGCTCACCGACGAGGGACCGACGGCCGGGTGGTCACCCGGCTGCTGGAGTCGGTGGCGGCGCGCGACGGGATCCCGATGGTGGCCAGGATGCCCGTCCCCCGGCTGCCCGGCTCCGAGCCGCCGGGAGCGGTCGCCGCGATGATGCGCGAGGCTGCGGCCGTCATCGAGCTCACCAGCCTGTTCATCGGGTCCAGCCGCGCGCGCCGCAGCGCCACGCAGCGGGGCGTCCGGCTATCTCGCCATGCCCGGGGTCCGGTGCTGGATACGTTCCGGCGACGGCGGCCCGCTCGACGTCGACTTCGAGCGGTTGCGCGACGACGCCGAGCGGGTGGGACAGGCGTGGGGCTCGGCCAGTGAGTTCCGGCTGACCAGCCGGGCCGGCACCGACCTGCGCGGCTCGGTGGACGGCCGCGGCGGCCGGGTGCTGCACGGCATGGCCGGGACTGGGGCGCGTATATGGCGCCGCCGGACATCGAATCGGGCACCGCGCCGGTCGAGGGCACCGCCTCGGGTCGTGGTCGTGATCGACGGTGACCTGCTGTTCATGGGGCCGGGCCCGCTGCCCGAGCCCGTCGTCCTGCACGTCGACCGGCGGGAACGTGGTGGGCATCGAGGGCGAGGAGCGCGCCCGGCTGACCGAGATGCTGGAGCGTTGCGCGGACGAGCAGATGACGAACCTGGCCGAGGTCTCGATGGCTTTCAACCCGGCCGGGACCATCTGCGCGGTGCCGATGGAGACCGAGTCCGCGCGCGGCACCGCGCACATCGCGCTGGGTAACTCGGTCGCCTACGGCGGCGAGCGTCAATGCGGTCGCCCACCTGGACTGCGTCATGCGCGACGCCACCCTGGAACTCGACGGCCGGAGGTGATGATCGAGGGTGACCTGCAGTAATGCCAACCACGGGGATGCCCCCCACGGGGGCGCCAACCACGGGGATGCCCCCCCGGGTGCTCCTGGCGAAGCCGGGCCTGGACGGGCACGACCGGGGCATCAAGGTGGTCGCCATGGCGCTTCGGGACGCCGGCGCGGAAGTGATCTACCTGGGCCTGCGGGTGACACGCCAGGCAGATCGCGGCGGCGGCCGCGGCCGAGGACGCCGACCTCGTCGGCGTCTCCGTGCTGTCCGGAGCCCACCTGCCGATCGCCGGAGCAAGCTGCTGGCCGCGATCAGCGCGCGGCCGGCGCCGGCGTCGCCCGCTGGTTGTCGGCGGCACGATCCCGCCCGGCGACGCCGACCGCGCTGCGCCGGCTGGGAGTGGCCGGCGGTCTTCCCCGTGGGCACACCGCTGCCCGAGTGGTCGACGGGCTGCTCTCGCTCGCCGCTCGCGGGCGGCGGTCCGTGACCCGCGAGCGCAGCGAGCGGAGAAGCGAACCAGGAGCGCACAGTGCGACGGCACGCGCGCCGGTGAGCGGGCCAGCCGACCGCCGGTCGGCCGGCGGTCACCACCGCCCGGGTCAGCCGGTGTCACCACCGACTCGGGCATCCCGGTCGCCCCGGTCTACACCGCGGACGACGTGGCAGGCGGACCGGCCCTGGCGGACCGGCTGGGCCTGCCGGGCGAGCCGCCGTTCACCCGCGGTCCCTATGCCTCCATGTACCGGGGCAGCTGTGGACCATGCGCCAGTTCGCCGGCTACGGCTCCGCGGAGGAGACCAACGCCCGCTTCCACTTCCTGCTCGGCCGGGGGCAGACCGCGCTGTCGGTCGCGTTCGACCTGCCCACACAGCTCGGCTACGACTCCGGCCATGAGATGGCCCGGGCCGAGGTCGGCCGGGTCGGGGTCGCCATCGACACCGCCGACGACATGGCGGACCTGTTCGCCGGGTTGCCGCTGGACAAGGTCTCGGTCAACTTCACCATCAATGCCACGGCGCCGATCATCCTGGCCACCTACCTGGTAGCCGCCGAGCGCCAGGGAGTGCCGCCCGGATCAGCTCACCGGGACCCTGCAGAACGACATCCTGAAGGAGTTCCTGGCCCGGAAGGCCTTCGTCTTCCCGCCCGGGCCGTCCATGCGGCTGGCCGCGGACGTGGTCGAGTACGCCACGGACTGCGCTGCCCCGCTTCAACCCGATCTCGATCACTGGCTACCACGCTCGCGAGGCGGGCTGTGACGCGGTCCAGGAACTCGGCCTCACCATGGCATCGGCCATCGCCTACTGCGAGGAACTGACCCGGCCGAGGGCTGAAGTTCGACCATTTCGCTCCGCGGTTGTCCTTCCATTTCGCGACGACCCTTGACCTGTTCGAGGAGATCGCCAAGCTTCGGGCCGCCCGCCGGATCTGGCATCGAATCGCTACCGAACGATTCGGTGCCGCTGATCCGGCCGCCGCGCCGTCTGCGGTTCTTCTCCGGGAACTCGGGGACCACCCTCACCGCGCAGCAGCCGCTGAACAACGTGATCCGGTCCACCATCCAGTGCCTGGGCGCCGTGCTCGGCGGGGCCCAGTCGATTCACGTCATGGGCTACGACGAGGCGTTCGAGATCCCCAGCCAGGAGGCGGTGACGCTGTCGCTGCGGACCCAGCAGATCATCGCGCTGGAGACGGGGGTGACCAGGACGGCCGACCCGCTGGCCGGGTCATTCTTCCTGGAGACGCTGACCGACGAGATCGAGCAGCGAGCCGAGGCCGTGCTG
Source organism: uncultured Actinomycetes bacterium (assembly GCA_963822825.1). Classification (GTDB taxonomy): domain Bacteria; phylum Actinomycetota; class Actinomycetes; order Streptosporangiales; family Streptosporangiaceae; genus JAWWPY01. The sequence continues at coordinate 339,507 of CAWGIW010000001.1, read as the reverse complement.
CGGGAGATCGAAGCCGCCGGCGGAGCGGTCCGCGCGCTGGAGCGCGGCATACCGCAGCGCTGGATCACCGAGGCGGCCTACCGGTCCGAGCAGGAGATCGCCGACGGGCGGCGGCCCAAGGTGGGCGTGAACGTCCACGTCAGCCGGGACGATGGGGACGGCGGGGCACCGGCCCTGGAGCTTTTCCGGCCGGACCCGCAGGATCGCGGAGACGCAGGTCGCCAGGACCCGGCAGCGGGTGGCCGCCCGAGACGGCCGGGTGGTCGCCCGCGCGGTCCAGCGGCTCAGGCAGGACACCGATGAGGGGCGCAACGTCATGCCGGCGCTGGTCCACGCGGCGAGAGCGGGCGCCACCGTGGGCGAGATGTGCGATGTCTTCCGGGCCGCATTCGGCGAGTTCCGGGAGCCGTCGCCGTGGTGAGCGGGACGCATGGAGCCTACCCGGTGCGGGCCTGCTGGGGGGGCTGCGGGTGCTCGACCTCACCCGGTTCGTCGCCGGATCACAGGCGACCATGCTGCTCGCCGCCATGGGTGCCGACGTGGTGAAGATCGAGGTACCGCCGGGAGATCCCTACCGGTGGCAGGGCACGGAGCCCAGCAACGGGGAGTCGGTGCTGTTCATGGCGCTGAATTCCGGCAAGCGCAGCGTAGTCATCGACTTCCGGAAGCCAGCTGGCCGCGAGGTGATCGACCGGCTGCTGGCCACCTCGGACGTGCTCGTTGAGAACTCGCGGCCGGGATCGCTGGCGGCGCACGGGCTGGACTGGGAGTCCGTGCACGAGCAGGTTCCCGGCCCTGATCTACGGGTCCATCTCGGGTTACGGGGACGTCGGCCCGGAAGCCGGCCGGGGCGGCTTCGATCTCATCCTGCAGGCCGAGAGCGGCGTGATGAGCGTCACCGGAACCCCCGGGTCGGGCCCGGTGAAGGTCGGGGTGCCGGTGCTGGACGTGGGCGCCGGGCTGAGCTGTGCGCTGGGCCTGCTCGGCGCCTGCATCGAACGCCAGCGGACCGGCGTCGGCCGCCTCGTCTCGTCTTCCTTGCTCGAATTCGCCCTGGCCAGCCTCGGGCCGCTCGCGGCCAGCGTCATGGCGTCCGGCGCGGTGCCTGGCCTGCTCGGCACGCACTCGCCGATGTTCGCGCCGTACGGCGGGTTCCGCACCGCGGATGGCTGGATGGTGCTGGCCGGCGCGGGCTCGGAGGACTTGTGGCGGCGCGCCTGCCGGGTTCTCGGGCTCGACCGCCTCCTGGACGACGAGCGGTTCGTCGGCAACGCCCGCCGGGTGGCGCATCGGGACGAGCTCACCGCGGAAATCGAGGCCGTGCTCACGACCCGGCCGGCCGCCCACTGGCTGGCCCGGCTCGCCGAAGCGGGCGTGCCAGCGGCGCAGGTGCAGGACCTCTCGCAGGTTCTGGCGCGTCCGCAGGTCGGCGCGCTCGGCTCGGTGCAGGAACTCCAGCACGCCACCGCCGGTGCGTACCGGGTGGTCAGCCCGCCGCTGCGAGTCGATAAGGCGGCGCTCGGCTACCCGTCGCCCGCCCCGGCCCTCGGCGTCGATACCCGCGCGGTACTCACGGAGGCCGGGCTGACCTCCGACGAGATCGACCGCCTGGTCGAAGCGGGGATCGCGGTGGCGGCATGACTGGTCTGGTGATCACATGACCGGCCTGGGGAGCGCACGGCCGAACGCGGCGGATCTGGCCCAGGGCGTGATCCGGCGCACGATCGAGCTGGCCGAAATCCCCGCCCCGGCCGGCGCTGAGAAGGCCCGGGCCGACCTCGTGTCCCGCTGGTGGGCCGAGGACGGCTGGGCGCCGCGCACGGACTCAGTCGGCAACGTCTGGGCCCAGGTGGCCGACGGCCCCGGCGCTGGGCTGCTGGTCTGCGCCCACCTCGACACGGTCTTCGCTGAGGACGTGCCGCATGTGGTGGCGGCCGAGCCCGGCCGGCTGTGCGGGCCGAGCGTGGGGGACGACAGTGTGGGGGTCGCCGCCTTGTCCGCCGTGGCCCGGCTATTGCGGTCCGGGGCCGCCGGCACCTGACGCCGGCCTTGGCCCGGGACCGGTCTGGCTGGTGGCGACCGTGGGCGAGGAAGGCATCGGGAACCTGGCCGGGATCAGGCACGCGCTGGCCCACCCGCCCCAGCCGGTCTCCGCGGTGATCGCGGTCGAGGGCAACTACCTCGGGCGGGTCGTCATCACGGGGGTCGGCTCGATCCGGTGGCGGGTCCGCTACACCGGCCCGGGCGGGCACGCCTGGGAGCGGGCCGAGGCTCCGAGCGCCGTCCATGCCGCCGCCGGTGGCGCGGCCCGGCTCGCCGCCCTCGTGGGCCGCGCCACCACGGGCGCCCGGTGCACCGTCAACGTCGGGCTGATCGGCGGGGGTGAGGCCATCAACGCGCGGGCCCGGGAGGCATGGTTCGATGTCGACCTGCGCGGCGACAGCAGCAAGGCGCTGCAGCGCCTGGCCAAGCGGGCCATGGGGATCGTGTCCGTGGTCCCGCCGGGGATGTCCGTCGAGGTCGAGGAGCTAGGCCAGCGTCCCGCGGGGAGCGTCGCCCCGTCCAGCCCGATCGCCCGCGCCGCGGTCACCGCGCTGCGGCAGGCTGGCCTGCGGCACGAGTTCCGGGCGGCGAGCACGGACGCCAACGCGGCGCTTGACGCGGGAATCCCCGCCATCACCCTCGGCGTGACCCGCGGCGAGGGCGAGCACACCCCGGCGGAGTGGATCGAGACGCAGCCTGTGGCCAGCGGGCTCGCCGCCCTCGCGGGCACGATCGACCTGCTGCGGGAGGAGCACGCGTGAACGCGCCACGGCTGAACGAACCACGGGCCGGTGTGGTGCTGCAGGGAGTAGACGCCCCCGGAATGTTCTGCGGCATGGTCGAGGAGATCGAGAGCCTCGGCTTCGACCATCTGTGGCTCACCGACTCGTCCCTGCACGCCCGCAACTGCTACGCCTACCTGACGCTGGCCGCCACCCGGAGTTCGCGGCTGCTCATTGGCACGGCCGTGACCAATCCGGCCACCCGCCATCCGGCGATCACCGCCGCCGCGGCGGCCACTGTCGATGAGATCGCCGGGGGGCGGATGATCCTGGGCATCGGGGCCGGTGACCGCCCGCTGCTGGCGCTCGGGCTCACGCCGAGTCGTCTCGCGTCTGTGGAGGTGGCGATCGGCGGGATCCGGCGGCTGTGGCGGGGGGAAGAGGTTGACCTGCGCAGCCAGGAGTTCAGCCTGGCCGGGGCTCATCTGCGCTTCCCGGCCCGGGCTGACATTCCGGTATTCATCTCGGCCAGCGGGCCGAAAACGCTGGAGCTGGCGGGGCGGATCGCCGACGGGGTGATCCTGCTGGTGGGCTTGTTCCCCGAGGCGCTCGACTGGGCTATCTCGCGGGTGTCCCGCGGCGCGGACGCCGGCCGGCCCCGCCCGCACGTCGCGGTCTTCGCCTACGGGGCCGTGGCCGAGGATGAGGCGGCGGCGCTGGAGGACGCCCGGTCGATCGCGGCCTGGTTCCCGCAGACCGCGCCGCACATCTGCGCACTGGCCGGGCTGCCCAGATCAGTCGTGGACGCGGTGCGCGCGGGTTATGCGGGCGGAGAGTTCCAGGAAGCGGCCTCGGCCGCCCGCGGGCTCCCGGATGACTTCGTGCGTAAGGTGGCGCTGGCCGGGAACGAGGCGCGGGCCGCGGCCCAGATCCGGGCGGCGCTCGACGCCGGGGCCGATTCCGTTCACGTCTTCCCGCTCGGCCGCGACCGGATGGCGACCGTACGCGCCTTTGCCCAGTCGTGGTCGGCCGCGGTCAGCGCGGGGACAGCCGGAAGCCGGTGATCGGATCTCACATAACGTACAGAAGACTGCCTAGAATTGACGTCGGCGTAGGCCGGGGTGGGCGAGGGAGAGACGTGGCGGAACCGGACCGGACCTGGCGCGTCATCCGCCTGCACCATGTCGCCTTCGCCCACGTCGGCAGCGGCGCGCCCCAGCTCCTCGAGGAGTTGCTCGGCTTGCCGTGCGCGCACGAGGAGGCGGCGGAGGGCTTCGTCGAGCGGATGCTGCCCGCCGGGGACGCCTACGTCCAGCTGCTCGAGGCGACCGGACCCGGGGTCGTCGAACGCTTCCTGGGGCGGCGCGGCCCCGGGTTGCACCACGTCGCATTCGAGGTGTCAGATCTCGGCGACGCCGTATCGGACCTGCGCGATCGCGGGGTGCGGATGGTCGACGACGCCCCCAGGCCGGGCGGATGGGGAACGCAGGTCGCTTTCATTCACCCTGCGGCGTTCCCCGGCCTGCTGATCGAATTGGTCGAGTCGTCGTCATGTGGCGGGCCTGCCGCCCCCGATGATGCAGTTGCAGAGAGGGCATGAAGTGGCAAATCAGACTGCCAATGAGGGCAGGGGGCGGCTGGAATCGGTCTTCAGCGGGCGGCACGACCGCCGGAAGGTGACCGACTGGGTCTACGAGGAACTCAAGAACGCGATCGTGGACCTGCGGCTCGCTCCCGGAGAGCCGCTCCGGGAGGCTACGCTCGCGGACCGGCTCGGCGTGAGCAAGACTCCCATCAGGGAGGCGCTCACCCGGCTTGAGCAGGAAGGCCTGGTCGAGACCACCTCGTTCAAAGGTGCCGCGGTGACCGGCTATTCGCGGCAGGACCTGCTCGACATCTACGAACTGCGTGAGCTGCTGGAGAACGCCGCGGTCCGGGCGGCGGCGGAGTCCATGTCGGACGCCGGCCGGGCCCGCCTCGACCGTATCTCCCGCGACAGCCGCCGCCTGCTGGGCGGCAGGGGGCAGGGCGGCAGGGGGCAGGGCGGCAGGGGGCCGGGCGGCAAGGACCGGGGTGAGCTCGCCGCGCTGCTCACGGAGTTCGACGTGGTCCTTTTCGAACAGGTCCGCAACCACCGCATCCAGGTTCTGATCGAGAATCTGCGAGACCACCTGACGCGTATCGGCCACCTCACCGCGGAGATCCCGGGGCGGATCGACGCGTCGGTGGACGAGCACGAGAAGATCGTCGAAGCCATCGCCGCCCGCGACCCCGAGCTGGCCGAGCGGTATATGCGCGAGCACATCCGCAGCGTCCGCGATGACCAGCTCAGGGCGCTGGAAGAGGCAATGGATCATGCTTGACTTCGGTAGATCAGATCTGATGTGCTGCGCATTATGTCGGAGATACCACCCTCCAGCGCGTCTCTCGGCCTGCGGGAGCGGGGGAGCCCGGCCTGGGCCGCGGCCGTCAGCCACCCGATGGTGCGGCAGATCGGAGCGGGCACGCTTCCGCACGAGACCTTCCGCCGCTACTTCGAGCAGAACATCCTCTACCTGGAAGATTATGCCCGGGCCATCGGCCTGATCATCGGGAAGGCGCCCGATTACGACGCGGCCGACGTGCTCAGCCGCTTCCTGCGGCAGATCGTGGGCGTCGAGATCCCGGCGAACGTCTCCTTCCTGCGCCGGCTGGGCGGAGTACCCGCACTGCTCAGCCCATTGACCACGATGCTGCCCGTCACCTACTCCTACACCCGGCACCTGCTGGTCACGTCAGCCCAGGGCAGTTGCGCGGAGGGGCTGACCGCCGTACTGCCCTGCCAGTGGAGCTACGGGGAACTGGCCACGCCGCTGATGGACGCGCCTCCCGATGACCCGGTGTACGCCGACTGGGTGTCTATGTTCTCCAGCGCCAGCTACAGCGCGCTGGTAGCCGAGACGACCGGGCTCCTGGACCGGCTGGCCAACATGCACGACGAGGCCGTGGCGGCGCGCCTCTCGTGGATCTTCGATACCTCGACACGCTATGAAGTGCAGTTCTGGGATATGGCCTATGGCCTGGCCGCCGACGACGGCGTGCCGTCCGGGAAGGAGCCTGGCCGATAATGCGAGCCGCCCGAATCTTCGAGGACCTGAGCCTGCGCATAGCTGACATCCCGACCCCGGTGCCGGGCCCCGGCGAGGTCCTGGTGCGCGTGCACGCCGCCGGCGTGTGCGGCACGGAGCTGCACATCCTCGACGGCATGATCAAGCCCGACCCGTATCCGATGACCCTGGGCCACGAGGCGGCCGGGATCGTCGAGGCGGCCGGGGAGGGAACCGGCCTGCGGCCCGGCGACCGGGTGGCCGTCTACAACAAGCTCTTCTGCGGCTGGTGTGAGCAGTGCCTGGCCGGCCGGCCCAACATCTGCGACACCGAGCCCGGCCAGCTCGGCTTCAACATGGATGGTGGCGACGCCGAATACCTGGTCGCCCCCGAGCGCAATCTGGTGCCGGTGCCTGACGCGGTGGACTTCGCCACCGCCGCGGTACTCACCTGCGCCGGGATGACCGCGGTGCACGCGGCCAAGGTATCCGGGCTGCGGCTCGGTCAGACGGCGGTGGTGGACGGCATCGGCGGCGTTGGCATCCTGGTCACCCAGGCGGCCCGGGGCGCGGGCGCGCGGGTCATCGCGGTCGCCGATTCCGAGGAGAAGCGGCAGCTGGCGCTCGGCCACGGCGCCACCGACGGCGTGATCGTGGCGGAACCCGACGACTACGAGAAGCTGCCCGCCGCGATTCGGGAACTCACCGGCGGCCGCGGCGCCGACGTCTTCTTCGAACTGGTCGGGACCACCGCATCGATGACGGCCGGCCTCCGCGGCCTGGCCAAGGGCGGCCGGTTCGTCTCCACGGGATACACCGACCAGGTTCTTACCGTGCACCCCATCGAGTTCATCCTGTCCGAGACGTCGCTCGTGGCCACGGTCGCCGCGACCAGGCAGGACCTCATAGACGCCATCAGCCTGGCGGCTAGCGGCGCGATGACGGTGCCAATCGCGGGCCGCTTCCCGCTGGACGCACTCGATGCTGCGCTCGCCGCGCTTCGTCGGCGCGCCGTGCTTGGCCGGCAGATTCTCGAACTCGCCTAACCCAGAGGAACAGTGATGAGCGACCGCATCGTCATCACCAACGGCTCCGTCGTGACCATGAACGACGCGGGCGATGTCCTGTTCGGCGGGGCGGTCGCGATCGAGGGCGACCGCATCGTCAACGTCGGTGACACCGCCGGCGTCCTGGCCCGCCACCCGGCCGAGGGTGCCCGGGTGATCGACGCATCCGGCCAGGCGGTGCTGCCCGGCTTGGTCGACCTGCACTACCACACGGCGCTGGGCAAGGGATGGAGCGATCATCTGCCGCTCTGGGAGTACCTGGAGACCTGCTGGTACCCGATCATCCGGGCGCTCGACTACGAGGCGGCCTACTGGGCCGCGCTGGCCAGTTACAGCGAGTCCATCAAGTGCGGTGTCACGACCGTCAACGACATGTACCGGCAGCTCGCGGCGCTGGCCGACGCGGCCGGTGAGATCGGAATCCGGGCGGTCCTGTCCAACGACGTAGCCGACGCCGAGCACAACCTCGACACCCTCGAGGACAACAAGGAGGCGTTCCACGCCAAGCACGGGGCCGCGAACGGGCGCGTGGAGATCTATGTCGGGATCGAGTGGCTCCCGCTGGCGTCCGAGGAACTGCTCAGGGACGCGCGCCTGCTCGCGGACGAGCTCGGCACCGGCATCCATATCCACCTGAACGAATCGCTGACCGAGGTGGAGAACTCCAAGCAACGGTTCGGCCGCCGCCCGACCGAGGTCGCCTACGACGCCGGCATCCTCGGCCGCAATTGCATCGCCGCGCACTGTGTGTGGCTGTCCGACACCGAGATCGCCCTCATGCGGGAGACGGGCACCCAGATCTCCCACAACCCGTCGTCGAACGCGAAGCTCGGCAACGGGATCGCCCGGCTGCCGGAGATGCTGAACGCCGGGATCAACGTGGGTATCGGCCATGACGCGGCCGAGTGCAACAACAGCCGGGACCTGTTCGAGGTCATGAAGTTCGCGTCGCTGATCCACCGGGCCAGCCGGGTGGACTCCAGCCTGCAGCAGGCCCCCGACGTGGTCCGGATGGCGACCAGGAACGGTGCGGACGCGCTCGGTCATGAGACCGGGCAGCTGACCCGGGGCAGGAAGGCCGACGTGATCCTGGTGAATCTGAAGAGCCAGATGTTCACGCCCCTCATGCCGGAGAACAAGGAGCACTTGTTCTCGCACCTGGTCTTCGCCGCCAACGGAAGCTGCGTTGACACCACCATCATCGACGGGAAGATCGTGATGGAGAACCGCCAGCTCACCACCGTGGACGAGCAGAAGGTGCTGCGCGAGGCCAACGACGCGTTCCGGCGGATCCTGGACCGGATGGTGGTGCCGCCGCCCGCATGACCCGTTACCTGGTGCTGGGCGACCCGGTGGTCTCCCTGGGTGCGGACGCCCTTATCCCGGACGGCGGCCTCGTGATCGAGAACACCACTGTCATCGCGGCGGGACCACGGGCCGCCATGGAGGCCATGGGCCCTTTTGACCGTGTCCTCGGGTCGGCCGGCCATTTCGTCCTGCCCGGCTTTGTGAACTGCCACTACCATTCCGAGCTGGCCATCGGTCCCGGTCTCTATCAGCACGTCTTCGAGAAAGCCAACGTCCACATCCAGGGTGCGGTCGGGCCGATCGCTGAGGAAGACCTCTACTACGGGATCCTGTGGGGGCTGGTCACCGCGATCAAGGGCGGCCAGACCGGCACCATCGACATGTACTACGGGCGACCGAGCCTGCCCGACTTCGGCTGCGAGCCGGCCCTGCGGGCGTACCAGGACGCCGGCCTGCGTACGGCGTTTGGCCTGGTCAGCAGGGACCAGAATACTTACGCGCACGAGCCGGACGAGCAGTTCCTGGCCCGGCTTCCCGCCGCGCTGGCGGCGGAAGTCCGCGATTCGCCCATGGGATACGCCTGGCCCACCGATGAGGTGATGGCGAGCTTCGAGCGGCTGTCGGCCACGTGGCACGGGCGGGACGACCGGATCCGGATCGTCACCGCCCCCGACTGGACGCCCGGCCTGCTCCGACGACCTCTACCGGCGCTGCCGCCGGGCGGCTGACGAGCACGGCACCGGGATGATCACGCATGTCCTGGAGACACGCTCCGAGATGCTCTTCAACCTGGAGGCCTACGGTAAGCCGGCCGTGCGCCGGCTTGCGGACCTCGGGGTCCTTACCCCCGCGACCGTGCTGGAGCACTTCGTCTGGGTGACCGACTCCGAACTCGCCATCTTCGCCGACTCCGGCGCGGTGGCGTCCAACAACCCCGGCTCGAACCTCCGCCTGTCCACCGGGATCTGCCGGGTTCGCGACATCATGGACACCGGTGGCCGGGTCGCCTTCGGCACGGACGGCATCTCGTTCTCAGACCGCGACGACTTCTTCACCGAGCTGAGGCTGGCCGCCTACCTGCAACGGCTGCCCCGCGATTTCGGGCCGGGCCGCCTCGACAGCGAGCAGTTGCTCCGCGCGGCGGCCGGCCACGGCGCCCAGGCGCTCGGCATGCCGAGCGCGTTGGGCAGCCTGGAGCCAGGAAAGTACGCGGACCTGCTCATCGTGGCGAAGGACCGGATCTTCTTCCCGCCCGGCCGCTACGACGGCGAGCCATTCCTGGACGTGGTGCTCGACCGCGCCGAGTCAGCGGACATCGACACGGTCATGGTGGGTGGCCGGGTCCTGATGGAGGACGGGCGGGTCGTCGTCGTGGATGAGTCCGTGGTCCGCGACCGTTTCGCCGAGGCGACGGCCGAGCGGGTGTACCGCCCGTCCGCCGAGGTCAGCCGGTGGGCGGAACTCGGCGCCCTGGTCGAGCCTTACCTGCCCGACGTCTACCGCCCCTGGTACGAGACCCCGATCGACCCCGCCTACATCTACAACCCGAGGAACCCGCCCTCGGCCCGCCAGCCGCGTCCTCCAGTCCCATGATCGCGGAAGGCTCTAGGCGGAGCACGGCACCGGGTCAGCCGCCCGCTCCCGGATACCCCCAATGACACGGGAATCGGCCGACCGATTCCCCTCTATCGCGGGCGCCGTATCCAGCCATGGAGGTCTTATCACGCGCCCGGCGCTCGGTGCCCATATTTCGGGCGAATCGGACGGGATTTTGGTCATAGCGCGTGGAAAGTGCCTTGCGTGAGACCGAGGACGGCGGCGACGTTGTCGCCCATGATGCCGTCCAGCTTCCGCTCGGGTATCGGCGGCAGATTCACGGCGGGGGCCTCTTCGTTGATGCTCATCAGCTTGTCGCGGAGCTTGGCCGGATCGTAGAGGAAGCCCGGATAGTCGGTACCGAAGAAGATTTTCTCCAGCGGCACGAACGCCGGCTCGCAGCGCTGCAGGAAGAGGAAGAGGTCGCGCCGGGTCAGCGTCGCGATCAGGTACGAAAGCTCCGCATAGAAGTGCGGGTGCTTGGTCAGCAGGAACAGCGCCTCGTCCACCCAGGGCAGCCCGCAGTGCGCGATGATGACGGTCAGGTCACGGAATTCCCGCCCGATGTCGTCGAGCATGGCGGGCCGGCCGAGTTCCAGCTTGGCGTCGATCCGCGTTGACCCGGCCTGGTGGATCATCACCGGGATACCCAGGTCAGCGGCCTTGCGGTAGATGGGGAAGGCCAGATCGCGGTCGTTGGCCGCCCAGTGCTGGTACATGGGGTAGAGCTTCAGGCCGGTCAGGCCCAGTTCGCGGATCGCCCGCTCCAGTTCGGCCACGGCGGCGGCCGGCCCCTTGAAGGCCGGGTTGACCGACGCGAAGCCGATGAAGTGGTCCGGGTCGGCCCGGACGACCGCCGCGATGTAGTCATTGCACTTCTCGGGGTCGGGCGGCCCTTCGACGCCGAGGATGCCGTCGGTGTCCACCGTGCCGATCAGGTGCCCGTCGAGATGCTGTGGCGATACGGCCAGCACGACGACCTTGTCGAAGCCCGGATGATCGTTGAGCGATTCCAGGGGCCCGATCAGCGGCCACCCCTGCCTGGCCAGGCCGCTGGCCTCCCACTCGGCCTCGGTGGGCATGCGGTGGGCGGGAAGCCGGCCCATGCTCCGGTAGATGCACAGCGATCCTTCCCGCCCGTAGTCGACGGTGAACGCAGGATCCGCGGCCAGACTCAGAATGTGGCTGTGCGCGTCAATGATCATGGCCTGGCCCCTCCCCGGGGCAACGATAGCCCGTCGCCTCCGGCCGGGGAGCGGTGCGGCCTTTCATTACTCGCCAGAAGTGCCAGGATGAGATTAAGTGTCCGGGTCCCGGTGGCGCCCGGCGCAAACGGGAGGAGCAGGTGATGGCCGTTCGGAGCGTGATCAGCACGCTGAACCACGATGGATCCGAAGTCATGGGTCCCGGGATCATCATGTACCACTATCCGGGCAATGACATCATGAACGGCAGCCTGCTCACGGTGGAGAGCAATCATTTCTGCGTGCTGAAGTCGCGCGGCGCCATCCTGAACGTCTACGAGACCGGCCAGTACCCGGTGGAAACCCCGCAGCGACCGCTGCTCGGCAGCTTCCAGCAGGCGTTCTACGGAGGACAGTCGCCCTGGCAGTATGAGGTGCTCTTCGTGTCCAGGGCCAAGAGCGTGGCCAAGGCCCGCGGGATGGCGCTCTCCCGCGAACTCGCCGAACTCACCTACGACGTGGACTATTACGTGCACGTGGACTCCAAGGACGACGCGGTCAGGCTGGTGACCCACATGCCCTATCAGGGCCACCTGCTGACGTGCGAGGCGATCAACTCCTACGCCGGCCCGGTGGTGGAGCAGGCCATCAACCAGCTGGTCCAGGTGACCGCGCTGGAGCAGGTCAACGAAAGGATCCACGACATCACCGAACTGGTCCGCGGGCATCTACAGGAGTTCCTGTCCATCTACGGGATCACCCTCAACGACGTGAAAGTGCTGATGCGGCCCAGTGACGAGCGGATGCGGGAACTGATCTCGCTGCGGGCGTTCGGCCTGTCCGAGCTGGACGCGGTGCGCTATTACGTGGCCATGAAGATGGCCGAGAATGGCCTGGTCTCCGCGCCCAACGTGGCAGTCGGTGAGCCATTCAACATCGGTGTCACCGGCGTCCTGCCGTCCGGTCTCCAGGGTCTCGGCCTGCCCGCGGCCGACGGGCACACGGGATCCTGAGCACACGGTGGCGATGAGTTTCGGAGACCGGCTGCGCAGCCTGCTCGCGTCCGACGTCTACACCGCGCGTGGCCGGCTGCGCGCCGACGATCTGCTGGTCCGGGAGCGGGCCGGGCGCGGGCTGGCCGAGGCCAGCGCCCGGCTCCGCGAACTTTCCGGCCGGTGGCGGGCGGACCGGGTACCACCCTCCACCCGGGAGCAGCCGTTCCCGCCGGCCAGCGTCATGGAGCCCATCCGCCGGGCGGACCGGCTGATCCGGGCCATCGACGACGCCTCGGCCGCGGTGCGCGGCCTGCCGCTGCTCAACCAGGACAAGGTCTGGGACCGGGTGCGCGGCGCGGGTCTCGACGAACTGCTCCAGTTCGACTGGACGCTGATCGGTGAGTCGGAGGCGCTGTCGGCGGCCCTGGCGGCCGCGGCCGAGCTTGACTCGATCGACGTGCCGGCCGTGGAGGCACGGTTGCGGCAGATCCGTGAGGTGATCGCGGACCGGCGGCGCTATATCGAGGTGCTCGCCTGAGCACGGGCCAGGGTGGCGTGGGCGAGGCGGGAAAGCTCGATGGGGCGCAGCGAGTCGGACCGGTCCCAGAGCGCGGGGCCGGCCATGCCGCGCTGCGTGACGTGCGTGACGGACCCGAAGCCGTGGTCCGCGAGGATTCCGGACATCTCGGCGGGGGAGAGGAAGGTCAGCCAGGGCTCGCCGCGCTCGGCGGCAAACGGCGCGACCATCTCGGCGTAGCTGTCGCCCGCCTCGTCGCGCATCCCGGCGGGCAGCATGTACTCGGTGATGATCTCGGTGCCGCGGCGGCGTGCGATCCTGGACATCAGCCGCGGCAGCGGGATCTACTAACGGGGGTGGCGGTGTCGTCGGCATCCGGGCCGTCTGCATCTGAGGTAACGGTGGCTTGCTGCCAGATCGCGCCCCGGGTCGGGGAACTGGCGGCTAACCGGGTGGCCTGCCGGGACGCGGTACGCCGCGCCGCCGCCCTGCGCGCGGGCGTCGTTGTCCTGCCCGAGCTGGCCAGCAGCGGTTACGTCTTCGATGACCTAGCCGAGGCCCGCACGCTCGCCGAGCCGCTGAGTGGCCCGACCACCGCCGAATGGGTGGAGCTGGCGGACCGGCTCGGGATCACGCTCGTCGGCGGCCTCTGCGAACTGGGTGATGACGGCCTGCTCTACAACACGGCCGTGGTGGTGGCCGGCGGGCGGGTCCTCGCTGCGTACCGCAAAGCCCACCTGTGGGACGCGGAGAAGCTCATATTCACGCCGGGCTCGCCGCCGCCGCCGGTCGTGGAGATTGATGGGGCCCGGCTGTCCGTGATGATCTGCTACGACCTGGAGTTCCCCGAATGGACCCGGCTGCCCGCTCTCGCCGGAGCGCAGCTGCTGTGTGCCCCGACGAACTGGCCCCGGTTTCCGCGTCCGGCCGCGGAGCGGCCGATGGAGGTCGTCCGCGTGCAGGCCGCCGCGGCGGTGAACCGGATGTTCATCGCGGCCTGCGACCGGGCGGGCCGCGAGCGTGGCGTGGACTGGGTCGGCGGCTCGGTCATCGTCGACCCGGACGGCTGGCCGCTGGCCGGGCCGGTGCCGGGCGACCAGGAGCGCACCCTGATGGCGGTGTGCGATCTGGACGCCGCCACCGACAAGCGGACCAGCGAGCGCAACGACGTGCTGGCCGACCGCAGGCCCACGCTGTACCGCGGGCTGCTCGACCCAGGTGCCTGAGCACAGCCGGTCAGCTGTGCCTGGTGGCCTGGAAGGCCTCGAGCGCCTCACCTGGGGTGTCGTAGTAAGCCTCGGGGCCCACGGCCGCGGTAATGCCGTAGCGGCCGAGTTGCTGGCGCACCGGCCCGAGAACGTCGGCGACAACGAAACGGATGTGCCGTTCGTGGAGTTGCCGGACGGCCTGGACGAGGACCATGGACGCGGTGTAGTCGACGTCGCCGATGGCCGTGCAGTCAAGGACGAACCACCGGATCGGGCTTCCCTGCACGAGGGACAGCAGGTCTTCGATGAGCCGGAAGGCGTTGGCGTAGTAGAGGCTGGTGCCGAAGCGGTAGACGACAAGTCCTGGCTCCGTCCGTGCCCCTGGCGTCACCGGGAGGGCCTGCCAGTGCCCGGCCGGCGACTTCACCAGCACGCTGTTGCGCGGGTGGTAGCTGTGCCGCAAGTGGTCGATGACCGAGGCGATGACGGCCACCGCGATGCCGTTCTGGACGCCGATGACCACGACCGCGACCGTGGTCAGCACCGCGACGGCGAACTCGTGCCGGCGAACGGACAGGATGCGCCGCATCCCGTTGATGTCGATGAGTTCGACGGCGATCAGGAACACCACCGCCGCCAGGGCAGCGATGGGCAGGTACGCGAGCGGCCCGGTGAGCAGGAGCAGGACAATGAGCACCAGCGCGCTGGTGGTGAGCTGGGCCAGCTGGCCGCGGCCACCGGCGCTGTCCACCATCTGGGTCTTGGTCGGACTGCCGTTGACGACGAAGGTGCCGGAGAACGCGGCGGCGATGTTGGCGGCACCCAGGCCGACCAGGTCGGTGTCCTCGGTGAACGGCTCCTCGTATTTCACGGCGTAGGCGCGCGAGGTCGCCGCGCTCTGCGCGAGGATGACCACGAACATCGAGAGTGAGGCGCCGAGCAGGATCCGGGCGGCATGCCAGCTGAGCGTGGGCGGGCCCAGCTGCGGCAGTCCCGGGGCACGGCGCCGAGCACGGCCACGCCGTGCCCGGACAGCCCCACGACCCGGCTGACAATGATCGCGCCGATCACCGCGATCAGCGCCCCGGGCACCCGGCGGGTGATCCGCCGGGCCATCGTCGTGACCACGATGACGGCGGCCGACACCGCCAGCAGTCGGCCAGTGCGCGTGCGGGAGCTGGCCGAGGGTGTCCGCGAGCTTGGTCAGCGTGCGGGTCCCCGCTGCGTTGATCCCGAGCATGTCCGGCAGCTGCCCGGCGGCCACCTGGATGCCGACGCCGGTGAGGAATCCGAGCAGGACGGTGCGGGAGAGGAAATTCGCCAGGAAGCCGAGCCGGGCCAGGTGGGCGAGCAGCAGCAAGCCGCCGGTGAGCAGCGCGGCGAGCCCGGCCAGCTGCACGTACTTCGGCGAGCCGAGGACCGCCAGCCCGGCCAGGGCGGCCGCCAGGACGGCCGCGGTGGCGGAGTCCGCGCCGACGACCAGGTGGCGGAGATCCGCCGAGAACGGCGAACACGGCCATCGGCAGGAGCAGCGTGTACAGGCCGGTGACCACCGGCATTCCGGCGATCTTGGCGTACCCGAGCACTTCCGGGATGCCGAGGGCCGCCAGCGTGACGCCGGCCAGCACGTCCCCCATGACCTGAGATCGTCGCAGCGGCAGCAGCCCGCGCAGCACCGGCCAACCCCGGGGAACCATCATCGGCGGGGGTCCACGTGGGTTTTCGGGCCCGGGCCCGCGCCGGGGGTCGGCGGCCGGCCAGGACGTCAGCCACGTCGGTCAGCCCGACGGTGGCACAGACCAGCGGCGTTGGGTCCACCGAGCCCGATGCGTACCGCTCAATCGTGTCCGCGAGCCCCGGTGACGCGCTCAGGATCCCGACGGCGGTCACATCCTTGAGCACCATCGCGCGCGTGTCAACCAGGCTCGGGCTGGCCGCCCGGCCGACATACACCACCCGCTTTCCCGGCTCGACGAGCAGGCCCATCGTGCCGGGACCCAGCACGAGGACCCGGTTGCCGGGCATGAGCCGGGACGCCTGGACGGCCCGCAGAGCGCTCCCCCCGGGCTCGACGAGCGCACCCGCGGCCAGGCCTACCGAGTCCGGCAGCGGGTGCAGCGCGGTGACCGGGACGGGCATCTGCTCGGCCAGGGCGCCGGGCCAGCCGCCGCGGACCCCGATCTCGAAGCGATCCTCGCAGACGTGCTGCAGGCCGGTCCGGCAGCGTTGGCACCGGCCGCAGCCGAGCATGGTGTCGCCCGTGGTACGGCGGTCCAGCCACGCGGGGTCAACGCCGTCGCCGACGGCCGAGACGGTGCCGCACCACTCGTGGCCGATGCGCACCGGGAAGCGTTCGTGCCCCTGGTGCAGGTAGGCCATCTCGCCGGTGAAGAACTCGGCATCGGTCCCGCACACCCCGGCGCGTTCGACATCCACGACGACCTGGCCCGGCCCGGCGGCCGGCGGCGCGACATCCTGCACCTCGCACGCGCCAGGCCCGGTGATCACGAAGGCTTTCATGCCGCGCTGCCGCCTGCTCCCGATGCCACCTGTCAGACTCTAGTTCGGCCAGGAAGGGGCAGGTGGGATGACACGAACGGCAGTTATCAGTGGAGGCGTCAGCGGGCTGGGCCTGGCCAGCGCGGAGCGTCTGGCCCGGGACGGGGTCAACGTCGTCACGCTGGACATCGCGCCGGGGGCCGACGTCATCGTCAATGTCAGTGACCCCGCGGCGGTGGCGGCCGCCGCCGAGCGCATCGGCCCCGTCAACATCCTGATCAACAGCGCCGGCATTGTCGGCCCGAACAAGCCGTTGTGGGAGATCACCGCCGAGGAGTGGACCGCGACCTTCGCCGTGAACGTGACCGGCACTTTCAACCTCTGCCGCGCCTTCCTGGGCGGGATGCGGGACAAACGCTGGGGCCGGATCGTGAACTTCGCCAGCATGGCCGGCAAGGACGGTAATCCGAACCTGTCTGCCTACTCCGCCTCCAAGGCTGCGGTGATCGGCCTGACCAAGTCCCTGGGCAAGGAACTCGCGACCACCGGCGTCCTGGTCAACGCGGTGGCGCCCGCGGTCATCGCGACACCCATGAACGACGCCACGTCGCCCGAGGTGCTCGCGCACATCACCAGCCTGATCCCCATGCGCCGGGTCGGCCGCCCGGCCGAGGTGGCTGAACTCGTCGCCTGGCTGGCCTCGGACAAGTGCAGTTTCTCCACGGGCGCGGTGTACGACATCAGCGGCGGCCGGGCTACCTACTGAGTGGGCTACCTCCTGAGTGGGCTACCTACTGAGTGGGCTGCCTGCTGGGTGGCCGCCGCGGTAGCCAGATCCCGTGGACACCGGAATTCCCGGAGGGTAAAGTGAAAACGCTGCTCCGGACCCCGGCAGCTGCGACCTACCCAATTTGGGCCATCCAATTGGCAGGGAAGCGGCCGGGTTCGGAGTTTTCTTTTTCCTGAGGATTCAAGGGCCTCATTCACCACTTACCGAGGAGTCGGTCATGGGGTTCTTCAGCCTCCCCACCGGATTGTGATGGGCGGGCGTCCGCGCCTCGGGCGCAAAATCCTGCGCACGGTGGCTGCGGCCGTCTTCATCGTGGCCATTTTCTGGTTCGCGATACCTCATTTCGCCTCGTACCGCAGCGTGTGGGCCAGCGTGGACACGATGACCGTGCCGCAGATGCTGCTCATCGCCGCGACGGCCGTGGCCAGCATGGTCGCGTCCTGGTTCGCCATCTGCGCGGTGCTGCCATCCATCGGGCTGCGCCAGGCCGCGGTGGTGAACCTGGGTTCCAACGCGGTGGCGAATACGCTGCCCGCCGGCGGGGCCCTGGCGCTGGGTATGAGCTGGGCGATGCTGTCCAGCTGGGACGTCGGTGCCGCCGAGTACCTGCTGTACACCCTCGTCTCGGGAATCTGGAACGTCTTCGCCCGGCTGGGCCTGCCGGTCCTGGCCCTGCTGCTCCTGCTGACGGCCGCCCCGGCGGCGTCCTGATCGTCTCCGCGGTGGCCGCGCCTGGCTCCTCCTGGCCGCCATGGTGGCCGGGCTCGGTCTCATCCTGCGCAGCGAGTCCCTGGCGCTGCGCGCGGAGCGGGGGCTGCAGCGTACCGGGCCGCCTGCGCCGGCTGGCGCCGCCCGCCCGCCTCCGGTGCGGCGGCCACGGTGCCTGGCTTCCGTAATCGTGCGGCGGCCCTGATCGCCGCGCGCGGCTGGCGGATCACGGCCACCACCGCAGCCAGCCAGCTGACCTTGTGGCTGGTCTTGCTGGTATGCCTGCGCGGGGTCGGCCTCTCGCAGGCTCAGGTGTCCTGGCAGGCCTCCCTGGCCGCCTTCGCCTTCGTCCGGCTGCTGACGGCCCTCCCCGTCACTCCCGGCGGCGTCGGCATCGTCGAGCTCGGCCTGGTGGGCAGCCTGGCCGCCGGAACGGACCACCGGATCACCGTGCAGGTCACCGCGGCCGTCCTGCTGTACCGGGCGGTCACCTATCTGCCGCCCATCCCGCTCGGCGGCGCCGCCTACCTGCTGTGGCGGTACGCGCCCGGGTTCATCGACGCGACTCCAGGGCGCCTGAGGCTCCCATCAGCCGTGCAGTACACTGAGACCAGCAAGAGGCGGCGCCATCAGGGCGCGCCGGTCGTACATCGCGCAGCGAGCGCACAGGTTTCCACGGACGTGGCGGCCCTCGACATGCGGCCACCTAAGTCCAAAGGACACCTATCAGTGACAGTTCTGCCTATCGACCGATCCTCTCTGCCTGCCGGCATGTCTGTGCCGCCCGTGGCGGAGATCCCGGACCTCGGCCTCAGTTTCGCCGCCCTCGGCGTGCCCGCGCCCGATCGTGGCCGTGCTCGCCGCCGCGGGTATTACCGCGCCGTTCCCGATTCAGGCCGCGGCGCTGCCTGACGCGCTGGCCGGCCGTGACATCCTCGGGCGCGGGCGCACCGGCTCGGGCAAGACCCTCGGGTTCGCGATCCCGCTCGCCGCCGGGCTCACCGACGGCTACACCAGTGCCTGCCGCCCCCGTGGCCTTGTCCTCGTGCCCACGCGCGAGCTGGCCAGCCAGGTCCAGGCCGTGCTGGTACCGCTGGCCCAGGCGATGGGCCTGACCGTCGTGACGATCTTCGGCGGCACCTCTCAGCATCCGCAGGTGGCCGCGCTGCGGGCCCGCGCCGACATCGTCGTCGCCTGCCCCGGCCGCCTGGCCGACCTCATCGAGCAAGGACATTGCCACCTCGGCGATGTGGAGATCAGCGTGATCGACGAGGCCGACCACATGGCCGACCTCGGGTTCCTGCCCATCGTGAGCCGGCTCCTCATGGCCACCCCGCCGGAGGCCCAGCGGATGCTGTTCTCCGCCACCCTGGACAGCGCGGTGGACGTGCTTGTGCGCCGGTTCCTGACCAATCCCGCCACCCATGCCGTGGATCCGGCCGCGGCCCCCACCGCGCTGGTCCATCATCTGCTGACCGTGGCGCCAGCGGAGCGGGCGGCGGTCGTCGCGGTCCTGGCCAGCGGCAAGAAGCGGTCGCTGATCTTCACGCGGACGAAGTACGGCGCGCAGAAGCTCGCCCGGCAGCTGGCCGCCGCGCACATCCCCACTGTCGACCTGCATGGAAACCTGGCCCAGAACGCCCGCGAGCGGAACCTCGCGTCGTTCGCCGCGGGCGAGGTCCGCGTCATGGTCGCCACCGACATCGCCGCCCGCGGCATCCACGTTGACGGGATCGACCTGGTCATCCACGCGGACTCGCCGACCGAGCACAAGGCCTATCTGCATCGGTCGGGGCGGACCGCTCGCGCGGGTGCGGCCGGCGTGGTCGTCACCCTGCAAACCCAGGGGCAGGTCAACGATGTGCGCGCGCTGATGCGCCGGGCGAGAGTCGTTCCGCTGGCCGCGACGGTCGGCCCCGCCTCCGCGCTGCTCCGCACGATCGCCGGCGAGCCCGCTGGCCGGGTGGCACCGGTCGCGCGGCTCGCGGCCAGGCCGACGGCCATCGTCGCCACCGCGGCCACCGGCCGCGGCGCGGCCGCATTCTCCGCCCGTTACCGAGGCCGCCGCGGGCGCTGACTGTCGGTCAGACCGCGCGGTCCGAGCCGGCCAGCAGGGCCGACCGTCGGCTGCCCTGCTGCAGCACGGAGATCATCGCCAGTGTCGCTTCGGCCCCCTGGTTGCGATTGCGGCTGCTGGCGCCGAGGCCGTCCGCGCCGCCGCCGGTTCGCTCGTCCAGCATCGGAATCCTGGCGTCGTTGTCGCCCAGGAACCATGCCACGCACATGTCCACTCCGGACAGCCAGCG
Organism: uncultured Actinomycetes bacterium; assembly: GCA_963822825.1. Taxonomy (GTDB): domain Bacteria; phylum Actinomycetota; class Actinomycetes; order Streptosporangiales; family Streptosporangiaceae; genus JAWWPY01. The sequence goes on along the minus strand of CAWGIW010000001.1, from coordinate 319,478 downwards.
CTTCTCACCAGTGACCGCCGCCGCGCGCACACAGGCGTCGGCCAGCGCGGCGACCTCTATCGGTTGCTGGTCGAAGCCAGGACGGGGATCGCCCGGGCCCCAGCCACCGGCCGGTACGACCGACAGGTGGCCGCGGCGGGTCTCGACGGCCAGCAGCCAGTCGAGCATCCGCAGGCCGTCCCGGAGGACCGGGTCACGGCCGAGGCCGTGGCCGGCCAGGATGATGGCCTCGGCGATGGCCGCGTTCGCGTACGTGAGCCGTGGCGCCGGCCATGGCCACGCCGGGTCCGCGGCCGGCTCACCGATCACGGCGATGGCTCCGTCCAGCAGCCTGAGCGCGCCAGCGTGGCCGGGCCAGCCATCCAGCATCTCGGCCGCGCCAAGCGCCGCGAACGCCATGGCGTGCGGCCACTCGGACGAGAGCTGCGCGCTCAGATTGAATCGCTCCGCGGCCTCGGCGCGGATTCCCGCAGTGGGGCCCTGAGCCGCGGCGGTGCCCAGGCCCCACAGGGCACGGCCCCAGCAGTCGTCGGTGCCAGCCTGGTCGAGCCAGCTCCGGTCGTGGCCGAGGCGGTTGCGGAACCTTCCGTCGGGCGCCTGAGCCTGCGCCATGAAGTACAGGTAGCGCCGCGCCAGGGTGATGAGTTCCTCGGATGGCGACGGCTCGCGGCACACCAGGACCAGCCCTCGGGCCGCGTCGTCGACGCGGTATCCGTGCTCGCGCCGGGGCACGATCCCCTCGGCGCACGCGACCAGGCCGACCCGATCGGTCAGCCGTTGCAGATGCCGAAACGACGCGGCCGGGCAGGTCATGGTGCGGCTGGGCAGGGTCATCGCAAAACTCACCGAGGCTGTCTCGAACGGCCTCGCCTGCCCGTGGACGTCCCGGGCAGTGGCTGAGCGTCCTCCGCGGCCTCGCGTAGCGGACGCCCTCCCAGGATAGCCGAGACCCCGGCAAAGCCGCCGATCACCGGCCAAGCCGGAACCCGAGTTCGGCCGCTGCGTCGTCCGGCGGCCGCCCGGCCCAGTGCTGCGCGTAGCTGTCCAGCGTCGAGACCGACCGGGTTTCGACCCGGTCGAGGTACAAGATGCCCCGGAGGTGATCGATCTCGTGCTGCGCGATGCGAGCCCGGCCAGCCCGAGAAAACGGCCGAGAACGGCTCACCGCGGGCGTCCAGGGCATCAACCCGGACCGCGCGGTGCCGGGCGACCACGCCGACCAGCCCCGGGACGCTGAGGCACCCCTCGTAGAAACTCACCATGCCGGAGCCGTCAACCGGGCTCAGCTCGGGGTTGACGAGAACGGTGAACGGAAGAGCCGATCTTTCCCTGGCCGCGAGCTGTTCCGCGGTGAACTGGTCCCAGCGCTCGGGATCGTCGGCGAGAACCGCTAGCTGGAGTGGCTCGCCGATCTGGGGTGCGGCGAGCCCGACGCCGGGAGCGGCCTCCATCGTCACCCGCATCCCGGTGATCAGCCGCGCCAGGTCGCCGCGGCGCAGGCGGGCCGGGTCAACGGCCCCGGCCGGGCGGCGCAGCACCGGGTCGCCGCACGACACGATGGGCAGCGGCTCCGGGGTGGTCACCTCAGCCGCCTGGGGACGCCGAACCGGACCGGCACGCCGGGCGAATAGAGCACGCTGAAGGGGGCTTCCGAGGGCGCCGGGAGGCCCGCGGCGCGGATAAGGTTCTCGTCAAGGTCGAGAAGCTGCGCTCGGTACAGGGACCAGCGCGGGTGTTCGTTGGGCACGTAAATAGATGTATGGCCGTGCCAGGCGGCATGCAGCCCCCAGCGCGCGGTCATGAACAGTTCCAGGCCGGACGGCTCGGGAACCGGGGCGCCGATGCGGACGGTCAGCCGGCTGCGGGCCCAGCGCGGTCCTGGCCAGCGGCGTTGGCTGGTGTATGTCAGCGTGTCGTCGCGGTGGTCCACCGCCATCCGGGCCCAGACGTAGGGCAGCCGGAATCCCCAGCGCGCGACCAGGACCGGTACCAGCCGGGAGGCTTCCAGGGAGCGGAAGACCACGCCGCGGCGGCCGTCGTGGCCGACCGAGTAGAGCCGGACGTTGGTTTCCGGGAATGACCCGATGTAGGGAAGCCCGGGCAGGCCGAGCCACCCGATACGGTGCATCCGGAAAGCGACCAGGCCCACGTAGCTGGTGCCGCCAAACTGATCGGGCCTGGTCCCGGCCGGAAGCAGGGGGGCCACGGCGTCAGGATCGACGGCCCAGTGCAGGAACGTGAGATCCACCCAGTGCTGCGTGAGTAGCGGCCGGCGGACCTGGCGGGCGGCCTGCGCGGTGACCGGCTCAGCCGGCCCGGGCTCAGCCGGCCCGGTTTCTGCGGCGGTGCGCCATCGGCTCACCGGTGCTCCTTCCCGGCGGCCGGGTCCCCAGCGTGACCTGGGTGACGCCTGGTTCGCGGTTGACGATCGTGGGGCGGTGTGGAACCTGGGCACTGATACGGGCCAGGGCCGGCCGCAGCGGGCGATCGCGGTAGCCGCCGTCGGCCAGCCCGGCCCGCCGCTCGAATACGTTACGCGAGCCGGAATCGCCCGTGAGCGCCCAGGACAGCCCGGCGGCGATGAAGTACAGCGGTAGCATCACCGGTCCCGCGCACCACGCGTACTGCGTGGCGTGCCGCGCCTCGTGCGCGAGCAGGCGTTCCGCGCCGGTCAGGACGTCGCGGTCAAGCCGGGTCAGGATCACGTTGCCGACGGTGAAGGCCGGGGCGGCCGGGATGGGCAGCCGGTATCGTTCGGCGACCAGAAGCCCGTTGGCACCGCTGGTGAGCCGGGCCCGCCCGGCCGCCGCGATCAGCACGCCGATAAGGGTCGAGCCGTTGACGGCGTTGGCCACCTGGCGAACGCGGTACCCCCGGGGCATCAACGGTCAGGGGCCGCTGAGCGGGTCCCGGTCCAGCAGGACAGTCGCCCCCTGCGGCTGGGCACCGAGCGCGTGGACCGCGGGCAGGCTGAGCGGCACCTGACTGTGCTCGCGGTGAGCCTCCGTGGCCGCCCGGTGGTAGTCCTCCAGTTCAGCCAGGAACTCGGGCGCGCCATACGGCCGGCCGTCCACCAGGGGGCCCTGCCCATGCTCGATGACCGCGATCACGTCTTCGCCGGTCAGCGTCTTGTGCGTCTCCAGCGCGTGGGCCAGGGCCAGCACGGAACCGCGGTTGTTGCGGATGATTTCCTCGACCCGGCGCAGCAGTTCGGTCAAGTTGTCCTCGATCCGGTCCGCGAGCGCCCGGCGCGCTTCCGCCTCGGCGTCCACGCCCTTCTTGTACCGGCCGCCCGCCCCGCCGCCCGGGGAGCCGACTTCCAGGCGCTTGGCCGTGGAGTACGACGAGACGGTCGAGCCCATCCCCCAGAAGCCCTCCATGAACGAGGCCACGGCGGTCGCCGACTCCAGGTCACCCGAGACGCCTGAGGAACTGTCGCTGTCGAAGAACATCCGCTCACCGGCGAGCGAGGCCAGGGACACCAGGATGTCGGTCTCGTACTCGCTGCGCCAGCGGGTGAACTGGTCCTCCGGCGGGATGCTGGCCACCATGCCCAGGTAGTCGCTGCCCTTCTCGATGGTGGCGATGTCGATCTCCATGTGCTGCCGGGTGCGGTACGCGATCACCGCGTGACATGCCTCGTGCACCGCGACCGCGTGCCGTTCGCGCTCGATGTACTCGACGTCCTCGGGAGGCCCGAGTTCCTTGAGTTGCTTGGCCCGGATGACGTCCTGCCAGGTGATCACGTCCCGGCCGGCCCGGATCGCGGTGATCAGCGACTCGTTGACCAGGTCCTTGATGGTGGCGCCGGTGGCGTACGGGGTGATGGTGGCCAGCTTGTCCATGTTCTCGGGGGTGAGTTCGTGCCGCACCTTCGCGAAGTACCCCTCATAGGTCCGGACCCGGCCGGCCTTGGACGGGTAGCCCACCTTGTAGATGCGGTCGATGCGGCCGGGCCGCAGCAGCGCCTCGTCCAGCGCCTCCGGGAGGTTGGTGGCCATCATGACCAGCATCCGGTACTTGGGCGGCGGCTTCGGCCGCATGCCGAAGATCCGACGTACGTAGCGGTTGATGAAACCGCGTGGCTTCTTCAGCCCGGAAAGCTCGGTGAGCAGCGCTTCCAGCGTACCCATGCCGCCGCCGCCACCCATCATCCCGCCCATCATCTGCTTGTTGCGCGGCGTCTCCGTCTCCTCGGGAGCCGGCGCCGCGGCGTCGCGCATCAGCCGCCACTGGATGTCCGGTGACAGGTAGGAGAACCCGTGGCAGCCGTTGCGGTTAAGCGCGGGAGTCGCGGTGCCCCGGGGAAGCCCGGGCCGCCGCCCTGGGCCAGCGCGCCGCGGCGGCCGAGTGAGTCGGCCTCGTCGAAGAAGACGATCACCCCGCCGTACCGGAGCGCGAGCCGGCGCAGCTTGCGGAAGAGCGACTTCACCTTCAGGATGCCGATGCCCATGAACATGTTGATGAAGGCGCCCGGGTCCACGAACACGTAGGGCCGGCCGGTCTCGCCGGCCACCGCCTCGGCCATCAGCGTCTTCCCGGTGCCGGGCGGCCCCCACAGCAGGATGCCGCCTGGCACGTACCCGCCCCGTTCCTCGACCTGTTCGGGGTGCTCAAGGAAGATGATGTTCTCTTTCACCCGCTCCACGACATGGTCCTGGCCCCAGACGTCGGAGAACCGCGTCTTGATGTCGTCGGGGTAGTACACGTCGACCCCGCCCCGGGACAGCAGCCAGAAGATCCCGATGAACTGGACGGCGATGAAGAGGAAGCCGAACATGAGTTGCAGCACGAACGGCAGGTAGTGCCACAGCAGGGCCGGGCCACGCAACAGGGCGAGGACCGGCGAGGTGTGAATCACCTTGCCGACGACCACCGCGAGCACGGCAATCCAGAACACCCACTTGGCCAGGCGCCAGAGGCGGAACCTGGTCCAGTCGGACATCCTCCGGTGGGTCAGCCGCTCGGAGCCCCCGAACACCTTGACCGTCCAGAACCGGTGGTAGCCGGCCCAGTGCTCGCTGACCAGGAAATGCAGCTGCCGGAGGACTTCGAGGCCGATCAGCACGAAGACCCAGACGCCGGCCCTGGACTCTATCCGCATGGCGTCCGCGAAGCCGATCAGCGGGTCGTTCGCCATCGCGGACCAGACCAGGACGAACCAGATCAGGACCAGGACCAGCAGGAATCTCACCCGGTCCCAGAGCGGGAGGGGCTTGCGGGTGGGCCGGTCATCGTCCCGGGGTCGCTCGCCGGGTGGGCGCAGTCCCTCGGTGGGGTGTGCCGGGGCCTCACGCATCATTGGCTCCTGACCGTGAAGGATGTCATCACACTATTTATTTCGTTGATGTTCTTGCTGTAACAGCTTGTCTGGCAGTGGATCATGAGAACGTAGACCTTCGTCGAGTCCGCGTTCAGGTACGCGACCTGGTCGAAGGTGTTCGACGCTCCCGTCCGGATAGGTGTAATCAAAGGTAACCCGCACTCCGTGGACGCCTTGACCAGGGCTGAGGACCGAGTCGTGGAGCAGCTGGAAATTCGTGAGCGGGTAGCTGTCCTTGGTCGCGGTCTGCCGGGCCGCGGAGGTCACCGGGAAGACAAAATCGCGCAGTCCGTTGTACGAAATCTGGTTGCTCTCGGTCGAGCTGAGCTGGCCGACCAGGGCGAACACGAATGGTTGGCTAATGCCGAAACTGAAAGCGTGGGCGGCGGACGGGGCTGAACCCGCATCGTAAGCAACTGACCACGCACCGGAGCTACTGCCGAGTTCCTTCGAGAGCGCGCCGCGGTCGATCGCATGCCAGCCGTACGGCACTTTAAAATATGTATCGGCCGAGGAGTTGGCGACATACGTGAATTGCGGGGCACCGCACCCCGCGACCGCAACCGCGACGAGCAGTGCCGACAGCCCGGCGAGGCCCCTGCCCACGCGGAGAAGGGTCCTGCTAGCCAAGGGCGCGACCTCCATCAGCGGACTTGCCTTATCGCGAGTATGCCGTGTGAACAGGCGATTGGTATAGACCCCGTACGTCATGTCCAGGTAGCCCGAAGGTTGGCTGGCGAAAATTGCAGTGTGTTCCGCGATCACCTGGCCGACAAGCTGTGCGCGATCACCGAGACGCATCAGCGGGCCGACGGCACGATCATGGCCAGCACTAGGGTCAAGGACCTGGTCGATGTCGCGCTCATCGCGGGGAGCCAGCCGGTGCGGGGCCCCGCGCTGCGCCGCGCCCTGGTCACCGGCGCCGCACATCGTGGCCTGGCCCTGCCCCCCGCTTCGCGCTGCCCGACGTGGAGGCCTGGCGCACCGGTTACACCCGGCCCGCCGCCGGCACCCCGGCCCCGGTTCCCTCGTTCCGGCAGGCGGCCGATGCCGCCCGCCGCCTCTTCGACCCGGCCCTGGCCGGGCCGCTGGACGGATTGTGGGATCCGCAGGCCGCCCGCTGGCTGTGACCCGCGCCCCGTAAGGCCCAACGACACCAATTGCGCACCGGCGTCGTTGGGACGACACCAATGGCGCACCGGTGCCGTTGGGAGTCCTCAGGTGGACAGCGCTAGAAGCAGCAGGACGGTGGCCGTGCAGAGTTCGATGACCGCGCCGAATACGTCGCCGGTCATGCCACCTAGGCGCCGCCGGGCGCCGCGGCGCAACTGATCGGCGGCCAGCAGGCCGGCCAGCGTGGCCAGCAGCCAGCGGGCCGCGATCGCCAGGACGCCCCCCCGTTCGGCACCCCCCGCCCCGCCCAACGGGGCGGCACCCCGGGGGAAGGCGCCCAGCAGGAGGGCGCCGGCCACGACGGCGGCCACCAGGGCCGCGACGGCGGAAATGCGCACTCTGGCCCTCGTCGTGTTGGTGATCAACGCGCCAAATCCCCCGGGCCGCGCGCTCGGTGAACCGGGCCCGGTGGCCAGCACGACGGCGACCCGGCCGGTGACCGCGGCCAGGATCAGGGCCGCGACGCTGAGGCCGCCGGGCGGGATGGCGGCGAGCGAGGTGATCTGGACCAGGATGACGAGCAGCAGCGCCGCCACTCCCATCGGGCCGATGTCGGGCCGGCGCATGATGGCGAGTGCTTCGCGGCTGGGACGGCGGCTGCCGAGACCGTCCGCGGTGTCCGCCAGCCCATCCAGGTGCAGGCCGCCGGTGAGCAGCCCGAGGATCGCGACCGCGAGCGTCGCCGCCAGCAGCCGGCGGGCCTCGGACTGGCCCCCGGCCTGCACCGCCAGCATCGCCCCGGCGGCGATCGCCGCGATCAGCGCGCCCACTACGGGCAGCCAGGGCAGCGCCCGCGCCGCCGTGTCCCGCCGGATCGAGGCGCCCGCGCCGGCCGGGATCACCGTGAACAGGCTTAGTGCCACGCGCCACGGCCCGGGGGCGCCCCCTGGCTTTCGCGTTCGCCGGCGTTCGCTCCGCCTCCGTCATCGCAGCCGCTGCGCGATGCCGGCAATGCAGAGCCATACCTCCTGGCTGTCCGCGGCGATACGGGCATTGAGCCGGCCGAGCTCATCCCGGTAGCGCCGTCCCGAGACAGTACCCGGCACCACCCCGGAGCCGACCTCGTTGCTGACCGCCACAACGTGCCGACGGGTGGTCCGCCAGGCCTGGACCAGCGTGTCCAGACGGGCCGCCAGCACCTGGTCGGCGCCGGGAAGGCCGTCCCAGACCCCGCAGTCGTCCATGACCCGTGCCAGCCAGGTGGACAGGCATTCGACCAGGACCGGCTCCGCGCCCGGCCCGCTGAGCACGCGGTCGACATCGAGTGTCTCGCGTGTCAGCCAGCCCGGCGGCCGCCGCTCCTGGTGGGCGCGCACGCGCGCGGCCCACTCGGGGTCGCTGGCCTGCGGGATCGCGCCGGTAGCCACGTACTCGACCCGGGCATGATCGGCCAATAGCCCTTCGGCGGTGACTGACTTGCCGGATCGCGCGCCGCCGAGCACCAGCACGCGGTGCGTGACGCTCCTGGCTGACCCGGCGGCGTCGCCGGTCAGCGTGGCCTCGGCGGCGGCGGATGTCTTCCCGCCGTCCGATGCGACCGTCGCCATGCCTCTACTCTTTCCTACCTGGCCTTCCCGCGCTGTCGAACGTCGCGACCGCGCGCGCAGCGTGCGTACGCCAGGGCGGCGGCCAGCCCGGCCGCCGCCGCGCTGACGAGCCGGGACAGCCGGACGCCGCGACGGATGTCCGTGGCGGTCGGTGGTTCGCCGTCACCGAGCGTCCCACGCTGCTCAACCCGGCCCTGGTAGGTGTTGACACCACCGAGCCGCACGTCCAGCGCCCCGGCGAAGGCTGCTTCGCAGCGCCCGCCGTTCGGGCTCGGATGGGCCGCGCCGTCGCGGCGCATGGTGCGCAGGGCGCGGTGAGAGCTGCCGCCGACGGCCGGCGCCAGCGCCACCGTCAGCAGGCCGGTCACCCGGGCGGGCAGCAGAGTTAGCGGCGTCGTCCAGCCGGGCCGCCGCCCAGCCGAACCGCTCGTAACGTGGGCTGTGGTGCCCGACCATGGCGTCCAGGGTGTTCACCGCGCGGTACCCAAGCAGGCCGGGCAGGCCGCAAGCGGCTCCCCAGAGCAGCGGGGCCACGACGGCATCGGACGTGTTCTCGGCCAGCGACTCGACGGTGGCCCGGGCCAGCTCCGCTGCGTCCAGGCGCTCGGCGTCACGCCCGCACAGCGCGGGCAGCCGCCGGCGTGCGCTGTCCAGGTCACCAGCCTCGATGGCCCTGGCCATGCCGGTCGCCTCGGCCGCGAGGCTGGCGCCGCCGAGTACGGCCCAGGTCGCCAGGGCCGCGCTCGCCACGGCGGCCGCGCGGGCCACCGCCTCCGCGCCGGCCACCGCCTCCGCGCCGCCTGCCGCGGCCGCGCCGGCCACCGGACTGGGCCGGGCCGCTGCGCGGTGCGTGGTCAGCCGCTGGATGGCCAGGCCGGCGGAGGTCACCGAGCCCGCGCATACCGCGGTGAACACCACACCGCGCATCCGTGAATCGGCCCAGATCCGGTTCTCGAAGCGGGCCGCCGCCGTTCCGAAAGCCGCCACCGGGTGCCCGCGGCGAGGATCACCGGCCAGCGCGTCGAGGGCCGAGCCGAGCAGGAGCCCCAGGGCAAGCGAGGACCGCCGTGGCATCAGCACGGATGCACGGCCTCGGGTATCTGGCGGTCGGCGGGAATGAACGACAGAACCAGACCACAGCGTCCCGCCGACGTCAAGGCGGCGGCGTTTTCAGCGGCGAGTCTGAAATACACCGCCGACATCCAGGCGGCGGCGTTTTCAGCGGACAATCTTAAACACCAGATCTCGGCGGCCTCGCCGGGACGCGGCCTGCCCCGGCCCAGCCGACCTGGAACGGGACGCGCGCCGCTGGAGCCGGTCGGCCACCATTCTCGAGGCAGGATGGTTCGCCGAAAACTTTCGGAGCGCACTGTCGCGCAGTGACCTGTTGACAGAGGGCCCTGGTGCGCCTAGTTTTTGGCTCACCCTGCGCTCCGTGACTCCGAAACTTTCGAAATCGCATTGGTGGCAGGTTTCGGGTCGGACGGATGGAGCGGCTTCTTGGCGCTTAGGAGGCAATCCCATGAAACGCCGTAGTTTCTTCGCGATGGGTGGCGCTGCCGCGGTGGCGGCCGCACTGCCCGCCACCGCCGCTACCGCCACGACCAGGGCAGCGCCGTCCGCCGTCGGTTCGCCCGGCTCTGGCCCGCCGGGCACCCTGCGGGCGCTGGCCAGGAAGATCGGCCTCCGCATCGGAACGGCGGTAATACCGTTCGATTTAAACACTCCCGCGTACACGGCCATCCTCGCGGAACAATTCTCGCTCGTTACGCCAGGCAATGAGATGAAGTGGGGAGTGGTCGAACCGACCCAGGGAGTGTTCGACTGGTCGGGCGCTGACCGTCTGGTCAACTTCGCGGAGCGCCGCGGGCAACTGGTGCGGGGGCACACGCTGCTGTGGCACAACCAACTGCCTGGCTGGCTCACCACGGGTGTCGCGAACGGCACCATCAGTAATACCCAGCTAACGGCGTTGCTGGAACAGCACATCTTCACTGAGATGGGGCGCTACCGCGGCAAGATCTGGCAGTGGGACGTCGCCAACGAATTCTTCACCGACACTAATCCCTCCACCATCAACCCGAACGACTTCTGGGTCTCGCACCTCGGGCCGGGCATCATCCCTCAAGCGTTCCGCTGGGCGCGCGAGGCAGACCCGCACGCGCTGCTCTTCTACAACGACTACAACATCGCGGGCGAAGACGGCACGAACGCCAAGAGCGACGCGGCGTATGCGTGGCTCAAGCAGATGAGGGATCAGGGCGTGCCGATCGATGGCGTCGGAGACCAGGGGCACCTCGATACCCAATACGGGTTCCCCACGCAAATGACCCAGGACTTCCAGCGGTTCGCCGGTCTCGGCCTGAAGGTGGCCATTACGGAAGCTGACGTTCGCACCTTCGTTGACAGCCCGGCCACGCAGGTGCCCACCGATCACCTGGCGACGTTCGCGCAACCGTACGAGTTCTCGCAAATGCTCCAGGCCTGCCTGGCCGTACCCGAATGCATATCGTTCACCGCCTGGGGCTTCGGCGACGCGGACTCCTGGGTTCCCGGCTTCTTCACCGGTGAGGGGTACGCCACGCTCTATGACGTGAACCTCCAGCCGAAACCCGCCTTCTTCGCCCTGCAGCAGGACCTCCAGCTCGCGGCGTACGGCGCCCCGGAACGACGCGGCGGAGGGGGCTTCTAGCTGATGGTGAACGCGGGGTCCAGGTGGGCGGTGTCGTTGTAGCCGCAGACGATCCACCGCTCATCGTGGACGACCAGGCGGGAGATGGATCCGTTGTCCGCGCCCAGGAAGGCGAACGGCCGGGAACCGCTGGCCAGGGCCAGGATCTGGCCGATGACGCCGCCGTGGACGAAGACGGCGAGCCGCTGATCGGGGTGGCCGGCGGCCAGCCGTCCAATCGCGGCCCGGAGCCGGGCGGCGAACTCCTCGGCCGGCTCGGCATCCGGGATCACATCCCAGCGTTCCTCGGTCCACATCCGCTGGGCGATCGGATGATGCTCGGCGACCATCTTGCGGAACAGGCCTGCCTCCCAGATGCCGAGCCGGACCTCCCGCAGTCCTGGCTCCACTCTCGGGGTGAGGCCGAGCCGCTCGGCCAGGGGGGCGGCGGTCTGATCGGTGCGGCGCAGACCGGAGGTGTAGATCGCGTCGATACGGCCCGCGGCCAGCCGGGCGGCCACCCGTTCCGCCTGCTCGTGTCCGGTCGGGGCGAGCTCGGGATCTGAGTGCCCCTCCAGCAGCGGGAACGGCTGATCTGTGTAAGCCTTCTGCGACTCCCCGTGGCGGACCAGCAGCAAGTCAACGCCGCCCGGTGGCACAACGAAACGGGTCTGCCGGTAGCCGGCCACGGCGGGCGGGGATTCATCTGGTGTCACGATCACCGAAGACTACTGCCGCCGCACGTCAGCCCGGCCGGATGATCGCTGATACCATCCCGAACCGGACCACGGGCGGACGGTCCGAGGAGGTCAGATGGCGCAAGCGCAGTACGACTTCATCATCGTCGGCGGCGGTTCGGCCGGCAGCGCCCTCGCGAACCGGCTCTCCGCCGACCCCGCCACGCGGGTGCTGGTCCTGGAAGCCGGCCGGCCGGACTACCCCTGGGACGTCTTCATCCACATGCCGGCCGCGCTCACGTTCCCGATCGGCAGCCGGTTCTACGACTGGGGCTACCGGACGGAACCGGAGCCGGGCCTGAACGGCCGCCGCCTCTACCACGCACGCGGCAAGGTACTGGGCGGATCGAGCAGCATCAACGGCATGATCTTCCAGCGGGGCAACCCGATGGACTACCAGCGCTGGGCGGCGGACCCGGGGATGGCCGACTGGGATTTCGCGCACTGCCTGCCGTACTTCAAGCGGATGGAGACCTGCCTGGCCGGCGCCGATGAGTTCCGTGGCGGCGGCGGCCCGCTCGTCCTGGAACGAGGGCCCGCCGACGGTCCGTTGTTCAAAGCGTTCTTCGCGGCCGTCCAGGAGGCCGGATACCAGCTCACCAGCGACGTGAACGGATACCGGCAGGAAGGCTTCGCCCCCTTCGACCGGAACATCCAGCGGGGCCGCAGGCTCAGCGCGGCCCGCGCCTACCTGCACCCGGTCATGAGCAGGCCCAACCTCGACGTCACCTGCCGGGCCTTCGTGACCAGGATCTTGTTCGAGGGAGAACGGGCCGTGGGCGTGGAGTTCAGCCACGGCCGCCCACCCCACAGCGGCGGCCTGGCCCGGCTGGCGCGCGGGGCCGAGATCATCCTGTGCGGCGGCGCCATCAACACCCCGCAACTGCTGCAACTGTCCGGCGTGGGCCATGCGGACGCCCTGCGGGCACTGGGCATCCACGTGGTCTTCGACCTGCCCGGAGTGGGTGAGAACCTGCAGGACCATCTCGAGGTCTACGTGCAGTACGCGTCCAGGCTCCCGGTCTCGGTGGCCCCGGCGCTGAAGTGGCGCAACCGCCCAATGGTCGGCGCCAGGTGGCTTTTCCTGCGCAGCGGCCCGGGGGCCACCAATCACTTCGAGGGCGGCGGGTTCGCCCGGAGCAACGACGAGGTCGCCTACCCGAACCTGATGTACCACTTCCTGCCGATTGCCATCCGTTACGACGGCTCATCACCCGCCGGCGGGCACGGTTACCAGGTGCACATCGGGCCCATGTACTCCGACTCGCGCGGGTCGGTAAAGATCACCTCCCGCGACCCGGCGGTCCATCCAGCGCTCCAGTTCAACTACATGTCCACCCCTACGGACCTCCGGGAGTGGGGGGAAGCGATCCGGATCACCCGCAGCATCCTCAACCAGCCCGCTTTCGCGCCGTTCAACGGCGGTGAGCTGTCTCCGGGACCGGCGGTCTCGACCGGCGGAGAAATCCTCGACTGGGTGCGCAGGGACGCTGAGACGGCCCTCCACCCGTCCTGTACCGGCAAGATGGGCACCGACCCGATGTCGGTGACCGATCCGGCGACCATGCGCGTGCACGCCCTGGACGGGCTGAGGATCGTGGATGCGTCGGTGATGCCTTACATCACCAACGGCAACATCTACGCCCCGGTGATGATGATCGCGGAGAAGTCCGCTGACCTCATCCTCGGTAACACCCCGCTGCCGCCCGATCCCGTCGAGTTCTACCGTCACCGTGCCTGATCCGCCCGACCCCCGCGGGCCGCGCGACCCCCGCGGGCTGCGGGGGGACGCGCCGCTGCTGGACGCGTGGATCCGGTTCACCGAGCAGGTGGACGCGGGCGCGCTCACGCCGATGTGCGTTCCCGGCCACAAGCAGCGCCAGGACCTGGTCGGGCCGGTAGTCGCGGGCGACGCGCCCCTGTATGGCGGTCTCGACACGATCAAGCACGCGGACGCGGCGCGCCAGGAGGCGGAGTGCCGCGCCGCGCACCTGTGGGGCGCGGACTGGTGCCGGTTCTCCGTGGCCGGATCGACGCACGGCAACCAGGCCCTGGCGCTGGCCGTGGGCTCACCCGGCCAGGAGATGATCGTCACCAGGACACTGCACCGGTCACTGCTGCTCGGCATCGTGCTCGCGGGCCTCCAGCCGGTCTGGGTCCGCCCGGACCTGGACCGGGCGACCGGACTCCCGGGACCGGTTCCGGTGGACGCGGTCCGGGCTGCGCTCGCGGAGCACCCGGCCGCCTGCGCCGTATTCCTCGGCGACCCGTCGTACGTCGGCGCGACCGGCGACCTCGCGGGTCACGCCGCCACCGCTCATGAGGCCGGCGTCCCACTCATCGTGGACGCGGCGTGGGCCGCGCACCTGGGGTTCCACCCGGATCTGCCGCGGCACGCGATCGCCGCGGGCGCGGACGCGATGGTCACCAGCGCGCACAAGGCGCTGCCCGCCTATACCCAGGGCGCGCTGGTGCTGGCCAGGACGGGCAGGCTGGATGCCGCGCGGCTGGACCGCGCGTTCGAGGCCACGCACACCACGAGCCCGGCTGGCGCGATCATGGCCAGTATCGACGCCGCCCGGGCGCTGCTGGCCCGGGACGGCCACGAGCTGTGCGGCCGGCTGCTGCGGGGGGTCGCCGCCGCCAAGGACCGGCTGCGGCGGGTACCGGGCCTCGGTGTCCTCGACGGCCCGTCCGTTGAGCCAGGCCAAGCTCGTCGTCCTGCTGGCGGGCACGGGGGCAAATGGCTACGTGGTTGAACGTGACCTCATCGACATGGGCATGCCGGTGGAGATGGCTGACCGTGACACGATCGTGCCGGTGGTCACCCTGGCCGACGACTCCGGCGCCGTGGCCCGGTTCGCCGACGCCCTCGCCGCCGTGGTCGAGCGGCACCGCGCCCCGCCCCGCCCGCCCGTTCCCGCGGAGGCCTGGACGGTCGTCCCGCGGCAGGCGCTACCACCGCGCGACGCTTTCTTTTCCTTCAACGAAACCCTGGCCGCTGATGCCGCGGTCGGCCGGGTGAGCGCCGAGCTGGTGGCGCCCTATCCGCCGGGCATCCCGGTGCTCGCCCCGGGCGAGGTGGTTACCGCGGAAGCCCTGGACGCCCTGCGCGCGACGCTCGCCGACGGCGGGCGGATCGCCTACGCCGCCGATCCCAGCCTCGCCACCCTCCAGGTGGTTTCCGGGTCATGAACGTCGTCGTTCACGGGGGGCCAGGTTCGCCGGCCGCGGGTCCCTGCTGCTGCGCGAAGTCCCGGCCGCGGATGGTGACCAGGGATACCACGCCCGACACCAGCGCGATGATCGCCGCGACCAGCAGGATGCGGTTGAGGCCGGTGGTGTAGGCGGCCCGGGTGATCACGCCCACGACCTGCCTGGCGTGCGTGGGCAGCGCGGCGATCACGTGCCTGATCTCTCCGGACTGCACGGCGCTGGCGATCTGCGGGCCCCGGTGGGACAGCCCGGGCACCGCCGCCACCCGGGTCACCACCTCGTCTTTCACGTTGTTCGAGAACAGCGTGCCCAGCAAGGCGATGCCGGTAGCGATCCCCACCTGGCGGAAGGTGGAGTTGATGCCCGAGGCCATGCCGGCCCGCTGCGGCGGCACCACGCCGACCGCGGTGGAGGCCAGCGGCGGGTTCACGATGCCGACGCCAATGCCGCCCACGATCAGTCCCGGGATGAGATGGGTCCAGGACGAGCCCGCGTTGAGCCCGCGCATGAGCAGCAGCGCCACGCCGACGAGGATCAGGCCCGGCCCGATGAGCAGCCGGACCGGCACGCGGGAGGAAATCCTTCCGGCCGCAGTGGCGGCGACCAGGATGCCGCCGGAGAGCACCATGAACCGCACGCCGGTGGCCAGCGGCGAGTAGCCCAGAATGTCCTGCATGTACAGCACGATGTAGAGAATCATGGCGAAGATCGAGGCGCTGAGCCCGAACGCCGCGACCGAGCCGCCACTGAAGGTGGGCAGCCTGAACAGCGCCAGGTCGAACATCGGGTGCGCGCTGCGCAGTTCCACGATGACGAAGACCGCGAGCAGCACGGCCGCGGCGGCGAAGCAGCCAAGTACGAGGCCGTTGGTGAAGGACCGCTGGTTCGACTCGATCAGCCCGTAGACCAGGCTCGACAGCGCCACGGTGAAAAGCGCGAAGCCGGCCCAGTCAGGTCGGCTGGCCTGCGATGCGCGCGACTCCGCTACCTTCATCACCGTGAGGGTCACGGCCGCGATCCCGATCGGCACGTTCACGAAGAAGATCCACCGCCAGGACAGGCCGGAGGTCAGCACGCCGCCGAGCAGCGGGCCGATCGCGACGGCCAGGCCGGTTACCGCTCCCCAGACCCCGAACGCGGTACCGCGGTCCCGGCCGCGGAAGGCATCAGCCAGCAACGCCAGCGATACCGCGAACATGATCGCTCCGCCGACCCCCTGCAATGCGCGGGATAGCTGGAGCATCAGCGTGGTGACGGCAAAGCCGCACAGCGCCGACGCGCCGGTGAACACGGCCAGGCCGACCAGGTACAGCAGGCGCCGGCCGTACATGTCCGCCAGGCTGCCCGCCGTCAGCAGGAACGCGGCCAGGGTCAGCGCGTACGCATCAACGACCCACTGGAGGTCGGAGAAACTCGAGTGCAATGCTCGCTGGATGTCCGGCAGGGCGACGTTCACGATCGTGATATCCAGCAGCAGCATGAATGTGCCGAGGCACACCGCGACGAGCGTCCACCACTTGTTCCCGCGCTGACCGGGATCCTGGCCGCCGTCCCCGGCCGGCTGGTCGCGGGAGATCTGGCTCGGCCCGGACAGGTCTGCGTAGGCGTCGGTCACGAAGGCTCCCGATTGCTCTGAGAACAGATGCGGTCCTGTTAGTGGACCACACGGGGCGGCCGTCAGTACTGCCAGCTTGGGTGCACCGCGAAATATCGTGACGGGCCGGGCGGGCTGGCGACCAGGCGTTCCCCCGATTTGGGGCAGCTTGCGTCTTGACACTATGGGAGATAACGGTTATCTATTATAGATAACCGTTAGATAGGAGAGGCCGTGCAGCAGGAAGTGGTGCTGGCGTTGCTGGCGAAGGAGCCGTCGCACGGCTACGAGCTGCGCGCGCGGCTGCGGCAGGCGCTCGGCCCGCTCGGGGACGCGATGAACGACGGGCAGATCTACGTCACGCTGACCCGGCTGGAGAAGGCGGGCCTGGTGGCGTGCGAGCAGGCGGCCGGGCTGGCGGACCGGCCGGACCGCAAGGTGTACGCGCTGACGGCGGCCGGCCAGCAGCGGGTCGCCGGCTGGCTCGCCGAGGTGAGCTGGCCCAAGCCCGACCTGGCGGAATTTCATCTCAAGCTGGTCGCGGCCGCGGCGGCCGGGCTGGCCGACCCGCTGGCCATCGTTGACGCGCAGCGCCGTGAGCTGCTGCGGCGGCTGCGGGACGCGCAGCGGGCCGCGATGGCCGAGCCGGACCGCTCGGACGCCGGGCTGCTGCTGGAGGGCATCGTGCTGCGGCTGCAGGCGGACCTGCGCTGGCTGGAGGCCTGCGAGCGGACACTGGACCAGGCCGGAAGGACGAATCATGAACGAGCACGGCAGCACGTCGGTGCTGCGCGCCCGCGGGCTGCGCAAGGAGTACGGCAAGGACGCGGGGCTGGTCCGCGCGGTCGACGGCGTCGACCTGGAGGTGGCCGCCGGGGAGACGGTGGCCGTGATGGGGCCGAGCGGCTGCGGCAAGTCGACGCTGCTGCACCTGCTGGGCGGCCTGGACCGGCCGTCGGCGCGGCGAGCTGCACCTGGCCGGGCAGCGCATCGACCAGATGAGCGAGCAGGCGCTGGCCCGGCTGCGCCGCGACGCGGTCGGCTTCGTGTTCCAGGCCTTCCACCTGATGGACGAGCTCACCGCCGTCGAGAACGTCGAGCTGCCCGCGCTGCTGGCCGGCCGCTCGCCGCGCGCCGCCCGGCGGCGGGCTGCGGACCTGCTGGACCAGGTCGGGCTGGCCGACCGGGCCCGGTTCCTGCCCTCGGCGCTGTCCGGCGGCCAGCGCCAGCGGGTCGCGATCGCCCGCGCGCTGGCCAACGACCCGCTGGTCGTCCTGGCCGACGAGCCCACCGGCAACCTCGACAGCGAGGCCACCCTGGAGGTGCTCCGGCTGTTCGACAGCCTGCATGCGGCCGGGCAGACCCTGGTCATCGTCACCCACGACTCCCGGATCGCCGCCACCGCCGACCGGCTGATCTCCATGCGCGACGGCGCGTTCGTGGACGAGACCAGGCTGACCGGCGGCACCAGCGGGCAGCCTCGGCGCCCTCGCCGGGCTGGAGGGCTGAGTCATGGGCAGGCTCCTGCTCGTCGGCCGCCTGGCCGCCCGGGACCTGCGGCGCGCCGCGGCCGAGGCCGTGCTGCTGCTGCTGGCGATCACCGCCGCCACCGCCACGCTCACCCTGGGGCTGGCCCTGCACGGGGTGACCAGCCAGCCCTACCAGCAGACCCGGGCGGCGACCAACGGGCCGGACGTGGTGGCCATCTGCCTGTCATCCACGGGCCGGGCCCGGCGGCGCAGCCGCCAGCCCAGGTCACGGCGCTGGTCCACGCATCCCGGGGTCACCGGGCACAGCGGACCCTATCCGCTCGTCGGGGCCGTCGCTGCGGGCGCGCGGCCACACGGCGCCGGTGCCGAGGCCGAAGGGCGCGGCCAGGCACCCGCCCCGGTCGACCAGCCGAAGCTGACGGCGGGCCGCTGGGTGCGCCCCGGCGGCGTGGTGATCGAGCGGACCTTCGCCGACGCGCTCGGCGTCAGCGTCGGCGACCGGGTCACCCTGAACGGGCGGCCGTTCACGGTGGCCGGGATCGCGGTCACCGCCGCCAATCCGCCGTACCCGAACCTCTGCTATACCGGTGGCGGCGGCTGCTGGGCTTCTCCCCAGGGCCGTACTCGGCGGCGTATCGGCCTGGTCTGGATCACGGGGCCGGACGCCCGGCCGTCTCGCCACGTCCGCAGACCCGCTGTCCACCTACGTGCTGAACCTGAAGCTCAACGACCCGGCCCGGGCCCAGGCGTTCGCCAACGCATACGGCCAAGGCAGCAACGCGGGCCTGGCTTCATCGCCCGGGCTGGCTGCCGTGGCAGGGCATCGACGCCGCGGACGGCCTGCTGGTGCAAGACGAGCAGCAGTGTCCTGGCGCCCGGCGCCTGGCTGGCTCGGACTGCTGGCGGTGGCCAGCGTGGCGGTGCTGGCCGGCGGCCGGATGGCGGAGCACACCCGGCGGGTCGGGCTGCTCAAGGCGGTCGGCGGCACGCCGGGACTGGTCGCCGTGGTGCTGCTGGCCGAGAACCTGGTCCTGGCCCTGGTCGCGGCGGCGGCCGGGCTGGCGATCGGATGGCTGGCCGCCCCGCTGATCACCAATCCCGGCGCCGGCCTGGTCGGCACCCCCGGCGCGCCGTCGCTCACCCTGTCCATCGCCGGGCTGGTGGTAGCCGTGGCCCTCGTGGTGGCCCTGGCCGCCACGCTCGTGCCCGCCATCCGCGCCGCCCGGACCAGCACGGTCAGCGCGCTGGCCAACGCGGCGCGCACGCCGCGGCGCCGGGCCAGGCTGATCGCGATTTCGAGGCGGCTGCCGGTGCCGCTGCTGCTCGGGCTGCGGCTCGTCGCCCGGCGGCCGCGCCGCGCGGTGCTGAGCATGGCCAGCATCGCGGTCACGGTCACCGGGATCGTCGCCGTACTCGCCTTCCACGCCACCGCCGACCAGAAGCGCTTCGGCGGGTCGGGCGGGCTGGGCAATCCGATGGCCAGCCGGGATGAGCAGATGCTGATGGTGCTCACGGTCGTGCTGCTCACCCTGTCGGTCGTCAACGCGATCTTCGCTACCTGGTCGACGGTGCTGGACACCAGGCACCCGGCGGCGCTGTCGCGCGCGCTCGGCGCGACCCCGCAGCAGGTCAGCGCGGGGCTGTCGGCGGCGCAGGTGCTTCCCGCGCTGCCGGGGGCGCTGGTCGGCCTCCCGCTGGGCATCGCGCTGTTCGCCGCCGCGAACGGCGCTGGGCTGGTGACCATCCCGCCGGCATGGTGGCTGGTCGCCACGGTACTGGCGACCCTTCTGGCGGTGGCCGGGCTGACCGCCATCCCGGCCCGCATCGGCGCCCGCCGCCCCGTGGCCGAAATTCTGCAATCCGAAACGGCCTGATCTCGGTGACCAGGGAAGAGGGCTGACGCCATGGGACGGATCCTGCTCATCGGCCGCCTCGCGGCACGCGACCTGCGGCGCCGCTGGGCCCAGGCCGGGCTGCTGCTGGTCGTGATCACGGCCGCCATGGCCACCCTCACGCTCGGCCTCATTCTGCACGGCGTGACCAGCCAGCCCTACCGGCAGACCATGGCCGCGACCGCCGGACCGGATGTGGTGGCGAGCAGCGTCGGCTTTCCCGCCTCGGCGCAGACCCCGGCCGGCGTTCCTGGCCGGTTCGCGGCGCTGGCCCAGGCTCCCGGTGTCACCGCGCACAGCGGACCGTACCCGGTCGCCTGGCCCGTGCTGCGGGCCCACGGCATCACGGCTGACGCGATGGCGGAGGGTCGGGACGAGGCACCCGCCGCGGTCGATCAGCCGAAGGTCCTTCAGGGCACCTGGCTGCACGGCGGCGGGATGCAGGGCGGGATGCAGGGCGGCGGGGTGGTCATCGAACGTGCCTTCGCCGATGCGCTTGGAGTCCGCGTTGGCGACCACGTCACTCTGGACGGACGGCCATTCGAGGTGGTGGGGATCGGTGTCACGGCCGCGGTACCGGTGTTCTCGCAGGTGTGCTTCTACGCTAGCTGCAGCGGCCCGGGCGGCAGGCCGCACTCCTTCGACACCGGCCTGGTCTGGCTCACCCAGGCGGCCGCCCGCAGCCTGGCCAGCCAGAGCAACCCCCTGACGTACTACCTGAACCTGCGGCTAAAGGATCCGGCGGTGGCTTCGGCGTTCGTGAACGAGCACCAGCCGCCCCCCGGCCCGGACGGGCCGCCGCTGACGGCCTGGCCGAGCCTTCAGCACGCGGCGGCCACGCTGGTGGCCCAGGAGGAGCAGGTTCTGGCGCCCGCCAGCTTGCTGCTCGGGCTGCTCGCGGTGGCGAGCGTGGCCGTGGTGGCCGGCGGACGGATGGCCGAGCAGGAGAAACGGGTGGGCCTGCTGAAGGCGGCCGGTGGCACGCCGCTGCTGGCGGCCGCCGTTCTCCTGGCCGAGCACCTGGCCGTCGCGCTGGCTGCGGCGGGGGCCGGGCTGGCCGCTGGATGGCTGGCCGCTCCGCTGCTGACCAGCCCGGGCGCCTCTCTGGTCGGCAGCCCAGGCGCGCCTTCGCTCACCTGGTCCACCGTCCTGCTCGTCGCGGCCGCGGCGGTCGCGGTGGCGGCCGCGTCGACGCTCATTCCTGCCGTTCGGGCCGCGCGCACCAGCACCGTGGCCGCGCTGGCCGGCGCGGCCCGCGCGCCGCGGCGCCGGGCCTTGCTGATCAAGCTCTCGGCCTGGCTGCCGGTGCCGCTGCTCCTTGGCCTGCGCCTCATGGCGCGCCGACCCCGCCGCGCCCTGCTGAGCGCGGCCAGCTTCGCGGTCACGGCCACGACCATCGTCGCGGTTTTGATCTACCACGCCACGGTGAGCCAGGAATCCAGGCAGTCCGGGCCATGGTCCGGGCCGCCAGATCCGGGGAATGGCCGGGTCAGCGAGATCCTGCTGGTCATAACCGTCGTGATGATCGTTCTCGCCGCCGCCAACACGATCTTCACGACCTGGGCCACCGTGCTCGACGCGAGGCGCTTCTCGGCCATCGTGCGCTCCCTCGGTGCCACGCCGCGCCAGACCGTGGCCGGCTTGTCGGCCGCGCAGCTGATTCCCGCGCTGGCCGGCGCCCTTCTCGGCATCCCGGCTGGTGCGAACCTGTACGCAGCGGTCCAGAACGGGGGGCCCACGGAAGCCCACCACCGGCCGGCTGGCTGCTCGCCATGGTGCTGGGCATGCTTCTCGCGGTGACCGGCCTCACCGCCGTCCCCGCCCGCATCGGCGCCCGCCGCCCCGTGGCCGAGATCCTGCAATCCGAAACCGCCTGAGCGTCAGCGGGTGAATCCGGGCGCGGGGTAGAGCACCGTCTTGGGCTCGGTGAACGTCTCCATCGCGAACCGTCCGCCGACCCGGCCCCGGCCGCTCACCGACCCCGACCGGCCGCCGAACGGCAGGTGGGACTCCCACAGGTTGGTCGAGGCGTTGATGTTGACCCAGCCCGCCCGGGCCCGCTCGGCGAAGGCCAGGCCCCGCTCCAGGTCGCGGGTGAACACCGCGGCGGTCAGGCCGAAGGGTGAGGCGTTGGTCAGTTCCAGCGCCTCGGCGGCCGAGCGAACCTCGATGATCGGTATCACCGGCCCGAACGTCTCTTCCCTGGCCACCGCCATGTCCAGGCTGACGTCCTCGAGGACCGTCGGCTCGGCGTAGAGCCGGGTGGCGAATCCCGGGGCCCGCCGCCCTCCGTGGCTGAGCTTCGCCCCCCGGGCCAGGGCGTCGGCCACGTGCCGGTCGAACTTCGCCGCGGTCGCCTCGTTGTTCAGCGGCCCCATCGTGGTCTGCGGGTCGAACGGGTCGCCGAGCCTGACCCTCTCCCGGGTCGCCGCCACCACCCGCTCGGTGAACTCGGCGCGCACCGCGGCGTGCACCAGGAACCGCTCGCCGGCGGTACAGCTCTGGCCCGCGCACAAGTACGCGGCTTCGAGCGCGGCGTCGGTGGCGAGTTCCAGGTCGGCGTCCTCCAGCACCACCATCGGGCCGTTCCCGCCCAGCTCCAGGAGCTGGGTCTTGCCCGCGGCCCGGGCCGCGACGCGGCCGCCAGTATCCACTGACCCGATGAACCCCACCGCCGCCACACCCGGATGGCCGGCCAGAGCGTCACCCACGACCGGCCCGGGACCCGGCACGAAGTTGAAGACCCCGGCGGCCAGTCCCGACTCCGCGATGACGTCGGCCAGCACCGTGCAGCACGCCGTGGTGGTCGGCGCGGGGACCCAGACGACCGCGTTGCCCGCCGCGAGCGCCGGCGCGAACAGTTCCGCGCCCATCGTGTACGGCCAGTTCCACGGGCTGATCACGGCGACCACGCCGAGCGGGACGCGGGCCGTGATCACCCGCCGCCCCGCCGAAGCCGATGGCGGGAACGCGCCGTCGAGCCGCTTGACGTCCTCGCCGGCCATCCGGAAGTACTCGGCCAGCTCGTCCACCTCGTCATAGGCCTCGGCCAGCAGCGGCTTCCCCTGGTCCTCGGTGAGCGCTCGGGCCAGCTCGTCCCGGCGCCCGCGGACCCCGGCCGCGACCCGCTGCGACCAGGCGGCCCGGTCGAAGGCCGAGGCACGCGCCCAGTCCGGCCAGGCGGCCACGGCCGCGCCGACCGCGTCGCCGACGTCCGCCGGGTCCGCCACGGCCGTGGCCGCGAACTCCTGGCCTGACGAGGGACTGATGGCCGCGGCGGTGCCCGCGCCGCCCTTGCGCCACCCGCCGCCGATGAAGAGCAGGTGTTCCCGCATGATTCTCGTCTCTCTCGCGGTCATGAGTTAGCGCAGAGCCTGCCGAGCTCGTCCAGCTTCTCGGGCGGCATCCGGAAGCTGGGCCCGGACACCGACAGGGCCGCGACGCACGCGCCGCCGGCGTCGAACACCGGAGAGGCGACGGCGACCAGCCCCTCCTCCAGTTCGGAGACGGCTTTCGCGAAGCCATCCGTACGGACC
Source organism: uncultured Actinomycetes bacterium (assembly GCA_963822825.1). Classification (GTDB taxonomy): domain Bacteria; phylum Actinomycetota; class Actinomycetes; order Streptosporangiales; family Streptosporangiaceae; genus JAWWPY01. The sequence goes on along the minus strand of CAWGIW010000001.1, from coordinate 296,299 downwards.
GCCGCCAGCTCCTCGCTCAGCGCGCCGGGGCTCGTGATCGTGTGCTCGGTGTAGCGCTCCAGCGCGGCGGGCACGGGGATGGTGCCGTAGGCGAGGAGCACCTTACCGTTGGCCACCGCGTGCGGCTTCGTGCGGCGGCCGATCCAGCCGCCCGAGCAGCTGAGGATGAAGGTGCTGGGCAGTTCGGCGACGTTCAGGACGTCGGGGCCCGCCGGGATGGCGAGGTTGATCGTCTCGCCGGTGTGCTGTGAGAGCTTCTCCATGGCTGGCTGCATGGCGGCGACGATGTCGGTGTTGCGCAGCGCGAGGATGCCCAGCCGGATGATCTCCACGCCCAGCCGGTACCGCTGGCCGGAACGGGCCAGGAAGCCGGCCCGTTCCAGGGTGGCCGCGAGACGCGACGCAGTTGACTTGTGGACGCCGAGGAAGCGGGCGATCTCGGTCACGCTGAGCTCGGAGCGCCCGTCCTCGAAGCGTGCGAGCAGCGCGAGGACGCGCTCGGCCGACTGATAGGTTGCGCCAGGCGCAACCTCACCGTCAGTCATGCACCAAGGATCGCCACTGGCCTGGGCTGGGTCAACTGGAGCGGGCAACTGGAGAGGGTCAAGCGCGCTGGGTCAACCGGGCCGGTCAGGGCCATGGGACAGATCGGGCGTACGTGGCATACTCCCTGTCTATGACGGAGTCCGAGACCGCCGCGGTGTCGCCGGACGATCCTCTTCCCGAGGCGCTCACACTGGCCCGCGGCGCCGCGGGCGCTGGCCTTGGCCTCAAGCTCCTCGGGGGGCTGGCCGTGCGCGTGCTCTGCCCCGGCTTCGCGCCGCGGCTGCGGGCCGGCCAGGACATGGACTTCGCGTGCCTGTCCAAGGAGCGCAAGAAGGTCGCGGCCTGGCTGGCGGACAACGGCTGTCACCCAGACCGCCGGTTCAACAACCTCAACGGCGACCGGCAGATGTACTTCACCGCCCCCTCCGGGCGGCCGGTCGACGTGATGGTGGACCGGCTCACCATGTGCCACACGCTGGACTTCCGGCCGTCGTTTGGCCGGCTGCCGGTGACCGTCGACGCGGTCGACGTGCTGCTCTCGAAGCTGCAGATCGTGGAGCTCAACGAGAAGGACGTCAGGGACGTCGCGCATCTGCTGTCCGGCCTGCCCGTGGGCGGGGACGCCGCCGGGGCGATCGACACCAAACGTTTCGGCAGCGTGCTCGGCGCGGACTGGGGCTGGTGGCGGACCGTCACCGGCAACCTGGCCAAGCTGCCCGCGCTGCTGGCCGAGAACCCCGGCCTGGCGCCGCGCGCGGCCCCGTTCGATCCGATCGCCGCGTTCAGGGCGCTCCTGGAGATCGCTGAGTCGGCGCCCAAGGGAGTCAAGTGGCGCCTGCGGGCCAATGTCGGGGATCGCGTGCGCTGGTATGAGCTGCCCGAAGAAGTCGCACACTGATGGGTCTGGCCCGCTTGACGCCGGTTTCGGCGGAGTGCTAGACGTTGCACAGGGTGCACTGACGTTGCAGCTAGCGCGCGCGGAAGGCGTGGTGTTGCATGAGGATCTTCTTCGCCACGGACATCCACGGCTCGGAAGTCTGCTGGCGTAAGTTCCTGAATTCAGCCGCCTTCTACAAGGCCGACCTCGTGGTGCTCGGCGGTGATGTCACCGGGAAGGTGATGGTGCCGATCACCGCGCGGGGCGGCTACTGGCAGGTCACCGTCCGCGGGGAGTCGCTGCGCATGGACACCCGGCAGGAGCTGGAGGACGTCGAGCGCCAGATCCGCAACCACGGCTCCTATCCCGCGATCGTCACCCCCGACGAACTCCAGGTGCTCAGCGACGAGGAAGGCGCGGTCGATCGCCGGTTCAGTGTGGAGATGCTCCGTTCCCTCGACCGGTGGATGGATATGGCCGACGGGAAGCTCAAGGGCGGCGAGATCCCCTGCATCCTGAACGGTGGAAACGACGACATCTGGGAGATTGACGACGTTATCGAGTCATCGCCGTGCGTGACCTTTGGTGAGGGCAAGGTCGTCGAGCTTCCCGGGGGATTCCAGCTCGTGTCGATGGGCTGGACCAACCCGACACCCTGGGACACCTTCCGTGAGGCGCCCGAGGCGGACCTGCGCCAGAAGATCGACGCGGTCGCCACCCAGGTACGGGACATGGAGCGGACGATCTTCAACTTCCACGCCCCGCCGTACGGTACCGGGCTGGACGAGGCCCCGGCTCTTGACGCCACGCTGCGGCCGATTCATGGCGGTGCGGTGATGAAGGCGGTTGGCTCCATGGCGGTGCGGGATGCCATTCTGGAGTATCAGCCCATGCTTTCTGTGCACGGCCACATCCACGAGAGCCGCGGAGTCAAGAGAATGGGCCGTACGCTGGCGATCAATCCCGGTAGCGTTTACGGCGATGGCGTCCTGCAAGGTGCGGTGCTGGAACTGAACGAGAAGAAGCGAAAGGTCGGCAAGTATCTTCTCGTGAATGGCTGAACACTACTGACCGGTGACCAGGGGCAGCAGGATTAGGCGGTCAGGTCCTGGGTTGGCCCACAACTGGGAGGCGAGTATGGCTACTGAAGCTATTGGCGGGGAAACACCAACACTATTCCTGCGTAAAGCCACCGGCCTGGTCCGCGGATGGTCGGTCAGGGACTCGATGATCTACGCGTGCCTGGCTACCAACGTGGTCACGCTGGGAATATACGAGTTCTCCTTCCAGTCGTTCATCCCCAAAGGGCAGTTGCTGACGTCGATCCTCATCTCGGGGGTGTGGGTATCCTTCCTGGTCATCGCCTATGCCGGGCTCATCGTGACGATCCCGCGGGCGGGTGGGGACTACGTCTGGCAGAGCCGCATCCTCGGCAGCGGTATCGGGTTCGTGATGGCCGCCACCGGGTGGTGGTTCATCCTCTGGCTCTGGGCGCCGATCTACGGCAACATCCTCTCCGTCGAGCTGTTCCAGCCGCTGTGGGCCACCCTCGGTGACCCCAGCGGCGCGACCTGGTTCGCCACCAAGACCGGGATCTTCGTGGTGTGCCTCATCACGATTGGCCTGGCCGGTGTCCTCGTCTCGATCGGCATGGCCGGCTACGCCCGGATCCAGAAGTGGTGCTTCTACAGTGGCCTGGTCGGTTTCGCGGTCATCGTGATCCTGCTGCTCGTCAACAACCACGCGGCCTTCGTGTCCTCGTTCAACCAGGAGGCACACAAGATCTTCGGCGTGAACAACGCCTACGCGGCCACCCAGGCCGGCGCGGCCAAGATCGGCTACACGGCGCCCGCCTTCGGGTTCACCCCCATCGCCGCGAGCCTGCTCCTGGTCCCGATGATGATGTTCTACATCCTGTGGCCGAACTGGGGCTCGACGCTCTACGGCGAGATCCGCGGCGCGAGCGACTTCAGGCGGGTCTTCGCCGGCATGTTCACCGGCCTGTGGATCACCGTCGCGCTGTCCGTGATCTTCTTGCTGGTGGTGGCCAAGACCTTCGGCAACGACTTCTACAACAACGCCAACGCCCTGTACTGGAGCGCCTTCTACGGCGGCAAGGTGGCGCCGGCGGTGCCGATCTGGCCGTACCCGGTCATGTTCGCGGGCTGGCTGGTGCACAACACCGTGTTCCAGGTGGCCTTGATCCTGCTGATGAGCCTGTGGTTCATAGGCTGGGTCGGGACACTGTTCCTGTCCTCGACCCGGGTCATCTTCGCGGCGGCCTTCGACCGCGTGCTCCCCGACCGGGCCGCCGAGGTCTCTGAGAAGCGCAAAGTCCCGTTCTACTCGCTGATCCTGATGCTGCTGCCGGCCGTGGCGCTGAGCGCGGTCTACGCCTACTCGCTGAAGTTCGAGACCTACACGCTGGACGCGACGCTCGTCATCGCGATCACCTACCTGTTCAGCGCCATCGCCGTGGTCATCCTGCCGTGGCGCAAGCCAGATCTGTGGCGCGCGTCCCCGGCCAGCAGGATCAAGATCTTCGGCGTCCAGATCGTCCCGGTGGCCGGTGTGGTCACCATCGGGCTGCTCGTCTATAACCTCTACGAGTGGTTCAGCAACGACGCCTACGGCGTCAACAACCACGACTCGCTGTACTTCATGGGAGCGCTGTACGTGCTCGCGATCCTCGTTTACGTGGCCGCCAGGATCGTCCGAGCCAGGCAGGGTATCGACCTTTCGTTGATCAACAAGGAGATTCCGGTTGAGTGAGCTGCCCCGGGCCAGCGCCGTGATCATCGGCGCTGGCATCGTGGGCAACAGCCTCGCCTACCATCTGGCCCGGCTCGGCTGGCGCGACCTGGTCCTGGTAGACAAGGGGCCGATGCCCAACCCGGGCGGGTCAACCGGCCACGCGTCCAACTTCATCTTCCCGATCGAGTACTCGAAGATGATGATGGAGCTGACCCGCGACAGCACCGAGCAGTACCAGGCGCTCGGCGTGTTCACCGAGAGCGGTGGCATCGAGGTCGCCCGCACCGCCGAGCGCATGCACGAGCTGCGCCGGCGCTGCACGGCGGCCCGGGCGTGGGGGATACCCGCGCAGTTGCTCATCCCCGCCGAGGTGGGCAAGCTCGTCCCCTACCTGGATGAGTCCGTCATCCTGGGCGGGGCGCATTTCCCCACGGTGGGGGTGGTGGACTCGCTGCGCGCCGGGACCCTGATGCGCGAGCATGCGCAGCAGTCGGGCGCGCTGCGGGTGCTGGCCGGCGCCGAGGTGCTGGGTATCGGCACCGACGGCGGCGCGGTCAGCGCCGTGCGCACCAGCCAGGGAGACATCGAGACCGGCGTAGCCGCCATCTGCTGCGGGGTATGGAGCCCGCGGATCGCGCGGATGGCGGGCGCACGGATCCCGCTCACCCCGATCGTGCACCAGATGATCAGCGTCGGGCCCATCGCGCTGTTCGAGGGCACCACGGGGGAGATCGGGTACCCGATCGTCCGGGACACCGACACCAACATGTACGAGCGCCAGCACGGCGGCGACATGGAGGTCGGCTCCTACGCGCACCGGCCGATCATCGTCAGTCCCGATGACATCCCGTCCATCGAGGCGTCGGTCCTGTCCCCGACCGAGATGCCGTTCACCCAGGATGACTTCGATCCGCAGCTCCTCCAGGCCCTGGAATTGATGCCGGATCTGCTGGGGGACGAGCGGGCGGGCATCCGTTACGCCATCAATGGGCTCATCTCCATGACGCCCGACGGCCACCCGGTGCTCGGCGAGACGCCGGAGGTCGGCGGGCTGTGGTCGGTCGCGGCGAGCTGGATCAAGGAGGGGCCGGGTATCGGGCGGGCGGTGGCCGAGTGGATGAGCGGCCAGGTCCCGGAGGTCGACATCCACGAGGCCGACATCGCCCGGTTCTACCCGCATCAGCGCACCACCGGGCACGTCCGGGCGCGGGCCCGGGAGGGCTTCAACAAGATGTACGGGATCGTGCACCCGGCCGAGCAGTGGTGCTCCGGGCGCCCGGTCCGGCGCAGCCCCGTCTACGAGCGCGAACGCGACCTGGGCGCGGTGTTCATCGAGACCGCCGGCTGGGAGCGGCCGCAGTGGTACGCCTCGAACGAGGGGCTGCTGGAGAAGTACGCGGGGATGCTGATGCCGCGAGACGCCGAGTGGGACGCCCGGTGGTGGTCACCCATCATCAACGCCGAGCACCTCGCCATGCGGGACGCGGCCGGGCTGGTGGACCTGTCCGCGTTCGCCGTCTTCGACATCACCGGGCCTGGGCGCGCTGGAGGCGGTGCAGTCGCTGGCCGTCGCCCAGATGGACGTGAAAACCGGGCGCGTGGTCTACACCTCGCTGCTCGACGAGCGCGGCGGCTTCAAGGCCGACCTCACGATCATGCGGCTCGGCCCGCGGCGGTTCCGCGTGGTGACCGGCGGGGCCACCGGGATGATGGACGCCAAGTGGTTCGCCGATCACCTGCCCGCCGACGGGACCGCCGCCCTGGCCGACCTGACCTCTGGCCAGTGCACGCTCGGGCTGTGGGGCCCGCGGGCCAGGACCGTGCTGCAGGCCACCACCGGCGACGACGTGTCGCATGCCGGCTTCCCGTTCGGCACCTGCCGGGAAATCGAGATCGGCGGAGTGACCGTGCTCGCCTCGCGCATCTCCTACGTGGGCGAGCTGGGCTGGGAACTGCACGTCCCGATGGAGCAGGGGGCCACGCTCTGGGACACCCTGACCGGCGCGGGCACCCCGCACGGCCTGGTGCCGGTCGGCATCGGCGTCTACGGGACCACGGGCCGGCTGGAGAAGGGCTACCGCGCCTTCGGCAACGAGCTGACCGCCGACTACACCCTGGTCGAGGCGGGCATGACCCGGCCCAAGGTGAAGGAGTACCCGTTTACCGGCCGGGACGCGTACCTGGCCCAGCGGGACACGCCGCCGGTCGCGGTGCTGTGCACGCTGACCGTGGATGATCACCGGTCAGCCAGCGGTGAACTCCGCTTCATGCTCGGCGGTGAGCCCGATGCTCGGCCCGGAGGGTGACGTGCTCGTCGACGCCCGGGGCCGGCACTCGTACGTGACCAGCGCGGGCTCGGGGCCATCGGTGGGCAAGCACCTGCTGATGGCGTACCTGCCCACCGGGCAGGCGCGGGTGGGCACCCGCCTCGCCGTCGAGTACCTGGGCGAGCAGTACCCGGTGACGGTGGCGGTGGCCGGCGCCACGCCGCTGTTCGACCCGGAGAACCAGCGGGTCCGGAGCTGACCGGCGTGGACATCCTGGTCTGCGTCAAGCGGGTGCCGATGGTCGGCGGCAAGATCGCTGTGACGCCGGACGGGCAGGACGTGGACACCCGGATGTCCGGCTTCACCGTCAGCCCGCACGAGGAATGCGCGGTCGAGGAGGCGGTCCGGCTGGCCGGGCGGCTCGGCGGCACGCGTCACCGTCCTCACCCTCGGCCCGCCCGAGGCGGCGGACCAGCTCCGGGACATGCTGGCGCTCGGCGCGCGACCGCGCGCTGCTGCTGGAGACCGACGGCCGCGAGTGGGGGCCGATCGCCACCGCCGCGGCGATCGCCGGCGTGGCGCGCGGCCGGGCGGACGGCCCGGACGGCCCTTTCGACCTGCTGCTGTTCGGCAACGAGGCGGCCGATACCGGGGACTACCAGGTGGCCGTGCGGGTCGCGCACCTGCTCGGGCTGCCGTGCGTGACCGGCATCAAGAACCTGGAGATCGACGGCGGGCGGCGCCCGCGCCCGGCGCGAATACCGGGGGAGCGACGAGGTCTTCGACGTCCCGCTGCCCGCGGTGATCAGCGTGAAGGAGGGCATCAACCTGCCGCGGTATCCGTCGCTGCCCGGGCCGGCTGCGGGCCAAGCGGGCGGCCATCGACGTGCTGCACCCGCAATGGCACACCGAGGGACTGCGCAAGGAAGGGCTGCGGGTGCCCGCCCAGACCGACCAGCGGGCGCAGGTGCTCGGTTCCGGCGCCGAGGCGGTTCCCGCGCTGGTGGCATTGCTGGAGGAACTGGGAGTCTTGCCGTGACCGTGCTCTGCCTGGTCGAGCTCGACGCCGGCGGGCTGGCCGACTCTTCGCTGCGGGTCCTGGCGTTCGCCCGCGGGCTGGCCAGGTCCAGGGAACTGGCGGGGTCGCCGGGGGAGAGACTGGCCGCCGCGATCTTCGGAGCCCGCCGCGGCGGTGCCGGCTGAGCGAGCTAGCCGCGGGCGGCGTGCCTGACGCCTACGTGATCGATTCGGCGGAGTTCACGGCGTACGCGCCGGTGGCCTGGGCGCGGGCGCTGGCTGGGCTGGCCGCGGACCTGTCCGCGACGGCGGTGGTCGCCGCGGGCACCGACCGGGGCAGCGAGTTGATGGCGCATCTGGCCGCTATCACCGCCGCGCCGCTGGCCGCGAACTGTGTCTCGGCCGCGTGGGAGGCTGACGGCGGGTGCCGGCTCGTCCGCTATCGCTGGGCCGGCAGCCTGTTTGAGGACGCCACGCTGGACGCCCCGGTGGCGCTGCTCACGGTGGCCACCGACGCCGTCGCCGCCCAGGCGCCGGAGGCGGTCGGCAGCCCAGCCCGGCCGGAGGCGTCGGCCACCCCCGTGCCGGAGGCGTCGGCCAGCCCGTGGACGCCGCCGTGCATGTTGTCGAGCCGGTGCCAGAAGACGGTGACTTCCTGGTTCGTGCCGCCCAGTCGGCCAGCCACGCCATGGGCGTCTCGCTGGCCACCGCGCGGGTGGTGATCGGGGGCGGGCGCGGGGTCGGCGGCCCCGAGGGCTTCGCGCCACTGGAGGAACTGGCTGGCCTGCTCGGCGCGGCGGTCGGGGTGTCGCGGGTGGTGACCAGCCAGGGCTGGCGGCCGCACACCCAGCAGGTGGGCCAGACCGGCACTCGCATCACCCCGGAGCTGTACCTGGCCTGCGGGATCAGCGGGGCGATCCAGCACATGGCCGGCTGCCTGGGCGCCAAGCACATCGTGGCGATCAACACCGACCCCGGCGCGCCGATCATCTCCCGCGCCGGGTATGCGGTGATCGGCGACCTCAACGAGGTGATCCCCGCGCTGATCGCGGAGATCAGGAAGCGCAACGAAAGGCCGTAACCCGGGATCGTCCCTGGTTCCCCGGTTGGTGCCGGGTCCTGCGGACGTGCGGACATGTCAAGGGCGCGTAGCGTTCGCGTGCGACGCCGAAGGCGCCCTTGACCTGGCTGCGCGGGAGTAGAGAATCATGAAGCCGGGGGGGCCTGGGCTGGTTAGCTGTCGCCGCCCTCGGCGCTCTATCTCGCGCCGCACATTTCGGTGGCGGTCCGGTGGTGTGTCTGCATGTATTCGGCGATCAGGTCCAGATCGCGGGCGTGGTCCTCGCACCGCTGGCCGGGCGGTGCGGTTCCGCAGTCATAGCAGCAGACGGTGACCCGGGCTTGCCACGTACAGGACCCGTTCCCCGATGGTCTCGCGCCAGATCCGGAATCCGCCGAAGTCTTTGCGCAGGTTGGTCAGTTCGTCATGCACGCTGATCACCCGCTCGTGGGGAGAGTTCCTCTTGGGCCTGGATGCGCTCGGCCAGTTCGGCGGGCGTGTCGGCGCGCAGGAATGGAACGCATCCGGCCGTTAGCCCGGCGGCGGTGAGCGGGTTGCGGCGGGTAGCCCACCAGCGGCCGGTATCGCTGAGCCAGATACCCCAGCGGCCGCCGAAGGCGGTTTCGAGTGTTTCTGCGATGGAGGGGCTGGCGGGTTGCTGATCGTTCATGACTCTTCCTGTTGCAGGTTCCGGCTGTCACGGCGAGCATGGATGCGGGGAGTGGCCGGGAAATTGCAATCCGTCTGAAACTCCAAGGGGCGAGGGGCCGCATGGCTGACCGGGACCGGATAGGCGCGCGGGTCGCGGCCTTGCGCAAGACCCGTGGCTGGACGGTACGTGAGCTGGCGCGCCGGGCGCGGGTCTCCTACAGCTTGCTCGCCAAGGTCGAGACCGGCTCTGTCCCGGCGAGCCCGGCGTTCACGGGTGCGGTGGCCCGGGCGCTGCGGGTGGACGTGAGCAGGGTCACTGGCCAGCCGTATGAGGAGCCCGGGAACGCGGCGGCGCTGCAGGCGACGGTGGAGCCGCTGCGGCGTGCACTGCTGGTCTACGATCTGCCTCCGCTGGGTGATGTCCGGCCGCGTCAGGTTGGCGAGCTGCGGGCGGATGTCGTGGCCGTGTCCGGGCTGGGCCGGCAAGCGCGTTATCTGCAGCTCGGCCAGCGGCTGCCCGGCCTGCTCGATGAACTGCAGGCGGCGATCGCGTCGGCGGGTGTGCCGCAGCGGCCGGTGCTGTATGCGTTGCTGGCCGAGGCGTACGGCGGTGTGTCCGCGCTCTCGCGCACCAGCTTGGGTACGCCGATTTGCGGGCGCTGGCGCTGGACCGGATCGAGTGGGCGTCGCGCATGTCCGGGGACCGGTTGCGGGCTGCCCGTACCCAGTGGTCGCGGGGGGCGTCGCTGATGGGCGTCGTTGCCTACGATCACGGCTTGGCGCTGATGGAGCGGACCCGTGCCGAGCTTGGCCCCGGCGTGGGCAGGATGGACGAGGCGGCGCGCAGTGTGTACGGCAGCCTGCATCTGCGTTCAGCGGTTCTGGCCGCCCGAGCGGGGCGCCGGCAGGATTCCGATGCTCACCTGGCGGAGGCCCGTGACATCGCGGGTGTGGTCCGCGATGGCGCGAACCATTACGGGATGGAGTTCGGCTTCGCGAACGTCGGCCTGCATGAGGTTTCGGCCGCTGTCGAGATTGCGGACGGGACCCTGGCCGTGGGGCGGGCCGAGCAGGTAGAGCGGGCCGGGTATCTCAGCAGAGTGCCTCCGGTGCGGGCTGGTCACTACCAGATCGAGCTGGCCAGGGGCTGGGTGTATCCACGGCGACCGGCATCGTGCCCTGAGCGCCCTGCGCCGTGCCCGGCGGGTGGCTCCCCAGCAGGCCCGGTACCATCCGATGGTCCACGATACTGTCCGGGCCATCGCGCACGCCGAGCCGCGCCCCAGCGAGGAACTGCGGTCCTTCGCTTCCTGGCTCGGGATCGAATCCTGAGCAAGGCACCTGCTGCGGCAGCCTCGCCACCCGCACGAGACTAACGGGGGAGCAACCCGACGTCACATGGCTGATCCCCGGCCGATCTTCGCCCCTTACGCCACCGCCTGCCCCGAACGCAGAGGCCCTGGCCGCGTCGGCGCTTCAGCTTCCCGTTCACCCGGTAATGCCGCAGGCGGCATTACAGTGGGCCGCGGGCCGCATCCGGACCTTGTCCGCCAGCCACACCGAAAGGCAGCGTCCATGACCGGCATCCGGCACTTCACCGCCTCCGCGATCGTCTTCGACGACACCGGACGGGTGCTGCTCGTCCACCACAACAAACTCGGCCAGTGGCTCTACCCCGGCGGTCACGTCAACCCGGACGAGGACCCGGCGCAGAAGGTGTCGTTGCGGGTGTGGGCGAGCAGGCCGGCGCGGATGTAGCTGACGATGCCGGCGGGCAGGTCACTGAGGTCGTGCCAGCTGATCTGGCTGCACTTGCCTGGTTCGCCGTTGACTGGTTCTCCGGTCCACCGGGCGGCGGTGAAGAACGCTCGGACGCGGGCCTGGCGTCTGGGTCGGCGTGGTGGCAGACGTGGGCGCCGTTTACACTCTTTCTCATTGCTGCGGCTCGGGATGGCTATCAGTCAGCCGCCTGGGCGACGAGTCCGGTTTCGTAGGCGAGTACGACCGCTTGCGCACGGTCGCGCAGGCTTAGCTTCGCCAGGATCCGGCCTACGTGGGCCTTGGTGGTTTGCTCGGCGATCACCAGTGCCTGGCTGATCTCGGCGTTGGACAGCCCGCGGGCGATCAGCCGCAGCACCTCAGTTTCCCGGGGAGTAAGCCGGTCCAGCATCCCCGGTGGCGGCGGCCGGTCTCGGCGCTGGCGGGCGAAGTCCGCGATCAGCCGCCGGGTCACCGATGGCGCGAGCAGCGCGTCACCCGCCGCGACCACCCGCACGGCGCGGATAAGCTCGGCGGTGCCTGCGTCCTTGAGCAGGAAGCCGCTGGCCCCGGCGCGCAGCGCCTCGTAGACGTAGTCGTCCAGGTCGAACGTGGTCAACATCAGCACCCGCGGGCCTGCCTGGCCGCAGCCGGACAGGATCTCCCGTGCCGCCGCCAGCCCGTCCATGACCGGCATCCGCACGTCCAGGAGCACCACGTCGGGTCCCAGGCGGGTTGTTTCCCGCACCGCCTGGGCGCCATCAGCGGCCTGGCCGGCGACTGTGATGCCGGGCTGGGCGGCCAGGATCGCCGCGAAGGACTCCCTGACCATTGCCTGGTCGTCGGCGATCAGGCACCGGATCGCCGAGCCGTTCGTGCCGTCCGTGCTGTCTGCGGTCATGCAGGTCCTCCAGTCGGCAGTTCGGCGGCTACCTCGAAGCCGCCGCCCGCGGTCGGCCCGGCGGTGAACGTGCCGCCGAGAAGCGTGGCCCGTTCACGCATGCCCGCAAGCCCGTGCCCGTTCATTGCCTTGGTGGCCGCCGTAGCCCCGCTCGGCGCTGCCGCTGGTGGCCCGTTGCTCACTTTCAGCTGAACGAAATGGGGTTCCACGTTCACGTTTACCCTGATCACGGCACCGGGGGCGTGCCTTCCCGCGTTCGACAGCGACTCTTGGACCATCCGGAACGCGCACATGCCCACCGCCGCGGGCAGTTGGCCAGCCGGCCCGGTCTGGGTGAGCTCGACGGCCAGCCCTGCGCCGCGGACGGCATCGACCAGTCCGGGCAGGTCGGTGAATTGCGGCTGCGGGGCGTGCTCGGCGGTCTGGCCAGTGCGCAGCACCCCGAGCAGCCGCCGCATCTCGGTAAGGGCCTCGCGGGCGGTCTCGCCAAGATCGCTGAATTCCGCCCGGGCATCATCGGCCAGCGTGGTGAGCCGGTAGGGCGCGGCGTCGGCCCGCACCGCGATCAGCGACAGATGGTGGGCCACCACATCGTGCAGTTCCCGCGCGATCTTGGCGCGTTCCTCCAGGATGGCACGCCGGGCCGTTTCTGCCTCAGCCCGCCCGGCTGCATCGGCCAGCGCGAGCCGGGCGCGGCCGCGCCCGCCCAGCGCGTCCGCGGTGACCGCCGCGGCAGTCAGCGCGATGGCGCCGAATGCCATCGCGGTCAGTCCGGGCCTGGAGTGCCCGGTCGGCAGCCACCAGGGCACCAGGGTCAGCAGCCACATCCACCACAGGACGCCCCGGCCATTTCTTATTCCTGCCGCTATGAACACCACGGCCAGCACCGCCACCTGCACCGGCTCCCACGGCCAGCTCCCGGCGGCCCAGTCCCAGCTGATCCCGGTCCATGGCGCCGCCAGCGCCGCCAGCCAGCCGATCCGCCAGCCCAGCAGCGGGCGGCTGATCGCCAGCGGCAACGGCAGCACCCCGGCCAGTGTCACCAGGGTGAGCAGCGCCACCAGCCACGGTGACCCACCTTGCAGTAGCCCGGATGCGTTGTGCCCGGTTTCCACCCGAGGGGCGCCATGGATTTTGTCGAATCCGATTCGGCCTGTCGCTGCAATATGCGCAGTCAGTATGGCGAATACGCTGAACACGATCGCCACCCCGGTCGCCCCGGCCAGCCCCAAGGCCGCACGGCGCTGCCACGGCGAGCGCCAGACAGGAACCGGGTCCGGACCCACTGCCACCTGGATCAGCACGCGCCAGGCCGGTCCCGCCGCATCCCGGGCACGCGCAATCGCCGCTGCCACGGCCAGCCTGACCCGCACATCCCCAGGGTAGGGGGCGCCGCATACGGCGTCATCCCGCTGCGGGCTGCCATACCCAGGTATCAGCCCGGCCGCCAGCGGCCGCGCTATTGCACCGTGGGTACCGGGCCTGATTGTGGTCCGTGGCGCGACGACACGGACTTGTGACAGGGGCAGCCTGGACCGCAGGAGATGGACTCCTGAGGAGGTCATGATGAACCACAACACCCGCGTTACCGGCCGGCTGCTGCGGCCGCGGCCGCCTGCGGGACGAACCGCGGTCGCCGTCATCGCAACCGCCGGCCTGGCCCTGCTGACGGCGGCATGCGGCGGCAGCCCGTCATTGGCCGGTTCCGGCGACTCGCCAAGTGCGGGGAGGTCCCCGTCAGCGCTCAGCTTCTCCCAATGCATGCGCTCACACGGGGTGCCGACCTTCCCCGACTCCGTTAGCACATCCCAAATTGACGCGCAATCACTTGGCGTCAGCGATTCCACGCTCCAGGCGGCCAGCACGGCCTGCCGCTCCCTGGACCCCAAGCGGGCCCAGGCAAGCCACCCTCTCACCGCCCAACAGCAGCAGGTTGCCCTGAGGGTAGTCGCCTGCATGCGCTCACACGGCATCACCAACCTCCCCGACCCGACCTTCAGCGGCGGGCAGATCCACATCGCGTTCCCCGCCGGCATGTCAACCACCTCCCCGCAGTTCACCCAGGCCCTCCAGATCTGCCAGAAACTCATCCCGGCAGGATTCCCCGGCGGCAACGGGTCGGCAGGCTGACGAGATGGGCGGATCAAAGGCAGGTGGCGAGTCGTGGACAGGATGAGCAGGACGGTTCCGCGCAGCCGGGAGGCAGGGCAGCAGGCGGAGGACCTGGCAGCCGCGCAGGCGCGGGGACCGCGCCGCGGTGGCCGCTGGGTGGCCCTGGGCGCGGTGGCCGTGGTGGCGGCCGGGGCGGTTGCCGGGTGGCAGGCCGGGGTATTCTCACCCGCCGCCTCGTCCGGGACCGGACAGCAGGGGGCACCTGCGCCGGCGACGCGGGCGGTGACCCGGCAAGATCTGTCGGCGACCACGCCGGTGACCGCGACCTTGGGGTATGCCGGGTCCTACCTGGTGAGCGGGCTCGGCGGCGGAACGCTGACCTGGCTGCCGTCGCCGGGGCAGGTGATCGGCCAGGGGCAGGTGCTGTACCAGACGGACAACAGTTCCCCGGTGGTCCTGCTGTACGGACCGGTCCCGGCGTGGCGGACGTTGGACGAGGGGATCACCGGCCAGGACGTGTCCCAGCTCAACCACGACCTGGTCAGCCTCGGAGATGCTGACAGCTCTGGCATCTCCGCGCTGGGATGGGACTACTACTCCTGGCAGACCAAGGCGGGGGTGCAAAAGCTGCAATCGCGCCTGGGGATCTCCAGTCCCTCAGGGTCACTTTCTCCGGGGCAGGTGATATTCGAGCCGGAGGCACTGCGGGTCAGCCAGTTGACCGGGCGCCTGGGCGGCCCGGCGTCCGGGCCGGTGCTGACGGCGACGTCGGACCGGCACGTGGTGACGATCCCACTGGATGTCGCCATGCAGTCGGAGGTGGAGACGGGCGATGCGGTAACGGTGACGCTGCCGGACGGGACGACCACGCCGGGCGTGGTGTCGGCGGTCGGCACCGTCGCGACCTCCTCAAGTTCGTCGGGTTCCGGCTCAGGCGGATCTGGCGGTCCGGCGACGATCCCGGTGTACGTGCGGTTGACCAGCCACGCGGCGGCCGGAACCCTGGACCAGGCGCCGGTGACGGTGAACATCACCACCGCCAGCGCGAAGAACGTCCTGGCGGTGCCGGTGACGGCACTGGTGGCGCAAGCTCCGGGCGGGTACGAGGTCGAAGTCGTCGGGCCGGGGAACACGCGGCGCTGGATCCCGGTGCAGGCCGGGCCGGTCTTCGACGATGCCAGCGGGCTGGTGCAGGTGACCGGGAACCTGACACCCGGCCAGCGCGTCGTGGTGCCGGCAACGTGACCGCCGAGCCGATAGCCCAAGACCGCCGGAACAGGCCGAAAGGAGTGCCGGTGCTGGAGCTGCAGCACGTGTCGAAGGAGTACCCCGGTTCCCCGCCCGTGCGAGCTCTGGACCAGGTCAGCCTGGCGGTGGGCCCTGGAGAGCTAGTCGGCATCGTGGGCCCGTCGGGGTCCGGCAAGACCACGCTGCTGCACCTGATGGGCACCCTGGATAAGCCGACATCCGGCACGGTGCGCATCACCGGCCTGGACGTGGCCCAGCTGACCGACCGGGAACTAGCCGGGCTGCGGGCCTCGCGGATCGGGTTCGTGTTTCAGCAGTTCTTCCTCGCCGAGCACCAGAGCGTGCTGGGCAACGTGGCCGACGGGCTGCTGTATGCCGGGGTCCGCCGCGCCGACCGCCGCCGCCTGGCCGCCGCGGCGCTGGCCCTGGTCGGACTGGCGCACCGGGCCGCCGCCCGGCCAACACAGCTGTCGGGGGGTGAGCGGCAGCGGGTGGCGATCGCGCGGGCGATCGCCGGCGCCCCGCCGGTACTGCTGGCCGACGAGCCGACCGGCAACCTGGATCAGGTCACCGGCAGGTCCATCCTGTCTCTGCTGCAGGAGCTAAACGAGGCCGGCACCACGGTCATCATCATCACCCACGACCAGGACATCGCGGCCTCGATGCGGCGCCGCGTCGAAATGCTCGACGGGCGGATCACCGCCGACACCGGCGCCGCAACCGTGGGCGGCACCGGCACCAGGCTCACGTAAGGAGGACCAGCAATGACCGCCACATTCCGCCGATCCGCCGGGTCGGCTCCCGCCGCGGCCCAGCTTGGCCCGGCCGACCTGACCGGCCTGGCCGCCGTCGGGCTGCGGACCCGCAAGCTGCGGGCCGCCTTGTCCGCGCTGGGTATCGCGATCGGCGTGGCCGCCATCGTAGCCGTCCTCGGCCTGGCCCGCTCATCTCAGGCAGGCCTGCTCACCGAGATCGCCAGGCTGGGCACCAACCTCCTGACTGTCACCAACGGGCGGACCTTCAGCGGTGCCTCTGCCGAGCTGTCCGAAGCGGCGCCGGCCATGATCGCGCGGCTGCCCGGGGTCACCGATGTGCAGGACATCGGCAGTGTAGGCAACGTCAGCGTCTTCAAGTCCCCGCTTATCCCCTCGGTCGAAACCAACTCCCTCAGCGTGGACGCCGCCACCCTGAACCTGCCCGCGGCGTCCGGCACCAGCCTCGCGCAGGGCCGGTTCCTGAACACCGCCACCGCCCGCGAGCCTGTCGCGGTGCTTGGCGCCGCCACAGCCCAGCGGCTGGGCATCGACCGGGTCCGGCCCGGGATGCGGATCTGGGTCGACGGCCAGACCGGCAACCAGTGGTTCTACGTGACCGGTATCCTCAACCCCGACACCTACGCCCCGGAGATCGACTCGGCGGTCCTGATCGGCTTCCCGGCTGCGGAAAAATATCTCGGCTTCGACGGTCACCCGTCGGGAATCTACGTCCGAACCACCCAAGACGACGAGGCCGCCACCACTCGCGTCGACAGCCTGCTCGCCGCCCAGGCGAGCCCGGAAGACCCCGGCCAGGCCGACGTCTCCCAGCCCTCGGACGCGCTCACCGCCCAGGCCGACGCCAAGGGCGCCTACAACGCGCTGTTCCTCGGCCTCGGCTTGGTTGCCCTCCTAGTCGGCGCGATCGGAGTGGCAAACATCATGGTCATCTCGGTGCTGGAACGCCGTTCCGAGATCGGGCTGCGCCGCGCCCTCGGCGCCACCAAGGGCCAGGTCCGCGCCCAGTTCCTGGCCGAGGCGATCCTGCTGTCCCTGCTCGGCGGTGCAGTCGGCGTCGGTCTTGGCGCGGCCGCCGTTGCCGTCTACGCCCACACCCGCGGCGAGGCCATCGTCATCCCGACTCAGGCCTGGGCAGGCGGCCTGACCGCCGCCCTGGTAATCGGCGCCCTCGCCGGACTACTGCCCGCCATACGCGCTGCCCGCATTTCACCCACCCAAGCCCTTTGGAGCATCTAACCGCCAGCCACCCCAGCCCGCAGCCATAAGGAAGAACAAGGAGCCGGGGGACGACGCCGATCACCAAAGAGGGCGTTGCCGTTGATCATCGATGTATCGTCAAATCTAGAGGGCAGTGACACTAGGCACAGGATCGGGCTTAACACGCAAAGCGCCGGGCCGCTTCGTCCTCAGAGCTGGTGCGCGACGCTCTGGAGGTGCCGATCCGGGTCACGCCCGATAGCTGTTCGCCCTGGAGAGTGAGATCATGCCCGTCGAGGGTCAGCTGGCGGATCTGTTCCGCATATAGCTGGGCGAGCTTGCGGAGGTCGGTGTTCTCCCGGCGGAGCCTCTGCATCGTCTGCTGGATCGTCTCGGCATCGGCGCCTGTCGTGTTGACCGGCCTTTTCCGCAGTTCGGCGGCGCGTGGCTTGAAGTACGTGTCAGTCAGGGCGGTGAAGTGCCGGCAGAATGTCGCGTGCGCGATTCCCAGTTTCCGTTCGACGTCCGCGATCGTCGGCCGTTTGCCGGTGTGCTCGCTGTGTTCCAGGGTCTGGTCCATCGCGGCGCGGACTTCAGTTTCAGACGGCAGGCGGTTCGTCATGCTGGTCCCGCGCTGGCAGGGTCGAGGAATTCGGCAAGCTCCTCCCGCTGTCCGGCGAGCTGGTGGCGGATGTAGGGGGCGAGCATGTCATCGCCGGCGAGCGTGTCGTCAAGTCCGCGAAGCCGCTGCCTGAGCGCCAGCCTGTTGTCCGGGGCAAGGGCGACGTTCCGGCACTGTAGCGGCACGCAGTCGTTGAGGGACGGGCCGTTGCTGTCGTCCCCGCGGGTGCATAGCGCGCGGTCGGGGTTGTAGATGCATGTGACGTAGGTGCCCGGGTAGATGTGCGGGTCGTGCTGGCGCAGGTGGCGGGCCAGCCGTTTCGGATCGGTGATGATCTTGCCCGCGAACGGGCCGAGCGTGGCGAAGGCCGCCAGTCGTGACTCGGCTTCCTCTGCGGCTGGCCCGGTCAGCGTCCGGCAGGCCGGGTCTGCCGCGAGGGCGCCGAGTTTGTCGCATCTGGCCAGGGCTTCTTCCGATTCGACTTCGTCGCGGAAGCCTGACGCGGATGTTCCGGCGTAGCCTTCGAACATCTGCACGCGATGGTGACGGTACTGCAAGGCGCCGGCGATGACGCCGCCTGGCCGGCGGGCGATGAACCATGCGAGCGTTCTCCGGAACTGGCGGGTGCTGAGAACCCAGACCTGCCCGTTGACCGCGGGGATGGCCTCTGGCAGGCCGTGCTGTTCGCAGTACGCGTTGATCCACTCCTGGAACCGGGCCAGGTCCCAGTTGGTGGTGTTGGTTGTCTTCGTCAGGTTGGAGTGCGCGCGGTGACGGTGCCGGGAGGCGGGAAGCAAGGCGAAGAGGTCGTTTCCGTCAGGGTCCTGGAGTTGCTCGATCACCGCCACCGCACGAGCGGCAGCAGCCGATACCACCCAGGTGGCATCTGTGCCATCCGGGTCCTGCTCGCCTTTGAAGGCCCTGCCCCGGATCTTGTACCGGACGGTGACGCCGGTGTTGCTGTTCCAGCGGGACACGCACCCTCGCTGGAGGTGCTTGACCTCGCTGTCACGCATGCCGGACAGGTAGGCGATCACGATGTAGCAGGCGGTGTGCAGGTGCCTGGTCAGTTCCTCGATATCTGTGTGGCCGATCTGGCTCAGCCACGGTTTCCCGCTGATCCGCCCTTCGGCCTGGAGCCGCAGGTAAGGGCGATCCGATACGCCTAGGTCGGCTGCTGCGGCGAGGATCTGCTGTTTGCGCTGGCGCGTATGCAGGTGCACCGGGTCGGTTCCGGCTTCCATGGCCAGGTGGAAGTAGTTCACGCCGCGGCCGTGGCCATCCCGGGATCGTCCAGGCAGAGGGCGCCCGTCACGGCGGTAGCTGGCCAGGACATCGGCCAGCCGGGCATCACGTTTTGCCGGGTCATCGTCGCCGTGCTTGAGGTTCCTGCGGTTGGTGCGCTGCAGCTCGCGCCATTCGGCATAGGCGGCGAGCACGTCGCCGGACAGGTCCTCGATCCACCGCAGCGCCCAGGTGAGCAGCGGAGCCAGGACCTGCTCGGGTATCCGCTCGGTGGCGTTCTCCGCCCGCGGTTCTCCGCGGCCGTTCGGCGGCTGGCGGGGGACCGGCTCGAACCGGAGCTGATCCTGGGTCAGGCGGTGCCGCATGCGCCAGAACAGCGAGCAGGCCCGCAGTTTGGTGCCGTAGGCGCCCGCCGTCAGCTTCTGTTTCTTCAGGCAGATGATGTAGTCGGCGATGTCCGCCTCGGTCAGTGCAGCGAGCTGCTGGACGCCACGCTGGTCGGCCCACCGCAGGAAGTGGCGGGCATAGCCGTACTGGCAGTGGATCGAGTACACGCTTTTGCATCGCTCGAACCCGGCAGGCAGATCACCGGTCAGCAGCCCGTAGAACACCTCTTTGGCGGTCTGGGCGAACTGGGCGGGGAGCGTGCCGAAGTCCAGGTAGCGGTTGTGCTGATGTTTCTGCAGCAGTGCCGGCGTCAGGGACCACAGGTCATCGTCGAAGCAGGCGGTCTGGTCGAGCGAGTGACCTGGCCGCAGCTTGCGGGTGGCCAGCACCCGGCGGGTGCCTGCATGCGCAGCGGCGGCGTGCCGGTCCGCGGGCCGGGGCTTTGCCGTCGTGATGGTCATCGCTGCTCCTGAGGCCGCTGAGCAGGTCCACCGGGAGGGATGGAGGCTTGCTGACTCCGGCATCGCGGATCTGCGCCGGGGTGAAACGCGGCAGGATGACGCGGGTGATGATCAGCCAGGTCCGTCCGTGCCGGCGGCGCCATTCATCGACGCTCATCTGCTGCAGCCATCGCTCCAGCTGATCGGCCAGCGCCAGGAGCATCGGCAGGTGCCGCTCGGTGACCAGTGCGTTCGGGCAGTTCAGGCAGGCCAGGAAAGAGGTCTGGCAGCGTTCGCCGGTGTCAGGGTGCCGCTCGATGTCCAGGCAGGCGCTGGCCAGGGTATCGAGTTCGCCGGAATCCGCCTGCCGCAGCTGACTGGCCGTGATCCCGAGCCTGGCGGCGGTTTCGTGCGGTCCTGCCCCCAGATCCTGACGCGTCTGGGCGTCCAGGATACGCAAGCGGAAAGACCGGGCGCTGTTCTCGGCGTCATTAAGCGCATCAGTCAGCACCTGATCAGCCCACTCCCTGATGACCGGGTCGTTGCGCAAGTAGTAGAGGAACGACACGTCCATCGTGTTCGTCCGCGAAGCCGATGGCAGGTGACCTCCCGCTGCCCGCGTCACGCGGACCTCGACCGAGGTCTTCAGCCTGTTCATCGTGACCCGCAGCGGATGGCCGTCGTCGCCGGTCAGGTTGTGCTCCGACACCCACTGCGGCAGCTTGAGCTCGATCAAGCTCAGGGACTGCCCGAACGGATCATGGTGGCGTGCCGAACTCGCGCCGCGGGGCGCGGAGAACACCGACCAGACGTGCCGGGAGCCGCTGAAGCTGCGGCTGCGCTCGGTCAGCTCGGCCACAAGCAGATAAGAACCCTCCCGGCGTGTGCAGCTCCCGGCTGCGTGCTCGTCCGGTTTCCCAGTGCACCGTCTCCCGGCTGCGCGTCTTGCCCCGGGGCCGCTTGACAACCGTCACGGCGACGGCGGCGTCCTGCAGAAGCTGGTGCTCGGCCGGAAGTTCCTTGATGGTCTCGACGTTGCGGCCGGTCAGCCCGACGCCGAGGATGAGCAGAGGCGTCAGATCCTTCAGCACCGGTGCCGGGATATAGAAGTGACGAGCAGACCCGCCCTTAGCAATCCGGGCAGGAAGCCACGCGCGTGCGTTCACCACGCCGCCGGCCAGTTCAGGGACTTCGAACAGCGACAAGCTGGTCTGCTCCGCAAGCCGGAGCCCGGTGCGGAACATCAGATCCGTATAGGCGGCGTTGCGCGACGCGAAACGGCCGCGGAACCCAGGGTCTGGACGTCCCTGCAGGTCCAGCCCCCGCACCCCGGCATCTCGCCATTGCCGGTACATCGCCGGCGTGAGCCACGCGACCCGGCGGCGCGGCCCCGTGCTAGAGGCCTCCGCCGGCACCTCCCGGCCGTCAGAGCGCCGGAACGGTGAACCCCGGCCCTCGCGCTGCAAAATCGGGTTGTCCGGTACGTGCCCGCGCCGCACCGCCCACCTGTAGAAGCGGTTCACCGTCGCGACCTCCCGGTCCCAGGTCGAAAACTCGACATGGGGCCCTTCCGGGTCGAACAGCCGCCACCGCTTGAACGCCGCCCTGTCCTCAGGACTGGCGTCCCTGCACGACCGCTCGCCACGGCTTTCCCACAAGAACGTGAGGAACCGCTTGAGATCGTGCGCCACCGCGAGCTGGGTGTTCCTCGGCTCCGCGAAAAGCTCAGCCGTGAAGAACAAGTTCAACGTGACGTCGTACCGCCCGAGCGGATCGAGCAGGAAAGGCTGCCCGTCGAGCACATCATGCTCATCCAGCCACCGGTCCAGTCCAGCCGGATCAACCAGCAGATCAGCCTCGGCAACCGGCAGCGGAAGCCCGCGCCTCGTGAAGTACGCCCGCCACCCCAACGCGGTCACGGACAGTGACGATACCACGGCGCGGACAAAGTCCGAACCCGCATAAGGGTTCGTCCTGCGGGCCACATCCACCCATCTCACCGCCCAGCTCAAGGAGGTCGCCGGCGCCCAATGGGTGCCGGCCGCCAACGTCGCCGGGCTGGACACCCCCGCTGAACTTCCCGCGCTGGTAGCCGACGCCGCGCAATGGGCCAAGGGCCGCCGATAACCTGAACCGGCAAACTCATCCCCTCGGCCCGTGCCAGGCAGCGGGATCGGCGCTGCTGCGCCCGCACTTGACCTAGGCAGGGTCGTAGCGTGCCGGCGCCGCGACTCTGCCCGGCACCAGCCGGACTGCCTGACGCGGGGGCGTCAGGCACCCCGGCGCCGTAGCGCCCCCATTCGGGTTTCACGGCCTCCGCTCGATGTCACATGGGTGAAACCGCGGCCGGATCAGCCCTGGCCGACCGCGGCCAGGTTTTCGCGCACGGACTGGGTGAGTGGGTGGTCGGGGCCCAGCGCGCGTTCACAGTCGGCCAGGGTGCGCTCGAACGCGGCGACCGCGTCCGTCAGCCGCAGCGCCGCGTGGTAGGCATGCGCCAGGTTGCCGCGTGAGGTCAGGGTGCTGGGGTGGTCGGGGCCCAGGGCCCGTTCGCAGTCGGCCAGGGTCTGCTCATAGAGCGGCAG
Source organism: uncultured Actinomycetes bacterium (assembly GCA_963822825.1). Lineage (GTDB taxonomy): Bacteria > Actinomycetota > Actinomycetes > Streptosporangiales > Streptosporangiaceae > JAWWPY01. The sequence goes on along the minus strand of CAWGIW010000001.1, from coordinate 273,856 downwards.
CGCCTCCTCGAGGCGGCCCGCCGAGTGATACGCGGAGGCGAGGTTGCCGCGGGCGGTCAGCGTGTCCGGGTGATCCGGGCCCTGGAAGCGCTCCCGGTCGGCCAGGGTTCGCTCGTATTGGGGCAGCGCGTCCTTGACTCGCCGTGCCGTGTAGTAGGCATTGGCCAGGTTGCCGCGGGCGGTCAGCGTGTCCGGATGATTCGGGCCCAGGATGCGTTCCCGGTCGGCGAGGGCCCGCTCGTACTGAGGAATGGCGTTCTTGATCCTCCCGGCCGTGCGGTACGCGTAGGCGAGGTTGCCGCGGGCCGTCAGCGTGTCGGGATGGTCGCGGCCCTGGGCGCGTTCCCGGTCGGCGAGGGTCCGCTCGTACAGCGGGATCGCCTTCTTCTCCAGGCCCGCCTGCTGGTACGCGTGCGCGAGGTTGCTGCGTGCGGCCAGCGTGTCGAGGTGGCCGGCACCTTGGGCGCGTTCCCGGTCGGCGAGGGTCCGCTCGTAGAGCGGGATCGCCTCCTCCAGGCGGCCGGCCAGCCCATAGGCGTAGGCGAGGTTGCCGCGTGCGGTCAGCGTGTCCGGATGGCCCGCGCCCAGCGCCCACTCCTGGTCGGCCAGGGTCCGCTCGAACAAGGCGATGGCGTCATCCTGGCGGCCTGCCTCCTGGTAGGCGTGCGCGAGGTCGCCGTAGGAGGTCAGGGTCTCGCGGTGGCTGGGACCCAGCGCCCGTTCCCGGTCGGCGAGAGGGCGCTCGTGCATCCCGATGGCCGCGCCCAGCCGCCCGGATGTCCCTTCCGCCGCGGCGAGGTGATCACGGATCAGGATCGTCTGGGCGTGACCTGGCCCCAGCCGCCTGACGCTGGCCGCGGCCATGTCCCGCCAGTAGGCCGTGGCCGCTTCACGGAGCCGGGCGGCGTCCCGGCTCTGCCCGGCCCTGATCAGCACTTCGTGGCCCTGCGGTGTCCAGAGCAGGTCGGCCGCGATCCCGTTCAGGATGGCCGTATTGTCTCGCAGCGCCTGGGACAGCAAGGGCTGCTCGGCATCGCGCTGCGGCCACGATTCGAGCAGCGCGCCGGCGGCGGCGCGGGCCGCCTGGGCCAGGTCCGCGGGGGCGAGGTTCTTCAGGACCAGGGCCTGGACGATCGGGTGCACCGCCGCGGTGCGCGCCGCACTGGCTGCGTTGACGGTCAGCAGGCCCAGTCGGTGCAGGTTGTTCACGGCGTCCCGGACCTGGACCTGGTCATCGGGGGTGGCGTAGCGGCCGGTGACAAAGCTGCACGCGGCGTGGCTGACGAGGACCGTGCCGGGGATGCCGCTCGGGTCCATCATGGCGGCCAGCACCAGCACGGGCTCGGCCAGGTCGGCCGGGGGAAGCTGGCTGGCCCGCTCGATACACAGTGACCAGGTGACCTCCAGTGCCGGAGCGGGGGCGCCGGACGCGGCGCTGGTCAGGTACCTCCGGCGGTCAGCGAACCAGCGCCGGTATTCCCGGCAGCTCGCCCCGGTGTCGGTCAGCAGAGCGGTGGCCTGCGCCAGGGCGAGCGGATGGCAGCCGAGGTCCGTGGCGAGGTCGAGCGCCTCGGTCCGCTGGCCGGGATCATCGTGCAGCCGGGCCGTCAGGTAGGCGAGCGCCTCGCGGAGGGTGAACGGGCCGACCGGCACGATCCGCCGGCCCGGCCCGAGCAGCGCGTCGTCGGGCCGCCGCGTGGTGACCAGGACGCGGCCGGCCGCACCCCGTGGCCACAGCCCCGCCAGGTCGGCGGGATCGGCGAGATCATCGAGGACCACCAGCCACGGGCGGCCGGTCTCCGCCAGCCAGGTCAGCAGCCGGGTGGCATCGCTCTCGGGACCCTCATCCTGATCCGCCAGCCCGATGTCCGCGAGCGCCTGCGCGTACGCCGTCACGACGGCTTCCCGGCTGATGGCGGTGACCCACACCACCAGGCCCACCGCGCGGGTCTCCCAGAGAGCGCGCGCGAGCGCGGCGGCGAGTTGCGTCGTGCCGGTGCCGGTGGGGTGCTCGCTGGCATTGGCGGCGGGAGTCAGTACCACGGTCTGGCCGGGACCCAGGTTGCCGATGAGGCCAGCCCCGGTCTCCGGCCGGGGGCTGTGGCTGTCCGCGAGCGGCGGTACCTCGCCCGACCGAACCGGCCAGATCACGCGGTGGGCTCGTGGTGGGATCGCCCAGTCCCGGCTGACCCTGGGTATGTGGTCACCAATGTTCTTGCGCTGCGCACCGGACTCTCCTGACGATCCGCGCTTAGTGGCCGAGAGAACAGATTAAGACGATACGCCGTAAATGGCCGGTAATGAGGATGCCATCGGGAAACGGGCCGAACCGCTGGTCAGCGCCGCGATCCGGCTGATGTATACCGTGTCCTGTCCACAGCAGCGAAAGGTGATCTAATGTGCACGCTACGTGTCAGTAATTTCAGGGCGCTCGAATTGCCCGCGTATGCAATCGATTTCCGGCCGCATTGCGGCGAGCCTCACGTGGATATCCCGGGTAAATATCGGCCGGGTGCTCGCGAGTCATGAATTAGTAAAGTCAATCACGTTAGTCGATCGCGACGGGCTGACCGGGGCCAGCCGCGGGCCGTCAATGCCGGCGACGCCGCGAAGCTTTCATGCCGCCTGGACTCGCCGTGTCCCCGGCTGGACTCGCCGTGTCCCCGGCTGGAGTTCCAGGCCCGGCTGGCCTGGCGGCGGGGATCTGCACGGCGATCTCGCCGCCCAGACGGTACCCGGCGGTCAGCCGGAGGTCGTCACCGCTCCAGAAGCGGCCGGCGTCATACCAATTCGGGCGGTGCCTGCCGGGCAGGAGCCCCATGGCCTGGTAGGTGATGGCGAGGATCTCCGCGCAGTAGGCGGTCTCCAGATCGGGGCCATGGGGGCGCCTGATGGTCGGCACGCGGCCCGAGATCCAGCGCGACGCGAGCCGGGCCGTGGAGGGGAACGGGGTGCCATCGAGCCGCGCGATGGTACGCAGCACGGCATCCTCCATCGCCCGGGTGACCGGGCTGTCCAGCTGGCGCAGCCACGCCCGCTGCCCGTACTTGGTGGCCCAGGTGAGCACGGCCTCGCGCAGGTCGTGCAGCTGGACGCCGCGGTGGCGGGTGCCAGACCACAGGTCGGGCAGGGACCGGCCGAGCTCGGCGTGCCACATCAGCGGGGGCAGGTCGTCGATGACGACGGACATGCCGACGTGGTTGACCGGGCTGTTGGTCGCCATCTGAATGGCCCGGTCGGCCACCGTGTGCCCGCGGAACAGCCACACGTCGCCCGTGCGCGTCAGATCGAGGGCCTCATCGAGGGTGATGCTCATGGCGGGCACGGTCGTAGCCTAGGCACATGCGCTGGTGGAAAGTACTGGGACTGGCAGGCTTCGTCGGTGTCGCCGCTACCGGGGTGGTGATCGCCCGGGCCCAGCGGCAGCGCCAGGCCTACACGCCGTCTGAGATCCGGGAGCGGCTGCACGCGCGGCTGGCCGAAGCGCCCGCGCCCGGCCCAGGATCCGGCGCGGACGCTGTGACGCTGTGACGGGTGGAAGAAGTGGGTCATGACGCTGCTGGCCCATCGGGGGACCGGGTCAGGTCTTCCGTACGCTGGCCAGCCGAGGGGCGCTCGGCTACACCGCCCGGCCGGCCGGTGGCTGGCCGGGGGCGGGAGTGCCGCTGGTAGCACACGAGGACCACGGCCAGCGGCCAGAGCGCCTGCGTCCCGGCCGCCGCCCGCTCCGCCAGGCCGAGCTGGCCGCCGCCCGCGGCCAACTCCACGTAGAACCACCCGAGCAGGCCGAGCAGCGCGGCGCTGGCGGCCACGCTGACGGCCGGCCGCAGGATCCATGGCCCGGCCGGTTCGCGGCTCCGGCCCAGGACGGGCCAGATCGCCAGGGATGCGAACGCCACCGCCGCGGCGGCGGTGTGCGGCAGGGAGCCGCGGCCGCCGTTCGTCACCGGATTCACCGCGACCGCCACGGTGGCGACACCGGCCGTCATCAGCAGGCCCCGCCCAGGCGCTGCGGCTGGCCGCAGCGCCAGCCCGGTGACGACATGGCAGGCTCCCACGCCCAGAAGCGCCAGCGTCATCACCCATCGGTCAGCCGCACCCCGCGCCGCCAGGGCGCTGATGGTCCCGGTTACCTGGTCAAACGATCCGGGCTGCAACGCGGCCGCGACTATCCACCCGCCGACCAGCAGCACTGGAGCCGCAGCGGACGAGAGCACGCCCCACCACGGCACTTCTCGCACTGAGACCACCTTAGGCTCATCCAGTCACAGCCCGTCGGTTGCGGGTTGCCACAGGTAGGGCGTGGTGTGGGCCAGGCCGACGAAGCCCAGGCGGCTGAGGATGGGCTCGCTGGCCGGCAGCGCGTCCACATGCAGATACCGGTAGCCGCGGGCGGCCGCGAGCTGGGCGCGGTAGGCGACCTGAGCGCGGTAGATCCCACGGCCGCGCCAGCCGGGCACGGTCCCGCCTCCCCACAGGCTGGCGAAGTCCCGGCCCGGAAGGCACTCCATCCGGGCCGCGCTGACCGGCTCGTCACCGGCCATCGCGACCACCATCGACGTCGTCTCGGGTGCCTGGTGCAACTGCGTGAGCAGCGACCGGCGCAATCCGCGGGGGACGGTGCCGAAGGCACGCTCGTGCACTTCGATGATCGACGCGACACCGATCTCGTCGGTCACCGGCAGGAGCCGCACCCCGGCGGGCAGGTGAATATCCGCCACGATGTCCGCGACCTCGGCCACCAGCAGCGCCTCTTCGGCATCAGCGGCAAACCCCGCCGCTACGAGGCGCTGGCCCAGATCAGCTGGCCGGTCATAGTGGTAGAGCTTCCACTCGAACTCCCGGCCGAGACCGCGGAAATAGGCCACCTGCCCGGCGATAACCGCGTCGGCATCGCCATCCTCCAGCTTTGACCAGGTGATGCCCGACCAGCCCAGGGCGTCGCCGGCGACGTGCCGGACAACCACACCGGTTGCCTCGATCCGCGCTCCAGGTCCGTCAGGCTGGGTAGCGCGCCGGACCTGAGCGTCAAAGGCGGCCAGCACCTGATCCGATTCCACCCGGGCAGGCCACCACGCCGGAGCCCACGACGCAACTCCTTTAGTCAGCGGCCGAGATAGCCCTCGGCTTTAAATCGGTGGCCGAGATCGCCCTCAGCCGACCGGGTGAACAACCGGCGTAGCGGCCATGTCGGCCAAGCGGCTCAGCCTCCGGCGGCCGTACATTGTCGTCGTGGCGACGTTCATCACCAGGCTCTCGCCGGTCGGCCCCGGAGTGCGGCTCGCAGTCAAGGATCTCATCGACATCAGTGGTGTGCCCACGACGGCCGGATCCCCGGCCGTGGCCGACACCGCCGGGCCGGCCGCGGTGGACGCCGCCTGCATGGCGGGCGCCCGAGCCGCCGGAGCAGCGACCGTCGGCAAGGCCAACCTTTACGAGCTGGCGTTCGGCGCCTCCGGTGTCAACCAGTGGTTCGGCACACCGCGCAATCCCCTGGATCCCGGGCTGGTCCCGGGCGGATCATCGAGTGGGTCCGCGGTCGCCGTCGCCGACGGCGAGGCGGACATCGCCTACGGCTCGGATACCGGAGGCTCGATCCGGGTCCCGTCGGCCTTCTGCGGGACCGTCGGGCTGAAGACAACACACGGCCGTGTCCCGCTGGGCGGGGTATGGCCGCTGGCGCCCAGCCTCGACACGGTCGGGCCGATGGCTTCGACGGTGGCCGGTGTCACCGAGGGCATGGCGCTGCTGGAGCCTGGTTTCCGTGCCGATTCCCGGCCCGCCACCCGGGTCGGCCGGCTCCGGCCGCCGGATGTCGTGACAGACGCGCGTATCGACGCGGCGGTGGACGCGGCGCTGATCCGCAGCGGGCTGGACGTAGTTGACGTTGCGCTCCCCGACTGGCCGGTGGCGCTGCGGGCGGGCGCCACGATCCTCGTGGCCGAAGCGGCACAGTCCAACGCGAGGCTGCTCGCCGATCCCGTGACGCGCGCCAAGCTGGGCCCCCGGGTGCGGGCCAGGCTCGAGGAAGGGATGGCGGTGACCGCCGAGCAGTTGCGGCAGGCCCGGCTGTACCAGCAGACGTGGCGTGCGTCCGTGGCGGCCCTGTTGCGGACCGTGCATCTGCTCGCGCTGCCGACCGTGCCGATATATCCGCCCCCGCTCGCCGACACGGGCACGCATCGGTACACCCCGTTGACGATGCCGTTCAACCTCGCCGGGCTGCCGGCCCTGGCCCTGCCGGTCCCCAGCGAGCACCGGCTGCCGGCCAGCCTGCAACTCGCCGGGCCGGCCGGCGGCGAAGCGCTGCTCCTGGCGACCGGCCTGGTGGTGGAGGCGGCCGCCGGATACCTCACGCCATAGTCACCGCATCCCGGCCGCGGTGACCACAGCCAGGGCGAACGTCGCCACGGCGGCCATGCCGTGAGCGACCGGGATGAGGACGGCCAGCGGCCGCCTGGACTTTCTCGCGGCTTGGGACGGGTCCGCGGGAACCCGTGCCAGCACGTCGTTGACGAGCTGGCTGGCGAGCGCCTCGTCGGTGAGTGCCCTGGTGAGCATCTCGTCGGTGAGCCTGCTCGTCGGAGGGTCCTTCGGCGGCCGGGCGGGCACGCCGTCCGCGGGACCGGCGCCGCCTTCACCGGCGACCGGGCCGACGCTGGCCTCGCTGGGTACGTCGGGGTAGGGGGTCCAGAGGGTCACCGTGCAGATGCCCAGCCCGATCGCCGGCATCAACAGGCTGACGGCCGTCCAGGCCAGCGCGACCCATCCGGTCGCCAGATAGCCGACCCATATCGCCAGCGCGGTGAGGGCCAGGCCGAAATGCGCGAACAGGGCGGCTGGGGGCAGGCCGTCCCGGACGGCGCGCTGCCGGCGCAGGCCCCCGTGCGAGGCCAGCCCCCGGAACATATACGCGCCGAGGCTAGCGGTGAACAGCCAGGTGATCAGGGTGACGATGGCGAGCGCCCGGCTGTGGTCGGTCATCAATACATTCTGCGGCACCCGGGGCGGCTGGGACAGTGGTCATCCAGATGCGTCGCGGCGAGCCCGGGCGCGCCGCTTGCCCTCGTGCATCGCCTGCACTCGGGCAATCGGGATCGCCCGGCCCTCCTCGATCAGATCCGGGCTCAACGCTTGCGGCGCGGGCATCCGGTCGGCCCACGGATCACCGGCGCCGATCAAACGCGCCGCCGTGTGCACGGTGAAGTCGGCCGGCACCACGCGGTCGAGGTCATCCCAGGCCACCGGGAACGACACCGGCACGCCCGGCCGGATGCGCGGGCTGTACACCGCCGCCACCGTCGCCCCGCCCGCCCGGGTCGAATCGAGGAACACCTTGCCTTCGCGATTGTCGCGGACGAAGGCCGTGGTGGCGAGGGCCGGGTCCAGCTTTTCGGCACGAACGGCGATTGCGCGGGTCACCGCGGCCGCGTCCTCGCTCGTCGTCTTCGCCTCGAGCGGCACGAACACGTGCAGGCCCTTGGCCCCGCTGGTCTTGACCGCGCCGCTGAGCCCGGCATCGGCCAGCGCCTGGCGGACGAGGTGCGCGGCGCGGGCGGCCAGCGGGAACGCGTCCGCGGACGGCGGGTCGATATCGAGCACAAGGTAGGTGGGGTGGTCCCAGTGGCCGGCGCGGACCAGCATTGGATGGAACTCCACCGCCCGCTGGTTGGCGAACCACAGCAACGTGCGGCGGTCGTTGCATAGCGCGTAGGACACCTCGCGCTTGGAGGCCTCCGCCCACAATTGGACCGTCCGCACCCACGGCGGCGTGTACTTGGGCACGTTCTTCTGCATGAACGGCGCCTGGCCGCGGAGCACCCTGATCACTGACAGCGGCCGGTCCCGCAACTCCGGGATGATACGGCCACGCACCGCGTCCAGGTAGTCCACCAGGTCCCGCTTGGCCGCCTGCGCCCCGTCGAACAGCGGCTGGTCGAGATTGGTCAGCGATACCCCGTCCCGCGTCTCGCTGCTGGGGCTGGTCACTGTGCTGGCTGGCCCGGTCGTGGCTGGCGGGGGCGTGACTGGCCCGGGCGTGGCTGGCCCGGGGTCGCGCCGCTGGCCGCGCAGTACTGCCGGGCGAAGTCCAGGTACCGCTCGGCGATCTGGCCTGTCGTCTCGTCCTCGTCGGCCTTGCCGCTGCTCAGGTCGGCGATCGGGTCTTCCCAGATGCTGCGGCCGATCGCGAACCCGACGAAGCCATCGACCGGCGCGGCCACCGCCAGCCAGTGATCAAGGCGCGCCGCGGGGGCGTCGCGGCCGAGCACGATCGCGCGGACATCGTTACGGCCGCCGGCCCGGATCTGGTTCACCACCGCCCGCGCGGCCTCCGTTGTTTCCAGGCCTTCGACCTTCCAGATGGCCGGCTCGACCCCCGCCGCCTGGTTGTCGGAGATCACTTGCCGGACCAGGCCCGGGCGCACCTCACGATCGTAGGCGTCCGTCTCCGGGCCGGCCGCGGCCCGCTGCTCGTCGGTCGCCGGGACCAGCAGCTCATACAGCAACGGCACGCCCACCGAGTCCAGCGCGTCGCTGACCTCACGCAGCGCGCGCAGTTGCTGCGCACGCTGCTCAGCGGGGAAGGCTGGATTGTCGCGGACCAGTACCTTGGCGAAGTCCGGGCGACTCGATGCGACGTGCTCCAGCCAGTCCTGGCCCCACTCCAATTCGAACCAGTCCCGGCCGCTATGTTCCACCGGCACAGCCAGGATCACACCATCGGAATGGGCGGCGTCGATGACCGCCTGCCCGTAGCGCTCGTCCACCAGGACCCCGGCCCGGCCGCCGGGCAGCTGCCCGCGGGCATGGGCGAGCCCGGCGTAGATCAGCCGCTTGGCGGCTTCCATCGCCGCCCGCTGGTCCTGGTCCGGGCGATCGCCGACGACGCCGAAGAGGGACTTCCCGAACGAGGCTCGATGATCCATCGCCAGGATCAGCAGCGGATCCTCGGGCTGACGGGTGATAGCTGGGCGCGGGCATACCCCGATCCTGCCCGCACACCGGCGGCCAAACGCCAACAATGGTGCACTCAGTCCTCGTGCAGCAGCGTGCGGCCGGCCCGGGTCGGTGGGTGCTGGTCCGCGCGGTGGCGGCGGGGCGGACACTGGGACCATGGGAAGCGTAAGCCGGTACGGGATCGCCTGGCTGTACCTGGCGGGTTTCGTTGTTGCCGAACTGATCTACGCCGCCCTGCCGTCCAGCGATCAGTCGGCGGTGCTGCAGTGGGCCAGCACCAACGTGGTCAACCTGCACCATGATCCGGTGGGCTCGCTGGTGGTCTCCGCGTTCGTCCCGGGGGGGTTCTCGGCCACCTGGCCAATCCTGATCGCCCTCGCCCTGTTCGGCGCCAACCGGGCGCTGGGGAACTGGCGCACGGCGGTGGTGTGCGTGGCCGGGCATGTGCTCGGCACCCTGGTCAGCGAAGGCATCGTTGACTACCGGGTCACCCGCGGCCTGCTGCCGGCCTCCGATACCCGCATCCTGGATGTGGGGCCGTCCTACATCGTCGTGTCCGCCATCGCGGTGGCCGTGCTGTATGGCTCGTGGCTGGCCCGCGTGGCGGCCGCGCTCGATTTCGCCGTGCTCGTCGTTGGCGGCCACATTTTCAGCGGCCTGAGCCAGCTGGATGTGGCCGCGGTCGGCCACACGACGGCGATCGCGGTCTCGGTCCTGCTCGGCAGCCTGCTGGCCTGGCAGTTGCGCCGCGGCCTCCCGGCGCGGCGGGACGGCGTCCCGGCCGGCGTTCCGCTCTCTCCCTGAGCGCTGGATGCCCTGGTCGCCCGGTCGCTCCGGAGAGCGACCGGGCGACGGTTGAGCAGCTCATCGAGGCGTCAGCCGCCCAGGGCCGCGGCGAGATCGACGAGGTCTGCGGGTTTGAGCAGCCCGTCCAGGGCCGGTGAGCCCACCGGGAGTGCCCCGGGACCCCACTCCAGGGGCCGGCTGACGAAGATGGGGCGCAGGCCCAGGGCGGCGGCGGCCCGCAGGTCTGACGGGTGGGCGGCCACCATGCCGGCCTCCTCGGGCGGGCAGTCGAGCAGGCGAAGCGCCGTGAGGTACACCTTGGCGTCGGGCTTGTAGCTGTCGGCGAGTTGCGCGGAGAGCACGACATCAACGCGAAGGCCGGCGAACTTGAGCAGGTCGGCCAGCAACGCGACGTGGCCGTTCGACAACGTGGCGGTGACGTGCCTGCGCCGCAGGCGATCGAGCCCGTCCCGGCTGTCCGGCCAGGGCCGCAGTTGCCGCCAGCCCCTGACGAGGGTTTCCTGGTCGGCGTCCGAGAGCCTGACGCCGCGCCTCGACGCCGCGTCAGCCAGCGTTTCGCGCTGGAGAGAATCGAGGTCGCGCCACGCGGCGCCCTGGCGAACGCGGTCCATTGCGGGCTGGTACGCGCGGCGCCAGTCGTCAACGATGGCCGCCCAGTCGGCCTGGACATCGGAGCGAGCGGCGGCCGTCTCCGCTATGTCGATCAGGCTGGATCGCCAGTCCACCAGCGTCCCGAATACGTCAAATAGCAGGACACGCAGGGGCTTCACACCGGCAGTATGTCAGCCGCGGCCGCCGCGCCATGGTGAGCAGCGCGCCATGGCCTTCGACAGCCGCGGGACGGTGCACGCCTAGCTCTCCATATGTGATCCGCGCTGCCGGGGTGGTCCCGGCCCGGCGCGGGTAGTCAACGCACGTGGAGTACTTGCTCGGCGTGGTGGCGGCGGCTCTTCTCGGGATCGGCTTTGTCCTCCAGCAGGCCGCGGCGCAGCAGGCACCCAATGACCATTTCCTCCGTATCCAGCTGCTGTCCGACCTGTTCCACCGGCCACGGTGGCTGGCCGGACTGGCCATCATGGTGGCCGGGCAATTGCTGTCAGGGTGGGTCATCGGCCACATGGTGCTGTCACTCGCCGAACCACTGCTGGCCACTAACCTTCTTTTCGCTCTTCTGCTGGCGGGGCCGCTATCCGGGCAAGGCGTGCATAAGTCCGAAGTGGTCGGGGCGCTGATTCTGATGGCGGGCGTGACCGCGCTGTCGCTGGCGCGTTCCGTGCGCTCTCCGGCGGTTTATGTCGGCTCGTCCGCCTACTGGCCGTTCGCGGGGGCCGTGGTGGTATTCCTCGTGGTCGCCTTCGCTGAATTTGGGCGCAGGCGCTTTGCTGGCCAGCGGGCCATCCTGACCGGGATAAGCGCGGGCCTCGTGTTCGGGATCGCGGATGCGCTCACCCGGCGTACGGTCCAGCTCCTTGACACTGGTCATCTCGCGGTCGTGCTGACGAGCTGGCCAGGTTACTCTCTGGTAGCGGTCAGTCTGACCGGGCTCTGGCTCATGGAGAACGCATTCAGCGCGGGCCCGCTGCACATCTCCCTGCCGGGCATTACCGCGGCTGAACCAGTTTCGGGGATCGTGCTCGGCATCGTCCTCTTCCGCGACAGTGTGGACGTGTCCCCCGGGACCATCGCGCTGCAGGCCGTCGGGCTGATCGCGTTGCTCATCGGGGTAATCATGGTGGCCCGCGGCCCGGCGCTGGCGCGGCTGCGCGTGCTCAGCCCGGTGATACCCGGCATCGTCGGCGGGGCCATTCATGACGATGGGCCGCCCGCCGCCGAAGGTAGCTGGCCAGAGCCTGGTCAGCCACACTCCGACGGCGGTTTACCGCGTGCGATGTCCTGATCTTCCGGACGCGGGCCCCGTGCTCGGAGCCGACCAGCCCGGAGTCAGGCGGGCGGTCAGCTGGCCTGCCGGTAGCGGTCGAGGATCGCGGCGCGCAGCGCTGGTGCTGACGCGCCGAGAGCCGACAGGATGGGCGCCATCAGCCCCCGGTTGGTGGCGAGCAGGCCGAGGGCGATGTGCTCGACACCGATGTGGGTGTCATTCTGGGCCTGGGCCTGCCGGAGGGTGTTTTGCAGGGTCTTCTTGGCGCCCGGGGTGAACGGGATGTGCCCAGCGGGGCGGGGACCGGTGGCCTGGTAGAGACCGGTGGCGGCCGGGGCGGGCGGCGCGGGGACGGCGGTCCGGGCGCGGCGCCGCTGGCGCCGTCGGCGCCAGCGGCGCACGAGGCTGGGCGGCACTCCCCGGCGAGGGTTCAGCCTGGAGGGCCGGGGCCTGCGGTGGACGGCCTGGCTGGCCCGGATGAGGGCCTCTGGCCCGAAGGACGCCTCGATCCTGGCCCGGACGGCGTCGAGATCGATCCCGATGGAGGCCAGCGCCTCCCGGTCGAGGTCCGCGAACAGGCCGGCCCCGGATCCCAGCCCGATACGGCGGACGATCTCCTCCTCGACTCGTTCCGGCGTGACGCCGTGCTCGCGCAGGACGGCGCCCGCGGGCTGGCCGTTACCGACGAGAGCGAGCAGGAGATGCTCGCAGCCGATGTAGCGGTGCCCGAGCCGGCGGGAGTGCTCCTGGGCGTGGACCACGATGGTGCGGGCGTCGGCGGTGAAGCGTTCGAACATCACCGCCTCCCGATCCGCTGGCGGTACTTGCGGTGCACGGTCTGCTTGGTGACGCCGAGCCGCTCGGCGATGTCCTGCCAGGACCACCCCAGCTTCCGCGCGTTCTCGACCTGGAGGATCTCCAGCCGTTCGGTCAGTGCTCGCAGGGCCGCCACCGCGCGGAGCCCGACGTCGGGGTCGTTGCTGGCGGCACCCTCGGCGATTTCGAGTGTGGTTTCCATGAACGTCAGCATAAGCTGACGCGAGGTGGAGTGTCAACATATGCTGACGATGCCCGGTCACACAGGACCCGGATCGCGGCGGCGACCTGCCGCGGCGAGGAGATCATCGTCAGGTGGCGGCCGGGCACGATGGTCGGCGCCGGGGCCCCGATCCGCGCGGCCACCTGAGCGGGCGCGGCCCGGCTGTATTGGGGATCATCCACACCGAACACCACGCTTTTCGGCAACGAGCTGGCGCGCAGCCGGTCGAGCTGGGCTTCGGTGAGGCTGGGGATGCCCGTGCCCAGGATGCTCCACAGGGCGGTCTCGGCGCCCGGCTGCTCCAGCGGCCGGCGCCATGACTCGACGCCCACGTGGTCCAGCCGCGGGCAGGCCTGCCCGCACTGCGCACCGTAGATGCTGCGGATGACCCAGTCCGAGCTCAGGCCCAGCCGGAACACCGTGGTCCGGTACGGATCGATGACCAGGTAGTGGACGAACGACGGAGCGGCGAGCGGTGCGGCGTCGCCGTCGAGGAACATCACGCCAGCCACCCGGCGGCCACCCTCGACGGCGGCCAGCCCGGCGACCGCCGCACCGCTGGAGTGCCCGACCACCACGGGCGCGTCAGAGCCGGTCAAGCGCATCGCGCTGATGAAGGCCAGCACCTGCGAGGCGAAATGCGCGACCGTGAACGGCGCCTTGGCCTGGCTGTAGCCGGTGCCGGTCAGGTCGAGCGCGTACACGCGGTGATCGGTCCCCAGCCGCGCACCGAGCGCCGCGAACGTGTCCGCCGTCTCGAACGCGCCGGGAATCAGGACGACCGGGCGGCCCCGCGTGCCCCAGGTCACGTAGCGGGTCCACACGTCCCCGGCCCGGACGAACGCGAGGCCGGCCGGGCGGCTGGCCCGGCGGCTGGTGGCCACGTTGAACAGCAGGCTGGCCACCGTCAGCAACACGACGACCACGACCAGCCACCGCAGCAGCCGGCGGGTCACGCGGCCGGCCCGGCCGCCGCCGCTGGCCGCACTGGCCGCACCGGCCGCGGCGCCCGGGGTCCCCGCGTCGGCCGTGCTGCCCGCGGTCATGAGAGTCCTCCTGCTGGTGTCTGGCCCGCCGCGTCGATCCGACGCAGGCTACCCGGGCGGAGTACGTTGGCCAGACTCCCATGGCCCCGGCCAACCGGCTGATAGCCATCGAACCCGTCGACGCTCGGGTCGCCCGCGAGCACCGGACCGCCCGGCTGACCGCCCAGGATGCTGATGCCATCTGACGTGCTGAGCATGCAGGCGCTCAACCGCGCCCTGCTCGCCCGTCAGCTGCTGCTGCGCCGCTCGCCGCTGCCTCCCAGCGAACGGGCCGCGCGCGTGCTGGCAGCGGTCGAGCAGCTAGCTGGGTTGCAGGCCCAGGCGCCGTTCCCGCCCTATTACGGCCTGTGGTCGCGGCTGGCCGATTTCCGGCCGGACGACCTGGCCGAGCTGATGCTGAGCCGCCAGGTGGTCCGCGTCGCGCTGATGCGAGGGACCATTCACCTCGTGTCGGCCCGGGACTGCCTGATGCTGCGCCCGCTGATCCAGCCCGTTCTCGACCGGGGCCTGGCCGCGGGGTACGGCAAGCAACTCGGCGGGCTGGACACCGCGGAGCTGGCGGCCGCCGGCCGGGCCCTGGTGGAGGAGAAGCCGCGGACGTTCAGCGAGCTCGGCGCGCTGCTGGCCGGGCGATGGCCGGGCTACCCGCCGACCGCACTGGCCCAGGCCATCCGGGCGCTGGTGCCGCTGGTCCAGGTGCCACCCCGCGCGATCTGGGGTGCCGCCGGGCAGGCCGCGCATACCTCCGCCGAGTCCTGGCTGGGTGCGCCCCTCGACGCCAGCCCGTCGCCGGATCAGCTGGTCATCCGCTACCTGGCCGCGTTCGGGCCGGCCACCGTCCGGGACATGCAGGCCTGGTCGGGCCTGACCAGGCTGGGGGAAGTCGCCGACCGCCAGCGGCCCCGCCTGCGCACCTTCCGCACCGAGGGCGGCGCCGAGCTGTTCGACCTGCCCGAAGCGCCGCGGCCCGATCCCGGCACGCACGCTCCGGTACGCCTCGTGGCCGAGTTCGACAACCTCGTCCTGGCCCACGCCGACCGCACCCGCGTCATCAGCGAGCGCGACCGCAAGCGCCTCTTTACCAGGAACGGCGTCTTCCCGGGAACCGTGCTGGTCGGCGGTTTCGCGGTCGGGATGTGGAAGATAGCCCGGTCACCGGCGGCCGCCACGCTGACCATCGAGATGTTCGGGCCGGTCGCCGCGCCTGACCGCGACGCCGTCACCGGCGAGGGCGAGCGCATGCTGGCCTTTGCCGCGCCGGGCGCCAGGGCGCGCGACATCCGGTTCGCGCCCCTCGCGTGACCCCTGGACGACGGACGTGCCTTCTTACTGCCCTTCCCGCATGGTCACCTGATTTACCCCGTACGCGACATTTCTTAATCGTCTTCGTAGGTGTCGGCGCCGGTGAGAGGTCCGCTGGTTATCTTTGTGCGCTTATGCCGCCTGTGCGCTGGCGGGGGCGACACGGGGAGCACAGGCGGCGGGATGCGGGGGTCGAACAGCCACGCGGCGCCGAGGGCGCTGACGGCGGTCTCGAACACAGGCTCACTGGCGTCGTTCTCGTCGATCCAGTCAACGCGCAGGTCGGAATGCATCGCGTCTCTCCCTCCCAACGGCCCCAGCCGTGATGGCCATACATTACGCCATAGCCGGCTTACAGAATGGAAAGCAGCGACTAAATAGCGTCAAGTATCAGTCGCGAACGCGACTTTATGTCGATGACATCGCAGATACCGTGCAAACCCCATTCCGGACATATGGCATGGGTGCGCCATCCGTCCTTCGGGGGCGCGAAGACCGTCGGCCTGCCTGGCTCGCCGGGGTTATCCCGGCACTGCGCGTGCCAGGATTACCTGACTATAGTCAGAGGATGGATCCGAGCATGGTCGATCAGGTCCGCCGGTTCAACCGGACCGTGACACAGCGGATCGGCGCGCTCAGCGATGCGTTCCTGTCGCGCGGCCGCCCGCTTGGGCAGGCGCGCCTGCTCTGGGAGATCGGCCCGGACAGCAGCGATGTCCGGCTGCTGCGATCGCGGCTCGACCTCGATTCGGGCTATCTGAGCCGGCTGCTGCGGTCACTGGAGAGTGACGGGCTCGTCGTCGTCGAGCGGAGCGGGAGCGACGGGCGGGTTCGTACGGCCCACCTGACCGGCCCCGGGCGGGCCGAGCGGGCGGTGCTTGACCGGCGCTCGGATGATATGGCCACGTCAATCCTGGAGCCACTCAGCCCGCGCCAGCGCACCCGGCTCATCACGGCGATGGCCGAGGTCGAGCGGCTTCTGATGGCCTCGGCGGTCCGGGTCGCGGTGTGCGACCCCCGGCAGTCAGGCGCCCGGTCCTGCCTGCGGGCCTACTTCAGCGAACTATCTGGCCGCTTCGACGGCGGCTTCGATCCGGCCAGGAGCATCTCGGCCGACGACGAAGAACTGACTCCGCCCGCGGGTTTCCTGCTGGTCGCCACCCTCCACTCCGAGCCCGTCGGGTGCGGTGCGGTCAAGTTCCACCACGGCCGGGCTGGCGAGGTCAGGCCAGCCCAGGTCAGGCCAGCCCAGGTCAGGCCAGCCCAGGTCAGGCCAGCCCAGGTCAAGTCGGCGGGGGCTGAGTCAGCGGGGGCTGAGTCAGGAGGGGCTGAGTCAGCAGAGATCAAGCGGATGTGGGTCAACCCGGCGGTCCGTGGACTCGGGCTCGGCCGCCCGGCTGCTCGCCGACCTGGAGGCGCACGCGGCGGCCAACGGGGTCCGCACCCTCCGGCTGGAGACCAACCGCGCCCTGGACGAGGCGATCGGCCTCTACCGGGCGGCCGGCTGACCGCGAGGTGGCCGCGTTCAACGACGAACCCTATGCTGACCACTGGTTCGAAAAGATCCTTGACCGTCCGGCCTCGGCGCCACATCCGCCGACGCCG
Organism: uncultured Actinomycetes bacterium; assembly: GCA_963822825.1. Classification (GTDB taxonomy): domain Bacteria; phylum Actinomycetota; class Actinomycetes; order Streptosporangiales; family Streptosporangiaceae; genus JAWWPY01. Next base: position 257,220 of record CAWGIW010000001.1, on the reverse strand, counting down.
ACCCCGGCACCAAGCCACGCGACGCCGGCGCCAAAATCGCCGGTGCCGAACCCCCCGACGCCGGCGCCAAAATCGCCGACGCCGACCCCGGCGCCAAACCAGGCTGGTGTTGGATGAGCAGTGTCGTTATCGTTCCCCGGAAAAGGGGAGGCAGAACGATCTCATGAGCGAGTCCCTCAGCTACGGCGGATTCGGCGCGGCCGCGAGCCCAGACCGGACTCGCACCCTGTTCGGGCAGACGATGGGGTACGTCGCGGTCACGGCGAGCTTCTTCGCGCTCGGTGCCTACCTCGGCCGCAACGTCTCGCACGGCCTGGGCATCGTCTGTTTCATCGCGGCCTTCATCTGCCTGATGATCATGAATTTCGCGGTGCGGCGATCCGAGTCGCTGGCCGTGGGCCTGCTCTTCGCGGTCGGTGCCTTGCTGGGGATCGCGGTCGCGCCGACCCTCGTCTATTACGCGAGCGCGGACCCGCAGGCACTCTGGCAGGCCGGCGGGGCCACCGCGCTGTTCATCGCGGGCTTCGGGTCGGCCGGCTACGCGACCCGGCGGGATCTGTCCGGTCTGGCCCGGGTGTTCTTCTGGGCGCTCCTCGCCCTGATCGTGTTCGGCATAGTGCTGATCTTTGTCCACATCCCGCACGGTTCGCTGATCTACTCCGTGCTTGGCCTGGTCATCTTCGCGGGCCTGACCATGTTCGACTTCCAGCGGCTACGGCGCTCCAAGGGTCTCGACTCGGCACCGTTGATCGCCGCGTCGATCTTTCTCGACGTGTTCAACGTGTTCCTGTTCTTCCTGCGGATCTTCTCCGGGTCGCGCGACTGAGCCTTGACGGGGCGCGCCGTCAAGCGCTCAGGGTGTCCAGGACCTGCTGACCGTACTTCGCCAGCTTGTTCTCACCGATACCGCTGATGGTGCCCAATTCGTCCAGGGTCGAGGGCGACTGCGTGGCGATCTGCCGCAGGGTCGCGTCGTGGAAGATCACGTACGCGGGCACGCCCTGTTCCTTCGCGGTAGCGCCGCGCCAGGCGCGCAGCCGCTCGAACACCCCCACGGCTTCCTCGGGCAGGTCGGCAGGAGCGGCGGCCGTGGCGCGGCGGACCTTGGCCGGCTTGAGTGGGCGCTCGGGCTCGCGGCGCAGCGCGACGTCACGCTGTTTGCGCAGCACCTCGGTGCTGGACCCGGTCAGCACCAGGGTGCCGTAATCACCCTCGACGGCCAGCAGGCCCTGGGCCAGGAGCTGACGGACCACGCCGCGCCATTCGGTGTCGCGTAGCTCGGTGCCGATGCCGAACACCGTGAGGGAGTCGTGGCCGTGCTGGGTGACCTTGGGCGTGGTCTTGCCGAGCAGGATGTCGATCACCTGCCCGGCGCCGAACTTCTGGTTCCGCTCATGCTTGAGCCGGTACACGGCCGACAGCAATTTCTGGGCCGCGACCGTGCCGTCCCAGGTCTGCGGGGGTGACAGGCAGGTGTCGCAGTTGCCGCACGCGACGCTCTGCTGGCCGAAGTAGCCGAGCAACTGCGCGCGCCGGCACTCGACCGTCTCGCACAGGGCCAGCATGGCGTCGAGGTGAATGGCGAGCCGGCGCCGATGGGCGTCGTCACCCTCGGAAGTTTCGATCATCTTGCGCTGCTGCACCACGTCCTGGAGGCCGTAGGCCAGCCAGGCGGTGGAGGGCAGGCCGTCGCGGCCCGCGCGGCCGGTCTCCTGGTAATAGCCCTCGACCGACTTGGGCAGGTCGAGGTGGGCGACGAAACGCACGTCGGGTTTGTCGATGCCCATGCCGAACGCGATCGTGGCCACCATGACGACGCCGTCCTCGCGCAGAAAGCGGGCCTGGTTCGCGGCCCGGGTGCGCGGGTCGAGCCCCGCGTGGTACGGCAGGGCCACGATCCCTTGGCCGACCAGGAACTCGGCGGACTGCTCGACCGAGGCGCGCGACAGGCAGTAGACAATCCCGGACTCCCCGTCATGCTCCGACCGCAGTAGCTCCAGGAGCTGCCGTTTAGGATCATTTTTGGGTGCGATCCGGTACTGGATGTTCGGGCGGTCGAAGCTGGCCACGAAGTGACGGGCCTGCGCGAGGTTCAGCCGGGCCGCGATCTCGGCGTGGGTGGCCCGGGTGGCGGTCGCGGTCAGCGCGATACGGGGCACGCAGGGCCAGCGCTCGTGCAACGCTGACAGGGCCAGGTAGTCGGGCCGGAAGTCGTGTCCCCACTGGGCCACGCAATGCGCCTCGTCCACCGCGAACAGCGAGATACGGCCACGGTCCAGCAGCCTGAGCGCCGACTCGGTGCGCAGCCGTTCCGGCGCCAGGTAGAGCAGGTCCAATTCACCGGCCAGGAAGGCGGACTCGACGTCGCGGCGCTGGCCGGGATCCTGCGTGGAGTTGAGGAAGCCGGCTCGCACGCCGAGCGTGGTCAGCGCGTCGACCTGATCCTGCATCAGCGCGATCAGCGGTGAGATGACGACACCGACGCCGCTTCGGACCAGCGCGGGGATCTGGTAGCAGAGCGACTTGCCGCCGCCGGTCGGCATCAGCACGAGCGCGTCGCCGCCGGCGATGACATGGTCGATGATTTCCTGCTGGCCGGCCCGGAACGTGTCATAGCCGAAGACGCGGTGCAGCACTTCCGACGCGTCGCTCACCCTGGAGTGAATGTCGGGAAATGCCACCTCGCCACTCTACGAGGATCCAGGGACATTCACCCGGCCGTCCGGCCGGCGGCATCGGACAGTGTCGCGCGGGCCAACCGAGCGCTGCCTAGACGGCCAGGATGTTCGCAGTTATCCCGCGAGCGTTGGTCAAGGCATTGAGATCCGTCGGCTCACTGGTGAGCAGCATGGTCGTCGAAGATGGCCTGGTGGATACCGTCCGGTGCGTGTGGTTATCGTAGGCTCCGCTCCAGCCGCGTGGCCTTTCTCCGCCTGCCCGGCGGCCAGGTCGTGTTCACCGACGCGGCCGGCAAACAGGCCGGTGAGATCCCGCTGGCGTTCGCCGCCGACTCCAAGTTCAATCCGGGCGTCGGGGTCGGCGGGGTCGTCGTCGTTCGGGTATAACGCGGATCGGCAGATGACGTCGCGGGCGGATGCGTCGGGGACGGGGCGGCTGACGGGTGGAACAACGGCACCGCGCACACTTGCGGCTACGATGTTCACCGCGGCCGGGACCACACTGGCCGGGTAGTCAACGTTCGACCCGTGGGGCAACGCGATCGCGGCACAGGCGGCGCCTCGCAGGCGGTGGCAGGCCGGGTGATTCTTTCGGCAGCGCCCCCGGGCCGCCCTTGAGCCAGTAGGGAAAGTCCTCGCCAGGGCCTATCCTGGTGTCATGACGATGACCGTTCACCTGCACGGTGATCTGGCCGCCGCGCTGGAGGCCGAGGCGGCCCGCCGCGGCCAGAGCCCCGAGCAGGTCGCCGCCGACCTGCTCGCCGAGCGGCTGCCCGCCGCCCCCTCAGGCGACCCGGTCGAGGCGTTCATCGGCGCCGCGGACTCCGGGGACGCGGGGTGGGCCGGGCGTGACAGCCGCGAGCTGCGGGCCGAGGCCGCAGCCCGCCGCGCCAGCTGACCAGCGGCCGCGGGCATCTCGTGCTACTGGCCGACACCAACATCTGGCTCGCTGCCGCCGACCGGCGCTCGGCCCGGCACGGCGAGTGCGCCGCCGTCCTACGCGGCCACCGCGGCCAGCTAGCCGCCCCGGTCCCGGTGATCGCCGAGGCATCCTGGCTGATCCTGGACCGGCTCGGCACCGCCGCCCAGGCCGCGTTCCTGCGGCTGATCACCAGCGGCCAGCTCACCCCGGTCAACCTCACCAGCGAGGACTGGCAGCGCTGCGCCGAGCTGGCCGAGCAGTACGCCAGCCTGCGGCTCGATCTCATCGACGCGTCCCTGATCGCCGTCGCCGAGCGGCTCGGCCTGACCACCCTGGCCACCCTCAACCACCGGGACTTCACCGTCGTCCGACCCAGGCACGCCGCCGCATTCACCCTCCTGCCCGGCTGATTCTTCCGGCAACTCTCCCGGGATCATGGAAGGGGGGCTGCGTCAGCCGTGGAACGGGGTGCCGGTTTCCAGGAGGGTCTTGAGGTCGCTGAGGACGAAGCTCCAGCCGCCGCCGGCGTTGGGGATCTCACCGGTGATAAATGCCGCGGAGGCCGGGCGCGCCCTGGAGGTCGTGAGTCACGGTCAGCTTCGTGATGCCGCCGCCACCTGCCTCGATCTCCCAGGTCAGACGGGTGGAAGGCTCGGCCGTCGTCTCTGGGCTGAAGAGTGCGTGCCAGGTCTGGACGAGCTTGTGCGGCGGGTCGGCCTCGATGACCTCACCTTCGATGACGACCTCCGCGGCGCCGTGCTTTCGCATTTCGGCGTTGGCCAGAGACCGGTAAGCGCCCCCCGGCCGCAGGTCGTACTCGCTGGGTGACTCGTAGCCGTACCTCTTGTTCCACTCGGGGTTGGTGATCGCTTCCCAGATCGCCTCGGGCGTTGCCTTGATGAATACCCGGTGGACGTGAGTGGTCACAGTTTTCTCCGTCGTCGTTGTCATGCCGTTCCCTCCAGCTCATTTTTCAGGTCCGCGAGCGCCGACACCTGACGCTCCGTGTACTTGTCGATCCACCGGTCGTGGATCAGCCGGATCGGCACCGGGTTCAGGAAGTGCAGCTTCTCCCGGCCCGACCGGCGGGTGACGACCAGGTCCGCCTCTTCGAGCACCCGCAGGTGCTTCATCACGCCGAAACGCGTCATCTCCAGCTCTGATTCGAGTTCGGTCAGCGTCCGGCCGTCGGCGGCGAAGAGCCGGTCGAGCAGGAAGCGGCGCGTCGGGTCGGCGAGCGCCTTGAAGACCTGGTCGTCGGCAGCCATGACCTGAAGATAGGTGACCAAATGGTCACATGTCAATGCCGCGCTGACCAAGGGGTGGGGAAGCGCAGCGCGGGCGGGGGAGGAACGGCGGCGGTTGCTGGCCCGGGGCGGGGGAGGAACGCGGCGGGTGGTGGCCCGGGGCGGGGGAGGAACGCGGCGGGTGGTGGCGTGGGCTCAGCTCAGGGCGAGAGCCCGGGGCGCGGGGTCGCTGCCGGAACGGACCGGCTTGCGCATGACGAACCGGTCGAGCGGGGCGTAGTGGCTCGACCCGGCCGCGGCGCCGTAGTGGGTGACCGTGATCGAGGTGGTTCCGCCGGGCTCGGCGGGCGCCACGTCGAACGAGGCGAACCCGTAGGGCGTGGCGAGGTCCCGGTACGCGGACCAGGGCGCGGGCTCGGTGGTCTTGATGCTCGCGCGCTGGCTCTGCGGGCTCCCGCCGCCGACGTCCACGATGAGGACCCCGTTGTGCGGGTCGTCGAACCTGTCCGGCGCGGTAGGGGTTGAGTTGCCACCACCGCCGATGATCATATGGACACAGCCGTCCCGGGCGTCGATCTCGTCCGCGTTGCTGCCCTGGGGCGCCGGGGTGAGCAGGGGGCTGTCCGGCAGGATGCCGCGGACCGGGAAGGTCCGCTCGAAGTGGTGCTCATGCCCGGTGAGCACGAGATCCACCCCGTAGCGGTCGAACAGCGGCAGGATCTCCTGCCTGATCCCGAGGTCCGCACCGTTGAAGTGCGCCGAGGACATGGCCGGCTGGTGCATGAATACCACGATCCAGTCGATGCCCGCCGCCTGCCGCGCGGCGGCGAGTTCGGCCTCCAGCCAGGCGCGCTGCAGGCCGTGACTGTACCCGTGGATATAGGCGTCGTAGCCCCGGCGCTGGTAGTCGGGCACGTGACCGTGGCGGTAGACGCTGAACCCGCCATCCTGCAGGCACACGTCGTCGTTGTTGAGGGAGATCACCCGGATCGACCCCACGGTGAACGCGTACCAGTTGCCGCGGAAATCCGCCGACCCGTTGTCCGGCAACTCGAACCTGGTCTGGTAGGCGAGGTAACCCTGCGGTCCGTTGCCGGCCTCGTTCTCGTGGTTGCCGGGCGCGGGCATCCACGGCCGGTGCCGCGCCGACCGCATGTTGTTCGTGAAGAAGGAGGCCCAGGTCGCGACCGGCACGTCGCTCACGTTCGCGTAGGACAGGTCACCGTTCAGCAGGTGGAACAGCGGATCGAGCGCGTCCACCGCGTCCACGATGTACCCGGCGTTCACGCTGGCCGGGCCGAGCCCGAGGCCGACCGGGGCGGGGATGGACTGGTCGCCGAAGCTGGTGAACCGGAACCCGGCCGAGCGGCCGAGCGGCCCGGTGCGGAAGGTGCCAGGTACCGGCTCCGCTCCGTCGTGCCGCACCTCGTAGGCGAACGCGGTGTCGGGTGCGAGGTTCCCGAGCCGCGCGTGGTACGTGTACACCGTCTCACCGGTCAAGGCCTCGGTGTAGACGCGCTCCTCGGCTGGCACGTCCAAGCCGGGGCCGCCGCCGGCCTGGCCGGCCCGCAGCCGCGGCCGGGCGACCGGGGCGGGTGCCGCCCAGGAGACCGCGATCTGGCTGGCGGCATCGGCGCCGAACTGGACGTGCACCTGCTCAGGCGCGGGGGCGCCGGTCACATCCGGTCGGCGGACCAGGGCCGGCGCGCTGCGCGTCCCGGTCTGCGCCCCCATGCTTACAGTATGCCGCCTGAAGCGGCCACGGGGGTTCGCGCTAGGTGAACATGCCTGGTCGTTGTCGTGAAAGCTGGCCGGAGCCCGGCCGCAGCAGCGGCCGGGCACCCTGCATCCAGTTCAGCGGCCAGCATTCTGCGGTGTCGATCAGTCGTGACCGGCTCGGCCGGCCAGTCGGCCGAGCAGTGATCTGCGCCATTCCTCGGTCTGCTGGACCTGGTTGAACGTGAACAAGTGCAGGCCTTCCACGGCCGAGGCCGGGGAAAAGAGCGTCCCGCCGATGCGATCCAGCAATCGGTCCGGACGGTAACCGCCGGGTGTGCCGAGGCGGAGGAACCAGTCCGTATGCCCGGCCAGGAACCGGGCCGACTCCGCGACCCCGGCCCGGGTCGCCATCCGCAGCAGCCTGGCCCGGTCCACCGGCCCGGCCAGGCCCACGAACAGCGGCAGCGTCACGCCCCTGGCCCGGACCCGGCTGATCCAGTGGCGCAGCACAGCCGGGTCGAAGCAGAGGTTGCTCACGATGTAGGCGGCGTGGTGACGCTTGTCCCACATCGCCTGGACGGTGATGTCGTCGTCGATCCGCGGGTGGCTCTCCGGGTACCCGGTGATCCCGACCCGCGCGAACGGGCGGCCCATCTCGGTGAGCCGCTCGATCAGGGACAGCGCGCTGTCGAAGCGCCCGGCGGGCGGGTCCGCGTCCCCGGCCGGCACGAACACGTCCTCCACCCCGCAAGCCAGCAGCCGCGCGACGATCTCCGCCAGGTGGGCGTCGTCGGCGACCAGCCGGGCCGACACGTGCGGGACCACCCGGTAGCCCCGCGCGGCCAGCCGCTCGGCCAGGTCAAGCGTGGCATCGAGGCCCTTGGCCGGCGACGCCGTCACCGTCACCGTCATGCCGGCCGGCACCCACTCGGCCACCGCCTCCTCGACCGAACTGGCCGGGAACACCTCGTACCGAGGGTTCTCAAGCAGCGGCACCGCGCTCATCAGCCCTCCGCGCACCGCCCCGCCCCCTCCGCCAATCCCACACCGGCCACCTCCGTTGGGCGTGGGGTGGGGGGTTGTTCCGCTGCGGTGGTTTCCCGAGCGTGGACGCTTTGGGTTGTCCTGGCGACCCTTTCCATCCACGATCGCGGCGGTGCTGGTACCGGGGTCAGGAGGAGTTCCAGTTCGCGCTCGAGGCCGCCGTGCCGGTCTCGACGACGGTCAGCGGCAGGCCGAACATCCGGCCGCCACCTCGGCGGCCGCCCCCCAGCTCGTCGGTGCGGTCCTGGGCCAGCCACACCACCCGCCTGTAGTTGCCGAAGTAGTCGTCGCGCAGCTCGGGGTAGCGGTCCAGGCCGAGCTCGCGCCACGACCGTCCGCGCGAACGAGCGCACCAGGAAGTCGGTGAACACGTACGTGCCGGGCTCGGCTCGTCGAAGAACGCCCGCAGCCGCGTCCGGCGCCGGCCGAGCACGTCGTAGCAGTGCAGCCCGGCGAGCCGGCGCAGGCCGAGCCGGGCGCACACCTCGTCCAGCGCGCCGTACGTGCCGCAGTCGGCGTAGCCCACGCGCGACCCGCGCCGTGGGCCTGGGCCAGCTCGCGCGCCAGCTCGCTCGACCTGCCGGCGATCCGCTGCGGCTGGTTGTGCAGCAGCGGCGGCAGCGGGTGCACGTCCAACGGCCACGCCGCGCCGGTCGACGATCTCGCGCGCGGCTGCGGCCAGCGCGCCGCAGGCGATCACCGCGACGCGGCTGCTGCTCAGCCGGGGAACGCAGCTGGTCGACGAACTTGTCGTTGAAGTCGGCGCGGTCGGAGAGCTCGACATAGCGCACCTCCTCGAGCAGCGCGAGCGGCGCCCTCGCGCTCGCGGACGGCTCAGCAGCGCCATCTTCGCGCCCTCGCCGGCGACGTTGCCGGCCGACACGATGCGCAGCACCGGCAGCTTGGGCACGAGGCCGATCCGCACCGCGTCGCCGGGGGACAGGTAGCTGCCGAACGAGCCGGCCAGCAGCACCTGCTGCATGTCGCGCGGCTCGAGCGCCGAACTCCTCGAGCAGCATCGCCAGCCGGTCGCGATCGCGGCCTTGGCGAACTGCAGCTCGCGGATGTCGCGCTGGGACAGGTAGACGGTGTCGGCGACACGTCGCCGGCTCGCCGAGCCAGTGCAGGACGAAGACGCGCTCCTCGCCGAGCATGGTCAGCCGGTCGAGCGAGCGCCGGCGCGAGCTCGACGCGCCGCTCTTCGGGCACGAACCGGCCGGAGCGCGTCCAGCAGCCCCAGCCGCACCAGCTCGGCGACCGCGTCGACCAGGCCCGAGCCGCACAGGCCGACCGGCTCGACGTCGCCGATGACGCTCAGCTCGACGTCGTCCGGGGTCATCTTGACCACCTCGATCGCGCCGTCGGCCGCGCGCATGCCGCACCGGATGGCGCCGCCCTCGAACGCCGGCCCGGCCGGCGCCGCGGTCGACAGCATCCGCTCGCCGTCGCCGAGCACGATCTCGCAGTTGGTGCCGACGTCGATGAACAGCCGCATGCGCTTGTCGCGGTCCATGCCGGTGGCGAGCATGCCCGCGACGATGTCGCCGCCGACGTACGCGCCGAGCGCGGGGAAGACGCACGGCGCGGGCCCGGGGTGCACCGCCGAGCCCCAGCTCGGCGGCCAGCACCACCGGCGGGACAGCCGGGTCGACATGACGAACGGCGCGACGCCGAGCGGCTCCGGGTCGATGCCGAGCGCGAGCGCGGTCATCGTGGCGTTGCCGGCGATCGCGACCTCGTACACCTCGCCCGGGTCGACGCCGCCCTCGTCGCACACCTCGACCGGGCCAGCTCGGCCGAGCGTCTCGTGGCCGCGGCCGCGCAGCCGGCCGAGCGCGGCCGGGTCCATCATCGTCGCGCTGATGCGGGTGATCACGTCGCGCGCCGAACGGCTGCTGCTGGTTCAGCATGCGAGTCGCACGGCGACCGGCGTGCCGGTGGTCAGGTCGAGCAGCGTGGCGACGACCGTGGTGGTGCCGAGGTCGAACGCGATGCCGTACTGGCGGCCCGGGTGTCACCCGGCTCGACGTCGATCAGCACCTCGTCGACGATGACCGCGGTGACCTTGAAGTCCGCCGCGCGCAGCACCCGGCCGCAGCCGCCGCAGCGCGTGCAGGTCGGCCCGGAGTTCGAGGTCGTCGATCGCGCCGAGCAGCCGCTCGAGGTCGGTCGCTGGTCGGCCAGCGTCGGCTCGCCGGTTTCGACGTAGCGCTTCTGCACCGCGGGCCGCAGGATCACCTGCCGGCCGACGCCGACGGTGGCCGCCTTGGGCCGGGTGACCAGCGGCGGCACCTCCACGCGCAGGTCGTCCGTCGTCGGCCAGCGCCAGGCAGGCCAGCCGCCACCCGCCTCGCAGCTCGCTCGGCGGTGAACGCGCGGGTGTCCAGCGCGGTCACCGGCACCGCCCCGTCGACGACCTGCACCTTGCACTTCTTGCAGGTGCCGTGGCCGCCGCAGGTCGAGTCGATGGCGATGCCGTTCCAGCTCGCGCCGTCGAACACGGTCACCCCCGGGGGCACCCGCACGCGCCGTTCGTCGGGCTCGAAAATAACGCGTCTATCCCGGCGTGGCCGGCCGCCTCACGCCGTGGCCCGGCGGCGAGCCCTTTGCGCGCGGCGTCGACGTCGGTCGATCGTCGCGTGCGCTCATGGGCCTGGTCACGGCGCGCGGCCTGGCTGGCCCGGTGCGCGGCGATCCATAGACGCCCCACTCGTCGTGGTCGAGCAGCAGGTCGGCGGCCTGGACGGCCTCGACGATCTGCGGCGAGCGGGCGTCCATGATCGCGCTGGTCAGCCCGGCGGCCATCGCCATCGGCAGGAACGCCGCGCCGATCGCGTGCCGTCCGGGCATGCCGAACGACACGTTGGACGCGCCGAGCGTCATGTTCAGCCCGAACTCGTCGCGGATGCGGCGGATCGTCTCCAGCGTCGTCTGACCACGAGCGAGGTGTCGGCGCCGATCGGCATGGCCAGCGGGTCGATCACGATGTCCTCGACCGCGATGCCGTACTCCTGGTCGCGACCTCGACGATCTTGCGCGACCAGGTCCAGGCGCTTGTCGCGGCTCCATCGGGATCTCGTCCTCGTCGTTGGGCAGCGCGATCATCGCGGCGTCGTACTTCTTGACCAGCGGCAGGATCGCCGCCATGCCGCTCGTCCTCGGCGGTGATCGAGTTGACCAGCGCCCGGCCCTGGTAGGCGGCCAGGCCCGCCTCGAGCGCCTCGACGACCGACGAGTCGATGCAGATCGGCAGGTCGGTCAGCTTCCCTGCACCAGCGTGACCGCCGCGGCCAGCAGGTCGGCCTCGTCGGTCAGCGGCACGCCCATGTTGACGTCGAGCACGTCGGCGCCGCCGGCCACCTGCGCCGCCACGTCGCGCTCGATCGCGGACAGGTCACCGCGCGCGCAGCTGCTCCTGGAAGATCTTCCGCCCGGTCGGGTTGATCCGCTCGCCGATGATGCAGAACGGCCGGTCGTGGCCGATCACGACCTCCTTGGTGGCGGACCGCAGGACGGTATGCACGGTTCGCCTCCGTAGGTGGGAGTTGGCGCCGAATGGGGTCGGGGCCGCATCTGGCCCAATCGATGTGACATCGATCGGGCTAGAACCCGCTCGATGTCACATCGATGGACGGCAGCCGGCCGGGGAGACACGGGCTACGCCGTGCCATGGCGGCGCGGCGGCGCTTGATCAGTTCCTTGGCCTTCTTCGACCGTGGCCGACGCGTCGGCCGCGTAGCCGTCGGCGCCGACCGCGTCGGCGTACTCCTGGGTCACCGGCGCACCGCCGACCATGACGATGACCTGGTCGCGCATGCCGGCCTTCTGCAGCGCGTTGATGTTGGCCTTGAACATCGGCATGGTCGTGGTGAGGAACGCCGAGAAGCCGACGATGTCCGGCTTGTGCTGCCGGATCGCGTCGACGAACTTCTCCGGGGCGACCTGCACGCCGAGGTCGATGACCTCGAAGCCGGCGCCCTCGAGCATGATGTTGACCAGGTTCTTGCCGATGTCGTGGACGTCGCCCTTGACGGTGCCCATCACGAACTTGCCGATCGTCTGGACGCCGGTCTCGGCCAGCAGCGGGCGCAGCACCTCCATGGCGCCGGCCATCGCCCGGCCGGCGATCAGCATCTCGGGGACGAAGAAGTCGCCGCGCTCGAACCGTGCGCCGACCTCCTCCAGCGAGGGGATCAGCGCCTCGAAGAGCAGCGTCTGGGGCCCCATTCCCATGCCCAGCCCGTCGTTGGTCAGATCCAGCACCGCGGGGGCGTTGCCCACCAGGGTCTAGTCGTACAGCTGGCGGAGGATCTCGTCCGGTGTCACGCGGCACCTTCTTTCTGCGGGTTGGGTGGCGTCTTGCGTCGGGCTGATGTCTTGGCTCGGGCTGGCGTCTGGGCTCGGACTCGGGCTGAGGCGGGCGCGGGCGGCCGGTGCCCGAGGGCCGCGGACAGCGCGATGGCCTGCGCCGCGCACTCCCGCGCGACGGCGGCGAGCCGGGCGCGGGTGAGCCGGGTGGCGGGGGCGGACACCGACAGCGCGGCGACCACGGTGCCACCGTCGCGGCGGACGGGTGCGGCGACAGCGACCAGCCCGAGCTCGAGTTCCTCATCGGTGATGGCATAGCCGTTCCGCCGCACTCGGCCAAGTTGGCGTCCAGCTCGGCCCGGCTGGTGATGGTCCGGGCGGTGCGGCGTTCCAGGCGGCCCGGCGGCAACTCGACGGCGCCGTAGGCGAGCAGCACCTTGCCGAGCGCCGAGCAGTGCAGCGGGACCGGGCGGCCGAGCCAGTTGGGCCCGCCGATCAGGTACGTGCAGTCCACCTGGGCGATCTGTACGACCATGCCGCCGCGCTCGACGCCGAGGTTGACGGTCTCACCGGTGGCCTCGCCGAGCCGGTCGAGATAGGGCTGGGCGACATCGACGAGGCCGGCCTCGGCCCCGCCCCGCCAGGCGTACCGGACGAACAGCTCGCCGGGCCGGAACCGGCCGGCGCCGTCCCGGCGGACCAGGCCGCCCCGCTCCAGCGCGAGCAGCAGCCGGGATGTGGTGCTCTTGGCCAGCCCGGTGGCGTCGACCAGCTCGGTGAAGGTCACCGAGCCGGGGGACTGCACGACTTCGGTGAGCAGCCGGGCGGCCCGATCGACCGCCTGTGTTCCGGTGGGACTGGTCACCGCGGGCGCCTTTCATGACCACGGAAGTTCCATGTTACGGAACTCTGTTCTACGATGTGATCTTACGTTCAGCGCGTTTGGGCGGTCAAGGCTGGCCTGGTCGAGCACGGGGCCTGGTCAAGCACGGGCCGCCGGACGCGGGGCCCAGGTCGGCTGGAACGAGGTGGCGATGTTCCGCAACACGATGCCGCGCTACGAGATCCTCTCCCCCGATGCCGTCACGGTCCTGGACCGGGGCTGGCGCCGCATCGTCTCCGAGATCGGCGTGGAGTTCGCCAAGCCGAGGCCGTGGAGTTGTTCCGCCAGGCCGGCCAGAAGGTGGAGGTGAAGTGGTTTTCCTCGATCCGGACTTCGTGCTGGAGCAGGTCGCCAAGGCACCGCGGGAATTCGACGTGCAGGCCCGCAACCCGGCCAACACGGTGCACATCGGCGGCGACCCGATGGTCTTCGGCGGCGTCTACGGGTCGCCCTTTGTGCGGGACGGCGATGTCCGGCGGGAAGCGACCATGGAGGACTTCCGCCCGCTGACCAAGCTGGCCCAGTCGTTCCCTGTGCTTGATTCGGCGGGCGGGGTGATCTGCGAGCCGAACGACGCCCCGCTCGACTCCCGGCATCTGGACATGATCTATGCATTGCCGACGCTGACCGACAAGTTCTACATGGGCAACGTGGTGTCCGGGCCGAACGCGGTGGACACCATCCGGATGACCGAGATCCTGTTCGGCGGCCGGGAGAACATCGAGGCCACCCCGGCGACGATCTCGCTGATCAACTGCAATTCCCCGTTGCGCTGGGACGACCGGATGCTCGACGCGCAGTTCGAGTACTGCGCCGCGAACCAGCCGGTGGTGATGACGCCGTTCATCCTGATGGGCGCGATGTCACCGGTGACGATCCCGGCCGCACTGGTGCAGCAGATCGCCGAGGCGCTGTCCGGCATCGCGCTGGCGCAGCTGATCCGTCCCGGCTGCCCGGTGATCTTCGGCTCGTTCCTGTCCAACATCGACATGCAGTCTGGCTCGCCGAGTTTCGGCACGCCGGAGTCCGCTATCGGACTGCTCTGCACTGGCCAGCTCGCCAGGCACTTCGGCCTGCCGTTCCGCACCGGCGGCGGGCTGAATTCCAGCCAGACCGCTGATGCGCAGGCCGCCTACGAGGCCCTGATGACTCTCCTGCCGACGTTCCTGGCCGGCACCAATTTGGTCATGCATGCCGCCGGGTGGCTCGAGGGCGGGCTGGTGAGCTGTTACGAGAAGTTCATCATCGACGTGGAGTTGCTGCAGATGCTGCGCGTCGAGTTCACGCCGCTGGAGATCGACGAGGCGTCGCTGGCCTTCGGCGCCCACGAGGAGGTTGGCCACGGCGGCCATTTTCTCGGCGCGCAACACACGATGGAGCGATTCCGCAAGTGCTTCTACCGGCCGCTGCTGTCCTCCACGTCCAACTACGAGCGCTGGATGCGGATGGGCGGCAAAGACACCACGGCCCGGGCGGCCGAGATCTACGCCAAGAAGCTCGAGGAATACGAGCAGCCACCGCTCGATGACGCGATCCGCGCCGAACTCGAGGAGTACGTGACCCGCCGTCGCGGCGAACTGGGCGACTAGGCCGCGGCGCCGGCCGCCATAACGGGGGCTCATGCCGGGTGCTCCCTAGGCCGTCTCGAAAAGAGCCTCGCGACGGCCTAGGGAGCGTGTTCCGCTAATGCTTGCCCGCTGGCCATGGTCAGCTAGTCGTGCGTCCGCCATGGCGCCGGGCTGTCCTCCCTAGAGAGAGACCTTGACTTCCACGCCGTGCTCGCGGCTGTGACCGTTGTCCCAGCCACCGCCGCCGCCACCGCCGCCGCCGCTACCCCAGCCGCCGCCACCGCCACCGCCGCCCCAGTTCGGCTCCAGGACGCAGCGCGAGCGCCAGCCCCAGCCTTCCTGGACCCAGTGGTACCTCCCGAGGGCCCAGAACGGCACCGGCCGCCACTGGCAGTTGTTCCACCCCCACGTGGCCCGTGCGGGCGCGGTCTGATGTGCCGTCGAGGCCGATGCTGCCCCAGGAACCGCGATCGCGGCCGCCGCACTCAGCCCCACGAGCGCGGAAACGAACTTGCCCTTCATCCTGCCTCCCCTTTTGAGGACAAAGCACGGGACTTCCGTGCTCCGCAATACCCCCTAAGTTGGCGTTTCGGCCAGAGGGTACGTCTTGGCTCCGACATACCGGATAGATGCTGTGCCGCCGCCGGAGTAATTGGGGCGAATAGGCCTTCCCCGTTTCGCTTCACGGGAACGTCAGATCCGGTGAAGCGAATAGTATTTCCCCCGTGTGAAATGTTTTCACCGTCGGTGACCCCCCAGTCAGCGCGGGCTGCCTTGGCACGAAGATCCTCATTTGGCCAGTCTGGTCAGGTCCTCCCGGCCGCCGGGATGCCGCATTCGATGGTCATGGCATTGCCGGGCCGGCCGTGTCGTTGTTTCCCAAGCAGTAGACGGTGTTGCATTCATCCAGCCGATGCAACACAAGCGAGGGGTAGCTCGTCATCTTTCTTCTGCTAGTCGGAAACACTAGCATCTTTCGCGACTCAGTGTTCATTGAATCGACGATAAGATTCACGATTCCCTGGTCCCTGAGAATATCAGTCCTTTCGGTATGTATTCACGGATTAGGCCGTTGATGTTCTTGTTCGTTACCACTCCCGCGGCGAATGCGTGCGGATGAAATGAGTTGCAATATCATGCATAAACGATGGAATGTCGGTCGCGCTAAATCCGGGTGCCTGGCTTAGTGATGTCTGGGCCTGCGTCCCGGGGCCTGCGTCCGGGGTCGGCGCCCCGGCGGCTCCGCCGCTGTCTGTCCAGCAAGGTCGGGACGTAAGGTCGGGGGCGGGTAGTAGTCAGGCGCGCCCGCCCCTTTGGACTCAGTAGTTGCGTGCAGGTGCGCCGGGCCCTCAGGCTCCAGGCCCGAAGTGTCCCGGCCGCCGTAAGACAGCCGGTGCGTCCTGCGGGGGGCTATCCAGCCGCCCAGCGGCTCGCGGTGGCCCGGACCCTGGCCAACGGGGCAGCGGGTGGTACCTCACCAGCCGCCGATGCCGGATGCCTAATTAGGCCATAACTATTGATTTTCTGAGAAGCCGCAATTTATCCTTCTTCTCTGTTCGCTCTCTCTGTTCGCGAATCCGGGGGGATTCTATTGGACATGTAGAGAATATGGGGACATGGGATGATTCATCCGATTTCTAAGCTGCCTGCTGCCTGCGCGGCCGTGGCGGCATCCTTACTGGTCACAGCCTGTGCCAGCGGCGCCAAGCAAGCAACGGCGCCCGGACCGGAGAAACGAGAGCTGACGGTCGCGGCCGTCCCGGCCGTCGACTCGGCGGCCCTGTACATCGCTCAGCAGCGCGGGCTGTTCGCCGCCGAGGGCCTGCACGTAAAGGTGGTGGCCGCCATCAGCAGTTCCGACGCGATCACCGACCAGCTCACGGGCAAGTACGACGTGACCGTCGGCGGTTACGTCTCCTACATCCTCCAGAACGCACTGCACCACGCCAGCCTGCGCGTTCTCGCCGCAGCGTCGATGTTACGGCCCTTCAGCCAGGAGGTGGTGGTCCCGGCCGGGTCACCGATCCAGTCGATAGCCCAGCTCAAAGGCAAGTCGGTCGGTGTCAACGCGCTGAACAACATCGGGACGTTACTGGTGAGCTCGACGCTCGCCGACGCCGGGATATCGCCGCCTGGCGTGCACTTCGTCGCGATCCCGTTCCCGAAGATGGCCGCCGCTCTCAAGGCCCACCAGATAGATGCCGCATATCTGCCCGAGCCGTACCTGACCAGCGCGGAAATGACAATCGGCGCCCAGCCGATCGTCGACACCGACCAGGGCACCACCGAGAACTTCCCGATCAGCGGGTTCATCGTGACCCAGGCGTGGACCCGCAAGTACCCGAGGACCGCTGCGGCCTTCCGGCGCGCCATCCTAACGGCGCAGGCGATCGCCGGGAGCAACCTGGGCGCGGTGCAGCGGGCCATGATCGCCTTCGCGGGCGCGCAGCGCATGACAGCGGCGCTGATGACGGCCCCCGAGTTTCCGGTGGACGCCGAACCGATCGTGCTCCAGCGCGTCGCGGATCTGATGCTCAGGTTCGGGATGCTCCAGGTGGCGTACAGCGTCGCCCCGATGCTCCGCTGACCGTCACCGCAGCCTGGCCGCGGGCTCGCCGCCCGTGCGCGATGTGGGATCAGCGCGCGGTGACCGGCCAGCTGGTGTGGCCGTGCGGGCGATGCCATCCGGCGCCCTCGTGGACCACCGGGCCGCCCGCCTCGACGCGCTGGCCAGATACCAGGCTGTCACCGGTGGTTGAACGAAACGCCCCAATCATGTGATCATGTAATCATGGCGTCACTGTACGAGCACAAGAGCCCCGCGCAATGGCTCCCGGGAGCCATTGCGCGGGACATTACGGGCCCTCTGGTCAGAGCAGGGCGAGGATGGAGGTGAGCAGCGCAGAGAGACTGCTAAGGGAGCCCCCGCCATTCAGCAGGTTGGCCACGGCGCACAGCAGGTTCCCGAGCAGATTGCCGGCACCTGGGACGGCGGTAATGACGAGGTGGACCTGGTTGAGCTGAACCACAAGGCCCAGCAGGTTGAGGTTAAGCGGCCCGAGGGTCAGGTTCAGGATATTGCAGCCTACGGCGGGCGCATTGGCCGCGTTGGTCGTCGCGCCGGCGGCTTTGGTCGTATTGACGGTGTCGGTAACGGTCTGGCTCACCACGCCGAGCTGGGTGCCGTTGGCGTCGACCAGGGTGCCCTTGAGCAGGCCGGTGGCCTCCAGAGCGCCATTCACCACGCTGAATTTCTGCGGAATGAACGTGCCCTTGAACGTGCCGGTGCCGTCGGCGTTGGTGAATGTACCGGTCACCTTGGAGGTGATGCTGCCCGGCGATGCTGCCGGGGCGGCCGCCCGGGAGCGAGAACTGGTAGCGCCGGTCGCCGCGCCGGCCGCCGTCGTGGACAGGCCGAGCGCCGTCGCCGTGGCCAGAGAAGCCGCCGTTAGCGCGAGAACGCGCAGGTGAGGGACCTTCATTGATTATCCTCCGCTCAGGATTGGTCAGGACGCGTTCTAAGTAACCCGCACGAACTGCGGTAAACACGGGCAAGGCGAGAATTTCAATGGCTCACTGATCGATTATCGCGCCAAATCTAGATCATCTAGCGATGTCTGCCGAGGTGAGAGCGAGAATCGCCATCCACAATGGCTCGGCCATCCTCGCCGCGAACAATTGCTCGATTTGGCAAACTGGCATATCTGGTGTATGGGCCGCCCAGCGATGGTATAGGTGAACCAGAATGGTTTGGATGAACCAGGGATGGCCCCGTGCTTCCGCCCCTGCGGGTATCCGGCCTATCGTGCTGGCAGTGCGGGGGAGCGGCACGGCCCAAACGAGTGGAGGCGGCCAATGGCGATCATGGACGAGGTTCTGGCTGATCTCACCGCCGAAGGGGACGATGCCGAGAGCCTGGTGGCTGACCTGCCCGTCGACGGGTGGAGGCGGCCCACACCAGCCCCCGGCTGGACGATCGCCCACCAGGTCGGGCATCTCGCGGCGAGCGATGAACTCGCCGCCCTCGCGGCCACCGACCCGACCGCATTCCGGGTCCGGCTGGACGAACTGGCCAGTGACTTCGACACCTCCGCGGACGCGGACGCGGCTGCGGCCGCGGCGGCGCCGCCCACGGATCTCCTGGCGCGCTGGCGGGCCGCGCGGGCCGCCCTGCGCGATGCGCTCGCCGGAATCCCGCCCGGGCAGAAGGTTCCCTGGATGACCGGACCCATGGCGCCGGCCACCCTGGCCACGTCCCGGATCATGGAGCTCTTCGGGCACGGCCAAGATATCGCCGACTCGCTCGGGGTCCGCCGGATCCCCACCGGGCGGATCGCCCACGTCGCCCGTTTCGGCGTGCGGACGAGGGATTTTACCTACCTGGCCCGCGGCCTCACGCCGCCTGCGGAGCCGTTCCGGGTGGAGCTGATCGGCCCGGATGGTCAGCTGTGGGCCTGGGGGCGGGAAGACGCCAGCCAGATCGTGAGCGGCCCCGCGCTGGACTTCTGCCTGCTGGTCACCCAGCGCCGCCACCGTGACGACCTGGGGCTCACCGCCCACGGTGCGGAAGCAGATGAGTGGCTGGGTATCGCCCAGGCCTACGTCGGGTCGGCTGGCCCGGGCCGCGCGCCCGGGCAGTTCACGACCGCCACCCAATGACCGGCTGGCGGCTGGGATTCCATGATCGCGGTAGATCGCGGCCGCCGGCCACCGGCCACCGGCGATCATAAGTCGGCCACCGCGATCATAAGGAGTCTCGCGTGGGGCCTGGACGGCTACGCCAGCCCGCCGCACTCCGCATACCCAAGCCAGCCAAAGCGCACCATCGCTCACCGAGCAGCCAACTGTTGACAACCCCATCGTGATGCCCAGCGCGATCTCGCAGCAGGCCGCCAGCCGGGGCGACAGCGGCGCGGTCTGCGCCGTCCTGCGCCTGGGGCGGTTCCGGGCCAGGCAGTCCCGAGCGGGCCCGGTCCGCCCCGACATGGCCAGAAAAAACGCAGAAAGTTGTTGGCCATCCGGGGGGCCAGAACTCCTACCTATGTCAAGGCGGCGACCGGCGCACGTCCGAATCCAGCCGGCCCGGCGCCGCCGGGGGAGGAGATCGACGATGGACAGGCTCGTCCGGGCATCAGGATTGGCGGTCAGCGCGCTGGTCGCCGCGACAGGAACCATCTTGCTTCTGTTGCCAGGACGCGCCCAGCTCGAGTACCCGCAAGCCACGGCCGGCACGTCGGACGGTGCCACTGTCACCTCGGCTGCCATCGCACCCGGCGGGAACGGGGTCCCCGCCGGGGCATCGGCAAGCGAGCACGGGCAGGGGCTCACGGTGAGCGGACGTGGCCGCCCGTCCCGGCTGTCGAGCGCCGGGGATGGATGGGCTGGCCCGCCATCCACCCCCGGCGGTCACCACGCGCGGCCCGGGGAGCCGGGCCAGCCGGCGCTCCCGCCGCTTTCCCCCGGTACTGGCGCGCAGGCTGACGCCGATAATGCCGGCCCGGTCGCGCCGCTGAGCCTGTGGCTCAGTGACTGGACGCCACCGGCTCAGCCGCCGCGGCAGAACTGCTCAGGAGGCCTCTGCGCGGTCACCGGAGGCGGCTGGGACGGCCCGAACCTCCAGATCAATGGAGATCATTTCAACTTCGGCCCGGTCATGCTGCAGATCCGCCGCAGCAACGGGGCGGTGCTGTGGTCCACGACGGTTACCGCCCGTTCCTACCCGGGTTTCGCCGGCGCGGCGCTGTATGCCCAGACACCCATAGGAGATTGCTCCGGTGTTCCCGGGACCATCAAGGACGGCTACGCCATCGCCTACGACCCGGTGTCCGGGCGCTGGTCGGGCAAAGTACCGCTCGATTCCGGTTGCAGGCCCCGCTGACCAGCTCAAACGGAGGACGCGACTCGATGCAGCTGACCTTCACCCGCGCCGTGCCAGCGCCCGCGAACCGGGCTTTTGAGCCTTGATCGGGGCGGGACACGCCGCCCGCCGCCGGGCAATCGCGGCATCCTACTACCACAGACCCCCGCGAAGACCTACAGTACGCGCATGTTCGACCGTGAAATTGTGGTCTCCATCATCGATGGCAACCCACGGGGCCTGGCTGCTGCTTACGACCAGTACGCCCCCGGTCTCTACGCCTACTGCCGGTCGTTGCTCGCCGAGCCCGCTGACGCGGCCGACGCCGTCCACGACACTTTCGTCATCGCCGCGGCCAAGGTCTCGGGGCTGCGTGATCCCGAGCGGCTGCGCGCGTGGCTGTACGCGGTGGCGCGCAACGAGTGCCACGGCCGCCTGCGGGCCAGTGCCGCGGCCACGCCGCTCGACGAGGCGGCCGAGATGAGTGACGACATAGCGGATCTTGGCCACCACGTCGAGCAGGCGGAACTCCGCGACCTGGTATGGGCCGCGCTGTCCGGACTGAACCCGGGTGAGCGTGAGGTCATCGAGCTGAACTTGCGTCATGAGCTGGACGGCGCTGATCTGGCGGACGTCCTCGGTGTGCCTCGCAACCAGGCGCACGCGCTGGCCTCGCGGGCCCGCAGCCAGTTCGAGACGTCCCTGGGGGTGCTGCTGGTGGCCCGCACCGGGCGGGAGTTCTGCCCGGATCTGGCGGCCATCCTGGAGGGCTGGGACGGCGAGCTGACCGTGCTGATCCGCAAGCGGGTCAACCGGCACATCGAGCGCTGCGAGGTGTGCGGCGAGCGCCGGCGCAACGAGCTCAGCCCCGCGATGCTGCTCGGCCTGCTCCCGGTGGCTATGCTCCCGGCCGGCCTGCGGGCCGATCTCATGCACCTCGTCGCGGATGTCTCGCCCGACGCGCGGTCCTGGCGGGCCGAGGTGGCTGACCGCGCTGAGCCGTTCGGCAGCACCGGCTTCCCGGTGCAGGACACGCCGCCGCCTGTGCCGCGGGCGCGAAGCAGCTACCTGACGGCGGCGATCGGCGCGGTCGCGGCCCTCGTCGTGCTGGGCGGCGTGGCGTTCATGCTTCTCGGCGGCCACGGCGGGCCGTCGGCCAGCGGAGCGTCGGGGGCGCCGGGCGGCGCGGCCGCAACGCCCGTATCCCTGCCGGCGGGCCCGGCGCCGTCGGGCGCGAAGCCGAGCTTGAGCCTGATCGCCCCGGTCTCGACCACGGGCGCCCCTATCCAGCCAACCCCGACTGCGACCCAGGCCAAGGCCAAGGCCAAGGCCACCCCCAAGCTGTCAGCCACGCCCAAGGCGTCGCCCACGCCGACCAAGGCCTCGCCGACCCCCACGCCCACGAAGGCCTCGCCGTCGCCCACGCCCACCAAGGCCTCGCCGACACCCTCGCTCCCCATCCCCACGATCACCGTCACGGCCTCGGTCTCAACCTCGAGCCCAGCTGCGTTAGCCTCGTCGGTCCTGCCACCGTCTCTGCTCACCATCACAGGGCAGCTATGAACGCTCAGCGGTAGCGACGCTGGGCGTGGACGGGTCTGAGACCGACCAGCGTGATACGCCCGGAAAGCCCCAGAATTTACGGGAATGCACCCGTCAGAGTTGACGAGCAATTCGCGTTTCGTCGCGACCAATTACTCATGTTGCCTGGATTGTTCCTCGCGGGACCCGTAACCGTCCTACCGTGGGCCCATGCACGACCGCGAGATCGTGGCCGCGATCGAGGCCGGTGATTCGGCCGGCCTGGCCGCGGCCTACGACCGGTACGCCCAGGGGCTGTTCTTCTACTGCCAGTCGCTGCTGACCGAGCCTGCCGACGCGGCCGACGCCGTCCAGAACACCTTCATCATCGCCGCGGCCAAGGTCTCGGAGTTGCGTGATCCCGAACGGCTGCGCGCGTGGCTGTACGCGGTGGCGCGCAACGAGTGCCACGGCCGCCTGCGGGCCCGCGCCTTGTCCGCGCCGCTCGACGAGGCCGCCGAGACCAGCGACGATACCGACGACCTGGGCGCCGCGGCGGAGCAGGCCGAACTCCGCGCCCTCGTTCGGGCCGCGCTGTCCGGGCTGAACCCGGGTGAGCGTGAGGTCATCGAGCTGAACTTGCGTCATGAGCTGGACGGCGCTGATCTGGCGGACGTCCTCGGTGTGCCTCGCAACCAGGCGCACGCGCTGGCCTCGCGGGCCCGCAGCCAGTTCGAGACGTCCCTGGGGGTGCTGCTGGTGGCCCGCACCGGGCGGGAGTTCTGCCCGGATCTGGCGGCCATCTTGGAGGGCTGGGACGGCGAGCTGACCGTGCTGATCCGCAAGCGGGTCAACCGGCACATCGAGCACTGCGAGGTGTGCGGCGAGCGCAGGCGCCGCGAGCTGAACCCGACCATGCTGCTCGGCCTGCTGCCCGTGGCCTTGGCCTCGACGAGCTTGCGGGAGGATGTCCTCCGTCTCGCCGCCGACACCACGCCGGGCTCGCTGGCCCACCACGCCCAGGTCGTGCACAGCGCCGGGCCCTTCGGCAGTTCAGGATTCCCGCCCCAGGCCAGCCCGCCGCACGTCAGCCTGACCCCCCGGCTGGGCCACGCCGGGCGGGCGGCCGTGGCCACGGCCGCCGCCGCCGCGGTGCTGGCCGGTGCGCTGCTCGTGCTGCGGCACCATGTCGGACCGCCGACCGCCGCCGGCCCGCAGCCAGGGTCGTCCGGGGCACCGGGGGCACCCGGGGCCGGGGCGGGACCGCACGCCTCCGCGCCCGGCGCCCAGCCCGGGACCGGATCCGGGTCGGGCACGTCACCCGGGAGACCTGGCTCATCGTCGCCACCCGGGTCGCGGCTCGCGGGCGCCTCGGCTCAGCCGGCCCCGACCGTGGCCGGCCCGGTCTGGCGCTGGCCCCGCTCATCACGGCCCCGGCCATCACGGCCTCGGGCGCCCCGGCCCCGGCCTCCAGCGGGCCAGCGTCCCAGCCGGCCTTGCTCGCGCCCTCGGTGGCCGCGTCGGGCACGCTGAGCGTGTCACCCACGTTGGTCCAGGTCGGCCTCACGATCACGCTCACCGCGGAGGGCGGCCCGGTCAACTACAGCATCGCTGTCCCCATAGCCCTGGCGGTGAGTTCATCCTCCGGCTCGCTGAAAGCGGGGGCGAGCGTGACCATCACGGTGAGCATCGCCCCCGGCCACCTGCTGACCGCCAACGCGACCCTGACCGTCTCTCCCGGCCCGACCACGGTCATCGTCCTCCCGCTGTCCCTCCCGCTGCTGTCCCTCGCCGCGGTCCAGGTGCCCTGACCGGGCGCGGTCCGGGTGTCCCTAACGGCCCGCCTCGGCGCGCAACTGGGCGGCGGCCATGCTCAGGGCGGCGAGCTTTCCTGAGGCCACCTCGCGCGGCAGGTACTTCATCCCGCAGTCCGGCGCGAGCACCAGGCGTTCCGGCGGCGCGTAGGGCAGGGCCCGCCGGACCCTGGCGATGACCTGGCTGGGCGTCTCCACCGCCAGGTCGTCCAGGTTGAGCACGCCGAGGATGATGGTCTTGTCCGCCAGGTCGGCCAGCACGCCGCAGTCCAGGCCGGATTGCGCGGTCTCGATGGACACCTGCGCACAGCTGCACCCAGCGAGTTCGGGGAGGAACGAGTAGCCGTCCGGGCGGTCGTGGATGATCGCCGCGTACCCGAAGCACAGGTGCACCGCGGTCGTCCCGGTCACCCCGTCCAGCGCCCGGTTGATGACCGCCACCCCGTAGCGGCGCGCCTCGTCCGGCCGGGCCTGCAGATAGGGCTCGTCGAGCTGCACGATGTCCGCCCCGGCCGCGAAGAGATCCCGGACCTCCTCGTTAACCGCCTCCGCGTAGCCGAGCGCGAGTTCCTCGGTGCTCCCGTAGAACTCGTTCTGCGCCTGCTGTGCCATCGTGAACGGTCCCGGCACGGTGATCTTGATGGTCCGGCTGGTGTTCGCGCGGAGGAAGGTCACGTCCGCCACCTCCACCGGGTGACGCCGCCGGATCGGCCCGGTCACCCGCGGCACCGGGTTCGCGTGCCCGCTGCGGTCCAGCGCCGTGCCCGGGTTGTCGATGTCAACGCCGTCGAGCGCCGTGGCGAACCGGTTGGAGTAGCTCTCCCGGCGAATTTCGCCATCGGTCACGATGTCCAGGCCGGCCAGTTCCTGGGCCCGGATCGCGAGCAAGGTCGCGTCCTGCTGCGCCTCTTCCAGGTGGTCAGGCGACACCCGCCACAGCTCGGTGGCCCGGACCCGCGGCGGGAAGCGCTGCCGCAGACGATCACGGTCGATCAGCCAGTCCGGCTGCGGGTAACTGCCAACCAGTGAGGTGGGGAAGAGCATGCAGCCACGATGTCAGACCGGCGGCCAGGGCGCAGCCCGGCGGCCGGGCAAACCGGCCCTCATGTCGTGACGGTCCGCCCCGGTGCTGCTTAGAGTCAACTACTCTCCGCTCACATAGCAGGCTAGATGGGCCCTTCGCCGTACAGACCCCCGAGTTCAGGGTGGACTCACCCTCAAATACGGCTACCGTGATCGCATGCGGGACCGGGATATGGTGGCGGCGATCGTGGCGGGGGATCCCGCCGGGCTCGCGGCTGCATACGATCACTACGCTCCGGCTCTCTACGCGTACTGCCGTTCGCTGCTCACCGAGCCCGCGGACGCCGCCGACGCGGTCCAGGACACATTCGTCGTCGCATCAGGCAAACTCGCGGGCCTGCGGGATCCGGACCGGCTCCGGCCGTGGCTGTACGCGGTGGCCCGCAACGAGTGCCGGCGCTGGCTGCGGGACAAGTCCTCGCGCGACGCGCGGGACGTGGCTGACGAGCGGATGGACGAGACCGCGGTTTTCAGTACCGCCCTGGTGAAACAGGCGGGACTGCGCGAGATCGTGCGGGCGGCGCTGGGCGGGCTGAACCCCGGCGAGCGTGAGGTCGTCGAGCTGAGCATGCGTCACGAGTTTTACGGCGCCGACCTCGCGGACGCGCTCGGGGTGCCGCTCAACCAGGCGCACGCCATGGCGGCGCGCGCTCGCACCCAGTTCGAGACTTTGCTGGGGGCGCTGCTGGTGGCTCGCTCCGGGCAGGCTTCCTGCCCGGGCCTGGCCGATGTGCTGGCGGACTGGGACGGCCACCTCACCGTTCTGCTCCACAAGCAGGTCAAGCGGCACATCGAGCGCTGCGCGATATGCAGTGAGCGCAGGCGCCGCGAGTTGAGCCCAGCGGCTCTGCTCGGCATGCTGCCCGCGGCGGTGCTCCCGGCTGGCCTGCGGGCGCAGGTTCTGCGCCTGGTCGCCGACGACCGGCCGGACGCGGTGGCGTACCGAGCCGACGTGGAGGACGAGGCCGAGCCGTTCGCCCGCTCCGGGTTTCCTCTGCCGCTCGATCCGCTGGCGCCGGTGCGCGGGCTGGGCACGTACATGCCCGCGGCGGGGGCCGCCGTCGCCGCCATCGCGGTCCTCGGCGGCGGGATCATGTTCGCGGCGGACTTCGTGCATCACCATGCGAGCGCGCGGACCACTATGGCGGCCGCCGGGCCGCCCAGGCTGCCGTCCGCCGTCGCCGCTCCGGCGGCGGCCACGCCGTCCTCGAAGACCGGCCAGGCGAGATCGGCTCAGGCTGCGCAGGCGACCTCCGCGCCGACCAGCACTGCGCCCAGCAGCACGAAGAAGCGGACCACGGCGTCGCCGAAGCCGACGACCCCGAAGCCCACGTCGCCGAGGCCGACGAGTCCGAAGCCCACGTCGCCGAAGCCGACGAGTCCGGTGCCGACGACCACCAAGCCGACTAGTCCGGTGCCGACGACCACCAAGCCGACGGGTCCGGCCACGTCATCCCCGGCGACCGCGCTCCTTCCGCTGTCCGTCCAGCTGGGCCTGGCCCCGGTGACGTCTCCGCTGCTGTCGGGGGTGGGCGTGGTCACTTCCGCGGTCGTCATCGCCTCCCCGGCGGGTCTTCCCGGCACCCTCTACCTGGTGCTGGCCTAGGGCGTGTCCCGTGAGGTACTGACCACGGACGTTGGTGACGGCGTGGCGAGCTGACAAGCGGAAGCCTCCGGTGATCATTTGCCCGCGGTCACGGCTTTGAGCTCGTCGAGCGACTCTCGGATGAGCTGCGGCAGGTCTCGCTGGTTGGTTTCGTTGACCCAGCGTTCGAACGCGATCTTGAAGACGGCGATCCCGGCCTCGGCGGTCAGGCTCGCGGCCGGCTCTGCTGACGCCGCGCTGGCGCAACGCGTCGGCGAGCGCCGCGGCGAGTGATGCGAGCTTGATCAGCTCGCGTTCTTGCAGCTCTGCGTTCGCGGCGATGATGGCCTGGCGCTGCCGGGCGTATTCGCGGCGCTCCTGGAGCAGGGCGCCGGCGGCCTCGAGGGCCGCGGCGACCGCGTCGATCGGCGCCGCGGAATCAGGCGCGCTGGCGACGGTGCTCACGAGGAGGTCCTGCAGTGCGCCGGCGCCCGCAGAACAGCACCTCGCGCTTGTCGGCGAAGTGCCGGAAGAACGTTCGCTCGGTGAGCCCCGCCCGCTCGGCGATCTCCGCCACCGTGGTCTGTTCGAACCCGCGCTCGCCGTAGAGCTCCAGCGCCGCCTGCTCGAGCCGGCCGCGCGCGTCTGGCTCCCAGCGACTCATGCCCCGATCGTACTTGATGACAGCGACTGACATCAGGTGCTATAGTGATGACAGCAACTGACATCGAGCCGTCCTGGCCCACACCCTGTGCCGAGGACGGCCGAGCACCTGGAGGTTTCTCATGCGTGTTTTCGTCACCGGCGCGTCCGGCTGGATCGGCTCCGCCGTCGTTCCCGAGCTCATCGGCGCGGGCCATCAGGTCGTCGGGCTGGCCCGCTCGGATGCCTCGGCCGCCGCCCTCACCGCCGCCGGGGCAGAGGTGCAGCGCGGCACTCTCGATGATCTCGACAGCCTGCGGAGTGCCGCGGCCGCGTCGGACGGCGTGATCCACCTCGCGTTCAAGCACGACATCGCGTTCTCGGGGGACTTCCAGGGCGCTGCCGATGCGGATCGCCGCGCCGTCGAGACGATCGGCGACGGCGCTGGCGGGTTCTGATCGACCGTTCGTCATCGCCTCCGGGACGCTCGGGCTCGCACCGGGGCGGGTGGCGACCGAACGGGACGGGCATGGGTCCTGACCCGGCCGATGGCCGCCCTGGGCGGCGGTCCGCAGACCCGGCTGGCCACCGCCGAGCTGACGCTCTCCCTCGCCTCCCGCGGCGTCCGCTCGTCCGTCGTGCGACTCCCTCCGACGGTTCACGGCGACGGAGACAACGGCTTCATGGCGACCCTGGTCGGCATCGCCCGCGACAAGGGCGTCTCCGGCTACATCGGCGACGGGTCCAACCGCTGGCCCGCCGTGCACCGGCTCGATGCCGCGCACCTCTTCCGCCTGGCGCTGGAGAACGCCCCGGCGGGATCGACGCTGCACGCGGTCGCCGACGAGGGCGTGCCGATCCGCGACATCGCCGAGGTGATCGGCCGCCATCTCGACCTCCCGGTGGTCTCCATCGCTCCCGAGGACGCAGCCGAGCACTTCGCCTGGCTGGCCGGCTTCCTCGCGCGCCGACAGCCCGGCCTCCAGCGCGCTGACCCGCGAGCTGCTGGGATGGCAGCCGACCCAGCCCGGGCTCATCGACGACCTCGACCAGGGCCACTACTTCCACAACCCGGCCGCATGACCAGCCACACCACCAAAGGATCACCGCCCCCGACCTAGGCCCGGCCCGGCCCTCGACACCCGTCCCGGGCTGGCCCTATTTTGATTATTCCGATTGGATTAACAGGGATATGACCTGGGCCTTCGGCGCCCGCAGGTTACGCTCAGGAGGCGCACCACTCAAGGAGGACTGGCGATGACCGCTACTGACGAACTGCTCGCCAACAACGAACGCTACGCCGCGGCGTTCCACGGCCCACTGCCGCTTCCCCCGGGCAAGGGTGTGGCCGTGGTCGCCTGCATGGATGCCAGGCTCAACGTGTACGCGATCCTCGGGCTCGTGGAGGGCGAGGCTCACGTCATCCGCAACGCGGGCGGTGTCATCACCGATGATGAGATCCGCTCGCTCACCATCAGCCAGCGCCTGCTCGGGACCCGCGAGATCATCCTCATCCATCACACCGACTGCGGGATGCTCACGTTCACCGACGACGACTTCAAGGCGAGCATCCAGAAGGAGACGGGCATCAAGCCGGCCTGGGCGGCTGAGGCCTTCCCCGACCTCGACGATGACGTCCGCCAGTCGATCGCGCGGATCAAGGCGAGCCCGTTCATCCCGCACACCGACTCCGTCCGCGGCTTCGTCTTCGACGTGGCCACCGGGAGGCTCCGCGAAGTAGCCTGACCCGGTCGGCCGCGCCCCGGCCAGGAAGCAGCCGGTCATGGGCCAGCCGCCAGGGAGTCAGGCGTCGGGGGAGTCGGTGCGGCCCTGCTGCTCGGCGAGGAACTGCTCGAACTGGGCGCCGAGTTCATCGGCGGTCGGCATCCGGTCCTCGCCGTCGGCCAGCAGGCCGTCGCGGTCGGCTCCCTCGGCGTACGCGTCGTACTGACGTTCCAGCGCCTGAACGACCTCGGTGATCTCCTCGGAGCCTTCCACCTGCCGCCGGATCTCATCGTCGGTCTGCTCCGCGGCCTCGCGCAGCGTCTCGTCGGGCAGTTGCAGCCCGGTGGCCTTGGCCACCGAGTCGAGCAGGGTCACCGCGGCGGCGGGGTACGCCGCCTGGGCGAGGTAGTGCGGGACGTGGACCGCGAACCCGACCGCGGGGCGGTCTTCCTCACCCAGCCGGAACTCCAGCAGGGCGGCCGCGCTGCCCGGTACCTGGAGCCGGTCCACCAGCGGCGGGTAGCCCTCGGTCAGGCCAGACCTGGTCCCGTGCGCGGTCACGCCCAGCGGCCTGGTGTGCGGGGCGCCCATGGGGATGCCGTGGAACCCGACCGTGAGCCCGGTTCCCATCCGCCTGGCCAGGTCGCGTACACCCACGGCGAAACTCTCCCACTCGTGGTCCGGCTCAGGCCCGTTCAGCAGCAGGAACGGCGCCGGCCGCGTCCCGCATCAGGTGCATCGCCAGTTCGGGAGCGTCGTAGTGCTCCCAGTGATCCCTCTCGAAGATCATCGGTGGCCTGCGGGACCGGTAGTCGATCAGGCGGTCCACGTCGAACCGGGCCACCTCCTGATGTTCGAGCGTGCCCAGCAGGTGCGCGGTGAGCAGCTTGCCTGCCGCGCCCGCGTCGATGAACCCGTCGAGGTAGTACAGCAGGGCCGCCCCGTCAAGTTCCGGCGCGTCTGGGCTCACCTCGTAGAGGTCCCCCGGGTCTCGCACCATGATCACAGCCCTTCCAGGGTGTTCGCCCGCCATTAATCACACCAACCATCAACGGCTGGCCATCCATCCCGCGCGGAGATCTCGTTTGTGCCACACGGTACCCGTGCGGGTCTGTGTCATTCGACCTCAGCCGAGCCGGTGAGCCGGAGCCTGCGCTGCGCACGCTGGTAGAACGTGGTGCGGCCGAGCCTGACCACCTTCGCGGCACCGGGCAGGAGGGTGACGTCGATCGTGTCGCCCGCGATCACGTGCCCGACCACGATGCCGTCGGCCTCCGCCGCCAGTTCGCCGCTGACCGGCAGCACGGTGAGCGCGAGCTTCTCGCCACTGGACAGGAACAGCGACCGGTTGAAGGCTGAGTGCGGGGCCACTGGGGTGACGAGCAGGCCTTCGGCGCTGGGGGAGACGATGGGACCGCCGGCGGAGAAACTGTACGCGGTGGAGCCGGTCGGTGTGGCCACGATCACCGCGTCGGCCGCGTACCGCACGAACGGGTTCCCTTCCACCCGGAGTTCCACTGCGGCGATCCGGCCGTTGCCGGGGATCCGGGCCAGGGCGATGTCGTTGAAGGCCAGGGTGTTGAAGGCCGGGGTGCGCTGGCCGGCGAACGCGGCCGAGACCCCGGCCCGCGGCTCGGTGGTGAACTGGTGAGAGTCGATGGCGGACAGCGCGGCGGGCAGTTCCGGGATGTCGACCTCGGCCAGGAAGCCGAGCCGGCCCACGTTCACGCCGAGCACTGGCGTGCCGGTCCCCGAGGCCAGCCGCATCGTCCGCAGCATGGTGCCATCCCCGCCCAGGCTGACCAGCAGGTCGGCGCGTTCGGCCATGGCCTGCGGGGTGCAGACGGTGACGTCGCCGGTGATCCGGTTGGTCTCGCCGTCCAGCCCGAGCACGTTCACGTGACGGTCCCGTGCCCAGTCGGTGATCATGCCCATCGCCGGGGTGCAGTCCCGGGCGGGGTGCAGCACCAGGCCCACCACTTTCATCATGCCCACTGGCCCAGTCCCTTCAACCCAGCCTCCTCATGACGCGATGAACGCTCGCGCGCGGGCGGCCTTGACCGCGGCCGAGAGCGTGTCGATGTCGTAGGCGCCGTAGTGCCGTCCCCCGTTGATGAAGAAGGTCGGGGTGCCCGACACCGTGCTCAGGTCGGCCGAGTCGACATCTTCGGCGACCCGGGCCGCGCCGACGTGTTTCCTGACATCCTCGGCGAACGTCTCGGCATTGAGGCCCAGGTCATGCGCGTAGCGGACCAGATCCTGCGGCTTGAGCGCGTCCTGGTGGCCCAGCAGCAGGTCATGCATTTCCCAGAACGCTCCCTGTTTGGCGGCGGCCTCGCTGGCCTCGGCGGCCAGCTGAGCACGCGGGTGGACGTCGGTGAGCGGGAGATGCCGCCACACGTACCGCACGTCGCCGAAGTCGGCGAGCAGTGCGCGGACGGCCGGCTCGGCCTGGCCGCAGTAGGGACATTCAAAATCACCATACTCAACGACCGTCACCGGCGACTCCCGTGGGCCGCGCAGGTGGTCGCGATCGGGATCGACCGGAACAGCAAGATCCGTGATGACCTCGGCGGTGCCGAGCAGGGCCCGCAGCTTCAGCGGCTTGGGAAGCATCTCGGTCACCCGGAAGACGAGCCATGTCAGTCCCGACGCGCAGAGCGCCGCGGACAGGACGCCGAGCTTGGCGTCCTGAAGTTGCGCGCCGCTGAAGGCCAGCGCGGCGATGAGCAGCGACACGGTGAAGCCGATCCCGGCGATCGTGCCCGCCCCGGTGACCGAGGCCCAGCCGACCGGCGGGCTGAGCCGGCCGTGGCTGAGCCGGGTGACCAGCCAGGTGGTGCCGGCGATGCCGAGCGGCTTGCCGGCGACATAACCGAGCAGGATGCCGAGCGTGATCGGCGTGGTGTACGCCCTGGCCAGGAAGCTGGGAGTGACCGTGATGCCCGCGTTGGCCAGCGCGAACAGGGGCACGATGACGTAGCTCGTCCACGGGTGCAGGAACTGCTGCAGCCGTTCGTTGGGGGACAGCGCCGACGACAGCCCGGCGCTGGCCGACCGGGCCAGTTCCGGTGTCGGCTGCTCGCGGTACAGCCGGAACAGGTCCGTGGCGCGTTCCAGATCGGGGCGCGCGGCCGGGTAGGCGTACGCCATCAGGCCCAGGGCCAGGCCGGCCACGACCGGGTCGACGCCGGACTTGAAGAGCGCGATCCACGCCGCCGCCCCGAGCAGGGCGTAGACGGGGCCGCTGCGGACGCCGATGGGCCTGATGACCAGGGCCACGCCGAGGATCGCCAGTCCGGCCAGGAGCGCGGCGACCGCGATGTGGCGGCTGTAGGCAACCGCGATGACCCCCAGCCCGACCAGGTCATCAACGACGGCGAAGGTGAGCAGGTAGGTGCGCAGGCGATCCGGGAAGCGCGGGCCGACGAGGGCCAGCATGCCCAGGGCGAACGCGGTGTCGGTGGACATGGCCGTGCCCCAGCCGTGCGCCGACGGGCGCCCCGCGTTGAAGGCGAGATAGATGGCGATCGGGACGATCATCCCGCCGATGCCGGCCAGCAGCGGCAGCGCGACCCGCCGCCGGTCGCGTAGTTCGCCCATGTCGAACTCGCGGCGTGCCTCTAGCCCGACCACCAGGAAGAAGAACGTCATCAGCCCGGAGTTGACCCAGCCGTTCAGGTCCTGCGACACGCTGGCCCGGCCGAGGTGAACCGACAGCAGCGTCCGCCAGAAGGCCGCATACGACGCGGAGTCGATGTTCGCCCAGGCGAGTGCGGCGACCGTGGCGGCCAGCAACACCGCCGCGCTGCCCGTCTCGGTGCGCAGGAACTGCCGGAGCGGGGTCTGGAGGTTGCGGGCCCAGGCGGTGCGCCCGGAGAACGGGGAGGCCGTCGTCGCGGGTTCAGCCATTCACGGTTTCTTCCTGGCCGACCGCCACGGCGGCCTGCGGGCCGAGATGCGTCTCCAGGTGGCGCAGGACGTCCAGGTGATAGCTGGCCCAGAGCACGGACATCGCCCCGTGGAGCTCGGACTCCTCGCCGCTCACGATGGCCTCGCGTACGCACTGCAGGAGCTGCCTGCGGCCATCGGGATCAGGGGGCTGCGGCCGGGGCACCGTCGTCCCGTTGACGATGGAATCACCGAGTGTGACATACCAGGAGCGCAGCGCCTGGATCTCCCGGTCGATGCTCATACCGCATGGCACCGCGCCGGACCACGCCGCCCTTCCGTCGCCGTCGGTCGCCTGGCCGGCCGCCGGGGCTCCGTCCAGCGCCGCCATCTGGCTCAGCGCGGCCATCGATCGTCCGGCGCGCAGCACCCGTCCGGCGCCCGCGACCACCCTGGCCACGCTTTCCGGGTCCGCGCGTTTCGCGGACCGCTCGGCCAGGTACTGGCGGAACGAGTCGTCGAGCTGATGCACGGCGGTCGCGGCGGTGTCCCCGGCGTGGCCGGGATCGCCGGTCTGGCCGTTACCGGTCAGCCGTTCCGCCGCGGCCGCGAAGTAGTCCGCGGCCCGGGAGTAGGCAGCGGCGATGTTCTCCCGCAGCAACGTCGCCGCACCGCGTGGCCAGAACACCAGGCCGACGCCCAGGCTGACGGCGAAGCCGATCGCGACGTCCTCGATGCGGATGAGGCCGACCTTCCAGCCGACCGGCTGGATGATGTTGAACAGGATCAGGATGACGACGGTGAACGCGGCCTGCCCGGCCGCGAACGAGACCACCCGCGGAGCGTAGGCAGCGATCAGCACCGCCACCGGGAGGATGGCCCACAGCACCGTCTGGTGGCCGCCGACCGGGATGAGGATGGCCGCGCCGACGAGGATCCCGGCGGCGGTCCCGGCGAGCGCGCTCACGATGGTCCGGCCGGTGCCCAGCGCGTTCGAGCGCAGCACCGACAGCGTCCCGAGAACCACCCAGAAGGAGTGCTGGAGACCGGTTTTCTGGGCGATGAACACGGCGACGGCCAGCCCGGCGGCACCGCGGACGCTGTTGCGGAACCACACGGACCGCGCGCTGGCGTGCTCGACGGCGAATTGCCGCACCGCCAGCAGCGTGTCGCCGCCACTGGTGGCGGCCACGGTGTCCGGCAGCGGCGGCGCGCCGCTGGCGATGAGGGCGTCGCTGGCGATCTGCCGGGCCGAGTAGGAAATCGCGCGGCTCCGGAACGACCGCCCGAGCATGGCCTCCACGGCCTGCTCGTCAGCGTCCGCGGGCAACTGCGAAATGCGCTGGGTGAGCGCCCGGACCATGGCCTCTTGTGCCTGCTCCAGCCGGCCGGTGTCGGGGACGTCGTCTCCTCCGGCCAGCCGGGCCGCGCTGGCCCGCAGGGCGGCGGCCGCGGCCGCCATCGTCTCGCCGTTCTCCTGCCGGCACAGCTCGGGCCCGTTCAGTCCGGCGGGCTTGGTGACGTTCACCAGTGATTCCAGCAGCCACCGGAGTTCGTCGGCGAGCCCGGCGAACGCGGCGGTCGGCCGGGTCGGCCCCGTCGGCTGGTGCGGGATGGACTGGAATCGGCTGCCCAGGGCCTTGACGGCTTCCCGGGCCGCGGCGACGCGGGCCTCGATGGCCTGCTGGTCGCCGGAGAATGCGCTGTCGGCCAGGTCCGCGAGGGCCAGGCAGGCACGGGCCGCGTCGCTGCTGAGCGTGGCCTGCCGCCGTGGCGGCCACAGCAGCATGGCCGCGCAGATCCCCGCGCCCGCGGCCAGGCCGAAGCCAGCCAGGCGCCACGGGATCGCGGAGACTGGCGCCGGGACGGCGACCGGCAAGACGAACAGGAGAATCCCCGCTGTCGCGGCGGCCGCGAAATAGCCGTTGATCACCCCCGAGAAGAGGATCATGAACCCCACCGCGGCCATGGCGCCCGCGGCGAGCCAGGCGTTCTGTGAGCACAGCGTGCCCACGACGATGAGCACGATCCCGGCGACCGCCAGGGACAGGTAGGCGGTGAGCCGGGTCCGCGGAGGCCCGCCGAAGTCCACCAGCACCAGCACCGCGAAGGAACCGAACGCGGCGAAGATGGCGGCCTGTGGCTGCCTGATTACTTGGTCGGCCAGCGCGAACATGGCAGGCATCATGATCGCCGGGCGTGCCGCGCTCTTCAGCGAGGTCAGCCCGGGATCCGAGATTCTCAGCCCCGGCACCTTCACGTCATGTCCTCACCTGGGTGCTCCAAGATCCGGTGCCGTTGCCGCCCGGCCAGACTGCTCCTCGCGAGACCGCCGCCGGGGTGGCTCGCGGTGATCAGTTTCCGGTGGGGGGGCCGGAGTCCGCATCATCGGCTATCACGTGGACAGCTGCCTCTTCCGCGCCGGCCGCGCCGCCGTCGATGCCGACATCACGCGCGACAAGGTCAGGCTCCTGGTCAGGATGCGCACCCTCGTCCTCCGCGACCAGCCGGCCCGCCCGTGCTTCGGGACCGTCGTCGAGCAGGTCCTCAGCGGCCTCCTCTGGCCCTTCCGAATTGGCCCCGTCGAGCGTGGCGTCCTCGACCAGTTCCTCTTCGTCGTCCTCCTCGGCGTAAGGGTCCAGGTCCGGCTCCTCCTCGGCGAGCAGCTGGTCGAGCGATTCGCCCGCCTCTTCCTCGGCCGCCGTGGTTCCGAAGCCTTCACCGGCCGACCACCGGTCAGGCGGCGCGACCCCGGTGTCCAGAGGGTCGTCCCCCGGGTTTCCGTCCAGTGTGTCCGATGCATCCGTCCCAGACGGGTCGTACATCTCGCTACCGGGCATGTCTCGTTCCCGCCTCCTCACCACAGCCGTCATTCGTCGCCATCATGTGGCCAGGCTAGCGAAGATCGGCGCTCGGCCGCCTGCCGCCGGCGCCTGGGCCACCCGCCGAGGAGACTCAGCCCTGGTTCGCGTCCTTGTATTCCTGCCACCTGTCCAGCATGAGGGGCAGTTCCTTGCTGACGAAGTCGAAGAACATGGCCGAATCAGCGAGCCGCTCGCCCGCTGGGGAACTGGTGCCGAGCGCATCCGCGCCCTCCCGCATGATGGCGGCCCAGCGCGTGACAATCTGATCCCGGACCCGCAGGTATTCGGGCCAGACACGATCGGGCACCCGGTAGTAATGGCGCCGGGAGCCGCCCTCGCTTTCCCGGCTGACCATTCCGACCTGAATCAGATAGCGCACGCCGCCGGAGACCGCCGCGGGGCTGACCCCCAGTTGCCCGGCCAGCTCGGCCGCGGTGAGGCGGGCGGAATCGGTGGCCAGCAGGGCGACGAAGATCCGGGCCGGCATCGGCGGCAGGCCCGACTCGGTCAGCAGGGAGGCGAAGCGCTCGATGAACCGCCGCACGGCCTCGGCATCACGCCGTGGCTCGGCCCGCTCTCCGCGCCGCGGCTCAGCACCGTCCCCGGTCACCGTCACATCACCCACACCATGCTCCTGCGTATCCCTCGGGTCCCGATGCGTATCCCTCGGTCCCGATCGATGTGACATCGATCGCGTTCTAGCATTATCGATGTCACATCGATCGGCTTGCCCCGGGCTGTGCTGACCTTGCCGGCCAGTTTACTCGATTCATAACTTTCAGAATTTCGTGAATTTTGTGTAAGCTGTCGAGCGTGACCGAGGCAATCGAGGTGACCGGCCTGCGGAAGTCGTTCGGCCGGACGCGGGCACTGGACGGGCTCGATCTGACCGTCGCCTCCGGCGAGGTGCACGGCTTCCTGGGGCCCAACGGGTCAGGCAAGACCACCACCATCCGCATCCTGCTCGGGCTGATCCGTGCGGACGGTGGGACGGCCCGTCTGCTCGGCGGCGACCCGTGGCACGAGGCCACCACGTTGCACCGCAGGCTGGCCTATGTCCCAGGGGACGTCACCCTCTGGCCGAACCTGACCGGGGGGGAGGTGATCGACCTGCTCGGCCGGCTGCACGGCGGACTTGATGACAAGCGCCGGGCCGCGGCGCTGGAAAAGTTTGATCTTGACCCGACGAAGAAGAGCCGCAACTACTCCAAGGGCAACCGGCAGAAGGTCGCGCTGATCGCGGCCCTGGCGTCCACCGCTGAGCTGCTCATCATGGACGAGCCGACCGCCGGGCTCGACCCGCTGATGGAGGCCGCGTTCCGCGGCAGCGTCGAGGAAGAGCGGCGTAACGGGCGGACGGTGCTGCTGTCCAGCCACATACTGTCCGAGGTCGAGGCGCTCTGTGACCGCGTAACGATCATCCGGGCGGGCCGGACCGTGGAATCAGGCGCGCTGGCCGACCTGCGGCACCTCAGCCAGACCTCCATCCAGGCCGAGTTGGCCCGGCCGCCCACGGGGCTCGAGGGCCTGGCGGGCGTGCACGACCTGGACGTCGTCGGCACCCGGGTGCACTGCCAGGTCGACAGTGCCGCGCTGGGCGACGTGCTTACGCGGCTCACCGAAGCGGGCGTGCGCAGCCTGGTCAGCCAGCCGCCCACGCTTGAGGAGCTGTTCCTGCGGCACTACTCGGATAGCTCCGCGGGGACAGCGCCGTGACCGCGGTCGCCGCACCGCCGCGGGCCGCCGGCCGCCGCGGTACGTCGGCGCTGTCCGGGACCACTGAGCTCGCGCGGCTGGCGCTGCGCCGGGACCGCTTTGTCCTGCCGATCTGGCTCTACGTCCTCACCGCCGCCGTCGCCAGCACCGCGTACAGCTTCCGGGGCCTCTACTCGACCGGGCTGGCGCGGGCCACGCTGGCCGCCAGCATCAGGGGCAACCCGTCCCTGGTGGCCATCGCCGGCCCGATATACAGCGAGTCGGTCGGCGGCTTGACCATGTGGAAGGTCGGCCTGACCCTGGCCGTCGGCGCGGCGCTGATGGGCATCTTCACGGTGATCAGGCACACCAGGGCGGACGAGGAGGCGGGCCGCTTGGAGCTGGTGGGCGCCACCGTCGTCGGCAGGCAGGCGGCGCTGGCGGCCAGCGTGGTGGTGACGTTCGGCGCGTGCCTGGTTCTCGCCCTGCTGATGGCCGCGGCCATGGTCCTGCTCGGGCAGCCCGCGCGCGGGGCGCTGGCTCTGGGCGCCGCGGTCGGCCTCGCGGGGTGGGTGTTCGCCGCGGTGGCGGCGGTCAGTGCCCAGCTCGCTGGCAGCGCGCGCGCCGCGCGCGGCATCGCAGGCGGTGCCCTCGGCCTGGCCTACCTGCTGCGGGCGGTCGGCGACTCCGGGTCCGGGCTGTCGTGGCTGAGCTGGGCGTCGCCACTCGGCTGGACGGAGCGGCTGCGGCCGTTCGCGGGTGAGCGGTGGTGGGTGGCCGGGCTCTCACTCGCCGCCGGCGCGGCGCTCACCGCGATCGCCGGGCGGCTCGCCGCCCGCCGCGACATCGGCGCGGGCCTGCTGCCAGCCCGGCCCGGCCGCGCGCGGGCGCCCCGCTGGCTGCGCAGCCCGTTTGCTCTCGCCTGGCAGCTGCAGCGGGCCTCGCTGCTGTGGTGGACGTTCGGCTTCGCCGTCACCGGGGCCGTCCTGGGAGTCTCCGCCAAAGGCATCGGAGCGGCCCTGAACACGCAGCAGGCCCGGGCGGTGGTCACCCGGCTGGGCGGGCACAGCGGGCTCGTCGACGCGTACTTCGCCGCATTGTTCGTGACGCTCGGGGTGACCGCAGCCGCGTACGGCGTGGGTGCGGCCCTCCGGCCGCGTGGCGAGGAGACGGAGCAGCGCGCGGAGATTGTGCTGGCCACCCCGGCGGGGCGGATCCGCTGGGCCGTCGGCCATCTGGCCATCGCGGCGGTCGGCACCGCGGTGGTGCTCGGCGCGGCCGGGCTGGCCGCCGGGCTGGCCTATGGGCTGCGCACTGGTGATGTGGGCACACAGCTGCCACGGCTGTTCGGGGCGGCGCTCGCGCAGGTTCCGGCCGCGTGGCTGATGGCCGGGGTGACGGTGGCCCTGTTCGGCCTGGCGCCCCGGCTGGCT
Source organism: uncultured Actinomycetes bacterium (assembly GCA_963822825.1). Classification (GTDB taxonomy): domain Bacteria; phylum Actinomycetota; class Actinomycetes; order Streptosporangiales; family Streptosporangiaceae; genus JAWWPY01. The sequence goes on along the minus strand of CAWGIW010000001.1, from coordinate 218,741 downwards.
GTGCCCGCGGCCTGGACCGCGCTCGGCGTGGTGGCGCTCCTCACCCTGGTCGGCCCGGCTCTGCGGCTGCCGCAGTGGGTCCTGGACCTCTCACCGTTCACGCATGTTCCGAAGCTTCCGGGCGGGGCGTTCACGGCCATCCCACTGGTGTGGCTGACCGTCGTGGCCGTAGCCTTCAGCACGGCCGGCCTGGCCGCGCCTGCGCCGCCGCGATCTCGGCTGAGCCGGCGTCCGCCGCGCCGCCCGGCTAGGGAGGATCTGCCCCGGTCATGGCCCGCGGCCGTCCCGGCCCACGAGGGCCTCGATGCCGTCTAGCATACGTTCCAGGCCGAAGATGAACTCGTCGTCCGGGTCATCCGCCGTGTCGAAGACCCCGGCCGCGACGAACTTGCTGATCTCGGGGAACCGTTGCGGATCGGCCAGTCTCGCGAGCATGCGGCCGTAGGAGGACATCCACTCCTGGCGGGGTCATGCGGGACGCCCTGATGGCCGCTTCGATGTCGGCTTCCACGGTGGCCACGTTCCTGATGTAGCCGCTCAGCAGCATGTATCACCGATGCCTTCTCCGCCTCGGCCAGGCCGGTATCGCCGCAGGCAGCCCAGCGCCTCTTCGAACCAGGCGACCTCATTGGGGCCTGACCGGCAGGCCGCTGATCGGGACGCGCAGCGCCCAGGGGTGGCGCTTCGTGGCGGCCCGCATCGCCCAGGCCCACCGGGACAGCCCGTCCCGCCAGCCTTCGTCCGGGCCCGGTCGGCGGGCGGCAGGCCGTACGCGGCGTCCACCATCAGCGCGAGCAGTTCGTCCTTGGCCGCTACGTACCGGTACAGCGACATGGTGGCGGCGCCAAGCTCGGTGGCGACCCGGCTCATCGAGACCGCGCCCAGGCCCTCGGTCTCGGCGACCTGCACCGCGGCCTCGACGATCCGTTCCAGGCTCAGCGCCGGGCTTGGGGCCCCTTGTGCGGACGTTCACGCAGCCCCCACGCCGCCTCGATGCTGGCCGGGAGGTCCGGTGCCGGTGTCGTCGTCCATCGTCGTCCGCTCGCTGCCAGTGGCGAAACCGGGTTGACAGCCATCCTAGGACTGCGTATAACCTACGCAATAGTGCGTATGTCATACGCAGAAGAGGGTGGGCGTGCTGGCCCGCGGTAACTGGCCCCAGTGAGGAGTCTGGCCCCGTGATGAGTATGGCCGAGATGACGGGCGAACTGGCGATCGAGGCGATCGGCCTGGAGAAGTCCTACGGCACGGTGCGCGTACTGGCCGGCGTCGACCTGCGGGTGACCCGCGGCAGCGTGTTCTCGCTGCTCGGACCCAACGGAGCAGGCAAGACCACGATGGTGCGGATCCTGTCCACGCTGACCCGCCCCGACGCCGGGCAGGCCCGGGTGGCGGGCTTCGACGTCGTCGGTGAGCGGCACCGGGTCCGCCGCAGCATCAGCCTCACCGGGCAGTACGCGGCGGTGGATCAGCTGCAGACCGGTGAGGAGAACCTGCGCATGATGGGACGGCTGTCTGGCCTGCCTGCCCGGCAGGCCCGCGGTCGCGCCGCCGCCCTGCTCGACCAGTTCGGCCTCACCGAGGTGGCGGGGCGGCGCGTCGCGACCTACTCCGGCGGCCTGCGCCGCCGCCTGGACCTGGCGGCGAGCCTGGTCGGCCATCCCTCGGTGATCTTCCTCGACGAGCCGCACGACCGGACTTGACCTGCCTAGCCGGCAGTCGATGTGGGCGGTCATCGCGGAGCTGGCCGGGACCGGGGTCACCGTGTTCCTCACGACCCAGTACCTGGAGGACGCCGACCAGCTGGCCGACCGGGTCGCCGTGCTTGACGGTGGCCGGCTGGTCGCCGACGGCACCCCGGATGAGCTCAAGACGCGGGTCGCGGCGCAGCGCCTGGACCTGATACTGGCCGATCGCGCCGCGTTCGAGGACGTCGCGGCGCGTCTCGGCGAGCGGCTGGTGAGCAGCGATCCGGGCCGCCTGACCATCGCCGCGCCGACCGACGGAACCGCCGCGCACGTCCGGGCCATCCTCGATGAGGTCGACCCGGGGCGCCGCGGCGTGCAGCGATTCGCCGTGCACAGCGCCACCCTCGACGACGTCTTCCTGACCCTGACCGGCCACGCGGCCGGGCCGTCCAGCACCCCCAGCCGACCCGCGAAGGAGGCCTCCCATGTCTGAAAGCACGCTGGCCAGCGGCACGGTGCGTGCGGCCCGGCACCCGGCGAGCGTGGTCAGCGACTCGCTGACCATGGCCGCCCGGTGCGTCCGCCTGTCCAGGCGCAGCCTCGATTCGCTGCTGACCTCGCTGATGCTTCCCATCATGCTGATGGTGATGTTCGTCTACCTCTTCGGTGGTGCGATCCACGTCGGCACCGGCGTACGTGACCTATGTCGTTCCCGGCGTTTTGCTGCTCTGCGCGGGGTTCGGGGCGTCAATGACGGCCGTGAGCGTGAGCCAGGACATGACCGGCGGCATCATCGACCGGTTCCGCTCGATGGACATCGGCGGTGCCGCCGTGCTGTCCGGGCACGTGGCGGCCAGCGTGATCCGCAACGCCGCCTCGACCGTCCTGGTGTTCGCGGTCGCGGTGGCCATCGGCTTCCGCCCGCATCCGGGACCGCTGGCCTGGCTCGCGGCAGCGGGCGTGCTGCTGCTGTTCGTGCTGGCCATCTCGTGGCTGTCCGCGGCCGCTCGGGCTCATCGCCTCCTCGCCCGAGGCGGCCAGCGGCTTCACCTTCTTCGTGATGTTCTTGCCGTACCCGAGCAGCGCCTTCGTGCCGATCTCCACCATGCCGTCCTGGCTCCGCGGGTTCGCAGTCCACCAGCCGGTCACTCCCGTGGTCGAGACGCTGCGCGGGCTGCTCCTCGGCTCGCCGGTGGCCGCGTCCGCCTGGCGGGCCCTGATCTGGTCGGGCGGGATCCTGATCGTCTCGATCGCGCTGTCCAGCGTGGTCTTCCAGCGGCGTACCGCGCCCTCGACCCACTGACGGCCGCCACCCGGCGGCCGGGCGGCTCTGCGGCTGCCGCAGTGGGTCCTGGACCTCTCACCGTTCACGCATGTGCCGAAGCTTCGGAAACCCCGCCGCGGGACGCGCCGCCTGTCCTGCCGGTTACCTGTGCTATCAGATGCTCCAGAGTGCCTGGGTCGGTGACAGGCGGGCGGCGCGGATAGCGGGCAGGAGCCCGGCGGCGGCGCCGATGATGAGGGCGGCGGCCAGGCCGCCGGCCCAGGCCTGGGGCGGGATGACGATGGTCTCGTGATGGGCGCGGGCGTAGATGGCGGTGGCGGCCGCGCCGGTGATGACGCCGGCGGCGCCGCCGGCCAGGGACAGCAGGATGGCCTCGGCCAGGAACTGGGTGCGGATCTGGCCGCGGGTGGCGCCCAGCGCCCGGCGCAGCCCGATCTCGGAGCGGCGTTCCAGCACCGAGATGACCATGATGTTGGCCACGCCGATGGCGCCGACCAGCAGCGCGATCGCGCCCAGGCCGAGGAACAGGGTGTCGAGCGCGCCTTTGGCGTCGGCCTGGGCGGTGAGCGCGGCGGAGGGCTGGGAGACGGTGACCTGGCTGGAGTTTTCCGGGCTGGCCTGCGCGGCGAGCAGGTTATCGGCCGCGGTGGTGGCGGCCGGGGTATCAACGGTGCGGACGTAGATCTCCGACGGGTGCCCGTCGAAGTTCAGGTACTTTTTTGCGGCCGGGAAGCCGACCAGGACCGCGGAGTCGATCTCCGGCGCCAGGTGGCCGGGTTGAGGATGCCGGTGACGTAGAACCACTGGCCGCCGGCCCGGATCCGCATCCCGGGCCGGACCCGGTCGATGCCCAGCCGCTGGGCGGCGGCGGCGCCGAGCACCGCGACCGGCTCGCGGGCGGTCGCCGCGTTGAGGAACCGGCCCTGCGCGAGGCTGGTGCCGGCCACCGCGGGCAGGCCCAGGGTGGCGGCGTCCACGCTGAGCGCGCTGGTGTCGATCGCGGGGATGAGCGGGGACTTGTAGACGCTGACGCCGGTGACGGTGCCGGTGTCCTGGACCGAAAGGACTCCGGGCAGTCGGCCGATCATGCCCGGCGCCGCGGTTGGCAGCTCGGCGGTCTGCCGGCCAGGGTCTGCCCGTTGGTGACGGTGAGCAGGTTGGTGCCCAGCGCCTGGATCTCGGCCAGCAGCGCGGCGGAGGAGGAGGCGGCCAGGCCCAGGACGGCGACGATCGCCGCGACCCCGATCGCGATGCCCAGCGCCGACAGCCCGGCGCGCAGCTTGCGGGTCCGCAGCCCGGTGCTGGCCAGGGCGGCCAGGTCCCCGGGCCGCAGCCGGGCCGCCGGCGGGGCGGCTGGCCGCCGCGATGGGGTGGTCATGACGGTCCTCCCGGCGCGGGCTGGCGGCGGGTGGGCCGCCCGCCGCCAGCCCCGCCGGCGGCGGCCGCGGGGACGGGGGTGCCGGCGATGATGTGCCCGTCGAGCATCTCGATGCGGCGCCGCGTCCGGGCGGCGACCGCGTGGTCATGGGTGATGATGACGACCGTGGTCCCGGCGGTGTTGAGTTCTTCCAGCAGAGCCAGGATTGAGGCCCCGGTGGCTGAGTCCAGATTCCCGGTCGGCTCGTCGGCCAGCACCACCGGCGGGGCGCCCGCCACCGCCCGCGCGATCGCGACCCGCTGCCGTTCCCCGCCCGACAGCTGGACCGGCCGGGCGGCGGCCTTATGCGCCAGCCCGACCCGCTCCAGGGCCTGCAGCGCCAGCCGCCGGCGCCCGCTCCGGCGCACCCCGGCGTACAGCAGCCCGTCGGCCACGTTGCCCAGCACGCTCTGGTGCTCGGCGAGGAAGAACTGCTGGAACACGAACCCGATCCGCCGCGCCCGCAGCCCGGCCAGCTGCCGGTCGGTCATCGCCGCCGCGTCCAGGCCGGTGATGCGGACCGTCCCGGCGGTCGGCGTGTCCAGGGTGCCCATCAGGTGCAGCAGCGTGGACTTGCCCGACCCGGACGGGCCAACGATGGCGGCCAGCTCCCCGGCCGCCACCACCAGGCTCACCCGGTCCAGCGCCCGCACCGGCGGCGACCCGGGATACACCTTCGACACCTGCTCCAGCTCCAGCACCGGCACGTCCCCGCGGGCCAGGGCCGTCCCCGCGGCGGTCACGCCGCCACCACGACACGCTGCCCGGGGGCCAGCGCCCCGGTCACCTGCACCAGCCCGTCAGCGCCGTCGACGATCCCGGGCCTCACCGGCACGTACCGCCGTGTGTTCCCCGGACCGGCCACCTCCACCGCGTAGCCCCCGGACGACTGGGCCAGCAGCGCGGTGACGGGCACCACCAGCGCGTCGTGCGCGGTGGCGGTGGTGATGTTCACCGTCACCGGCGCCTGGTCCATACTCCCGGCCGCCCGCGGATCGGTCAGCGTCACCTGCACCGGGATCGTCGTGGTGGCGTTGCCCCCCGACTCTGACGTGACCGCCACCGTGCCGACCGAGGAGACCACGCCCGGCGTGGCCGTCCCGTCCGGCAGCGTGATGCTCACCGTGTCGCCCGCCTTGACCTCCGACTGCTGCGAGACGTCCAGCGGGATCGTCACCACGTGCCGGTCCGACGTCGCCGCCAGCACCGGCCCGGACGCCGGGCCGCCCAGGCTGCCGGTCACCTGGCTGACCCGCAGCGCCTCCGGCTCGAACACCACCTGCCCCAGCGACAGCGACCCCGGCGGGGCGGAGACCCCCAGGTGGTCTTCCAGCTGCTGCACCCCGTACGCCGTCTCCCACGAGAAGTAATCCCAGCCCGCCGCGGAGATCTCCGAACGTGAGGCGTCCCCCAGCGCCACCAGGTCATGGTTCAGCTGGGACACGTCCGCCCCCGTCACGCCCTCGTCCAGTCTCCGCCACGCGGGCACGCTGCCGTACAGCAGCACCACCGGCGACCCGTTGTCCACCCGGTACAGCGCCTGCCCCTGGCCGATCACCCGCCCGGCCGGCGGCAGCGACGTCAGCGTCCCGCCGCCCTGCCCCCGCACCGTCCAGGATCCCGCGTACCCCAGCGTCGCGCTCACCGGCGTCGTCGCCGCGATATCCTGCCGGGTCACCGCCACCGTCGCCGGCGCTCCCTGCCCCCCGGCCGCCGGCGAGGCAGCTGGGGAAAACGCCCCCGCCCGCCACGCCGACGCCGCCCCGGCCGCCGCCACCACCACCAGGCCCGCGGCCACCCAGCCAGCCCGGCGGCGCGCGCGCGATCCCCTTGCCTCCCCGGCCGTCTGGGCCTCCGCCTGCCACCCGGCTTCCCGGTCACGCGAAACCGTCTCACTCACGATCTAGCTCCTTAGTCGAACCAGCCCGACACGTCTTGGTGCACCACCGACTCGCATTGCTGTACCTTGGCCTCGACCTGCGGCGAATTCACGATGTTTCCGGGCTGGGCCCCCCGGTGAAAGCCAATGCCGGCGGCCTGCAGTTTGAAAGTGGGCCGCACGGGGTCCTGGGGGTAAGGGCTGGGGCCGGGCCAGTTCGGCACCCCGTGGGAATGCATGCACTGGGCGAAGTGCAGCATCAGGCTCCACCACTGGTTCAGCTCGGCCGGGTTATCGTCAACGTTGCCGGTGTTCGGCAGCAGGTGCTGACAAGCGTTCAGGGCCGCCTGAAGCTGGGAGCTGCTGACCCCGAGTTGCTGCGCGGTTTCCTTGGGGATCTCTCCGCTGCTGGCGGGGTCGGGCCAGTTCGGCACGCCGCGGGCCCGCACGCAGCGGGAGAAGGCCAGTGCCTTCTGGGAGTTCGTTGACGGGGAGTTCGCTGACCCGCCCGCATTCGGCGAGCCGCCGGAACCGGTGGATGATGGGCTGCCGCTGCACGCCGCCAGCAGGGCCAGGGCGGCCGTGGCGACGATGGCGGCCGTGGTTCGCGCTGTGGGCGGCCATGCCCGCCGTGGCCGGCGCACGACGCGGGTGCTGTGGTTCATCATGGTCCCCAAGTCCACCGACGGCGCCCAAGATCGCCCTTCCAGTGACCTTAAAGAAACCTAGGAACCCAGTCCCGGGGGTCACTGCCGTTTCGCCTTGGGTTGCCTGGCCGCTTCTGGGGCGCCGACGCGACGCGCCTATTCCCGCTCGCGGGGCGAGACTTCCGCGGCGCGCGGGTGTAGAGGGAATGCGAGGGTGAAGGTCGACCCGTCCGGGCCGGTTCGCACATCGGCCGTTGCGTCGTTGGCCTGCGCGATGCGGGCCACGATGGCCAGTCCCAGCCCGGCGCCGGGCATCCCGCGTGCCGCCGGCGCCCGGTAGAAGCGTTCGAAGATGTGCGGGAGATCCTCGTCTGGGATCCCGGGGCCGTGATCGGTGACCGACACGTGCGCATCGGCGACGACGACGTGTACCGCGCCGCCGGGTGGATTCCACTTGATCGCGTTATCGATCAGATTGCAGATGGCGTGGTCGACCCCGGCGGGATCGACGTGCACCAGGCAGGGTCGCAGGTCCGCGACGATGGGGCATGTGGTACGTGCTGCCGCACGCGGTGCACCGCCTCGCTGGTGAGCAGATCCAGGCGAACGGTCTCGCGGTGCGGCGCGGACTCGTGGTAGCGGGCCAGGTCGAGCAGGTCGGTGATCAGCTGGTCCAGTTCGCCCGCCTGTTCTCGCGCCGCCCGCACCAGGCCGGGCGCCTGCGGGTCGGCCAGCCCGGCACCGTCCTCGAGCAAGTCCAGGTTCGTCGTCAGGCTGGTCAGCGGGGTGCGCAGTTCGTGGGAGGCGTCGGCGACGAGCTGGCGTTGTGCGGTGACCGATTCGTGCAGCGCGGCCAGCATGGTGTCGAAGGACGAGCCGAGCCGGCCCACCTCATCGCCGGTCCCGGCGAAGTCGAGGCGGGCGGTGAGGTCGCGGGTCTGGGTGACGTGCTCGGCGGCCGCGGTGAGTTGGGCGATGGGTCGCAGGATGCGGCCTGCGGTCAGCCGCGCCGCGCCGTAGGTGAGGCCAGCGGCCGCGACGGTGAGCCCCGCGAGGAGCAGGGCCGCGTCGCGCAGCGCGCCGTCATCGGCGTTCGCGGCCCGGCTGGTGCGTACCAGCCCACCACCTGGGGCGATGGGGAGGGCGGCGGTGTAGACCCGAAACTGCTGACCGCCGTCGCGCGCGTCGGCAAAGTATGGCGGCTGCGCGCCCTCGGATACCGCGACATCGCGTTTGTCGAGCGGTCCGAACGGGGTGGGCTGACCGATCCCCACCGGGCCCGGGACCAGTTGGACTTCTACGCTGCCGACGGTGACCGGCTTGTTGATCCCCTGGTCGCTGGCCGCTGATTGCTTGATGCGCCGGGCGATCGAGGAGGTTTGCTGCGCGGCGTCGATGAGGGTCGCGTCGACGCGGGAATGCAGGCTCGCCGCGTAGAAGAAGTACAGCACGCTGCTGACCGCGGCGACGACGATCAGCACCCCGACCGCCGCCGCCACCGACACCCGGTTCCGCAGCGTCACGGCGCATCGCGCAGGACGTAGCCAAGCCCGCGCACGGTGTGCAGGATGCGCGGCTCGCCGGCCGCCTCGAGCTTGGTGCGCAGGTAGCCCATGTACACCCACAGGTTGTTCGAGCGCAGGCCGAAGTCGTACCCCCACACCGCCTGGAAGATCTGCGAGTGGCTGAGCACCCGGCCAGGGTTACGCAGGAACAGTTCGAGGAGCAGGTACTCGGTGCGGGTGAGGGAAACCTCGCGCCCGCCCCGCGTCACCCGTGCCGCAGCAAGATCGAGCACCAGGTCGCGGTAGCTGAGCTGTTCGGTGCTGGCTGCGTTGCGGCGCAGCAGCGCGCGCAGCCGGGCGCGCAGCTCGGCCAGCGCGAACGGCTTGACCAGATAGTCGTCCGCGCCCGCGTCCAGCCCGGCGACACGATCATCGACCAGGTCACGGGCGGTAAGCATCAGGATCGGTGTCCGGTCGCCGCGGGAGCGAAGCCGCCGGCACACCTCCAGCCCGTTCGGCTCGGGCATGGCCACGTCGAGCACCATCGCGTCGACGCTCGTCGCCGCCATGTGGGCCAGCGCGGCCCGGCCACCGTCGGCGGCCAGCACCTCGTAGCCGTCACGCCCGAGCGCGGTGGAAAGCGATTGGCGCACAGCCACGTCGTCATCGACCACGAGGACCCGCACGTCACTCATTATGCGCGGGACTCGCGACGCCGCCGCCGCTTACTGGCCGGCCACGCTTGGCTTGATCGCGTCCCAGGCGGCGGCCAGCTGGGCCGGGCTCACGCCGAGATCGTGGGCGATCGCGGCGAACGCCGGGCTGGCCGGGTCGACACCGTTCTCGCTGCTCAGCGCGCCGATCTGCTTGAACGCGCGCCCGGCCGCGCTGACGGCGACGCCCAGCCGCGTGGCGAGTCCTGTCACCGCCGCTGGCGGCCCGGTCAGGCTGTGCTTGATGACTTGGGTTCCGGACACGGCGTATACGACTCGTTGTGCGGTCGCGTGCGACACCCCGGTCGATGCGGCGAAAGCCGCGATGCCCGCAGCGGTGTTGCCGCCGGCCCGCTTCGCGGCCACCAGTCCGGCCTGCAGTCGGCCCGTGCTGATGCCCGCAGAGGCGGCCAGCGCGGCCCGCTGGGACTGCGCCGCGGACTTGATGGCGGCGGCGTGGCTGGCCTTGGACTTGCAGGCGCTGGCGGTACATGCCTGCGGTGGCGCTGGCTGGCCGGACGGTGAACCGGATCCGGACGCCAAAGCGGCGGTCGGGACGGCAATTGCGGCCGCTGTGATGACGGCCGCAATGGCCAGACGATGGTGCCGAACCAACATGGGGCGCTCCACTCTTCGGATGGGATCCCCAAAGTCCATCGACGGGGCCCAAGATCAGCCCTCGAGAGACCTTAAAGAAACCTAGGAACCCGGTTCCGGGTCGAACGCCCGTCGCGAGGACTGCGCCGGGCAGCGCTACTCCTCCCTCAGGTCCGCAAACCGCTCCCCTCAGGCCGCAAACCGCCCGGCGGCCGGCGGCGTGTCGTTTACCGCTCAGACCGTTGCGTTCGGGCACAATAAAGCCGGTCAGAACCGGACGAGGCCCCTCCAGGTATGAGTGGAGGGGCCTCGCCGGTATGGTCGCGAGGTGCGCCTGACTGGGCCGTGGACGATCGCGAACCAGATGTCCTGAACCCGGACCGCGAGGATCCCGGCGGCCATGGACCGTCCCCTCTTCCCGATAGTGTGGCCCCGTCCGGCCTGATCGGGCGAACGATGAGGACAGGAGCGACATGGCGGACGCAAACGACTGGAACAGCAAGATCATCGCTGAGTTCCGCGCCAACGAGGGCAAGGTCGGTGGCCCCTTCGAGGGTGCGCCAGTGCTGTTGCTGACCACTACGGGCCGCCGGTCCGGCCAGCAGCGGGTGAACCCGATGATGTATCTCGCCGACGACGGCCGCTGGCTCGTGTTCGCGTCGAAGTCTGGTGCGCCCACCCACCCGGACTGGTACCTGAATCTGGTGGCCAATCCGGAGGTGACCGTCGAGATGGGCACGGAGACCTTCCCGGCCCGGGCGGTCGTCCTGGAAGGGGAGGAACGGGACGAGAAGTACGCGGAGCAGGCCCGGCGTTACCCCGGGTTCGCCGAGTACCAGGCCGGGACCGATCGCATCATCCCGGTTATCGCCCTGGTCCGGGAGGGCTGAGGTGATGGCCCTGGTCCGGGAGGGCTGAGGCCGCGGCGGGGCGCGCCCGCTGCCGGTCTGGGCGGCCGCATCGGGTTGTGACACCATGGCGGCGTGGATTACGCGCTGGCTCAGGTGAACATCGGCCGGCTCGTGGCACCGCTGGACACCTCGGCTCTGGCCGGGTTCGTCGCGGCGCTCGACCCGGTCAACGCGGCGGCCGACGCTGCTCCCGGGTTCGTGTGGCGGCTGCAGACCGAGGACGGCAACGCCACTTCGGTGCGAGCCTTCGAATGGGATCAAGCGGGCAGCGCAGGCGTCATCATCAACATGTCGGTGTGGGAGTCGGTCGAGGCGCTCGCCGCGTTTGTCTACTCGGATACGCACCGGCAGGTGCTGCGCCGCCGCAGGCAGTGGTTCGTGCCGATGGCCGAGGCGTATCTGGCCCTGTGGTGGATACCGCGAGGCAGCGTTCCGACCACGGCCGACGCCGAGGAACGTATCCGGCATCTGCGGGCCCATGGTCCCACGCCGCACGCATTCACCCTGCGCGAGCATTTCCCGCTACCCAGCGCTGCCGACCAGGGTCCTCGCCGCGGCCCGAGCGACTGGATGTGCCCAGCCTGACCCGACGGCTCCGCCGCTACCTCCCCGGTGAAATTGACGCCCGGCCACGGCCGGCCGTTCGGGGTATATAACCAGCACCGGCGGGTCGTCCGGGGCTTCCGGGCCAGCACCGGCGGGTCGTCCGGGGCTTCCGGGCCAGCCCTGGCCGGTCGCTTGGGCATACAAACTGGCCACCGCGCGTTCGCTTCCGAGGCGGTTAGTTGTAGTTTCGCAAGTACTGGAAGGCTCGCAGCCATAGAGGGGGCCCGTTGCCGGAAGCAAGCCGACGACGGCGACTGCTGATCCTGGCCATCTGCTGCATGAGCCTGATCATCGTCAGTCTCGACAACACGATCGTGAACGTCGCCCTCCCCTCCATTCAGCGCGAACTGCACGCCTCTGTGTCGGGGTTGCAGTGGACCATCGACGCGTACACGCTGGTGCTGGCGAGTTTCCTGATGCTGGCGGGCTCCACCGCTGACCGGCTGGGACGGCGCAAGATCTTTCAGACCGGGCTGGCCGCCTTCACCATTGGCTCGCTGCTGTGCAGCCTCGCCCCCAGCCTGGGCTGGCTGCTGGCATTCCGCATGCTGCAGGCGATCGGCGGCTCGATGCTCAACCCGGTGGCCATGTCCATCATCGTCAACACGTTCAGCGACCGGGCCGAACGTGCTCGGGCCATCGGCATCTGGGGAGGCACTTTCGGCGCGGGCCTGGCGCTCGGGCCGGTCGTCGGCGGGGTGCTGATCGCCACGGTGGGCTGGCGAGGGATCTTCTGGGTCAACATCCCGGTCGGAGTGGCCGCGATCGCGCTGACGGCGCTGTTCGTGCCCGAGTCGCGGGCGCCGCGGGCCCGCCGCCTGGACCCGGTCGGCCAGGTCCTGGTGATAGTGATGCTGGCGTCCCTGATCTACGCGATCATCGAAGGCCCCAGTTCCGGCTGGGGCTCCGCGAAGATCCTCGGCTTCTTCGCACTGTCCGCGGCCGCGCTGGCCGCCCTGGTCTGCTACGAGCCCAGGCGGAGCGAGCCCTTGCTTGACCTGAGGTTCTTCCGCAGCGCGCCCTTCTCCGGGGCCATCGTGATCGCCATCGGCGCGATCGCGGCGCTCGGCGGCTTCCTCTTCCTGAACACCCTGTACTTGCAGGACGTGCGCGGGTTCTCCGCCTTGCAGGCTGGGTTGCTCACCCTGCCCCTGGCGGCGGCGGCGGCGATCTTCGCGCCGATCTCGGGCCGGATGGTCGGCCGCCGCGGGCCGCGGCTGCCGCTGCTGATCGCCGGGATCGGGATGACCACCGGCGCCGCGCTGCTGACGGGGCTGACGAACAGCACATCCGTGGGCTGGCTGCTGCTGCCCTACGTCCTTTTCGGCCTCGGCTTCGGCATGGTCAACGCGCCGATCACCAACACGGCCGTGTCCGGGATGCCCGTCAACCAGGCCGGGGTCGCGGCGGGGATCGCATCCACCAGCCGGCAGATCGGCCAGGCGCTCGGTGTAGCCGTGGTCGGTTCGGCGGTGACCTCGGCCCTGGCCGGGTCCTTCACGGACGGCTTTGCCGAGGCTAGTCACGTCGGCTGGTGGATTATCACCGGGTGCGGCCTCCTCGTGCTCACGGCGGGCATGCTCACCAGCGGCCGGTGGGCGCGGGCCACCGCGGACCGGACCGCGGCCCGGCTCATGTCGGGTGAGTCGCGAGTCCCGGCGAGCACCGGGTGACCCAGCGGGCCGCGGGTCAGCCCTCGCTGGGCACGGGCACGCTGATCAGCGAGAAGACCGCGCCCTGGTCGTCGCTGACCATAGCCATCCGCCCGTAGGGCGTGTCCCAGGGGGCCCGGGCCACGCGGCCGCCGCATGCGCTCACCGTCGCGACCGCGGCGTTGGTGTCCTCGACGGCAAAATACGACTCCCAGTGCGGCGGCACCTCGGCGGGAAAGGTTGTGTCAAGCTCACCGATGCCACCCACGTCGGTGCCGCCGACTTTCAGGGTGGCGTAGTTGAAGCTGACATCGCCGATATCCCCGAACTCGTATCCGAAGACCGCCTGGTAGAAGACCTTGTTCCGGTCGAAGTCGCGGCTGAAGTTCTCGTTCCAGCAGAGCGTCCCAGGCTCGTTGGCCAGCCCGACGCCGATGTGCGCGCGAGCCTGCCAGATACCGAACACCGCGCCGCCAGGATCGGCGGCGACCGCCATCCGGCCGACATCCATGATGTCCATCGGCTCCATGAGCACATGGCCGCCGGCCGCCTTGACCTCGCGGGCCGTCTGGCCCGCATCCTGGGCGGCAAGGTACGTGGTCCAGGCGGCCGGTGTTCCCGGCGGGCCCTGCTTCGGCCCGATGCCCGCCACGGCCAGGCCGTTCGTCAGGCACATGGCATAACCGCCAGCTTCGGGCGGCCCGGCCTGGATCTCCCACCCGAAGAGCCCCGCGTAGAACACGCAGGCCTTGGCGATGTCGTCGAACTCCCAGGTCGAACCCAGCAGGGCGTACCGCTGGGCCAGGCGGTGTCACGCGTGACCATCGGTGCCTCCACGTGTCCGGGCAGGCGCACCCCCCTGCGCGCGGCTGCGACTGTAGTTTACGGAACGTCATACTTCGATCGCAGTCCGACGTCCGTGAAGTGATCCCGGCCGGGCCGTCTGCTGCCTGGGACCCGCCCGGTTTCCGACCGCCGGCCGGGGGTAGGCAGCCGCGCGTGGAGACATGGGATGCCATCAGGGCGCGCCGGAACGTCCGTGAGTTCGAGGACCGGGCCATCCGGCCTGCGCACCTTGAGCAGATCCTGGAAGCAGGCCGCCGCTCGCCGTCCTCGCGGAACTGGCAGCCGTGGGATTTCGTCGTCGTCACCGGCCGGGATCACCTGCAGGCACTCGCCCGGGTGTGGCAGGGAGCCGGGCACGTGGCCCGGTCGGCCGCGACCATCGCCCTGGTGGCGCCGGTGCCCGCCAACGACCGCGAGCGCGATCACTGCCAGTACGACCTCGGGCAGGCCACGATCAGCATTATGATCGCCGCGGCCGACCTCGGCATCGGCAGCGGACACGCGGCCGTGGGCGACCAGCAGCTCGCGCGGCAACTGCTGGGGTTCCCGGACGGCAAGTTCCTCGCGTACCTGATCGCGCTTGGTTACCCAGCCGGAAGGCCGCTGACGCCAATCCAGCGACCGGACCGGCGGCCGTTCGACGAGGTCGTGCACTGGGGCCGCTGGTAAGGGTCCCAGTGCCGTTCACTTCATTGACCTCCGGTCACTTAATCAGCCACAGGGCGCTGACGGCGAGTGCACCGAGTCCAACCACGCCGAACAGAAATATCCATACCCCGCCGGGAACCCCGGTGAGCCGGGCCAACTGGTCGGAGTCCGACCCCGCCGATCTGCCCCGGCGGCGGGAGCGGTTGAGCTCTAGCACCGGCCGGACCCCGCCGAGCAGCAGGAACCAGGCCATGGCGTAGCCGAATCCAGCTTGGACCAGGGGAGAGGCGCGCCACAGGACCAGCGCGACCGCGGCGGCGGCCAGAATGACCACCAGCAGCCCATAGGCGTTGCGGATCACGAACACGAGCCCGGCCAGCAGGACCAGGCTGAGCATGAGTGCGCCGCCGAGATGCCCGGTGGCCAGCAGGGCGGCCGCACCGAGCCCGAGCAGTGGCGGAGCCAGGTACCCGGCGGCGGTGGTGAGCACGATGCCCGGGCCGGCCGCTGGCCTGCCGACCAGGTCACCCCCGCGGTGTTCGCGTGCACCCGGACACCCGCCAGCCGTCGGCCGGTCAGCAGCGCCACCAGCGCGTGGCCGCCCTCATGGGCGACGGTCACCACGGTGCGCGACATCGGCCAGATGTGCCGTGACGCGACCGCGACGAGCGCGGCCAGGGCGCAGGCCAGCACCAGCGTGCGCGGCGGCAACGGCTGCGCGCTGATCGCGCGATGCCAGATGTCGCCGAACGTCGCTGCGTGCATCCCCATCCTGATCCTGCCGCCCGCGGACCCGCCAGCCGGGCCCGCGTCGTCATGGTAGGCCGGCGGTAGCGGCGGACCGGGCAATGCGGACAAGATTCCCAGCGAGCGTTCAGGCCCGGCCGAAACCCGGGCTGGCCCACCGCCCAGGAAGGCTTCATCCGGATCAGCCAAGCCGGGTCGTGATCGTACGCATCCGCGTTAACCGCGATTTCATCTGGAAAACGTCACCAATGGAGACGGGGATACGGAGCGCCGTGAGGGATGGGCTGGAAGGCCAGCGGCGCGGGAGACGGGCCGGAAGGCCAGCGACGGCCCGGGAGGAGGGCACGGGAGTGGACGATAGCGGCGCGATCGCGGCCGGGAATCCGAGCGGGGAGCGGCCGGCCCTGGTGAACGTCGTGCTGAACCGGGCCACGCCGAACGGCGCGGCCTACGCGGCCACGCTGCCGACGTGACGGGCTGCTGGGATCCGTTCGCGAAAGCCCTGCGCGACGAGGCCAGAAGGGCCGGGCTGACCCGCCGCCGCGTGTTGACCGCCACCATGGCGGTCGCGTCGGCCGCCGCGATCGCCCTGGGCGTGCATCCCGTCGCTGACCTAGTCGGCGCCGGCTTCACGGACGGTCCCGGTTCGGTGGTCCGCCTGGCCTACGCCGTGGCGGCCGGGCGCACCGGTGCCGGTGGCCGGGGCCTGGCCGGGCCGGACCACCGGCCTCCGGGCCGAGCGGCCCAAGGCGTACCACCGTGCGTGGGGCAAGATCGGCAAGCCCCGCACCGCCTGGTCGTCCTTCACCGGCCAGTGGCGGAGCGTCGAGATCCCGGACACCCCGATCGTGTTTGTGCCGGGTCGCCGGTCAGCCCGGTCGGCCGAGGCCCGTTTCGACGGCCAGGTGATCGCCCGCTGGGTCGCGGGGAACGGCGACGGAGGCCACGACTACGGCATCGCCATCGACGACGGCGACCGCGCCTGGAATTTCGAGGTCGGCCCCATCCTGTTCGACCGTGTGCGGCTCAGGGACATGGTCGATGTGCGGCTCGTCGCGCACTCGACGAAGCTGCTCGACCTGACTCGCACCGGCCGGTCCGCGGACGCCCGGCTGGGCCGAGGCGGACGCGGCCGCTAGCAGGCTGCCTGCGCCGGGCGGGCTGCTCACCCCGGCCGAGGTCGCAGAAGCACTGGGGCGGCCGGTGAGCGGCGTCGCTCCGCCGGTTCCGGGCGGCGCGGCGGTCATCTATCGCGGCCCGGGGCTGACGGTGAGCGTGACCGTGGCCGAGGGCGCGCTGGGTGGCCTGAGTTCCGGTCCGGCCCGGCGTTTCGGCCGCCCGCTGCCCGGCGTCGGCGACGAGGCGTGGATCCTCAACCGCGACCGGACCGTCGTCGTGCGTGTCGGGACGCTGACGGCCAAGATCACCATCAACGACCGTGACTCAGTGGGCAGCGGTGGCCCGGTGGACAGCTACGGCGTGCTCAACGGGCTGGCCGCCACGCTCGCGGCCCGGCTCGCGGAGCGTGTTCCGCCACGCTGACGGCGTAGCCTCGCGCGGTCAGGGGTGTGGCGCTGGCAGCGGGTGCCGTGGCTGGTAGATCGGCAGTTCCCCGCCGTCGGGCAGCCGGATGGCCGACAACAGCCCCCAGCCCTGGTCGGTGACCTCGCGGGTGGCCCTCACGCCCCGGCCAGCCGCCGCCCGCGTCCACCGAAGAGAAGCCGAGCACGTCGCTGAAGAACGTGCGGACCTGCTCAGCCTTCTCGGAGAAGACGATCGCATGCACTCCGGTGATCATTGTGATGTTCCCTCCCGGGCCTAGTGGGCCGCCATGCTGTCGATCCGGGCGACCTCGCCGGCGGTGAGCGCGAAGCCGAACAGGTCGATGTTGACCGCGATCCGGCCAGGGTTCGCCGACTTCGGGATGACCGCGATGTCGTGCTCGAGATGCCAGCGGAGCACCACCTGCGCCGGTGTGACGCCATGCCGCGCGGCGATCTCCACCAGCACCGGATCGGCCAGGTTCGTGTTCTTGAGCGGGCTGTAGCCCTCCACGACGACCCCCAGGCCGCGGCTGGCCGCGAGCAGATCCGCGTCGTACAGGGTGGGCCCCCACGGGATCTGGTTGACCGCCGGGCCCTGGCCGGTCGCCCGGATCAGGGCATCGATCTGGGCCACGGAGTAGTTGCTCACGCCCACGGCGCGGGCCGCCCCCTCGGCGCGGAGAGCCAGGAACTCATGCCACACCGGCACCAGTTGCCGGGCCACGGGCGGCCAGTGCACCAGCCACAGATCGACGTGCTCCGTGCCCAGTGCGCGCAGGCTGGCCGTGAGGGTGGCCCGTTCCTGGCCCGCGCTGCTGGGCGGCAGCTTGGTCGTCAGGAACACGTCCCCGCGGTCCAGGCCGCTGTCCCGCACGGCCCGGCCCACCTCGGCCTCGTTGCCGTACATCGTCGCGGTGTCGATGTGCCGGTACCCGGCGTCCAGCGCGATCCGTACGGCGTCGTAGGCGCGCTTGCCCCGGATCTGCCAGGTGCCGAACCCCAGCAGCGGCATGCGGGCGCCGCCGGGCAAGGCGGCGGACGGGATCTGTACTCGCATGGTCATGGCGACATTCTGCCTGCTGTGCGGGCGCAAACGGTCCGGTCATCCGATCGGGGCGCCGGACCGGGCGGTCAGCTCGGCGAAAAGCTCCGTCAGCCGCTTGGTCACCGGCCCGGGCGAACCGCCGGAGACGGTGCGCCCGTCCAGGGCGGTGACCGGGGCCAGGCCCCCCATGGTGCCGGTCACGAACACCTCGTCCGCGGTGTAGAACTGGGTCAGGCTGAAGTCACCCACGTGGCATGGGATACCGGCGGTGGCGGCCAGTTCGAGGACGGCGGCCCGGGTGATGCCCTCCGGGCACGCCGCCGTGGTCGGTGTGCCCAGCTGGCCGCCGGTCACCAGGAACAGGTGGGTGGCGTTGGTCTCGGCCACGAAGCCACGGTGATCGAGCATGACCGCGTCGTCGGCACCGGCCACGTTCGCCTCGATCTTGGCCAGGATGGACGTCAGCAGGTTGGTGTGGTGGATCTTCGGGTCCAGAACGTCGGGTGCGGGCCGGCGCACGCTGGAGGTGATCAGCGTGATGCCGGACTGGTCATACACCGGGGGCTTGTGCTCGGCCAGCACGATCAGCGTCGGGCCGGTCTGGTTGAGCCGCGGGTCCATCCCGCTGGTGACCTTGATCCCGCGGGTCAGCGTGAGCCGGATGTGCACGCCGTCGGTCATCCCGTTCGCGTGCAGCGTGCGGCGGATCTCCTCGGTGATCTCCTCGTCGGAGGGCATGTCGGTGATGGCCAGCGCCTGGGCCGAGCGCCGCAGGCGGGCCAGGTGCTCGGTGAGGCGGAAGATCCGGCCGTGATACAGCCGCAGTCCCTCCCAGACCGCGTCGCCGCCCTGCACCGCGGAGTCGAACGGGCTGACCGCCGCCTCGTTGCGGTGCGCGAGCACGCCGCGCACGCTGACGATCAGATCACGGTTGCGCTCGTCAAAGGTCTGCAGCATGGTTCCTCCCCGTGGTTTCAGCTGGCCCGTGGTTTCAGCTGGACAGCGGATGGTCAGGCCCGGCCGGTGAGCCGGTGCGCGTACAGCCGTTCGTAGTACGGCAGGCAGCGTTGCGCGAGTGGCACCAGGTGCGCTGGCAGCGGCCCGGCGGGCGGCCGGTACGGCCCGAAACCGGTTGACCCCCAGACACCCTCATACCAGTGCGGCGCCCACACGCCGTCGGTATCCCGTGGTCCCGCCGCCCAGGACAGCATCGCCGCCTCAAACGGGACGTCCAGCGCCGCGCAGAGGGCCCGCAGCACACCCTCGGGCCGTTCCAGCAGGTCACGTGCCTCAATCACGGGCCCGCCGAGCGCATCGAAGATCTCCACCTGCTGGCGCAGCCCGAGGTCGTCGAATTCTGGCGCGGACCGCACCTTGGTGTAGGAGGCCAGCAGCTCACGCGGATCCCGGATCAGGTGCGCGTGCCGCAGCGGCGCCAGCGCCCGCCGGTCGATTTCCGGCAGCAGATGGTGCGTCATGTGCTTCTGGTAACTGACCGTCCGGCCGGCGGGCAAGGCCGCGTTCGTAAGGTCGTTGAGTACGGTACGCCAGTCGTTGGGCTGCGAAATGAGTATTGCCTCCCGGCCCGGATGCTCGAGGCCAGTGCGGGCGAGGTAGAAGGCGTACAGCGGTTCGTCCACCACGACGGTGTCGGGGCGGCTGCCCCATGACCGCATGAGCGCGGTGGAGACGGTCCGCGGCCCGGACCACATCGCGATCCGGACGGCTTCGCTCAGAGCTTCACCACGGAACGGAGCACCTCGCCGCGCTGCATCTTGGCGAACGCCTCCTCGACCGCGTCCAGCGCGATGGTCTCCGACACGAACTTGTCCAGCGGCAGACGGCCCTGCAGGTACAGGTTCGTGAGCAGGGGGAAGTCGCGTTCGGGCAGGCAGTCCCCGTACCAGGACGACTTGAGGGCGCCGCCGCGGCCGAAGAAGTCCAGCAGCGGCAGGTCGATCCGCATCTCGGGGGTGGGCACGCCGACGAGAACCACCGTGCCGGCCAGGTCCCGGGCGTAGAACGCCTGCTGGTAGGTCTCCGGGCGGCCGATCGCCTCGATCACCACGTCGGCGCCGTTCCCGCCGGTCAGCTCGCGGATGCCGTCGATCGGATCCGCCTCCCGCGAGTTGATCACGTGGGTCGCCCCGAACTCCCTGGCCCATTCCAGCTTGCGCGGGTCGATGTCCACGGCGATGATCGTGGCCGCCCCGGCCAGCTGGGCTCCGAGGATCGCGGCGTTGCCGACCCCGCCGCATCCGATGACCGCGACCGAGTCGCCCAGGTGTACGGGTGCGGTGTTGATCGCGGCGCCGAGCCCCGCCATCACGCCGCAGCCGAGCAGGCCCGCCACCTCGGGCGGGACGGCCGGGTCGACCTTGGTGCACTGCCCGGCGGCGACCAGCGTCAGCTCCGCGAAGGCGCCGATACCCAGCGCGGCCGACAGCGGGGTGGCGTCGGACAACGTCATCTTCTGCCAGGCGTTGTGGGTGCTGAAGCAGTACCAGGGCCGGCCGCGCTTGCAGGCCCGGCACTGCCCGCACACCGCGCGCCAGTTCAGGATGACGAAATCCCCGGGTGCGACGCTGGTCACGTCGCTGCCGACGGCCTCGACCACGCCGGCCGCCTCGTGCCCGAGCAGGTAGGGGAAATCGTCGCCGATGCCACCTTCGCGGTAATGCAGGTCGGTATGGCAGACGCCGCACGCCTGCACCCGCACCAGGGCCTCACCGGCTCCGGGATCGGGCACCAGCACGGTCATTACCTCGACTGGAGCACCCCTACCAGGGGCGACGATGCCCCGCACCTGAGTTGTCATCCGCCTATCGTCCCAAATCTCCCGCGCAACGGTGGCCACGGGGTGATTCACGTTCCGCCCCGGGGCCGTCCCGGTGCCGCCGGGGCCGTCCCGGGGCCGGCCGGGGCCGTCCGGGGGCCGTCCCGGGGGCGGCCGGGTCGCTGGTCAGTTGTACCGTCTAAGATAACGCTGTGTTACTTAGCGCTACTTTTGTGTCATCAGTGGGTAGATAATAGATGACGGGCGGCACCGCGAGGTCTGCGGGCATAACTGGGCGGAGAAACGCGGGGACGATGGCGAAAGAGCTGCTGAACGGACCGGCGCGCCGCGTCGTCGCGGTGAGCGTGATCGTCGTCGTGGTGATCGCAACCGCGGTGGCCGTGACGATCTGGCGTTACGAGGCTGCCCTCTCCCGGTCGTCCGACGCGGTCGACGCGCACACTGACACCACCGTCACGGAGACGCTCACGGCCGACTTCTGGCACGAGCGCGAGGCGATCCGCGCCTACATGCTGGTTCCGTCGGCGCAGGCGTTTAACGAGGTGGCTTCGCAGAAGGAGCGGTTCGCGGACGCGTCGGAGACGCCGGGCGTGGCTAATACGGCGGCCGAGGCAGGATTCCTGGCCCAGGGCGTGGCCGGGAACACGAGGTTCTACGCGCAGTTCACGCAGCTTCGAGGGGCGGCGGGAACGACCACGGCCGGTGAGGCCGCGGCGGCCGCGCGGATGGATGCCAGCGAGGTGTGGGTCCTGGCTCCGCTGAACGGGCTTGATCGCGCCCAGATACAGCGTGCGGACGCGGCGCGGGCAGCGGCCGCCTCGGCCGCGAGCCAGGCGTTCGTGATCGGGGTGACCGCGGCCGTCCTGGCCATGGCCATTGGCATCGCATTCGCGCTCATGACGCTCCAGGAACTCGGCCGTGCGTTCGACCGGGAGGAAGAGCGGACAGCGGCGATCAAGCGGCTGAGCAAGCTCTTTGCCCGTCTTCGTTCGACGTCGGCGGTGTTGCGTGAGGTGGCCGGTGAGCTGCATGCGGCGGCGCAGAACGCGGCCGCGGTGACCAGTGAGCAGTCCTCGGCGGTGGCGCAGACGTCGGCGACGATCGAGGAGCTGGCGACGACGGCGGGGTCGATCGCGGACAACACGCATGCGGTGGCGGAGATGGCCGAGCGGACCGGCGACACGATGCGGGACATGCAGGAGAAGGTCGAGGCGATCGCGGAGCGGGCGCTGTCGCTGGGTGAGCGGGCGCAGAAGATCGGGGAGATCCTCCAGCTGATCAATGACATCGCGGGGCAGACGAACATGCTGGCGCTGAACGCGGCGATCGAGGCGGCCCGGGCCGGTGAGGCGGGGAAGGGGTTCGCGGTGGTGGCGGCGGAGGTGCGCAAGCTGGCTGAGCGGTCGGTGCACTCGACCGATTCGATCAGTGTGATCATCACCGGGGTGCAGGATGAGACGAACGCGACGATCATGGCGACCGAGCAGGGCACCCGCCAGGCCCGTGAGGTCGGGGAGCTGATGGCCTCGACGGCGACCATGCTCGAGGAGTCGATCCTGGCCACCCAGCAGCAGAAGTCAGCCGCCGATCAGGTGGACAGCGCGATCCAGCAGATCCGCGACGCCGGGGACCGGCTCGCGGTGGAGCAGACGCAATGGTCGGCCACCGCCCTGCGGCTGGATGGCCTGGTCGGCGAGCTCGACAGCGCCCTGCGGGAAGATGGCGGGGAGCGCCGCCATGAGCGTTTATGTGCGGCTGCGGCTGGCCGCGGAAGCCTACGCGATGCCCGTTGAGCACGTGCTCGAGGTGGCCGAGCTGGGGGACGTGGTGCCTGTTCCCGGATCGCGGCCGGAGGTGCTCGGTGTGCGGAACCTGCGCGGCCAGATCCTGGCGGTCGTCGACCTCGCGTTGCTGCTGGGAATCCCGCGGTCGGCGCCGCCGGACCGCATGGTCGTCGCCGAGGCCTGGGGCATCAAGGCCGGTTTCGCGATCGACGAGGTGAGCATGGTCGGCGAACTGGCCGATCCGGCTGAGGAGGCCGAATCCGACCTGCTGGTGGGGGCCACGCACATCGGGGACGACCTCGTCGGGGTCATCGATGTGCGCCGGGTATTTGCCTCGCTTGACCAGGCACAGCAGTGAACTGGCAGGCACGGGTTAGGAGCGATGGTTGATAGGCCGGCTGAGCGGACCGGTGCGCCGCGTCGCCGCGGTGAGTGTGGCGGTCGTCGCCGTGATCGCGGGCGCCGGCGCCCTCTCGAACTGGCGTTACGATGCGGCCATCTCCCGGGGAACCGTCGCGCTCGAAGAGCGCGCGGACGCGAAGGCCACGGTGGAGCTCACCGCCGCCTTCTGGCAGGAACGCAACGCGTTCGACGAGTACATCTTTCTCCCATCACCAGCGACGTTGGCCGGCGTGACGACGAAGCGAGATCAGTTCCTGCGGCTGGCCGCACAGATCCGCGGCGACGTCACCGCCGTGGAGGCGCAGCCCCTGGCGCGCGCCGTGGCCGCAGAAGCGCGCTACTATTCCACGTTCGGGCAGCTCCGTGGCGCTGAGGGCACCAGCCTGGTCCGCGAGGACGCGGCCGTCGATCGCCTGGAGGCCGCGGCGCCTGGTGTCGTGCCACCCCTGGATTCGCTTGATGACGTTCTGTCGCAGAGCGCGGACGCGGCGCAGGTGGCAGCCGCCTCAGTGGCGGATCAGGCGCGCGCCATCGGGACCGCCGCCGTCCTCCTCACCATCGCCGTCGGCATCGCGCTCGGGGTCTTCGCGCTCCGGCTGCTCAGCCGGGCCTCCCGGCGAGAGCGGGACCTGACGGAAGCGCTCGGGCGGCTGGGCGACCGTGACGAGCTTCTCACCCGTCTTCGTTCGACGTCGGCGGTGTTGCGTGAGGTGGCCGGTGAGCTGCGTGCGGCGGCGCGGAACGCGGCCGCGGTGACCAGTGAGCAGTCCTCGGCGGTGGCGCAGACGTCGGCGACGATCGAGGAGCTGGCGGTCACGGCGGGGTCGATCGCGGATAACACGCATGCGGTGGCGGAGATGGCCGAGCGGACCGGCGACACGATGCGGGACATGCAGGAGAAGGTCGAGGCGATCGCGGCGCGGGCGCTGTCGCTGGGTGAGCGGGCGCAGAAGATCGGGGAGATCCTCCAGCTGATCAATGACATCGCGGGGCAGACGAACATGCTGGCGCTGAACGCGGCGATCGAGGCGGCCCGGGCCGGTGAGGCGGGGAAGGGGTTCGCGGTGGTGGCGGCGGAGGTGCGCAAGCTGGCTGAGCGGTCGGTGCACTCGACCGATTCGATCAGTGTGATCATCACCGGGGTGCAGGATGAGACGAACGCGACGATCATGGCGACCGAGCAGGGCACCCGCCAGGCCCGTGAGGTCGGGGAGCTGATGGCCTCGACGGCGACCATGCTCGAGGAGTCGATCCTGGCCACCCAGCAGCAGAAGTCAGCCGCCGATCAGGTGGACAGCGCGATCCAGCAGATCCGCGACGCCGGGGATCAACTCGCGGTGGAGCAGACGCAATGGTCGGCCACCGCCGAACGGCTGGACACCCTGGTCGGCGAGCTCGACAGCGCCCTGCAAGCCCGCAGCGGGAGCGCAGCGCGGTGAGCGAAATCGACGCCGAATTCAACGCTGAGCTCACCGAGATCTTCCGTGAAGAGGCGACAACGCGGCTGGACCAGATGGACGCGGCGCTGCTCGCGATGGAGTCCGCGGAGGCGGATACCGAAACCATCGACTCGCTGTTCCGCAACGCCCATACCATCAAGGGGTCGGCCGGCATGCTCGGCTTCCAGGACGTCCAGGCACTCGGGCACGCCGTCGAGGACGTTCTGGCCAGCGTGCGCGAGGCAGGAGTGTTCCCGCCGGAACTCGCTGAGCCGCTGCTCCGCGCGACCGCCGCCCTGCGCGCGCAGGTCGCCGGGGCCGCCGAGCCCATTGACGCTCTCCTCGAGGATCTCGCGGCGAGCCGTGCGGTGCGACCCGGCGGCGATGCCAGCCCTCCGGCCACGAGCGCGCCCGGCGCGAGCATGTCGGAGGTGAGCGCGCCAGAGGTGAGCGCGCCAGAGGTGAGCGCGCCAGAGGTGAGCGCGCCAGAGATGAGCGCGCCAGAGGTGAGCGCGCCAGAGATGAGCGCGCCAGAGGTGAGCGCGCCGGAGGTGAGCGCGCCCGGTGCGGGCATGCCAGAGGTGAGCGCGCCCGGTGCGGGCATGCCAGAGGCGAGCGCGCCCGGTGCGAGCGTGCCCAAGGCGGGCACGCCGAGGACAGCCGTGCCCAACGCGAGCGCGCCCAGTCCGGGCGGCCCAATAACCGGTGTGCCAAAGACAGGCGTGCCCAAAGCGGCCGTGCCTGAGCGGCGGACGCTGCGGGTTCCGGCCGAGAAGATCGACCATCTGCTCGACGTCGTTGGTGAGGTTATGCAGGAGCGGCGCCGGCTGACCCACTCGCTGGCTGGGGAGGCGCTGCTCTCACGGGACCTCGCCGATCACCTCGGTGTCGGCGATCGCATGCTCCAACAGCTCAAGGACACCGCGGTCGGGTTGCGGACGCTCCCGCTCTCGGTGATCACGGGGCCGCTGCCGCGCGCGGTCGCGGATTTCGCGCGCACCGCTGGGAAATCTGTCGAGCTCGTCGTCACGGGTCGGGACACCGAACTCGACCGGGTGATCCTGGAGAGCCTGTCCGAACCGCTCGGGCACCTGCTGCGCAATGCCGTCAACCATGGCATCGAGTCCCCGGCGGAGCGTGAGCGCGCGCACAAGCCGCCGCGCGGCCGCATCGAGGTGCGTGCCGTGCCGCATGGCAGCCTCGTCGAGATCGTCGTCGCGGACGACGGCGGGGGCGTCTCGCCGGAGGTGATCGAGGAGGCACGACGCGAGGGGTCGCTCACCGAAGTGCTCACCCGTCCGGGATATTCGACCGCGGAGCAAGTAACCGACCTCGCCGGCCGGGGCGTAGGTCTCGACGCCGTCAAGACCTACGCGCAGTCCATGGGGGGCAGGCTTGAGGTTCGCAGCCAGCCCGGCCGGGGGATGGAAATCATCCTGCTGCTTCCCCTCGCGCTCGCGCTGCTCGAGGTGCTGCTCTTCGAACGCGGTCAGGCCGTCTACGGCGTGCCGCTGGCCGCGGTCGAGGAGGCGGTGACTGTGGCCGGGACGCCTGTGCTCGAAGGCCGCCCATCGTTGGAGGTCCGGGGGCGGATGCTGCCGGTCGTTGACTTCGCGGCACTCATCGGTGCGAGGGCGCTGCCACCGGCTGCCCGGCCGCCCGGCCTTGTCATCTCCGCGGGCGGCCGCCGGATCGTCGCGATCTGTGACGCGCTGCGCGGCCAGGAGGAGGTCGTGGTCAAGCCGCTCGGCCCGCTCTTTGCCGGCGTCGGCGGTTATCTCGGTGCCGCCATCCTCGGTGACGGCCGGATTGCGCTCCTCATCGAGCCGGCCGGGCTCACCCGGGGGAATCAACGTGCCAGCGCAATGGCGCTGCCCGTGGTGGCCCTCGCCACGGCTCCTGCCGAGGCCCCCAAGATCCTCGTTGTCGAGGACTCGTTCACCGTCCGCGAGCTTCAGCGCAGCATCCTGGAGGCTGCCGGCTATCCCGTCGTGACCGCGCGCGATGGGCGCGACGCGCTGAGAGCCCTGGAACGCGATACCGAGATCGTGCTTGTGGTCACCGACCTCGAGATGCCCGAACTCGACGGGCTTGGACTGACGCGCGCGATCCGTGCCGACCCGGCGCATTCGTCGCTGCCGGTCATCCTGGTGACCTCGCTCGGATCCGAGGACGACCAACGCCGGGGGATGGAGGCGGGCGTTGACGCCTACATGGTGAAGCAGACCTACGATCAGCAGACTCTGCTGGCTACCGTCGAGCGGCTCGTCGGCCGGTGACCAAGCCCGCGGCGTTGCGCGTGCTGATTTGCGAGGATTCACGGGTCTACGCGGTCGCTCTCCAGCAGATGCTTGAGTACGACGGAGACATCACGGTCGTCGCGGTCTGCGCCACCGCCGAGGAGGCGATCGCGGCTCTGCCCAACGTGCAGCCGGACCTCGTGACCATGGACGTCGAGTTGCCGTCCCTGGACGGGCTTCAGGCGGTCGGGCAGATCATGAGCGCCCAGCCACTGCCCATCCTCGTGCTGTCGTCCCACGTCGGTCGCGGAACCGACAAGTCGGCGGCGGCGCTCGCTGCTGGAGCGCTCGATGCTCTGGCCAAGGATGATCTCGACCTGCGCGACCGGGCGGGCGTCGCGGGCGCCGCGTTCCGGCATCGTGTCAAGCTGCTCAGCCGGGTGCAGGTGATCCGCCATCCGCGCGCCCAGCTCAGCGGCGGTCCGGCCGGTTTGGCCACCGCGCCGCGCCACGCGTCCGTGATCGGCCTCTGCGGATCCACCGGAGGCCCGCATATTCTGGCGGGCCTGCTGGAGGAGCTCCCGGCCGATTACCCCATCCCGATCCTCGTCGTGCAGCACATCGCGGCCGGGTTCACCGAAGGGCTCGCCCGCTGGCTCGACGAGAGCGTGCCGTTGCTCGTCGGCATCGCCACGGACGGGGCGCGGGTGGGTCCCGGGGCCTGGATCGCGCCGGAGGGCGCACACCTGAGGCTCGCGGACACCGGGCGGTTGTCCCTGGACCGGCACACCGTCGTCGGGCGTCATCGCCCGTCGGGTGATGTCCTTCTGGGGAGCATCGCCGCGGTCGCCGGGAAGACTGGCGTCGGCGTCGTGCTCAGCGGGATGGGCAGCGACGGCGCAGTCGGCGCGGCGGCGGTACAGCGCGGGGGCGGTCTCGCGATTGCGCAGGACGAGGAGTCGTCGGTGGTGTTCGGAATGCCGAAGGCCGCGATCGACCTCGGGGTCGAAGCTGTCATGTCCCCAGGCAGCATCGTCACCTGCTTGCTGGGACTGCACTGCGAGCGGCTTCCGGTGCGGCGGTGAAGAATTCCCTCGCGGAGATAGCCGCACTGGTCCAGCGGGAAACCGGGATCGCGCTGCCAGCGGACCGGCTGCCCGCTCTGCGTGCCGCCGTGGAACGAGTGGCCCGCGGCGTCGATCTGGGCGCCTTCCTGCGCGCGACATCGGAAGCGGGGCACGGCCGCGCTCTGGTGGACCGGTTGATCGACGAGGTGACGGTCCAGGAGACCACCTTCGTCCGGCACCGGGACCAGCTCGACACCATCGCATGGCATGCCCACCTGCGAAATGCCCGTGCCGCGGGATCGGGAAGCGTCCGGGTGTGGAGCGCTGGGTGCGCGAGCGGGGAGGAGGCCTACACACTGGCGCTGCTCGCCGCCGAGGCGTTCGCCCCGGCACCGGCCACGGTTGACGTGCTCGGCACGGATATCTCCAGTGCTGCGCTTGTCGCTGCCGCCGCCGGCCGGTACGGCGAGCGGGCGGTACGCGGGCTGGAGCCGTCGCTGCGCATGCGCTACCTCGAGCGACAGCCCGACAACAGGTATCTCGTTGGAGAGGGCCTACGCAAACTGGTGCGGTTCCGCCGTCACAACCTCGCCGGTGACCCAATCCCGCCATCCGGTGAGGTCGGCTTCGACGTTGTCGCCTGCCGGAACGTGCTCATCTACTTCGAGGCGCAGCTCGCGGAGCATGTGATCGGCATGCTCGGGCGGGCGTTGCGCCCAGGCGGGGTGCTCCTGCTCGGTGCTGCGGACGCCCTGCAGCGGACGCGCGTACCATCGGCGGCGCGGATCAACCGGATAGCCGCGACGCACTCGCGGCCGCTCCGCCGCCCGATTGGCCGCGAGCCGTCATTGTCACGCGAGCAACTGCTGGCGGCAGCACTGAGTGCGGCGGACAAAGGTGATCGCGGCGACGCCCTGGCTGCGGTGGCGTCGCTGCTCGCGGACAACCCGCTCGATGCCGACGCGCACTTCGTCCAGGGGCTCGTGGCACTAGCGGACGGTGAGCCCGGCCAGAGCAGCGGCCGCGCTTCGCCGCGCGCTCTATACCGACGCCACGTTCGCTCTGGCCGCCTTCACCCTGGGCCGTAGCTATGACGCTCTCGGTGACGTAGTGGGGGCACAGCGAGCCTACGAGCAGGCCCTGAGAACACTCGACCCGGAAGATCGCCGACACGACCAGATGCTCCAGCAGATCGATATTCGGGACATCGCCGACGCGTGTCGTGCCCGGCTCGGCAGCCACGCCTGAAGGCGGGGTTAATGACACAGGTGCGGCGGACTCAGCGGAACGGATTGATGACTCGGATTCCACCGTAGTCCTGGCCGTCGCCCAGGTCTTCGGACAGGACTTCTGCGCAGCCCACCGCGCGGGATGCCTCTATGATCGCGGAATCCCAGTACGAGAGTTGGAACCGCTGACGCGTGTCCAGGGCCGCCATCAGGATCGCGCTCGTAACGTCCTGGACGGGGAAGCGGCAGAATGACTCGATGAGCCGGACGGCCTGCTGGTGGGTGATGGGGTCCGGTCGGCTGGCCCGGGTGGCCTGCACGTAGAACTCCTGCAGCACCTGGACCGACAGTGCCAGGTCACGGTCGGCCAGGATGTCGTTGGCGCGCTTGGCCTTGTCCTGCTCCGCGGGGTCTCGTGAGATCGCGTAGAGCAGGACGTTGGTGTCAATGAACCGCACGGTCGTGGACCTCGTCGCGGCCAAGCCGGTCGGCCGCGCGGAACTGGCCGATTTCGGCCTGCACATCGTGCTGCAGCGCCTCCAGCCTCGCAAACTCCTCCATCCGTCCGGACAGCCGTTTGAGATACGCGACGACCAGCGCGCTCAGCGAGGTATCGCGCTGTGCTGCGGCGACCCGGGCGTTGCGGTACACCTCGTCGGGCACGGAGACCGTAATGTTTTTCACAGTTTCACAGTAACACAGTTTATGTGGCCTGGGCCGCGTACCCCGGCACCTCGTCGAGCCTCTACTACCCGTTTCGATATCGGGCGGAGGCTCTATGGCTGGCGGTCATCCTCCCGTGGAACTCCGGCCGCGCCGAAGGGGCACACCATGCCGGGTCACTTAGGACCGGGCTTGACGGACGGCCGACGATGTTTGTCAGGTCTCGATCGGCTTCCGCCACAGCAGGAAGTAGCGCCAGAAGACCAGCCGCCTCACCTGCGCGCCGGGCAGAAGTGCCGACACCTGCTGCCGCACCTGGCGGGTAGTCAGTGAAGGATCAAGAACGACAGGCATGATTATGTGATTGAGTTCCTTCGCGTACCAGCGTCCTCGGCCAGAGGTTCTGAGGATGGCAAATGCGGCCCCGAGCAGCCGGTGACCGATCATCGCGGTGACCTCGGCGGGCAGCTCGTGGAGCAGATCGCGTCGGGGCAGAGCCGCGGCCGCCAGGACCCCGCCTGGGCGCAACGCTCCGGCCAGACGGGGCAGGACCGTTTCAACAGGCGTGTGATGCAGGGCACTGATTGACACGATGGCGTCATACCGGGCATCTGGAAGTGGCTCTTGCAGTACGTCAGCGAGGATGCATGTGACATTGGGCGGTGCCGCCCGCTTGGCCTCTTCGATCATGGCCGGGGAGCGGTCAAGGGCGTCAACATGTTCCGCTCGCTTGGCCAGTTCCACGGCGAAAGCCCCGGCGCCACAGCCAACATCAAGTACCCGATTACATTGACGTGGCAGGTGCCGCAAGACCAGGCGGTGGTAGTAGGCGTTGTGATCCCAGTCCAGCGCGTTCATGTTCCCGATTGTGCTAGGCGGCGTGCCCGTTGCGTCCGATCAGGCAGTGATCTCAGGTGTCGCGGCGCTAGAGGTCCTTAATGGCGGGGGCTACGGGTTGCTAGCGGCTGCGACGTGGTGCCGGTCACCGGCGTCATGGTCAAGACTATGGGCGTGGAGTTCTTCTGCTACCACCGCGACCGGCCCGGCTCTGTGACCTTGCGCGACAAGTTGCTAGAACAGCACTGGTCCTACATGGACCGGTACGAGATGATCGCCCGTGGCCCGACCCTCGCCGACGACGGCGACACGCCTACCGGCAGCGTGCACATCGTCGGCCTGCCCGATCCCGCTGCCGCCCGCGCGTTCGCCTTCGACGAGCCCGGCTACCAGGCCGGTGTGTACCGGGACGTGCTGCTGCGCCGGTGGCGCAACCTGCTGGGGCGCACCATGTGGGACTTCCCCGGCGGCCGGACCGGTGGTAATCGGTACCTGGTCCTCGGCCTCGGCACCGGGCAGGCCGCCGACCTTGCCGTGCCCCCGGACCGGGACGAGCTGATCGCGTACGGGCCGCTGCTATCCGACGACGGCGTTACCTGGCTGGGTACGGCGGTGCTGGCCCGGGCGCGGGACGCGGACACGGCACGCGCCATCCTGACCCCGGACCGGTACGCCGGCATCGAGGTGCACAACTGGCAATTCGGTGGGCGGCCGTCATGACCCGTGGACGTCGGTCTTCTGTAGCCCCACCACAAGATGGCTGGTTCGCGCTGCACGCGGCTACACGTGCGTCGTGACGTCGGCGACGGTGAAGCCCTGCGCCTGGATGTGCTTGTAGAGGCGGATCATCATGTGCACCATGGTCTCGCCATGGAGCTGCGCCGGGCCGCGGAAGTGGCAGAGGATGATGTCTCCCGGCTGCGAGCCGGCGCGCGGAAGTCTGGTACTCCATGTCCGAGATCTGCATGGTCTCCTTCCAGAGCATCACGCCCTTGAGCCCAGCCTCGCCGGCTGAAGCGATCGTCGTCGCGTCGTAGTTGCCGCCTGGCGGCCGGAATATGAACGGCGTCACCCCGTACTCCTTCCGGAGCATTTCCTGCTGGCCGGAGATCTCGTAGAGCTGGCGCGAGGCTGAGAGGCCCGGCATGTCCAGCGGGTGGGTGACCGTGTGGTTCTGGATCGATATATAGCCAGTTTCGTGCAGCTTCTCGAAGTACGCGTAGTCGTCCCTGATCAGCACGTCCGCGAGGCAGATGGTGAGGGGGATCTGGAAGTCCTTCACCATCTGTATGAAGTGGGGGTCCTTCTCGATGCCGTCGTCGATCGTGACGAACACGACCTTGTCGGTCATTGGTACGTGCGAGAACACCGTCGGGTCGGACGCGCTCAGCGTGATCGGCTTGACGGCCGGCGGCGTCGGCGCGGGCGCGAACGGCCGCAGGCCCTCGTAGCGCTGTCTGATCAGTTCGGCGTCAACCCCGGAGGTGGCCGGGGTGGATCCGGGGGAGGTACTGGTGCCGCTCGGCGGCGAGGTCGGCGCGCCCGACGTGGGGGTGCTCGCCGGCTGATCCGCGCCGCTCCCGCACGCGGTCGCGAACGACCCGAGCGCGGCCACGCTCGCCGCGCCACCCATGAAGCGTCGGCGCGACCAGCGCTGCGTGGTGGTATCCGTCACGGTCTTGGCGATATCCATGGCGGCAAACTAGCGGGGGTAGCGATGGTTTTGCCCCGATTTGATGGACAGGATAATGGTTTGTTAGATACATGGCTCCACGCGGCGCGGCACCCACGCCAGCCCATCGCGACGCCAGCACGGCACCCGGCGGGGCGCGGCCCTCCCGAGGGGCATGGCCCACCGACGGGTGCGGCTCCCCCGACGGGCGCGGCCCACCGGACGGCGCGGCCTACCGATGGCACAGACCCCCGCACCAAGGCACGGAATGCCGGATTGCCCGCCGGGTAGCGCCTACGGGTTCGGCGCGTGGGGGCCGCCCGCATTTTGCATACAGCGGCCGATATGCTAAATCGGTGGCCGTGGGGAGATCGGCATGACCGTAGATGCGGGATCGGCAGACCAAGCAGGGGTCATCACCCCCGTGCAGCGGCCGGTGCCATTGCGCCAGTCGGTATACGAGGCACTCGTGGAACTGGTTGTCGGGGGCAGGCTGGGTCCCGGGGAGCATCTGGTGGAGACAGAACTCGCCCGCCAGCTAGGCGTGAGCCGCCAGCCGGTCCGCGAGGCGCTGCACCGCCTGGAGGCGGAGGGCTGGGTTGACCTGCGGCCCAGTCAGGGTGCGTTCGTCCACGTGCCCACCGACCAGGAAGTGGATGAACTGCTGGACGTCCGGGAACTGCTAGAGATCGAGACGGCCAGGCTGGCCGCGCGCTCGGCCAGCCCCGAAGGGGTAGCCCGGCTCCGGGCGATCTGGCGGGACGGCGAGATCGCGGTCGCGTCCGGGGACACGGAGCGCATCGTCGCCGCCAACAATGAATTTCACGCCGAACTGGCGAGCGTGGCGGGCAATGCCGTGCTGGCCCAACTGGCTGGCATCGTGAGCCGGCGCGTCCGGTGGTACTACCGGATTGTCGCGCCGTTGCGCGCCCAGGAGTCGTGGGCCGAGCACCAGCAACTCGTCGAACGCCGTGGAGGCGGGGGACGCGGAGAAGGCGAGTGAGGTCGCGCGCCGGCACACTGAGCGCACCCGGTCGGCCCATCACCCGCCTGCCGCCGCGCCCGGTGAATAGCGGCCGCAAACGGCAGGAGCGCCTCAAGGCAGCCGGACGACGCTGATCGGGTCCGGGGCGTAGGGGTTTCCCGCGTTGTCGATCAGCTCGATCTCGCCCCGGTCCGACATGATGTGGTACGAGCCGTCCGCCTGGTACTCGCGGATGATCGTGGTAGTGCCATCCGCGTGGGTATAGCGCTCCTCGGCGTATCCAGTCCCGCCGTGCTTCTCGGCGTCCACCGCGGGCTCATCCCGCCAGACGAACCGGTACGGGGCAAGGGGCAGCTTCAGCTCGTACGGAAGGTGAGATGTCACCGGCTGCTCCGTTCTGCCGTGGGGTGCGCCAACCGGGCATCGTTCCATGATCGTGGTGCATTGCGCGGTAGACGCGTCGAATGCACCACGATCATGGCCCCACTAGATGATCATGATTTGGCTCGCTAGGCGGTCACTGGCTTGGCCTTGTGGGCCTCCTTTTCCGCGGACACCCGCACGGCCGCCTCCATCTGTTCCACGGTCGGCCGCTTGCAGAAGAACGTCACGATCAGCATGGCGATCAAGCCGAGTGCGGCGCCGAAGAAGAACCCACGGGCCCAGTGGAAGGTCGCGTTCCCGTACAGCGTGCCGGTCATGACCAGCGCCGCGCCACCGCCAGCGAAGCTGCCGCCGAGCGCCTTCCACGCGTAGATGGATCCGTAGTTGATCGCGTTGTTGTTCTCGCCGTAGTAGTCGGCGACCATCGCCGCGGTCATCGGGAAGTTGGCGCCGGACAGGCCGCCGGAGACCACCGCGCAGATGGCGAACAGCAAGCCATTGTGCGATTCACCCGCCCACAACGCGAGCAACTGGAAGACCACGTTGCCCGAGTACGCATACATCATCGTTTTCCGGCGGCTGATGTACTCGGACAGCCATCCGTAGAACGGCCTGAAGATGCCGTCAGCGAGCGCGAAACCGGCCGCCCCGCCAACCACGGCGTACGTGCCCAGTTTCATGGCGCTGCCGAACCCGTAGTAGTAGGCCACGCCGAACAGGGAACAGCCGACGTAGCAGGCGTACTGTATTCCGATCCACTTGGCCTGCGGCGTGCGCCACATCTCACCCAGGTTGTAATGCCGGAGGGCCGGCGGGTTGGCGATCAGGTCCCGGGCGGTCTTCCGGAACTTCTGCCAGTTCAGCGGGTCAACCGACTTCGGCCACCAGTTCTTCGGCGGATCCTTCAGGGAGAAGCCGGCCAGAACGATGCCGACCGTCATGATGATGCCCTGGATGATGATGAAGTGCTTCGCGTGCGCCGGGGTCATGATGGTGGCTCCGCCGCCGGAGTTGAACCCGCCGATGGCGATGATGAACGGCACCGAGCCGTACGCCCATCCGCCGTTCACAAACCCAGTCCGCCAGCCCTTCTTCTCCGGATACCACTTGGCCACGATGTTGATGCAGCTCGAGTACACCATCCCGGAGCCGATGCCACCGAGTAAGTGCGTAACCAAGTACGCCGTCCAGATCGAGGTCGAGTAGGCCAGCCATCACGTACCCGAAGAGGCCGCAGACGATGCCGCCGATGATCGTGGCCCACCGGACGTTGAGGAGCCCGCGGTTGCGCAGGTAGCCGGTGCCTATCTGGACGAACGACTCGAAGATGACGAAGAAGGAGAACAGCCAGAACGTTGGCGCCGGTCCCCAGTGATGCGCCGGCGCGAGCGAGGGAGCGAGCGCGGCCCATGTGTATTCCAGCAGGCCCGCCAGGCACATCGCCAGCCAGGCCGCCATGATCACGACTCCTCGGCTGTAGCCGAGGATCTGTTTTGGTTCCTCACCGACCCGGAAGACCCGGCCGGTCGCGTTGGTTACCTCTTGGTAGCTTGCATATTCGGTTGATGCGCCCATGGGTCGCCACCGATACCTCTCGTACGAGACGCTGTTGGCTCGTGTTCCCGGCCCGCGGATGCCAGGCCGGCTGCTGTGCTCGGGGGTCGTCCCGCCGGAATTCACGAGACGGCACGGAGGTTGGTATCGATCAAGGCTGCGTTGGACCCGGGATTGCATCCTGGGGTCCCAGCCGGGTTAAGGGCAGGGGCGCCGTGCTGGGTTCTGGGAGGGATCTGCGCGGCGCCCTTGGTCCTGGCCGCCGCGGCGGGCCTCTTGACGCCCAGGTTCCCGCCACCGGGCCGTGCTGCGTCCGGTGGCGGCGGCATCTCCGTCGATCCGCCATGTACGCCTCCAGATCCGGTCCGCAGGCCACAGTGCTTGCTGCACGGGGCCTTCGGTCCTCAGGTCTCCAGCCCCAGCGCCTGGAAGAGGGCGCTCTGCTTGTGCGTATCGCTGGCTGCTTCGTAGAGCTCGTCGAGGCCCCAGCCGGCCTCCTCGAGTAGTTCGGCGGCCTGGTCAAAGAGCGGCAACCGCTGCTCCGGGGGCACGTTCTTGATCACCAGGTGGCTGACCACCTGGGCCACCGCTTCGCGAAGCTGCTCGCGGCGTCCGCCGGTGGGCCTGGCCACGCCTGGCATCAGCGGGATGATCCTCGCTCCGGGGCCCGGCGTGAGCTGGCCGTTCGGTTCGCTCATAACCGACCTTCCTCAACGGAAAGGCCAGCCGGTGCCGTTGGGGTGGCGGGCGCGGCCGGAGTGGCGGATGTGGTTGATGCAACGGGTGCGGCCGGTGTGATTGGCGCAGCAGGTGCGGCCGACGTGGTTGAGGCGGCGGGTGCGGCCGACACGGTGAGCGCGGAAAGCTCGGCGCGGAGCCGTTCCGGTTCGCCCGGCCGGGCCAAGTCGATCACCTCGACGAGCGAGAAGGCCCGCCCGCCCGACGAGCCGTCGGCCAGCCGGATGGGTGCCGTCTCGGTGAACACCTCAAACCGCTGACTGGCCGCCTTGGGCCCGATGGCCAGCACATAGGTCAGCACGGCACGCCGGTCGGGCAGGTAACGCTGCTGATGACCGTGGTCGAAGCTGATCTGCCATTGCGCGGGCATCACGTTCCTTCTGCTGTGCTGGCCTGGGGGGCACAGCGTTTCCGGGGGGGACCCCGGACTCCAAATGGCCCGGAACCCCCCGTCCGCTTCGCGGGGTCCACGGGGCGAGCCTTCAGGCGCCGACGCCCCGGTTCAGCGGCATCGAGTAGTGCTCCTCCTTAAGCCGGGCGTGCTTCTCCGGGTCCTCGCCCTCGCGCAACTCGGCGGGGACGTCCATGCCGATGTCCTGCCAGTTGCGGTTGGCGGCCACCTGCGCGGCGGCCACGTGCTCGGGCAGCATGTGCGCAAACCGGCCCTGCATGGCCAGGTAGTCGGTGACCGGGCGCTGGACCGGCGGGTGGAAGTAGTGGTATTCCCGCGTCTCCGGCTCGTACTCCCAGACCGGGAACAGCCCGGCCTCCACCACCCGGCGGCCGAGTTCGACCGTCATCGAGGTCTGGTAGACCCAGCCCTTCTGGCACGGCGTGTAGCAGTGCATGAACGCGGCGCCGCGCAGGTTGAGGCCCTTGCGGGTTTTGTTTATCAAGTCGACCGGATAGCCGACCGTGGTGGTCGCCACGTAGCAGTGCGGGTGTCC
Organism: uncultured Actinomycetes bacterium; assembly: GCA_963822825.1. Classification (GTDB taxonomy): domain Bacteria; phylum Actinomycetota; class Actinomycetes; order Streptosporangiales; family Streptosporangiaceae; genus JAWWPY01. The sequence goes on along the minus strand of CAWGIW010000001.1, from coordinate 182,273 downwards.
CTCCGCCATCATCTTGGCCAGGTTCTTCGGCGGCAGCACCTTGCCCGCCGGGTTGGCCTTGCCGAACGGCGTGAACGTGGTCAGGCCCGCATACGGCGTGGTCGGCGACACCTGGATCCCGGTGTTCGCGTAGCACTCGTTGTCGTAGCAGATGAACAGCGCGTCGTGGTTGCGGTACAGCGCGCCGGAGATGGAACCGAGCCCGATGTCGGCGGCGCTGCCATCGCCGGCCATCACGATGAGGTTGGGGTACGGGCCGGGGTGGCGCCCCTTGCGGATCATCGCCTCGTAACCCGCGGCCATGCCGGAGGTGAACGAGCCGCCGCTGGCGATCGGTGTGTGCGCCCACGGCACCGTGTACGGCGTGCACAGGTAGGTCGAGTTCGCCACGTACATGCAGCCCGTGGGGCCAGCGACGACCGTGTCCTGGCCGGCCGCCTTGAGCACCCACCGGTACTCGATGGCCGGCCCGCACCCGGCGCAGGTCCGGTGGCCGGCCTGGTAGGGATCCTCGTCGGGCATGTCGGGCAGGTAGTGCCGGTCCCGGCCGGCCTCATCGTCGGTGGCCGCGCCGCGGCCCTCCTCGTCCAGCAGCGGGAGGTACTGGCGGGTGACTTCGATGGCCATCAGTGGGCTCCTTGCGTCCTGTGCTGGCTGGCGGCGGGCGGGCTCGCGGTGGTTTCCGGTGCGGCCGGGGTGGTCATCATTCCTCGAACCCAACCCAGTGCGTGGGCTTCTCGACGCTGCCGCGCCCGACGGCCTGGGTGAGCTTGCCCGCCATCCACTCGAACTCGGCGGTCGGCACGGTCTCACCACCGAGCCCGGCCATGAACGACGTCACCAGCGGGCGATTCGCCGCGTGATACAGGGCGGTGGTCACCTCCGGGGCGAGGATGCCGCCGTACGTCGGGCCGCCGAGGCCCAGGTTGGTCTCCACCACGCCGACCGCCTTCACGCCGCGCAGCGCGGCCCGCAGGTCCTCGCTCGGGAAGGGGCGAACCCACAGCAGCCGGGCCATCCCGATCTTGATGCCCCGCTCGCGCAGCCGGTTGATGGCGGCGCGGCAGGTCACCGAGTGGCCGCCCGAGATCACGATCGCGATCTCCGCGTCCTCCAGCATGTACTCCTCGACGAAGTGCGCGTACTGGCGGCCGAACACCCGGGCGAACTCATCAGTCTTGTCCCGGATGACGGGGATGGCGTCCTCCATGGCCCGGGCCCGTTCCAGCTGGAGTGGCGGCCCTTGCGAGGGGTGAATCTGCGGGCCATGCGACACCGGGTGCCGGGGGTCGAGCGGGAACGGCAGCCGGTATGGGGGAAGGTAGGAGTCAACCTGGGCCGCCGACGGCATCTCCACCTCGCCCGAGATGTGCGAGACGAAGTACCCGTCCTGCACGACCATCTGCGGCAGCAGCACCCGCGGGTCCTCGCCGATGGCGTAGGCGATGAGGGTCTTGTCGAACACCTCCTGCGGAGTCGCCGCCCAGCCCATCAGCCAGCCCATGTCGCGGGTGCACAGCGCGTCGGTGTGCTCCGAGCCGAAGTCGCCGGGCGGGTCGAGGGTGCGGTCGGCGATCGTCATCTGGATCGGGATGCGCGCGCCAGAAATGATCGAGTACATCTCATACGCGTACGTCACGCCGACCCCGGAGGAGCCGGTGAAGGCGCGCGCCCCGCACGACCCCGCGCCGAACGCGGCCGACAGCTGGGCGTGCTCTCCATCGGCGGTGATGTACTCGGCATCCAGGATGCCGTCCGCGATGAACTGGGCCAGGTTCATCATGATCGCGGTATACGGCCGGATCGGGTACGCCGTGATCACGTTGACGTTGGCGTACAGGGCGGCGTAGGCCGCGGCCGCGCACCCGTTCAGGCGCTTGCGCGTCCCGGCCAGTTCGGCCAGCCGCTGCTCACCGACGGGTGTCCGCAGGCCCGGACCGTAGGCGGGTTGCTCCGACCAGGCGCCCTCGACATGCACGGTGGTCATTGATTCACCCCGGAATCTCCGTTGGAGTGGATTTTCCCGTTGTCAGGGACAGTCTGCCGCCGGGCCGCGTCATACTCGGCGATTGTCTCCTCAATGAGCTGTTTCGTGAATGCCGACTGCTCAGCGTGCGCGCCGTCGTAGGGGGCGAACGCGGTTTCCATCCGGGTGACGTCGGCCGGGTCGTCGAAGTCCATTTCCGGCACCTTCTCCAGGCAGCCGGTCGGGCATTCCTGGACGCAGACCAGGCAGCCCTTGCAGTAGGTGGTCCGGATCGAGTAATGGCCGTTCTCCCGCGCGTCCCGCAGGACGCTGACGTCCGGGCAGACGATGTAGCAGTTGTCGCAGCCGTTGCAGACCCCGCAGCTCATGCAGCGGTCCGACTCCGCGACCGCCTGCTCCTGGCTGTAGGCCAGGGTGACCTCGACCTTCTGGCTGCGCCGCCGCTCGCCCGCGGGGGAGAGGGGGGCGTCGATGCGCGGTGCGTGCCTGAAGTAGGCGGAGTTCAGCCCCTCGTACGGCATGACCTCGACCTCCGGCTCCGGGCCGAGGGCCTGCGCGGTGAGCACGCGGTCGATGTCGCGGGCGGCCCGCTTGCCGTCGCCGAGCGCGTCCACCACCATCGACGGGCCGCGCATCACGTCGCCGCCGACGAAGACGTTCCCTTCGACCCGGCCGTGCTCGTCCGCGGTGATGATCCCGCGCTCGCCCAGGTGCTCAGGGAGCCATTCCAGCTGCTGGACCTGGCCGATGGCGACCAGGATGGTGTCGCAGGGGACTTCCCGTTCGGTGCCGGGCACCATCTCCGGGCTCACCGCGCCGCTGTCGTCCTTCTTGAGCCTGGCCTCGCAGACCACGGCCCCGGTGACATGGCCGTCTTCGGACAGGACCCGCACCAGGGAGGTGTTCGGCGCGAGGGCCACCCCTTCCTCACGGGCCTGCTCGAGGTCCTCGGGGACGATCAGCAATTCGTCCTCGGACTCCAGCGAGACGATGACGGCCTCGCCGCCCCCCAGCCGGATGGCCGAGCGGGCGGCGTCCGAGGCGGTGTTGCCGCCGCCGATGACCAGGACCTGGCGGCCGACCTGCACGGGGCGGCCGAGACCGGCCTCGCGGAGGAACTCCAGGGCACCCCCGACCCCGCGGGACTGGATCCCCTCGATCGGCAGCCGCTTGCCCACGTCCTGGCCGAGGGCGAGGAACGTCGCGGGGTAGTTGCGCAACTCGTCCCAGCTGATGTCCTGGCCGGCCCGGACGCCGCAGCGGATCTCGATGCCGCCGAACGCGACCAGCTTGGCGATCTCGGCGTCGAGAATCTCCTCCGGCAGGTGCCAGTGCGGGATACCCGCGCGGAGCATGCCGCCCGGCTTGTCCAGCGCCTCGAAAATGACGCTCGAGTAGCCGCGCCGCCGCAGGTGGTACGCGCAGGCCAGGCCCGCGGGACCCGAGCCGACGATCGCGACCGTGGTGCCGTTGAGCGTGGGCAGGGATTCGGCGATCGGGTCTTTGGGCAGCGCCAGCCCGTAGTCACCGAGGAAACGCTCGACGGAGCGGATGCCGATGGGCTCGTCGTGCGCGGCCCGGTTGCAGGCGGTCTCGCACGGGTGGTAGCAGACCCGGCCGGTCACCGACGGCATCGAGTTGTCTTCCATGATCGTCAGGTAGCCGTCGAGGTAGCGCTCGTGCTTCACGTAGTCGAGGTACTTCTGGATCTGCTCGCCGGTGGGACAGGCGTTGTTGCACGGCGGTGTCTTGTCCTTGTAGACCGGCCGGAAGAAGCGGAAGTTTCCGGTCGGGAAAAGCCGCTGCCCGTCCTTCTCGGTCGGCGGCGGCGTCACTCCGGCGATGGGCAGTTGCAGGTGCGCCGGAATCCGGGTGCCGCGTACGGACATGAAGTCTCCTCGCTACGGGGGGTCAGCCGGCTGACGGGGCGTGGGCGGTGGGGGTCGGTGCGGTGGGCTCGGTGCCCGCGGTTTCCGGGGTGACCCGGGCCGGCTCGGTGCCTGAGGCGGCTGACCCGTTGGGTGAGGCGGGGCGGTCGAACTCGATCACCTTGTGGTGCGCGATCCCGCGGAGCATGGCGTCACGGTCGGCGACCTGGTCGGCAACCGCGTCCACGGGGAGCTCAGCGGTGGCCGCGACGAGCGCGCCGATCAGCGGGGCGGCGATGCCCATGCCGATCGCGAGGCGTTCCTCGGCGCCCTCGGTGGACATCCGGTCGTAAGCGAGTTCACCCAGGTCCCGGACGAACATCCACGGGCTGCTGCCGCCCTGCTCGGCCAGCCCGACCGCGTCCACCACGACCAGCTTGGCCAGCTTGGCCCGCATGGAGTCGGGCAGGAACTTCAGCAGGTACTCGGGCTCGCGGGCCGAGTTGATGACCAGGACCCCGGAGCCGTCCGGTGTGCCGCGCAGGAAGTTGACCGCCTTCACGATCGTCTCTTCGACGAGCACGACCCAGTCGGGTCGGGGGTTCTCGTACACGAAGCGGTCCACGATGGGCGAATCACCGAACCGGGCGTACCTGCGAACCAGGCAGTTGGTCCGGTCCGGGTCGTCTACGTAGTCGCTGACGTTGTCGGCGTAGAGGCCGAGGCTGCGTGCGGCGGCCGCGATGCACGAGGAGACATCACGCGCCTCCTTGTCCATGATGATTCCGCGGGACCAGACGGTGAGCTCGTGGTACACGGGCCCCTCCTCGAAATCTATAGAGCCTCACATTGTATACCGTCGTCAGGATACTGACATCGTAGGCCTCTGGCCGTGCGCGTCAAGGGGGAGTTTGGCGCATCCGCCCGGCGTCGCCCGCCATCAGGGGATCATGCCTCGTACGAGCGGCTATGCGAGATATGTCCGAGCGGCGGCCGGCGGAAACCCGGGCGCCTGGCCCAGTCGGCGCCCGCAGGGGTCAGGACGCCGCGGTGAGCGCGGCTGACCCGGTGGCGGGCAGCGCGGCCATGCCCCATGATGGGGTGATTTCCAGTCCGCAGGACCTTGAGGGGCAGCATGAGCGACGGACGTCCGCGGGAGCCTCAGGAGTCGAGGCGGTCGCGTGCTCCGTATCCCTACCCCGATGAGCCTGTTGCTGAGTATCCGCAGGCCACCCAGCCGGACCGGGTACCTCTCAACCCCAACGATCCTCAACGAAACCCCGGCCCGAATCTCCCGTCCGAACGTGCTCCCGGCGCGGGTGGATCCCAGGAGCCTGATCCCGGGCGGGGGCGCCTTCCTGAGCCCGTGCCCGGGCGGCGGCGTCGGCCCGAGCCCGTTCCCGGAGCGAGCCGCCAGTCCGGGGCCGGGACCGTTCCGGGTCAGGGCCTCCTGCCTGAGCCCGGGGCCGGGACCGTTCCGGGGCGGGGCCGCCTCTCGCCTGAGTCTGGGGCCGGGACCGTTCCGGGGCGGGGCCGCCTGCCCGAATCTGGCACTGGGCCGGGGCGCCTGCCCGAATCTGGGCCAGTTCCCGGGCGGGGGCGCTTGCCCGAGTCTGGCCCGGGGCGGGGGCGCCTGCCTGCGCCTGTCCCTCTTCCTGGGCGGGGGTACCTGCCCGAATCTGGCCCTGAGCGGGGGCGTCTTTCCGAGCCTGGGCCACTTCCCGGGCGGGGGCGCCTGCCCGAATCCGCGCCTGGGCCTGTTCCCGGGCGGGGCCGCCTGCCCGAGTCTGGCCCTGAGCGGGGGCGTCTTACCGAGCCTGGGCCTGTTCCCGGGCGGGGGCGCCTGCCCGAGCCCGCGCCTCTGCCTGTTCCCGGGCGGGGGTACGGGCCCGAGTCTGGCCCTGGGCGGGGGCGTCTTTCCGAGCCTGGGCCTGTTCCCGGGCGGGGGCGCTTGCCCGAGTCTGGCCCTGGGCGGGGGCGTCTTTCCGAGCCTGGGCCTGTTCCCGGGCGGGGGCGCTTGCCCGAGTCTGGCCCGGGGCGGGGGCGCCTGCCTGAGTCGGCTCCCGGGCGTGAGTCGGCCCCGGGGGGTGAGCTAGCCCCGGGACGCGAGCTAGCCCCGGGGGATGAGCCGGCTTCCGGGCGCAAGCGTGCTGCCGGGCCCAGCCGAGGCCGCGGTGCGGAGCCTGCCAGCAGGCGGGCGCGCCGGTCGGGTCGGCGCCGGTCGAGACGGGTTCGCTGGCTGGTGGCCGGTGCCGTCGTCCTTGGCGGGGTACTCGCCGCGGTAATGATGAGCCTGCTGCGCAGCAATGGACCGGTGCACGTTTTGGTGATCCCGGCCAAGATCGGGACCTACGTTCGGCGGCCGCAACTCGAACAGAAGGTGGGCGCCAAGCAACTCCAGCGCGAGGTGACCGCGAAGAGCGCCGGACAGGCCCGCCACGTAGTCTCCGCCGTGTACGAAAACAGCTCAGGTGGTACGGGCGGCAAGTCCCCCCAAGTCATGCTCTTCATCGGCGGCAACCTGACCGGGACCTCGCCAGGGGCCTTTATCTCGAGCTTCACCAGCCAGACCAAGGGCGCCCAGCCGACCAGCGCCGGCCCAATGGGCGGACAGGCAGTTTGCGCTGGCGCGCAGACCAGCGTGATGGGCAGCGTGGCCCTGTGCACCTGGGCCGATAACGACACGTTCGGCTTGGTCGCCTCGCCCGCCATGAACGTTTCGCAACTGGCGGCGCAGATGCGGGCCATCCGTCCGCATGTGGAGCACGTGGTCAGGTAGGCCGGCCCGTTATCTCAGGGACTGTTATCTCAGGGGCTGCGACCTCTGGGGCTGTGATCTCAGGATGCTGCGTCTGTCTCGGGAGCTGCGTCCTGGCCGTGCTGCCGTCGCGGCTCGCGCAGTGACAGCCGGGCGATGGCGATGACGAGCGCGGCCGCTAGCACAGCCAGGCCGAGGACCTGTCCGCCGAGCAGTCGCGTGCTCAGCGGCAACGAGTCCGACGCATACGTCACCGGCGCCCCGTGAGCGTTCGGCAGGGCTCCGGTGCCGGCGCTTGGGGTTGCCCCCGGCGCCACGGTGGGGAAGCTGCCTCCTGGGTCGGTGGTCGGCGAGGGCAGGAACGGCAGCGCTGCGGCGGAGGAGGCGATACCGGTAGGCGACAGTGGCAGAAGGCTGCTGGGCAGCGTCACGCCCACGCCTGTCGGTGTCCCAGCCGAGCCCGGGGTCCCAGAGGACGTGCCCGTCGGCTTCGCGGCTCCTGTCGCGGCCGCGGAGACCAGGGCGCTGGCAGAGGCGGGTGCGGCCGCCGTGGCGCCGGTGGCCTTGGCCGTGGCCGTCAGGGCGGCGTGCTGGCCCGCTTTGGCGGTCTTAGGTACCGTCATCGCGCCTAGTAGTTCGTCCGCCTGCCCCGCGGCCAGGGTTCCCACGGTGCAGGTGGCCCCGCTGGCCGACGGGCAGACCGAGAACCGGGGCGTGATCGCCGCGGTGACCTTGGCGCTCGCGGTGAGGGTGATGCTCTTGGCCGCACCCCCCGAGGGCCAGACCCAGATCGCGAAGCTGGCCGTCCCGCCGGGCTGGACCGAGGTGGTGACAGCCTGCACGCTGACGCACAGCTGGACGGCCGGCGAGCTGGCCGGGGGGGATGGTGTTGGTGACTTGGTTGACGGGGTTGGTGTCGGCGTGGCTGGCTTGGAGGTGGTGGGGGAGGCGCTCGGGCTGGCCGACGCCGAGCTGTTGGTCGGGTTCGCGGTGGGGGTAGGGGCGGCCGCGGAACTGCCAGCGGTGGAACTCGCCGTGGCGGTGGCCGTGGGTGTCGCCGCGGCCAGCTGCACAGCCGACACCGAGTCGAGCTGCACCAGCGCGGCATTGATCGCCACGGAACTGATCGTCGTCGCCGGGTGTGGCCCGCACGTGTCCGCGGCCGCGGTGGTATACGCGAACTGCGCCGGGTGCGTCCCGGCGAGGAACGCGCTGACCAGGCCGGAGGAGATGATCGAAGTCCCGGCAAACACAGTCAGCGCCGATGCTCCGACGCGTCGCACTTTCATGATGGCGCCTTCGTCGTCATGGTCATCCCGTCGGGATCTCGCGTGCTCTCTCATGCCGTAACGCATGGCCTGTGCGGGTCAAGCATTCCCTCTTCAACCTATTCGACACCAGTGCCTGCAGCGGGCGGAAATCGGGGGGGCTGTACGGGATTCGGGGCGGAGAAGTACCAGAGTGGCTGGCATGAACCCGGCTGAAATTCTCACCCGATCGGCGTCGGCGCCGGATCGCACGACCAAGTACGGCCTGAGAACATCGCCGATGTGCGGCTGCCCAGCGGGGAAGAGCCAGGGGCGCGCCCTCCGGGAGCGGCCAGCCGCTTGTCGTTGTGGTGCATGAAGGATTTGGCGAGTGGCCATTGACCGCCTGCGCGCCGGGGCCGATGTCAGCTGCCCTGGCCGCTGAAGGGTATCGGGTGGGGCCCGAGTTCCGCCGGGTCGGCCAGACCCATGTCGGCTGGCCGGGGACTTTCGGCGACGCCGCCGAGGTTGTGGACAGGCTGCCCGGCTTGGTGGCGGCTGTGGCCCCGGAGGCCTGTGATCCGGCGCGACTCCCGCTCGCGGGGCATTCCGCAGGCGGCCATCTGGCCCTCTGGGCGGCACCTGCTGCCGCGTGACGCAACCTGGCCCGCGGCCGCGGGCCCGCTGCCCAGCGGTGGCCGGGATAGCGGTACTCGCACCGGTCAGCGACCTGGTGGCCTGCCATCGGCAGGGGACCCGGCGGCGGCGCGGCTGATGATCTGCTCGGGGGCGGGCCCGAGCAGCGTCCGCAACGCTACGCCGTGGCCGACCCGGCACGCATGATTCCGCTGGGAGTTACGGTACGAATTGTTACGGCGCGGCTGATGATCGGATTCCTGGCGGGATGAGCCGTTCCCACGCCTGGGCCGCTGGCGCGGCCGGTGCCGACACGCTCCTGGCCGAGCTCCCGGGGCCATTTTGATGTGATCGATCCGCGTTCGGCGGCCTGGCCAGCGGTGCTAGCTGCTCTCCCCTCCCTAGCTGGCGGATGAGTTCGGCTCGTGGGCCGGTCGGCGTGTATGCTCGCCTGGCGCGGATATGCCAGGTCGGCGTTCCCGGCCGCGGCACCCGGGCGTGGGCCGTAACCATGGCCTGCGGGCCAGCCGTGCGCCCCCTTAGCTCAGTCGGCAGAGCGTCTCCATGGTAAGTATCCCGTTCGAAACGCTGTGCTGACCTGCGAAAACGCACGTGGCCGTCGACCGCTGTGCGCTCAATTAGACGCTCTAAAGTGCCCGTCCGGCGGGGCCAGCTGAAGTGACGGAAGTCACATCTGAGATGCCCCGGGGATCTCGTCCCGAGTAGGGCAGGGTGCCCACTGCCGGACCGCCGTCTCGTCGGCGATGACGTCCAACAGCAGGCTGGGATACTGTTATCCCTGCGAGCCGCTTCCCTTAGACCTCACGCAAAGAGTTTGAGAAGGCGACCCGGTGGCCACCGGCGGTCCCGACGGACCTACTCAAAGCCGGTGGCCATTTGCTTCGTGACCTGGCATGTCAGAGACGCCCTTCCGCTCGGCTCTCGGTGGCTGCGTGGCCCGAGAGAGGACGCTCGGAGCCTGTTCGGCCCGAGAAGGCTAGGACGCGCACAAAGCTGGCGAGCCTGTCCGCGTCCTCTTGAGTCAGGTCCAGCGGAAGCGTCACCCGGACAATCAGGTCCGGACGGAGCGGCACGTCATACGTCATTAGACGAACGCCTGGATCGGCCGGGGCGGCGGGAGCTACTCCATCCCGGGTTGTTGCCAAGTGGTCGTCGGACGCCTTGCTATCGGATTTTGGCGGTCCCGGACGACGGTTGCTTGACGGCCGGGAGCTATTGCCCGGTTTGGGTTGCCGCTTGGTAGTAGCTCGACCGGCGGTCTTCCAGGTTGGCTCGTCGGCCAGCCACCCTAGGTACATTGCCACTCCCAGCCGGAACCGCGACCGGTACGTCTCGATGCTGGCCTCGCCGTAGTCAGCTTTGTGGAGCTTGACGAAGCGGTCGAACAGGTCATCGATATCAAGTGTGCGAAGCTCGATGGAGGCAAAGTCGGGCGACTCGACGGCCAGGACCTTTCGCGCGACGGTTCGAAATGCCGCTGCGGTTGCCTTGTTCAGGTCGCCGCGCTCGCCCATACGCTCGCAGAACTCAATCAAACCCTGGCCGTTCCCTTGCATGATCTGCCGGCCGTCGTCATCCATGTTGGCCCCCTTCGTTTGCGAGCAAGCCAAGGTTTGCAGGGACTCGGTGGGTTGTCAACTTGGATTCAGAACGTGTTTGCGTACGGACAGGAATGTCTACGAACGAAAATCCGTCAAAGTACGCTCCAACGTGATGCGTATTGTCGGTTTTCTCACGGTTGGGACGCCTACCAAAGACGACCCCCTCCGCAGGTACATACCTGCCGGGGGGCGTCTTGGGGGTGCCGACAGTCAGACAGAGGGGGGGAGTGTAGGTGGCCGTGTGCACACACACGTCGTCAAGGGGTCGGCTCGGGGTCGCCGTTGGTTACTCCAGTGACGGCCTAAGACCCCCGGCAGGGCCGTGGGAACGAGTGCCTGACGGGCACTGCCGGCCCTGCCGGGGGAGCCTTGTAGATCAGCGAGGCTGCGAGCTTTTCGCCACTGCGGCTTGGCTTGGCTGCGCGATGGCGAAGGGGGCCGCTCATCTACTGTCCGGGCGTCGGCTCGCGGCGACTAGGGCTGCGAGGTGAGAGCGGTAGCGCGCTGCGTAGCTGAGCAGGGCCGGAGCCGGGGTGTCCGGGGTGACGGCTTCGGCTGTCTCGGCCAGGAAGCGCTCGGCGGCGACGAGGGCGGACTCACGCCCGGCTGGCCGCACGCCGGTTGTGGTCGCGGAACCGCCGGATCTTCCTTCGAGTTTCATCTTATTCAGCATAGTCGTTCTAGGACATCATAGAAAGTCTCAAGACGTAGCCGAGCGTCCCTGCAGGTCACAGGGCATCTACCATGATCAACATGGCCCTCGATGACCGATCCGCCAGGATCAACCATGGCTCGGCCGTGGTTGTGTCTGTCCAGGTGGCCGCAGACATCGAAGCCGACATAGATGCCGGGAAACTCGCACCGGATACCCGCCTCCCCAGTGAGGCAGAGTTGGCCGTGCAGTACGGCGTCGCCCGGGTCACGGTGCGCCGTGCCATGGAGTTGCTACGCGACCGGGGGAAGGTCGTCACCGTTCACGGCCGGGGCAGCTTCGTTACGCCAAAGCCCTAGCTCCAACGCTCAGATGCGGTCCCAAGCGTGACCGCTATGTCTCAGAGTGTGATTGACTTACCGGGACATAACCTGACTCACGGCGAGCAACCAAGGGAACGGGAAGCGCGCCATGGCTTTAGGCGTCCCGTCTGACGTGCGCGAAATCGTCATGCGAGTCTGCGCGCGTCACGATGTGATTGATGCGTGCCGTCATCGTGATCTAGGAACTGTCATCACGGTTTTCGGCGCGCAAGGCCTGACTCAGGGGCGACTCGCTGACCTGACCGGCATCTCCCAAGGTCGGTTAAGCGAGTACAAGACGCGTAAGCGCGTGCCTAGCGCCTCATCTACCTTCGAGGCGTTTGCTGACGGCGTGGGCATGCCTCCCGCCGCTCGTGAGGCGCTCGGCCTGGCTCCTGACCGGTCGCCCGTCAGCATTAGCCGGCAACAGCCGGACAAGCCGGCCACTGACGTTGGCTTACTTTTCTCGGATACGGCAGCAGAGGCCGCAGGAAACCTTACGTGGCTCTGGCGATCCGATCTCAGCGACGAGACAGTGCTGCGGGGGCGCATTGATCCAGGTGCATGGAACGATGCCTCGTTGCGCTGGCTAGTTAGTCCAGGCCGTCAGCCGGATAGCGAGACGGCGAGCGGAGTCCGCATCGGCATGGCGGACATCGGCCGGTTCCGCGCGACGGTGGAAATGTTCGGGCAGCTTGATGGCCGGTTCGGTGGTGGGCATGCCCGCATGCCTCTCATCCAGTACCTAAGCACCGACGCTGAGCGCCTGTTGTGCGGCCGGTATACGGAGGCTGTTGGCCAGGCGCTGTTCTCAGCTACTGCCGAGGCCACCCTTCTCGCCGCGTGGATGAGCTACGACAGCATGCCCGGTAGTGCGCTTGCTCAGCGATATTTCATTCAGGCGCTCGCTTTGGCGCAGGCCGGTAACGACCGGTTGCTGGGTGCAAGCGTGCTGGACGCGATGAGCCATCAAGCCACCTACACGGGCCGCTTCGGTGAGGCAGCCAACCTCGCGCGCGCCGCGGCGACAGGCACGAGTGGAATAGCTACCGCCACTCTGACATCACACTTTCACGCGATGGAAGCGCGCGCTCTCGCCCGGTTAGGCGACGCAAAAGGGTGTGAGCGTGCACTTGCCGAAGCCGTACGTGAATTTGAGCGGCGCAAGCCAGAAGATGACCCTAGCTGGATTCGGTACTTTGACGAATCTGAATTGTCTGCCGAGTTCGGCCACTGCATGCGTGATCTCGGCCGAGCCACTGATGCCGCTCAGTACGCAAGCCGTAGCCTAGTGGCAGTTGACCAAACGACGTTTCTGCGCAGCGACTTTTTCGTCACGATAGTGCTGGCTGACGCACACCTAGCGGCCGGGGAGCTTGAACAGGCGTGTAGCGTGGCACTCAAGGCGCTCACGGCAGGCGAACAGATAAGGTCGGCCCGCTGCGTGAACTATCTTCGTGAGTTTCGCCAGCGTCTTGCTACAACTGGCAGCAGCCGTTCAGTGGCTGAGTTTCAAGAGCAAGCCGCTAGTTCCCGCTTGTGGCGCATCGCTTCGCGATCCAGTGAACGCGCTTCCTAGTAAGGCTGCCAGTCCTTACGGCTCGCGCCCGTGCGGAGCGCCGCGATCCGCTTGCTCGCCTCCGCTGCGATGCGCGGGCTCTCTCCCGCTCTCTGGATGACCCACGTGACCATCAGGAACTCGCGGATCGCGCGCATCGTTGGATAGCCAGGCCATTGCATGATATCAAAGCCGTACACGCGCACGAAGGTCTCGTACTCATCCCGTGTGTGCCAGCCAAAGCTGTCGTAGTAGATCGCTGTGAGCGCAAGATCCCATTCCCTCGGGCCGATGGCGAAGCCGTCAAGGTCTATTACAACTGGTCGGCCCTGACTGTCGTGCAATACGTTTCCGATGCCTGCATCGCCATGGATCACTCCTTGCGGCAGCGTGAACTCAAGACCTTCATATCTCTTCCGCATCGTGGCTAGCTGCTCGGTAAGAAAGAGGCGATCATCGGAGGTTAGCCAGTCGTTTGCTGCTATCCGTCTAGCAGCGTTATCGAAGGGTGCGAGCATCGGGAGATGCAAGTCCTTGGGCGCAGTGAGTCTATGAAGCTCGGCCAAGACCTCCGCGACCTCACCGACAGTGGCATATTGATCCCCGTCCTCTGATATTGACTGCCAGAAGGTGATTACGTGCCCGTCGATTTCGATCGGCTGGTCAACGTCTATTACGCGGACGGCTGGATAATTAACGCGCTCCAGCCATCTTGCAACGGCGACCGTTCGGCGCGCATGGGCAATATCTGCGTCATTGCGCGAGATCCGCACGACCACTGGCGCCGTCAGGTGATAGACGGCGTTGGAGCCGATGCGCAACAGGCGTGCGCCGTCCGCATTGAGTCCAGCGGTGCCGCACGCCTGTTTGAGCAGGGCATGAGCGCGTTCCTCGTCTAGTTCGTGCCCCACGGGTTCAGCCCGCATGGCCGAGCAGTGACGAGCTGGCCGACCGCGCCTGACGGGGTACGTGGCCAGGCTGGCAGTCGCTCCGCTGGCGTTCCGTCAGCCCTGCATGAGCCGAGCACGTCACGGTGACGTGCGTAGGTATGTTCGACCATCCCCCGATACCGGGGATGCCTAATGCCATGGCGCGCTTCCCGTTCCCTTGGTTGCTCGCCTGCTAGTGAGGTGTTCTCCCCTGCTAGTCAATCACACGGGCGAAGCAGTAGCCCGCGCGGGACGGCCCGTGCCGGGGTCGTGCTGTGTCGTCGCTCGCGTTATCTCACCGTGTAATTGACCTCAGCCGCGGCTTCTGTTATGTGCGCTGCCCTAGGCTGATTATCTCGCGGTGATATATCTCGCCGCGTTATTGGGCTCTCCCTTCCTGCCGACCTAATGTCACGTTCACAAAGTCTCCCCGGAACGCGGAAGTGGAGTGGTCTCAAATGATCCTCGTGATCGTGATTCTCATAGCTCTTATTCTCTTACTTGGTGCGGCCATCGCAGTCCTGTCGGTCATTGTGATGATCGACAGTTTCCGAGGCGACCGCTCCAAGAGCCTGACCGATCCGCCCCCCACTCACGCGGAGGCCACCACCCGCCGAATCCTGGGTATCGGCGTCCGCAACGAGCGCGAGGGGGCTGACGAAAATGCGTAGGTTCCCCATCTACCGGGTTCCGGGTTACTGCCACTGCGGCGCACCCTGCGAGACGACAAAGCTTAGGTGCCTAAAATGCCGCGCGAGGTTCAGATGGTACCGGCGCAAGGCATGGCGCAGTAACCCGGCTCGGCGCGCAAGTTCAGGAACTACGTCGCGAAGGAGTGACGATATATGACCGTGTCAATTCCGCTGGTCGCGCTCGCCGGCGCCGTGGTCTACATCGCTTGGCGCTACTTGGGCCTTCGGGTCTGGCAAGCGGTGGTGTGCCTCGTATTCGGATTCTTGCTCGCAGCGACAAGCGCGGCGCCCGAGATCCGCAGCCTAATCACTGGCATCGTCCAGTGGCTCGCCAAACCGTAAACATCATGCCCATGCAAGGAGGTGGTGCCTAATGCCAGACACTCTTCCGTATGTGAATATCAATCTTCAGGAGGTCACCACGACAAACGAAGCTGCACGGCACATCGTCGGCGGATTCTCGACCGCTATGCCCGTGCTGGCCGATATCTGGCGGTACTTGGACGACGCGCTTAACGACGTGCCGCTGCTCGTGGCCGAGATCTCGCGGCTTGCCGCCGAAGTTCAGGCCACGCGGCTTGATCGGGCAAATCTGCTCGCCGCCGCGCGCGCCACGATGGCCGCTCATCATGATGGCGAACCTGACCCCCTCTTCTACTTGCGCGACGAGCTGGGCGCGCGGCCATCGCTCGCTCCTGGTTCTTGGGGGCGCGCATGACCAGCTATCGCAGGATGCGTCGGCAGGCACGTCAAGTCCGCCGCAGCGGCATGCAACCTCTGATGGTCATCAACAGTGGTGACCAGGCCCCCGAAACGGTTGGCTTGGTGTTGCTGCGGAGCGCCTGGCGCTTCCGCTCCGAGCTTGCCCCGGTTTTCGTTGCGGCTCTCATCCTGGGCGCAAGCTGGTGGCTGCACGCGGCCCATCCGCACTGGTGGCAATTCGTCCTGAGCATTGCCGCCGTGGCCGCGTGGGCACTCGCCACCCTCGGCGCGAGGATCGGTATCCCCGCGCTGACCGAGCGCCTGTACGCGGCCACAGCGACGCTCGCGGCCGGCGGATGGATCGCTGTCGCAACGACGCTCGGCCCGTTCGCTTCGCCTCTGCCCCAAGTCCTGGTGGTCGGGGGAGTGGTCCTAGCGGTGCCATGGTGGACCCACCGGCGTCGACGCGCCAGGGTCCGCGTGGAGCGCAGACTCGAAGCGTGGCCAGAGATCGCCAAGGCTGTAGGGCTGGCCGGCTCACAGGTCATGTCCGCCATGGTGGACGTATGGGGATGGCGGGCTCGGTTGCGCCTCGCTCGCGGCCAGACCATCGCCGACGTGACGGCGAGGATTCCCGCAATCGAATCAGGACTCGGCACCTTTCGGGGCGCGGTGCGCGTCTATCCGACTCCGGACGACTTGGCCAACCGGTGCGAGCTGCGCGTGCTGGACATGGACCCGCACGCCGACGCGATCCCGTGGCCTGGCCCACCCGTGGCATCGATCACGGAAGCTATCAATCTAGGGCCGTTCGAGGATGCCACGCCCTGCCGCGTCTTGTTCCTGCGCCGGCACGCCCTGGCCGGTGGCGCTACCGGCTCGGGTAAGAGCGGCTGGCTCAACGTGCTTATGGCCAATCTCGTGGCCTGCCCAGACGTGGTGATCTGGGCTATTGATCTGAAGAAGGGCATGGAGTTGAAGCCCTGGCAGTCGTGTATCGGACGGCTCGCCACGACTCCCGAGCAGGCCGCGGCGTTGCTCCGCGACGCGGTGGCCATCCTGCAAGCCCGCGCCGAGTCGCTGGCCGCCGAGGGCAGGCGCGTGTGGGCGCCGTCGCCAGAAATGCCCGCGCTGATGATCATTATTGATGAGTACGCCGAGCTGGTGGACGACGCTCCCGACGCCATCAAGGACGCCGATTCAATCGCCCGGCTTGGACGCGCCGTCGCAGTAACGATGATCGCCGCGACTCAGCGGCCCACGCAGAAGGCCATGGGACGGGGCGCGATCCGTTCTCAGATGGACACCCGGATATGCTTCCGCGTTCGCGAGCGCAGGGACGTGGATCTCGTCCTTGGACAGGGGATGCTCAACGCTGGGTGGCACGCTCAGAGCCTCAACGCTCCCGGAAAATTCCTGGTCTCCGCTCCCGAGCACGGCACTCCCAAGCGGGCACGCGGCTACCTCATCACCGACCAGGTGGTCAGCGAGACCGCCGCGCGGTACGCCGGCGCCCGCCCCGAGCTAGATGACGTGTCCCAACGCGCAATCGGTGCGGCGGCCGATCTTCCCGCGATGACCGTTGATCTGGCAGAAAACGGCGGCCCGCTCGACATCAGTCGGCGAGAGCCCGCCGGCGCCCCATCGGAGACGGCTACCGCCGAGGACGCATTGTGGTTCGCGCTGTGCATGGCTCCCGAGGACGGTACCGAGATCGGCGCGCTGATAACCATCACCGGAATGAGTCGGCCGACGCTGTACCGCCACCTTCGCGAGCATGCGATGGCAGGACGCGCGGTACAGGTCAGCCGTGGACGCTGGCGCGCTCGCACCACCGAGGAGCCGTCACGATGAGTGCTCGTCTCACGGTTTGTCTCGTCTCACGTCTCGCGCGCGCGTCTGCACGCAAACGCGCGTATGCGGGCCATGAGACAAACGCTGAGACAAGCACGGAACGTAGCGGTGGGGGGAGGTGCGACTCATCGCAGGCAAGGACATCAGCCGGCAGATAGCGGCAGAGATCTCGTGGAGCCGTACGGCCGACCGGAGCGCGCGCACCCGCCCAGCGCGCGAGAAGTTCCTGCAACGATTCGAGCGAGAGGTTGATCCCGATGGCACACTGCCGGCCGACGAGCGTCGGCGCCGTGCCGAGCACGCGAAACGCGCCTACATGCTCCGTCTTGCTAAGAGGGCCGTGGCCGCCCGCAAAGAAGGCTGAGCCTTCGCCACAGTGAGGGGGCCACCCCCGAGCTTTCTGACGCTCGGGATCGGCCGTGTTTCCGATCGGGCAGTAGAATGACCCGAGTGACCCCCCTACTGTAACGACGTGGAGGCGGCATTATGTTACTGGAACGAAAGAGGTCATGACGGACTACATGCAGGTTACCACCACCGTAACCATTCGAGAGCGTTGAGACTGTA
This sequence comes from uncultured Actinomycetes bacterium, assembly GCA_963822825.1. GTDB lineage: Bacteria > Actinomycetota > Actinomycetes > Streptosporangiales > Streptosporangiaceae > JAWWPY01. Next base: position 164,839 of record CAWGIW010000001.1, on the reverse strand, counting down.
GTAATGGCGCCAAGGAAGATACGGATTCCGATTCCCGACAATGTAGCGGCCGAAGTGCTGTTCAAGTCGGATCGAACGTGCTGTGTTTGTCATAAGAAGGGAAAGCAGGTACAAGTTCACCACATCAACGATAATCCCGCAGACAACGAGCCGTCTAATTTGGCCGTGCTGTGTCTCGAATGCCATGCTCAGACGCAGATCAGTGGTGGGTTTGGCAGAAGGCTAGATGCCAAGCTGGTAACGCTCTACAGGGATCACTGGCTTAACATCATCGGGATGCGTAGGACTGCTGAGTCTCTTGAGTCTGAGCTTGCAAAGGAGGATTCGGCTACAAGTACCCCTCTGGGGGCTAGCGCTGAGGAGCTTCCAGCTATCAGCCCCGCAATTGGCCGTACGTTTCGGCATCTGGGTATCTCCATCACATTAATAGATGTTACTTGCACTTTGAGTGTCCAATTGAACACCTCAGGCCATCCGAGTAGCTCCGGCTACGCGACGCGCGATAAGATCGAAGCTGGCGATGGCGCAAAGTTCGTGACTGTTCGCACGCGCGTGCTAAACGATTCCAAGGTGAGCATCGATCTAACGTGCAACTATCCAATTGGAAATCATGTGATCGACAATCGTGGAAGAAAATTTGACTCAATCAAGAAATTGTATCGCATTCCAGGAAATCCTGACTGCAATGATGATTTGCAGCCGGGTTTCTCCAGCGACATGACATGGATCTATCGTATCCCGTTGGATGCAAACATAACAAAATTCGAGTTCGAAGATCTAACGGATCTCTCGATGATGGGTGCGGCCAGGCGTACACAAATTCCGCTTATAGTAACCGATCCGCGAGCATAATTGACCTTCTGAGTATAGATGCATCGAGCCGGAATACGGCCTGTGCGGGGCCGCTGCAGTTAAATGGTCTACCCAACGGGGTTAGAAACGGTCGCCGGGGGATAGGCGGCGGTGGGCGTCACGAGCGCGTTCGTCCGCCGCGCTGGCCGCGTAGCGGGTGAGCATCGCGCGGGACTTCCATCCGGCAAGGCGCATTAGGTCACCTTCGGAACCGCCGCTGGCTAGCCAGTCGTGCGAGAACGTATGCCGTAGCTGGTGGGGGTGAAGATCGGGAAGCGCGACCGCGCTGCCCCGGTCCTTGATCATCTGGTAGATGCCGCTCGCCGTCAGCCGACCCTTGTTGCCGAGCCATAGCCACGGATCGGCCGCGTGCGGATGAGCGGCGCGCACGCGGATGTACCGGTCGATGTCACGGGCGGTCTTGGCGCCGATGGGCAAGACCAGCTCACGGCGGCCCTTCGCGATGATGCGCGCCACGCGCGATTTGAGGTCCACGTCGGAAAGCTCGGGGTCATCCGGGCGGTACCGCAGGCCGCTCATGCCTTCGAGGCGCATGCCGGTATCCAGAAAGAGCCGGATGATCGCGCAGTCCCGCCGGTTGCGGAAGTCCTTGCCGGAGCAGTCCGCCAGCAGCAGTCGGACGTGATCGTCCGAGAGCACGGGTACCGGCTTTTCCGGGATCTTGGGCGGCCGCATCTTGATCATGGGTGACGCATCGATCTCGCCCTCTTCGTCCAGCCAGTTGAAGAGTTGCTGTAGAGATCGGTAGCGCGTCGCGGCGGATGCTGGCGCGGTGCGCTCAAGTTCCGCGACGATGAACGCCTCTACGTGCTCGCGGCGGATGCTAAGGACGGCAGTGGGCATCCCCTTGGTGGCCAGGAATGCGGCGAAGAGCGCCCCGTCATCTGTGTAGGCGCGGATCGTGCGGGGAGACAGGTTGGCGGCCTCCAGGTGGAGACGCCACGATGCCAGGAGTACGGTAATCTCTCCTACGCTGGTGGTGCGAGCATCGGTCTTGGATGTCTCGGACATATTGCTAGATTAGACGCTGCACGACCGGTGTGCACGACCTGAGTAGTCGGCCGCGAGGCACGAAACCCCAGGTCAGACAACTGAAGACAGGCCCCCTTAGCTCAGTCGGCAGAGCGTCTCCATGGTAAGGAGAAGGTCTACGGTTCGATTCCGTAAGGGGGCTCCGCAGGTCAGGGGCTGTTTCTGGCTCTTCGTGGGTGGAGTCCGAATACCCGCGAGTGGCAGTTTGAGTGGCAAGATCGCTAGTTTGGGTGGCTTCGTGGGCCCGCAGTATGCGATCCAGCAGGGCCACGTGCGAGTGGGTGTCGATCTTGTATCGCTGCGCCACGGCGGCTTGCCATAGTTCTTCGAGGACGTCGCAGAGGCGCTGGCGCATCTCGGGTGTGACGTGCATGTAGACCCGGTCCATTCCCTGCATCGCGTGGCCTCGACGGTCCATCTGGATCACCTTGCTGAGACCTGCGTTGTCAAGCCAGGTGGCGTGCGAGTGCCTGTCGTCGTGCGGCTTGAATTTGCCGGTTAAGTTCGGCCAGGTCCCGGCGGCCATGTCGGCGGCCTTCTGCTTCCGGTTGCCACGGCGGATCGGGATCCCGGGCCAGGGTTCGGCGGTGACGTACACGGGCTGGCGGACGCCCTTGCGGAGCGGGTGGAGGCCTTCGGCGGCCGGGGTGAGGAAGTCGTCCGCGTAGTTGGAACTCTGATCGACTGCCAATGCGAGTCTTCAAGTGACGCCCCCCGCAGTAAGTGCCCGCTCAATCCGCTCGAGCGCCTGACCCACCTCCGCGTTGAGCTCGACCACCTGCCCCGCCGCCTCGCCGATCTTCTTCGCCGCGGCCGAGTGCGCCCGCTTGATCGAGCTCACCCTGTCAAGCGCGCGACGGGCATCGTCGATCAATCGCCCGACCGACTCGAGGTCGATGTTGGCGTCGGTTGGCCGTGTCTCGCGCTGCACGATCCACCGTGCCCAAGCGCACCCCAGCCGAAGCGCTGTCGCGTCCGGCTCGTCCTTGTCGTAGACCACGATCGCGCGGTCGTTGAAGACCGCGAACGGTCCCGGTATCGGTGCATTGTCAGCGCGCGAGAACACTCCGATAGCAGCGCTAGCGTCCCGGTTGTCCGCCGCCCGACGCAGTTCGTCCATCGTGACCTTGAAGCTGAGCCTCCTGTCCTTGCACTCCAGGACATAGGCGCCCGACCGGCCACCATTGCTTGCTGGGTCGATCTCGACCACGATGTCGCCAACACGGCCGCCGCCGGTGCCGTCGAGGCGCCCGACCGCCTCAGCCGTATCGCCGCGCTCAGCACTAAGCGCAGCAACCGCGGCCACCACTTGGTCCTCGAACGCCATCCCCTTGATTGCACTGCGCTCCATTGCGGCAGCGGTGGCTGCCGTAGACGCCCTATCCGTCGCGACCTGCTCCGCGAGCCGTGCGACCGCGTCGAGTACGGTCGCAACTTGGTCGCGGACGCCGGCCATTAGCGCGATAGCGGACTGTCTTCGGCGTCTGGATTGAGCAGCCGACGCGTTGCTGACAGCTGCCGCTCCGAAGCGTCTCGTAGGACGACGTCAAGCTTGCCGACCGCGCTGCCGCTGTGCTGTGGATCGAATGTCTGCTCCAGTAGCGAGCTGACCTCAGCCTTCCACGAGCCGAGCGTCGCACAGATTCCGCGTTGGGGATCGTCCAGCAACTCAGTAGTCGTACCAGTAACGCGTGCGGTTGCGTCTTCAACATCGTGCGCAGCTGAGTCTCCAGCGCGGCGAACGAGGTTTCGACCACGGCCGTGTCTACGCTCACCTGCGATACGACGAGTGCCCGCACACCGGTTGACAGCACCCGCTGCACGACCGCTTCGGGGTCACTTGCACCGGTCACGAGAGCGAGGAGGTCAGGATCCGCGCTCGCAAGGTCGCGAATATGGACGATCCCATCGGCGCTCTGAACCGACAGATGCGGGATTGAGGCGAGTTGAGCAGTCATGCGATGGCTCTTCCTTCCGCGACGGCCTGCCCGAGTAGGAGGCTCTACCTGCTCCTTCCGGATCACGGCACGGTTGACGACAACTCGACGCGAATAGATCGAGAGAAACTGCACAACGTCGCAGCTCTGCATGGATCGGCCCGGTAAGTCTGGGGGACCTATGAAGGCTGGGACGACGGGGGAGAGGGATCCGTTCGCAGGGCAAATGCAGTCGGTCTAGCCAGTTCGATCAAGCGGGGCTTCGTGAGTCTCTTGAGACCACCGTCGGCGACGTACCAGGAGCGCCTGACGTTAGATGCAGCTGTTCGGGCGCCATCCTCATGGGGCTATGCCCTGGATGCTGAACTCTCTCGCAGGCTCCCTGGACAACGCTTCGCAAGCAGGCGCGTACCGGGCTCTTCCGGCCGGGCAGGCTGGCCCGTAGCGCTGCCGAACGTTCCGCCGCAACTGGCCGCAGCCTCCGCGGGCCCTGCGGCCGTCCCGGTAGCAGCCAGCTCGTCCACGCGGCCAGTGCCGCGTGGCGGCGGCCGAAGCACTGCGCGCGGTCGAATATGGTTGCGAGTGGTGTGGAAGCGCTATTCGGTAGACGAATGTACGAACGAGATGACCGGGATGGATGTCACTGCTCTCGTTATTGCGATCATCGGCGCGACCACGGGCGTCGCTGGCGTGGTCACGGCTGTGATCAGCATCCGCATCGCGGGCCGGAGCGCAACAGCGGGTGACGTCATCGCCATAGCCGCGAAGACGGCCGCGCAGGTGGCTCAGAAGCAGCTGGCCATCGAGCGGGACCGCCACCGCCACGAGCTGGAGCAGCGCCACGAGGACGCCGCCCCCGCGCTGGCGGGCCACGTCGTGAAGAACGACGGGAACGACGGCGCCGGGCACGCCCGGCTGGAGATCCGCGTCACGAACTCGGTGCGGCTCACGACCGTGACGCTCATCCTGCCGGCCTCCGCACCGGTCAGCCTGCATGGCCGCGCCTCGATGATGGAGCAGTGGGCCGAGTTTCCGGAGGTCGGCAGCGGCCAGATCGAGGTTGGCCGCCCCGCTCGCTGGGACGTCAACCTGGCCGGAAAACCGCAGCCATTCGAGGTCCTTGCAATAGCCCATGCCGATTACGGGATGAAGTGGGACCGGCTTCCGGTCAGGGTCGTCTTCGACGACTGACCGGACGCCCAGCCTGACCAGCGGTTCGGTTCTCTCGCTTCTAGTACTGCAACGGCACTTAGGTGAGTGCATAGCCGCGGCGCCGGTAGTGGCAGAGGCGGGCCTGGTGCTGGCGTCGCCGCCGCCAGCGTGACCAGGACCAGACGTGTTTGGGGTCGGGTGCGCGGGCCTGGGTTAAGCCGATCAGCAGGCGGCGGATCTCCGGTAGCGTGTAGCCGATCATGCCCGGGTCGCGGGTGCCGGTTCCCCTTTTACTGCCTGGGCCCGGCTGGCGGCGAGCCAGGCCAGGGCGAGCATCGACAAGGTGATGTGGGCGTACCAGGCCCGCCAGCTGCGGACCTGGTAGTGGTCCAGCCCGGCCTCGTTCTTGGCCTGCTGGAAGCATTCCTCGATGTGCCAGCGGCTGCCCGCGGTCCAGGCCAGGTCCATCAGGCGGGACCGGCGGGGGCCGTAGCAGGCGTAGTAGGCGATGTCGGCCGGGTCGCTGATCGAGCGGCGGGCCAGCAGCCAGTGCCCGCGGCCGGGCCGCCGGCGGCGGTCCGGACCGGATCCGGGCCCAGCGTACTCCCGGGGGCCGTGTGCCCCGGCCCCTGCGGACAGCCGCTGCCAGGCCCGGGCCGGGAGCGGCGGCGATCAGCGCATCGGCGCGCTGCTCGCCATGTGGTGGTGGTGAGGGTGTCGCTGCGCCGGATGGCCAGCACGTAGGACACGTCCCGGTCCTCGAGCCAGGCGTGCAGGTACTTGGCCTGGCCGTACACCTCATCGGCGGTGAACCAGGCGAACGGCATCCCGGCCTCGATCGCCCGGCCGAGCATCGCCTGCGCCAGCCGCGGCTTGGTAGCGAACTCGATGTCATCCGGGATGCCCGCCGCGCGGCACCGGTCCCGGTCCCCGGTCCAGGACTGCGGCAGGTACAGCTCGCGGTCGATCAGCGCGTGCCCGTGCGCGGATGCGTAAGCCAGGAACACCCCGACCTGGCAGTTCTCCGTCCGCCCCGCGGTCCCTGAGTACTGCCGCTGCACCCCGGCCGAACGGGTGCCCTTCTTGATGAACCCGGTCTCATCAGCGATCAGCACCCCATCGCCGGTCGCCGAGCTGCTCGATGACGTAGTCCCGGACGTCGTCACGGACCTCCCGGGTATCCCAGTCCGCGTGCCGCAGCAGCCGCTGCATCCCGTCCGGGCTCTACCACCCCGGCCCGCTCGGCCAGCGTCCACCCGTTCTTCCGCTCTAACCCCGCGACCAGCCCGGACAGGTACTCCCGCACCCGGGCCCGCGGCTCAGACCGCGCGAACCGGCCCGCGATCCGCTCATGCACCGCATCCAGTTCCGCCGCAGCAATGTCCACCACCATGCAGGCCATCATGCCCCATGATCATGCAACTGCCGTTGCAGTATTAAGAGCGGCAGGCGGCGCCAAGGCGCCTCACGGTTCCCCGGTTTAACGTCAGCCCGCGCCGGGCCGAACGCTGCCGCTTGCCTCGGCGCGTCCGCGCGATGTTCTCAAGATCATTAAGCCATTCCGCGCCCGGCGCGCTCCGCGCGCCCTTGAAGTCGTAGAGAAAGTACTCACCAGGCGCATCCGCATTCTGTCCGCAATGCGGGCCATCAGCCGGTTAGGCAGGCATGCTGGCTAGGCTGCAGGGTGGCACAACAGGCTCGGGCAGAGACTCAGACACGAGGATCGCTGGCGGCCGACTGCTCAGTGCTGCAGTCAGACGATCGAACGCGCTGACGCGCGCTCTGGCAAGGTTCGCAAAAGTCGAGAGGCAGTCTCGAACGGGTGTTCTAATTGATGGATGGGACAGATCGAGCGGCCGCCGTGGTGGAGCTATCCGGAGCGCTGCCATCGTGGCCATGTCTGGGGCCTGGCAGAGTAATCGTGTCGTGGATGCCGTGCGATTGCCCCAGCGCAACCCAGTGTGCGAGCGGCGCAGGTCACCTTCGCGTGTCGTGTCAGACGCAGGGCGCCGTCCTCGTCAAACACGGTAATGTCGCCGATGCGCAGACAGATGGTCAGGTCATGCAGTACCGCGAACTTCCCCTCCGCCCGTACCTGCTCAAGCGCTTCCAACTCGGCCGACAAGCCTTTCTTATTGGCCATAGGACCGGGTGGGTCACTCTGCGACAGCGCGATGATCTGCTTGCGCTGAAAGCCGAACACCCTCCAGGCCAGGGCAAACAGCGTGAGGACAGCGCGTTGCTGGCCGTCCGCCAGCATCGGGGCCGTTTTTCCCTTCATAGACGGCTTCCCCGTCCGTGACCTCGCCATTCAGCCCTGAACTGCGGGAAGATTCATCTGGTTGTTCGGGGAGGGCATGTACCTAATCAGCCGAGCGCAGCGGAACGGCTAAGCCCCTGCCCCATGAACTACTTCCTCGGGCAAGGGCTTCGCCATGAACCGCAAGTTCACGCGTACCTGATTTCGTCAGCCTTCATAATACCAAAGCTGGCTCGGCGGGCCCGCGTCGCTCAAGGCGTCATCGAAAAGTCCGGCACTGTTGCTGTCGCAGCCACAACCGACTTGAATAACCCTCCCCGAAGCCTGATTTACCCAAAAGTCAGCCCCGGGGGCACAGCCTACGATGAACGTGCATTCAAGTTCCTTCTGCCAGTAGAATATGTCATTGCTGCTGCAGTTTCCCATCCAGATTCTTGCCCCATTAGCGAGACTTCCACCTTGAACGCCGACGCATTGGTTAGTGGCGTAGTTCTTGATCTGCTGGTAGGCCCCGTGCGTGCCGCCGAAGTACCACGCTTGGCTCTTACTCGAGTAGCAGCCGTACTGTGACACGTAGCCGTTAAGAGCCCCGCCATTGCTCATGCAGTCCAGGCTGTGCGCATTGACGAGCGCGAACAACACGGGAGTCGCGTTAGCCGGGGCCGCCTGGACTAGGGACGTCAGGCTGAGCCCGAGCAGACTCGCTGCCGCTATCGCCAGGGTCGCCCGCAGCCGTCGGCCAGCGAATGCACGACCGACCGCGCTCGTGCCTTTTATACGGAATCTCATATTCTCCTCCTCCTCTTTCCGTCCGGATTTTTCATATTAATAGCGTATGTAGGTGCATGGGAAGAGATTGTCAAGACCTGTGAATGCTGTTGGGGGCTAGCCTCGATGTTTCGTGATCTTGAGTTGGCTGCCTGAGCGGCTGGCCTGGCTGGGTTTTTCGCCAGCCGGGTGTGGCTGGTTTCCCGGCTGTCGCGCCGGGCGGGCGGGGTTCCACGGTCCCTGGTCGTGTCCTTTCTTCTGGTTGGGCCGGAGGTGCCTGGTCAGCCGGGGGCGAGGCTGTTGAGCCGTGCGAGCACTGCGCCGATCATGGCCATTCGACCGCTAACGATCGTGGATATCCGTCGCATAATTCCGCTGTCGCTCCTTTCCCGGGTTGTGCAGAAACTGCTGCCAGAAGGTCACCGGCCCACCGCTGAATGACTCCCGCGGCGCGGCCAAACGGCCACTGGTCAGTATCGCAGCCCGGCGTGCCATTTCGGTTGCATCTGTGTGCAACCTGCGTGCGATGGGCGAGGTATCCCCCGACCGGCGCCCGGGTGTGCCACTCCCGGTAGAGCGCCGATGGCGTGAGCCGCGCCTGTTGCGCGGCTCACTTCGTGCTGGCGACCTGCACGGCCATCTCAGCCTGCTCGCGGGTCTTCGGCCTCGCCGGCAGCCGCCTTCCGTGCCGTGAGTTCGCTCGACGGGCGAGGCGGCCTTCTTTGGCGGCGTGACCGTCATGCCCGCGGTGGAGCGCCGGCAGCCCTTGCGCCCCGGCAGAAGACCTCTGCCCGATTGGCCGCGGGGCAGGACGCGCCGCGCGTCGGCCCTGCACTGCCATCAGGCCGCGGCCTCGCTCACCGGGCAGCCCGCCAGGACCGCCCATACGGCCAGCCGCGGACCGTCCCGGCTCAGGCAGAACGGCCCTGCCGGAACCATAAGAAGGGCCCCTTGCGGTGCGCAGGGCCACTTAATACTGCAACGGCACTTAGTACTGCAACGGCACTTAGGTGAGTGCATAGCCGCGCCGCCGGTAGTGGCAGAGGCGGGCCTGGTGCTGACGTCGCCGCCGCCAGCGTGACCAGGACCAGACGTGTTCGGGGTCAGGAGCGCGGGCCTGGATTAAGCTGGTCAGCAGGCGGCGGATCTCCGGTAGCGTGTAGCCGATCATGCCCGGGTCGCGGGTGCCGGTTCCCCTTTTACTGCCTGGGCCCTGCTGGCGGCGAGCCAGGCGAGCGCGAGCATCGACAGGGTGATGTGGGCGTACCAGGCCCGCCAGCTGCGGACCTGGTAGTGATCCAGCCCGGCCTCGTTCTTGGCCTGCTGGAAGCATTCCTCGATGTGCCAGCGGCTGCCCGCGGTCCAGGCCAGATCGACCACGGCGGGACCGGCGGGGGCCGTAGCAGGCGTAGTAGGCGATGTCAGCCGGGTCGTTGACGGGAGCGGCGGGCCAGCAGCCAGTGGCCGCGGCCGGGCCGCCAGGCGCCGGTGCGGACCGGGATCCGGGCCCAGTCGTACTCGCGGGGGCCGTGCGCCCCGGCCCCTGCGGACAGCGCTGCCAGGCCCGGGCCGGGACGGCGGCGATCAGCGCATCGGCGCGCTGCTCGCCATCGTGGTGTGGTGAGGGTGTCGTTGCGCTTGATGGCCAGCACGTAGGACACGTCGCGGTCCTCGAGCCAGGCGTGCAGGTACTTGGCCTGGCCGTAGACCTCGTCAGCGGTGAACCAGGCGAACGGCACCCCGGCCTCGATCGCCCGGCGCAAGCATCTGCCTGCGCCAGCTGCGGCTTGGTGGCGAAGGCCACGTCATCGGGGATGCCCGCCGCGCGGCACCGCTCCCGGTCCCCGGTCCAGGACTGCGGGAGATACAGCTCACGGTCGATCGAGCTGTTGGAAGCCGACAGCCGCCACCACGACCGCATGGCGGCTGCCGAGGCCGCCAGTGTCCCCTTGAGAGACGACCTTCGCCGACAGGAACTGAGATGTGGGCCAGCCGACCTCATTGGCGGCTGCCGGGACAGGCCTAACGCGACCGCGATCCGGTCCCAGTTGTGCCCTTGAGCGCGGGCAGTCGCCGCTCGCTCAGGTGACCAGGGTCTCATCGCCCACCAGGGCAGACGATTCGTAAAACTGTTGGCCTTAATAGTGATAATGGATTAGCAGGCGTGTTCCGCGAACGTTTGTTCGACGCTCGGTTTCGATATGGCTAGCCCCGTGGGGCAAGATCAAACTGAGTGGCAGATTGAGTGGCAATGGGTGCTCGCGAGCGCCCGTCCCGAGCCTGTGAGTGCTGGTGTGGGCTCGTGTTTTTCCTGGTCAGGCGCCTGACCTGCGGTGACGGAACCTTACGGCGATCCATGGTAAGGAGAAGGTCTACGGTTCGATTCCGTAAGGGGGCTCCGCAGGTCAGGTGATTATTTCGCACGCAGAACCGAAGACCTTTTTACTCTTAGGGGCAAATCGAGGGGCAGTTTCGCAGCATCCGGAGACTCTGTCCTCATTGGGAAGAGGTCTGATGTGTTCTGCGAGATCGGTCGTGGCTGGCAGCTGTTGATGTCTCGCGGGTCTTGCTGTCGTATGGGCTCCTGTGCCGTGGCCGAGGCCGAGCGACTTGCCTGGAGCGGTTCCTGTCGGCCGTCTGAGCCGATCGCCTCCCAAGGTCACCGGGCTTGCCACAAGAGCGTAATTGCCGAGGTTAGCCGGGGTGGACGCTCATCTTGCCGTTGATGATGGCCGGGGGAGCCCGGACGCACCGCGTCCCCGATGCGTAAAGTCAGGCGAGCTTTGAGCTGGCGAATTTTCTTCAGCCGACAGCCGTCATGTCTCGCAGTCCGCGGCACCACCGGCGCAGGACGTCAGTCGCCGTGCTCCTGATTGCCGGTAATCGTCCGCATCGGCATGCCTCCTGCCCGGTGCAGCTGCCGGATCTCGGCCCAGTCCCCACGTTGATCACTCCCTACTACCAGGGAGTGATCCATTTTCAGCCGCCCGCACGGGCTATTGCTGTGGTGGGTCGTCGGAGGGTGCCCGCGGCAGTGCGTAAGGCGGCCTCAATCCTCTCGCCGAGCCGGCGAGGCCCGTAGCGAGCATCGTGACCACGCCCGCCATGCCCCCTGTGACGTGTCACTCGTTACGAACACGCAGCGTCATCCATCATGAACATGGTCAAGACCGAAATGTTCTCCAAAGCAGCGACAGCTTCGTGAGTATGGCGCCTTTCGCCCCGCCCATCAGGTGGCCATAAGGTCAGGGAGGTGGGAGTCGCAGAGAGCGACCGCTCTTCCAGTCCGCCGCTCGGGGGCTCGCGCGGATCGCCGATTACGAGCGGCATCCCAATTTTGTAGCAGCTCACGTGTCCGCACGCCGATTGTCCGGTTCTGCGCATGAGGTCACTGGGTCGACGGCCGCGTTGTGGTGGAGGAGAAGATACGGGTTACCAGGCTCGGCCTTTCGAGACCGCGCCTCGGCAGGTCAGCCCAGCTGGCTGATGTGCCTGATGATGTCTTCGACCGGGCGGTCTCCGGTGAGCTGGATGTCGTCGATGACCGCGCCGTCGCGAAGCCGGATCAGCCGTTCGGATCGGGCGGCGATCTGCGGATCGTGGGAGGCGAGCAGGATCGTCATGCGGTGCTCGGTGCGCAGCCGGGCGAGCAGGTCCAGGATCTCGGTCGCGTTGGCGGAGTCGAGGTTGCCGGTGGGCTCGTCGGCGAGCAGCAGTGCGGGGGTGTTGATCAGGGCGCGGGCGATGGCGATGCGCTGCTGCTCACCGCCGGACATCCGCGCTGGCATGGAACGTTCCCGCCCGGCCAGGCCGACCGCCGCCAGCAGTTCCCTGGCCCGCTGACGCTTGTCCCAGCCGGTGCGGTACGGCAGCACCGGCGCGATCACGTTGTCCAGGGCGGTGAGTCCGGGCAGCAGGTTGTAGCGCTGGAACACGAAGCCGACGGTTCGCCGGTAGTCGGCCTGGGCGGCGCCCCGCAGCGTGGTGACGTCGGTGCCGTTGCTGATGATCATGCCGGAGTCGGGCCGTTCGATCGCGCCGATCATGTGCAGCAACGTTGACTTGCCGGAGCCGGAGGCGCCGGTCAGCGCGACGAACGCGCCGGACTCGATGGTGAACGTGACGTCGTCGGCGGCGGTGACCTGCCCGCCCTGGCCGGTGCCGAAGCGCTTGCTGACGCCGCGCAGTTCGAGGCGTCGCCGGGTTGTGCCGCAGTCATGTCGGTTACTCCTCGGCTAGCAGGTGGGCGGCGGGCAGGCGGCGCAGCAGCGCGGCGGGCAGCAGCGCGGCCGCGGCGGTGACGACGACCCCGGCGGCGACGGCGGCAGCCGCGATGGCCATCAGCCGGGCGGGCAGCTGCCCGGCGAACCAGGCCGCGGCGCCGAGCCCGAGCCCGGCGCCGAGCAGCGAGCCGGTGATGCCGATGATCGCGCCCTCGGTGATCATCAGCCGGGCCAGCGCGGCCTCGCGCCAGCCGAAGCTGCGGATGGTGGCCAGCTCGGCCGCCCGCTCGCTGATGTTCAGGAACACCACGTCGGCGACGGCCAGCACGCCGAGCGCGACCGTCGCTCCGGCCGCGATGTAGTCGACGCCCCGGACCTGGACCGCGACGGCGTTGCCGAGCAGTGTCCCGACGATCTGGCCGCGGAAAGCGACGGTGACGGCGGTCAGCAGGGTCAGCGCGGCGATGCCCATGGCCAGGCTGACCACCCCGACCAGGGTGCGGCCGGGGGTGCGGGTCACGTTGAGCACCGCCAGCGAGGTGATCCCGCGGGGCTGGTGCGCGCGGCGGACCGCGAGCACCGGCGGCCGGACCGAGCTGACCGGGTCCGCCCGGGCGGCCAGCCAGGCCGGCGCCAGGCCGGCGATGACGGCCACCGCCATCGCGACGGGCACCGCCAGCAGCGCCCGGCCCGGCGAGGCGTCCAGGCCGAGGGCCGCCGAGACCGGCACCGCGATGGCGGCGGCCAGCAGCCCGGCGGCCAGCCCGATCCCGGCCAGCTCGCCCAGCACGGTCGCGAACAGCCGGGACCGGCGCCAGCCGACCGCGGCGAGCACCCCCAGCTCGCGTCGCCGGCTGCGCACCGCGGCGGTGGCGGCGTTGCCGACGAACAGCACGCACACCACCAGGATCAGGGTGAACAGCGCCACGCTTGTCTTGTCCACCGCGTTCAGGATCGCCACCGCCACGCCCTCTTTCACCCAGTTCTCGGACAGGGTCAGCGGCGGCTGCCCGAACTTGTCCGCGGGCAGATCGATGGTCACCGGCGACGGCGAGGAGCCGGCCACGATGTCCACATCCAGCCCGGTGCGCTGGCGATCTGCTGGGCGACCGCGTTGATCCGCTCCCGCGACAGCGCACCCGGCCCGGTGACGCCCGCGACCTTGACCCGGATCACGCTGACCGGATCGGCGGCAGGCACGCCGGTGAAGACCTGGGTGTTCTCCAGCGCTGGCAGCGCCGACAGCGTGGTGATCAGGTTCACCGGCTGGCTGACCAGGCCGCCCAGGTTCTGGCTGGGCAGCAGGTCGCCGCCGTGCAGCGCCCGGCGGCTGGCCGCGGTAGCCGGCGCCGCCGCCACCGGCTGGTAATCGCCGAGCGGCACCTGCGACAGCGGATCGAACGACTTGATCCTGGCTGGATCAAAGTCGCCGGCGACCTTGATGAGGGGGAGAGCGGAGCCGGGGCTGGCGGTCTGCGCGAGCACCTTCACATGCGAGGTCACCGTCCGGTACTGGCTGTCCTCGTCGTCCATGGCGGCCGAAACCCGCCACCGGTGTACCAGACCGACGGGGGTTGACCACCTGACGCGGTATCAGCGCCCCGGCCGCGCGCGCTGGTAGTCCACCGGACCGACCGACCAGTAGCCGCTGAAGCAAATGCCGGTGAACTCGCCCTCGTGCTCTTGCCCGTGATAGGCCGAGCCCCTTGAGCACGCCGTTGTAGGCCTGCTGGGCCGTGGTGTGCTCGGTGGCCACCGTGCGGCCGGGAGCCGAGGCCTGCGCGCTCGCCCAGCCAGCGTTCATGTCAGGCATCGCCGACGGTGCCGCCAGCTGCTGCACGGTGGTCTGCGCGTACTCGTTCATGCCGCTGGCGGACGACGCCAGTACCGGCAACGTCGGGCCGTGCCGCCCTCGTTCTCCTTCAGGTAACTGCCGGAGACAAGCGCCTTGTTCAGCCCGTCCAGTTTCGCCTCGGCGTCCGGGTCGATCGCCGCGATCAGCACCGGGATGTTCCACTTGACCCATAGCCGGCCTCGGTGCCCTGGCGGACCCCGGTGCCGGCAGGCTCGTACTGGTTTACCCGGGACCAGCACCGTGCATAGGACTGCGCGGCCGTGCCGAACGGATTCGTTCCCGGTGACAGGAAGATTGCCACCCCGGCGCATCCCGGCCCGGTGCCGTCGGTACGGATTTGCCTATGCCGCCCCTGAGCCGGTAGCGGCGTCACGTACAGGTATCCCGGCGGCTGGGTGACGCGGCTGACCCCGCTGTCGCTGACCCAGGTGGTGGAGATCCGGTACAGCTGCCGGCCGGACCCGGCCAGCGCGGCCGCTGGCATTGGCACGAACATGCCGGCCTTGAGCTGCGCGTAGCCGACCATCGCTATCGGCGCGGCGACCGAGACCCCGGGATCTGCTGGATCCGCTGGCACTGCGCCATCGTGATCCCGCCGTAGATGCCCGACAGGAAATCCGGCTGCACCGTGCCGGTCTTGCTCTCCTCCGCCGTCCGGGCCCCCTTCGGCCGGACCAGGATGTCGTAGGCGGGCGCGAAGTTCGCCGCCACCGTGCCGGTCGTGCGCGCCTGCGCGGTCCGCGACGCCGCGGTCAGCACGGTGAACGCGGTCGCCGCGACCAGCACGCCGATGATCAGCGCCAGCGTGCGGGCAGGGCGGAACCGCACCTGCGACCAGGCGAGCCTGCCCATCACCGCACCCCTCGCTGTTCATCCTGTCCCCGGGGGCTGGCGCCGGCCGGGGATGGCACTATGCTCACTCCTTACATAGTGACAATGCAAGGATGGCATCGGATCGTTACCTAGCGACAAGGTAAAGCGCATGACTCTGCATCACGTGGTACTGGCACTGCTGTCAGCGAAACCCGCCCACGGCTATGAGCTGAATACCAGTTTCGAGCAGGCCGTCGGCGACCAGTGGGGCGGGCTGAACATCGGCCATGTGTACCAGATCTGCACCGGCTCTCCCGGACGGACTGATCAGCTCCGAGCGCCAGCCACAGCAGATCAAGCCGACCGGGTCATCCACGACTCACCTCGGCCGGCCGCGCCCAGCTCGCCCGCTGGCTCAGCGAGCCCGCCACCTCCGCTCGCGGCTACCGCGCCATTTTCTTCCTCAAAATCATGGCCGCCGTCCGCTCGGGAGATCCGGCGACGCTCCCCTTTGTCCTCAGCCGACAGCGCACACATTTGCTGCGGCAACTGGACCGCCTGGCCGACGCCCGCAGCGCCACCACCGAAGCCGTCGAGTCGCTGCTCATCACCGCTGCCGACTGCACGTCGCGCCGATCTCGGCATCGTCGACGCCGCCGAGAAAACTCTCACCACCGAACCGCCACCGCTATCAGCGGAGAGTCATCTTCGGGCCTGACGCCCCGCAGACCGCAGCGGGCTAGCCGACCGGGCCGGCCTTGACCCTGCGATCGAGCAACATCCCGCCGCACTGATGCACGAGGTGGACCGCGGCCTGCACCAGTTCCTCGTCCCAAATAACCACGCGCCTTCGGGCATAGCCGTCGCGCAGATCATCCGTTCCAGTGAGGTGCCCCGAACCTTCCGGACAGCGGCCCCACTAAGATTGGGGCCGTCTGAAAGGGATGGTATTGGCGAGACGCAAGCACAATTACACACCTGAGTTCCGGGAAGAAGCCGTGAAGCTGGTGATCGAGACGTCACGTCCGATCGCGCAGGTGGCCAGGGAACTCGGTATCGTCGAAGGCACTCTCGGGAACTGGGTGAACGTCTACAGAAGTGAGCATGCCAGCGATGAGCCGTCGCTTACGATGAGCGAGCGTGTCCGGCTTCGCGAGGCAGAGCGTGAACTTCGGGAGATCAAAGCAGAAAGTTGCCTTCCTGGAAAAAGTTGCCGCGTACTTCGCCAGCGAGCCTCGGTGAGCGACAAGTTCGAGTTCATCGACACGCGGAGAACGCAGCCAGCACGACCGCGAACAACAGCAGGCCTCCTTCGATCGTGAAGATGTGCGCATGGCTTTTGATCTCACGTTCGGTATCTACGGATGGCGGAACCACAGGCTACGGCTACAGCGGAAAGGCGTGAGAAACTCAAGTTGTTCATTACCAGGTCCTTCGACGACTCTGACGGGACCTACGGGCACCGGCGGATCCACGCCGACCTGGCAGGCTGGGGTGTGCCGTGCGGGCCTGAGCTGGTCCGGTCTCTTATGCGTGAGCTGGGCCTGGAGCCCTGCCAGCCGAGGCCCTGGCGGTTCAGCCTGACCGAGGGCGACGGCCAGGAGCACCGCATCCCTGACCTCGTCAAGCGCGACTTCACCGCGGGCGCTCCCGGCCTGAAAATGGTCGGGGACATCACTTATATCGAGACCTGGGAAGGCTGGGTCTATCTGGCGACCGTCATTGACTGCCATACCAGGGCCGTCGTGGGCTGGGCAATGGACGACAACTATAAGACGCCGCTCATCGAGAGGGCCATAGACATGGCCGCCCGGAACCATGTTCTTGCCGAGCAGGCGATCTTCCACTCGGACCGCGGAAGCAATTACACATCCAGTCAGTTCGCCAGGAGACTGAAGCATCACAAGCTCCGGCATTCGGTCGGCCGGACCGGAATTTGCTACGATAACTCGATGGCCGAATCGTTCTTCGCTATCTTGAAGAATGAGCGAGTTCACCGTACTCAGTATCCGACCCGTGCGCACGCATACCGTGACGTTGCCAGGTACATTGAGTTCCGGTACAATTCTCGGCGTCGGCACTCTGGACTTCAGTACAGGACTCCGCAGCAGGTCTATGGCGAGCATCTTGACCGGCAGCTCTCAGCATGAATTAACCATTAAATGGCTGTCCGGAAAGAACGCGGCACATCACAGAGCCAGGCTAGGACTTAGATGCGATCGGCTGAAAAGCCCATAGCGAGTCCTCTTTGCTGTTGTTGTTAAGCGGCTGGCCGAGTTTTCTTCGTGGTCGGCTTCGACGATGCAGGCGTGTGTGCTGTGGTGGCGGGCCGTATGGTGGTGTCGGGTCCGGGAGTGGCTGGTCCGAAGAGCTGGCGTTCGGGGTGTGAGCTGGCCGCGCTGGAGTCAGAGCCGTTCCCCGGTTGCCCTCCCGGGCCGTTCGCGCAGGCTTGGCGGGCGCCTGCTGGAGGCGGGGCGAAGATGGCGTCGCTGATCTTGCGCTTGAGGGATCGCAGCGCTTCTTTGTGGGTCTTTCCCCCGGCCACTTTCTTGTTGTAGCAGGCGTGGCCCTCGCTGTGCTTGTGCCGGAGCTGGGTGATCGCGGCCATGTGGATCGCGTGGTTGATATGCCGGCTGCTGCGCAGCGGCAGCCGGCGGGTTTGCGGTTCCCGGAGGACACCCCGGCCGGGGCGGTGCCGTTATAGGCGGCGAGCGGCGCGGTGGGGAAGCGGGCGACGTCGCTGACGTCGCCGATGATGGTCCCGGCGATCACGGGGCCCGCGCCGGAGACCTGGGTGAGGGCGGTGCCGGACGTCTTGACCGCGGCGGCCAGTTTCTTGCGGGTGGCGTGCAGCTGGGTGCCGAGGTGGCGCAGGCCGCCCAGGCACCGGCGGCGAGCTCGGCGCGGGCCAGCGCGACGGCACCCGGCCGGCGAGGCCTGCGCCAGGATCCTGGCGGAGCGAGCTGCGGATATCTGCTTCGGGTGGCCTCCGGGGACCAGCTCGCACAGCACGGCGTGCAGCCGGCAGGCGACCTGGTTGCGGGTCCGGGCCAGGTCGCGGTGGCGCTTGGGCCACACCGTCAGCACCGCCGGGTAGTCCTCAGCGCTCACCTGCCGCCAGGTCCGGGACCGCAGCGCCGCGACCGCCACCGGCAGGGCGCCGCCGGGGTCGTTCTTGTCCGTATCCCCGGCCTGCATCAGTGCACCGGGGACGTCAGCTTGGGCTGTACATCCAGGACCCGCTCGCCAGCGGCGGCCAGCTGCTGGGCGAGCAGGTGACCCAGCCCGCCGGCGCCCCCGGCCGCCCAGGCCCGCTGCGGCCACGCCGCCGCCCACCCGGGCAGCTTCCCGGCCTGTGCCGCCGGGGCACGGACCCTGAGCTCGCCCAGCGGCTCTTCTGCCGGGCCGGTCACCACCGCCGTGTGCGAGCCCTTGTGCGGGCCCACACCGATCATCACCGCTGCCATCAGCACGCTCCAAGTTGTCACCAGGAATGCAGAACGTGGCGGGCATGCCTAATTACAGATCTGCTAGCGCTCGCACCTCTTTTGAGCCACGCCACGGCGAGACCCGGCAGGCTGGCACCTCGTTATAAAGCCAGACCGTGCCAGCACGGCACGGCCGGCAGGCGGTTCGGGAGCCAGCCCGCTGGACCTCACGAACGCTACGGCACAACCGCAGCGCCCTCAGACACAATTAGGCGGATATCGTACGTGGCGCGACTACCGATCTCTGTCACATTCCGTAGCCAACCGCCAGCACCCAAAGGCAGGCCGGACAGGTGATTGGCGGGCCGATCTCGGACGGCCGGAGCGGTCACGATGAACGTCACTGCGTTACCCGTGAACGCTGTCCAGGGATTACGGTCAGTCCAGCCAGATTGTCCTATGTCGATCTGGAGCGACGTTCGGTGTTTATGTCGAATTGCGCGCAACAGCCCCACAAGCCCGAAAGTTCCGACGACTTCATGAAAGACCAGTCGGCATCACCAGGCCACCCTGGCGAATCCTTGTGGCACCGAACTGATCGATAAGGACATTGGTAATTTGCTGGACTTGCCTCCCACAGGCGGAATCTTGAAGCAACTTAGCGCTGTATGCCTACGCCGACGACGGTGAGCACGCAGTGGAGTGGGCCACGCAGGTCCACAGCGGATAGACACCGCCGCCAGTAGCGGGCTTCTCGTGGGTCCGGTGACTGTCAGCGGGCCGGGCTATGCTGGCCTGCATGACCGCGCAGCATCATGAGCCTCCGGTTGGGGGGGAGCGGCGGAGACGCCTGCGGCGATCAGGGCCGTGCTGGCGGCGAGCGCTGTGCCCGAGGTGGTGGCGCAGTACGAGACCGAGCTGGATGCCGCGTTTGCGCGGGCTCGGGAGACTGGCGACCTGAGGGGCTGACCGCCGCGGTGCGGCGGTGGTGGATTGAGGCGCTCGAATGGCAGCGTGACCCGGCCGGGCAGCGGGACTTCCTGGCGCGGATGGAGCGGTATCTCGCCGACGGGCCGCCTGGGCCTGAGCACCGGATGACCCGTGAGGAGTTCCGGGCGCAGCTGGGTGCCTGAGCTTGTTCAGGTGGGAGCTGGAGGACCTGGCCCGCGAGCAGCTCACTGGAATGGCACCGCAGGTGCAGTTGGCTCTGTCCGACTTCATGGACGCTGTCGTGATTGTCGATCCGGCGGAGTACCAGCGGCGCCCTGGTGAGCCGGAGCGGCCGCTGCGGACCCTGCCATTCGGGCAGGCCGCCTGGTGACGTTCCTGGTGTACGAGCCTGACGATCTCGTGCTGGTCACGCGGGTCATCTGGACGGGCTGACATTCACTGCCAGTTCCCGGGTTGCGGGGCAGCGGACGCCGCCCGTATCGAGAACAGTTTCACCGGGCCATAACCGTCGGCGTACGACGATCAGCGGACAGGCACCGATCACTGATCGGGCAGATAACCGGACAGATGCGGCTCGCCTGCATGTCTGCGAGCCAGAACGAACGCTCTGCAAAACGCCGCTTACGGGCCGCCGCCAGAAGATCATTGGGGGGCAATTTAGGGGGCAGAATGGCGCTAGCGGGGGCTGGCCTTAGCGAGCTACTGCTAGCGCCAGCCAGTGTCCGGCCTGCTCAGGGGCGGTACGGCGGTTACAGGGACCGGCGGGTCGTCCATGGTAAGGAGAAGGTCTAGGTTCGATTCCGTAAGGGGGCTCCAGGTTAGAGACCTTTTTCGTTTATGTGATCGACGACTAAGAGGCCCCGAAACTGCCCCCAGGGGGGCAGTTTCCGATATGTGCAGGCCTAGATCATGGCCACGACCTGCACTGCGGGTCTAACGGGCGGCGGGGGAGCGGTTCCGGCTTCGGGAAGCGCTCTGACTGGGCGATCGAAGAGCCGCAATATTTGGCCTGTGAGGGCGGCTGACTGGCCGTGCGGGTGCCATGTCCTATTTCAGGTAGTCGCCGGGCGTCGGAGTGGGTGCGCCGCCGCTGTGGGAGGCGCTTAGATGAGTCGTGCAGCCCCCTTTGAGCTTCCCCCCGCAGCACGGACACCCGACCTGAGGTGACCACCGGCGACCAGGAAGGATGTCCTGATGCCTGCACCACACCCCCTGGAGTTCCGGCAGCGTGCCGTGGAGCTCGCCCGCCAGGGCACCACACCAGTCTCCAAGATCGCCAAAGACCTGGGCATCAGCGACTCGTGCCTGCGGAACTGGATGCGCCAGGCTGAGGCCGATGAGAATGGCAGCGGCGACCGCTTGTCCAGCAGCGATAAGAAGGATCTCGTGGAGCTGCGGCGCCGTAACCGGCAGCTGGAAGCTCGGAGAACGACATCCTGAAGCGGGCGGGCCGCCTATTTCGCGCGGGAGAACGTCCTCCCGAAAGTAATCTTCCCGCTGGTCCGTGAACTCGCCGACGACGGTATCCCGGTCGCGGTGGCCTGCCGGGTGCTGAATACATCGAGATCGGGATTCTATGACTGGCTCGGCCGTCCCGAGCCGCCGCGGGAGCTGCGCAATAAGGAGGTGATGAAAATGATCCGCGAGATCCACGCCGGGTCTCGTGGCAGCTACGGATCACCCCGCGTCCATGCCGAGTTGCGCCTCGGCCTGGGGATCCAGGTGAACCGTAAGCGGGTGGAGCGGCTGATGCGCGATGCTGGGCTGCAGGGCATCTACCGGCGCAAGGGGCGCCGCAACCTGGTGAATCAGGCCACCGAGGAGGACCTGGTCCGCCGCCAGTTCACCGCGCAGGCCCCGGACCGCCTGTGGCTGGCCGACATCACCGAGCATCCCGCCGGAGATGGGGAAACTGTACTGCGCGGGAGTCATGGATGCTTACTCCCGGCGCATTATCGGCTGGTCCATAGATAAGCGCCAGGACACTGACCTGGTTATCAGCGCACTGGCGATGGCGGTGACCCGCAGGCAGCCGGGCGGTGATTCAACGATCCTGCATTCCGACCACGGAACGCAGTACACCTCGTGGGCGTTCGGGAAAAGACTCCGCGACGCTGGGCTGCTCGGCTCGATGGGCACTGTCGGTGATTGCTATGACAATGCCATGATGGAATCATTCTGGCACACCATGCAACTGGAGCTCCTCGATACCAGGACATGGGAAACCCGCGAGGAACTCGCAAACGCTATATTCGAGTGGATCGAATGCTGGTATAATCCTTACAGGCGCCATTCAAGCATTGGAATGCACAGCCCCGTCACGTTCGAGACCCTCTACCGGCCGCCAGGCCCCAACGCCTGACCCCACACCGGCGGTGTCCGTGCTACGGGGGGAAGATCACCTTGCTGTACTTGCTCAGGAACAACCGGATCTGGGTGACATTTCTGGTCCCGCTCTCCGCGACGTCTGATCCGCTTGGGAGCGCTGCCCCGGGCTCAGCCTGAGCCGGTAAGTCGCGGCAATGGCCCGGGGTGGGACGGCCAGGCTCCTGCACGACCGGATGCTGTTCTCGATGACCGAGGACGACTTTGACGCGGTCATCGTCGTGACCTCAAGGGCACCTTCGCGATGACCCGGCACGCTTGTACCTATGGGCAGGATGCCGGGAAGGGCGGTGACACCCGTGCTGGCCGCATCATCAACATGAGGTTCCCCCGGTGCAGCGGACACGGGTCATGCTACGAGTGGCTGCTGTGAAAGGTGTTGTTCGTACTCGGCGGGCGGCCTGTTGCCGATGGAGCTGTGGAGCCTGGCCTGGTTGTACCAGTTGAGCCAGGTGAAGATCTCCTTTCTGGCGTCGGCGCGGGTGGCGAAGTGCTCGCCGTCGATGACTTCGCGCTTGAATCCGGAGAAGAACGACTCGGCCATCGCGTTGTCGTAGCTGTCGCCGACGGTGCCCATGGACTGGGTGATGCCCAGCGACTGGCACGCCGCCCGGAACTCCCCAGCGGTGTATTGCGTGCCGTGATCGGTGTGAAAAACGATCCCGGCCGCCAGGTTCCGCCTCCCGCCGCGGGCGGCGACGGCGGCCAGCAGCGCATCGAGGCACAATTCCGTGCGCAGGTGATCAGTGATGGACCAGCCCAGCAACCCGCGTGAGCACGCATCCACGACGGTCGCCAGGTAGCACCAGCCCTCATCGGTCCAGATATACGTCGCGTCACCGATCCACAGCTCATCGGTCTGCGACCTGGCGAAGTCGCGACGCACCAGATCAGCGGCCGGAACCTGCGACGGGTCGCGGCGCGTGGTGCGGATCTTCCGGCGGCTGCACCGCCCCGCCAGCCCCTGGCGGGCCATCTCCCGCTCCACCGCCTTGTGGTTGACCACGATGCCCTCCCGGGCCAGCTGGGCGGTCACCCGCGGTGACCCGTACCGGCGCCGGGAAGCTGGCGTGGACCCGCGCGATATGCGCGGGCAGCAACCTCCCGGGCCGCTGCGGCCGGTCCCGGCCCGGCGGCCAGGCGGGCCGCCCAGGCATAGAAGCCTGATGCCGAGACGTTGCAGACCCGGCACAGGGTGCGGACGGGGAAGTCGGCCTTCTGGGCAGCGACGAACGCGAAGATCCTCACGCGCGTGACTCCTTCACCCAGAAGGCCGTGGCTCGTTTCAGGATCTCGCGCTCCACCTCCAGTTCCGCCACCCGGCGGCGCAGCGCGGCGTTCTCCCGGGCCTCCGCGGACTCGGCCTCAAACCGGCCCGGATCCGCGACCGACCGGCTCTGCTGGTCTTTCTTCAGCCAGTAGCTGAGGTTCGACTCGCCGATGCCCAGCTCATGGGCAATCGCGGCGATCGGCCGGCCCGTCGACCGCACCAAGGCGACCGCATCAGCCTTAAATTCCGGCGAGAACTGCCGGCGTTGCTGTCCCATCGGGACTCCCTCCGCCAGGCACAGCCTGGCAGGTCGGGTGTCCATCACACGGGGGGAGGCTCAACACAACCTCTGGCACCGGAGTGTTCGGCACGCTGAGCCAGGCGAACTACGGCGCGCGAGGGAGGGCGTTGTCTCGCTGACCACCACCGCGCTGGGCGGGCGCGCCGCTGCCACTGGACGGCCAGCCAAGCTGTCGGCAGGCTGGCCAAGGAGCCCAGTACTCCGCGCAGCGTTGACCCACACCGTCTGCCGACTTCGTCCCTCCGACCTTCTCTCCGCTAAGGCGTTCCCACCAATTGCTGCCCGGTAGTGTGTCTGAATTCGTTCAGGGGCCCTACGGCGGCGTCGAAACTGGCGGTGAGCGGCGCCGGGTGGTATTTGCGCAATGCGGTCAGGATTAGCGTGTTATAGGGATCGATGCCCTCCAGCGGCAGGTCGGCCTCGTCGGCCAGCAGGCGCGCGAGGGCAAAAGCCGCCGCATCGGAGTCGGCGATCGCGACGCCGTACTGGTGAACGATCTGGTTCCAGTCGCGAGTGTGCTCGCGCAGTCGTCGCTGGGCGCGCCGACGCTGGGCTCGCAGGCGGCGCGGGAGTCGGGGGGCTCGGGGGGTGGCGGCTAGCGCTGGCTGCCCCGGGCGGGCGAGGGCGAGCATCCCGGCCACCACGGCTGCGACCAGCGAAACTCCGCAGGTGAAAGCCACCCACGCGGCGGTGTCGGTGGTGAGCACCAGCCACAATGTGATCCAGGCAACTGAGCCGATCGTCGCTGCCGCCAGCAACGTCCACGGCCAGGCAGCCGGGAACGTCCTTGCGTTCAGCAGGCGTTCTCCATGGTTAGCGGACTGAAGGGCCGAAGTGGCCAGCGCCACAGTGAGCAACAGGCCCGGCAGGACCGCCACCGCATTCGGCGCGGTGGACAGGTGCTGCACGAGCCGGACGGAGATCCAGGCCAGTAGCAATCCGGTGAGCAGCGTGGTGACGCCAAACCAGACGGTACGGGGCCAGCCGCGGCGGCCGGTGATGCGCTGCGGCAGCGTGGACCCTGGACTCGTGGAGCTGCGCACAGCGGTGGAGCGGGCGAGCACCTCGACCGTGACGATCGCCGCGTCGTGGCTCACGGCGAGCCGGTCAATGCTCTCCCGGATGAGCCACCGGCTGTGCGGCAGCGAGTCGTCACTCATCGTTCGGCCCTCTGGTTGTCGTTGCTGGAGCGATCACCGTCGGCATCCCCGGACGGTGGCTGGTGCTGGCCGGCCTCCGCGGTCTCCTCGGCGTCCCCGACCCGGCCGAGCTGAGCGTGGACGGCCCGCTCGAGGCGGCGCTGCTGGATCCGCAGCGTGTCGGGGCTGAGGTCGAGGACGGCGCGGACCACCTCGGCGAGCGGTCCAGGGCCGGGCTGCGGCTGCGCGATGCCCTCGAAAACCTGGTAACTGATCGTCACCTGGTCGGCCCCAGCGAGGTCGCCATTGACCGCGATGACCGTGGGCATCTCGATCTTCACTTCACACTTCGGCCCGGCCGGTGTCGGACCGGCCTTCCCGTGCCGCAGCCGGGCCGGCAGGATAACCGTCTGCCAGGGCCGCGCCAGCTCCGCCTGGACGAACGAGATGACCTCGTCGCGGGCGGAGCGCAGGTCACGCCAGGCGATCTCGTGCGTGTCCAGCGCCTCGGTCACAGCGTCGGTGCTCGTGGTGACCTGCTTGCGGAGCTTGGCCATCGCACGCTCGGCACGACGCATATCGGCCTGGTACGGGTTGTAGATCAGCACCTCGAGCACGATGACGGTCAGGGCCAGGCTGAGCAGCAGCAGCATGACGGACAATCCGTTGGGAATCAGCGGAGGGACAGATGCGCCGCTGACGATCGCGCTCTCCGCGTCCGCCGCAGCCTGACCGCGCACGGACGCCCACCAGCCGAGTACGAAGAAAGTCGCGGCCGGTGCTGCCCCAATGGCCAGGCCTTGCGCCACCCGGACAACGCGGCGGGGCGGCTGGTCGTCTGGGGACCCGGTCCGCCGCCATCGCAAGCCCATTCGCCAGATCGGCCCGGCGAGGACACGCCCGGCGGCGACGAGGCCGAAGGCCAGGACGAGCGCCGCCACCAGTCCGATGTCCTGCTTCCACCATGGGTCGCCCACTGCCACCTGCAGGATGTTCAGAAAAGTCTGCTGGAAGAAGTAGGCGTCGAAAATGGCTATGCCCAGTACGGCCGCGACCGCAGTGGCCTTGAGCCAGCGCGGCGCGGGCTGGCGTTCAGCCGCGGTGAGGTGAGCGTAGGCCGCCTCAACCCGGTCACGCTCGGCCCGCGCCCGTTCCGCTTCGTCGCTGCCGAGCAGCACGGTGAGTTCCCGCAGTGCATGGCAGGCCTGGCCATGCGTCCGCGTAGCTACCGCGCGGAGCTTCCTGAAGTAGTCATGGAAGTCGTTCAGCAGCCGGGTCGCCTGGTCGGCGGCCTCGACGAGCAGGGCCATCTCGCCGTGGTCGAGGTCGACCGGCGGGTGTTCCGGGACCCGTTCTCCGTAAACGGTCTGCTGATGCAGTCCGCAGGTGCAGCCATGATGGCAGGGGGTCAGGATCGTGTCCGCGGGAACGAGCCGACTCGGTCCGGGCTGCCAGTCGTTAACGATTTCGGCGTCAATGATCTCGTCGTCATCGGCCATGTCAGCCTCCAAGGATGATCTGCACGCGCCGGTCCTTGGCCATGCACGATTTGATCGGCGCTCCCCTGGGGGTGTACTCGGGGGAACAGGCCGGGTCGGTCTCGCCCACACCCACGGCAGTGACGCTAGTGAACCCCCGGGTAGCCAGGTACGCGCGGACCGCGTCGGCCCGCCGTTGCGACAGGCCCATGTTGTAGGAGGGGGTACCGATCGCGTCGGTATAGCCCACCACCTTGGTGATGGCGCGCCGCTCCGCCTCTATCTGCTGGACCAGGATGTCGAGGTAGGAGCGGCCTGCGGCACTGAGGGTCGCGGAGTCGAATGCGAAGAGCAGATCAGCGGGCACCGGGACGCTTCCTGCCCCGACCGGGACGGTGGGAAAGTCGATCGGCGGGTCTGCGGGACGCGAAACCGAAGAGGTACGCGCGACGTCAGACTCGGCCGGCGCCACGCATGAATCGGCCGAGGCGACGCCCAGCGCTGCGCACAGGTCCTGCCAGTAGTTCTCTACCCAGGTCTGTTCGGCGGTGCTGAGCGGCGGGTTCGCCGCCTGGTAGCCGATCCCGAACAAGCGCAGGCTGATGCCGCGGAGCGTGTCCAGGCTGGCGTGTTCCGGGCAGGAGGCCAGGACCGCGGGCGCCTTCAGGCCTTGCCGGATAACCTTGCTCAGATTCAGGCAGCCGGTGTTGGACAGCCCGTCGGTGATCAGGGCGACATGGGCGTGCGCGCGCGGGCCCTGGAGTTGCTTCCCGGCCGCGGCCAGCGCGGCCACCTCATCCGTGCCAGGCGTCTGCGGCGCGGTGCTGGCCGCCGCGGTCAGGATGCCTGTCAGGCAATGGCCGGCCGTCGCCTGCTCGGCCTGGAGTTGCTGACTGTCGCCGGTCGCCACCGGGAGCGCCACGCCGCCGAGCTTCCAGTCGATCGTGGCCGAGGAGCCGTCGAACAGACCAAGGGAAACCAGTCTGGTGCCCGCGCTGTCGAAATCGGTCAGCAGTTCCTGGGCCGCGAGCTGCACGGGGCCATCCGGCAGTTCGACTGACCGGCCTGACCTCGGCCAGAAGGAGGCGCTGAGGTCGATCATCACGATGCTGTCGGACTGCACGGATGCAGGCTGCGACGCGGCCGAGGAGCTCAGCCATGGGCAGGCCGCCGCTTTGGCTGAGGGACGAGTCAGTCCCAGGTCGCAGCCTGCGACGCAGATGACCAGGACCACGACGCCAGCCAGCCACCGGATCATACGTTCAGGCATCCCCAGCACCTCCAGCACCGACAGACTCGCCTTCGCCGCCGTTCTCTGCCGGGACGGGGACGCCGAGGTAAGTCAGCAGGTGGCGCAGCGCCGAGTCGCTCTGGAACGCGAACTCGATAGCCTCGATCCGGTCGTCCACGACCATCGCGCCGAGGTCCCTGAGCAGCTTCTCGGTGTGATCCACTCGCTCGTCGAGAGCCCTCTTTAGGTACGCGGCCGCGTTCTTGGGGTCCTGCGCGAGAGCGAGAGCGTAAGGGGCGAGCCAGGCTGTCTGGGCCTCCGGCACCGTCCCCATTGATTCCAGGCCGGTGACCAGGAGGCGGCTCCAGGCCGTCTGCAATGCGGTGAGCAACTCGACGTAGGCCTTACTCATGTCGCCGTCTGCATCAGCCACAAGGCGCTGCTGCCATACCTTCTGGAGGTCCTGGCGGACGGGCTCACATACGTCGACCCAGGCCCGCACGGTCACTCGGACGTCGCCATCATTCAGGCAGTCGACGATCTCCTGGTTGATCAGCTCTTCGGCCTCGGCCGCCCGGTAAGGCGGAAACGTGCGGGCGACGGGCCGGATTCGCTCCTCAATGCGCTCACGGGTGGTGTCACGGCTTGTCTCGATGAACTTGCGGACCTCGGCGGTCTTCTGCTCCTTTTCCTTCTCGGTCGCGGTGGCCTGCACGCACCAGGAGCAGCGGACCCGGACGACGAAGTTGAAGCCATCGCCCATTGCCGGGGTCTCGATGGTGAATGTGTCACTTGGCTCATGGATGTTAAGCAGCTCTGGCATCGCCAGCGGCGGCACCGTGGGCATCTCCGCGCCGTCCTTTGGCGAGTGCCACAGGAAACGGATGAGGCGCGTCCACCAGTGGTGCCACCAGCGTGTGCTAAGGCGGCGACCCGCCTCGGGCATGTCTGGCGTCTCCCAGGAATCCGGGGTCGGGGGTTGATAACTCACGTCTGGCCCTCCTTGTCGAGATACGCGGTCCATCGGCGGCGGTAAACGCCGAGCCGTGCGCGGAATTCATCGGTGTCGGCCGCCTTCTCGAACTCGTCAGCCAGCCGGGTGAAGGTGCCACGCAACTCGGGGTGGTCGCGGCAGCTCCGCGCCCAGAAGCCGAGCATCTGCCAGGCCGCGCCGCGAGAGGTCGGATGCTGGCAGGCCAGATGCCACAGGCTCACCACCTCGGCCATGTCCACCCCCAGCTCGTCGGGGGTGTTGCCCAGCCGCCACAGCAGGTCATAAGGTTCGCGCGCCTCCCCGTCGCGGACGCGCCGGACGCGGGAGATCCGCACGAGGGCGCGGCCGGCCCGGTCGCGCATCAGAGGGAAACCGCGCATCCAGAGCGGCAGCTCGGTCATCACCTCCCGGGTGAGCCCGAGCATGTACATCTCGCGGAGCGCTAGTTCGGGCAGCGCATCCAGCCGCGGGTCAGCGGCGGAAAACCGGACGCCGCGGATCGCGTCCAAGGACTCGCTTCGTGCCACGGCGGTTCCGTACGCGCGCACCGCGACCGCCCGCTTGAGGACATCGCCCGACCGAGACCAGCGCCGCAGCAGAAGTTTCACCTTCTCCGCCACAGTGCCCTCGAGCACCATCGCCTCGAGCAACCACGCGGCCGCCTGGTGTTGAATCCGCCGGTTGGAACTCGACCACACCTCGAGCACTCGGCCTTTTATCAGCGGATAGTCGTGCTGGCCGATAACCGCGAGGGCCTGGACAGCGCGGATCCGGACCCGGTCATCGGGGTGCTCCTGGCATAGGCTCATCAGCCACTCCAGCACCGGCGGGCGCGCAGCGTCGTAGCTCCGCCAGGCGACCTCGATCACGATCCGGGACAACTCCCGGCTCGGCATTTTCACCACGGTGCTGTCCCGGCTGCCCCGGTCAGCAGGCGGTACGGCCATCTCCACGTGGCGTAGCCAGCGAGCCAGCGGCTGCGCGAAGATCTCCCGGTGGCCGGGCGCCCCCGGATGCTCTACCTCGGACAGCAGGGTGCTCAGCTTCCCCGCTCCCTCGATGACCTCGCTGACCGCCAGTCCGTCGAGGACAGCGGCGGAAATCGCATATGACTGCCGGAGCGGCGAATCCGCACCATCGCCGTGGCGGCGCAGCAGATCCGCCGCCTGCTGGTAGCGGCGCCGCTCACGGAAGTAGTCGATGCGCGGCATGGCGGCCGGATCGGCGGTGCGCCGCTCCCTCCAGTCCCAGATTGCCTCGGCGAGCAGCACCGCCTCGCTGGGCCGGCCGCCGCGGTACCGGCAATCTCGTCGTGCCACCGCGCGGTTGCGGGGTCCGTCCGGAACGCCTCGGCAGTGAGCGCGCGGGCACCCGCCTGGTCCAGCTCACCGTCGGGTGTCAGCCGCGCAGCCAACTGAAAGACCAGGACCTCGGACAGGTCGGGCATTTCGTGATCCACGACGGTGCCAGGAAGCGACCGCGCGCTGTCCGCCTCGACCAAGATGATCAGGTAGCCAGCGTCGCCGAGGGCCGCCCGGGCCCCGGCGATCTGCGCCTCAGTGATCGTGTCGACCCAGGTCTCCTCCGATGCGTCGAGCAGGTGCCCGTGACCGGGCTCGAGCCGGTCCGCCAGGCTGTCCAGGACAGTGACCTTGTCGGCCGGGCGGGACTTCCCGGTGAGCCGGTCCAGCACGACGGTGGCCGACGACCTACGCCCGGTCCCAATCCGGCCGCACGCGAACACCACCCCATCGGCCAGGACGCTCCGCTGCAGCAGGGCGTCGGACAGCGTGGTGACATGGACACGTGCGGCCCGGTCCAGATCCGTGGCGCTGATCCGGCCGGGGGCCCGCTTCCCGGCCTGTAGCCCGAAGTTGTAGACGATGTCGCGGCCAGCGACGTCACGGATGGATCCCACCTGCGGAAAGTCAAACCGGAGCCACCGCGCGGTGACGTTGTCGAAGTCGAGCGACTCTTCCTTCTCGTCGGTCACCTCCGGGCGTTTAGCCTCCTCAGGCCCGGCCTCGCCGTCCGCGGCTGGCACCTCGGCAGCACTGCCATCCCAGGGGCCAGGCTGGGGTCCGGTCGGCTTCGGCGCGACGGGCTGACCATTCCCCTGATCGGCCGTCCCGGGCGGCGCGTCCTCCGGCGGCCCGTTCTCCTGGGGCGCGTCCTGCGGCGGGTCGTCCTCGCTCACCGCGCATCCCCGTAGTAGTGCTTGATATCGCGGCCGACGATCCCCCCGTCGACCCGCCCAATTGACCCGATCCTGATGCCCGCGGCGCCGTCGTCCGACTGCTGCGGTGGAGCACCCGCGGACGGTGACGGGCGGCCATGCTCAGCTGGCTCGTCGCCCGGAGCGGCCCCGGGGGTGCCACCGCCGCTGCAGATGAACGCCCGCGCGCGGAACCCCTTGTCCGGCATGTCCACGGTGACCTCGGCAAAGCCTGAGGCAGGTAAATCATGCGCGTCGTAGCCGCGGATTACGTCGAAGAAGATGCGGTCGGACACGATGAGCACGAGGTCGCCCACGGTGCTGCTCAGCGCATCCTTCGCCTCAGCGCAGTCACACAGCCGGCAGACCGTGTTGATGGCGTCCCCGGCGAATCCGCTGTCGGCGACGTAGGTCTGCCCCTCATGCACCGCCATACGCATCCGGAGCCGGGCTGCCGCGTTGGCGTGCCGGTTGTAACGGTGCAGCCCCTCCCTCAGCTCCCGCCACAACGAGGTGATCACGTGCGCCTCGTTGATACCCGGCGGCAGCAGCGCCAGTTCGCCATCCCCCCGTTCCTGGGTGAGCCACTGGGCGCGTTCCAGCCCACCACGCTCGCCCGCTTCACGCACCAGCCGGCCATGGCTCGCTGCGCCTCGATCTGCCCGGCATCGGTCCGCCGGCTGTAATGCTCCAGGTCAACGGCAATGCACATCCTGCGCACGCCGTATCCGCTCCGCTCCGTCGTCATCAGTACCAGCCCTCCAGCGATCGACGCCATGGCCAGCGTCCCTCGGAGGGGCGGTGGCTGACGTTGTAGGAATACGTGATCTCGCGTTTATGTGTGTTCCGGCTGTTGCGCTGCCGAAGGCAGGCTGCCGGTGGCCCGATGGCAGCTTGACGGCGCAGGTGCCGGTCAAGGCGCGCCGCATGCTACGCACAACCTTCCGCGATCTGTCGCACGGTCCTGATGTCGTGAATAATCAGCTGTCCGTAACCTGTGCCGATCGCTCCCGCATCTCGGAGCGCGCGGATAGCCTTGTGCACCGCCGGTTCGGACGCCCCGACCAGCCCGGCGAGCTCTGACTGGGTGACGAGTACTGTCACTTTCCCTTCGCGGCGCTTCCCGGGCGACCCGTAATACAGCTCTATTAACGCCTGGGCGAGGCGGGCCTTGGTGTCCCGGCGGAAGTCCACCCGGCGCTGTGTCGCCATACGTAGTTTGGCGGTGATCGCCTGGTTAAGCGCGTGGGCGATATCGGGATTATCTCGTAGGCAACGGTCCAGCTCCGGCTTGGTCACAACCCGTGCGACCACCGCATCGGCGGCACGAGCGGTAGCCGAGCGGGGAAGGCCGTCCATGGCGGCGAACTCACCGATAATGTCTCCGGCCGCGCGAATAGCCAATAGCGACTCGGCACCATCGTCCGTCACCGCTGAGATCTTTACGTAGCCGTCGACGATGATGATTACGAAGTTCGATGGATCGCCTTGGCTGAGCAGGGCGTCGCCGGTGTGATATTGCCTGGCGTAGCCAAGCTTCAGGACAATCTGCTGCTGGGCTTCGGACAGATAGGCAAGCAGGCTTCCCGGCGCCCACCTGTTCACGTCGTTGCCTTGGTGAGCTGACACGGCGCTTGGCACCGTCCTCGTAAACGGTCGTTATGCATCTTTGTTAAGGACTTGGCGAGGTGACCGTAACGATCACCTCGCCAGCTCCCAGGAGCGCGTTTCGCCGGATATGTCCGGATCGCTCTGGTCGGCATGCGCATTGATCACCATAAGGCCTCTACCATCGTGGCTGCCGTCCCGGCCGGGCAGCTGGCTCGCTCCCGAACCTACCGCTAGGACGCCCATCGGCCCAACACGGTTGACAAGCAGCTCTAACATTACTAAGTAAACCGATTGTGCGATTCTTAGGTTTCATCCCAATCACGCCGAAAGCCGAATAGTGTCCCAATCGCAACCAAGAGGGAACTACCGGTATATAAGCCCCAGACCTACGTCCTGTAGTCATCCCTGCGAGTCATCATGACCCCCCGCTGGCCTGCGGTTCGTCACGCATGCCGCCATCACCACGGCCGCGGCAGCATGTGGCCACCGAACGGACCTGGGCCAGGTGGGGCCAAGTGTTAGGTTGACAACTCGACCAGATATGGGAACCTCGTCCGGGACTCAAGGGCCAAGGAACCTTTAGTGGTAAGCATGGCGAATTGTTCGGTTTCTGGGCGGAGGTATATGCGATGGCGAGTGGACACGACAGCAGCGGCCAGCCTGAAGCGGACCGCGGCGGGCCGGGCGGTTCGTCCGGGCTGCCCGTCCCGGCCCCGCCCAGCCACCCCGGAGGACGCACGACCCGCGCGCAGAGTTCGAGGGGCGGCCAGACACCCCCGATCCCATCGCTCTCCGGAGACGTTTCTGTTCCTGCTGCCTGCAGTGTGCTTCCCCAACAGGTTGCGGACAGCTCAGCGGGAATCGGACGGTTGATGGGCAACTCCGCGGAGACCGAACGGCTGGCGAAGGATCTTCTCGACCGTACCCGCGCTGAGACCACGCAGGCGGAAAACAAGGCCGCGATCCTGCTGGCAGGTATTCTCGCCGGTGTCGGCGGGATCGTAGCGGCGGGCGGAGGGAAGCTAATCTCTGGCCATCGGCCTTGGTACATAACCGTGCCCTTCTGGGCAGCAGCGGCCACGGTGCTGAT
Organism: uncultured Actinomycetes bacterium; assembly: GCA_963822825.1. GTDB lineage: Bacteria > Actinomycetota > Actinomycetes > Streptosporangiales > Streptosporangiaceae > JAWWPY01. The sequence goes on along the minus strand of CAWGIW010000001.1, from coordinate 131,833 downwards.
TGCAATTGTTTGTCTGGCGGCGGCCATTTATCCACGCCGCCGGTCGCGTAGTGGCCAGAGGCTGAGCGAGATAGGCTATTTCGGCGACGTAGCGGCACTCGAGTCGCCCATTCAACTGCATCGCCTGCTGAGCGAGTCCGGTATTCGGTTGCTAGACGTCTGGATCGACCAGATCTGGCAAATCAGCGCGTTAGTCAGCCGCAAATACGGCTTCGTGCGTTGGTCAGTGCGCCTGCTCGCAGTGGCGCTGGCCCTGACGGTCGTCACGGTAGTTGCGACCCTCGTATGAGGTGCTGGTGTTTCCTGATCGCACGTAACGGCCCTGCATCACTTCGCCAGCTACAAGATAGAGTTGGTTCTTGGCCTTCCGCGGCAGGACAAAGATATAGACAATACTGCCTTTCCCCCCAAGGTATTGACTCGATGAGCAATTCGCTTATTAGAGGATGTCTGCGCGAGCACGTCCCTGTATACCTGTAGGCGATCACTGGTAGGCACAGGGCCTAGTAGGGCAGCCGCACTTGGCACTGTGAGCTGGGCGAAGTGTGGGTCTTCAGAGACGGCGCTTGCTCAGAGATGTGGGCCTATCTGGCGTTTGCGTCCTGTCGGTGGTGTGGCGCCCAGCGATGGTTGTCATGCGCCAAGAGCCATCTGGCACGGCAGGCCAAGTACGCGTGAAGGCGGGCGCCAGGAGCGTGTCCTGGCTGTTCACGCGTCCCGGGCCAAGACCGTGCGGTAGGCCACCGCGACGAGGGCGGCGGCTAGCACGATGAAGATGCCTGCCTCGATGGCCTGGAAGGTCCAGAACCTGCTCGCGGGCTGGTAGAGGATCTGTGTGTGAAATCCGTGGGACGCCAGGCAGGAATTCAGCTGGCTGGCGGCGTTCCCGCGGCAGGCCGGGGGAACCTGCTGGATGCCCAGCCCGGCGGTGTAGTTGTGGCCGTCTGGTCCGAGGGTCGCGTTCGACAGGACCAGGGAACCATGCGGTGCGGCGTTGTCGTCGCTGAACGGCGGATATGACCGGGAAACCGGGGCCAGGTAGTGCGGGCGGGCGTATTCGGCGATGAGGAAGCGCAGGCCGGTGAAGACCGTGAACGTCGCGGCCATGGCGGGCAGCGCCCGCCGCAGCAGTGCCCCGGCGGCGATGCCCAGGGCGACCGCGAAGACCGCGTAGGCCACTGGCACGATTCCCTGGATGTCGAAGGTGAAGGTCGCGAGCCGGACGGGGGCGCCGACCGTGTTCTGGGGGCCGCGCCACCAGCTGACCAGTGCGGCCATCGCTGCGCCCCACCCGGCGGCGGCGGCCAGCGGCCACCCGACGGTGTGGTTGAGCCAGCGGATGCGGGTGACGCCCTGGGTCCAGGCCAGGTTGTGCGTGCCATCTTCGAACTCTCTGGCCAGCAGCGGCGCGCCCCAGAACAATCCGAACAGCAGCGGGACCGCCATAGTGGCATTGACCAGGCTGGTGATGGCGCTGTCACCGGCGAACACTTGGCTGGCGTGTCCGCAGCTGCGCGCCGCCGCGCAGCTGGCCAGGAAGGTGTGATAGCCGCGGGTTATGATGATCCCGGTGATCAGCAGCAGCGCGCCCAGCGCGGCGAGGGCTGCGCCGGCGGTATAAGCCTGATGACGGTGCAGCCGCCAGACCAGGGCGTTCACCGGGCTGGCCCGATCGCGGTCAGCGTGCTGGCGGCCAGCGTGTTAGCTTCTCCCATGTAGGCAAGGACGATGTCTTCCAGCCCCACCTCAGTGACCGTCCAGGACGGGTCCAGGACCGGGCCGTCGAGGCGGGCGAGAAGACGCGTCTGCCGGGTGGTCTGCGTTGACTTGATGACCGTCAGGCCCCGCCTGGCCTCAGCGGCATCCCGGTGCGGGCCCACCAGCACCCGGTGCGCGGCGAGCACGTCATCGATGCCGCCGCACAGCTGCGTCCGCGACGCGGCCAGCAAGATCAGGTGATCACAGACACGCTCCAGGTCGTGCAGCAGGTGGGACGACACGATGACAGACAGGTCCCCGTCGGCGGCCGCCTCGGTCAGCGAGGCCAGGAACTCCCGGCGCGCCAGCGGGTCCAGGGCGGCCACGGGTTCGTCGAGCAGCAGGACCTGGGGCTGCTTGGCCAGGGCCAGGCTCAGCCCTACCTGGGCCCGCTGGCCACCCGAGAGCGTGGCCACGGGCCGGTCAGCAGGAATCCGCAGCGCGGCCAGCCGCGCCCTGGCTGCGGTCGCATCCCAGTGGCGGTTGAGGTGCGCGCCGAGCCTGAGGTGATCGTCTGCGCTCAGCCGCTTGTAGAGGGGCACCTCCTGGGCCAGGTAACCGATGCTGTCCAGGAACTCCCCGCTCTGCCCGGGCGCCCGCCCCAGTACCGATGCCTCACCCGTGCTCGGGACGCTCAGGCCCGCGAGGATCTTCAGCAGCGTGGTCTTCCCCGCTCCGTTAGGCCCGACCAGCGCACTGATACGACCGCGCGGCACCGACACCGAGCAGTCCCGCAGCGCCCACACCGGGCCGAAGCGCTTGCCCAGCCCGGCCGTCTGGATAGCCGGCGCGTTCTGCGCGCTCATGCGATGTTCTCCGCCCGCGCGCCGGACAGCGTCGCGCGCAGCATGGATTCGATGCCTTCATCGTCGAGCCCCGCATCGCGCGCTGTCTGCACCCAGGCCTCCAGGCTGCGGGCCAGCCGCAGCTGCATGGCTGGCGGCGGGCCCGCGGGACGGCGCACGGCGAACGTGCCCACGCCCTGGCGGCCTTCGACCAGGCCCTCGTGTTCGAGCTGCCAGTAGGCCTTCATCACGGTGTTGGGGTTGACGGCCACCTCGGCCACCACCTCCTTGACCGTCGGCAGCTTGTCGCCGATGTCCAGGATCCCCATCCGCAGGGCCTGCTTGACCTGCTGGACCAGCTGCAGGTAGGCAGGCACCCCCGAGTCCGGGTTCAGCTGGAAGCTTATGGACTGCTTCAATGCTTCTCTAGTCACCTAGTAAACCGTAGGGCAGAGTGGCCGCCGGCGTCAACCACGCCCGCCGTACCGCCATCCGCAGAATCCGGCGGGCACTCCACGCGGGGCCCGCCAGCCGCCGGCGGCAACGACGCTGCGAACCTGGCTGCGTTCCCATCGCGTTGCCTGGCAGGCCTGACATCACCACCACGGAGGCCCGGCGTCCAGGGCGGCGTGCACCGGGGCGGGCGCCAGGCCCGGGGCATACCTGGCCAGCATGCGGAGCGCCCGCCATTCCCGCCACGGCTCGCCGCGCGCATGAGAACCGAACCGCTTGGCCACCACATCGCCGCGGACCTCAAGAAAGTGCGTCGCCCCAGGATGGGCCGCCATGACAGTGAGCAGCCCACGCCACCGGATACCGCAGTCAACCGGGCGCCTTTCCGCGAGCGCAAAGCCGGTGTTGCGGAAGGACCTGACCGTGAGAGCTGAAACAAGCCGCCGGATGGGCGAGAAAGAGCCTGTGTGAGTGCAGCCGCCTCGTGATCATGCCTGTGTGACGAGTACAAAATCAGAGGCGGCCGCAGCCGTCAGGATAGGCGCCGGGCTGGCGCTGCGGAAACGGGATGAGCTGCTGGGGCTGCTGCGGCCGTGCTTTGCCCGGACACAGCCGTGGCTGCAGGCGGGCAAGTACGTGTCGGCGCTGGTCAGCGAGTTGCCGCGGGTGAACGGGTGGAGCATCGCCCGGCGCGGCGGGGACCGGACGCCGGACCGGACCCAGCGGCTGCTGAATCACGCGAGCTGGGACACCTTCGCCGCGATGAGCGTGGTGCGCCGGTTCGTGGTGGCTGGGCTGGAGGAGGCGGCCCGGCGCGGGCGGCGGGGCGGGATGGTGATCGGCGCGATCGATGAGACCGGTCAGGAAAAGGCCGGCGGGGCAACCGCGGGAGTGAAACGCCACTACCTGGGGTGCGTGGGAAAGGTGGCGAACGGGATCACCACGGTGCACCTGTCATACGTGCGGGACAGGGTGGGGCACGCGCTGATCGGCGCCCGGCAGTGGATCCCGGCTGAGCACATCGCCGACCCGGCCAAGTCCCTGCTCATGGGGCTGCCGCTGGATCTTCAGTTCCGCACCAAGGGCCAGCTGGCCATCGACCTCAGCGCGGACGCCGCCGCCGACGGGATCCGGCCCGACTTCTACTGCGGGGACGAGGTATACGGCAGCTGCACCCAGCTGCGCGAGCACTTCGAGGCCAGCGGCCAGGCATACGTGCTGCGGGTGCCGTCCAACTTCCCCCTCACCCTGGCCGCAGGCACGACAATGACCTGCGCGAAAGCGGTCACAGCGCTGCTGAAGCACAAGCGGCGCTGGGAGGTCCGCTCCGCAGGCAGCGGCTCCAAGGGCCAGCGGTGGTATGCCTGGGCCTGGATCGCCACCGCGTCGGCGCGGCACCAGCTGCTGGTCCGCCGCCACCTAAGGACCGGGGACCTGGCCTTTCACTACTGCTGGGTGCCCAGCGGGCAGCTGCTGACCAAGGCCCGGCTGACCCGCGCCGCCGGGCTGCGATGGCCAGTAGAAGAAGATTTCGCGTTCAGCAAGGACTGCTTCGGCCTCGACCAGTGCCAAGCCCGGCTCTACACCGCGATCGCCCGCCACGCCGTGCTGGTAATGGCCACCCTCGCCATCTGCGCTATCACCGCCGCACTCCTGCGCGACCGCACCGACACCCAGGCCCCGCCCCCAGCCCAGCCCGGCCAGCCGCCGCCCGCCGAGCCCGGCATGATCCCGCTGACCATCCCGGAGATCAAGCGCCTGCTCGCCGCCCTCACCACCCCGCCCCTCCCCCGGTGGCTTGTCATCCACTGGGACGCATGGACCCGCCGCCACCAAGCCCGCTCACGCTGGTTCCACAAACGCGCCAGACTCGCCCGCGACGCGGAACCTTCCCTGGTCAGCTAGCGAAATGCGGCTGCCTTACTAGCTTGTCGATTGTATCCACGCCTGCTCGGCGCCTGGTGTGCATACCTACAACGAGTAAACCCCCGCCATCAGCGTTACTAAATTGAGCTACATCTTTCCGCAAGTTCGTGCTTCCATACGTTTCATCAATGTTCTTGAACTCGTAGGCAGATGATTTTGCTTCCAGCCTCGTAAGCAAAGCTCCAGGTCAGAGCCGATGTGCCGTTGCCTGACAGATGCTGGACAGTTCCAGTCGGACGGAAAGGTCTCGCCCATAGCCTCTCTGACCGGCTCCTTTGCCCTCATTCGTGAACGGTCGGCATCCGGCGCCCACTGCCGTTGGGGGCAAACCGGGGCAAGATCGTTGAGCGGAAGGCCAGACGTTGTCGCGTCCGGCCGGCTCGCCTTGTGGTCACAGCTCGCCGGAAAGGTTCTTGCCTCTCCCAGTGGTGGCCGGGATCCACGCAGCATTGCACCGGCCGGGGCACAGCAATTCCCCCGCACCAGCAGCAGGTACGCCAGTCCCCCTAGAGCCGCCCGCATAACCAGATCGGCGGTATGCACGATTTACTCGTACCCGGCAGGGGGTGCGCGGTGATCTGTCCAGATCCTGATTTCGCCGTCCCGGCAGACGGGTCGTGCGCATCCCGGCCTAGGTATATACACTGGGTGGTATGCCAGGGCGGTATGAGATCGAGCTGGAGCCGGAGGTGCGGGCCTGGCTTGACTCGCTCCCACTGGAGCAGTATGCGAAAGCTGAGGCGATGGCTGACCTGCTCGCTGAGCGGGCCGAGATGTTAGGTGAGCCGTATTCGCGCCATCTCGGTGGCAAGGTCCGCGAGCTGCGGTTTCACCTGCACCGTGGTCAGGTGCGGGTCAGCTACTGGCTGGCGCCGGGCCAGCGGATCGTGCTGCTGACCGTGTTCGCCAAGACCCGCCAGCGCGAGCAGGGCGAAGTGGAGCGGGCGCGAACGGCCCAGCGGATCTGCGAACAGGGGCACGCGGCCGGGCACCCCGGTCACGGCCCAGCCCGGGAGATCTACGAGCGGAAGTGGGACTGATGAGCGGCAGCGATGACGCCAGCCACGGTGGCGGGCATGCCCGCTGGGCGCGTACCGGCGCGCAGCGTCACGACGCTGCGTACGCCGAGGCGCGCGCTGCGCTGCTGCTGGGTCAGATGGTTCACGACCGGCGCATCGCGCTGGGCCTTACCCAGGCTGAGCTGGCTGCCCGCGCCGGGATGACCCAGCCGCAGCTGTCCCGGCTGGAACTGGGCGGAGCAACTCCGACCGTGCCGCTGCTGGCCCGGCTGGCCGAGGCCATGGACGCCGAGCTAGACATCGCCTTCCGCCCCAACCATGCCGCTGCTTGAGCCGGCGGATGCCGGCGTCCTACCTGGGATCGCGCTGAGGTAGTCCGGCGGCTCGCCGGCCCATGTTGCCTCTCCTCGACCGATGACCGCCACGGCGCCAGCCGCTGCGCCGCCGGGCGCGCCGACCACCAGGTCACCGCTAATCATGCCGGCGCCGATGATATTGCGCACGGCTCGCGCCGCACTTCGATCAACAAACGGCTGGCTATAGGGAAATCGAATCTACTGATGGCTTCGGTGCGCCTGGCTCCCAGTCGGCCCATAGAGATCATTTCGGGGGGCAGTTTAGGGGGCAAAATGGCGCTAGTGGGGGCTGGCCTCAGCCAGCTTCTGCTAGTGCCAGCCAGTGTCGGGTCTGTTCAGGGCCTATGCGGCGGTTACAGGCACTGCCTGTTGGTCCATGGTAAGGAGAAGGTCTACGGTTCGATTCCGTAAGGGGGCTCCGCAGGTCAGGTGATTATTTCGCACGCAGAACCGAAGACCTTTTTACTCTTAGGGGCAAATCGAGGGGCAGTTTCGCAGCATCCGGAGACTCTGTCCTCATTGGGAAGAGGTCTGATGTGTTCTGCGAGATCGGTCGTGGCTGGCAGCTGTTGATGTCTCGCGGGTCTTGCTGTCGTATGGGCTCCTGTGCCGTGGCCGAGGCCGAGCGACTTGCCTGGAGCGGTTCCTGTCGGCCGTCTGAGCCGATCGCCTCCCAAGGTCACCGGGCCTGCCACAAGAGCGTAATTGCCGAGGTTAGCCGGGGTGGACGCTCATCTTGCCGTTGATGATGGCCGGGGGAGCCCCGGACGCACCGCGTCCCCGATGCGTAAAGTCAGGCGAGCTTTGAGCTGGCGAATTTTCTTCAGCCGACAGCCGTCATGTCTCGCAGTCCGCGGCACCACCGGCGCAGGACGTCAGTCGCCGTGCTCCTGATTGCCGGTAATCGTCCGCATCGGCATGCCTCCTGCCCGGTGCAGCTGCCGGATCTCGGCCCAGTCCCCACGTTGATCACTCCCTACTACCAGGGAGTGATCCATTTTCAGCCGCCCGCACGGGCTATTGCTGTGGTGGGTCGTCGGAGGGTGCCCGCGGCAGTGCGTAAGGCGGCCTCAATCCTCTCGCCGAGCCGGCGAGGCCCGTAGCGAGCATCGTGACCACGCCCGCCATGCCCCCTGTGACGTGTCACTCGTTACGAACACGCAGCGTCATCCATCATGAACATGGTCAAGACCGAAATGTTCTCCAAAGCAGCGACAGCTTCGTGAGTATGGCGCCTTTCGCCCCGCCCATCAGGTGGCCATAAGGTCAGGGAGGTGGGAGTCGCAGAGAGCGACCGCTCTTCCAGTCCGCCGCTCGGGGGCTCGCGCGGATCGCCGATTACGAGCGGCATCCCAATTTTGTAGCAGCTCACGTGTCCGCACGCCGATTGTCCGGTTCTGCGCATGAGGTCATTGGGTCGGCACCCTCGTTCAGGTGGAAGAGAAGATACGGGCCACCCCGGCTCGGCCCGCTCGAGACCGCGCCCCGGCAGGTCAGCCTAGCTGGCTGATCTGGCGGATGACGTCTTCTACTGGGCGGTCCCGGGTGAGGGGGATGTCGTCGATGATGGCGCCGTCGCGGAGCCGGATCAGCCGTTCGGATCTGGCGGCGATCTGCGGGTCGTGGGAGGCGAGGATGATTGTCATGTCGTGTTCGGCGCGGAGCCTGGCGAGCAGGTCGAGGATCTCGGTGGCGTTGGCGGAGTCGAGGTTGCCGGTGGGCTCGTCGGCGAGCACCAGCGCGGGGGTGTTGATCAGGGCGCGGGCGATGGCGATGCGCTGTTGTTCGCCGCCGGACATCCGTGCGGGCAGGGAGCGTTCGCGTCCGGCCAGGCCGACTGCTTCCAGCAGGTCCCGGGCCCGCTGGTGCTTGTCCCAGCGGGTGCGGTACGGCAGGACCGGCGCGATGACGTTGTCCAGGGCGGTTAGGCCGGGCAGCAGGTTGTAGCGCTGGAACACGAAGCCGACGGTGCGCCGGTAGTCGGGCAGGGCGGCGCCGCGCAGCGCGGTGACGTCGGTGCCGTTGCTGATGATTGCTGCCGGAGTCGGGCCGTTCGATCGCGCCGATCATGTGCAGCAGCGTGGACTTGCCGGAGCCGGAGGCGCCGGTCAGCGCGGTGAACGCGCCCGCCTCGATGGTGAACGTGACGTCGTCGGCGGCGGCGACCTGCCCGCTGGTGCCGGTGCCGTAGCGTTTGCTGACGCCGCGCAGCTCCAGTACGCCGCCGGTACTGCTGGGGGCATTCGCGGTCATCTCGGTTACTCCTCGGCTAGCAGGTGGGTGAGGGGCAGGCGGCGCAGCAGCGCGGCGGGCAGCAGGGTGGCCGCGGCGGTGATGATGATCCCGGCTGCGGCGTCGGCGGCGGCGATGGCCAGCAGCCGGGCGGGCAGCTGCCCGGCGAACCAGGCCGCGGCCCCGAGCCCGAGCCCGGCGCCGGCCAGCGAGCCGACCACGCCGATGATCGCGCCCTCGGTGATCACCAGCCGGGCCAGCGCGGTGTCGCGCCAGCCGAAGCTGCTGATCGTGGCCAGCTCGGCCGCGCGTTCGGTGATGTTGAGGAATACTACGTCGGCGACGGCGAGCACGCCGAGGGCGACCGTGGCCCCGGCGGCGATGTCGTTGACGTCCCTGACCTGCACCGCGGCGGCGTCGCCAAGCAGTGACCCGACGACCTGCCCGCGGAAGGCGACGGTGACCGCGGTCAGCATCGTCAGCGCGGCGATGCCGATGGCCAGGCTGACCACTCCGATCAGGGTGCGGCCGGGGGTGCGGGTCACGTTGAGCGCGGCGAGTGAGGTGATGCCGCGGGGCTGGTGCGCGCGGCGGACCGGCAGCACCGGCGGGCGGACCGAGCTGACCGGGTCGGCCCGGGCGGCCAGCCAGGCCGGGGTCAGGCCGGCCAACGATGGCCACCGCGACCGCGACGGGCACGGCCAGCAGCGCTCGTCCGGGCGAGGCGTGCAGGCCGAGGGCCGCCGAGATCGGTACCGCGATCGCGGCGGCCAGCAGCCCGGCGGCCAGCCCGATCCCGGCCAGCTCCCCCAGCACGGTCGCGAACAGCCGTGACCGGCGCCAGCCCACGGCGGCGAGCACGCCCAGCTCGCGCCAGCGGCCGCGCACCGCGGCGGTGGCGGCGTTGCCGACGAACAGCACGCACACCACCAGGATCAAGATGTACAGCGCCACGCTGGTCTTATCCACCGCCTTCAGGATCGCCACCGCCACGCCCTTCTTTCACCCAGTCCTCGCGACAGGATCAGCGGCGGCTGCCCGAACTTGCCCGCGGGCACCTTGATGGTCACCGGCGACGGCGACGACCCGGCCACGACGTCCACATCCAGGCCGGTACGCTGCTTCGATCTGCTGGGCGACCGCGCTGATGCGCTCCCGCGACAGCGCACCCGCCCCGGTAACGCCCGCGACCTTGACCCGGATCACGCTGATCGGATTGGCGGCATTCACGCGCGGTGTAGGGCTGGCTGTTCTCAAGCGCTGGCAGCGCCGACAAGGTCGTGACCAGGTTCACCGGCTGGCTGACCAGCCCACCCAGGTTCTGGCTGGGCAGCAGGTCGCCCCCGTGCAGCGCCCGGCGGCTGGCCGCGGTCGCCGGGGATGCCGCCACCGGCTGGTAATCACCCAGTGGCACCTGCGACAGCGGGTCGAACGACTTGATCCTGGCCGGATCAAAGACACCCGCGACCTTGATCAGGGCGAGATCGGAGCCGAAGGACTGCGACGTCTGCGCGAACACCTTCACGTGCGAGGTCACCGTCCGGTACTGGCTGTCCTCGTCGTCCATGGGGACCGAGGCCGCGCTGCCGGTGTACCAGGCCGAGGGGTCGTTGACTACCTGACGCGGTGTCAGCGCCCCGGCCTTCGTGCGCTGGTAGTCCACCGGGCCGACGGACCAGTAGCCGTTGACGGGAGTGCCAGTGAAGGCGCCGTTCTGCGCTTCGCCCGTGACAGTCACGAGCCCTTTGAGCACCTCGTTATAGGCCTGCTGGGCCGTGGTGCGCACAGTGGTCACCGTGCGGCCAGGGGTCGAGGCCTGCGCGCTCGCCCAGGCGGCGTTCATGTTAGGCATCACCGACGGTGCCGTGAGCTGCTGCAAGGTGGTCTGGGCGTACTCGGTCATGCCGCTGGCAGAGGAGGCCAGTACCGGCAATGTCGGGCCGACGGCACCCTCGTTCTCTGTCAGGTAACTGCCGGAGACAAGCGCCTTGTTCAGCCCGTCCAGTTTCGCCTCGGCGTCCGGGTCGATGGCCGCGATCAGCACCGGGATGGTCCAGGTGACCCAATAGCCGGCCTCGGTGCTGGAGGCCCCCGAGCCCGGCGGCTCACCGTCGTGGTTTACCCGGGACCAGCACTGTGTCTTGGGCTGCACGGCCGTGCCGAACGGGTTCGTTCCCGGTGACAGGGCCACTCCCCCCGGCTCGCATCCCGGGCCGGTGCCATCGGTCGAGCGTTTGCCCTGTATGTTGCCCGTGACTGGCAGCGGCGTCACGTACAGGTATCCCGGCGGCTGCGTCACGCGGCTGGCGCCGCCGTCGCTGACCCAGGTGGTGGAGCTCCGGTACAGCTGACGGCCGGATCCGGCCAGCGCGGCCGCGGGCACCGGCTCGAACATCTCGGCCTGGAGCTGCGCGTACCCGACCATCGCTATCGGCGCGGCGACCTGGATCCCCGGGATCTGCTCGATCTGGTGCCACTGCGCCATCGTGATCCCGCCGTAGATACCCGACAGGAAATCGGGCTGCCACCGTGCCGGTCTCTGCTCTCCACCCCGGTCCGGGACCCCCGCGGCCGGACCAGGATGTCGTAGGCGGGCGCGAAGTTCGCCGACACCTTCCCCACCGTGCGCGCCTGCGCGGTCCGCGACGCCGCGGTCAGCACGGTGAACGCGGTCGCCGCGACCAGCACGCCGACGATCAGCGCCAGCGTGCGGGCAGGGCGGAACCGCACCTGCGACCAGGCCAGCCTGCCCATCACCACACTCCCCGCGTGCCCATGCCTGCCCCCGGGGGCTAGCGCTGACCGGGGCCCGGACTTATGCTCACCCCTTACATAGCGACAATGCAAGAACGACACCGGATCGTTACCTAGCGGCAAGGTAAGGCGCATGCCCCTGAACCACGCGGTCCTGGCCCTGCTGGCGGCCAAGCCCGCCCACGGCTACGAACTCAAGACCAGCTTCGAGCAGGCCGTCGGCGACCAGTGGGGCGGGCTGAACATCGGCCACCTCTACCAGATACTCGACCGCCTGGCCCGCGACGGCCTCATCGACTCCCAGCGGCAGCCGCAGCAGGTCAAGCCCGACCGCGTCGTCCACCGCCTCACTCCGGCTCGCCGCGCCGAACTCGACCGCTGGCTCGCCGAGCCCGCCATCCCCGCCCGCGGCTACCGCGACGAATTCTTCCTCAAGATCATGGCTGCCGTCCGCTCCGGCGACCCAGCGACGCTGCCCGCCGTGCTCCGCCGGCAGCGCACACACCTGCTGTGCCAACTGCACGCCCTGGCCGACGCCCGGGCCACCACCACCGAAGCCGTCGAGTCGCTGCTCATCACCGCGGCCGAATTGCACATCCGCGCCGACCTCGGCATCGTCAACGCCGCCGAGAAAACTCTCACCACCGCCCCAGCCACCGCTGTCACCGGAGAGTCATCTCCGGGCCTGACGCCCCCGCAGACCGCAGCGGGTTAGCCAACCGGGGCCAGCCTTGACCCTGCGATCGAGCAACATCCCGCCGCACTGATGCACGAGGTGGACCACGGCCTGCACCAGTTCCTCGTCCCAAATAACCACGCGCCTTCGGGCATAGCCGTCGCGCAGATCATCCGTTCCAGAGCCAGGCTAGGACTTAGCCTCGATCCACCGTGTAAATAGGGCTGTGTTTGGGCGCGTCAACGCGAAAGGTGCCCTCTGAACTGGGACGATGGGAGTTACTGAAGCTTCCACGTTCCGAGCGGAGAGGACACCTCGCAGGTGCGATTGTTACACGGGCTGGCGAAGACGTGCGCGACGTTTGATGACCCGAATCTCGTGTCGCGGGCGGGCCTGGTCCCGGTGATGGCCCTGGCGCAGCGGGCAGGCCTGGGCGGCCTGATCGAAGCGCATGTCGCGATCGGCCGTGCGTGCGGGGTGAACGCGCATCTCAAGGTGGCGTGCCTGGCTGCCGGGATGATCGCTGGTGCGGACAGCATCGATGATATGGACGTGCTGCGGCACGGCGCGATGCCCACGCTGTTCGGCGGGATCCGCGCCCCGTCCACGCTGGGCTCGTTCCTGCGCTCGTTCACCTGGGGGAATGTGCTCCAGGTGGAGAAGGTGCGCCGGCTGCTGCTGGCAGACCTGGCCCGCCGCACCCCGCTGCTGCCCGGCAAAGACAGTGTGGCGTTCATCGATATCGACTCCATGCAAAAACGCGTCTACGGGCATAAGAAGCAGGGCGCGGCGTTCGGCCATACGAAAATCCAGGGCAAGAGCCTGCTGGTCCGTGGCCTGAATGCGCTGGCAGCCGTGATCAGCACGCCGCTGGCCGCGCCGGTGATCGCCGCCACCCGGCTGCGCGGCGGCAGCGCCGCGTCCTCCCGCGGTGCCGCCAGCTTCGCCGCGGTCTCGGTCAGCACTGCCCGCGCCACCGGGTGCACCGGGACCCTGGTCGTGCGGACGGACTCGGCGTTCTACTCCGCGGCGTTCACCGGCGCCGTGCGCCAGGCCGGGGCTTACTTCTCCGTCACGGCACCGATGAACCCCTCGGTCAAGGCGGCGATCGCCGGCATCCCCGAAACTGCCTGGACAGCGATCCGCTACCCCCGGGCGATCTGGGATGACCAGCTGCGCTGCTGGATCTCCGACGCCGAGGTCGCCGAGGTGGAATACACGGCGTTCGCCTCGAAGAAAGACCAGGCCATCACCGCCCGGCTGATCGTCCGCCGGGTCAAAGACCTCAACCGCACAGCCGCCCCGGGCCAGGACGAGCTGTTCCCTGCCTGGCGTTACCACGCCGTGTTCACCGACTCGCCATTCGAGCTGGTCCAGGCGGAGGAACAGCACCGTGACCACGCCCAGGCCGAGCAGGTGTTCGCCGACCTGACCGACGGGCCCCTGGCCCATCTGCCCTCCGGCTCGTTTCCCGCGAACGCGGCCTGGCTGGCCTGCGCCGCCATCGCGCACAACCTGCTGCGCGCCGCCGGGTCCCTGGCCAGCCTCACCTGCGCCAAGGCCAGAGCCGCCACCCTGCGCCGCGACCTCATCAACATCGCCGCCCGGACCGCCCGCCACGGCCGCGGCCACATCACCATCCACCTGCCAGAAGGCTGGCACCGCGACCAGGAATGGATGAACCTCTTCGAAGCCGCCTGCGGCCCACCCGCACAGACGGCCTGACCAGCCCAGACCCGGTCACCCGCACTTCACACGGCCCCTGACGGCCACCCCATCCCAGCCCGGCACGAGGCCCTGGACAAGCCGCAGAACAAGCCAGCGGCGGGAAACCCGCGCCCGGCAACACCACCGAGATCACCGTCAGCTGAAAAGCACGCAGCCCAAGAGTCAGAATTCACGCGGTGGATCGAGGCTTGGAGCTTCCCCCCGCAGCACGGACACCCGACCTGAGGTGACCACCGGTCACCAGGAAGGATGTCCTGATGCCTGCACCACACCCCCTGGAGTTCCGGCAGCGTGCCGTGGAGCTCGCCCGCCAGGGCACCACACCAGTCTCCAAGATCGCCAAAGACCTGGGCATCAGCGACTCGTGCCTGCGGAACTGGATGCGCCAGGCTGAGGCCGATGAGAATGGCAGCGGCGACCGCTTGTCCAGCAGCGATAAGAAGGATCTCGTGGAGCTGCGGCGCCGTAACCGGCAGCTGGAGCTGGAGAACGACATCCTGAAGCGGGCGGCTGCCTATTTCGCGCGGGAGAACGTCCTCCCAAAGTAATCTTCCCGCTGGTCCGTGAACTCGCCGACGACGGTATCCCGGTCGCGGTGGCCTGCCGGGTGCTGAATACATCGAGATCGGGATTCTATGACTGGCTCAGCCGTCCCGAGCCACCGCGGGAGCTGCGCAATAAGGAGGTGATGAAAATGATCCGCGAGATCCACGCCGGGTCTCGTGGCAGCTACGGATCACCCCGCGTCCATGCCGAGTTGCGCCTCGGCCTGGGGATCCAGGTGAACCGTAAGCGGGTGGAGCGGCTGATGCGCGATGCTGGGCTGCAGGGCATCTACCGGCGCAAGGGGCGCCGCAACCTGGTGAATCAGGCCACCGAGGAGGACCTGGTCCGCCGCCAGTTCACCGCGCAGGCCCCGGACCGCCTGTGGCTGGCCGACATCACCGAGCATCCCGCCGGAGATGGGAAACTGTACTGCGCGGGAGTCATGGATGCTTACTCCCGGCGCATTATCGGCTGGTCCATAGATAAGCGCCAGGACACTGACCTGGTTATCAGCGCACTGGCGATGGCGGTGACCCGCAGGCAGCCGGGCGGTGATTCAACGATCCTGCATTCCGACCACGGAACGCAGTACACCTCGTGGGCGTTCGGGAAAAGACTCCGCGACGCTGGGCTGCTCGGCTCGATGGGCACTGTCGGTGATTGCTATGACAATGCCATGATGGAATCATTCTGGCACACCATGCAACTGGAGCTCCTCGATACCAGGACATGGGAAACCCGCGAGGAACTCGCAAACGCTATATTCGAGTGGATCGAATGCTGGTATAATCCTTACAGGCGCCATTCAAGCATTGGAATGCACAGCCCCGTCACGTTCGAGACCCTCTACCGGCCGCCAGGCCCCAACGCCTGACCCCACACCGGCGGTGTCCGTGCTACGGGGGGAAGATCACCGGCCACTTTCTTGTTGTAGCAGGCGCGGCCCTCGCTGTGCTTGTGCCGGAGCTGGGTGATCGCGGCCATGTGGATCGCGTGGTTGATACGCCGGCTGCCGCGCAGCGGCAGCCGGCGGGTCTTGCGGTTCCCGGAGGACACCCCGGCCGGGGCGGTGCCGTTATAGGCGGCGAAGCGGCCGCGGCTGGGGAAGCGGGCGACGTCGCTGACGTCGCCGATGATGGTCCCGGCGATCACGGGGCCGGCGCCGGAGACCTGGGTGAGGGCGGTGCCGGACGTCTTGACCGCGGCGGCCAGTTTCTTGCGGGTGGCGTGCAGCTGGGTGCCGAGGTGGCGCAGGCCGGCCAGGAACCCGGCGGCGAGCTCGGCGCGGGCCAGCGCGACGGCACCCGGCGGCGAGGCCTGCGCCAGGATCCTGGCGGAGTGAGCTGCGGATATCTGCTTCGGGTGGCCTCCGGGGACCAGCTCGCACAGCACGGCGTGCAGCCGGCAGGCGACCTGGTTGCGGGTCCGGGCCAGGTCGCGGTGGCGCTTGGGCCACACCGTCAGCACCGCCGGGTAGTCCTCAGCGCTCACCTGCCGCCAGGTCCGGGACCGCAGCGCCGCGACCGCCACCGGCAGGGCGCCGCTGGGGTCGTTCTTGTCCGTATCCCCGGCCTGCAGCAGCCGCACCCGGGACGTCAGCTTGGGCTGTACATCCAGGACCCGCTCGCCAGCGGCGGCCAGCTGCTGGGCGAGCAGGTGACCCAGCCCGCCGGCGCCCCCGGCCGCCCAGGCCCGCTGCGGCCACGCCGCCGCCCACCCGGGCAGCTTCCCGGCCTGTGCCAGCCGGGGCACGGACCCTGAGCTCGCCCAGCGGCTCTTCTGCCGGGCCGGTCACCACCGCCGTGTGCGAGCCCTTGTGCGGGCCCACACCGATCATCACCGCTGCCATCAGCACGCTCCAAGTTGTCACCAGGAATGCAGAACGTGGCGGGCATGCCTAATTACAGATCTGCTAGCGCTCGCACCTCTTTTGAGCCACGCCACGGCGAGACCCGGCAGGCTGGCACCTCGTTATAAAGCCAGACCGTGCCAGTACTGGCACGGCGGGCAGGCGGTTCGGGAGCCAGCCCGCTGGACCTCACGAACGCTACGGCACAACCGCAGCGCCCTCAGACACAATTAGGCGGATATCGTACGTGGCGCGACTACCGATCTGTCACATTCCGTAGCCAACCGCCAGCACCCAAAGGCAGGCCGGACAGGTGATTGGCGGGCCGATCTCGGACGGCCGGAGCGGTCACGATGAACGTCACTGCGTTACCCGTGAACGCTGTCCAGGGATTACGGTCAGTCCAGCCAGATTGTCCTATGTTCATCTGGAGCGACGTTCGGTGTTCATGTCGAATTGCGCGCAACAGCCCCACAAGCCCGAAAGTTCCGACGACTTCATGAAAGACCAGTCGGCATCACCAGGCCACCCTGGCGAATCCTTGTGGCACCGAACTGATCGATAAGGACATTGGTAATTTGCTGGACTTGCCTCCCACAGGCGGAATCTTGAAGCAACTTAGCGCTGTATGCCTACGCCGACGACGGTGAGCACGCAGTGGAGTGGGCCACGCAGGTCCACAGCGGATAGACACCGCCGCCAGTAGCGGGCTTCTCGTGGGTCCGGTGACTGTCAGCGGGCCGGGCTATGCTGGCCTGCATGACCGCGCAGCATCATGAGCCTCCGGTTGGGGGGGCCGCGGCGGAGACGCCTGCGGCGATCAGGGCCGTGCTGGCGGCGAGCGCTGTGCCCGAGGTGGTGGCGCAGTACGAGACCGAGCTGGATGCCGCGTTTGCGCGGGCTCGGGAGACTGGCGACCTGAGGGTGCTGACCGCCGCGGTGCGGCGGTGGTGGATTGAGGCGCTCGAATGGCAGCGTGACCCGGCCGGGCAGCGGGACTTCCTGGCGCGGATGGAGCGGTATCTCGCCGACGGGCCGCCTGGGCCTGAGCACCGGATGACCCGTGAGGAGTTCCGGGCGCAGCTGGGTGCCTGAGCTTGTTCAGGTGGGAGCTGGAGGACCTGGCCCGCGAGCAGCTCACTGGAATGGCACCGCAGGTGCAGTTGGCTCTGTCCGACTTCATGGACGCTGTCGTGATTGTCGATCCGGCGGAGTACCAGCGGCGCCCTGGTGAGCCGGAGCGGCCGCTGCGGACCCTGCCATTCGGGCAGGCCGGCCTGGTGACGTTCCTGGTGTACGAGCCTGACGATCTCGTGCTGGTCACGCGGGTCATCTGGACGGGCTGACATTCACTGCCAGTTCCCGGGTTGCGGGGCAGCGGACGCCGCCCGTATCGCGGACAATTTCACCGGGCCATAACCGTCGGCGTACGACGATCAGCGGACAGGCACCGATCACTGATCGGGCAGATAACCGGACAGATGCGGCTCGCCTGCATGTCTGCGAGCCAGAACGAACGCTCTGCAAAACGCCGCTTACGGGCCGCCGCCAGAAGATCATTGGGGGGCAATTTAGGGGGCAGAATGGCGCTAGCGGGGGCTGGCCTCAGCCAGCTACTGCTAGCGCCAGCCAGTGTCCGGCCTGCTCAGGGGCGGTACGGCGGTTACAGGGACCGGCGGGTCGTCCATGGTAAGGAGAAGGTCTACGGTTCGATTCCGTAAGGGGGCTCCGGTTCATGGAGCTTTTTCGAATTTAGATCGATGAGTTAGGCGTCCAGAACTCCCCCCAGTTGCCCCCCGCGAGGGCCCTGCTGGACACGTCATAGTTGAGGTGATGCAGGGCTACCTGCATCGGCACGCCTGGTGAACGTTTCCGATTCCGGAGTTCCCCAGCAGTCGTGACTTGCGGTGGCGAGACTGACGTGGCCCCAAGGGATTCCGCAGCCTGGTCCCACACGGCAACGCGCGCATCCGACAAAGTTCGTGGCCGCGTAGTGGCATGCTCACAGGCGGCAGGACACGGACCCTCAGCCGCCTGCCCACGCCCGGCACCAGGTTTGGCGCATGCCGCGCTGGCTGGTTCGTTGCCTGCCGCTGCGCCTGCCATCTCGGCTGGTTGACCAGGGCCTACGCCCGGGGCTCCTCCGCCGGGGACGGGGACACGGTGCCGCCGCTGCGCCAGTACAGGCCATCGGACCTCGACAGGAATTCCTCATCGATGAGATACCGCCGCAGCGCCGCGTAGTCGGCGTGGATGGCACCGAGGAACAGGCTGACACGGCGCTCTGGGTAGCGCACGCCCGGTTCGAATGCCTGAGCGATCGTGTCAAACAGCAGGCGCCGCCGCGACTGCCGGGCTGGCATGGTCTCGATCCTGCCGTGGCCGGTGAACGCCCGCAGCCGCGGGTCCCTGGCCACCGCCTCGATGACAGACGCCGGGTCAAGATCGGGCATGACCACATTGTCCATCACGCCGCAGCCGAGCGGAGCGGCCCCGCCAGACCGCTGCTGCCCGGCCTGAACCTGCGGTCTGGGAAGCATCCGGCAGCTGGGGAGCGCCGATCACCGGGGGGCGGCACCCCTGGCCAGCACTTCGGTGCGTTCGGCAAGCACTCCCGAGAAGGCCGAATCGGCGGCCATCGCGGCTACTGCCCGGGTCCACCGGAACGCGGGTAATGCGCCTCGACGGCCACGAACACGCTGCGGCCGCCCGCCGGTCTGCATGCCACGAGGATGCCCGCAGCGACAACAGCAAGACAACGAAGCCCCGGCAGCCGCCTGCAACGTTACTCAGGAAGCGGCCGCCAGAATGTCACGAATCGTGGCTGGCCTATAGTGACCGGCCAAGCCCTGTGCACCGCGGTGAGTGTGCCGCCGTGATATCCGAGCCCGGCTTATTCGGACCGCTGACCCAGAAAGATCAAATGCTTAGCATTGTTTGCCCGGACGCTACGGATGAGCCTTCTCGGTGTGATCAGTCAAGGCAGAATCTCGACGTACCCGTCGGTTCCGTGCACGCGGATCCGCTGCCCATCGGGGATCAGCCGGGTGGCGTCTACCACACCAACGACGGCCGGCAAACCGTACTCCCGTGCGATCACTGCGCCGTGGGTCATCAGGCCTCCCACCTCGGTGACCAGGCCCGTGATCGCCACGAACAGCGGCGTCCAGCTGGGGTCCGTGTAGGCCGTGACCAGGATGTCGCCCGCTTCGAGATCGGCCTGCGCCATATCCAGGATGACGCGGGCCCGCCCTTCGGTGACCCCGGCGGAGACCGGCAGGCCGACCAGGGCACCGGTCGGCACGTCGTCGCGTCGGTACGTCCCGGTGATGACCTCGCCATCCGATGTGAGCACCCGGGGCGGCGTGAGCGCTTGATACGACCTGAACGCGTCCTTGCGCCAGCAGATGAGCTGGTCATCCACGTGGTTCGTGCGCGCGACGTCGAGGAGCTCTGGGAACCTCAGGTAGAAGATGTCTTCCTTCTCGCGAAGCACGTGGGCCTGCACGAGGCGCTCGGCCTCTTTCAGCAGGGCCTGCTTGTACACGAAGTAGCGGCTGACCATGCCGTACTTCGGGTACTCCCGGTACCCGATGAAGGTCCGCACCCGGTCGATCATCCGCTTGGCCTCTTCGGACTTCCGCTCCCCGTCTGGCAGGGCCCGCAAGCGCTCCAGCACGTCCTGTTCCTTCGCCCATGCCTCCTGCCGCCCTTGCTCGAAGCGCCGCGCGCCGGCGCCCGGCTCGAAGTTCTTGATGTTGCCAAGGATCACGGGCACGAGCGTGGATGGGCGCTCGCTCCAACGCGGCCGCGTGATGTCGATCTCGCCGACGCAGCGCATGCCGTACTTGTCGAGCCACGCCTCGATGGCGTCTCGCGCTTCCCGCCCGCCCGAAAGCTTGGCCAGCTCGTCCAGGAAACCCTCGTCCTCGACGTGCTGCAGAAACGCCACCACGTCCGGATGCGGGCGGATCACGTCCGCGACGTCCAAGAGCGCCAGCCCCATCTCCGATGTGACGTTATGGGGAACGGACTGCGTGAGCGTGTCAGCCGCGTTCTTCTCGCCCAGCCACGCCTGCAGCTGATCGTTGAGCCACCACGCGGCCTCCATCGCCGACATGAACACCTGATGGCTCTGCGGATCGAACAAGATCCGCCTCAGCTCCTGGATGTCCGCCTGGATGAAGTCGAGCAGCGCCTCTCCGGACTTCGGCCGGATGTCGCGTTCCAAGGCGGCGATTGCTGCCTGGCTGCGCCCGATCAGCTCGGTGACGATGGCCGGATCGGTCTCGATCGGAGCTGGCGGGCCGCCAAACAGTGGCCGGGGGGGACCCTCGTCAGGCAGTGGCCGGATGAAGCCTTCGCGCTCGAGGATGGTCTGCAGCGCGTCCCCGGTCAGCGGATCGGATCTCCCCAGGGCCTCCAGGAGGCCGGCGCGGCTTGCCGGCGAGGCCAGCCTTTGGGTGACGTCGACGAACAGGCGGCCGCCGGCCTCGGCCATGGGCGCGGGGGTCGTCATCTGCCAGAAGGACAGCCCGAGGGGCTTCATGGGGTCGGTCATCATCTGCTGATGACCGACTGAGACATAGACGTGGTTCTCCCGGTCGCCGGACTCGGGGATGGGGAACAGCGCGGTGATCGGCCGGCTCTGGACGATCTGGAAGCCATCATCGACCAGGCACCATTCGATGTCCTGCGGACGGCCGAAGTGCGCTTCGATCCGCCGGCCGAGCCGCGCGAGCCGCACAACCTGCGCGTCCGTCAACGCCGGCTGCTCCTGCCGCTGCGGGTCGATCGCCTGTTCCTGCGTCCCGCCAGTCGGCGAGGCGTGAACCGCACGCTGCTTGGCGGCGATCGCCTTGGCGACGACCTCGCCGTCGCGCACCTTGAAGACATCCGGGTTCACCAGGCCGGAGACCAGGGCCTCACCGAGGCCGAAGCTGGCCTCCACGGAGGCGACCTTCCGGTTGCCCGTGACGGGGTCGGCCGTGAACAGGATGCCGGCCGCATCCGGGAAGACCATCTGCTGCACGACCACGGCCATGTGGACCTTCCGGTGGTCGAAGCCGTTCCGCAGGCGATAGGTCACGGCCCGCTCGGTGAACAGCGACGCCCAGCACCGGCTGACGTGCTGGAGGATCGCCGCCGGCCCCACGACGTTCAGGTACGTGTCCTGCTGGCCGGCGAAGGAGGCCGTCGGCAGGTCCTCTGCCGTCGCGCTGGATCGGACGGCGTAGGCGGCTTGCTCGCCGAGTCGGGCGAGAGCGCGGGTGATCGCCGCCGCGAGATCGCCCGGGATGGCGATCCTTTCGATGGTCCGGCGGATCTCAGCGCTGAGCGTGCGGATCGCCTTCCGGTCGCCGGGGTTCAGGCGCGGCAGCTGATCGAGCCGATCGTCGATCGAGGGCGCTTCCGCCATGATCCGCCGGAAGGCGTCCGTCGTCACGCAAAAGCCAGCCGGCACGCGGATGCCGTCGATCCGCGACAGCGCCCCCAGGCGCGCGCCCTTGCCGCCAACGACCGCGACCTGCATCTCGTCAACCTCTTGCAGATCCAACACGTAAGGCTCGATCATCGCGATACCTCCGAGGCGGCCGTGCTCTGTTGCCCTGCACTGGGCGGTCGAATCACCGGCGTCTCGAGCTCGGTCGAACCTCGTGCTGGGCACGTCCTCATCTCTCCTTGCCTTCCCTCTGACGAGTCGGCCGGCCGCTCCGCCCAGCCGGGCGGCGCGCAGACCCGCACCTCCGCGCCCAGCGCCCGCAACCGCACCGCCAGTCCCACCAGCGGTTCGTCACCGCGTCCCCCATAGGTCGACAACAACACCGCACGTCGTGCCCCCGTGTCTTCGTCCGTTCCTGGTCCGGCCCGCCGATTCTGCAGCACGACCCGGGTCTTGCCGCAAGCCCCCCAGTCTGCTATACGTTAAAAGTGGCAAGGAGTGAGATCTCCTTGCCTTTGTCGTCCGCTGGGAACTGACAACCTTCTTGCGAAGCGGCGGCGCGCCATGTACGGCGGCCGGTGGCCCTCAGTTCGACTACCACGGTGACTTCGACTGGGGTGGCGTCCGGATTGCCCGTGCTGTGCTGCGGCCGGTGAACTGGCCGCCGTAGCGGTACGACCACCAGGCCTACAAGGCAGCAGTGCCGGGGGCACATCCGCTTAGGCCGCTCGTCGGCGAGCCCGCCACGACGCCGAGGATTTCGACTCGTGGCAGGAGACTATTTACCTGCTGCGGTCTCCCGCCAACGCGCGGCGCCTCATGGAAGCCATTCGGTGGGATAGGAAAGCCTGAACCCCTGAAAGCTGATTTTTCCGGCTACTGGTCGCGCCGTATTGACGACGAACACCGGCTTGTCTACCGGGCCGAGGACAAGGAAGTGAAGATCCTCGAGGCTCGTTATCACTACAGCGATTGACCTACCTAATGGATTCGACGGCCTAGATGGCGCTCGCCCAAGATCTTGGGTCCCAGAACGTGGGCGGTGGCGGCGGGCCCGCGACTGGCGGCCTCGGCCTGCTACAGCTTCAGCCCGGACATGGTGGCCGCCCACGCGCCCGCCGCGTGGGCGGTGGCCTCGCCGCAGCAGGTCCTGGCGGCGCGGGTGCGGGCGGTGGACCGGATGTACCGGATGTACCGGATGTACCGGGTGCTGCTCGGTGACCTGATTGGCTCACCCGGCTTGGCGGAGGCGGAGGAACTGGCGCGGGTCGCGGCGCTGGCGGCCGGCACCCCCGGACGCACGCTGGCGGCCGCCAACGCGGACCTGTCGTGGCCCGGCGAGCCGCACCTGGTCCTCTGGCATGCCATCAACGTGCTGCGCGAGCACCGCGGGGACGGGCACATCGCCGCCTTGCTGGCAGCTGAGCTGGACCCGTGCGAGGCGCTGGTGTCGTTCGCCGCCATCGGCGCCGCGCCCGTGGAAACGTTCGCCAGCCGTGGCTGGAGCGCCCAGGAATGGTCGGCGGCCCGGGACCGGCTGGCCGCGCGCGGGTGGCTCGATGCCGCGGGCAAGGCTACTGAGCGTGGCCGGGACGGCCGGGATGAGATCGAATGGCGTACCGACCGGCTGGCCGACGCCCCCTGGCGGGCGCTGGGCTCTGGCCGCGCGGAGCGGCTCGCCGAGCTGACCGGGCCCCTGCTGGGCGCCGCGTTCGAATCCGGCCTGCTCCCAGCTCAATCGACCCTGGGCATCGCGACCGTTCTCACCCCGGCCCCGCGGACCTGACGACATAGGGAGATCGCCAGTGCCCGCGCCGTTTCCCATCCTGGCTCCTTGCACTGCAGCCCGGGACCATGCAGGTGCTTGCTCGAAAAGGCCTGCGTTGCAGTGTGTTACAAGTCACAATGAAGCCACTGCAGGCTCACGGGCCACCACCCCCTGGCAAGGTGCCGCCCGTGAGCGCGAGCGGGCTGCACACTCTGAATGGAGGGTGCCAATCAATGGTGATGGGAAGCGCGCCTGCGCAGCCGGAAGGTGACGGTAGGCCGGGGCTGCGGCGAAGGCGCCGTCTGACGGCCAGGAAACCGGTTCGGGTTACGGCGATTGTTATGCTGGCGCTAATCGCGGCGGCCGCTGCGCTGATGCCATTTATGAACAGCCAGTTGACCCGGCTCGTGACCCGGCGGATCGCTGCCCAGATGGCGGTGCCGGGGGCTGGGGCGCCGTCCCGCATTACCCTCGGGGGAGGGTGGCTCCTGCCGCAACTGCTGACCGGAAAGCTGTCCGAAGTCCAGCTGTCCCTGCGGGATGCGACCATGGGCTGCGTCCACCACACTGCCATCGCGGTCGCCTTGCGGGGTGTGTCACAGTCCGGCGCCGGGGCCCACGCCGACAGCATCAATGTCTCGACAAGACTCGCGTTCGCCAGCCTGCCTGCCCAGCCTGGCCTGCCCAGGGCGTCCTTCGGCCGAGCTGCGGACGGGTCGCTCGCGGTGAAGGTCATGAGCAACCGCAAGCTCGCCGCCAGCCTGGTCACCAAGGTCTTCGTGAAGCTCGAGCTGCACGGGAACACGCTGACGGCCGTGCCCCAGGAACTGATGCTGTTCGGCCATCTCCTGCAAGCCCCGAAGATCGCGTCGGTGACCGGCCGCCCGCGCGTCACGCACCTGCAGGCGCTGCCGGCGGGCATGGCGTACCGATCGATCACCCCGGAGAACGACGGTCTGCACGTCGCGCTCGGGGGCGTCAACACCACCCCCTTGTCCGCCCTGCCGACGACGGTAGGGGGCCGGACCGTCTCGTACTCGGCCCGCAACGGCCTGCTGGGCATCACAACCCGCATCCCGCTGCTGGTCACCAACCTTCCGCTGACCATCTGGGTCAAGCCCGCCCTCAGCGCCAGTGCGCTCACCATGGTCCCTCTATCGGTCCAGATCCTCGGCGAGAACCACCCGCCCAGCAACCTGCTCGCCAAGCTCGTGCTCTCCCAGATCGGTCAGTCGCAGCTCACCCACAAGCTGCCGGCGCTGCCTACGGGGGTGAACTACCGGTCGGTCAGTGTCGACAGGCGGGGGGTACATGTAGCCGTCAGTGGCGTCACTGTCAGGCCATTCTCCGATATGGCCAGCGGGATTCCGGGAGCCGCCTTCAGTGCCCAGCACGGCCTGCTGGTGACGACCGTCAAGGGCATGCCCGCCAACGCCAAGCCGATCACCATCGACATGCTGGCCCGTCCTGAGATCACGGGCGGTGCTTTCGTTATCCATCCGGAGAAGTTCATCATCCTCGGCACGGTGTATTCAGCCACCAATGTCATGCGCCAGATCAAGTTCCCCAGCACCCGATACCAGCTCCCGACCCTGCCGGCCCACATGGCCTACACGGGAATCAGCGTCCTGCCGGGTGGCCTGCGCGTCAGCGTGAGCGGCAAGAACGTGACCCTCAGCAAAAGCCTGTTCGGCGCCGGCAGCTGCAAGACGGCTTAGTACGGAGCCCCCCATTGGGGGGCCTGCTGGGCTCCTGCCATGCGTCGAGTATTTCTCGGGTTCTGAGGTGTCAGCTTTCCGTTATCCGATGCGCGCAGGTCATCGGGTCCGGTCAGGACCGGCGCCCTGGCCTGGTTGATCGTCAACGAAGAACAGCGGGTAGTCCAGATCGATCACGTTCGCGCGCGAGGGCGGGCGTGGCGTCGCGGTGGTCGTGGGGCTGTCTACAGCCTGGCCGCAAGCATGGAGGCCTCTCCAGCGTCCATGGCTGGCGCATCCTTCAGCACGCTGCTGATCTCCTCGACCAGCGCCTCCAGGCGCTCGGCGGCGGTGGCGTGCTTCACCTGCTCCGCCGCGAGCTGGTCGGCCGCCTGCCGGATCTGCCGGATGGCGCTGTCCACCTGGTCCGCGGCCGACTTCTGCTGCTGGGCGGCGAGCAAGGACTCCCCCAGCATGGTCGCGGTGGACGCCATCAGTTCGGCCACCTCACGGGCTTGCCCGATGCCCTGCTCGCTCGCCTGGATCGTGGCGCTCGTCTCGTCCTGGACGCCGGAGATGATCTCCCTGATCGACTCGATTGACCGTACCGAGCGCTCCGCGAGCTTCCGCACCTCGGCGGCGACCACAGTAAAGCCCCGGCCGGCCTCGCCCGCCCGCGCCGCCTCGATCGCGGCGTTCAGCGCGAGCAGGTTGGTCTGCCGGGCGATGTCGTTGATCAGCTCCAGTATCGCGCCGATCTTTTGGGCACGCTCCCCGAGCGACAGCGCCCGCGACGCGATGACCTCGACCTTCTCCTGCATGTCGCGCATGGTGACGCCGGTGCGCTGGGCGGCTTTGGCGACGGCGTGGACGTTGTCGGTGATGGCGCCCGCGGTGGTGGCGAACTGCTCGACCGTGGCGGAGGTCTGCGCCACCGCCGCCGACTGCTCGCTGGTCGCGGCCGCCGCGCTCCTGGCCGCCGCCCGCAGCTCGCCGCCCACCTCTCCCAAGACGGCTGCCGCCGACCGGAGCGGCGCGAGCAGCGCATAACGGTCCGCCAGGTGCCCGAGCGTCTCCCTGAGCCCGTCCTCACGCTGGGCAGACATCCCGATGCTCCGCCTCATCGCACGCACGGACAGGGCCAGCCGGATGCCGACCAGCAGGAGCGCGGCGGTCGCGAGGCCGAGCGCGAGCCGGCTCGTTTCATGCAGGTTCCCGACGAAGAGGACGGCCAGCGCGGACGCCGCGCTCATCCCTGGAATGATGAACGACGACGGCTTCTGATCGGTCTGCAGGTCGGCTGGCTCCGACGGCAGCCATACCGACACCGACAGCAGAAGCAAAGACGTCGGCCAGGCGATCGCGTTGAAAATGAAACCTAGCCGGGACGCCCCGAATGATGTCCCAAAGAGGGCGGCGGTGTCACCGGCGGCGTTGAAAGCGATTCCCGTGGCCATGAGGAGCCACGGTGCCTTCCGCCTGCCTGACATCACCGTCGATCCGCCCATGACCAGGCTGAGCAGCAGCACGTCCCCGATCGGGTAGGCCAGGTTGGTCGCTGTCGCGGCGGCATTCCCACCGGTCAGGCGAAGGACCCTTTCGAACACGAATGCCGCGCACACCGCTGCGGTGCCGACGCCCGCGACGGCACCGTCCAGCCAGCTCGGAGTGGTGAGCTTCTGGGTATCCCCACGGATGAAGAGCACAGCCGCCACATAGGCAAGCGGGTAGAACCCGAGGTAGAAGGCATCCGCCAGGGAAGGTGTCGACGGGCTGGCGCCTCCCAGCGACTCCGCCGTCAGCGCGAAATCGCCCAGCGCCCACGACATAATGGCGAAGCCGAGCGTCAGCGCTACGGCGCGCCCCGGCCGCTGGGTCACCCCACGGGCCAGGCACAGGGCGCCGGCGGCCAGCTCGAAGGTGGCCGCCCCCCAGCCGCTGACCAGCAGCGAATTCCCGCTGGGCCCCCGGACGACCAGGAACACGAGGTAACCCACCAGGAGGACACCCATGAGCGCGTACGTGGTCACTAGGCCGGGCCTGGCGCGCTCGTCGGCCCGTCGTGCGTGATGGAGCTGCCCCTGCTCGCTGCGTTTGCCCTCATCGGGCTCGGCGATGACAGCCCCCCGAAGTGGATCCCTTTCAGCCCTCACAAGCTCATTGTAATCATATAATAACGATTTGTAACTAGCCGGAGCGCTACGGGGGCGGCTTCTCTCGTGATCTTTACAAACGCGGAAACGACAACGCCTTCAGGATGCCCCCATGAACCTCTGTCACCCTCCGGTAGTGCAGGCCAGAACCGCACGGTTCCTATGTCGCCGGCCAGTGGTACCAAAGTGGTACCATCCTCTGGTGGCGATGAATTTGCGGCTGGATGAGGAAGACAGTGCCCTGCTGAGGGCGCTGGCAGAGGCCGAGCAGGTGTCGTTGCACGAGGCCGCGCTCCGGGCCATCCGCCGCAGCGCGCGGGACCTGGCCCACACTGCCCGCGTCCGCGAGGCTACCGCCGAGATGCTGGACCGGTGGGGAGAGGTACTCGACCGGCTCGGCCAGGCATGAGCAGCCAGGACCCGGCTACCGAATTCCTTGATCTCGAGGATCTGCTCGGCCTGGTCAGCGCGCTGGGCGCGGGCCCGGTCCGCGACCTTGGCCTGCTGGACTCAGCCTGTCACCGGCCTCGGGCCGGACTGTTCGGACAGGAGGCTTACCCCACGCTCGCCGGGAAGGCCAGCGCGCTGATGCACTCGCTGGCTGGCAACCACGCGCTTGCCGATGGCAACAAACGGCTCGCGCTCCTGGCCACGGCGGTTTTCCTGCGCATCAATGGCTACCGTCTGGACATGACCGACGACGATGCATTCGACCTCTCCGTGTCCGTCGCAGCCGGCCAGCTAGACGCCACCGGGATCGAGAAGCGTCTGCGCCTGATCGTCGTCAGCGACGATGCATAGAAGCAGCCGCGACGACAGCCGGGTCACCGGCCGTCACTGTCCTTCGCCCTGACCGGGTACGCCCCGAAGGCTTGCTGAACGGCGGCGTCCTCCTCGCTGAAGCCGGCCGCCTAATAACATGGCTCGGGTCGGCAGGCGGCTGGCAGCGTTTTACCGGACGGCCCACCTCGGGCCGGCCCGCGGCCAGCCACGAAGACCATCCTCTCCTGCCGTCGCGGGCGCGCGGGCGAGGCGTAGTGAAGGGGCGGGCAGGTGGCCGGTGACCGGCAGAGCCCGAGCGGGACCAGCTTTGATCCGTCACCGCAATTCTGCGTCTCCGCGGTCGAGCGCCAGCTGCCGCTGACGGTGACCGGCCGGTGCTGGTTCGCCCCGGTGACCGTGGGCCTGACCTTCGATACCGTCGCCTCCAAAGAGGCAGCCGCCTGGGCGTCAGCTCCGTGCCAGCTCCGCGTGGAGGAGATCAGCGTCTGGGAGCACTACATGCTCGCCGAACTGGACCAGGAGTGGTCAGCACGGCTCGTCCTGCACGGCGACTTCCCGGCCGGCCTGGTTCCAGAATCGGTCCTGGTCGCACAGGACTGCTCAGCGGCCGGCAGCTGGGAACGACAAGGCAGCTTGTGGGTACGCCGACAGCCATGATGCGTGGCGGCTGGAGTCTGGAGCCGGAATGGGGCGTCCGCCGCGATCTCCAGGCCCTCATCCGGTGCCGGATAGCCCGCTCCTCCTGGCCCGGCGGCCGGCGATGCCCGGGGCTCATCGTGAAGAAAAGAGAGGTTTGTCATGTACAGGGCAGTGAAGGCCTTCTGGTTCCCGGCTCTGGGCGGCCGGCGGAGCCCGGCTGCGGCGCGCGCCGGGTCGCCGCGGCTATCGTCGCCGGCGCGGTCACTGCCTTGGCGGGGACAGCCTGCACCGCCGCGGCTTCTGGCCCTGGGGCTGCTTGTCACGCACCATCTTCCGGCGCCGGTAATCACGCTCCGCAGGTCAAGGTGCTGACGCAGGCTGCGGATAAAGGCAACGGCGATATCTTCATCGCCCCGCAGGGGTGCTGCGGCTACGCGAGCGGCCCGGAGATCCTCACCACTGCGGGCAAGGTGATCTGGTTCCACGCCCTGCCGGCCGGGGAAATGGCCACCGACTTCCGGACCCAGACCTACCAGGGCAGGCCGGTGCTCACGTGGTTCCAGGGCCGGGGCCTGAGCGGAACCGACTTTATCTACAACGACCGTTACCAGCAGATCGCCGAGGTGAGAGGGGGTAACGGCGACTTCACGGATTTTCACGAGTTCCTCGTCACGCCCTGGAACACGGCGCCGATCCTCGCAGACACCATGGCGACCGCGAACTTGACCTCGGTCGGCGGTCCCGCCAACCAGAAAGTCTTCGACGGAATCGTCCAGGAGATCGATATCAGCACCGGCAGGGTGCTCTTCCAGTGGAACAGCGCGGGCCACGTTCCTTACCGCGACAGCCACAACCCGCGGCCTGCCTCGGCCGCCATGCCGTGGGACTGGTTCCACATCAACGGCTCCACCACGCTGCTGCCCCATAGCCGGGCCGTCACCGTGAAGCTGGATCTCACGACCAGAGTGGCTACCCTGGTGAAGTCCGTTGACCAGCCCGAGGGCCTGGTGGCCCCGGCTGAAGGGAACGCGCAGACCACTCGCAATGGGGACCTGTTCGTCGGCTGGGGCGCGCTGCCCTATATCTCCGAGTTCAGCCCATCCGGGCATCTGCTGTTCAACGCAGAGCTCCCGGATGGCGTCAGCACCTACCGCGCCTACCGCCTGCCCTGGCACCCCGCCCGGGACCGTGAAGCCACCGCCGGTTCTGCCTAACGAGGTTCCAGAACGTGCGGTGGCTTCACGGTCCATGCGGTCGGCGGGTTGCCGGGGGTGACGTTGCGCGGTCAGCCCGCGAAGGTGCGCACCGTCCCGTGCGTCCCGCCGCTCACCTCAGCGTGGCGTCCGCCGCGCAGCACGACGGATGCGGTGGTTCCGGCCGGTACCCGGACGGTCACCGAGTACCGGTTTCCCTCCGTCCGCCAGCTGACGGCTATCTGCCCGTAGGGTGTCGGGACCGCGCCGTTGGCCCACCGGAGGCTGCCGAAGTTCGGCGCCACGGTGAAGGTCTTGTAGCCCGGGTCGGCGGGCTGCACGCCGAGGACGTAACTGATCATGATCGGTGTAGGGCCCGAAGCCCAGCCGTGCGACAGGCTCGTCCGGGACTCGGTGGCCGTGCCGTCGGGGCCGATGTTCTCCCAGAGGGTTCCCGTGTAGAACGGGTTGTCCCGGTCGATCATCTGGTTCCATGTCAGCCCCAGCAGGTGCTCGGCATCGGCGGTATCGCCTGCCAGGTAGTCGCCCTCGACCGCGAACGCCGTGATGAAGGGGCTGATGAGGGTGCTGTAGCTCGATCCAGCCGAGAACGGTTCCGAACCATGCGGGCCCCACAGCGTCTTGAGGGCGTTGAGGATGCCGGGTACCTTGCGGGCGGGCGCGACGCCGAACAGGACAGCTAGGGCGTTCGCGTCCTGCGCGAACGTGGCGTGATCGGATTCGCTCAGGTAGTAGGTTCCGGTCGCCGGGTTGAGCAAGTTCGTGTTGATCTCATCCCGGACGTGACCGGCGGTCTGGTTGTACGCGGCGGCCTTCACGGTGTTCCCGAGGTTCGCTTCGATGTAGGCGACGTCGCGGAGGGCCCGGTAGTACAGCTCGTTGAACGCGGTCACGGCGCCGGTCTTCGCGCCGTCGTAGAAGTCCCAGTCGTAACCGCCGTTCGTCGTCGATATGTTCGGGCCGGCGACGATGAGCCCGTCGCTGTCGGTCAGCGTCGAGTCGTACGATAGCTGTCCCTCCAGCCAGGGCAGGATCTGCTGGGCGAAGGCGGTATCGGCGGTGTTCCGGTAGTACTCGGTGGCGGCGTCGAGCGTCCAGGACGAGTAGGAATTGCTGTAAGGACCGGTCCGGAACAGCGTGTCGGCGTTGAGGCCGCCGCCCTGCTGGCTGCTCGTGATGAGGGTCAGCAACGACTGCTTCACGTAGTTGTTGCCGTTGCTGCCGAGAGTGTCGGCAATGCCCTGACCCTCGATCCCGAGGTCGCCCGACCAGATCGCCCGGTCGCGCTTGGCGCCGTCCAGGACCGAGGGCTGCGTGGCGCCGTTGATGCCGGCGGGCTGCATGTCGGTCTGCTCGGTGTACGCGCCGTCGTAGAACATCGTGTTGAAATCGGCCGAGCTCGATTCGAAGTAGCCCTGGTAGTCAGACGCCGTGGCCAGGTAACCGTCGCCGAACTGTACACCGGCTCCCGTGAGCACCACTGTGCCTGGCGAGGACAGCGTGATCGCCTCGAAGCGGAATCCGCCCATGAGCCCACTGCTCAGCGTCGACGCGGAGTTGATGGCCAGAGAAGCTGAGCGAGGCTGGAACGCGGAGTCGCCGGTGATGGCGCCGGGGGTGCTGGTCACTGCCGCCCCGGCCGGGTGGGCTCGGGCGAGCGGCGCCTTCAGCGTGAGCGTCGCGCCGGACACCGACACGATGTGATCGGATTCTGCGGGCGACCCCACCGTAACCGTGTCACCGGCCGCGAAGGTGAGCGGTGCTCGCGCGGATCCAGGTTGCACCGCGACGGCTGTGGCTCCGGCCGGGGCTGCGGCCGCGAGCGTGCTCGACCCGGGAGTGCGCAGATAGCCCTTAGCCTCAGTGAACGCCAGAGACACGCTCAGGGGAGCGCCGCTGGTGTAGGACTGGACATTGATGTATGGCGAGCCCTCTACTTCCACGCCATAGTCCAGCAGAACAGTGGCGGGCTTGCCGTCCGGCCTCACGGTCAGGGTGGTCGGCCCGCCGTGGGCCGAGGTCAGCCCCTCCGCGTTCGAGACGCTTCCCGAGATGACGGCGGCCGACACCGGCTTGACGTCGCTGGATCTGGGCTGTTCCAGATAGGGCTTCCAGCCCTCCCGCCCTGCCGCGGTATGAGCCTGATTCGTTGCGGCATGAGCCGTGGTGGAAGCTACTCCGGCTAGGAGTATGGCGATGGTGACGGGCAGGAATGCCCGTCTCTTCAAGCCTTCTCGGTACTTCACGGGTAGATCCCTTCTGTCGCGTCGATGCCATTGAAGAGACACGCCTCCGTGGCGAGGCGCCATTATGAATCGTTTCAAAATAAGAAGTCAGTGGTTCGCGAATGTTCCTCCTAGAGAAGTAAGTGGGAATTGGTCACCGCTGGCCCGGAGAACTCGTGAATCCCGGACCCGACGTGGAAGATCGCTTCCTGGGCCCCGAGGGCCCCGGGAAAGGCACCGACGGCCGCGGGCGGGTTATCTCCCGCGTCACGTACCTGGGCCGCCTGGTCACTGGGGATGCGGACGCTGGCTGTCACGTTGGGGGGAAGTTCCACCTGGAACGTGAACCGGTCGCCGGCGCGTTCCCAGCCGCTGCTGATTGGCCCGCGGACGGATCGGTAGGAACCGCGGGCCCAGCTGAGCTGGCCGCCGGGGTGGGGCCGGAGCAGCAGGTGGCCGAAGCCGGCGGTGCCCGGCTCCTGGTCGATGCCGAGGAGGAACCGGTAGAGCCATTCGCCGACGGAGCCGAGCGCGTAGTGGTTGAACGAATTCATCTGGGCCGACTGGAAGCCGCGTTCTTCGGTCCAGCCGTCCCACCGCTCCCAGATCGTGGTCGCGCCCTGGTTGACCATGTACCGCCAGGAAGGCAGCGTCTCCTGTTCGAGCAGCCGGTAGGCGACGCCGGTGTGACCGGTGGAGCTGAGTACCGGCAGGAGGTACCCGACCCCCACGAATCCGGTGGTCAGGTGCCACTTCGCGTCCCGGATCGCCGCCACGAGATGGTCGGCGGCCGATGAGCGGAGTTCGTCGGGGACCAGCTGCATATGCAGGCCGAGGACGTAGGCGGTCTGGGTTCCGGAGGCGAGCTGCCCGTCGCTGGCCACGAAGGCGTCCGCGAACGCCGAACCGATCTTCGACCACAGCGCCCGGTATCCGGCGGCGTCTTCCGGCCGGCCGATCGCGTCCGCGATCTCGGCCATCAGGGCAGCGTCGTGCGCCCAGTAGGCCGTGGCGAGGAGTTCGCGGGGGGTGTCGTCGTCGCCGGGCGCCAGCCAGTCGTTGTAGCTGTTCCCGAGATCCCTGGCCCGCAGGTAGTCCGGGTTGCCGCGTTCGATGAAATCCATCCACGCGGTCATGGCACCGAAATGCCGCTGCAGGATTCCCCGGTCCCCGTACATCTTCCACACCGTCCACGGGACGATCACCCCCGCGTCGCCCCACGCGGGTGCCCCGGCCCCGGAGAGGTTGAGCCGGGGGGCGACGTCGGTGAACGCGCCGGAGGGAAGCTGGGCGTCGGCCACGTCGTCGAGCCACTTGCTGAAGAACGCGGCCACGTCGCGGTTGTAGCAGGCGGTGCGGGCGAAGACCTGGGCGTCGCCGAGCCAGCCGAGCCGTTCGTCGCGCTGCGGGCAGTCGGTCGGGACGCTGATGAAGTTTCCGCGCTGGCCCCAGTCGATGTTGCGCAGCAGCCGGTCCAGCCACTCCTCGGACGAGCTGAACGAGCCGGTCGGAGCGATGTCGGAGTGCACCACGCGGGCCGTGACGTCACCCGCGTACAGGTCACCGGGATATCCGCTGACCTCCGCGTACCGGAACCCGTGCAGGGTGAAGCGGGGTTCGAGGACCTCCGGGCCACCGCCGGTGATGAACTCGTCGGCCTGCCGGGCGGTACGCAGGTTCTCGGTGTAGAGACCGCCGTCGTCGGTGAGCACCTCGGCGTGCCGGACGCGGATTGTCGTGCCCGCGGGCCCGTCGGCCCGGATCCTGACCCAGCCCGTCAGGTTCTGGCCGAAGTCGATGATGTGCCGCCCTTCGGCATCGCTGGTGATGATGCGCGGCGTGAGTTCTTCCGTGACCCGGACCGGCGGTCCGGGATCGGCGACGAGCGGGCGCGAGTCGCGGCTCCGGCATCCGGCGGCGCGCCAGCCGCTGGCGTCAAAGCTGGGGAGGTCCCAGCCGTGCGGCTCCAGCCGCAGATCGTGGCGTTCGCCCATCAGCAGGTCGGCGTGGCGGATCGTGGCCTGCCGGGCCTGCCACCGCTCGTCGGTGACGACCTGCTGGCGAGTGCCATCCCGGAAGGTGATCACGAGCTGGGCCAGCAGTTCCGGTGCGGTGCCGTAGTGCGCGCCGGCCCGCTTGGCGTCAAAGCCGAGGAAGCCGGCGTACCACCCGTCGGCGAGGACCGCGCCGATGACGTTCTCCCCGACGGCCAGCAGGCCAGTCACGTCGTACGTCTGGTAGGGGATGCGCTGGGTGTAGTCGGTCCAGCCCGGGGCCAGGCGCGCGTCCCCGACCCGGTGGCCGTTCAGCCGGGCCTCGTACAGGCCAAGCGCGGTCACGTACAGCCGGGCGGACGCGGCGGGCTTGCCCACTGGGAAGGCCCGGCGCAGGTAGGGCGCCGGTTTCAGGGCCATGGCCACCGGGTCGGGCGGGCCGGTCTCGGTGGGTGGGGTGGCGCTGTCCCGCGCGCGGCCCAGGCCGATCCAGGCGGCCTGCCAGCCGTCGGCCGGGTCCAGTTCGGTTTCGAACCTGGCTGGGGTGCTCCAGCCGGACGCGGTCCCGCTCCCGTCCCATATCCTGACCTGCCATGCGTAGCGGCTGCCGCGGGCCAGCGGGGGCCCGGCATAGGCGATGTCGGCCGAGCAGGACGATTCCACCCGGCCGCTGTCCCACGCCAGGTGCTGGCCGCTGCGCAGGCGCGCCTCGTCGCCCGCGACCAGCACCTGGTAGGCGCTCTGGGCCCAGCCGGTCCCTGCTCCTTCCGGCGCCCAGCTCAGCCGGACCCGGCTGGGTGGCACGCCGAGCGGGTTCACCAGATGTGCGCAGCGCAGCCCGGCCGGGATCACCCTGGAGGGGGCCCGGGAGGTGAGCAGGGGGATCACAGTTTGGTCGCTCCTTCG
Source organism: uncultured Actinomycetes bacterium (assembly GCA_963822825.1). Taxonomy (GTDB): domain Bacteria; phylum Actinomycetota; class Actinomycetes; order Streptosporangiales; family Streptosporangiaceae; genus JAWWPY01. Next base: position 96,929 of record CAWGIW010000001.1, on the reverse strand, counting down.
GTGAGGCCGGAGACGAAATAGCGCATGGTGAAGCCGACGAGGACGAACGTGGGCATGGTCGCGATCACGAACGCGGCGAAGGCGGCGCCGCCGCCGCTGAGGTTAAGGCCGAAGCTGCCGACGAACTGCTGCACGCCGGCCGAGATGGTGGTCCGGTGCGGGTCCTGGATGACGATCGTGGGCCACAGGTAGTCACCCCAGACGTTGATCGTGATCAGGATCGCCCCGGTCAGCAGCACCGGCCTGGTCAGCGGGACGACGATCCGCGCCAGCACCCGCAGTTCGCTGCAGCCGTCGATACGCGCGCTCTCCAGGAGTTCCCGCGGGATCTGGTCGAAGAACCCGCGGAAGATCAATACCAGCAACGGCTGAGCGGTGGCCGCGTAGGGCAGGATCAGCGCCCACCAGGTATTGAACAGATGCAATTTCTGGATGGTCAGGAACAGCGGGATCAAGGTCAGCGTGGAGGGGATGAGCAGCAAGCCAACATAGGCCATGAACAGCAAGCCCTGGCCGCGGAATCTGAGCTGGGAGAACGCGTACGCGCCGGCCGCCGCGGCGGTGACGCCGATGACGATGGACACCGCCGCGACGATGATCGTGTTGAGCAGCGGCTGGGACACGCCGGACCATGCTGTGCTGTAGTTCTGGTAGTCGAACTGGGTGAAGAGCGAGAACACGCCGCTGCTGAAGATGTTCTTCCCGCTCTTGAGCGAATTGGAGACCACGAAGACGAGCGGGAAATAGGTCATCACGACGATCACCGCCCCCGCCAGGACGCTGATCCAGCGGTAACGGCGCCGCAGCCGCCCGGCCCGGGCTGGCCGCCGCCCGGCGGGTGCCGGGGGGTGGCCAGCCCGGGAGTCGGGCTGCAGGACAGAACGCACCGTGGTGAGCCGCTCAGTACTTGCTGAGGTTGACGTGGTTCTGCGCCGCCCAGGCCTGGGCCGAGCCGGTCAGCAGCGACTGCCACTGACTGGCGAACGCGGAGTAGGACAGCGATCCGTTGACGTACTCCTGGATCAGGCGCATGCCGGAGTTGGTGGCCGCGGTGGAGAGCACGTCGTCGAGGACCACGTCCACCACAGTCGGCACCTTGCCCGCCGGAACCAGGCTGGACAGGCCGGGCAGGTTGAGCGTGGGCGCCGACGGCTCGGTCGGGATGTACGCGCCGCTTCCGTTGATCTTGAGCCAGTACCCGAGGTGCTGCGGAGTGAACAGCCAGGCCATGAAGTTCATGACCTTGGCGGTTTTGGCCGGGGTCATCGTGCTGTCCGCGCGCTGAGAGGTAACGCTCCACTGACCGTTGCCGTTCGGGCCGCCGATGATGCCGAGGGTGGAGGTGCCGAGCGCGACCGGAGTCGACGCGGTGGTGATGGGTGGCTCGGGGAACACGCCGTACTTCCCGGTGAAGCCCGCCGAGTCGAGCTGGGGGATCCACCAGCTTCCGCCCCACAAGATGCCGACCTTGCCCTGGACGAGCATGGACTGCGGGCTCAGCGGAGGCGTGGTGGTGTTGGGGTTCGAGCACGCGTCGTAGGTGCTCTCCCCGCCGGCCGAGTACCGCGTGAGCTGGCCGAAGAGCTTCCAGGCGGCGGCGTAGCGGGGATTGTTCATGCTGATGATGCCCTTATGGATGCCGACCGCAACGTCCAGGCCGTTGGTCACCTGGGCGTGGTTGACGTCGAACTCGCTGATCTGGCCGGCCAGCAGGGAGGAGGTCGACAGCCGTTCGAACCAGGACGGATTGCAGGGCGCGCCCGTGGTGAACAGGATCGGCGTGATGCCGGCTGACTTCAGCTTGCCGAGGTCGGTCATGAAGTCGGCCCAGGTGGCCGGCGGGGCCGTGATCCCGGCCTTGGCGAAGGCGGCTTTGCTGTAGAACATGCCGGTCTCGACGTTCGAGCCGAGGACGACGTCGATATCCCCGTTCGGTGAGGTCATGTAAGGGACGGTCGTGGGGGAGAACAGCGAGAGCCAGCTGGAGTTGCCCGGGACGTAAGGGTTGGGCTTGTCCAGGTAAGGCTTGATGTTCTGGAGCAGGCCGGCCGGCAGGCCGCCGGAGGTCACCGGGCCGTACTGCTCCCAGACCAGGTCCGGCGCGGCGCCGCCTGAGGCCTGGCTTTCCATGGACGCGTTCGCCTGGGTGATGCCGGTCGTGTTGTTAGGCAGCCACTGGACGGTGACATCCTTGTGGGCGGCCTCGTACTGCTGGGTCAGCTGCCGGAGGCCGGCGTTGTCCGCGGCCGTGATCGGGCCGGTGTTCGGTGGCAGTACCGCCTTGATGGTGCCCTGGGCATTGCTGCCCGAGCCGCCGGAGCCCGATGAGCATCCCGCGGCCAGGACGCCCACGGCGAGCAGGACCACCCCGGCCGACAGTGCCGAGCGCATGTGAGTTCTTCGGGACATGAAACCTCACCTCCTGGTGAGAGCTGGCTGATCTGGTCAGGTGGTCCTGGGCCGCAGGGCCCGCATCACCACGAGCGTGAAGATGAGCATCGCGACGAACAGCAGGGTGCCGATCGCCATGCCGTAGCCGTACTGGTCGTTCTGGAACGCGGACTGGTACATATCCAGGCCCGGCACCAGGGTCGCGGTGCCCGGCCCGCCATTGGTCAGCAGCAGGATCGGCACGAAGTTCTGCACCGCGAAGATGCCGGACAAGATGACGACGATCCGGAACTGCGGCAGCAGCAGCGGAATGTCGATCGCGAACACGCGCCGGATGGCGCCGAGGCCGTCCAGCCGGGCGGCGTCCAGCACGTCCCTCGGCAGGTTCTGCAGCCCGCCGAGGAAGATCAGGAAACCCAGGTTGGAAATCCACGGGAAACCGATCAGCAGGATCCCCACGAGCGCGAGATGCGGGTCGCTCAGCCAGGAGGGCTGAGGCAGGCCAGCCGCCCCCAGGATGTGATCGATCAGCCCGGATCCGGGCTGGAGCAGGTAGGCCCAGACCTCGATCAGCACCAGCGGCGGCAGCACGATCGGCAGGACCAGGACGTACTTGGCGATAGTGGCCGGCCGCTTTGGCATGTGGGTGACAACCTCGGCCGCGGTGAACTGAGAGACCAGGGTGATCAGGATGCCGCCGCCGGTGAGGATGGCGATGTTCTTCACCTCCGTCCCGAAGGTCGGCGACTGGAGGTACTGCCTGAACTGCGAGATCCCGGCGTAGGTCGGCGGGGAGAAGCCGTTCCACTGGAAGAAGCCGCCGATCAGGCTGCGGACGGCCGGGTAGTAGCTGAAGATGCCGATCAGCAGCAGGCTCGGCAGCAGGAGCACCGCCAGCACCGGCCGGTAGCGGTAGTGCAGCAAGGACAGGGGCATCGTCATGGCATGTTTCGTTTTGATGAACTATTAATGGATGAGGTGATCATTCGCCCATATCCGCTGGTCACGCTAGGCTGTGATGAACCGCTACTTGCGCAAAATTAACTTCGCGGCTCGGGACGATGGTATGGGCGTGCACGACGATGACCCCCCCGTGGGGACCAGCCAGGGCTTGTTCCACTTCACCGAGGGCGAGCTGGCTTACGCCGGCTGCTACCTGCACAAGTGGGACAGCCCGGTGCACACGCACAGCTTCGTCGAGATCGCTTTCACCGTCGGCGGTGCGGGTACCCACCACTCCCTGGCCGGGCAGCGCGACCTGCGGACCGGTGATGTCACCCTGCTCCGGCCGGGCGTCTGGCACGGATACGAAAACTGCCGCCAGCTCGAGGTGTACAACTGCTGCTTCAGCAGCGAGCTGCTTCGCCGCGAGCTGTCCTGGACGCGCGAGGACCCGCTTATCGGGTACCTGCTATGGGCCGGCCCGTACTCGCCTTCTGGCCGTGGCGTCCTGACGATCAGCCTTGATCCGCCGGCCTTCAGCCAATGCCTCACTCACCTCGACGCGCTGGCCGCGTTGCGGCACCGCCCGGCCGCGCTGCACCTGGCCGAAATTGTCGGCCGCTTGTCACTCCTGCTCGGCCTGCTCGGCCAGGCCGTCGCGCAGGCCGGCGGCGCGCTGCCCCGGCAAAATGGCCCGGCGCATCCCTCGGTCACGCAGGCGATGCGCCTGCTCGAAGCTGACATCGCCCGCAGCTGGACACTGCCCGGCCTCGCTGTCGAGCTGCACCTCGCCCCGGGCTACCTGGTGCGGATCTTCAAGGCCGCCACGGGGCTGCCTCCCATGGCCTACCTGGCTCAGCTCCGCGCCGAGCACGCCGCCGTCCTTCTCCTGCATTCCGACGAGTCGGTCACCGCCATCGGGCGCGCGGTCGGGTGGCCGGATCAGAGCAAGTTCGCGCGCCGCTTCAAAGCCCACTATGGGCTGAGCGCGACGACCTACCGCAAGCGCTTCGCCGTCCGAGCCGCCCATCTTCAGCGTCCCACCGCGATAGCCCTCTGACCATCGGGCGTGCCGGAACGCTGAGGCGGTTGAAAGCATTGATGGTGGCGATCTCGATGATCAGGCCGGCGAGGGCCCGCTCGTCGTAGTACTCGGCGGCCTCGATCCAGACCTCGTCCGGGACGGGGTCAGGCCGGTCAGCCAGCCGGGTGGCGGCCTCGGCCAGCGCCAGCGCGGCGCGTTCGGCGCCGGTGAAGTACGGCGAGTCCCGCCATGCCGCGACGGCGAAGACTCGCTCGTCGCTTTCTCCAGCCTTTCTCATCTCCAGGGAGTGCATCTCGGTGCAGACGCTGCAGCCATTGATCTGGCTGGCGCGCAGGTGAACGAAGTTGGCCGTCGTCTCCGGCACGCCAGCGTTCTTCGCGGACGCGCTGAAGGCAATCAGGGCCTTCAGCGCGTCCGGTACGAGCACCGCGATGCTGGTCATCCGTACCTGCATGTTCTCCTCCGCAGCTTCCCCGTGCCGGTGCCTGTCACACCGGCGGGGGTTTGTTCCGTCACGGTGATGACCCGCGGCGACGGAGGAAGGTAACAGCGTGGACCGGCGATCCGAACCACCGATCCCTGCAGCGCACCGCGCACCGGGTGACCAGACTCACTAACCCCCGCTATTGAAGATCGTTAGCGCAGCGCCCATCCGACCCACCCCAACCGATCTATGGCTGGCCGCGTTCTGGCCGGTGCTTTAAGATCCGGAAATTGAGGTAGTAGAGCCTCCTGGCCCTTTCTGTTTCGCTGAGCGAAGGCCCGCACCCGTGACCCTTACTTCCGGCGCGCCGCTCAATATCCTTGATCCGTACTTGTACGCTGGGGACCCGCACCCGGCATACAAGTGGCTGCGAGACGAGGCGCCCGTCTACTGGGACCCGGTCAACCGGATCTGGGGGATCTCCCGATACGGCGACGTACTGTCGATCGAGCGCGACACCATCCGCTACAGCTCAGCCAGAGGCAGCCGCCCGCTCATCGAGATGAGCGCTTCAATGATCAACACAGACGACCCGCGGCACCTGCAGCAGCGCAAGCTGCTGTCCAGGCGATTCTCTCCCCGTGCGGTACGCAGTCACGAGGAGCGCGTGCGGGCCATCGCCGCCGAGCTGATCACCGCGGCGGCGGCGAAAGGGACCGCAGAGGTTGTCAGGGAACTCGCCGCACCGCTGCCGGCGATGGTCATCGCCGAACTGCTGGGATTCGACCGAGCGCTGTGGCCAAAGTGCATGGAATGGTCGGAGCGGACGATGAGTGCAGCGGGTTTCCGGGATGACGATCCTCGCCAGCCGGCCGGGTCACCGGCGGCCATCAGCGAATTCGCCACCGCCTTTTGCGAACTGATCGAGGCCCGCCGGGACGATCCGCGTGACGACCTGGTCTCGGCCTGGGTACACGCGACGATAGAAGGCCAGGCACTGGACATCCCGGAGATCCTCCAGGAGGGCCTGCTCCTGCTCGACGGCGGGGCGGAGACGACCCGGTCGGTCATCGGGCAAACAGTATGGAATCTTGCGCGCTTCCCTGATCAGCGCCAGATCCTGCTGGCGGACCCGTCGCTCCTCGGGACGACAGCTGTGGAGGAGTTCATCCGGCACGCGACGCCGGTCCTTAACATGCGCCGGACAGTGACCGTGGACCACGAGCTGCACGGCCAGCAACTGCACGAGGGCGACCAGGTCCTTCTCATGTACGGGGCCGCCAACACCGACGACCGGGAGTTCGGCGAGCCAGACCGCTTCGACGTGACTCGGCGGCACAACCACCATGTCGCGTTCGGTTTCGGCACCCATTTCTGCCTGGGCGCAAACCTGGCCAGACTCGAGCTACGGGTCATGTTCGAGGAACTGCTGCGCGTACTGCCTGACATCCAGCTGGCACCCGGCTGTGAGCCGGAGTTCGCCCCCGGGTACTTCACCCGCACCCTGCGGGAGCTGTGGGTGGAGTTCAGCCCCGCTCGCTGAAATCCGCGCACCTTAGTCCCGGCCCCGTGCTCCCTGGCCGCCGGCTGTGGGCGGCACGGGTAAGGACGAAACAGGCCGGCGAACAGTGACGCCGCGAAGCTCGCCAGGCCTGGGCCCGCGCGCGACCGCTAGCCGATGGCCGATAGCTGCGAGCTGAGAAATCCCAGCAGGCCGGGATCGCCGATGACGTGGACCGCCTGGATAGCCTCGCCGCGCATGGTGAACACCTTCCCCGGCTGGCACCGAGAAGCTGATGCCCTTGACCGCCTGGACGGATAAGGCAGTCTGGGATGAACTGCGAGCCCGGACGCGAACGCGGGAAAGGTAAGCCTGCTCACGGTTGAAGTCGCTGGGGACACCGGACGGGTGTGTGATCCTCACCTCGCGCAGGCGCCGTAGCAGGGAGTCCCCGGTAGTCGGCCCCGGGGGTTAGTAAAGGTCGCTTGACATCTCGGCATGGTCAAGGTACCTTTACATCATGCGGAACCGGGTCCGGGAAGAACGCACTCAGCGGGGGATCTCCCAGGCTGAGATCGCGGCCGCCCTGGGCGTGTCCCGGCAGACGGTGATTTCGATCGAGAACGGCCGCTACTCGCCATCGCTGCCGCTGGCCTTCCGGATCGCGCGGTTCTTTGACTCGACGGTCGACAAGATGTTTGACCCGGAGGATGAGGTGGACCCATGAAGAGCGCCAAGCACGGCCGCCCGGCAGCGCCGGCGATGATGATCATTGGCGGTACCGGCTTTACTGCCGCGACGGCCGCCGCCCAAGGCTGGCCGGCTGCCATCCCCATCGCGGCACTAGCGGTCATCGGAGCGGTCGGCTACTACGTGTGGGGCGGGCGGGGCAGCGACACGGGCGCGATGCTCGGCCGTCGGGTCGATGAGCGGCAGATCCTGGTCAGGGCGCGGGCACAGTCGATCGCGGGGGTGGCAGGGGTCACCGCTGGTCTCGTCGGCTACATGGTCGCGATCGCGCTCAAGGATCCCGTCTGGCCGTTCGTGTTCATCCTCGGCGTCGAAGCCATCGCCTTCATCGCCGGCCTGGCGATCTACGGTGCGCACGGCGCCCGTTAGGGAACCCGTTCCCGGGCGTGTGACCACCGCTCGTTCTGCGGAATCTGGACCTTGATCTGCCCGACGATCCATGCTGCGCGGAGGACTGTTCATGTTCAGACGTCACCTGCTGGCCACGACCGCCGTCACGCCGCTTACCGTCCTCGGTCTCGTGGCGCCGGGCTCACGCCGCTGCCGGACCGCTCGCCGACTGCCTCACGCTGCCGACGCCCACGTGCTACGCGCCGCGCCAGTTCCTGACCGCGTACGGCATCCAGCCGCTGCTGGACCACGGGATCGACGGCCGCGGCGAGACGATCGTGATGCCGGAGTTCGTCTCGAACGCGAGCGCCCCGGGGGGACCGACGTCCGTGCGATCTCGCCCGGTTCGACCGCTGTTCGGCTTGCCCCCGGCCAATCCTACCGGCCCGCGGCCTCGGCCAGGGTCGCGCTGCACCGCTACGTGCTGCCGGCCATCGCGGACGCGCCGGCGGCCTGGAAGCGGCGGCTGCCGGGTTTGTGCGGTCGCCGTTCCCGGTCTGGCGTGGCCGGTTGTCCCGGCATAGGGTGGTTGCTGATTGTCCGCGATGCCGCAACTCTTGGTGATCAGCCCCGTAGTGGCCCAAACCGCCTGCCCGGCTCTGATCGCGTGCCATCTACCAGGAGATGAGTCGTATGAAGAGCGTGAATCCCCCGGTGGTTAAGTTACCGTTCCCACGGGCGCCGCTGCTGTTCGAGCTGGCACCGGAGCTTCTTGAGCTTGGCCGGCAGGAGCCGGTGTTGCGGGCGGAATTGCCCGATGGCACCACTGGCTGGCTGGTCACCGGCTTCGAGCAGGTCCGCGAGGTGCTTAACGACCCTCGTTTCTCCCGTGCCCTGGTGGCGGGCCCCGATCGTGAGTTGCGCGGCCTTGAGGTGCTGATCAGCAGTTCGCTGCTCGGCATGGACCCACCCGAGCACACCAGGCTGCGCAAGCTGGTCGCCGGCGCCTTCACCGCCAGGCGGATGCGCCAGCTCAGCCCGCAGGTCGCGACCATAGTGGGCGAGCTGATCGACGGGCTGCAGGCCGCGCCCCGCCCAGCCGATCTGGTCCGCGGATTCTCGTTGCCGCTACCGGTCCGGGTGATCTGTCGGCTCCTCGGCATCCCGCCGGATGACCAAGATCTTTTCCACGCCTGGTCGGACACGCTCCTGGGGGATTGGCAGAGCGACGTGGAGCCGATGACGGCCGCCCTGACGGCTATGGCTGGCTACATCGCGGGCCTGATCGGGGCCAAACGAGCTCAGCCTGCCGATGACCTGATCAGCGCGCTGATCGCCATGCGGGACGTGGACGACCGGCTGTCGGAGGACGAACTCGTCCATCTGTGCCTGGGTATCTTGATAGGCGGGCACGAGACCACCGCGAACCAGATCAACATGTCACTGCTCACCCTGCTCGCTCACCCGGAGCAGTTTTCCCGCCTGCAGGCTGAGGCGGCCCTGATCCCGGGCGCGGTTGAGGAGTTCATGCGCTACGTGCCGCTTGGCACCGGCCTGCCGCCTGCCCGGGTCACCACCTGCGATACAACGCTCGGTGAGGTGACAATCCCCGCGGGGGAAACGGTATGGCCGCTTTTCAGCATCGCCAACCGTGACCCCTCCGTGTTCCCCGATCCAGATCACTTCGATGTCGGCCGCCCGCCGGGCACGCACATGGGATTCGGCTTCGGAGCCCACCATTGCCTCGGCGCGCAACTCGCCCGCATCGAATTGCAAGAAGCGTTCCGCGGGCTGCTCAGCCGGCTTCCCGGGCTCCGGCTCGCCGTGCCTGCCAGTGAGCTGAGATACAAGGAGAAGATGACCATCAACAGCCTGCATGAGCTGCCGGTCACCTGGGATTCCTGAACACGCGCGGCCGGCATCTCGCGGCCGCGTTGGTGGCCAAGTACCGGGAAGCCCCGGCCCTGCGCGAACTGGCCGAGCTGGCCAGGCCAAGGTTTTCCCGGACTGTCAGACGGTCTGGCGTACCCCACCATCGGCGAGCGCCAGCTCCTTGGCCCGCAGATACTGCGCCTTGCCGGCTGCGTTGCGGGGGATCTCGTCAACCAGCGTCATGGCCCGGGGCAGCTTGTATCCCGCCAGCGAAGCCCGCAGGAACGTCCGGAGCTCCCCGAGTTCGAGTGACTGGTTCTCGCGCAGCTCGACGACGACGGCCACTGCTTGGCCATACTTCTCGTCGGGGATGCCGACGACGAGGCAGTCGTAGACCGCTGGGTGTGCCTTGATCGGGGCTTCGACTTCTTCGGGGTAGACCTTCTCACCTCCGGTGTTGACGCAGTTCGAGCCGCGTCCGAGCAGGGTGATCTTGTGGTCGGCCTCGATCCGGGCTCTGTCGCCGGGCACCGAGTAGCGGACACCGTCGATGACGAGGAAGGTCGCCGCGGACTTCTCCGGGTCCTTGTAATAGCCCACCGGGACGTTGCCCGTGCGACCGAGGCGGCCCACCGTGCCAACGTTGCTGGCCAGGTCGAGGACGCGGTTGTCGTCGTCGATCACGACCGAGTTCGGGCCCAGCGCGACGAGCGCACCATCATGGTTGATGTTGCCCTTGTCCTGGAGGCCCACTCCTTGGAAGCCGGTCTCCGTGGCACCGATGGACTCGGTGATGAACGCGTTCGGGAACGCGGTCACCCAGCGTCCCTTGACCTCGGGGCTGAAGATCGCTGCCGTGCTGGCGATCGCGAACAGGCTGGACGCCTCGTACGTCCTCCCAGTGCCGGCCTTGCGCTCAAACTCCTCAATCAGCGGTCTAGCCATGGCGTCGCCGGTCATAAACACCAGCTGAACGCCCTCGCGTTCGACGATCTCCCAGGTCCTCACCGGGTCAAACTTGGGCTCGAGGATCGTCAGGTGCCCGGCGAACAGGTGCAGAAGCAGACCGGTTTGAGCGCCGCCGTGCATGAGCGGGCTCAGCGGGAAGGTGACCATCCGGCCATCCTGCTTGGCCTGCCCGGACTGGTCATACTCCGAGAGGGGCTCGCCGGTATAGAAGTCGATGCCGCCCCCGAGTGCCCGCCAGAAGTCCTCCTGGCGCCACATGACGCCCTTCGGGAACCCTGTGGTGCCGCCGGTGTAAATGACGTGCAGGTCGTCGCCGCGGCGAGGGCCGAAGTCCCGCTCGGCGCTCTGGCCTTCGAGCGCGTCGCCAAACAGCACGCCACCGAATGCTGACACGTCGGCGTCGTTGCCCGGGTCCATGACATCGGGCAGAGCGACGAAGGTGTGCAGCTTGCCGTGCTTGGGCGCGCACCGCGCCACCAGCGGCGCGTAACAACGTTCGTGGATCAACGCCACGACATCAGCATTGCCGAAGAGGTAGTCGAGCTCGCCCTCAACGTAACGGTAGTTAACGTTGATCGACACTGCACGGATCTTGAGGATCGCCAGCAATCCGACCACGTGCTCGATGCTGTTCTTGGCGTACAGGGCGACATGCCCGCCCGCCTGGACTCCGCGCGAGCTGAGGAAATGCGCGAGACGGTTGGCGTCCGCCTCTAGGTCGGCGTACGTCAGCATCCGGTCACCGACCTTGAGAGCCGGCCTGTTGGGGGCGGCATCGACGGCGTGCTCAAACAGGTCCGCGATGTTTAACGCCACGCGCGCCATACTAGAACACGTTCTCATTTGCGGCCAGAATTACACGTTACGCCGTTTCTCTGGAGATCGAATGCAGTAGAGCGTCTCCGGTGCCGGGAAGAGGTGCCAGGTTGCCGTGGGGACGGGATTAACCATCGGCAGCTTGCGAATTGGGCACTACGTAGAGTTAAGAATGGTGCCAAGCCCGCGTCGCCAGGCAGCTAGGGCGTCCGCGCCGCCGGCCTGGGCTCAGGATGTGGGCTGGAGGATTTCGATGGGGCACCGGGGGCCTGGGGCTTTGGCGAGCCGGCGGTCGCCGGTGAGCAGGGTGGCGTGCAATGCTTCGGCGAGTGCCACGTAGGCCGCGTCGTAGATGGTGAGGTCGTCTCGTAGTTCCCAGCACCGGGGGAGCAGTGGGAGGTGCGGCGCGCGCCGGGCGGGCAGTGCGGCGAGGTCGTCCAGTGCGAGGCCGGCGCGCCGGGCATCGAGGGTGCCGGCTCGCAACTGCCGCCGGAGTACCGACGTCAGCGAGTCCGGGGAGTGCCAGGTGCTCGCCGCGCAGCCGGGCGGCCGACGGCGCTTTGCGCCCGGACATCCCGCACCGTCCTACTCACCCCCGCAGGGGGGCCATCTGCGCGTCGATCGGGCTGGCTGGGCGCGGCATGCCCGCGATATCCATCCGGAGCGCCTTCACGGCCGCGTCGTAGATACCCGAGAAGCTCGGGAAGGGCTGGATCGTGTCGCTCAGCACGTCGAGCGGGACGCGAGCCCGGATGGCCAGCGTGGCCTGCTGCAGCCACTCACCGGCTTCGGGCCCGAGCGCATAGGCGCCGGTCAGTCGCTCGCCGTCGCTGAGCAGGGTCAGGAACCCGTTGGACTGCGCGTAAGCGTGGGTGTACGTGGCGGTCTTCGGCACCTCCGACAGGGGCGCGGTGGCGCTGTACTCCGCTTCGGTCGCGCCCACCGCCGCGGCCTGCGGATCTGTGTAGGTGACGCGCGGAACGGCTTCGTAGTTCGCCGGACGTCCATCGCCTCGGATGTTCTCCGCGACCACATCGCCCTCGTACTCGCCGACGTGGGTCAGCGGCCAGATGCCGTTGACGTCGCCGATCGCCCAGAGGCGCTCGCCCGCGCGCAGGTGGTCGTCCACCGGGATCCCGTGCGGGTTGACCTCGATACCGACCGTCTCGAGGCCGATCCCCTCGACCCGCGGGCGGCGGCCGGTGGCCACGAGCAGCCGGTCGCCCCGCAGGTCCATACCGCCCTCGAAGGCCAGGACGTACTCGTCACCCTCCCGCCGCGCGGCGCTGGCGTGCTGGCCGAGCCTCAGCTCGATGCCGTCCCGGCGCAGCGCCTCGCTGAGCGCCTCGCCCAGCGGCGCGGGCTCACGGGGAAGCACCCGGTCGGCGCCCTCGACAATCACCGCCTCGCCGCCGAGACGCCGCACGACCTGCGCCAGCTCGACGCCTGCGGACCCACCACCCAGCACGAGCAGGCGGCGCGGAACAGCCTTCATGCTCGTCGCCTCGCGGGTGCCCCAGACGCCCTCGAGCTCACGCAGTCCCGGGACCGGAGGCACGAACGGGGCTGCGCCGGTCGCCACGACGATGTGCTCCGCGGTATGGCGGACGCTGTCGACTTCGACCACCCCGGTGCCGGCCAGCTGGCCCGTGCCGCGCAGCAGGTCGATGCCCCGGTCGGCCAGCCAGCGCTGCTGGCCGGCGTCGGACCAGTTCGAGACCATGTAGTCCCGCCAGGCCAGCGCGGCCGCAACGTTGACCTGCGCGATCGCTCCCGCGTCGCGCGCGCCCGCCACCGCCTCGCCCGGGCGCAGCAGCGACTTCGACGGAATACACGCCCAGTAGGAGCACTCGCCGCCGACCAGTTCCCGCTCCACGACGGCGACGTGCAGCCCGCGCGCAGCCAGCGCCGCAGCGCAGTGCTCGCCGGGTGCCCCACCGCCGAGAACGATCACGTCATAGTCACTGCTCGAGCTCATCATTACCTCCGTCGGTTACGGCGCCGGGGCCGGGGGCGGGCCACTTGGGCCAGGTTATGCCGGGGTGCTGCGCTAGGGTGGGCGGCCATACGGGCAAATCTGGTCGTGGCGGGAGGTGCCGTCAATGGCAGGCGGCTCGTTCCCGCCTATTACTCCTAGTCGGGGTGAGCCACCCGGACTGGACACCAGCGTGGCGCATATCTCCAGGATGCAGAACTACTGGCGGGGCGGGAAAGACAATTTCGCCGCCGACCGGGCCGCCGCCGAGCACGCTATGGCTGCCTATCCTGACCTGGTGTCGTCGGTCCGGGCCAATCAGGCGTTCTTGGCCCGGTCGGTGCGCTACCTGGCCGGTGAGGCCGGCCTCCGCCAGTTCCTCGATATCGGCACCGGTCTTCCTGCCGCGGGCAGTGTCCACGAGATTGCCCAGGGCGTCGCGCCAGCGTGCCGGGTCGTGTACGCGGACAACGACCCGGTAGTTCTGGCCCACGCCCGTGCGCTGCTGGCGGGCAGCCCGCCGGGCAGCACCAGCTACGTTGACGCTGACGTGCGCGACACCTCTCGCCTGCTCGAGCAGGCCGCGGCGGCGCTGGATTTCTCCGCGCCGGTCGCGGTCATCCTGGTCTCGGTCCTGCACATGATTGAAGACCACGACGATCCGCGGGCGATCGTGGCGAGGCTGATGGACGCTGTACCTCCGGGCAGCTTCCTGGCGCTCACCCACGTCGCCTCCGACCTCGAGCCTGAGGCGATGGCGGAAATGGCACGCCGGGTGAACCAGCACGTGGCCCAGCCGGCTACCCCGCGCGACCACGTCACCGTGATGCGATTCTTCGGCGGTCTGGAACTCGTGCCGCCCGGAGTGGTCCGGGTACCCGAGTGGCGGCCCGACTCTGCGGAGGCGGCCGCCACCCCCTCGACCCAGTGGGGCGGTGTGGGTCAGAAGGCCTGAGTGGCCCCGGCCCTCCCGGGCTTCCCGGCCACCGGCCGCGGGCCAGCCTGGCCGTCAGCCGTCGAGAGCAGCCAAGTTGACGTGCCGAAGGCGTTCGGGTTCGGAGATCATCTCGATCTCGGTGATCATGTCGTGTTCGAAGGTGAAGCCGAGCGCCCCGATCAGTTGTCCTGGCGGGACGATGGCCAGACCCACGGCTCCGTTCACCAGCGCGGGCTGTACGAACTGGGCCGCGCGCGAGAAGGTGAGCGCGTGGGCGCCCACCGCCCGGGCCCCGTGCATCAGCGCTGCGGCGCCGGGAGGCAGCGAAGCGCTGTCGTCTCGGAGTAGGACATCGGGGTCGAGCACGGCGAGGAGGGCGTCGAAGTCACCTTCTCGCAGCGCGGTGAGGAAGGCGTCGACGATCTGCCGCTGGCGGGCGAGATCGACATGCTGGGGTGGGGTCGCGCCCTGGACCCGTCTGCGGGCGCGGCTGGCGAGCTGGCGGGTGGCGGCCGGGGAGCGTTCCAGGATGGCTGCGATGTCGTCGAAGGGCACGGCGAAGATGTCGTGCAGGACGAAGGCGAGGCGTTCGGCCGGGGCGAGGGTGTCGAGCACGACCATCAGCGCGGGACCGACCGAGTCGGCCAGCAGGGCTTCGGCCTCGGGGTCGTTGACGTCGCGGTCGCCCGCCGACGGCCCGACCGTTGTGTCGGCCAGGGGCTCCTCGCGACGGCTCCGGCGGGCGCGCAGCATGTTGAGGCACTCCCGGGCGACGACGGTGGTCAGCCATCCGGCGAGGTTCTCGACATCGGCGGTGTCGGCGCGGTTGAGACGTAGCCACGAGTTCTGCACGGCGTCGTCTGCCTCGGCGAGCGAGCCGAGCATCCGGTAGGCGACCGCCCGCAGATGGGCCCGCTGCTCCTCGAAACGCCCGGCCAGCCAGTCAGCCTCGTCCATTCGTCACATTCTCCTGTCCTTGCGGTTCATAGCCATGAACCGCCAGCTCGCCCGGATGTGACAAGGAGTACCCCATGGCCCGAATCAAAGGCGTCCCGGCGCTGATGACCAGGATCGCGTATCGCTTTACCCGCCGCCGGCTCGCTAAGCTCATCCGGCCGGGGCGCGAGCGCCACGCAGCGCACGTGGGGGCTTGAGGATGGGAAGCACGGCCATCACGCCCGGATTCGCCCCGGCCATCGCGGGAACGGGCCCGGTCTTCGTTGCGTTTCTGATCCCGCACATACTGGCCGGGCTGACCGCCATAGCGAGCGGCGCGGTGGTCGTGGTCTCACGCAAGGGCACCCGGCGGCACGTTCGGACCGGCACCATCTACTTCTGGGCGATCGCGGTGCTGGCCGCCACCGCGGCCGGGCTGACCGCCATCCGCGGGTCCCGCGACCTCACCGTGTTCCTGCTCGGCGTGCTCGCCCTCGCGCTGGCCAGCACGGGACGCCGCGCCCGGCGGCATCCGCGCGCCCGGCCCTGGCGGGCCTGGCCCGGCCAGGCCACGCACATCCTGGCCATGACCAGCTCGTACACGGTGATGCTGACCGCCTTCCTGGTCGACAACGGCAAGAACCTGCCGCTGGCTGACCGCCTGCCCACGGCCGCCTACTGGCTGCTCCCGGCCGCCATCGCGGCACCCCTCATCGCCTGGTCCATCAACCGACGAGGAAGGACACTGACATGGGCACCGTGACCGAAGCGCCAGCCATCGCCAGCCGCTACGGATCCATGCGCTGGCGATCGGCCTGCTACTGGCTGGCCACCGTAGTGGTGGTGGCCGAAATGGGAGTCGGCGGCATCTGGGACATCGCGCGGCTTCCATTCGTCCGCGACCTCGTGGTGCGCCTGGGCTATCCGTCCTACTTCCTGGTGCTGCTAGGAACCTGGAAGGTGCTGGGTGCGGCCGCGCTGCTCGTTCCGGGTCGCGCGTTGCTCAAGGAATGGGCCTACGCGGGCGCCTTCTTCGTCTATACCGGGGCTATCGTCTCTCACCTGACCACGGGCTACGACCTCGGCGAGGTGGGCCTGCTGGCCGTCCTGACCGCGCTGACCGCGGCGTCCTGGGCACTACGGCCCCCCAGCCGCCGCACCCGCCACTCCACTGCGACGTGATACCCGGTGTCAGTGGCGAGGCTGTACCGCACAGCCTGCGGGCTCACGGGGGGTCCTCCCCGGTGAGCCCGTCCACCGATTCCCGGATGAGGTCGGCATGGCCGACGTGCCGCGCGTACTCCTCGATCAGGTCGATCAGGATACGCCGCAGGCTGGGTGCCCGCCCGTCGGGCCAGGTGAACCGGCCCAACTGTTCCAGGCCGCCTTCGGCCAGCGCCTCCGCGACCGCCGGCGGCCGCCCAGGGTGATCGACGAGGGGGCGAGGGTCGCCCGCAGGCCGGCCGCGTCCAGTCCTCCGCACTTCCACGCCAGGGTCGCGCGCTGGCGTTCCAGGGAGCCCAGGAGGGTGGCGGTCTCGTCGCCCGCGACGGGGGGTTCCGGCCACCTCTGCTCGTCCCGGTCGGTCATGGGCAACGAACCTACGGCGGCCCACCACTGGGTCCAGGGGTTCCCGGCGGCCGGGGGATGGGCCGCTACCCTGGCCGGGTATCCGGCTCGGGGGCGCTTCCTGCCCACCAATGGAAGGCCAGGTCATGGCGATCTACCAGCACATACGCCATCCACGCATCGCCTCGCGGCTCGCCGATCGCCCAGTGAGGGTGGCGGATCTGCTCCCGCGGCAGACGGCGGTCAACCGGTTCAACACCAAGGTCGCGATCGTGATCACGAAGGCGGTCGGGAGCATGTGGTGTGCCTACGCGTTCGCATTATTCGACCTGATCAGCCTCCCGGACGCGATCCGTGGCGGTACGGCGGCGGTCGTCTCCTGGGTGGCGCAGACCTTCCTGCAGCTCGTGCTGCTGTCGGTCATCATGGTCGGGCAGAACGTGCAGGCCGCCGCGGCGGACAAGCGCTCGGAAGCGACATTCCACGACGCGAGCGCGACCCTGCACGAAGTGGCGCACGTGCAAGGCCACCTCGCCGCGCAGGACGAGCTGCTCACCCGGATCGCCGAGAAAATCGGTCTCACCCCGGTACCCGTCATCGACACCCCGCCCGACGAGGAGGCGTCCGAGCCGGACCCGGACGCCTAGCGGAGGTCACGATCGGCCTGGCGCATCCCCGGGCTCCTGTCCATCCGCGGCTGACCGGGCCGCGAGGCTGTGGGTTCAGAGGCGTTCGAACGGGATTTTCTCACCCGCCTCGACCGCGATGGGCAGTCTGTTCCCGGCCGGTGGCAGCGGGCAGGTCGCGAGGTCGGTGTAGGCACACGGCAGGTTCACCGCGCGGTTGAAGTCGATCGTGACCTGCCCCTGGGCGTTGGGCGCGCCGACCTGCACGCTGCGGTTCGCGGCATACGTCGTCACGCCGGATGTCGCGTCGGTGAACAAGACGAGCAGGCTGCCGGGCTGCTTGCCGTTGAACGCGGTGAGCCGGAACGGTGCGCCGTCGAGCGCGAGCTCGAGCTGCCCGGGGGATGCGTAGACGTGCCGCAGACCCTCCACCGCGGCGCCCACGGTGACGTCGCGGGCCTTCTCGAACGGGATAAAGCGGCCCGCGGCCACCCAGCGCGGGTCCGGGTCGTAGGCCGGGACGCCGGCGAAGTTCACCCGGAGCGGGTGGCCGGGATGGCGCGGGCGGAGGATGTCGTATCCGCCGCGCTTGGCCACTTCGGCCACGGCGTCGCCGAAGCAGGCGAAGACGCTGTCGCGTTCACCGATGACGCCGAAGTGGTAGCTGCCACCGACAGCAGAGCCGTCGATGGTCAGCTGCTCACCCTCGGCCAGCCGCACGGTCACGCCGGGGCTGGTGCTCGACCAGGTCCCGGGCGCATCCTCGAACCGGGCCGGCTCGGCGCCGAGCCAGTTCAGGCTGGTGATGGCGAGAAAGCCGTGCGGATCGGCGAGGTTTCTCTCGTGCTCAGCGTGCCACTGCTGCCACTGCTGGGCGAAGGCCACCCGGTCGATGTGCTGGACGGTCATGTTCGCTCCCTCCGGTCGCTGGCTTCTTCGTCGCCTGATGAGTCCAGCGGGATAGGGGCTATCTCTATTTCGCTGACAGGTCATCCGCGGGACATCGATGCCGGCAGAACCAGCTCGAACTCTGATCCCCGGCCCACCGTGCTCTGGACATGAACCGAGCCATGATGGGCTTCCGCGATGGCCTTCACGACCGCCAGGCCGAGGCCGAACCCGCCGGTCTCCCGGTTACGGCCCGCGTCGACCCGGGTGAACCGGCCGAAGATCCGCCCGACCTCGGCCGCTGGGATGCCGGAGCCTGAGTCCCTGACCGCGAGGATGACGTTCTCGCCGTCGAGCCGGGCGCTCAGCTCGATGTCGCCGCCGATGTCAGTGTGATCGACCGCGTTCTCGATGAGCGCGTCCAGGGCCAGCGTCAGACGGTCTTCGTCGGCCTGCACCCGCGCTTCCGCCAGGGCGCCAAGCGACCAGTGCCGGGGCGTCTGGCCCCACCGATGCAACGTCTCCACCACGAGTTCCGCGGCGTCCACGGGCGCCAGGTGCAGGAAGTCCGGGCTGTCCGTCGCGGCCAGAAGCATCAGCCGGTTGGCCAGCCGGCGCATCCGGAGCAGTTCGTCCACAGCCACGCGCGCATCCTTGGCGATTGCTTGATCGGTGGCCGCGTGGGTGATGAGCTCGGTATGGCCAAGGGCGATGGTGATGGGCGTGCCGAGCTCGTGGGAGACGTCTTGCAGGAACTGACGCTGCTGATCCAGCAGGAGCAGGTTGTGCTCCGAGACGCGCCTCATTTCCTCCGTGGCCGCTAGCCGCCTTCGGGAATGCAGGACCATCACGACGAACATCATGGCGACCAGGGGGACCTCGGCGAGGTAGTCACCGTCCTGCTGGCCACGCAGGACCTGCCAGCCGATCAAGCCGCCGGTGGACAGGGTCACCACACCGACCGTGAGGAGCGTAGATCCCAGGCGCCACAGGCGAAAGCCATAAATCGTGGTCAGACTCACCCAGATAATAAGAAACGGGACGGTCTGCCACGCCGGGATGAGCCGCATGGCGATGAGGTTCAGCCCGATGAAGCCCACCCACGCGATGTCCACCCAGTACGAGCGGGCGAAGTGAAGTACCCGCTCACCCCGCGCCCGGGCGGTGCTCCCCGGCGCACTGGGCAGCGGCCCCTGCGCCGCAGGCTCAGCAGTCAGCACTTCCATGTATTCCATCCCAGGTCGGACGCCTTCCGCATCCTACGGCTCCAGGGCTGGGTTGCGTAGGGCAGCCGGGCCCGCGCCGCGCTGGATCGGCAACGCGTGACGGGTCGGCTTCTCTCCGTTTCCGTTGTTCAGAAATGATCTGCGGATTCCGCCCCGCCGCTGGCTGCACGGATATCTGGTTGCTCACTGATTGAACCCGGCGCCCGCCGGCCTCGTGTCTAGAGATGGTGCCCCGCATCAGGGTGTCGTGACGCAGTACCGCGGGGGCTGCGTCAACCACCTGGAAGGGGCGAAGGATGGGAACCGGGCCAGGTATCTGCTGGCGTGCGCGTTGTCGGGCGGCCTGCTGGCGGTGGTCAGCTCCGTCAGTGCCACGGCGGCCGTCGCGCCGGGCAGCCTGGATCAGACGTTCGGCAATGGCGGGAAGGTCCTGACTGACCTCGGCGTGGGCGGAGGGGTGGCCAGCGACGCAGTGCTGCAGTCCAATGGCGACATCGTGGTCAGCGGCGGCTTCGGCGCCGCACGCTACCTGCCCAGCGGGCAGCTGGACCAGACGTTCGGCCTTGGTGGCCTGGCCTCGACCGGCATTGCCGGTGACGGAGACAGCGGCACGGCCGTCGCTGTGCAGTCCGACGGCAAGTTCATCTGGGTGGGCAGCCAGTCGAACCCGGACTTCACGTCCGGCGGTACCTTCGAATTCGCGGTGGCCCGTTTCAATCCGAATGGCAGCCTGGACACCAGCTTCGGCAGCGGCGGGAAGGTCCTTTCCAGCACCCTCGGCGGCATAACCACGCTGGGCCTGGACGCGGCGGGCGACATTTTCACCCTCCCCACCCTCGCCGAGTTCAGCCCTTCGGGCCAGGCTGATGCGGCCGTGACCCCGGCGGCCATTACCGCCAGCTCGCACGGCGGGACGAGTGCATTCCTGCCCAGCGGCCAGTTCGTTCAGGCCAACAGCGTCGGGGTGGCCAAGCACGATGATGACATCCAGGTGCAGCGGTTCAATGCCGGCGGCAGCATCGCCTCGACCAGCGCGGCGTTCGACTACTCGGGCGCTACCGGCCTCGACCAGGCGCGGGACAGCGCCGGCGCGGTGGCCCTCCAAGCCAACGGGCAGGCCGTGACCGGCGGATCGCATTTCCTCGGCTCCAGCGTCTTCGGCCTGGCCCGGACAAACCCGGACGGGACCCTGGACGCCAGCTTCGGCAGCGGCGGAATCCTGACCACCACCTTCAACGGCGATGAAGGCGTGGGCGCGGTGGTCATCCAGCCCGACGGCAAGATCATCGCGGTCGGCTTCTCCGAGAACAACAGCACCGGTCACGTCTTCATCGCGCTGGCCCGCTACAACGGATAGCCAGCGGACGTAAATCGCGTGCCCTCTTCCCCCATCAACTAGGCTCGCCTCAGCGGGGTTTCGACCGCGGCTGGCGAGCGCGCTCCGGGGGCAGGATGAGGTTCCAGTTACTCGGGCCGCTGGAGGTCCGCAGCGAGACAGGCGCGGCGGTCAAGGTCGGCGGCCCGAACTCGAGGCGGCTATTAGCGGCCTTGCTGCTCGCGGCCAACGACGTGATGCCGGCTGACCGGCTCGTCGACGTCGTCTGGGAGACCCGCCCGCCCGTCTCGGCCCGCCGGAACCTCCAGACATACGTGTGGAACCTGCGCCGCGTCCTGGCCTGGCCCGGCTCCCCGCCCCGGCTGGTGACGGGGCCGGGTGGCTACCTCCTGCGCACCGAGCAGGATGAGCTGGATCGGGACAGGTTCCAAGCGCTGGCCGCCCGGGGCCGGGAGCTGCTCGCCGAGGATCCCGTCCAGGCCCGGTCATTCCTGCGGGCCGCGCTGGCCCAGTGGCACGGTGCCGCGCTGGCTGACCTGGCCGCGGGCAGCACGGGCCTGCACACGGCCGCCGCCCAGCTGGATGAGCAGCGGCTGGAGGTCTGGGAGGACTGCATCGAGGCCGAGCACGCCGCAGGCAGGCCGGCCGAGACCGTGGCCGAACTGGTCGGCCTGACGCTGGCCCATCCGTGGCGGGAGAACCTGTACCGGCTGTACATGCTGGCCCTGTACCGCTGCGGCCGCCAGGCCGATGCCCTGGACGCCTTCAGGCGGCTAGCCAGCCAGTTGCGCGATGAGCTGGGCATCGACCCTAGCCCCAGGCTGACCGCGCTGCACCACAGCATCCTGCGCGGGGATCCGGCGCTTGATCTGGCCGCGGGCGCCCGGCCGACCCTCTTGGCCGCGCGGCCGGCCAGGCCGGGCCGGGCATCCGTCTGTGCCGCGGCAGCTCCCGGCGCCCCCGCGGCAGTTCACCGGCCGGACAGATCAGCTCGAGTTGCTGAACGGCTTCCTGGAGGACGCCGCGAACACCGGCGGCACGGTGGTGATCTCGGCCATCGGCGGGACAGCGGGGATCGGCAAGACAGCGCTGGCGGTCCGGTTCGCCCACCAGGTGGCGGCCCGGTTCCCGGATGGGCAGCTGTATGTGAACCTGCGGGGATTCGACCCTTCCGGATCGCCGACGACGCCCGCCGAAGCGCTGCGCGGGTTCCTCGACGCCCTCGGGGCCGCCCCGGAGCGGATTCCGGCCAGCCTGCCGGGACAGGCGGCCCTGTACCGCAGCCTGCTTGCCGGCCAGCGCGTGCTCGTGCTGCTCGACAACGCCCGCGACGCCGATCAGGTGCGTCTGCTGCTGCCCGGTAGCGCGGGCTGCCTGGTGCTGGTGACCAGCCGGAGCCAGCTCACGGGCCTGATGGCGGTCGAGGGCGCTCGGCCGCTGACCTTGGATGTGCTATCCGAGGACGAGGCGGCTGACATGCTGGCCAGTCGGCTTGGCGCCGAACGGCTCGCGGGCGAGCCCGGGGCCGCTAGCGAGCTGGCTGACCTGTGCGCGCGGCTGCCGCTGGCGCTCGTCATCGTGGCCGCCCGGGCCGCCGCCCACCCCGGGCCGCACGCTCGGCGCGCTGACGGCCGAACTGCGCGATGCGCGCGGCCGGCTGGACGCGCTGGCGACCGGCGAGGCGGCGACCGATGTGCGGGCCG
The DNA here is from genome assembly GCA_963822825.1 of uncultured Actinomycetes bacterium. Lineage (GTDB taxonomy): Bacteria > Actinomycetota > Actinomycetes > Streptosporangiales > Streptosporangiaceae > JAWWPY01. The sequence continues at coordinate 74,693 of CAWGIW010000001.1, read as the reverse complement.
TGTTCTCCTGGTCCTACCAGCAGCTGAGCGGGCCCGCGGCGCGGCTGTTCCGGCTGCTCGGCATCCACCCCGGCCCGGACATTTCCGCACCCGCCGCCGCCAGCCTGGCCGGCATCCCTCCCGACGAGACCCGCGCTGCTCTGAAGGAACTCACCCGGGCCCACCTCCTCACCGAGTACGCCGCCGGGCGGCACACCTTCCATGACCTCCTTCGTGCCTACGCCACCGAACAGGCCAGCACCAATGACAGCTCAGACCACCGCCGCGCTGCCCTCCACCGCGTCTTGGACCACTATCTGCACACCGCCCACGCCGCCGCCCTGCGGCTGCACCCGGCCCGGGAAGCGATCGAGCTGTCGCCACCCCGGCCCGGCTCGGTGCCGGAGAGCTTCACCAGCCATGGACAGGCGCTGGCGTGGCTCCAGGCCGAATATCGCGTTCTGCTCGCGGCCGTGTCCCAGGCCGTCGACGACGGATTCGACCGCCATGGCTGGCAGCTCCCCTGGACACTGGCGAACTTCCTCGACCGGCGGGGGCAATGGGACGATCTCCTCGGCACCCAGCGCACCGCGCTGGCGGCCGCGGAGCGCCTCGGGGACCATGTCGGGCAGGCGTACGCGCACCGGCTCCTCGGCCGCGCGCACGCCAGGCTCCGCTGTTACGAGGCCGCCCGCACCCACCTCGGCCGCGCGCGCGACCTGTTCAGGCAGGTGGGCGACAAGGAGGGCGAGGCCAACGTCCACCTCGTGCTCGCCGTGGTCTCCGAACGCCAGGGCCACTATGACGAGGCGCTTGGCTACGCAAAGGAGTCTCTCCGCCTGTTCCGGGCGGTCGGCCAGCGCGTCGCCCAGGGCACCGCCGAGAACGCGGTCGGCTGGTATTTCGCCTGCCTGGGAGATCACCAGCAGGCACTCCGCCATTGCCAGCGAGCGCTCCGGCTGCACCGCGAATCGGGCAATCGTGACGGCGAGCCGACCGCGTGGGACAGCCTGGGCTACGCCTACCACCGCCTAGGCGACTACGCCCAGGCCGCCGACTGCTACCAGCAAGCCCTCGGCACGCACCACGAGCTCCCCGACCTGTACGACCGGGCCGCCACCCTGATCCATCTCGGCGACGCGCGTCAGGCCATGGGTAACCTGCACTCGGCCGGCGCCGCCTGGCAGCAGGCCCTGGCCATCCTCGACGACCTCCGCCACCCCAGCGCCGCCCAGGTCCGGGCCAAGCTCGCGGCCGCCGATCATTGATCGCGAGGAGGCCCAGTTCTTTGCCCGCCCGCCGAGCCACGCCGCCGCCACGGGGTTAGGAAAGAACCGATAACTGCCCCGAGACCGCCTGCGCAGCCGAGGACGAAGACCGACGGTTCAAGTCGCCGCCCCAAAGCGAGCTGAAACAGCACGAGGGCGACGGCCACGGGAAGCCCGATCCATAGCGGCGAGGCCCAATAGATCAGGCGCCGCGCGAATACAGGCGGCATATCGGCCGCTCCGATTTCTCGCCGATGATACGACGGTCTCGTAAGTGGTGCTCACCTGCCCAACAGCCGCGGGCACAGTGCCTGAGATCGGCATCCGAATTCTATCGTTTCTGCGTAGCTGGTGGCTCCCGCCGAAGACATCTCACCTCGGCGGGAGCCACTGCCTGTCTGTGTGCTAATGGCAGTCCCAGTACCGGACGCCATGTCCGGGACCGTTCGCCCAGTTGTACCAGAAGTCGAGACCGCACCTACCCCAGTCGAACCAGTTGTAGACCGCATCGGCTATCAGGTAGCCGATGATGCCTCCCACGATGCCGCAGGCAATCGCCGCGACCGGACCGCCTCCGGCGCACAGAGCCGCTCCCGCGGCGGTGAGGCCCCCGATGATGATCGAATTCCAGATGGCTTCCGTATCGGCGGGTGTCAGGAAGACCTCGACGCCGTACCAGTAGACACTGACCGATACATTCGGATTGACGCCGCCCTTCGACGTCACACGGGACGGAGTCGGCATTTTAAGCAGTGTGGCCTGCAGGTGGATCGGATGGGCCCTGAGATACGCCTCAACAGCAGCAATTTGCGCGCGCGTGGCCGGATGGGCCTTGACGTAGGCCTCTGCGGCCGCGAGCGTTTCAATGCGATGCGCGGGAGCATTCGCTGGCTTTACTGCTGCCTGGTGGCTCGCGCCCGAGGTCGCTGCGCCCGCCGTACCAACGGTCCCGGCGAGCATCGCTCCGGCCAGAGCGATAACCGGGACAATGCGAAGCAGCACATGTTTTCCTATCATTGAATCTCCGTTCTGCCGGCATAAAAGCCGGTGCCCGATTCCTGTCAATCCCGATGGTGACGGGTGGCGCTCCATAACCGCTACAAGCGCGGTACAAGAACGTGATTGCCGGGGTGGCGGACGTACGGATCGCCCAGGACAGGCGGCTGCGTCGCCGCCGACACCACTGCGGCGCGTGTGCTCACCGGGTTGCGACGTGCATCGCCATCGCCCAGGCGCAGGCCTTCGCCGGGAACCGGGACGTTTCCCTCACGGCTGGTAATCTCACCGGGCAGGCCATCGCGGCCGGGCTGGTCGACGAGTTGTCGGGTCAGCCTGGTTCCGGTCGTCTTCGGGTCCGGTGTCCGGTTCTTCGGCGACTACGCCGGGTCCCCTTGGCTGCTCGACGATCCCTGGTTGTCCAGGGAGACCGGGTGACGCAGCTGCACTGCCGCGCGCGAAAGCTGATCCCCCAGGTAAAGCGTTCGCCTGAAAACGGCTTCGCAGGAGTGTCGATTCGGCTCTGGGACGTTCGTAGTGACGGTGGAGGGCCGGTACGGCGCCGGCCCCGCCGAGAGGAGAAGCGTCATGAAGCAGTACCTGTTGTCGGTGCACATGGTCGAGGGCCAGGAGCCGCCGTCACCCGAAGCCATGCAGCAGACGTACCAGGATGTCGACGCCCTCAACGCAGCAGCTGCAGGCCGAGGGCGCCTGGGTGTTCGCCGGTGGCCTGCACCCGCCCGACCACGGCGACGGTCGTGCGGATCCAGTGACGGCGAGGTCCTCACCACCGACGGCCCGTTCGCCGAGACCAAGGAGCAGCTCGGCGGGTTCTGGGTCATCCAGGCGGCCGACCTCGACGCCGCGCTGGCCTGGGCGGCCAAGGCCACGAAGGCCTGCGGGGGCCCGGTCGAGGTGCGCCCGTTCCAAGAGGAACCCGAGGGCTAGCACGCCTCGATGTCCTTCGACGTCGAGCGAGATCGAACGCCACTTCCGGCGCGAGTACGGCCGGGCGGTGGCCACCCTGGTCCGCTTCTTCGGCGACATCGACGTCGCCGAAGAAGCGGTGCAGGAGGCCTTCGTGGTGGCCATCGACCGGTGGCCGGTCGACCGGCCTCCCGCCCAACCCCGGCGGATGGATCACCACCACGGCCCGGCAACCGGGCCATCGACCGGCTCCGACGCGAAGCCTCACGCCATGACCGCCATGCCCAGGCCGCCCGCCTGCACGAACACCACGAGCCGCCCGAGCCGGTGGGACCGGTGAACGACGACCGGCTGCGGCTGATCTTCACCTGCTGCCACCCGGCGCTGGCCCCCGGCGCCCAGGTGGCGCTTGACCCTGCGCCTGCTCGGCGGTCTGCAGACCCCCGAGATCGCCCGGGCGTTCCTGGTGCCCGAGGCCACCATGGCCCAGCGCCTGGTGCGCGCCAAGCGGAAGATCAAGGCCGCCGGGCATCCCCTATCGGGTGCCCGGCGACGCCGAGCTGCCCGACCGGCTCGCGCGCGGTGCTGGCCGTCGTCTACCTGATCTTCAACGAGGGCTACGCCGCCTCGGCGGGCGACACGCTCCTGCGCGAGGACCTCTGCGCCGAGGCGATCCGGCTGGCCCGGCTGCTGGCCGAGCTGATGCCCGACGAGCCGGAGGTGCTCGGGCTGCTGGCGCTGCTGCTGCTGACGCACGCTCGCCGGGCCGCGCGCGCCGGCTCCGACGGCTCGCTCGTGCTGCTGCCCGACCAGGACCGCTCCCTGTGGGACCGGGCGCTCATCGAGGAGGGCCAGGCGCTGGTCCGCGGCTGCCTCCGGCGCAACCTGCCCGGTCCCTACCAGATCCAGGCGGCGATCAACGCCGTGCACAGCGACGCGTCGACGGCCGCGGAGACCGACTGGCGCCAGATCCTCGCAGCTCTACGACCAGCTGATGGTCCACGCCCCGACTCCGGTCGTCGCGCTCAACCGGGCCGTCGCTCGTGGCCGAGGTCGACGGGCCGGAGGCCGCCCTGGCCGTCGATCGACGGCCTCGACCTCGACGCACCTACCACCTGTTCCACGCCACCCGCGCCGACCTGCTCCAGCGGCTCGGCCGCCACGCCGCCGCGGCCGAGGCCTACCACGCCGCCCTGGCCATCGCCACGAACGCGGCGGAGCGCACATTCCTCGAGCAACGCCAGCAGGCCGCCGCGGCGCCCAGCACGGACCGCGTTAGCTCTCCTTTGAGTCTGCTGCCTATCTGGTGGCACGCCGGGTGGCTTCCGGGGGGCCGGGTGGCTTCCGGGGATTCCGGTGGGTTCTCAGTGCGGGGCGCCGTGGCGTGGTGGTTGGCGGGCTGGGTACGGCGGCTGGTCTTCGGGGGCGCTGGATTCGGTTTTGTGGAGGTCGGTTTTGCGCCGCCGGGCGTACCGCCACAGGGCGATGGCCAGGGCGGTCACGATGATGGCGGCGATGGGATACACGCTGATTCCGCCATCATCAGCAGGAACACAGCCAGGTACCCGTAGGTAACGATCAGATGCTGCATTACTTCACCAGTCCGAGGTAGACGACACTGGCCAGGCCCGCGATGAGGCAGTAGACCCCGAACGGGGTGAGCGTCCGGGTGCGCAGGTAACGGAGCAGGAACCGGACCGAAAGGTAGGCCCCAACGCCGGACAGCACGCTGCCGAGCAGGATCTGGCCACGGATCCCCTGGCCGCGCGGGCCGAGCAGGTCCGGGACCTTCAGAGCGCCGGCCGCCAGGATGACGGGGGTGGCGAGCAGGAACGCGAACCTGGCCGCGTCCTCGCGGGACAGCCCGCGCGTCATGCCGGCGACCATAGCCACCCCGTCCCGGCTGATGCCGGCCAGCAGCGCCAGGATCTGCGCGGACCCTATGGTCACCGCCTGTAGGTAGCTCATCGAGGCCAGCCGCCGGTCGGCCCGGACCGTCCCGGCCTGCTCGCGCTGGCGCACGGCGCGGCCGCCCGCCGAGTGCCCGCCGCCGCCAGTTCGGCGGGTTCCCGCTTCACCGTCTCCGCATCCCTGGCCTGCTGTTCCGCGGCGATCGCGGCGTCGGCCGCCAGGGACGCGCGGGTCCGGTAGTGCTCCCCGGCGAGGAGGATGACGCCGTTCACGGTGAGGAAGATCCCCGCGAGTATCGGTTTGCCAAAGAGCACCCGGAAGGCGTGCTCGAATCGCACGCCGACGATCCCGACCGGGATGGTCGCCAAGATGATCATCCAGGCCAGTTTCTGGTCGGCGGTGTCAACCCGGCGATCTCGTATCGAGGTGAAAAAGCCGCCGATGATCCTGACCCAGTCCCGCCAGAAGTAGGCGATGAGCGCGAACGCGGTGGCGACGTGCAGCCCGACGATGAACGCGAGGTAGGGCGACTCGGCCGCGGCGACATTCAGGTCGCGAGCCCAGCTGCCGCCGACGATGGCCGGGATCAGCACGCTGTGGCCCAGGCTGGAGACCGGGAACATCTCGGAGATGCCCTGGGCCAGGCCGACGACCGCGGCCTCCAGGTAGGTCAGGTGTGTCATGCCAGCCCTTCGCCGAGGATTGGTGCGAGCCACATCGCCTGCCGCCGGGCAATGCGGGAAGAGGCGCGCCCGGTGGAAAGCCCGCAGTGGCATACTCGGAGCGGTCGGTGTTCTACAGCAACTGTAGAGCATCTACAGGGTTCGTAGATGATATCCGGAACAGGAGGCGGCTGGCGTGCGTGATCACAGCCTCCAGGACGCCCGCCGGCGAGCCTGGCGCGGCCCGGCGGGCCGCGGGGGCGCTGGAATCCGAGATCCTCGGCGTACTGCGCGGCGGCCACCAGGCCGCTGAGCCCCGGCGAGGTCCGCCAGCAGCTCACCGGCGGGCCAGCCGGGAGAACTGTCGTACAGCACGGTCGTGACCATCGTGTCGCGGCTGCACGCCAAGGGTCTGCTGACCCGCCAGCGGGCCGGGCGCGGGTTCGCCTACACACCCGTGACGAGGCCAGTCTGGCCGCCAGCCGGATGAGCCATGCGCTGGGCAGCGGGACCGACCACGGCGCGGTGCTCAGCCGGTTCGTGTCCGGGCTGTCCGGACGGGATGCCCGGCTGCTGCGCCGCATGCTGGCCGGTGACCAAGGCCCGCGGGCCAGCGATCCCGACCGGGCAGAGGGGCGGGAGTAGGCGCATGTGGCTGCTATACCTGCCACTGGTGATCCCGGCGCTGGCCGGGGCGGCCGCCCGCCCGCTGGCCGCCCGGCTGGAACCACGCCAGGCGACCTGGCTGCTCACGTCGGCCACGGTGGCACTCGCCGCATCCAGTACGGTCGCGCTGGCGCTGCTCGCTGCGTTCGCCGCCGCCCGGGCACCGGCCCTGGCCGCGGTGGGGGACTATTCCCAGATCGTCATGCGGCGAGGTGACCCCGTCTCGGCGGCCGCCGGGGCGGCCGCCGCCCTGGCGCTGGTCGGTGCCGCGCTGGCCGTCGCGGTCCTGTTCCGCAGCCGGGCCCGCGCCCTGGCCGAGTCATACCACCGCGCCGCCGGGCTTCATGCCGACGACGGCGTCGTGGTCGTGCCCGGCCCGGCCATCGAGGCTTACGCGCTGCCCGGCTGGCCGGGTCGCATCGTGGTCTCGGGCCGCCTGCTTGACCGCCTGGACCACCGCCGCCGGGCCGCGCTGATCGCCCACGAGCAGGCGCACCTGGCCGGCCGCCACCATCTCTTCGCCACGGTCGCCCACCTCGCGGCCGCAGCCAACCCGCTGCTGCTTCCGGTGGCCCGCTCGGTGGAATACACCGTAGAACGCTGGGCCGACGAGCACGCGGCCGCGGTCACCGGCGACCGCAGGCTGGTGGCTGAGACCATCGGCCAGGTCGCATTGCTGGCCAGCCCCCGGCGGCGGACGACTGGAATCGCCCTGGGCATCGTCCGGTCACCCTCCCGGCGGGTATCGGTGGCCTGGGCCGGGCCCGTGCCCCGCCGCGTCGCCGCCTTGCTGGCCGCGCCACCGAGGCGGCGGACCATCCTGCTCGTCGCCTCCGCTGTGATCGTCCTGCTGGCCGGGGTGGCCGCCCTGGACGCGGCCAGGGACCTGCACGCCCTGCTGGAACTCGCCCAAGCGGCCGGCTAGGGACACGTCTCGAGCCGGCCGTCACCGCCGTGCATGGCGGATCAGACGAGGCCGGCCGCACTATGCTAACTTGCTTACGCCCAGTGATCAGGCGAATGCGATCTCGAAGTATGCGCCCTGGTCGTCGTGCACGATCCGCGCCGTGCCGGACCAGCCGGCAAAGTCGCCGGTACCGGTCTTGGGCACGATGTGGCCGAACCAGGAGCCGGGATCTGATTCGACGCCGCCGTGCTGGACGGTCACGGAGCCTTCGCGCCCGTCGTCGGTACGGCCGCTGATCCTCTCCGTGGCCACATAGGACCGGGCGCCCTCTTCGGTGCCGGCGGACATGAAAAGCGTCGTGGACTGCCCGATGATTCCTGACGTAAAGGTCTTGGCGAAGGTCATCAGGCCGACCCAGTCGGCATCCAGGCCGTCTACTTGGCGCGGCTCGAAGCGGTCAACCTGAAAGCGGGCGATCAACGTCATTGTTCCTCCTGAGAAGCCGGTCGGCCTATTTTCGCGGATGCTGGCTCCCGACGTCGCCATGAGCAGATGTCATCACCCAGCCCGGTCGGTGATCCGAAGGTAGTACCGGAGCCGCCTCAGGAACTCAGATAGCGCACCACCGCGATGACCCGGCGATGGTGCTGCTCATCGTCAGGCGGGAGGTCGAGCTTCATGAAGATGTTGGCGACGCGCTTCTCGATGGCGCCCGTCGAGACGACGAGCGCGCTGGCGATGGCCGGGTTCGACCGTCCCTCGGCCATCAGGGCGAGCACCTCCCGCTCGCGCGCGGTCAGCCGGCCGAGCGGGCTGGTCTGACGACTACGGGCCAGGATCTGCCGGACGACCTCAGGGTCAAGTGCGGTTCCCCCCGCGGCGACGCGGCGCAGTGCGCCGCTTGACAGCCGGGGCCGGGGGCTGTCCATGCTCACCGACTGGCAGACGCTGGCCCGCGCCGACCGCGGCCTGGCTCAGCCCGACCAGTACGACGTCGGGCTGCGCCCTGGCACCTCCCCGGCGGCGTACGTGCAGGCGCTGGGCACCGCGCTCGGGCCCAACTACGGGGTGGGCCTGAACGGCAGGAAGTCGAAGGTCGTCACGATCATGATCGGCCTCATCGGCACCCTGACGCTGCTGCTGGCGATCGTGGCCGGGCTCGGCGTGCTCAACACCGTCGTCCTGCACACCCGGGAACGCGTGCACGACCTGGGCGTGTTCAAGGCGGTTGGGATGACGCCGCGGCAGACCATCGCGATGGTGGTGTGCTGGGTCGCCGGGACCGGCCTGGTGGCCGGCGTGATCGCGGTCCCGGGCGGGATCGCGCTGCACCACTACGTGCTGCCCGTCATGGCCTCGGGCGCGGGCCTCGGCCTTCCGGCCAGTTTCCTGAACGTCTACGGCGGCGGGGAACTCGCCGCCCTGGCCCTGGCCGGAGTCGTGATCGCGGTGCTGGCCGCGCTGCTCCCGGCGAGCTGGGCGGCCGGGATCCGCACCGCCTCAGCGCTGCACGCCGAGTGAGGTGCTCCCTTCGCCCACTCGCCGACGATGGACTACGCCTGGTCGGCCGGGGCACCACTGACCTAGCTGGCCGGGCGGATGCCAATCCAGACCAATGCCACCGCTAGCAGGTATACCGCCGCGGCCACGCTGAGCGCCACGTGAAGGGTCAGCGAGTGACCAGCAGCCCCCGAGGTCGCCAGCAGTGAGCCGAGCAAGGCCACGCCGAGGGCCCCGCCTGCCTGGCGCGCCGTGTTCAGGACGCCGCTCGCCACGCCCGCGTGCTGCGGTCCCGCCGCGCCCACCACGACCGCGGTCATGGCGGGCATGGCCAGCGCGCACAGGCCGAGGACGACCGACCCGGCCACGATGATCCCCAGGGATGTCGCGGCCCCGGCCGTGGCCAGCAACGCTGCTCCGGCGGCGGCCAGCGTAAGGCCGACGATCATCGGCCGCCGGGGCCCGAGGCGTGCCGTGAGCGGGCCGCTGGCCAGCGAGCCCGCCCCCACGGCGATGCTCATCGGCAGGATGAGGAGCCCGGTCCCAGCCGCCGACTCGTGCCGGGATTGCTGAAGGTACAGCGACAAGCAGATGAGGGCGCCGTACATGCACAGGTTGAACAGCACGCCCACGGCCGTGGCGGCGCTGAACTCCCTCGATCGGAACAAGCCCAGCGGCAGCATCGGGGCCGCCTGCCGATGCTCGGCCAGCACGAACAGGGCCGCGGCGATCATCCCGGCGCCCAGCAGCCCGTCCGGGAGGGGGGCCAGCCAGCCTTGCTGTCCGGTCGTGATGAAGCCCGCGGTCAGGCCAGCCAGTGAGGTGATCCCGAGGAGCAGCCCAAGAACATCGGTTCGCCGGGCCGGGTCGCGCGGCGACTCCGAGACATGCCTGCGCAGCAGCACGACGGTGAGCACGCACACCGGGACATTGACCACGAAGATGGCGCGCCAGCCGAACAGGGAGATCAGCGCGCCGCCGAGGACCGGGCCGAGCGCGACCCCCAGTGCGCCCATGCCTCCCCACACGCCGAGGGCGCGCGCCCGGGCCCGCAGGTCCGGGAACTGATGCACGATCAGCGCCAGTGAGCATGGCAGCAGGGCCGATGCTCCGAGGCCCTGCACGGCGCGGGCGGCGATCAGGACGCCAAGGTCCGGAGCGGCCGCGCACGCGGCCGAACCCAGCCCGAAGGCGGTCAGCCCGAGTATGAACACCCGCCGTGCCCCGGCCCGATCCGCCGCCGAGCCAGCGGTGAGCATGATCGAGGCCAGAGCCAGGGTGTAGCCGTCAACGACCCACTGCAGCCCGGCCAGCGAGCCGCCGATGTCGCGCTGGATCGCGGGCAGCGCCACGTTGACGATCGTCACGTCCAGCTGGATCACGAAAAAGCCAAGGCAGACAGAAATGAGCGCGGCGGCCCCGGCCCGCCCTCCGGCCCGGGTGGCAGCCGCGCTCCCGTCCGGCCGTGCGGCAGTCCGCACCGCCCCCGGCGCCTGGCCGGGGCCTGCGCGCTCAGCCTGCCATCCGGGCGTTCCACTGGGCCGCCGCGCGGAAGTACCGCCCGGCGGCCTGCTGCCGTGCGTCATGCGGGCCTGCCTCCTCCGGTAACGGATTGCCGCTGGCCTGCCGAACCTCAACGGGCTACCCCTGATCCCACGGCTAACACCTCCGGTGGGGATCAAGCCGGGCTCTGGCCACCCGGGACCGGGGCGAGCCCGAGGCCGGGGTATCCGGCGACGAAAGGTCCGCCTTTGGGGGAGCGTTAGGCATTCGCCCGGCCGGGTAGCTGGATGTGTGGAGGTAGCGATGAAGCTCACCGGCAGGAATCGATGTGCCTGGGGGCCCGCACGCTTACTGGCGGCCGTCTTCGTGGCCGCCACGCTGACACTGGCTGGGACGGCGGCACCGGCCGTCGGCGCGGCCAGCGCGGCGTCCGCGGCGGCACCGCCTTATGCTTGCGCACCCAACGGCCCCGCGGGCAGCCAGACCATCTACGGCACGTTCGGTGACGCCAGCGTCATCGGCTGGACGGGGAACAGCCAGGGCGTGACCGCCTGCCTGGGCGGCAGCTTCTTCGTGACCAGTGCCAACGGGCCCGGCAGCGGCAGCACCGCGCCGGTCGCCGGCACGACCTACGGCTACGGCGTCTATGACGACAGCCCGACCACCTGGGAGAACGCTGACGGCTACCTGCCGGCGCTGGTGACCACGTTCCACTCCGGCGGTGCCCGCATCTCGATCACCAACTTCGGTGACCAGGTGACGATCGGCGGGCACGACTACGTGGCCGTCTACAGCCGGGTGCGGGTGTCCAACCCCACGGCGCAGCCGCTCAGCATCGACCCCGAGGCGTCGCCCGGCCTGATCCCGCTTGACTCCGCTCCCACGGCCGTGCCGCCGCACGGCACCGTCAACCACGACTACGCGGTGGCCTCCGACCGCTTCGGCGGAAGCTACGCCTGGCCTTCGGCCAGCGCCCTGGCCCAGGCCGGGGGCTTCGACCAGCACTTCACCCACATGCGGACCTACTGGGATCATCAGCTGGCGGGAATCGTTGAGGTAAAAAGCCTTCCCGATCAGAGCCTCGTCAACGCCTACCGGACCGGCTTTATCTACACGCAGATCATCAGGTCGGGTGATGAGCTGAAAACCGGCGCCAACGGCTACGACATGGAATTCAGCCACGACGTCATCGGCATCCTGGCCAACCTGTTCACGCAGGGCTACACGACCGATGCCCACGCGCTGCTCGACCGGGCCCGCTCCGTCATCGGCTCGCAGACGCAATACGACGATGGTGTGTGGACCTATCCCTGGCCGTGGGCCATCTACCTGCTGAAAACCGGTGACCTGAGCTTCGTCAAGGCCAACTTCGCCACCGAGGGGCCGGCCGGGACGACCGAGCCGAGCATTAAGGACACCGCGCACCTGATCGCCGCCGACCGCACCGGGCCCGGCGGGATCATGATGAAGACCAACGACATCGACGCCAATGGCTACTGGACAATCGACAACTACGAGGCCCTGATGGGACTCACGGCCTACCGCTGGCTCGCCCAGCAGGTGGGTTACACCGCCGAGGCCACGTGGGCGGCCACCGAGTACGCCAGCCTGCTGCGCGCCACCAATGCCACGCTGGGCGCCACGATCTCCACAAACCACCTGAACTACCTGCCGTGCTCGATGGTCGAGCCGAACACCAGCAACCGGTGCGCCAACGCCGAGGACGCGAACTGGGCGGCGCCGTTCCTGTTCGGCCGGTGGGCGTGGGACGGCTATCTGTTCGGCGCCCCGCTGAGCGGCCCCGGCATCAGCCTGATCGACGCCACCTACGACTACGGCTTCGGCCGGCTGGCCGGCCAGCTGCCGCCGGGCACCTTCGGCGGCTACCCGACCCAGTACTACAGCACCGCCTACAACGCGGGATACGGAGAATGGGGCCTGGCCAGCACCGCTCACCGGGATCAGGGCATCGTCAGCTACCAGTTCATGATCGCCAACGGGCAGAGCGGCCCCTATTCGTGGTGGGAGAGCCAGCAGTTCCCTAATCCCGGTTCGCCGTGGGCCGGGACGCACCCGGAGGCCGGCAATGGCTCCTCGCCCCACGCCTGGGGGATGGCCAACGCCAACATGGTGCTGCTTGACTCGCTGGTGGCGCAGCGGGCTGACGGCAGCCTGATCATCGGGCGGGGCGTTCCCGGCGCGTGGGTCCGCAGCGGGGAGGTCATCAGCCTCGCCAACGTGCCCACCACCGGCGGCCACCACGCCGGGCTGACCATCCACGCCAGCGGCGCCTCCGTCACGCTCACCCTTACCGGCCAGCCGCCCGTCGGCCCGGTGCTGTTCCAGCTCCCCGCGTTCGTCGGCAACATCGCTCACGCCACCGCCGGCGTGGTAAACGAGCAGACGGGCACCGTCACCCTCGCGCCCACCACTCACACCGTCACCGTGCAGTTGAAGCATCAGCCCTAGCCGACGGGCCGGCGGCGCTCGCCGCCGACGGATGGGCGGCGCTCGCTCGCGAGTGCGATCGATGTGACATCGATCGCACTAGAGCGCGATCGATGTCACATCGATCGCGTCCGGGGCGCGGCGGCGCGCGCCGGGGCGCCCCGGCGCGCGGTTACATTACTTCTTGTTTACTTTCCCTTTCCCCAAAGGGCCGTTCAACCCGGCCGGAGGGGACTGCTCAGCAACTAGCCTGATTATTCATGACAGACGTGCACTCCGACCTCGAAGACGCTGCCGCTCACCACGGCAGCGTCGCTCGCGTTTCCGCGGAGTCCGAGGTCACGGGCACGACAGAACTGTCCGCAGGCTCGCCAGCAGCCGTTTCTGAGGGGCACCGCCGCCGTTTCGGCGGGCGACTGGGACGCCGGTGGCTGGTGCCCGCGGCGTGGGTGGCCGCACCGATAGCCCTGTTTTTCTGCTATCTGCGGGTGTCGCAGACCGAGCCGGGCGACTCCTATGGCGCCGTGTTCACTTTGCAGGCCTGGGACATGCTGCACGGCAACCTGCTGCTGCACGGCTGGTGGCTGTCAGACGTCTCGTTCTTTACCACCGAACTGCCTGAATACATGCTGGTGACCCTGGTTCGCGGGCTTAGCCCGAGCGTGGTCCATATCGCCGCCGCGATAACGTACACGCTTCTGGTCCTGCTGGCCGCCCTGCTGGCCAAGGGGCGCGCGACGGGCCGAGAGGCTACGATCCGGGTGCTCATCGCGGTCGGGATCATGGTCTCCCCGCAGCTCGGCAATGGCATCTTCGTGCTGCTGCTGGCCCCCGATCACCTCGGCACCTGCGTGCCGGTGCTGCTGGCGTGGCTGATCGTGGACCGCGCGCCGCCCCGCTGGTACGTGCCGTTGGCGGTGGGAGTGCTGCTGGCCTGGGCGCTCATCGCCGACCCGGTGGTCCGGGTGACCGCCGTGCTGCCTCTCGTCGCGGTATGTGGGATCCGGCTGTATCAGAGCGTCATCCAGCAGCGTCAGCCGCTCCGGTCACGCTGGTACGAGGCCGCGCTCGTCGCGGCGGGGCTGATCGCTACGGGTGTCGCGTCCGGGGTCCTGACCCTGATCAGCGCCCAGGGCGGGTTTACCGTCAACCCGGTGGCGCCGCTTATCGCGAACGTCACCGCGCTGCCTCATCACCTGTTCGTCATGCTGCAGGGGCTTTTCCTCCTCTTCGGTGCCGATTTCTTCGGCCACCGGATCGGGTTCCCGGCCGCGCTGCTGCTGCTGCACGTGGTCGGCCTGGCCCTGGCCGCGTGGGCGACCTGGGTGGCGGTGCGGCGGTTCAACCGCGTCGGCCTGGTGTCGCAGCTTCTGGCCGCCGGGATACTGATCAACCTGGCGGCGTTCCTGCTGTGGTCCAAAATCGGTGACATCACCACGACCCGGGAGATGGCCGCGGTGCTGCCGTTCGGTGCCGTCCTCGCCGCCCGGCTGCTGGCTGGCCGGCTGGCCGCGGCCCGGCTGCTTCCGGCGCTGTCGGTCGTACTGTGCGGGTACCTGGTGAGCCTGGGGCTGGTCGCGGCGCACCCTCCCCAGCCGCCTGACAATCAGCAGCTCACCAGTTGGCTGATCGCACACCACCTGCGGTACGGCATAGGCACCTCCTGGCTGGGCAGCGTCGTTACCCTGTCAAGCGGTGAAAGCGTCGAGCTTCGCCCGGTGACGATAAGAAATCATGTTCTCGCTCATAGCCAGTGGGAATCGCAGGCGTCCTGGTTCGATCCCCGGCGGCACGACGCGAACTTTATGGTGCTGGTCGGCAGCCCGCCTTCGCCCACGTTGCCGGCCGTGCTAGCTGCCTTCGGGCCCGCCGAGCATACGTACCTCGTCGGCCGGTACACGGTGCTGACGTGGAACAAGAACCTGCTGACCGAGCTCCGCTGACCCGGCGCGACTTTGCTGCGGCCCCGGTTCAGGGGTCAGTTTGCGGGGTCATGCGGCTCAGCCGCTGCCGTTCCTCCGCGGCGATTTCGGCGGTGCTGGCCGGGAAGTCCTGCCACCCCGAATGGTCGATCGCCTGCGCCCGCAGGTCGCCGAGCAATGCGCTGTCAACGCGGATTGGTGCGCCGGTCACCAGGGCCAGGTTCACCGCGTCGCTGGGCCTGGCGTCGATCTCCTGGGGACCGGCCAGCCCGTCAACCGCAACGACCGCGTAGAAGACGGCCTCGGTAAGCCGGGTGATCTTGATCTCGGTGACCCGGGAGCCGGTGGCCTGGACGAGGCTCGCGGCCATCTGATAGGTCAGCGGGCGTGGGGTTTCCAGTGACTCCAGGCTGACGGCGAGGGCTATGGCCTCGGCGGGCCCGATCCAGATCGGGAGCCAGGCGCGACCCGGTACGCTCCTCAAGCACCATCACGTATATGTGGCCCGCCTCGCCCGCATCGCGGCGGCGGATCTCAGTTACTGATACGTCAGCCCATGCCGGGCTGCTGGTGGTCGCGCTCACGGTGGTCTCCTCCGGTGTAGTGATGAGCGGTGTGAGGTAGGGGACGAGAGCCGCGCGGGCCTGGTGTAGCCGTGCCTTGACCGCGCCCACTGAGATCGCGAGCTCGGCGGCCACCTCGCGGTGAGTCAGGCCCTGCAAGTAGAAGAGGAAGACGGCCTCGCGCTGACCGTCGGCGAGCTGGGCGACGGCAGCCCGGACCCCGGCGGCGAGCTCGGCGAGTTCTGCGCGCTCGTCCGGGCCTGGCTCATCCGACATCCGTTCAGACCACATCCGGTCGGGCGAGTCAACCGGCCGTTCGGCGCGCCGCTGACGCAGCCAGCGCCGGGCCACATTCAGCGTGATGCCGCAGAACCAGGCGCCAAATCGGTCCGGCGCACGCAGCCGGCCCAGGTCGGCTAGGGCCGCGATGCTGGCTTCCTGGGCGGCATCCCGGGCCAGGTCCGCCGACCCGAGCAGCCTGGCGGCGAGCGCAACCGCGGTGGCCCAGTGACGGGTGATCAGTTCGGCCGAGGCGTCTTTCTCGCCACGCCGGGCGGCCTGCACCAGTTCCGCGTCAGGCCCGAGCGAGCCAGAATCGCCATCCACACCCCATAGTGCCGCGAGAGGGTGGCCGGGTTAGTCAGGGCCCGGTGCATTCTGTCGGCCGCATCAGGTTTCTGGGCGCGACCTCGGCGGAGAGCCGGTGCCGCGGCCAGGGGGCTTCCGGACGTAAGGCAGCATGGATAGGTGACTCTGGCGGTGGATGATGCTCGTGACGGCGCGCTGGCCGGGCACGGGGAGGTGCTCACCAGCCCGCTCGGGATGCTGGTGGATCTCGTGGCGGACGGCGGCGTGGTGATCTTGAGCGGGGCCGGGCTGTCTACGGAGTCCGGCATCCCGGACTACCGGGGGCCGACCGGGCTGGCCCGGCGGCCCGAGCCGATGACGTACCAGGCGTTCACCGGGGGGGTCGCGGCGCGCCAGCGGTACTGGGCGCGCAGCCATCAAGGGTGGCGGCACATCGCTGGCGCGGCCCCGAACGCGGGTCATCACGCGGTCGCCGAACTCGAGCGCCGTGGGCTGCTGGCCGGGATAATCACGCAGAACGTGGACGGCCTGCACCAGGCGGCCGGGGCGCGGCAGGTGGTCGAACTGCACGGCAGCCTCGCCCGCGTGCGGTGCCTGGGCTGCGGCCAGCGGACCTCCCGCGAGCGGCTCGATCAGCGGCTGCGCGCGGCGAACCCCGGCTGGACGGCCGGGGTGAGCCAGAGCCAGATGAACCCCGATGGCGACGCCGTCCTCGCCGATGACTTGGTGGAACGGTTTAGTGTCGCGAATTGCGAGAGCTGCGGGGGGGTGCTCAAGCCCGACGTGGTGTTCTTCGGGGAGAACGTGCCGCGGCCTCGGGTGGACGAGTGCTATGCGCTGGTCGAGCGGGCAGGCGCGCTGGTGGTTCTCGGATCCTCGCTGACCGTGATGTCCGGCTACCGGTTCGTCCGGCACGCGGCGAGGCTCGCGGTGCCGGTCGCGATCGTCAATCAGGGGCCGACACGCGGCGACGCCCAGGCCCGCCTGATCCTCGACGCCCCGCTGGGCGCGACGCTCACCGCGCTCGCCGCGCGCTGCGCGATGATGGCTGAGGCCCCGGCCCAGCAGGCCGCCGGTGCGGAGGAACTGATGCGCTGGCGGCCATCCGAGGAGGGAAAATGACGCAAAGTTTTGGCGAGGAAACGGTTCAGACCGGGACGGAAACCGTGCCCGAAGGCATGGTGGCTGAATTTTCGTCCCTCACCACCCCCTATTGCTGGGTCATCACGGAAGATCTCCTGGCCGGGTATGACGGAGCCACGCCGAGCGCGGTCGGCAAGTACGGGCCCGCCGAGGCGGAACCCGGCGACCTCCACGAGGCGCTGCGGGCCGGCAAGTGGTTCCGGCTCGCCAGCGAGAGCGGCGACGCGTGCGCGGTGGGCCGCCTCTATGACCCTAGCGGCGACAACGATCGCGCTCCCCTGGATGACATCGGCCCGGAGAGCTGGACGGCCACCACTATCGAATACCGGCAGAGCGGCCAGTGGGAACCCGCCTGACGGGCGGCGACGCCGGGATGCCGGGCGGCGGCCCGCGGTCACCGGCCCGCGGTCACCGGCCCGCCGCGACGGCGCGGCCAGGTGCGATACCCTCTGTTAACCTGTCCGGGTTCCGCTGCTAATACGCCTGTCTGGCGCGCGGCCCGCGCCCGCTGCCCTCACGCCGGCTCGGCCGCCATGGCCTGCGGATACCGCGGAAATCGACCGTGAAGGAGCGCGAGGCCGGTGGCACGCTGGCCGCTCAGCCGGATGGACGCCGACGACGGCCCGCCGGCGGCCGAGGGTGAGTTCATTGACCTGACGACCAGGCTGGCCGCCCGGGAGGCGGAGCTGCGCGATGTGCTCGCCGACCAGTCGGAGGTCCGGCGGCGGCTGATCCGGGCTGAGGACCGGGCGGCCAAGTTCCGCTGGCAGCTCGAGCTGGTCCAGGCCGGCCGGGGCCACCGGGCCTTTGAGCTGCTGCAAGCGGCGCGCCGCAGCCCGGCGGCGCTGCTGCGGCTGCCGGTCGGCCTGCTCCGGGTGCTGACCGCCGCCGCGCCGCGGCCCTCCAAGCCGCTGGACCCCGACTTCCGCGGCCGGGAGGAGCACACCCTGGCCGGCTGGGCGGCTTACGACCGGGGCGACTACGAGACAGCGATTGCCCAGGCCCGTGCGGTCCTCGGCCCGCATCCAGACGACTATCCGGCCCTTGACCTCGAGCAGAGCGCGCACTGGCAGCGCGGCGATATCGCGGTGACGCTGGGCACGCTGCGCCGGATGCGCGCGGTGCGCGACTCGGCCGGCCTCGCCGCCACGCTGCGCGGTTACGTGGGGCAGGCCCGCGAACTCGACCCCCGGTGGCAGCCCCGGATCCCCGGGCCGCCGCACCCGGTCGAGCCACGCGAGGGCGTGATCATGCACCTGCTCCGGGAATCGATTCCGTACCAGGTCAACAGCTTCACCACGGGCAGCCGCGATACCGTGCGGTCCCAGCGCCAGGCCGGGCTCGACCCGTTCGTCGTCACCGCCCTCGGGTTTCCCCGTACGGCCGGCGCGAGCGGCTTCGCGCCGGTCGAGGTCATCGACGGAACGCCGTATCACCGCATCGACCCGGGCGCCGACTATCCCGCCCGCCAGCCTGACGACATACTGGTCACGGACACCGCGTGGCTCGCCGCGCGGGTCGGGCGGCAGCGGCGGCCGGCGGTGATCCACGTTGGGGCCGGGCTCGATGGCTTCCAGACCGCCCTGATCGGGCTGGCGCTGCGGGCGCATCTCGGCCGGCCGCTGGTCTACGAGGTGCCCTCCTTCCCCGAGGCGGCCACCGGCGACGGCACCGGCCGGGCCGGGCGCGGCGAGCAGCATGCCGTGCGTCTGGCCACCGAGATCCGCTGCATGCAGGAGGCTGATCTCATCGTCACGATCGACGACGCGGTGCGCGGCGAGATCATCGCGGCCGGCGTGCTGGCCCACAAGGTACTCGTGGTCCCGGACGGTGCCGCGAACGGGCAGCGTTACCGGGACATCTACCGCGAGCTGCTGGACCGGTGGCAGGCCGGCCAGCCGCCGGCCGGGCCGGCCGGCTGGGCCGGCCGGGAGAACACCGTGAGCCTCTACCTGCGCGGCCGGGCCGTTGGCCGCGAGCAACTGCTGGCCGACGCGATCCAGGCCGTGCAGTACCTGGAGGCGAAGGGCTACGACCGGCCCGTCCTGATGGCCTACAACCCGGTCGCTCGGGTGAATCCCTACAGCGCGCTGCTCTACTCCCGGCTGTGGGACCACGGGATCGCCCCGGTGCCGGTCATGCGCTTCGCCGACCTGGAAGCGCTGCTCCCGCTGCTGTCCGCGGGTACCCGGATCATGCTGCACCTGCAGTGGACCTCGGATGTGCTGCGGGACGCCGAGACCGAAGCCGAGGCGAAGGACAAGGCCGGGGCGTTCGTCGGCCTGCTCGACGCGTTCCTGGACGCCGGCGGCTGGCTGACGTGGACGGTCCACAACGAGCTTCCGCACGACTGCCGGTTTCCCCGGATCGAGGCCGGGATCGAGCAGGCCGTGGCCGACCGGGCGCGCCTGGTCCACGTGCTGAACCACGGCACGATCGAGGCCGTCGCGGAGTGGTTCACGATCGAGCAGGCCAAGGTGGTGACCATTCCGCACCCCCACTACCTGGGGTCCTACCAGGACTTTGTCCCGCGCGACCAGGCCCGGTTCGATCTCGGCCTGCTGCCGGACGAGGTCGTGTACGCGCTCGTCGGGGCGATCAAGCCGTACAAGGGGCTTGATCTGCTCCTGGACGCCTTCGACACGGTGTGTGCCAGTGGCGGCCCGGCCCGCCGTCTGCTGGTGGCCGGGAGAGCGTCGGGCGACCCGCACACGCAGGGGGTGCTGGACCGCTGCCTGCTCCACCCGCGGGTCGTCGTGCGGCAGCACCCGGTGCCGGACGGGGAGATGCAGTACTACCTGCGTGCCGCCGACATCGCCGTGCTGCCGTACCGGCGGTCGCTGAACTCTGGCGTGCTGCTCCTGGCGCTCTCGTTCGGCTTGCCGGTCGTCGCCCCGGACAGCCCGGCCACGGCCGAGATCACCAGCGCGGACGTCGCCAGGACCTTCGCCCCGGGCGACCCCGGAGCGCTCACCCGGGCGCTGGCCGCCGCGGACGAACTGCTCACCCCGGCCGCGCGCGACGCGGCGCTGCGCGTCGCCCAGCGCTACGACTCCGGCGAGATCGCCGAGCAGTTCGCCAAGCTGGCCGGCCGGGTCGCCGCGGACTGAATCCGCGCGTCCCCCGGCGTGCCTACGGCCCATCCCGCGACCACCGGCCCGTTACGCGTAACATGAGGTGATGGCCGATACCCGAAACTGCGAGCAGTGCAGCGCCGTGTTCGGGCCGCGCCGCGAGCACGCCCGGTTCTGCTCCGCTCGCTGCCGGGTCGCATGGAACCGCGAGAACATGGGCGATCCGGCGGCCGAGGTGAGCGCGCTTCAGTGGTCCATCACCGCCATGCGGGACGCGATTGAGCGGCTCCCCCGGGTGAGGGCATGGGACCGGCCGCGAGCCTTCGCCGTGATCGGTGAGGCGGTGTGGTGGGTCACCATCGTCAACGGCACGCTGGTGCGCCATCACCCGGATGCCTACGATGACGTGCTCGCCGCCCACACCCCGGCGCAGCGCTGGCTGATCGAGGAAACTCTGGCCGGGCTGCGTTTCGTCCGGAACCAGATGGGCCAGGACGTCGATCACGTCAACTTCATCAACCCGTCGGCCAGCCGCCCCGCCCCCGGCGAGGGCCGCATCGCGACCTGGACGTGGAGGTCAGTGCCGGAGCCGGCGCTGGCCTCGCTTCCACCGCGCGGGCAGGCCTGGGAGATGACGCGGTTTGAGGCCTACCAGGCCCAGCTAGCGGGTCACACCATCGGGGAGGTCTTCGGGCGGGCCGCGGCGTTCCTCAACGCCGGCCGCCGCGAAGGCCACCTCAGTCACAGACATCGCCGCGCCCGCCGCCCGGTGAAAGCGCGGTCTCGCCGGCAGGCTGGCCTCCGGTAACTCCCGAAGTTCCAGGCGGCCCCCTCACCGGTTGGCTTTATCCGAAACGAACGGCCGGTTGGCGCTCAGTCGGCCAGCAGGTGGCGGAAGTAGGAAGCCGGCTCGGTCAGGAAGCGCCGCCACGCGCTGACGAGCTGGAGTTCCTCCCACCGGGCGGCGCGGATGCCCCATTCGCCCAGTTCCAGGAGGCCCGCGCCGGGCACAGCGGCGATGATCGGTGAATGGGTGGCGACGATGGCCTGCGACCCGGTCTGGGCCAGGTCGTGCAGCAAGGCGGTCAGCCCGAGGCAGGCGATGAACGACAGCGGGGCGTCGGGTTCGTCCATGAGATAGAAGCCCGGCTGGTTCACCCTCGTCCGGAGGATCTGCAGGAAGCCCTCCCCGTGGCTCACCTCGTGGAAACGCTCGCGGCGCTTCCCGGGGTGGTCCTCCAGGTAGCTGTACAGACCGTGCATGGTGTCCGCGCGCAGGAAGTAGGACCAGCCGGGGCCGGCAGGCCCCGCGCTCGACGATCAGGTGCGAGCCGATCCCGGGCTCGCTGTCCCTGGTCCGGAACAACTGGGCCTGGGCCGAGCCCCCCTGAGGGTTGATCCCGCACGCCTCGGCCAGCATCTCCACGACCGTGGACTTCCCTGACCCGTTCTCGCCGACCAGCACCGTCAGCCCCGGAGGTAGCTCCAGGCCGTCCCGCAGGATCTGCGCCACCGCCGGGACGGTGGCGGGCCACACGGACGGATCGACGGGGTGGCCCGGATCCTGCCGGATCACCCGGACCGTGCGGCTGTCCACGCTCCACTCCGCGCCGCCACCGCTAGCCACACACCCATCTTGCGCGCGCCCACTGACAGATCGCGATTCAGATGATGAACAGGGCTATCGCGGCATACTGGCACGCCGCGGCGACGCAGACGTAGGTGTGAAAGACCTCGTGGTAGCCGAACACCGATGGGCAGGGGTGGGCAGGCGGCGATGGTAGAAAATCGCCCCCGCCGTGTAGAGTACGCCGCCCGTGAGCATCAGCACGGCGGGCACGACACCAGCATGGATCCACACTTCCGGCAGGGCCAGGCCGGCGACCCAGCCCAGCCCGATGAATGTCGGTCCGACCACCAGCTCTGGTGCGTTCATCCAGGCCATGTGGATCACGGCCGCGGTCAGGGTCAGTGTCCACAGCGCGATGAGGCAGACCCGGCCGAAGGTACCTCGTGCGGCCAGGAGGAAAGCGGGAGTGGCCGTGCCGGCGATGAGAAAGAAGATCATCGCGTGGTCCAGGCGCTGCAGCCGACGGCGCCACGCGGCCGTCCAGGTGCCGCGGTGATACAGCGCGCTGACGCCGAACAACGCGCTCACACTGGCCGTATACACGGCGGCCGCCACGATCCGGGTGGCTCCATGGGCGCGGGCCAGCAGCAGCGTGCCGAGCACGAGCGACGCTTCGAACCAGATCAGGTGCAGCCAGCCGCGCAGGACCGGCTTCGTGTAGTACACATCGCGCCGGGCGTCATAGCACACCCCGGCCACCGGCGGCCGAGCCGCTGGCGTCGAGTCCATGGCCGTCATCGTTGACCTCCACGTCGAGCCCGGACCCGGCGGCCTGGACTGTCGTCAGGATAGGCCGGACCGATCGGGTTCAGGTGACTCTCGCACCGGCGCCGGGCGCTGAGCGTCCCGGAAGACCAGCCATCGCATCGCGGCGTACAGGTACACCGCCTCGCAGCAGGCCGCGATGATCCGGGCGAGGCGGTAGTCGACGCCGAGGGCGGCCAGGCCGGCCCCTACGCCCAGGATCCAGGCGAGGTAGTTAACGACGGCGACCACGGCCCACAGGCCCACCTGCGGGCCGGGTGCGGCATGGGAGCGGAAGTTGAGAGCGCGGTTGAGCGCGTAGCTCAGCCCGGACGCCGCGATGTAGGACAGGGTGATGCTCACCGGAACCGGCCATCTCAGCCCGCCGTGAAGAGCGGTGAGCAGCGCCAGGTCGGTCGCGAAGGTAAAGGCGTTGATAATGGCGAACCCGAGCATGTTCGGCGCGACGATCCGGTCCAGGCCGAATGGGAGCACGCTGACGATCGCCGTGGTCACGGCCGTGAACCGCGCCCCCCGGGCGGCCTTTCTCTCCGCGCGTTTCTCCGCGCGCATCGACCCCGCCTGCGACATGGGCTCCAGCCTGGCAATCTCGTGTGACCGGCAGCCGACCTGCCGCACCCTGACCGGCTAACGAACTCCGGCCATCGAGTGGCGCGAGCAGACGGCCGGACCTCGACCTAGAAGCTAGCACGGCCCCGTGAGCGGCGGCCCGGACCGGGGCAACCCTGACATCCGCACCATCGGGGGGGCGTCAGAACGCGGCAGAAGGAGAACACCGCCTGAAGCTGCTTCTATCCCGGGGCTGACTTGTATCTCGCCCAGGAACGCCCGCCGGCCAGGCACGAGGCGCACGAGCCGCAGGAGGGTGTCAGGCGTCGCGGGTGGCCATCCGCCATGCGCCGATCACCGACCAGCCGACGATCCAGCCCACGATCACGGTGATCATCGCCCAGGTGGGCATCGGCGGTATGCCGAGGACCCCGCGCCCGCCGAACAGCACGTGGCCCGGGCCGCCGGCGCCGCCGCCCGCCAGACCCGCGGGCCGGAGCTGGTCCATGGCGATGCCCACGACGACGCGCTGGCCGTTGATGAAGTAGGGGATCACGTGGGCCGCGAGGAGCGGGGTCACGATGATCTGGAGCACGATCATCAGCACCGTGGACACGGTGCGCTGGCCGATGAGGGAGCCGACGCCGAGACCGACGAGGAACCCGATGCCGATGTCGAGCTCGAGCCACAGCCCGATCTTGACCATCTCGTTGACCGGCGGGTTGAGCTGACCAGTCTCGTCGGAGGTGTAGTCGCCGTAGATGGTGGCGATGTCGCGGCCGATCACGGGCCGGGGGCTGGCGGAACGCGAGACCGGTGCGCCGCCGGGGGGTGGGCCGAACTGAGGGCCTCCGTTGACGAAGGCCTGGTTGTACTGCTGTGGATGCCGCACGATCCAGGTCTCGAGCTGCGCCTGGCTGAGCTGGGCCGGGACGGAGATCCCGTTGACGTTGATCGAGGTCGGCTGCGGGGTGCCCGCGTAGCTGGTCACCAGGCACACGATGGCGAAGGCCACGGCGACCAGCGGCAGGACGATCGCCAGGCCGGCCGGGATCCGGGCCAGGTAGAGCGCGACGCGCGAGCGGCCGGTGATCACCAGGTGCCGGAACATCCCGTCGGTCAGGTCCGTCGTTCCCGCCGTGGCCCCGAGGGTCGCGGCGATGATGAACCCGAACTCGGCCATCGGCTGGCACAGGACCTGGAACACCGACGGGCTGCCGGCCGGCCCGTAGCTCTTCGGATCGACCGCGTGGAACACCAGCCGGAGGCCCAGGACGAGGACCGGCAGGCCCACGGTCAGCAGCACGGCGACCACCATGAGGCCGCGCCGCTTCCGCAGCTCTAGGTGCTTCGTGGCGATCAGGCCCCAGGTGGGAATCCACGACCGGTACCGGCCGCCGGCGCCGGCACGATCCGGCCGGGCACCGCCCGCCGCCGTGACAGCGGCGGCCCGCGCCGGGCCCGCGGGCGCGGTCGACGTGTCCTCGGTCATGACTGCTCTCCTAGGCGGCTGGTCACCGACAAGAACCAGTCCTCCAGGGTGGCGTGAACCTCCTGGAGGCCGTACACCGAGATCCCGCCCTCGACGAGCCGGCGGTTGACGTCCGCCACCGTCTCGCGCGAGGCGCCGGAAGGAAGCGTCACGGTCAGCATCAGCTCGCCGAGGGCAACGCCCGCAGTGATCCCGGACTGCTCGAGGAGGCGGCCCGCCGCGGCGGGGTCGGAGCAGTCCAGCCGCACGATGCGGGCGCCCGCGGTGCGGACGAGCTCATCGATCGGGCCCTGCCGGATGACCCGTCCGCGGTTGACGATCGCGACCGCGTCGCACGTGCGCTCGACCTCGTCGAGCAGGTGCGAGGAGAGCATCACCGTGCGTCCCTCGTCGACCAGCGAGCGGATCATCGCGCGCATCTCGTGCATCCCCGCCGGGTCGAGCCCGTTCATCGGCTCGTCCAGGATCAGCAGCTCGGGGTCGCCCAGCAGGCACGCCGCCACCCCCAGGCGCTGGCGCATGCCCATCGAGTACGAGGCGACCTGGTCGTCGGCGCGCTCGGTGAGGCCGACCCGGGCCAGCGACCCCGGGATCCGCCCGTCCGCGCCGCCGCCTCGCGCGGCGCCCAGCAGGCGCAGGTTCTCCCGGCCCGTCAGGTGGTGGTGGAAGCGGGGCTCGTCAACGATCGCGCCGACCCGGGCCAGCGCCCGGCTGCGCTCGGACGGGACCCGGATTCCGAGCAACGACATCGTGCCGGCGTCGGCCCGCGTCAGGCCGAGCAGGGTGCGGATGAGCGTCGTCTTGCCGGCGCCGTTGGGTCCGAGGTAGCCGAACGCGGACCCGCGGGGGACGAGCAGCTCGACGTTGTCGACCGCGGCGTTCGGGCCGAACCGCTTGGTCAGGCTGTGAGTCTCGACCGCCCATCCGCCGGCCGATCCCCCGAGGAGGTCGACGGCGCGGGCCGCGCGCGGCGCGAGCCGGGCGTACGTGCTGGCCCCAGGGAGGCAGGCTCCGCTGGGAGGCGGCTCCGCTGGCCCCAGGGAGGCAGGCTCCGCTGGCCCCAGTGAAGCAGGGTCCGCGAGGTTGACCGGGCGCGCATGCTCCTCGGAGGACCCCGGCCGTTCGGGACGCCAGGTTGAGTCCGCTACCCGGCCCTCGCGCCGCTGGCGAAGGAGGCGCGTCACGCCGTAGCCCGCGGCGGCGATCAGCAGGACCACCAGCAGGAGGAAGCCGGGCCCCAGGCCGACTTCATGCCGCGCGACGGCCACGCAGTGTGAGCCCAGAGCGCATGAGACGTTCATGCCAAGCAATCGTGGGCGATCGGCGACCCGCTGTCATCGTGCCCGAGAAGCACGAGCGCGTCATTCCCGCGAACGACGCCGGAGATCCACCGGACCGGTCAGGCCTGGGTGGCGAGCCCCGACTGGTAGGCGAGGATGACCAGCTGGGTCCGGTCCCGGGCACCGAGCTTGGTCAGGATCCGGCTCACGTGCGTCTTGGCCGTCGGGAGGCTCACATGCAGCGTCTGGGCGAGCTCGGCGTTCGACAGCCCCTCGGCGACCAGCGACAGCACCTCGCGCTCGCGCTCGGTGAGCTCCGTCAGGCCGTGGGGCGTTCTGGCGGGCGTTCTCGCCTGGTCGGCGAAGTGCGCGATGAGCCGGCGGGTCACGCTCGGAGCCAGGAGCGCCTCGCCCGCGGCGACGGTGCGGATCGCGTTCAGCAGCTCGTCGAGCGGCCGGCTCTTGAGCGCGAAGCCGCTCGCTCCCGCCCGCAGCGCCTCGAAGACGTACTCGTCGAGATCGAAGGTCGTGAGGATGAGCACCCGCGCCCCGCTGGGCCCCTGGTCTGATGTGATCTGCCGGGTGGCCTCGATCCCGTCCATCACCGGCATCCGGACGTCCATCACGACGACGCCCGGCGCGAGGCTCGCCGCGAGTTCGACCGCCTGCCTGCCGTCGGCCGCCTCGCCGACGACCTCCAGGTCGTCCTCGGCGTCGATCAGCGAGGAGAACGCGTTGCGCAGCAGCGCCTGGTCGTCGACGACGAGGACGCCGGTCGTCACGGTGCCGCCCCGCCCTCGATCGGGACCTCGGCGAGCACGCGGAAGCCGCAGGCGAGCGGTTCGGCCACGAGCCAGCCGCCGAAAGCGCCGATCCGCTCCCGCATCCCGGCGATCCCGTGGCCCGTGCCCGGAATGCCGGGCCGTTCCTGATCGCCGACTGTCCGCCCGGCTGATCCTCCGTCGTCGGCCACCTCGAGCCGGACCTGCGCGGCCGAGATCGTGAGGTCGACCGTGGCCCGGGCTTGCGGCGCATGCCTGACGACGTTGGTGAGCGCCTCTTGGACGACCCGGTAGAGCGTGAGCTCGAGCGCCGGGGAGAGCCGATGATCGGCGCCCGATGTTCGCAGCTCGACGTGCGTCCCCGAGGCCCGCACGGTGTCCGCGAGCTCCTTGAGGTCGACGAGCCTCGGCGCCGGCGCGAGCGCGGCGTCCCCGGCATCCTCGTCGCGCAGCAGCCCGAGCACCACCCGCAGCTCGTCCTGGGCGGTCCGCCCGATCATCTCGATCGATTCGAGCGCGGTGCCCGCCTCTTCTGGGCGCTTCACCATCAGGCGCCTGCCCACCCCGGCCTGGACGGTGATCACCGCGAGCGTGTGCGCGACGACGTCGTGCAGCTCGCGGGCGATGCGCACCCGCTCCTCCCGGACCTCCTGCCGGGCGCGCTCGGCCTCGGCGGCTCGCTCGCGCTCCGCCTGCTCGGCCAGCCCGGCCACGTAGCGCCGGCGCGCCGCCACGCTGTCTCCGATAAACCACCCCGCCGCCAGCGGCAGGAAGCCCAGGACGGCCCCGGCCGCGAGCGGAGAGGGCCCTTTAGTCATCCCGGCGTACAGGAGCGCCGCACCGAAAATCGCCGCCGCGGCCAGCGCCGCGCGGATCGACAACCGCCGCGGGACGCCAACGGCCACCGTGTACCCAGCCACCCCGAGCAGCAGGCTCATCAGCGGCGACGTGGTACCCCACGCCATCTGCGCGGCGGCGGCGGTGCTGGCCACTGCGAGGACAAGAAGCGGCCATCGCCTGCCGAATGAGATCGCCGGGATACCCAGCAGGACCACCAGATCGAGCCTTTGCCCGCGCGCCTGCCCCGGCTGAACGATCACCAGGGCGATCGCGGCCGCGCAGGCGAGCCCCGTCAGGGCGGCGAGCCCGAGTCGCTGCCGCTCGGTGATGGCCGGCCGCGGCAGCCGCGGCGGCCGAGCGGCCGAAGAATTGGTCGACACTTGACCGACGGTAGCCATCGTGCCCCGTTACCGCATCATTCCCGAGGATGACCGCCCGCACGTCCACAGCCGGTCATCACTGGTGGTATCCGTAAAAGTTTGTCCTGTGTTCACTGCCGGGGGTGAACCGGCCCGGCGGCCTGTACGTGTTAGGGGTGCCGGGCGGCGTGCCCACACTGGCTGTTCTTTGTGTGCTGCCGCCGGATGAATGTCGCGGCAGCCCGGGCGGGGCAGCGGGGAGGCGTCATGCGGTTAGCGACGGACAACCGGCCTGCGCCTTCCTCCCGGACCACGGCCGGACGCGGCGAGCAATCTCAGATGTCAGGGAGGACATCATGCAGCATGCTCAATTACGCGCACGTTCACTGAGATGGATCGGCCGAGGCGCCTTGGCGTCGCTGGCGGCCCTGATCGCGTTCGGGCTTTCGCCTGCGTTGCCTGCCCTGGCGGGTTCGTGGTCGGCGCCAGTCCAGCTGCCGGGGGCGTGTGGCAGCTCGGTCGCGGAGAACCAGGCCGGGGCCATGGCGGCCGGCGGGACCTTCCAGGCCGCTGACGGCACCACGCACGTGCAGGTGTGCACCAGCCCGGACGGGAAGACCTGGCAGGCGGCGGACCTCGGCCAGGGCGGCAGCCTGCACTACCCTGTCATGGCCGTGGACCCGGCCGGGCGGGCGGTCGCGGTGTGGGGGAGCTACACGGGCTGTCCGGCCTCGTGCGGCTACATCGTCCAGGCCGCCGTGCGGCCGGCGGGCGGTAGCTGGGGTGCCCCGGTAACCCTCAGCACTCATCTCAACTTCGACCGCGGCGGGCCGGTGCTCGGCATCGACAGCGCCGGCGACGTGATCGCCGCCTGGGCCGACATCCTGGATCAAGAAGTCACCTACGCCGTTCTCCGGGCCGGCGGCGGCTGGGGTCCGGCACAGACGCTATCGACGGAAAGCATGCAGGGCGAGGCGCATAACCCGAGCCTGGCGGTCAGCCCGGACGGGAGCGTGGTCGTGACCTTCACCGGCGGGAACGACGCGATCTGGGCCGTGTCCGGCACCGTCCTGGGCGGGTTCTCCGCTCCGGTTTTCGTGGCCACCGGAGATTACAGCAAGGATTCGGCCCCGAAGGCCGCCCTCGATGACGCCGGGAACGCATCCTTGGTCTGGTCGCGGGCGGGGCACATCGAGGCGGCGACCCAGTCCCCCAGCGGAACCTGGAGCGCCGCGGCGGTGCTCGCCAGCCAGCCTTCCAGCTCGGTGTCCACCGCGATCGATGGTGCCGGGAACGCGATCGCCGTGTTCGGGTCGTCCTACTCCTGGCACCTGGCGGGCGGCAGTTGGGGGCCGGCTGCGCCGCTGCCGGCCGGATCGTCTGGCGGGCTGGTCGTCGCCGATCCCGCCGGCACCTTCGTCTACGCCGACAGCGGCGGCAACGCTTTCACCTTCGCGGCCGGCGCCGCCAGCTTCGGCACCGGCAGCGGATCGCGCGGCAGCCTGGGCGACCTGAAGATCGCCCCCGGCCGGGCCGTGCTGCTCGCGGCCGGGGCCGTGTCCACCGAGACCGCGAACTAACCGCAGCTCATTCCGGAAGGGAGGACATGATGAGAAAGACATTGGCCGCCGTCGCGGCGGCCAACTAGCCCGTCCGGCTGCGCCGCGTCGCACCTGGTGTGCCACGCGGCGCAGCCGTTGCTGGTGATCACGGTATTCCGGCAGGCAGCCTGATCCGGCTGCCGGGCTGTGATCGTCAGGGGGCTCCCGGACGCCTGCCGCACGCGACGTGCTCAGCTGACTTTT
Source organism: uncultured Actinomycetes bacterium (assembly GCA_963822825.1). Lineage (GTDB taxonomy): Bacteria > Actinomycetota > Actinomycetes > Streptosporangiales > Streptosporangiaceae > JAWWPY01. The sequence continues at coordinate 45,134 of CAWGIW010000001.1, read as the reverse complement.
CAATGGGACGGAGAATGGGCCGTGACCGGCGCGCCCGGCATGCCCGCGCGCCGCGTGGCTAGCAGCCGCCTGACCGGCCACATGGCGGCACGGCCGCGGGGCGTTGCGCGCTCAGACGGCCTGGGTGGCGGCGAGCCATTCACCGTGCTCGAGGATCTCGGCTGCGCCCCGGACGACGCACCGGAGCGGGTCGTCCACGACGACGGCCGGGATGCCCGTGGCTGCCTCGATCCTGCTGGCCAAGCCGGGCAGCAGGCCTCCGCCCCCGGCGAGGCGGATCTTCCCCCGGACCACGTCCTCGGCCAGGTTCGGCGGGATGTCGGACAGCATCTCCTGCACCGCCTCGACGATCGCCGCGGCGGTGGGTTCGAGCGCGGCGGCGACCAGCCCCCCGGAGATGTGTTCCACGCGGGGCGTCCGGCGGGCGGCGTCGACGCCCACCGTCTCCACCCAGCCGGTCGCGCTATCGGCGATCCCCAGCGACATCTTGAGGCTCCTGGCCGCGTTGCGCCCGAGGAGCAGGCCGCATTGGGCTTTGACGGCGCGGACGATCGCCTCGTCCATGGTGTTGCCCCCGGTGCGCAGCGATTGGGCGCGCACCACGTGACCGCCCGCCACCACCGCGGCTTCGGTGGTCCCACCGCCGACGTCGACGATGAAAGCGCCGGCCCCGGCGGCGAGGTCGACGCCCGCGCCAGCGGCGGCGGCGACCGGTTCGTCAACCAGCCGCACCAGGCAGCGCGGCCGCATGGTATGGACCGCGGCGGCCAGGGACCGGCGTTCTACCCAGGTCGCGCCGCCCGGGACGCAGACCACGGCGGAGGGCCGCAGCAGGAAGCGATGCAGGCGGGCCTGGCGCAGGAACGCCTGCAGCATGGCCGACGCGGCGTCCAGGTCGGCGATGACCCCGTCCCGCAGCGGGTGGATGACTTCGATGTCCTGGGGGTCCTTGCCGGCCAGGGCATCCGCGGCCTGGCCCACGGCGGCCACACCGCCGGTTTCCCGGTTAAGCGCGATCGCGGACGGCTCTTCGACGACGAGGCCGCGGCCGGCGACAGATACGAGTGTGTTGACCGTGCCGAGGTCGATCGCAACGCCCGCCCGCAACCGCATGACACCTGCCTTTTGCCCGGAATGCCGTCTGCCTTCCCCCAGTATGGTGGCCTATGCACGGCCAGCCCGCTGGGCGAAGCAGGGCGGTGCTCGCCGACGGCGGCTGGGCTCGCCGCCACGGTCACTGCTCGGCCTGTCCGAGTTCGACGCCGGCTACCGGCTGATCACGGTCGGCTGATCAGTGCCCAGCCGGGTGGGGACGTGGTCGAGGATGATCCCGAAGTGATCGCGGTAGGCGGCCAGCAGGGTGCCGTCTTCCGGTAGCTCCTGCTGCGTCCGGGATGTGCCGCGGGCCCGGATCAGGACCCGGTCGTTGATGGTGGCTCTGCCTTCTTCGGTGAGCAGCGAGCAGACTGTGGCCTGGGTGAATCGCGATTCAGGTGAGGTCTGCTGCCACCGGCAGGCGGGGCCGAAGTCGGCCAGCGCGCGTCGTCGCGGATCGATCCGGTATTGCGGTATCCCGTCCTTGATCAGATCAACCTCCCCGGTCTCATTACCGGCCAGCAGGAAGCGGCCGCCCGGATCGTCCTGTTCCTGTCTGCTGTCGAAGAGCAGGGGGTAGCTGCTGTGGCTGCCAAAGCCCACATCGGCCAGCCAGGGACCGCTGCCGTCGGCGAGGTGCACGATCAGTGCGAGATGATCGAACGGCGGCCCGAGCCGGCCGGCCGCGTATACGCGGGTGGCGACCATGGCCACATCGGCCCCCAGGGCCCGCAGCAGAAGCGCGAAGGCTCCGTTGAGCTCGTAGCAGAAGCCCCCGCGCCGCCTGCTCACGATCTTGTGCAGGAGGTGGTCCTCGTCTAGTGAGATGGGCTCCGGCAGGTGGATGCTCAGGTTCTCGAAGGGGACCGTCATCAGGTGCGCCCGGTGCAGGCGGGCCAGCGAGGCCGCGTTGACCGTCCGGGGACGCGGCACCGCGATACGGCGCAGGTAGGCGGCCAGAATTTGCTGCTCCATAATGCTCCTGAATCCAAGCTATGCCTGCCGTCCGGCACTATCCAGGACATGGCACGCCGCCTCCTCGCCCAGATTTAACTAAAAACCCAGCCCAACGAGGCCCGTGCGTATGCCGCAGATGAATGCCGTGGTGGCGGGCAGCTAGCGCGTGCTTGAAAATAGCCCCAGAAGCTATGAATCTTCTCTGCATAGCCCATGAATCGGCTGGCCCAGGGAAGAAGTTCGGCGGCCGCGCCGGCCGTCAGGTAAGCCAGTACACGTTGTAGTACTGGTGCTGGATCCTCGCGACCGGGATGAGCGCTACGGGCTCGTCGTGCGCGGCGGGCTTGCCGCGCGGGCCGGCCTGGCTGCGTGTGCTGGCCCCGAACATGAGTGGTTGCCCGGAGACCCGCTGGAGGGACGCGGTGTCGAGCTGGGGTATCGTCCTCGCCGCGTTCTTGCCGTACGCGCCGCTCAGCACGACCGGGCCGTAGGTCACGGCCTGCACGGCCGGATTGTCCGGGGTGGGGTTCAGGCCGACCTGCATGGGCAGGCTGACCACCACGCTGTCGCCCGTCTGCCAGTTCCGCTCGATGACCAGCCAGCTTCCCGGCGTGCCGGGCTTGTCCAGCGGCACGCCATTCAGCGTGGCCGCCGCCCGGCCCGCCACCCACGACGGGACGCGCACCCGGAGCGCCATGGTGGCCTCCCCGGCGACAACCGTGATGCGGGTGCTGGGCTCGTCGGGGAAACCGGTGGTCTGCCGGATCGTCATACTGCCATCCCCGTAGGTCACCACGGACGGGATGAACAGGTTGACGAAAACCCCCTTCGCGTCACGGGAATAGATGGTGTCGGCGAATTTAGCCTGTGTCTCCATCCCGGTGCCATGGTCGCAGGAGAAGTTCTGGTAGTCGGTGGAGTACACGTTGGGATTGGAGCCCATGAAGGGCGGCTGCTGCTTGAACGCCCCCGGCGACAGGCCGGTGTAGTAGATGTTGAATCCGTGCGCCGATTCCGGGTCCTGCTCACCGAGCATCTGGTTGAACAGCGCACGTTCGTAGTGATCGATCAGGTCTATTCGTTGCGGCTCATGGAAGTGGAGCAACCGGGTCAGCTTGAGCATGTTATAGCTACAGCAGTTCTCGCAGGTGCGGTTGCTGAGCTGACCGGCGACCACGTCGGGCTCCTGCCAGTGCTCGTAGTTGCTCGTGCCGCCGATGACATACGAATGGTGCTCGGTGACGATGCGCCAGAAATTCGCGGCGATGTCGTGGTAGCGCGGGTTCCCGGTCTCCTCCCAGATCCGGAGGCAGGAGATCATCTTCGGGATGTTGGTGTTGGCGTGCAGGCCGGAAAGCTGGTCTTGGTTCTGGGCGAGCGGATCGAAGACGCGGGCGTGATAGAAACGCTCCGCGGTGGCCAGGTAGCTGCCATCCCCGGTGAGCCGGAAGAGGTTGGCCAGCGACTCGGCGATGCCACCGTGCTCGATCTGCAGGATCTGCTGCATTTGCGGATACGACAGTCGGGATGTGCGCCAGCCCACCCAGTCGCCCAGCCTGGCCGCCACCTCCAGGGCTTGCGTGTTGCCGACGAGTTCGTGCTGGTCGATCATGCCCGCCATGATCTTGTGGATCATGTAGTACGGCGCCCAGACGGACAGGCCGGCTTCGAGCCGGTCGAAGAAGCTCTCGGGGAACGCCGACAGGTACCCCGGGTGGAAGCCCGCCGCCGCCGATCGCGCCTGGCACCGGGCGAGCTCGCTGACGATGTAGCGGCCTTTGTCGGCCGCGCCCGGGTTGCCGGTGCTGGCGTAGGTGAGGGCGAGCCCGGACATCAAGTGCCCGGTGCAGTGCCCGCGTACCCGGGAGACGGGCGCCTCCCAGCCCCCGCACGGCTCGGCCGAGGACGGCAGGCCGACATTGAGCCGGAACGTGTGCAGCAGCCGATCCGGATCCACGAACAGCAGGTAGTCCGTGTTGCGCGACTGGTTGGCGCGGAACCGGCTGGCCAGGAGGTCCACCGAGGCCAGCGGGAACGCCGCGGCGAGCCCGGCCGTGCCGTCCACGACATAGCCGCTCGACGGCGCGCCGGGCGCCACCGCCTGCCGGACGTGCCCGGCCGGCCAGGTGGCCGCGACTTGCCGATGGTGCGCCAGGGTGTCGGACGCCAGGGCCACGGCGGTCGCGCCGCCGAGTGCGCTGATGAATGCCCTCCTGGAGACCAAGCGGGAGGTCATCGGCACGTCCTCGGCGGTCGGCTACTCGGCTGCGTACGCGGCCCCAACACGATCACAATTTATGCACACAGCCGCGCCCAATGCCCGCTCACTGGATAACGACTGTATCCGGTGTACCAGCCGCCACGCTCCAGTCCGACACAACCGGCCGCCGGGCCCTCAGCGCCCACCAGGTGCACTGTGGCCCGCCAGGGTCCTCCGTCATAATCCGTCAGCCAGCTCCGATGTCCACACGACGATCCGGGTCCGGTCCCCGCGGAACAGGTCGCGGGCGAACTCCACCGGCTCTCCGCTCTGGGTAAAGGCGGTGCGCTCGACCAGCATCAACGGCGCCCCCTCGCAGATCTCCAGCGCCTCGGCGTCACGTACGCCGGCGGTGACCGGCTCCAGGCTCTCCCGGGCCCGGTGCGGCCGCTTCCCGTAGCGGACCTCGAGCAACTCGTAGAGCGAGCCGTCTAGGCGGCCGCTCAGCAGTCCGGGGAACGCGGCCGCCGGGAACAGCGAGTGCTCGAGCGCGACCGGGCTGCCGTCGGCCAGCCGGACGCGCCGGACCTCGCAGACGTGATCGCGCTCACCGAGTTTGAGCGCCGCGGCGGCGGCCGGGCCGGCCGGGCGCTCGGTCGCCGAGAGCACCCGCGCGCCCGCCACCATCCCGCGGCGCCGCAACTGCTCGGAGAACCCGGTCAGCGTGGTCAGGTCCTGCTCCAGCTTGGGCGCGGCCACGAAGGTGCCGCCGTGCCGGCCGACCGCCCGGGTCACCAGCCCGCGCGTGGCGAGCTTGCCGAGCGCGTGCCGCAGCGTCATCCGGCTCACCTTGAACCACGCCGCCAGGTCCTGCTCGGTAGGCATCCGGTCACCCGGCGCCAGCCGGCCGGCCGCGATCGCATCCGCCAGCCAGTCCTCGATCTGGCCGTGCACGCTGGTTCCCGGCCCCCGGACGATCTCGGGCGGCTCGGGGGCCAGCGGAACTGGCAGGCTGCGCTCCGTCAATGACCTGTGGTCCGTCATTGCTCCGTGGCCGGTCAGCCCCCGGCCTGCGGCGTTGCCCCGGCCACCAGGGGCGGGTCGTCCTCGGCAGGCGCTGTCACCGGCGCGAACGTCTTGTGCCGGCCCACCGCGACGTAATAGATGGCGCCGACCAGAGCGATGACTACCACGACCGTCCACAGGATCGGGATCGAGTTCAGGAAGTGGAGTCCGAGGCTCAGCAGGCCGCCTGTCTGGTTCGGCTTCGGGTTGCTGGCGATCCGCGGCCAGGCGAAGTTGATCAGCATCGCCCCGCCGTAGAGCAGGGCGACGATGTTCACGGGCATGCCCCAGCGCCCGAGCTTGAACGGCGCGCTGGTCTTCGGCCACCCCCGGGTGCGGGCCCGCATGATCACGAGATTGCCGAGGAAATAGCTCAGGTAGATCATTCCGGTGGCCGCGATGGCAATGATCGGGACTCCGGCGTACTTGATGAACGGCACCGCGGAAAGTACGGCAACAGCGATGCAGGTCCACAACGGAGTGTGCAGGCTCGGCGAGACCTTGGCCAGCGACCGGGAGAACGGCAGCTGGTTGTCGCGGGACATCCCGAAGCACAGCCGGATCGTAGCGGCCATGATCGACAGGCAGCAGACGAAGATCGCCGCGGAAACCACGAACAGGTACAGGGTCGCGAACCCGGTGGAGAAGTTCGCCGTGATGATGTTCGCCGGTGAGTCGCCGAAGCCGCCGTTGGCGGTGATCGCCGCGTGCAGGTTCGGGATGGCCACCAGCGTGCCCAGCAGGAACACGCCGCCGATGATGAACGCGCCGATCACTGAGAACAGCACCGCCTTGGGCGCGGCCCGGCGCGGGTTGCGGGTCTCCTCGGCCAGCGTCGAGGCGGTGTCGAAGCCGTAGATGACGAACAGGCTCATGAACATGGCCGCCAGGAACGAGTTGGGCCCGACGTGGAAGCCCCCGCTGTTCGTCACGACGTGGAAGCCCTGGTGGTTGTGGAAGGCCATCAGGATCAGAGCGAACACGAACATGCCCAGGATCTCGAAGAGCACCCCGGTGTTGTTGATGATCGCGACGAGCCGCACCCCGTAGATGTTCAGGACCGTGATGACGATCAGAGTGATCAGCGCGATGACCAGTTGGGTGTGCAGCAGAGTGTGCGAGTTCTGGCCCAGACTGTGCCAGCCCAGGCCGTTGAGGGCGGGAATGAGTGCCAACGGCAGGGTGGCGACGACCGCGCTGATGGTCAGGATGCCGGCGAACAGGTAGATCCAACCGGTGAACCACGAATAGGGCCGGCTGGCCAGGTATTTGGTCCACTGGAAGACCGAGCCCGCGACCGGGTAGTGGCTGGAGACCTCGGCGAAGTTCAGCGCGACGATGAACTGGCCGAGCGCGACCACCGGCCAGGTCCAGATGAAGACCCCGCCCAGCGTGGTCAGCCCCAGCGCGAACAGCGTGAAGATGCCGGTCGACGGGGAGATGTAGCTGAAGGCCACCGCGAACGAGCTGAACGTGCCGAGGGAGCGCTTGAGCTCCTGCTGGTAGCCGAACCGGGCCAGGTCGGCCGTATCGCGCTCTTGCCCGCTGGAAACCCCGGCGGGAACCCCGCCTGGCAATTCGGTGCTAGCGCTCATCGGGTGGTCCTTCCCCTTGCGACGCAGGCGTGGGATGACGCGTAGCGTAAGGTCGCGTGCGGGCAACTGTCTAGACCCTTTGCCTGCGGCCGGCCGTACGCGCCGGGATTCGTTGGAGCGCCTGAAAGTCCGAACGACCGGCCGGGACTGGGCGCGGCGGGTCAGCACCAGCCAGCAAAAGATTGTGGGTTTTTGTCTAGACCTTTATGGCCCAGGACATTTACCCTGGCCCGGTGGTCGAGGGTTTGCACGACTCCCGCGGCGCCGTGGGCCAGGGCCGCCCCGGGGACCCGGCGCTGGCGGAACTGGACGCCCTGTTCGGCCGGACGGCCAGCCTGGCCGGCGCGCCACGGTCAGTCCGGGAGCTGGCCGGCGGCCTGACCAACCGCAACTTTAAGGTCACCACTCCCGACGGCACGTTCGTCGCCCGGATCTGCTCGGACGCCGAGATGCTCGGCATCGACCGGGAAAACGAGCACCACAACTCGGTGGCCGCCGCGGCGGCCGGCGTGGGCGCGCCGGTCGTCGAGTACCGGCCGCAGGACCGCCTGCTGGTCCTGGGCTTCATCGAGGGCCGGACGCTGCGCGACGAAGACGTGGCTGACCCGGCCATCATCCCCCGGATCGCCCGGGCGTGCCGCCGGCTGCACGGCGGCCAGCGGTTCGCGGCCGACTTCGACATGTTCGAGGTCCAGCGCCGGTACTACTCGGTGGTCCGCGGGCGGGGTTTCCGGCTGCCGCCCGGATACGACGACCTGATGCCGCGGTTCGAGGCGGCCAGACGGGCTCTGACCGTCCGGGACGAGGGCACCGTGCCGTGCAACAACGACCTGCTGGCCGGCAACTTCATCGACGACGGCGACCAGATCTGGCTGATCGACTACGAGTACTCGGGCAACAACGACGCCTGCTTCGAGCTCGGCAACATCGGCAGCGAGTGCGGCCTGCCGGAGGACACGCTGGCCACGCTGGTCACCGAGTACTACGGCCGGGATCTGCGGAACAAGATCGCCCGCGCCCGGCTGTTCGGCCTGGTGGCCAAGTACGGGTGGACGCTGTGGGGGTCCATCCAGGACGCCACCAGCCCGCTCGGCTTCGACTTCTGGTCATGGGCGATGGAGCGCTACGAGGGTGCCGCCGCCGGCCTGGCCGGCCCGGACTTCGCCCGGCTGCTCGACGACGTGCAGCGCGACGACTGACCGGGGGGAGGAGCGCGATATGCCGGACCGGGCCCGTGTCGTGATCATCGGCGGAGGGGTGATCGGAACCAGCGTCGCGTATCACCTGGCCGAGATGGGCTGCCGCGATGTGCTCCTGCTCGAGCAGGGGCAGCTGTCCTGCGGGACCACCTGGCACGCGGCCGGCCTGGTCGGCCAGCTGCGCGCCTCGGAGAGCGGCACCCGGCTGGTCCAGTACTCCACCGAGCTTTACTCCCGGCTCGAGGACGAGACCGGGCTGAGCACCGGGTTCCGCAGGTGCGGCGGGGTGACCGTCGCGCGCACCGAGGACCGCATGATCCAGTTGCGCCGCACCGCCGCCACGGCCGCGGCCTACCAGCTCGACTGCGAGATCATCAGCCCGCAGCGGGCCCGTGAGCTGTACCCGGTGATGGAGATCGGTGACCTCGCCGGGGCGATCTGGCTGCCCGGTGACGGCCGGGCCAATCCGACGGACCTGACGTACGCGCTGGCCGCGGGCGCCCGGCGGCGCGGGGTCGTGGTGCGCGAGCGGACCAGGGTGACCGGCATCCTGACGGCCGGCGGCGCGGTGACCGGGGTGGCCACCGCCGACGGCGACATCGAGGCCGAGATCGTGGTCAACTGCGCGGGCCAGTGGGCCAAACAGGTGGCCGCCTGGTGCGGGGTGACCGTGCCGCTGCACTCGTGTGAGCACTTCTACGTGGTGACGGAGCAGATCGACGGGGTGCACCGCGACCTGCCGATCCTGCGCGACCCGGACGGGTTTACCTACTTCAAGGAGGAGGTGGGCGGCCTGGTCGTGGGTGGCTTCGAGCCGGACGCCAAGCCATGGGTCGCCCCCGACGCGCTGCCGTATCCCTTCGAATTCCAGCTCCTCGGGGAGGACTGGGATCATTTCTCGGTCCTGATGGAAAGCGCGCAGCTGCGCATTCCTGCGCTCAGCGACGCTGGCATCAAGATGTTCTACAACGGCCCGGAGAGCTTCACCCCGGACAACCAGTTCATTCTCGGCGAGGCGCCGGAGCTGAGAAACTTCTTCGTCGGCGCCGGCTTCAACTCGGTCGGCATCGCCACGGCCGGCGGCGCGGGCCGCGCGCTCGCGAAATGGATCCTCACCGGGGATCCGGGCACCGACCTGTCAGCCACCGACATCCGGCGGTTCGCCCGCTTCAACGGCAACAACCGGTGGCTGCGCGACCGGGTGGGAGAGATCCTCGGCCTGCACTACGCGATCCCGTGGCCGAACCGGGAGCTCGAAACCGCGCGCCCCTTCCGGCGCTCGCCCGTGCATCATCTGCTCGCCGAGGCCAACGCGTGCTTTGGCAGCAGGATGGGCTGGGAGCGGGCCAACTTCTTCGCCCCGCCGGAGGAGAGCCCGGTGATCGAGTACTCGTGGGGGAAGCCGAACTGGCTGCCCTGGCTGGCCGCGGAGCAGCGGGCCGCCCGCCGGGACGTCGCGCTCTTCGACCAGACGTCGTTCTCCAAGTACCTGCTCACCGGACCGGACGCGCTGGCTGCCCTGCAGTGGCTGTGCACCGCCGACGTGGCCGTCGAGCCGGGCCGCACCGTATACACCGGGATGCTCAACGAGCGGGGCACCTACGAGGCGGACATCACCGTCACCCGGCTCTCGGCCGAGGAGTTCCTGCTGGTCAGCAGCGCGGCCACGACCGAGCGGGACAAGGACCACATCACCAGGCGCATCCCGGCCGGATCCCGGGCCACCCTGCTGGACGTGACCTCGGCCTACGCCGTGTACGGGGTGATGGGCCCCCGGTCGCGGGACTTGCTGGCGTCGCTGTCCGGCCGCGACTTCAGCGACGCGGCCTTCCCGTTCGCGACCAGCCGGGAAATCGGCGTGGGCTACTACCCGGCCCGGGCGACCCGGATCACCTATGTCGGGGAACTCGGCTGGGAGCTGTATGTGCCCGCCGAGTTCGCGGTCGGCGTGTACGAGGAGCTGTGCACCGCGGGCGCGGCGTTCGGCCTGGTCAACGCCGGCTATTACGCCATTGAGTCGATGCGGCTGGAAAAGGGCTACCGGGCCTTCGGCCGTGAGCTGACGCCAGACTTCAACCCGGTCGAGGCCGGCCTGCTGTTCGCCTGCAAGCTCGCGGCCGACGTCTCCTTCCTCGGCCGGGAGGCGGTGGAGAAGGCGAGGGCCGAGGGACCGCGGCGCCGCCTCGTCTCCGTGGTGCTGGCCGACCCGGGCCCGATGATGTGGGGCGGTGAACTGATCCTGCGGGACGGTGTGCCGGTCGGCCAGATGACCTCGGCGGCGTGGGGCGAGACACTAGGCGCCTCGGTCGGCCTCGGTTACCTCCGCCATCCGGCCGGCGACGCCGTCACGGCCGACTTCGTCCGCTCCGGCGCCTACCAGGTCAATGTCGGCGGCACCGTCTGCCCCGCCACCGCCGGGCTGCGGCCGCCGTTCGACCCCGCGGGCGACCGGTTCAGGGGCCGACCGCGATGACGATCAGCATTTCCGATGTTCGCCCGCTCCCCGGCGAACGACCCCGGTGCGCCACCGCTGCCGTTCCAACGACCCCGGTGCGCCACGCTGCCAACGACCCCGGTGCGCCACGCTGCCGTTCCAACGGCACCGGTGCGCCACCGCTGCCGTTCCAACGGCCCCGGTGCGCCACCGCTGTCGTTAGGAGCGGGGGGCGGGAGCGCTACCCGGCCCTGCCTTCGGCGGCGAAGGTCTCCGCCCGGGACAATGAGCACCATGACGCAACCTGAGGCGCAGATGTCGAAGTGGTCCCTGTGGTCGGAGGGTTCGATCCTGTCAATCGGCTCCAAGGGGTCCGTGCTGTCCATCGGATCGGTCGGCTCGGCGCTGTGCGTGGGCTCGATTGGCTCCTTCTGCTCCGCGTTCTCCATCGGATCGGCGTTCTCGCTGCTCTCGGTGCTCTCCTCCGCGTCACGCTGGTCACTCATGTCGCACCGCTCAGCCGGCGCGGTTCTCCGGGTCAGTGACGCGCCGCTTCCGGGGCTGCCGCTCGGGTCCGGCCCGGGGCGCCGCGCCCGGGCGCACTAGCACCAGTACCGCCTTTCTGACCGGCCACGAGGGAGACGATCATGGCGTCCACCGCGCTGCAGCGGATGATCGGCCAGCAGGCCGACGCCCTGGACCGGATAGCCGAGCTTGACCTCGCCGCCCCGGCTGCCGTCCTCGGCGACGCCACCCGGGTGGTCCTGATCGGCACCGGCACCAGCCAGCATGCCGCCGAGCTGGGCGCCATGATGTTCGAGCAGGCCGGTATGGACGCCCGGTGGTTCCCGGCGGCCACCTGGGCGCGCTGGAGCACCGGCCCCCGCCCGGGCGATGTGCTGCTGGCCATCACGCACACCGCGGAGACCGCCTACGCGGCGCGAGCCCGCGCCGCCGCCCTGGCCGAGGGCGTGCCGCTGGTGTCGATCACCGGGCAGGGGCGCGGCTGGCCGGAGGCGATCGAGACCGTTCCGCCCGAGGAGTCCGAGACCTACACGGTCAGCTACACCGCCGCGCTCGCCGTGCTGGCCCGGCTGGCCCACCAGGCGGCCACCGCGGGCGGCTCCCCGGCAGACGTGGCCCGGGCCGCCGCGCAGGTCCGGGCGGTCTGCGCCGACCCTGGCATCGACGCCGTCCCCGTGCCCGCCCGCAGCCTGGCCATCGTCGGCTGCGGCCCGTGGGGGGTCACCGCCCGCGAGGGTGCGCTGAAGATCCGCGAGGGCGCCCGGCTGCTGGCCGAGGGCTTTGATACCGAACGTTTCCTGCACGGTGCGGCCGTCCCCTACACGGCGGCCGACGGTCTGCTGCTCCTGGAGCCGGACGCCGACCCGGACGGCCTGACCGCGGCGGTCGGCGTCGCCGCGGAACGCGAAGGGATGGCCGTGGCCGTGTTCGGCGGCCCAGCGGCCAGCGAGCCGCCTGCGGGCATTGCGCCGCTGCTGGCCCAGATTCCGATGACGGTCCGCCTGCAGTTGCTGGCCGAGCGGTTCGCCCGGCTGCGTGGCCAGGATCCGGATACCGCGATCGTTGGCGCCTGGGCCGGCCCGGTGCTGTGGCGGCTGGGCCTGCCCGGCACCGACTAGTCCCCGACCGGGGCGCCGCGGCACAGGAAAGCACCCGCACCGGGAAAGCACCCGCACCGGGAAAGCAGCCGCACTGGGAAAGCAGCCGCACCGGGAAAGCACCCGCACCGGGGAAGCAGCGCCGTGCGGCGAATGCCGTCTTTCCCGGCGGACGCGCAGGCTGAAGATCTACGGAATACGTCCCAATCCCGGTAGGGTGCCCTGACACCGGCAAATCGGCAGCGCACCGATGGAGAGCGGGGGAACGGTGTCGAGTTGTGCGAGCGATCATCCCGTTTTCCCCGGAGCCGAGTACTGCGCCAGCTGTGGCGAGGACGTCCGGCCCCGTTGTTATCAGGGGCACCGCAGCGACGTTGGCTCACGGTTCTGTGGGACGTGCGGCGCGTTGCTGGAGGCCGACCCGGCGGCAGGGCCTGCCGATCTTCCCACCGCGGGCCTGGTCACGGAGTACGCCACCGGGTCGTTCAGCGCGATCCTCGAGGAGGATGCCGGGGAGCCGGCGGCCGAGCCCGCGGAGTTCGGCTGGCTGGCCGCGACCCCGGTGCTGGCTGACCGGGCGGAGGACCTCACCGGCGGGGCGGAGGATCCTGACGACCCACCGACCCTGACCGACATTGAGACCGCCAGCCTCGGCGCCGGGAGAAAGCGACGGCCAGGCCCGCTGATCACGGCCCTGGGAGTGGCGGTCGTGGTCGTCGCTGCGGGCATCGCCGGGGGGATCACGCTGCTGCACCATCGCTCGGGGCAGCAGGCCCAAGCCTCGGCCAACCCGTCGCGCGGTGTGGCGGCGACGGCATCCGCTTCTCCGGCCAAGTCACGGCCGCTGACCCCGGCCGCCCGCCCAGCGAAGTGGACCGCTCCCACGCCGCTCGACCAGCAGGCGGCCCAGATCGGCAACCCGACCATCACCGGGGTTTCCTGCCCGGCCCCCGCCATGTGCTACGCCGTCGACAGCGTCGGCGCCATCATGTCCGCCACCGCCGGGGGTAGCTGGCCGACCGTGGCCACCGACGCACGGTCCGGCCTGGTCGCCATCTCGTGCGCCGCTGCGACGTTCTGCGTGGCCCTGGACAGCGGGGGCGGCGCCATCACCCTCAACCAGGGCACCTGGAGCAGCCCGGTGCTGGTCAACTCGCGGGTCGGGGTGCCCACGGCAGCCTCCTGCCCGTCGGCGACGTTCTGCATGGCCGTGGACAGCGGCGGCAACGCCTTCGCCTACACCGGCTCGGTGACCGGCTGGCAGCCGTTCACCGTCGACCCCAGCGGTACCGGGCTGACCTCCGTGTCCTGTACCAGCGCCAGCAACTGCGTCGCCGTGGGCGCGACCGGCGACGTCTTCACCTATAACGGCGGTTCGTGGAGTGCCGGACAGGCGGTGGACAACGGCAGTGCGTTCTCGGGGGTGTCGTGCTCGAGCCCGGGGTTTTGCATGGCGGTGGATCGCGACGGCATGGCGGCGGCGTTCACCGATGGCACGTGGGCGATCTCCGCTATTGGGGTGGTCGCCGACGCGATCGCCTGCCCAGCGGATGGTTACTGCGTTGCCGTCAACGGCTCCGGGGGCGCTCTCATCTATCGCGGCGGTCACTGGTCGCCGGTGACGAACATCGACGGCGACAACGCCGTCGAGGCCGTGAGCTGCCCGGCCATGGACCGCTGCACCGCGACCGACAGCATGGGCAACGTCATGTACTACTCCTCCGCTCTGGCGGCCGGCTGACACGCCGCCCGCCCCGCGCGGTGGCCGATATTCAGCCCCGGCCGTTATGCTCTTCCGCCAAGAGACCACCAACCGGGCCGAGGAGCCCTAAACACCGGCAAACCGACAGCGGACCGATGGAGAGCGGGGAACGGTGTCGAGTTGTGCGAACGGTCATGCCGTTTCCCCTGGAGTGGCGAACCGCGGCGAGGACGGCCCAGCCCACTGCTATCAAGGGCACCCGAATCCCGCAGGCTCGCTCTTCTGTCAGACATGCGGTGCGATGCTGGGCACCGAACCCGCCGATCTGCCCGCCGATGACTTGGTCACGGAGTACACCAGCGGCCCGTTCAGCGCAATCCTCAAGGAGGATGGGGAGACAGGCGGCGGCGATACGCCGATCCAGCCCGGCGAGGACAGGGGCGCCAGCCCGGCGGCCGCCGGGCTGGCCGCGGTCGGCGCCGCCGCCCCCACCGGACGCCGAAGGAAACGGTGGTCCCTGGCCCTGGGGCTGGCCGTCCTCATCGCGGCCGGGATCACCAGCGAACTGGCGCTGCTGCAGCACGCGGCGCACCAGGCGCGGGGGCCGGTGAGCCCGTCGCGCGGCTCGGCCCCGGCCGCGGCGGCCTCGGCCGCTCCCACCGCGCCAGCTTCCGCTCGTCCTACGGGCCCGGTGTCCACCGCCCATCCCGGCCGGGTGTCCGCTGCGCCCTCGGTCTCACCGACACTGGCTCCGGCCGCTGTTCCCGCCCAGCAGGCCGCGGCGGCCCCGGCCGACCAGCGGGCGCGGCTCGGCCACGGGGACGACCGTTTCCGGGGATGGCCGCCCTGGCCTCCCGGGTTCCGCGGTTGGCCCATCCTGCCGTTCGGGCCGGGCGACGGACTACGGCAGGCCGATCACCCCGGCGTTCTGCCCGGTTTCGGCCTGCCGCAGCCGCAACGCGGCTTCCCCCAGCACTGGTAACCGCCGCGAACGCCGTGGCGGCCCTGCCTCCGGTCCGAGCTCACCTAGTCCGGGGTGAGATTGGCCGGGCTGGGCGGTCGGCGGGCCGGCCGGACGGAACTCACCGAGGGGTGGCGGCGGGACCCCGGTGACGGCGCCGGGACCTGCCGGAAGCCGGCCGGGATCGGCACGTTCAGCTGGGCCAGGCCGGCCCGGGTGGGGGAGAGCCAGCGGAAGTCGGTCTGGAGCAGCCCCATCCCAGAGATGAGCACGGCCCGCACGGGCAGGAACGTCGCCGGGTTCACCCACACGGCATCGAGGGCTTTGTTCCCAGATATCTTTATGGCGTTGATCCCGTCGATCTGCTGCGGGCCGGCCGCCGTGTACCTCCCGCAGCCCAGCTCGTGACGGATGACGGCCCCCCAGCCGCCAGGGCCGATCATCACGCCAGGGCCGATCATCACGCCAGGGCCGATCACCACGCCAGGGCCGCATACCGGCGCCTGCACTGGCCCGATCTTGGACGTCGTGCGCCACCACGTCGCGCCGGGGTAGGTCACCCCGACGGCCTGCTCCCTCCCCCCCGCGGCGACGTGGATCACTTCGTCGAAGACTCGCTGCCCAGTGGCGGTGAAGGCGGAAACCTTCACCGCGCCCCGGTAGGACAGGGTGATCGAGGAAGCGACACTCTGCCCCGTGGTGATACCGGGCCCCTTCGCCCTGATCTGGCCCGGTGGTCCTGGCTCGAGAGCGCCGCCGGGCGGATACACGGTGCGGGCGTAGCCAAGCAGCCTCGCCTGGGCCGGCGAAGCCAGGGCGTGCCTGAGGCCGGTCACGTAGGCGGTGGTCTGGATTTGCTGGGCGGTGGCGCCGGCCGGGCCCGGGCCGCCGGCGAGTTCGGGATCTGGGCCGCCAGCAGGCCGGCCACGGCCGCGGCCACGCCGGCCACGGCCGCGATCGAGAACAGCTGGCGCCGGCCCGATCTCCGGCCCCGCAGGGGACCGGTCGGTTCCTCCTCGGACTGGGCGACGGCTACCGCCGACCGGGCGCGGGCCCAGGCGTCGGTCGATGGCCCGGGCATCTCGTCGCGGAACCGCTGCAGCAGTTCGATCTCGTTAGCCACGGCGCAGCCCCCCTCGCGCCGGGTCGCTCCTGGGCCCGTCGAACATCCACAGATCGAAGTCGAAGTCGCCGAGATGCTCACGCAGCAGGGCACGAGCCCTCGACAGCCGGGAACGCGCCGTGCCCGGCGCTATCCCGAGCGCCGCCGCGATCTCCTCGTGGCTCAGCTCGGCCCAGGCGCACAGCAGCAGCACCTCCCGCTGGTCATTGCTGAGCATCCCGAGCGCCGAGGCCAGCCGCGGCGCGAGCAGAGCGGCAGTGACGCGCTGATCGACCGCGTCTGAGCTGTCCGACAGGTCGATCTCGGGCAGCAGCCGGGCATCGAGCGCGAGAAGATGCTGCTCGGCGCGCCAGTGGCTGCGGACAAGGTTGGCCGCGATCCCGTACAGCCAGGAACGCAATGAGGCCCGCGCCGGCTCGAAGCAAGCCCGGCGGCGGTAGGCCGTCGCGAACGTCTCGGCCGCCAGGTCCTCGGCCAGGGCGGTGCCGACCCGCCGGGCGATGAACCGGTAAACCAGCGGGAAGTGCTGCCGGAAGGCGGCGTCGAAATCCTCAGCGTCGATGATGCGCCCGTCGTCAGCCGTCGGCCGTTCACCCTCCATGCCTATGTATTGTCTCTGGGCCCGAATCCGTTCCCGGAACGAGAATACGGCCGTAGCGGCGCTTGGTCACCGCGCTGATCCGCACTAGAGCATCCATGGGCAGCCCATCTGGCCAGATCCATCGACTGTTCGCTCTCCATGCCTACGTGCTGTGTCGCGAGCCGGACCCGTTCCATCGTGCTCGATGCGGCGCGGATCTGGCCCAGGCACACCAGGTCCCGCCGTGGTTCGCGTCCAGGGAACGGGTCCGGCCGGCGAGGCAATACATAAACATGAGCAACGAAACCGGCAGCCGCCGCGGCCGTAAGCAACGGACGGGCGTACTGACCGGCATCGATGTCCTCCTGGCGGGACGCGGGGGCGCCGACGCGGCCACCGCGGCCGGCTCGGCGACTCACCAGAAGGCGCCGCGCCGGAGGAATTTTTTCTCCCTTTTTCGCCGCCTCGTCTCCAGGCCCCGGATCGCGCTGCCAGCCGCGATCGTCGTCGTGGCTGGCGCGGCGCTCGGCGCCTGGGCCGGCACCCGGTCCACCGCGTCGGCCGCCCCGTCGTCCTTCGTGTCCCCCGTGGTCAGGACCACCATGCGCCAGACGCTCTCCTCCACCGGCACCATCGCGCCCGCGGCGACCGCGACGCTCAGCTTCGGCGCGTCCGGTCAGGTCACCGCGGTCGACGCGACGGTCGGGCTGTCGGTGACCAAGGGCGAGATCCTGGCCACCATGGATTCCCCCACGCTCAAGGCCCAGGCCGCCCAGGCGGTGGCCAGTCTGGCTGGCGCCCGGTCCCAACTCTCCCAGGATCAGGCCAGCGGCGCGTCCAGCGCCCAGCTGGCCGCCGACCAGGCGTCCGTCAGCACCGCCCAGTCCCAGGTGGACAGCGCCAACGCCGCCCTCAGCGGGGCCACGCTCACCTCCCCGATCGACGGCATCGTTACCGCGGTCGGGATCACCGCCGGCCCGCTGGCGGGCGGCGGGGGCGGAGGCGGTGGGTCCGGCGGCGGAGGATCCGGCGCTGAGGGCAGCGGTGGCGGGGGGAGCGGCGGCGGCTCGGGCGGCACCGGCTCAGGCGGCACCGGCTCAGGCGGCATCGGCTCAGGCGGCACCGGCTCGGGCAGTTCTACCTCGTCGATCACGGTGGTCAGCGCCAATGACGTGATCAACGCTAGTGTCAACGCCACCGTGGTCGGCGAGATCAAGACCGGCGACCAGGCGGTGATCACCACCGAGGGTGCGGCCGGCCCGGTCGCCGGCACGGTCGCCTCGATCGGCCTCATCGCCAACACCAGTTCCGGTGTCGCCACCTTCCCGGTGGTGATCGATGTCACCGGCACCCCATCCGGCCTGTACGCGGGGGCCTCGGCGACCGTCTCGATCGTTTACCACCAGCTCACTGACGTCCTCGCCGTGCCGGCCGCCGCGGTCCGCATGTCGGGCGGCAAGACCGTGGTGGACACGATGGTGGGTGGCCACCAGGTCGCGAAGGACGTCACCACCGGGCTCACCGCCAACGGGCTGACCCAGATCACCAGTGGGCTGACCGCGGGCGAGCGGGTAGTCGTGGAGATCCAGCGGTTTAGCCCCGGGCCCGGGGGGGCCGGCAATCCCCAGAACGGCAAGGTCGTCTTCGTCGGCCCGGGCGGCGGCGTAATAATCCGCCGTGCCCCTGGCTTCGGTCCGGGCGGCTGACCGATGAGCCTCATCGAGCTGGCCGGGGTCCACAAGACCTACCGCGGCGGGTCCCTGGCGGTGGCCGCCCTGGGCGGGATCACCCTCACCATCGACAACGGGGAGTACGTCGCGGTCATGGGACCCTCCGGCTCCGGCAAGTCCACGCTGATGCACATCCTCGGCTGCCTCGACGTGCCGAGCGCGGGCCGCTACCACCTGGCCGGCGAGGACGTCAGAGCGATGTCGGAGGACCAGCTGGCCGAGGTGCGCAACCGGCGTATCGGCTTCGTGTTCCAGCAGTTCAACCTGCTGGCGTCGATGCCGGCCTGGCGCAACGTCGAGCTGCCGCTCACCTACGGCGGCGTCGCCCGGGCGGAGCGGCGTGAGCGGGCCATGACGGCACTGGACTGGGTCGGCCTCGGGGACCGGGCCCAGCACCGGCCGGGCGAGCTTTCCGGCGGGGAGCAGCAGCGGGTCGCCATCGCCCGGGCGCTGGTCACCGAGCCGGACCTGCTGCTCGCCGACGAGCCGACCGGCAACCTCGACTCGGCCTCGACCGCCGAGATCCTCGCCCTGCTCGACGAACTGCACGGCACCGGCCGCACCATCGTCGTGATCACCCACGAGGCCGACGTCGCCCGCCGGTCGAAGCGCACGGTGCGCCTGCTCGACGGCCTGGTGTCCGGCGACACCGCCTCCGCGGCGGTGACCCGGTGAACTGGCGGGAGACCCTGCGGACCGGGCTGAGCGCCGTCCGCGCGCACCGGCTCCGGTCCGGGCTGACCATGCTCGGCATCCTGATCGGGATCGCCGCGGTGATCCTCACCGTCGGGTTCGGCGAGGGCGCCTCCGCGCAGATCCGGGCCCAGATCAACGCGCTGGGCACGAACCTGCTGATCATCACCCCGGGCAGCGCGGCGAGCGCTGGCGGGGTCAACGGCCCCCTAGGTTCCGCGGCGCACGCTCACCACGGCGGACGCCGGCGCGCTGGCCTCCAAGGCCGCCGCTCCGGACATCGCCGCGGTCGCCCCGATATCCCAGGCCCCGCAGACCCTGACCGCCGGCACCGCGAACTGGACCACCACCGTGGTGGGCACCACCCCGGGCTGGCTGAAGGCCCGCGCCCGCACGGTCGCCGAGGGCCGGTTCCTGACCGCGGCCGACGAGAAGAACGTGGCCGACGTCACCGTCCTTGGTCCCGACCACGGCGAGCAAGCTTTTCGGGCGGCGGCGACCCGCTCGGCCAGACCGTCAACGTCAACGGCCTGCCGCTGCAGGTCGTCGGCGTGCTGACGTCGGCGGGCTCATCCTCCAGCGCCACCAACGAGGACGACCAGGCGCTCGTCCCGCTGCCCACGCTCGCCCAGCAGATCGGCGGCGCCTCCCGGACCTCGGTGGACACGATCTACGTCGAGGCCACCTCGCCAGGCACCCTGTCCGCGGCCTACCAGGAAGCGGACGCGCTGCTGCTCAACCTGCACGGGGTCAGCGCGGCCAGCCCCGACTTCACCATCAACAGCCAGCAGTCGCTGCTGTCCACCGCCACCTCGGTGAACAAGACGCTGACCGTGCTGCTGGCCGGGATCGCCGCGCTCTCCCTGCTGGTCGGCGGCATCGGCGTCATGAACATCATGCTGGTCTCGGTCACCGAGCGGATCCGCGAGATCGGCCTGCGCAAGGCGCTCGGCGCCACCCCCCGGGTGATCCGGCGGCAGTTCCTCGTCGAGGCCTCGCTGCTGGGCCTGGCCGGCGGGGTGCTCGGCGCGGCCGTCGGCCTGGCCGGCGCGGTCATCCTGCCCCACCTGATCTCCAACGCCATCGCCATCTCGCCGGCCGCCACCGCCGGCTCGATCGCTCGTCGCCGTCGTCATCGGCCTCGTCTTCGGCGTCTACCCGGCCAGCCGGGCCGCGCGGCTCGCCCCGATCGACGCACTGCGCAGCGAATGACGCACAGCGCAGCGGAAGAGGAGAACGCGAATGGGTAAGCGGTTCCGGCGGATCGCCACGCTCAGCATCACCGGTCTCGTCGCCGTCGGTGGTGCCGGAACGGCCTATGCCGCGATATCCTCGGCCAGCCCGGCTTACCGGCTGGCCAGCGTCACCTCGGCGGAGGTCACGGCGGCCCAGCACGTGGTCGGCACGCTCGTGCCGGTGCGCCAGGCCGACGTCGCCTTTTCGGTCAGCGGCCCGGTGGCGGCCGTCGCGGTGAAGCCCGGCCAGCATGTCACCGCCGGGCAGACGCTCGGCTTGCTCGACACCACGTCGCTCGAGGCCGACCTCACCGCCGCGCAGTCCGCTCTGGCGAACGCGAACCTCCGGGTCAACAACGACATGGCGGGCCAGAACACCGCCGCGGCGGCGCCGGCCACCTCCCCGGCGTCGCCGCCGGCCCCGGCGCCGCGGCCGGCCGCATCGTCACGGCCGGCCGCGTCACTGCGGCCGCTGCAGCAGGCCGTCCTGACCACCCAGCGCCAAGCCGACGGCGCGCTGGCGCAGGCCAGGACCGCTCTCGGCCAGGCCAAGCAAGCCTGTGCCCCATCACCCACACCCACCACGACACCCACGCCCACCACGACGTCAACGCCCACCACGACGCCGACGGCCACCACCACGGCGGCGCCGACCACGTGGACGGCCACCGAGACCGTGACTGCGGCCTCGGCGGCCACCGGGACCACCCACCCGGCGCCAGCCCCCGCGCCGACGGCCGCCTGCGCCGTCGCCACGCAGCGGGTGCTGGACGCCGAGACCACCGTGCTGAAGGCGCAACAGGCATTGTCCCGGCAGCTCACCGCGCTCAGCCAGGCGCTCTCCAGCGCCGTGGGGTCCCTCGGCGGTGGCAGCAGCACCGGGAGCAGCGGAAGCGGCGACGGCGCCGGTCGCAGCGGGAGCAGTGGCGGCAGTGGCGGCAGTGGCAGTGGCGGTGGCGGTGGCGGCGGCGGTGGCAGTGGCGGCGGCAGTGGCAGCGGCGGTGGCGGGCCGGTCAGTGCGGCCCAGCTGGCCGCCGACCAGGCCTCGGCCGACGCGGCGGCGGCGCAGGTCACCGTCGCCCAGCAGAATCTCGCGGACGCCACGGTGGTCAGCCCGATCGACGGCACCGTGCTCACGGTCAGCGTCACCCCGGGCGCCAGCGCCAGCGCCGGCAGCACCGCGTTCGTGGTGGCCGGGCTGGACAGTTACCAGGTGGTGACCACGGTCCCGGTGGCCGACCTCCCGGAGCTCAAGGTCGGGCAGCAGGCGAGCGTCCAGCCAGACGGGATGAGCGGCCCGCTCACCGGCTCGGTGGCCTCGATCGGGCTGATGCCGGCCACGACCGGATCGCCGACGACCTACGCCGTCACGATCGGCCTGACCGGGCCGCCCTCCGGCCTGCAGGACGGGGGCTACGCCAACGTCACCATCACCACGGCCGAGGGCCGCGGGGTCAGCGTGCCCACCTCGGCCGTGCACAGCTCCGGAGCCCACGCCACCGTCACCGTGTACGCCGGGGGCAAGACTCAGGTCACCCCGGTCACGGTCGGGACCAGGGGGCCGGTGATGACGCGGATCACCTCCGGCCTCAAGGTCGGTCAGCAGGTAGTGCTGGCCGATCTGAGCAAGCCCCTGCCCACCAATAACCTGACCAACCAGTTCCCCGGCCCGGGCGGTGGCCCCGGCTTTGGTGGGGTCCCACGCTTTGGTGGGGGCGACGTCTTCGTCGGCCCCGGCGACTGACATCCGAGATACCGGTGCCGTCGCCCGCATGGCCTCTCGGCCCGCGTGGTGGCTCCCCGCGGCCCGCCGCACCATGCACAGTGCTGTGGCGTCGGCGGCTCAACCGGCTTCGAGGGGCTAAAGAGTGGGCGGGGCGGGTGTCAGCCGGTCAGTGACCGGCGCGCTCAGCAGGCGGCCGAGGCAGGCCTTGATGGTCGGCCGGGATCCGAAGACCAGCAGGAAAAGGGCTTCCCGGGCGAGCCGCTGGGCGTCTTGATCGATGAGGATGGCCGCGGCGCCCCGGTGAACGACGAGCGCCGCGGTGGCCCGCATGGCCAGCTCGGATGCGGCGGCCCGGGCGGCGGGCATCGCTTCCGGCGTAGCGTCATCGAGAGCCGCCCGGCAGCTCACCAGTTCCTCGTCGAGCGGGCCGGGACCGATCAGCTCGCCGCAGCGCGCGGCGATTCCGAGGGCCAGCGAGCCGTTGGCCCGCAAGCCACCCGCGTCGCGACGGCGCCACTCGCTCCAGGGCATGATGCCGGTGACCCGCTCGGCGGGGACGAAGTGCCCGCTGAAGCTGGCCCGGACCGTGGAGCTGGCCATGACCGCCACCATGTGAAGCGGTTCCACGGAAAGCGTCGCGCCGGGCTCCGCGTCCAGCAGGGCCCAGACGATGGTGTCCTGCTCGTCCCGAGCGGCGGTATGGAGGGTGTCGATGTGCCCCCAGCCGGTCACCCACGGGGAAACCCCGTCAAACACGTAGCCACCGGCTACCGAGCGCGCTCGCAGCAGAGGCGGACCGGGAAGGGTGCCTGCCAATGCCACGCCTGCCCGGCGCCGCCCGGCGCAGAGCGGTTCCAGCCATTCCTGGCGTAGCCGGCTGTTTGTCGTGCCCGCCGCGGCCAGCACCGCGCCGTGATGCTGCATCCACACGAACGTGGTCAACAGGCACGCGCCCGCCAGTACCTCGATGACCCGGCATCCGGTGGGGAAATCCACGTCCAGCCCACCGTATTCGCGCGGCCCGGCCAGGCCGTAGAACCCCTGCGCGGCGAGCAGGTCGAAGTGGTCCGGGGGAATCTGCTGGCTGGACTCCACGGTCATCGCGGCGGGCACCAGCACGTCCGCGGCCAGCCGGCGGGCTCGGTCCAGGATGGCGGATGTATCGCCGGGAGCTTGGTCAGCCGGGTCGTCCACTCGTACCTCTCACGCGCCTGGGGCCTGTTTCGCCGAGGATGAAGAGGCGTTCCGAGACGCCATCGGCGATCGTATCCGAGGTGAAGCGCATAGGCTCGTTGCCTTTCGGGATGCCCTGCGGGCACTCCCGAGGCCACCTGGGTCAGGTCAGCCGGACAACCCTGGCCGGGCCACGGGCCACAAATCGTGTCATCGAACCGATGGACCCGCGGGCCGGATCCAGGGGAACGGCCCGGCCGCCGATGGTCAGCAGCATCGCCGGTTATGTGCAGGTCAGCGCACCGCATAAATCTGCCCAGTTCGCGGCGGCGACCACCTACGGCTGCTCGGACGCCGCCGGTGTGGCGGGCACGCAATGTCACCCGATACCACTACTATCCCGTGAGATGGGGATGCATACGGTGCCGTTGATGCCGCCAGGCCCGGGCGTTCGAGGGGACGAGGCCCTAAACAGGCTGGTTGACCAGGGCATGACCTGGGGCGACAGCGCAGAGTGGCTTACTGTGCTCCCAGAGGCGTCTGTTGATCTCTGGTTCACCAGCCCGCCCTATGCTGATGCCCGGGCCTATAGCCGGATTCACCCTGATCGCTACGTGGACTGGTTCTTGCCCTTCGGAAAAGAGATGTTCAGAGCCACTAGGCAGAGTGGGTGGCTGGTCCTTAACATCAAGAATCGTGTTGCAAATAGCGGGCCTCTCCGTGGACAGCGACATCCTTATGTGTATCAGCTCGTGCTCGCGCTGCAGCAACAAGGATGGCGCTGGCTTGAGACTTACATATGGTCGAAACCTAACGGGGTCCCAGGTAGATTCGGCCCTCGCACGAAAGACAGCTTCGAGTATGTCTATGCCTTCGCCAAGGGACCCAAACCATACTTCGACCTAGACGCTATCCGCGTGCCGTACCGCACGACACTCAATGAAATTGAACGCCGCAAGCTAGACAGATTGGGGCGGCGGAATACCGAGGCGGGTTTCGGCCGTGACCGTACAAAGACTTACCTACATGGCGGGGCAGACCCCGGCAACGTTGTCTCCGTTCCACAGACTTACAACCAGCATCGGGGAGCTGGCGGTCACACGGCTGCGATGCCTGAGGGCCTGGCGGAGTTCTTCATCAAGGCATGTTCGCCAGTAAACAGTGTTGTCCTAGATCCCTTTGCCGGATCGGGCACCACAGCAGTGGTAGGACGCCGCCTCGGACGTCGTGCTGGCGGCCTTGACATCCATAAGAACTTTGTTTCAGCCGGATACAATCGTCTCCAGCTCGATATACCGGACGACACACCCGTCCTGATCCAGTTGGCCCC
The DNA here is from genome assembly GCA_963822825.1 of uncultured Actinomycetes bacterium. Lineage (GTDB taxonomy): Bacteria > Actinomycetota > Actinomycetes > Streptosporangiales > Streptosporangiaceae > JAWWPY01. Next base: position 20,714 of record CAWGIW010000001.1, on the reverse strand, counting down.
ATGATTGGCAACCCTCATGCCAGGAATTGAAGATACAATCGAGCGGATCGCGAATGCGGCCACTTGGGATGAGCGGGTTAACCGTGTGCGACAGATCCCAGGTCAACATGGCACTGACGAACACGCAGCAATCTACGCGGAAATTGCCCGGAGGTTGTACGTGGCACACCTTGCACCGGATTTCGCGTACGTCCCTGTTGATGACTTCTACGAGCTTCCCCACTTCGCCAACGCCTACGCAAAGGCAGCGGAAGCGACCGAAAGGTTCACCAGAGTTACGGTTGAAAATCTGGCAGCAGCGATCCAGGCGCAGCCTATCATACTGCTACCATTGCGGGTAATAACTGGCCTATTAAGAGGTGAATTCGCCGGATCGACGAGAATCGTAGGGCAGGCACTCAAACTTCGCCCCCTGTCAGTAAGCAAAGTGGACTCAATGGAACGGTCTGGTACTGCAACCTCCCCGGATCAAGCCCGCTTGGCTGCAGAGACGATCGATCAGATCATGTATGGCACGTTGTTTGGCGATCCGCCCGGGAACCTAAGGTCAAAGCAGCAGAAGCCCGATACGATAAATGGATGGGAAACTGTTCGGCAGTATGCAGCAGGTGGGATTCCTTATGAGCTTTTCTTGCATCAGCGGCACTACGGTGGCGCATTCGGCCAATTGCTCAATGCCCAATCCGAGCTACGAGGGAATCTCATAGAAGACGTGGTCGAAGCGCTGTTCAAGACGAACGGTATCCGGTACATCCGTACAGGCTCACATGACCAGGCGGAAATTACAGCACGGTTCGAAGTTACCGTGCAGCCTGCCCCGGACTTCGTAGTCTACGACGGAACAGATAGCCTTCGGGCGCTCCTGGAATGCAAAGGCGCTAATGATGGCGGAACCGCACGCGACAAAGCTCTGCGGTTTGAACGCCTGCACGATGAGTCCTTGCGTCTTGGCGGTATCCCCCTCCTAGCCGTACTAGGCGGGCTCGGATGGACACGTGTCAGCGATACGCTAGGCCCAGTGATACGCGATTGTGACGGTCGTGTTTTCTCCGTCAGCAACATTGATGAGATGCTGACTGTTGCCCCATTCCCTTCGCTCATCTCTAACTGATCCCACACTGTGGCGCACGGCCGTACTCTCAGCGTGCTGCCTGGGCAAGTGCGGCCGAGCACGAGCGGCGAAGGCGAGGATCATCCCTAAGAGTGATCTCGAAATGACCCTATTGGGTCATGCGCGGGCAGAGGGTTGCGTCGTAGTCTGTGACTGGTTTCCGCGAATGTGCTTGGCGATGGAGGTGAGCGCGATGCGCGAGTGCCTCGATCTTCGCGTCCCCGATCGCGTTGCACTTGATGAGATCGAGCTGTACGGCGAGGTTCTTAGCGCGGTGGCAGTGCGTGACAGGCCTCTTACTGAGGGCGAACTTGACGTTGTGCTCGGGCTCGGGTCCGAGATACGGGTTATCAGTGCTGTGGACTTGGGCGAGCCAGCGACGACGGCCGAGCGTGAATCTGTTCAACCTCTTTTGGCACATAAGCGTCAAGACCGCTGGACAGTTACCCGAGCTTCATTGGGGGACCACGTCGGGGTCAAGGCGTCGCGAGTCACAACCTAGCCCAGCCGAGGATGTTCGGTCATCCGCGCCCTCAGCGGGGCGAGCGTGTACTTCTGGAGCCATTGCCTCGTTACCGCCGACGGCTCGATGCCCGCGGCGGTGGCATGCCTGGCCATGATGGTTACGATGGAGCGCCGGGTCTTGATGGTGAGCGTGTTTTCCCAGGTCAGAGGCTTAACCTACTAAATGACTACCGTGATCATGGAAAATGGGTCCGTAAGCGAGCCCGGGCCGCTGTCCGGGTTGCTGGTGGCGGACTTCTCCCGGGTCCTGGCCGGCCCCTACTGCACGATGCTGCTGGCCGACCTGGGCGCCGACGTGATCAAGGTGGAGAGCCCGGCGGGGGACGACACACGCAACTGGGTCCCGCCGACCCGCGCCGGCGTGTCCACGTATTACCTGGCCATCAACCGGAACAAGCGTTCCGTCGCGCTGGACCTGAATGATGAGGCCGACAACGCGGCGGCGCGGGAACTGGCCCGCCGCGCCGACATCTTCGTGGAGAACTTCAAGCCGGGCGGCCTGCGCCGGTTCGGCCTGGACTACGAGACGGTCAGCGGCGGCAACCCGGCCGTCCTCTACGCGTCCATCAGCGGCTTCGGCACCGGTGCCGGCGCGGCTCTGCCCGGGTACGACATGATCGTGCAGGCCATTTCCGGTCTGATGAGCCTCACCGGCGAGGCGGACGGGCCGCCGCAACGGGCCGGCATCGCGGTGTTCGACGTGATCGCGGGCCTGCACGCGGCCTTGGGCATCCTGGCCGCGCTGCACCACCGGGCCAGCACCGGCCAGGGCCAGCACATCGAGGTCAGCCTGCTGTCCTCGGCCATGTCCGGCATGGTGAACCAGACGAGCGCCTACGCGGCCGGCGGAGTGGTCCCGTTCCGGATGGGCAACTCGCATCCCAGCCTGTTCCCGTACGAGCCGCTGCCCACCGCCGACGGCGAACTCGTCGTGGCCGCCGGGAACGACGCCCAGTTCGGCCGGCTGTGCGAGGTCCTGGGGGTGCCGGGACTGGCCGGCGATCCCCGTTTCGCCACCAATCAGGGGCGGACGGCCAACCGCGAGCAGTTGCGCCCGCTGCTGGCCAAGCAGCTCACCCGGCGCCCAGCCGGCGAGTGGTTCAGCGCGCTGAACGCGGCCGGCGTGCCGTGCGGCCCCATCAACACGGTGGACGGAGGGATCGCCGTCGCCGACGAACTCGGCTTGGACCCGGTGATCATCGCGGGGGAGGGCGAGGCCGGGATGCCCTCGATCCGCAATCCGATCACGTTCTCCGCCACCCCGCCGAGCTACCCGCTGCCCCCGCCCGCGCTCGATGAGCACGGTGAGCAGATCCGCGCGTGGCTCGCCGCGCCGCCATCCGACAGGACCAAACCCATATGACTCAACGAAACACTCCGCCCGCATTCCCGACGTCCATCGGCCAGTCTGACCCGGACTCAATCACCCTGCTCGGCCAGGATCTCGCGGCCGACCTGATGGGTAAGGTCTCCTTCGGTGAGCTGGCGCTCTGGCTGGTCACCCAGCGCAGGCCGGCGGCGTCGCAGGTGAGGGTGTTCGAGGCCGTGCTGGTGGCACTGGCCGACCACGGCTTCACCCCGACCGCGATCGCGGCCAGGCTGACCTATCTGAGCGCCCCCGAGTCGGTCCAGGGCGCGCTGGCCGCCGGCCTGCTCGGCGGCGGCTCCCGGTTCCTCGGCGTCACCGAGGACGCTGGCCGCTTCCTGGCCGACGCGCTGGCCGCGGCCGGTGAGCCGCTCCCTGCCGACGACGCGGGCTGGGACGCTGTGGCACTGGCCGCCGTCCAGCAGGCCCGTGCCGCTGGCCGGTTCATCCCCGGCCTGGGCCACCCAGTACACAAAATCACCGACCCGCGGACCCCGGCCCTCGTCAAGATCGCCGAGGAGGAGGGCCTACGCGGCCCGCACCTGCGGCTGTTCGAAGCGATCGGCCGGGTCCACCCCCAGGTCCTCGGCCGGACCCTGCCCCTCAACGGCGCGGGCACCTGCGGCGCCGCCCTCGCCGACCTCGGCCTCCCGGTTGACCTGCTTCGCGGCTTCGCCCTCCTGGCCCGGGCCGCCGGCCTCCTCGGCCACCTGGCCGAAGAACAGCGCCACCCCATCGGCATGGACATCTACCTGACCGTCGACCGCAACGCCGACTACACCCCTCCCGCCGAGACCTGATCGGGTGTGCCGGAGGGCGTGGACACGCCTTGCTCGGGGGCTAGTATGCCGGGTATTATGCCCGACATGATGCTTGGCATGGTGATGTCATGAGTGTCCCGCACGTCCTCCTGGCGCTGCTGTCCGAGGGGCCGAAGTACGGGCTGCAGTTGCGGGAGGAGTTCGAGGCCGGGACCGGTGAGGTGTGGCCGCTGAACGTGGGTCAGGTGTACAAGACCCTGGGCCGGCTTGAACGTGACGGGCTGGCTGAATCCGACGGCACCGGGCAAGACGGGCCGCAGAAGCGGTTCCGGATCACGCCCCGCGGTGAGGAGGCGCTGGCCGCCTGGCTGCGCACGCCGCCGGACCTGACCTCCCCGCCCCGCGACGAGCTGGTGATGAAGGTGCTGGTGGCCGCCCGGGTGCCCGGTACGGACGCGCATGAGGTGATCCAGGAGCACCGCCTGTACCTGGTCGAGCTGATGCAGCAGTGGACGAGGCTGAAGGAGGGCGAGGCCCGGGATGATCTGGGCCTCGCGCTGGTGGTGGACGCCGAGTTGTTCCGGCTGGACGCGGTGACCAGGTGGCTGGATGCCGCCGATACGCGGCTCAGACGGGCCGCTGCGCAGCCTTCCCGGCCCGCCGCCGTTCCCGCTCCGGCTCCGCAGCTTCGCCGGCTGGGGGCACGGCGGTGAGCCGGCCGGGACTGGGCGGGGAGGGCGGGAGCGCGGCGATGAGCGTGCTGCAGCTGCGCGGAGTGTCCAAGACCTACGGTCAGGAGCCGGCCGAGGTGCACGCGCTTGGCGGGGTGGACCTGTCAGTGCAGGCCGGGGAGATGGTGGCGGTGATGGGGCCCAGCGGGTCGGGCAAGTCCACGCTGCTGACCATCGCCGGGAGCCTGGAGGAACCCACCAGCGGGGACGTGCTGGTCTGCGGCATGGCGCTGGCGGGGATGCCGCGGGGCCGCAAGGTCCGACTGCGGCGCCGGGTGATCGGGTATGTGTTCCAGGATTTCAATCTGCTGCCCGGGCTGACCGCCGCCGAGAACGTCGCTTTGCCGCTCGAACTGGACGGCGTCGCGGTGCCGAAGGCGCGCGCGGCCGGACTGGCCGCGCTGGAAGCGCTGGGCGTGGCTGACCGGGCCGGCTGGTTCCCCGATCAGCTGTCCGGTGGCGAGCGGCAGCGGGTCGCCATCGCCCGCGCGGTGGTGGGGGACCGCCGCCTGCTGCTGGCTGACGAGCCGTCCGGCGCCCTGGACTCGGTGAACGCCGACGAGGTGATGCGGCTGCTGCACGAGGCATGCACGCGGGGCGTGGCCGCGGTGGTGGTGACCCATGACGCGCAGCTGGCCGCCTGGGCCGACCGCGTGGTATTCCTGCGCGACGGCCGGGTGACCGGCCAGACCACCCGGCCGCCCGGCCCCGAATCCCTCCTTACGCCTGGGGAGATCCGGTGAGCATCGTGCTGCGCGACCCCCCCGATCTGGCCAGGGGCGGGGGCGGCATCGTCGCCCGCCGCGCGGTGGTCCGCTGGGGCTGGCGGCTGTTCCGCCGGGAATGGCGCCAGCAGCTGCTCGTGCTCGGCCTGCTCACGGTGGCGGTCGCGGCGGCGATCTGGGGCGCCAGCGTCGTCACGAACGTGCAGCTCCCCAACCCGAACTACCCCACGTTCGGCACCGCTGCCGCGCAGGTCACACTGCCTGGCAGCGACCCGCACCTGGCCGCCGATATCGCCACCATCGCGGGCCGCTGGGGTCCGGCAGATGTCATTGAGAATCAGGACATCGCTAATGGCACCACCCAGCCTGTGCAACTCCGTGCCGAGAGTCCGCACGGGCACTTTAACTCTCCGCTGCTCAGCCTGGTCAGCGGCACGTTCCCGGCCGGCCCCGGTCAGGTGGCGCTGACCAGCCAGGTCGCCAGCCTGTACGGGGCGCACGTGGGCGGCACCTGGAAGGCCGTCGGCACGACCTGGCGGGTGACCGGCATCGCGGCGGACCCGAGCAACCTGCCGGATGAGTTCGCGCTGGTCGCTCCCGGCCAGGTCCTGCACCCCAGCCAGGTGATCATGCTGCTCGGCTCTCCCGCCGTCCAGCAGGCGGTCAGCAACGGCAACGCGACGCTGCCCGGTATCCCGGCGGCGGCGACGGTCACGACCCCCAACGCTATGTCGGGCGGGATCTCGCCGGCGACGGGCATCCTGGTCGTGGAGGTACTCGGCCTGGTGTTGATCGGCCTGGTGTCGGTAGCCAGTTTCTCGGTAATGGCCCAGCGCAGGCTCCATGCCCTCGGCATGCTCAGCGCGATCGGCGCGACCGAACGCAACCTGCGCCTGGTCATGATCGCGGGCGGCCTGGCCGTCGGTGTGGCCGCCGCGCTGGCCGGGGCGGTGCTTGGCTTGGCCGCCTGGTTCGCTTACGTGCCGACGCTGCAGCAGGCTACCGGCCACGTGGTTGACGCGGCGAACCTGCCGTGGTGGGCGTTCGCCATCGGGGTCGTGTTCGCGATCGCGACGTCGGTGCTGGCCTCCCGCCGCCCGGCTAAGGCGATGGCTCAGGTGCCGGTGGTGACCGCGCTGTCCGGCCGCCCCGCGCTGCCGAAGGCGGTGCACCGCTCCGCCCTGCCTGGCGTCATCGTGTTCGCGGCCGGCCTCGCGTGCCTGGCGTCCGCCGACGGCCTGGCCGGGGTGGATGGCGGCGGTCCCAAGCATGCGCCGTTCCTGCTAGCCGGCCTGGTCGCCACGATCGTCGGTCTCATACTGCTCGCCCCGCTGGCCATCAGCGTGCTGGGCGCCGGGGCGGGACCTCGGGTGCCGGTCGCGATCCGGATCGCGCTGCGCGACCTGGTCCGCTACCGCGCCCGGTCCGGCGCCGCGCTGGCGGCAACCACGTTCGCCGTGTTCCTGGCCATGGCGATCTGCCTCGTCGCCAGCATCAGGTTCGACAATCCGCTCGACTGGATCGGCCCCAACCTGTCCAGCAGCCAGCTGACCTTCTACGCGCAGCAGAGCCTGGCGCCCGGCGAGATGTCGCAGCTCAGCCCCGCCCAGGCCGCCAGCCTAGGCCGGCAGGTGGACGGTCTCGCCGCGAGCCTGCACGGGTCCGCGGTGCCACTGGAAATCGACGGCGCCGTGCCGTACCAGGTGGGCACGCCGGTCCATCAGAATTTCTCCGGCAACGTGTACGTGGCCACCCCGCAGTTGCTCGCCACCTACGGGATCAAGGCCAGCCAGATCGCTCCCGGCACCGACTTCCTCACCATGCGGCCAGGGTTGGCGGGCCTGCCGCACATGGAGATGATCTGGCGCAACTCCTGCTCCGGAACCTGCAACGGAAACCCGCCAGAGCCCGGTAGTCACGGCGGTCCGCCCTGCACGCTGAGCAACGAATGCCTGGCCAATCCCGCGATCCAGACGCTCAGCAACCTGCCCAGCGGCACCTCCGCGCCGAACACGGTGATCACCGAATACGCGGTGAGCAAATACCACCTGCAGCAGGATCAGCTGTTCGGGTGGCTGATCCAGGCACCTGCCCCGCTCACCGCCACGCAGATCAGCGCGGCCAAGCGACTCGCGCTCGCCGACAAGGTGACGTTCGAGGCCAAGTCCGATACGCCAGGTCTCGGTGAGTTCGCCGACGGCGGCACCGCGCTGGGCATCATCATCGCGCTCGGCGTGCTGGCCGCCTCCGTCGGCCTGATCCGCAGCGAGACCGCGCAGGACCTGCGCACGCTCACCGCCGTCGGCGCCAGTGGCATGACCCGGCGGATGATCACGGCGGCGACCGCTGCCGCACTGGGCCTGCTCGGCGCGATCCTCGGCATGGCCGGCGCGGTGATCGCCGTACTGGCCTGGGCACACGGCAGCCTGCCCGCCATGTTCGGCGACGTGCCGCTGACTGATGTGCTCATCCTGCTGATCGGGTTGCCGCTGATCGCCGCCGCCGCCGGCTGGCTGCTGGCCGGCCGCGAGCCGCCGCTGATCGCCAGGCAGCCGATCGACTGAGGCAACGACCACGCCAGCCAACCCATCCTGCGCTCGCTGATCGCCTACGACCACTCACCCTTGGAATAGGTCGTCTAGCCAATATTGTCCCTGGTGGGACGCCCGTTCCGGTGTGAAAATGGGAGTGGCTGCCCGCTGACGCCGGGTCCCCTATGGTCGCTGGAGGCCGTCGTCTAGCCGGGCGCCGGGAGCCGCGTTCGGGGCCCTTCAGTGTTGCCTTGAGCACGTGGATTAGATTCCGCTGTCCCTTTGCGGTTCCTGCGGGCAGCCGCCTGCTGTTCACCCCCGACAGGACGGGAGGTGCCGGGTGCTGCAGGAGACACAGGACCGTGAGGAGATCATTGCGCGGGTCGCGGCGCTGGATATCGGCAAGGCCGAGGTGGTGTGCTGCGTGCGGGTGCCGCACGAGGACCGGCCGGGCCGCCGGCTGCAGGATGGAAGCGCGGCGTTCTCTGGCAAGACAGTTTTGCTTGGTGGCTCAGCACCACTTGTTGCGCGGCGACAGTCTGCTCGAAATCACACGAAAACGGATCGAAGAGCGGATCGCGGAAGTCTACGGTGACCGGATTCCCGGCAAATACAAAGCTGTTCGCGGCTATACGTCCGTTCAGCCCATTCTCTTGCAATATCTGTCGCAACATGTCGGCAATCCCGTTCGCTCGTCCAAGCTCCGCGTGTTGACCGCCGATCAAACTCACACCGAACGCCGGGTCAGAGATCTGAGAGAACTTGGTTTCGATGTAGAGTGGAAGAAAGTTTCCGATGACGACCAGTATGTCTTAGCGTCCATCGAACCTGACCTCGACAAAGCGGCCGCGCAGCAGGTGCGCAAAAACATCCGCGAGGACAAGAAGCTTAGCAAAACTGAAAAAGATTATCTCTTGGCGCTTTTGAGCCGGGCACCACACGCATAAAAGGGGATACAGCGCGTTGGACAATCTCAGCCAGCAGCGACGCAGCGAGAATATGCGGCAGATCCGGTCGAAGGACACCGCTCCGGAACTGCTTCTGAGGAAGTTGATTCATGCGATGGGCTACCGTTTCCGCTTGCACCGAAAGGATTTGCCGGGAAAACCTGACCTCGTGTTTCCATCTCGCAAGAAGGCGATCTTTCTTCACGGCTGTTTCTGGCATCAACACAAGGAATGCCGGGAAGGCCGATTACCGAAAACACGCCGCAATTATTGGGAGCCGAAGCTTGCCCGAAACCAGGAACGTGACGCAGCCGCGCAGACCGCCCTTAAGGCATTGGGGTGGACCGTCCTTACACTTTGGGAATGCCAAGTCGAGAAGAACTTGCAGGCAGTTTCAGTGCAGCTAAGGCGTTTTCTCGAACTTCCCGCGAAAACGCGGGTTGCAAAACGCACGTAACGTTCGCGCGAGCGCTATTAAAACGTGCCCGGACATCCAGGCGCTTGCTTCCCAAATCAGCGGATTCTAATATTGTTTTATGAAGACATTTGGCACCATGGTCGCTGAGGCTCGCAGAGCCGTCGGCATGAGCCAGAAGGAATTGGCCTCCAAGGTGAAGAAAGAGGACGGACAGGCGATCTCACCGCAATATCTGAATGACGTTGAGCGTGACCGGCGAAATCCGCCGAACGAACATTTGATCAAGCAAATCGCAGCGGTCCTGAAAGTGGGTAAAGACGTTCTGTGCCTGGCGGCGGGTACCATACCCGAGGATGTAAGAAACTTCGCCGCAACCCACCCCGAACAGGCCGAAGAAGCCTTCAAAGCCTTCCGGAAGAAGGTCAAGAAATAGCGATGAAATGGGTTCCCGACAAGACTGGCAGGTTCCCGCGGCGGCCGCACTATCAGCCGGACGCGATTGACGCTCAATGCGAGCGACTGGTGCAGAAGTTTTTGATGAAGAAGTACGGCAAAATCGAGTTTCCGTTTAAGACGGAAGATATCACGATTTTTGTCGAGGAGAGAGCCGATCTGGATTCCTGCGTCGATCTCTCACACGAGGAAGGGGACGTCGACGGCGTAACCGAGTTTAAGCCGGGCAGCGTCCCGTGGTGAGCATTTCAGATAAGCTCAGCGCGCACAACATGGAGAATCGGCTCCGGACGACTTTGACGCATGAATTCGGGCATGTATATTTTCACCAGTTTATGTTCGACACGATGAATCAAAATGCGTCCCTTTTTCCGGAGGAACACAAAGCGCACAGGAACAGATGTAAGCGGGCCACAATTGAACGTGCGGCCGGAGAGCGACTGGATGGAGTGGCAGGCTGGATATGCCTGTGGTGCGATTTTGATGCCGGCCAGTGCCCTGGTTGAAGTCGTGCAGTCCTTTCGCACTAAGAATCGGCTGCCGTTCACCAATCTGCTTGTGAATTCGATAGCAGGGCAGCAACTGATTGGGACCGTTGCCTCCACGTTTCAAACGTCCCGGGATGCGGCGAGGGTACGGCTTCTCAAGAAGGAAATTCTTGCCGATACCGATTCTCCGAATGCCGATTTGTTTTGATCGCCGATTCTTTCCTTCGTGATACCCAAATCCGCTGATCGAGGGTATACTGGGATTGGGCCGGAAGATCCGGCAACACGAAGGGAGTAGTTGAGATGGCTAAACAACCTGGCCTGGACGACCGGTACCGCGACGAAAATGGGCAAACGCGGGCCAAGAACGGAAATACGCGCCTGGGTACGCTCCGCGAAACCTACGGAGAGAACTTCGCGCCCGGACGGCGCTCCGACATGAAGCTCGACACGCTTCTGGATGAAACGGGGAACAGCTCCTTGAGCGAGTACTTACGCAATCAGAACAAAGCAAAAGTAAGCGGCGAGTCCACGGGAATGAGGAGTTGAATGTCACGGCAGCATGTAGATCACGACGATATCGTCCGTTTCGCGCAGGACAGGGTGAACTTGCCGAAGGACAAAGCAAACGAATATCGGGCTCAAGCCCGCCGTCTGAGGGAACGCCTGGAAAATTATCTGGGTGAACATCCGGATTTTTCTCTCAGGAAGATGCTTCTGTCAGGAAGTCTCGCCAAGGGCACGGCCTTGCGCACACTGAACGATATCGATGTGGCCTGCTACATCAGCGGTGCCGACGCACCCCATGAGATCCAGAGCCTGTTGAACTACCTGGCCGATCGCTTGCGCAAAGCCTTTCCAAACTTCAGCCCGGATCAGGTCAAACCGCAGACCTACAGTGTCACCGTCTCGTTCCGGGGAACCGGCCTCGATGTCGATATTGTCCCCATTCTCTACAAAGGCAACCCGCAATGGTATGGGGATCTGGTCAGCCAGGAAGACGGGTCCCTCCTCGAAACGAACATCCCGTTGCACATCGAGTTCATCCGCAAAGAAAACGAGTGCAACCCGGAGCATTTTCGCAGGTCGTTCGGCTTGTCAAAGCGTGGGCGCGGCTGGCCAAAAGCGAGAGGGACGGGTTTCGGTTCAAGTCATTCATGATCGAGCTGATTCTTGCGCACATCTGTGACCAAGGCATCGATCTCAGCGACTACCCGGAGGCTTTGCAGCATCTTTTCACTTACATCGGAAGGACGAGCTTGCGCGAAAAGATTGTGTTCGAAGATTGTTACCCCGCATCCAAGGTCCAGTACTTTCACGTCGCCGGTTCAAATAGTTGATCCTGTCAATGCCAAAAACAATGTAAGCCGTCTCTACACAGCTGCCCAGGCCGATGACATTGTGGCGCCGCATTGACAGCTGGTGACGCGATCGATGCGGCTCTGGCGGCGACCACAAAAGAAAAGACCGTGTATTACTGGCAGAAGGTATTCGGTTCATCGTTTCAGGCGTAGGGGGGACCATGAGCAGCAGCTTTACCATCACCGAGACGACAACATTTACGTTGACTCACGCAAAATACATGGCGTCCAAGGTGGCAACCGACCTGAAGCGAGTGCAGCGTTTTTATGGCGCCCCGGCTGACGCCACAATTGCGAATACGAGGCTGAGGCGACAGAGCTTTTGAAAAGGGCTATCTCGGAACATTAACGCTTGGATTCAAGCGCAACGGCCAGTGGATCGAACCGACTTTGCGATACACGGCGCGCGACTTGGCCGGTTTCGCGGCCAATGACGATGATCCCGGGAGAATGCTGGCCGGGCGCCGATATCAGTGGCGCTTCCTTCTACAGTTACCTCACTTATAGTTCAGCATGGCACGCATTGAGCCAATCAGAAAAGGATGCCTTCAGGCGGCAGATGCCGTTCACTCGTACAGGTGCGGATGAACCTGGCCTCAATGGCTATCTGATCGAGGATCTGACCTACTCGTCCGGCGGACGGGCACTAAAACGTTCCAGCCTGAGGGGATTTCGATGAGCGCAAATCCTGCGCTGGATGAGCTTTTCGATCGGCGGATTACATATCCGGATATCGAGGCACACGAACGATTGGGGCGCTGGTCGGTCTTGATGGCCACATCTCGCGCCTGAACAAGATCCTAAGTTTACTTGTCAACCCGGCCGGTCTGGAAACTTGGGGGCGAAAGCATCACGGAAATTCGAATGGGCTGCTGAATATGTCTTGAGAGGCCTCCCTGGTTGTTCTTGCGGTGATATCGGTTCCGGTAAGACTGAACTTGCGGAAACGATCGGCGATGCGGTTGCCCGGCAAGAGAAATATCGGATCACGTTGTTTCCGCTTAGCTTGTCAACACGTGGCCAGGGTAGGGTAGGCGAGATGACGCAGTTCTTTCGGCCGCCTTCGATCATACAGTCATGGAGGCAACGAAACTAAAATCCGCTCGGCGCGGCGCGCGGTGCCGTGATTCTTTTGGTCGACGAAGCGGACGCACTTAGCGCAATCGCGCGAGGCAGCGCAAATGCATCATGAGGACCGGGCAGGGGTTAATGCTTTCATCCGCGGTATCGACCGTCTCGGGAACGGTAAGTGCCCGCCGCCGTAATCATGTGCACCAACCGGATCGGTGCTCTTGATCCTGCAGTAAAACGGCGCGCGGCCGACATCCTGACCTTCGATAGGCCTAACGACGTACAACGGCGTGCCGTGCTTAGCGGAGCTTTCGAGCATTTGGGGTTCGCGAAAACCCAAATCGAAGCGCTGGTAACAGCCACCGGGCCGAATAAGCTGCCCATTATGGATTTACGTTTTCTGATCTGACGCAGCGTCTCATGCCGGCGGTGGTGCTAGATGCGTATCCCTCGCATCCCGTCGACCGGTCGCGCACTCGAGATTGCGCGCGAGATGAAGCCGACGCCGCCTTTTGAGGAGAAGAGAGCGTGAGCGCCTGGTCACTGCCTCAACTGCTAGCGGGCCTGCACGAGGATATCCAGCAAAGGCTGCAGACTGTCCGGAAAACATTCGGGCACCCCGGAACGAAAGGCGATGCGAGCGAAGCCGTGTGGCTGGAGTTGCTCCAAACCTACCTTCCGGAACGCTATCAGGCGGCCAAGGCGCATGTTGTCGATAGCAAAGGAGTATTTAGCGACCAGATCGACGTCGTTGTTTTCGACCGGCAGTATTCCCGTTCATATTCCACTACCAAGACCAGACGATAATCCCAGCGGAAAGCGTTTATGCTGTTTTTGAGGCCAAACAGGCGATCAACGCGGGCGAGGTGGAGTATGCCCAAACCAAAATTGCGAGCGTTCGTCGCCTTCACAGGACAAGTCTGCCCATCCCATATGCGAAGGGCATCTATCCGGCCAAACCCCTGATACCTATCATCGGTGGGCTCTTGACCTTCGAAAGCGATTGGAGTCCGGCATTGGCGAACGAGTGAAAAAGGCACTCGCCAAGGACACGGCGGAAGGGCATCTCGATATCGGCTGCGTTGCTGTGCACGGTCACTTCACATTGGAGCAGTCGACGGGCGAATATGCTTTTACCAGAGAAGGTAGGCCGGCGACGGCGTTCCTTTTTAATCTGATCTCCATGCTGCAGTTCAGTGGCACTGTGCCGATGATTGACGTTCAGGCTTACGCGAAATGGTTAACGGTCTGATAATCTTGCTTCCTGTCTCTCGCGGATGGAGTCAGCTTCAATAGGTTCAAACGTAAATGCACTACGATGTCACTAGGAAGCAGTACCGAACACCCTAATGGGCGGTATCTCGTGAGTCTCTTCGCCTGATTCGGGCGAATGAAGGGGCCAACGCGTTGTCAAACAAGAGGAAAGTCAAGCGTGACAAGCCCGAAAAAGATGATCCAACAATTCCAGTCTGGCTGCAGGCTACAGAATCGTTGTATCGAAAGCTCAATAGCGTGGCAAAAGAATGTGGAGTGTCACGCTATGAGGCGTTGAGCCGGGGATTAGACGCATTGCGACGCGAACGGAAACGCGAGCAATCCCCGCTCAGCAAGACGGTAAAGGGAATCAGGCAGAAGCTTTTCGAAAGACACTTGGTGCTGTCTCTCGGGAGTTCTGGTCGAAGTTGACGCCGGAAGAGAAGCGGAGACGGGCGCAAAACAGTGCGAATGCGAGATGGGCAAAGGAGCGCCAAAAGGATCAGGGCTGAGTCGCCCAGCTTTGATTGGTGAGCACGAGACCGATTTGGTTTGTTTGGGATTGGACTCCGTGTAAAGTATTCGAAAATGCAATAGAATTTGGAGGATGTGAATGCTTACAGACAAAAACGCGATGATGGACAGAGGAAATACGCTTTGACTGCATACATTTCGAATCGAAAGATCGAGAGTATAACACCTTCTACGAAGCGTCGATCTGTGACGAGGAAAAGAATGAAGTACTCAAGGAATTTAGCGATTATGACCGCGAGGAGCTAGTGAGCGAGGTACGTCGGCAATATCCAGAGATAGAAATCGAAAACGGATAGATGTCACGGCCGGTAACTGGCCGCTGCTCACTCGACCGGCGCCATGTTCATAGACGTGGATGCACGGCGAACGAGCGTGAGCGCACGGTGAAGGTCCGCCGTACGCCTGCATCTAGTCGGGGTGCGGCACAACAGAATTGTCTTGAGGCTCCGCTCATGAGGCTCTGTGCTGGGTGGATCCTGGCTTTGTCCTATTTACTGGGGGCACAGTGATAGCCAGGAAGTTGGGTGATTCAAGGTCTGGTGAGCCGAACTCCTTTAGTGGAGGAACCACGGTTGCCTCTCTTTCCGAGCTTTGCTAACCCTGCTGCTTCCAGAGGTTTGAGGTTCTCAACCGGCCGAAGGCAGCTCGTAAAGCTTGGGCTCTGCTGCTTCGATGATGGCCTGAAGTTTGTTCGTGGGAGCCTTTTGATCTTTGCTACAACGGGACGCGATCGTTAGCAGAGGCTGGCGCAACAGATGTGTATAGTTTGCTCATTCATAAGGACTGGACAGTTTGACTGAATAGCGTACTGGGCGGCCGTCTTTGTTTCGGCTGCAGCCCGGTACGTTTGATCTGTGCTGCGCTCAGCGCCGTGTCTTTGACATTGTCGCGGCTGAGTGCTCGCGAGAGCTCGGCGGCGTTGTCAGTGAATATCTGCGCATCGTGGCGGGCGCGGGAAGTTGCCACGTATGAAAGGGTTTTGTCCACCAGGCCGCGAACGCGGGAGTCTCCGGTATCGACGTGGATGAGGACGCGATCGACAGTCATTCCCTGGGAAGAGTGGCTCGTCATGGCGTAAGCGTAGTCGAGATGATTGAAGTCTTTTAGATTCCAGGCGACTCGCCTGTTGTTATCGAGACGGACGGCTATGTTCCCGTTGGATTCGATGTGTTCAATGACGGCTGTATCACGTGAAGCAACGCCTTTCTGTGACCACGGAGTAGTGAACTGTATCTTGTCACCTGGCGCGAAAGAGCGCTCCTGGGGTTCGAACACACTGAGTGCTGTTCGCAGCTTTGGATTGAAGGTCAAATTGCGGAGCTTGCCATCTTGCTGCCGGATCTGGACTGAAATGGTGTTTTCGTCCGGGTGCGCATCGAGGATGGTGGCCAGATCCCCGGCTTTGACTTTCAGTGAGGGGATGTTGGCATGGAAGCGGATCGCGTCGCTGACACGGTACGATTCGGCCCTCTTTCGATCTTCGGCGTCGAGGTCTTTGCGAATGAGAACCGCGCACCGTTCGCTCCTCTTTCAGTTCTCCGAGGCGCTTGCGCTGCTCGCGGATCGCCGTGTTGATTTCCTGGCGGCTCAGGTTGTCGGGGGATACGACGAGCGTGTTCTCGGGACTGTCCAGGTATGCATTTGCGAGCGCCGCGAAGCGGTCTTGCCGTTTAGGGGCCTCATGCACGCGCCCTTGTTTTCGCAGCTCTTCGACGCCTTCGGCGACTTTGCCGTTTGCCATCAGGATGACGGATCGCTTTAGGTCGGCATCTTTTTGCCGAACGACTTTGTTGAGCTGGGCCGTTTTCATGCCGGCGTCCTGCAGTTCGCCGAAGATCCTGCCCGCTTCAACGGATTGGTGTTGGCGGACATCACCGACAAGGATGACTCGGTCATTCGGCCGGAGGGTCTTTAGGAACTGGTGCATCTGGTTAGTCGAGGACAGACTCGACTCGTCAACAAAATATAAGCGGGGAGGCGACGTTTGCTGTTCGCCTTTGGCGCCGGTTAGAAGGTGTTTTTGCAGGGTGGCGGACTGGATTCCTCGGGCTGCTAATTCGTTTCGAGCGCGCGATGTCGGCGCGAGTCCACGGACTTCAAAACCGTGTTCTTCGGCGATCTCTTTGACGATTTCGAGGGCTGTCGTTTTGCCGGTTCCCGCGCCGCCCTGTAATCCGACAATCTGGTCCCGAGTTGTGAGTAGACCCTTCAGGACGGCCTGGCGTCGCTCGTTCCCCTTGAGAATTTCATAGCGGGAGAGGTTCGGGTCCTCCGCGATGGGCGTCACGCTGTTTTGCCCTTCCATCACTCGCGAAAGGACATGGCGCTCCATCCGAATCATCGCAGGCGTCGTGTAGCGGTGACCGGGAGCGTGGGGCCTGACATGGTCGACGCTGATCAGTTCCCGGGAGGCCCGCTGGCGTTGCAATTCCTGCTCGACATCGTTCAGGAGAAAATGACCCTGGCCATATCGAAGTGCTTGGGTGATGATCCGATGCTCCTCGATGACGGCCGTGCGCTCGTTCAACTTCCGGACGGCCGACCGGACCGCTTCGCTTGTCATGTGCAGGCGTTGCTCGTCTGCCAACTGCGGAGGAGCGATTTTGGTGGAGGCTTGCTCCACAACCCGGGCCGGCTGGTTTCCCCAGAGTTCGGCATTTGCCTTGTGAAGTTTCCGGAGCTCGTCGGCGCTGATGGCGAGCTTGTCTTCCCGGTTCTGGTGATTGACGATGTCCTCGGCTCTTCGGCCTGCTACACCGAGTTCCTCTAAACGTTGTTTTAGCTTGGCATGCCGAAGGCTTTCCGCCGCTAAGTATTCGGGTGTATAACCGGCGATATCCGGAGCGTGGTTGGTCCCCCGGGTCACCTCGTATCCGAGAGCGCGCAAGTTGTTTCCCAGTTCCGACTGGTAAATCGCGGTGGCCATCGCCTGGGCGCGAAAGAACTCGTAAGGCTGAAGCGATCGGTGGTTGCCTTCCGCGTCGGTCGTCATGTTGAAGACGATGGCGTGGGTATGGAGGTGCGGGGCCGGATATCCGTCAACTGGCCGTGCTGTGTCGTGTTCGAAGGTCGCTGTCGCCCAGCGTCCCGTGGTCTGTGGCGGTGCGTTGCCTCCGGTCCGGGCCTGTGTATACCGCTCCAGGTAATCCAGGGTTTTGGTAACCGCCTGGCGGTGGGCCTCGCGCACGCGTTCGTCTTCTCCGACGAGCGCGGTAAGGGAAACCGTCTTTGGGGCATTGAAGGTCAGATCCCAGGCAGCTCGATGCGCCACTTCTTTGCCTTCTCGCGTGAGATGGGTATCTCGATGACGAATGAGTTGGTTGCCGGATCTGGGGTCCTCGCCATCGGCGAGACGGTCAAATGCCTGCGCCTCGACTGCCCCAGTCAGACCGAACTCGGCGGCGAGCTGGCCGTGCCATTGGCCTTGAAGCGTTCCGGACTGGGAGAAGTAGGAATTGGATGCGGCAGAGTATTCGCTCTTGTAATAATCCTTGACCTTAGCGGGAACCAGCGGTTTCGAGGGATCGACCATAGGAGCAACTTTCTAGATGGAGAACGGTTTTTCTGGCGAGGCTAATAGATGCAGGTCTGGAGGTGTGCTGGCTCTGGCCGGAAGGTGCTGTAGAGCCAGCATCACCCCGTTGGTCTGGTACGAGCATCAGTCGTAGCGGGACGCGGCTCCGGCCACTATGTGGGCGTCGTCTTCTGTGTCTTCGGTGTGATCCGCTGCGTCATGTGGACCGGTAGGCTGCGGTCCTGATGGGGCGGGGCGTGTGGCTAGTGTGCGGCTCGAATCTTCCGGACTCGGTTCCGGGTTCAAGGGCCGTGTTTGTACGTTCGGGATCATGCGTTCGATAAGTCCCGGTGCGCGTCGCCGTTTTTCGCGGACATCGAAAGCGATCGGTACCACCTTGCCTGCGGCGACGAAGTAGCCTGTCAGGTCGTCCAGTTCCTGGATCTCGGACGGCATGATGAGCGGCTCAATCACACGCTCGGTGCTGTAGCTTCGATGGCCTTTGCCGAGAAGTAGATGGGCCGGCCTGGTCTCCTTAACGCGCTCGATCTGGACATTGCCGATGCGTTTCGACAGGTGCTCAGAGGCGCGGGATTCCTGGGTGCGCAGAATGAAATTGTAAAAGGGCTGGCTGAGCATTGTCTCCGCTTGCTTGCCGTAATTCGCGTCGATCTGAGACATGCCTTGAAAGCCGATGACGATCGGATTGCCCGACTTGCGCTGGCGTGTGAGTGCCTTCGGAAGCTGCGGTAGCCGCTGGAGTTCCTGGACCTCGTCCAATACGAGCCAGCAACGATTCGCGTCTGGGTCGGCGTCGCCCTGGAGTTTGAGAATCAGCATGTCGAGCCAGAGACCCTGGAGGGGACGAACGGCGTCAATCGTTTCCGCCGTCGAGGTCACGAAGATCCAGCCGCGGCGCTTCTTAGACCATTCACGAACAGTGAAGCGCTGGCGGCCTTCGGCGTGCGTCGGCATCATCCGGAGCGGCTTACCGGCTTCATTGAGAGTGCCGAGAATACCGGCGCGTTGCGGTGCTGCGTTCTCCGTCATGGTGTGCGCGTGCTCCGTGCCAGCGACCCGCTTGTCGATCTCCTCCGGGTGTGCCATCCAGTGGCCCAGTTCATTCACCGTGGGCTTGTAGTAGGCAAGCAGATACGCGAAGATGGCACGCGTGTGATTGAGGAAGAACTTCTGTTGGGTTGGTTCTTCCGGAAACAGACCGTTTGCTATGGGAGTCGCCTGCGGCTCGTCGTCTGCCTCGTCCCCGATCGCCCAGTACGGGCATCGCTCGTCTTTGGGATTGAGAACCAGATCGCCTCGGGTTTCGTCGTAAAACTCCTTCAGATATTCGCGCTCGGGATCGAACACAATGGCGGTTTCGCCGCGCTCTTCCACTTGGTAGAGGATGTTGCGAATGAGGGTGGATTTACCGGCTCCGGTATCGCCCGACACCTGGATGTGTTGCGCTTCTTTGGAGCGTTTGAGCGTAAGGTCTAAGCCTTTCTTTCCCTTCAGGCGCTCGAAAATCGTGGGCGGATTGGTGAGCGGGAACCGAAGTCCTTGCGGAGTTCGGATCAAGGCTGGTCTCCACTGGCCGGCCTGGTTCCTCCACCGAAGGGAAAGTGGAAAGCCGCGCGTTTCAGTGTTGAATTGCCATCGGCTGACAATGCGAGGGCCGCGAATGCGGCGCCCGTTGCGAGTCTCTTTCTCATATCGTTTGTCGAAGTACATACCGCACGTGAGAAGGATCACAAGAGTCAAGCCGGAACAGATAAAGGCGGTCTGGAAGACCGCGAGAACGGATGTTCCGCCGTACACCGTTTGCCGCAAATCGTTGTAGAGGACCGCGGCGGGGAGCTGGAGACTAGAACCATCCGGCAGGATGAATTTGTGCGTAGGTGGGCCTACTCGCTTGCGAAGTGTTGGCATCGGGGGAACATAACGCCAAACCGCACTCTTGATGTATGTCGGTATCAGTTTGCCTTGAGTACCCGGCATGAAGGCGACTTCCATTCGGCAGTAGAGACCTGCCAAAAGGAAGGAAGCGAGCAAGGCCAGACTAGACCAAACAGGGGGACGTCGGGGCCATGCGGGTGTTGCAGAAGCTGTGCTCATCATTGGTTTTCCTTTCGGGCTTTCGAATTCTGAAGAGCCGGATCTTCCTCGATCGGCAAGCCGAGAGTGTCGCGAATCCGGCGATCGGCCAGGGCATATTTACGCAGGTCGGTATCGGCGACAAGGCGGTCGATGGCTGCCGCCGAAAGTTCCTTGCCTCCAGTGCGTAGCTCGGTATAGAGAGTCAGGACAATGCGCCGCATAGCCAAGAACTCGGCCATCATGGTGCGGGTGACGGGGTCAACTTGAAGTGCACGGAGAACCGTCACACGGGTCCATTCGCTCACTGTCAAGCCTTCGCTGGTCGCACGCTGGCGAATGGCTCGGAACTCGGCCGCGGTCACTTTTGCGCCAGCCTGGACGGTGCGGGAAAGAGCGCTCGGCTGCTTAGGCACGCTTATCAACTCCTCCGAATGAAGCCGTGAAACTCGGCCAGGATAGTCGGTTTGCAATTGCAAACCGACTCGTCCCAAGTATTTGAAAAGGCGCGGGCGTGACTACAGGACACCCTGTAAGGGGTGGACTGTCATGAATAACGAGGTCGGCGTAGCCGACAAACCCACCCGGGTCCGAAACAGCTCGCACGAAAACACCGGATAGCCTCTGATACCCACTGATTTGCTTTGGTCCGTACATCTTCTATTGCCTCCTGAATTAGCCGCATACTGCTGCTGAATTGCGAAATGCAGCTCTTTTGAATTGCAGTTGGGAAACACTGCGCGGGAACTGGGAAGTGCCTAAATTCGACACTTCCCTAATTGCGGCTACCAGATGCTCATTCCCTGACTGGTTTTCTGCTGTTGCCGGAC